>CBFHZD010000034.1:0-1125 GCA_965660305.1 Flavobacteriales bacterium | reverse complement strand
CCCATTCTTCTTGCTGTAGCATCAATAATTCTCAAGTTTGCTTGGTGAGGAACTAGCCACGAAACATCTTCTGCTTGTAAGTTATTCTTTTCCATAATTTCAGCAGATACATCTGCCATTCCGGTCACGGCAGCTTTGAATACAGGTTGTCCTTCTTGATATACGAAATGCTCTCTGTTTTTAACAGTTTCCTCAGTTGCTGGACTTACCGATCCACCTGCTTTTTGATACAAGTGTTTTTTACCTGACCCATCCGAATATAAAATGGAGTCTTTTATCCCTAGGTTTTTGTCTTCGGTAGGCTCTAGCATAACTGCGCCAGCTCCATCTCCAAAAATAACACAGGTGGTTCTGTCGGTGTAGTCAATAATAGAGGACATTTTATCTCCTCCTACAATAATAACTTTCTTGTATTTTCCAGTTTCTATAAATTGACTTCCTGTTGATAAGGCATATAAGAAACCAGAACAAGCTGCGTTTACATCATAACTCCAGGCATTTGTTGCCCCTACCAAATCTCCTATGATGTTTGCTGTGGAGGGAAAAACGTGATCTGGTGTGACCGTAGCGCATATGATTAAATCTACTTCCTCAGCTTTTGTATTTGTCTTCGAAAGTAATTCCTCCACGGCTTTAGCTCCCATGTACGAGGTACCTTTTCCGTCTTCTAAGATATGCCTCGTTTCAATTCCCGTTCGGGATTTTATCCATTCATCATTCGTGTCAACAAGTTTTTCTAAATCCTTGTTGGATAATATTTTATCTGGTACATAGCCAGCAACTCCAGTAATAACTGCGTTCATCGTTTTAATAGTTTTTGTGAATTATGAAAAATTCATAACATAGTTTCAAAGGTACAACAATTGTTCAAAAATCAATTTTTTCTGTCTTTTTTTCGTTTAAAATGCACTAAAATCAATCAAATCGACCTTAAAATGTAAAAATATCTGAGGGCGATTTATTAATACTAAATTATCTTCTTTTCTCTTTCGTTTTAATTTCAAATTATCTTACCTTTGAAACACATAAAACCAAAATTTTTAGAATGAACTTACACGAATACCAAGGTAAATCAATATTAAAGAGTTACGGTGTAGCAATCCAAGAAGGAATTGTGGCAAACAC
>CBFHZD010000033.1:0-1441 GCA_965660305.1 Flavobacteriales bacterium | reverse complement strand
AATGTGCTCCTATTTAGCGAGCATATGGTATTTGATGTATTGTTATTGGGACAGATCTTATTTTACAGTGCTGCTCTTGTTGCACACTTAAAACGACATAAAGCTATTTCCGGTCCTGTCCTAGCAATCTATTATTTTTGCGTAATGAATTACGCTGTATTAGCAGGCTTTGTGCGATTTATAAGAAATGGTCAAAATGCAAGCTGGGAGCGATCAGCAAGAAAAGTATAGGACTATTTTCCTGGTAAATGTTTCATTTTAATGATTTCCTTGTCGACTAAATTGAGGGTTTCCATAACCTTGGGATTAATATCTTCCCACACACCAGGGAAAAGCTCGAAGCTTAAATTGGGTTGATCCAAATCCTGTTCCCATTTCTCGAAATACTGAGTCAAACTTGGGAAGCCTACCATAGTGAAAGTCGGCTTTAGTTTATGTACGAGATGCCTTAATCCTATACGATTACTCGTACTGAGCGCTACTTGGATCTCCGGAATTGACTCCTTAAGCTGTTCAGAGAAAATTTCAAACATCTCTAATGCATACGAAATGTCTTCACCATAATACATATCTAACGTAGTGGTGTCAAATTCTTGAGCGTAAGCGTATTTAAGTGGTTCCATGGGTTCATTGATTGGTTGAGGGGTGGATTTTTTCGATACTTCTTTTAGAACACTCAGGATTTCGTTCGGGTGAAAGGGTTTAGAGATAAAACCATTCATACCTACTTTAAGGGCTCTTTCCTTATGCTGCTGCACGGCTGTTGCCGTTAGTGCATAGATAGGGGTTTCATGGTTTTTTGATTTGTCATTGTTGCGAATCTCTTTCGTGGCTTCAAATCCATCGACTTTAGGCATGAACAGATCCATAAATATAACGTCGTATTGCCTGTTTTTGCACTTTTGAGATGCAACTTGCCCATCTGAGGCGATTTCAAAACTTACATCGAGTTTTTCTAATATTCGCGAGATATATTTTTGATTCATCGCATTGTCCTCAGCGATTAAAACCTCTAAGTTGTTGTCTATTTCTCTATGTTCTGTATGTTTATGTTGGACGTTTTTGACGTGCTCTTCCGGCTGAATATTGTCATTCGTAAGTTCGAATGTTAATACAAAAATCATTTGTGTACCCACGCCTACAGTACTTTCAGCCCAAATCTTACCTCCCATCATTTCGATGATTTTCTTGGTAATAGCAAGTCCTAATCCCGTTCCTCCATTGAAGTCTTTTAAAACAACTCCCTCTTCTTGGACGAATTCTTGAAATATTGCCTCGATTCGTTCAGGTGCAATACCGGTACCAGTATCTATGATGCTAAACTGGTATGTAACTGTTTTGTCGAATTCAGCTAGAGGTTCAGCTTTCAGGGTAATGCTCCCATGTTCAGTAAACTTCTCAGAATTACCAAGAAGGTTCATCAAAATCTGATTGAGAAGGG
>CBFHZD010000032.1:0-1634 GCA_965660305.1 Flavobacteriales bacterium | reverse complement strand
CCATCTTTTACTTATTTTTTAAAAGGAAAACCTAGTTGGGTTAACAATTCTCTTGCTTCTTCATCTGTTTTTGCCGTTGTGACAAAAGTGATGTCCATCCCTGTAATGTTCTTAATTTTGTCGATATCAATCTCAGGGAATATGATTTGTTCTTTTATACCTAAAGTATAGTTACCTCTACCATCAAATCCTTTTGATTCAATACCTCTAAAATCTCTTGTTCTTGGAAGTGAAATTGAAACAAATCTATCTGTGAATTCCCACATCTTATTACCTCTCAAAGTTACTTTCGCTCCAATTGGCATTCCCTTTCTTAACTTAAAGTTAGAGATATCCTTCTTAGAAAAAGTAGCCATTGCCCTTTGTCCAGAAATAATTGTCATTTCTTCGACAGCTGCGTCTACTAATTTTTTATCAGAAACCGCTTTACCGATCCCTTGGCTCAAGCAAACCTTAGTTAGTTTTGGTACTTCCATTACATTCTTGTAACCAAACTTTTCGGTTAAAGCTGCAGTAACTCTATCCGAGTATTCTTGTCTTAATCTTGGTGTATATTCCATTACTTGCTAATTTCTTCTTGTGACTTTTTAGAAAATCTAACAGAAATTGTTTTCTTCTTTCCTTTGATCTCTACTTCTTTTCTTTTTCTTCCAATTTTTGTAGCTTCTCCAGTTTTTGGGTCCAACAACATCAAATTTGAAATGTGGATGGTAGGATCTTTTTCAATGATTCCACCCTCAGGGAAGTTCTTATCGGCATTTGGCTTTACGTGCTTCTTGATTGGGTGTAGCGTATCTCCTTCTATTCCCCTAATCGTAACTCTCGAAGTTTTTCTATTTATGGAAATAACTTCAGCCTTTTTTCCTTTAGAAACTCCCGTAGATACAAATACTGAATCTCCTACTTGGATATGTAATTTCTTGTTTGTCATAATTCTATTCAATTAAAGCACTTCTGGTGCCAATGAAACAATCTTCATGAATTGCTTATCTCTCAACTCTCTTGCTACAGGGCCAAAAATACGCGTTCCTCTCATTTCCCCTCCTTCGTTAAGCATTACAGCTGCGTTGTCATCAAATCTGATGTATGATCCATCTGGTCTTCTGATTTCCTTTTTTGTTCTCACCACTACTGCCTTTGACACAGATCCTTTTTTGATGTTTCCATTAGGAGCAGCGGATTTCACAGCTACTACTATTTTATCTCCGATTGAAGCATATCTCTTACCAGACCCTCCTAAAACTCTAATTACTAGAACTTCTTTGGCTCCACTGTTGTCTGCAACTTTTAATCTTGATTCTTGTTGTACCATTTTCTAAAAATATTATTTTGCTCTTTCAATGATTTCTGCCAATCTCCATCTCTTTCTTTTACTAAGAGGTCTTGTCTCTGCAATTCTCACTACATCACCTTCTTTACACTCATTATTTTCATCGTGAGCTAAGAATTTGTTCGACTTCTTTAGAAACTTCCCGTACATGGCATGCTTCTCTCTTCTTTCAACAAGAACCGTAATGGACTTATCCATTTTTTGGCTTGTTACAATTCCGATTCTTTCTTTTCTTAAATTTCTTTCCATTGAAAAATTTATTTAGCTGAGTTTTTTCTTCTAACTGTCAACTCTGTTTTAATCC
>CBFHZD010000031.1:0-1908 GCA_965660305.1 Flavobacteriales bacterium | reverse complement strand
AGCCTCACTCCATTTCAATATGTTCCAAGAAGGTGGAAGGATGCGACCGAAAAATTTACAGATGATACTCTACAAGCTTACGGAATTGTTCCTTGGCACGTAGAAGTCATGCAAAAAAGATTGACCTATGCCTTCAAAGAAAAGGACTTTAATAAAATACTAAAATTATCTGCCGAAATAGGTCACTACATAGGAGATGCTTCTGTTCCATTACACACCACAGAAAACTACAATGGGCAACTTTCGGGACAAAGAGGAATACATGGTTTTTGGGAATCAAGGATACCTGAATTGTTTTCTAATAATTATGATTTCTTTGTGGGTCAAGCCTCCTACATAGAAAAACCACTGGATTACATCTGGGACGTGGTAGAATCTAGCCATATGGCTGTTGATTCAGTGCTTAGTTTCGAAAAAGAATTGAACTCCAATTATCCGAGCGACAGAAAGTATGCTTTCGACAACAGAGGGAATAGAACCATAAAAACCTATTCAAGAAGTTATAGCCTAGACTATCAAACGATGCTTGACGGAATGATAGAGAAAAGAATGCGTTCTTCTGTGGTATCCGTTGGTAGCTTTTGGTACACTTGTTGGATGAATGCCGGACAGCCAGACTTGGAAGAATTGGAGAAAAAAGAACTATCCGAGAAGGAAAAAAATGAACAAGAGGAACTTGAAAAAGCATACCAGAAAGGAAAAATTAAAGGTCGTAAACACCAACATTAGTCAATATATTAGAGATTAATAACAATACTTTTTTCTCTTTTAAAACCCAACAAAAAAGCCCAATCAAGTTGATTGGGCTTTTACTGTTTTTAGGTTAGTGTCTGTTCTTACTTCTTGATTTGGAGGTATCCGTTGTAAACTTTCTTGTCGTTTACATCAGTTCCTAAATCAATGATGTAGAAGTAAGTTCCATCTGGCAACATTCCATTTCCGAGTAGGTCTTGTGATATATTCTCCACATTTCCTCTTCCTACAAACTGGTTGCTGTATCCGCGTTGCTCGAACACCAATGTTCCATATCGGTTGAAGATTTTTACCACATTGTTCTCGTACTCCGACAACTCTGATAAATCCCAGAAGTCATTCCTTCCATCTCCGTTTGGTGAGATAAACTGTGGTACATCCAATTGCTTGTCACAGCTTACGATCACATCAAACGTACATGAATCTGAATTCATCGATGCATCTGTCGTTACTATCGTTATAGTTACTCGACCATTCTCCGACACAACTTCTGTTCCAGCTACTGGGAACTGCTCGGTAGTAGTTCCGTTTCCTGTACAATTGTCTGTATTCGATGTCTCCCATAAGAAGTCTTCTACTACATAAGTACAAGTCGTGTTCTTAATCGTTCTGTTCTTATCCGATGGACAATAAACAACTGGTGCTACATTGTCTTCTACCGTTACAGTAGCCACACAACTCGATGTGTTTCCATACAAGTCTGTTACCGTTAAGGTCACTTGATTGTTTCCTACATTGCTGCAATCAAACTCTGTCTTATCCAAGTTTAGACTTGATACAGAACAGTTATCAAAACTTCCTCCATCTACATCACTCGCTACGATCGTTGCTTGTCCATTTGCATCTAAGCTAATCGTGATGTTCTGACAGATCGCTGTTGGTGCCATGTTGTCTATCACGGTTACTGTTGCCGTACATGTTGAGATGTTTCCACTTGCATCTGTACCGATTAAGGTTACACTGTTAGTTCCAATGTTTGTACAATCAAAACTACTTAATGATAAAGTCATTGTCATTCCACAGTTGTCTGCGCTTCCATTGTCCACATCCAAAGTAGTAATGCTTCCTGTTCCAGTTGCATCCAACACCACTGTTGCTGATTTACAACTCATCACTGGTGCCAACGTATCGAGCACCGTCACTGTTGTAGTACAA
>CBFHZD010000030.1:1223-2909 GCA_965660305.1 Flavobacteriales bacterium | reverse complement strand
TTTATTTAATATTCTTGAGAGAAGCATCCGTTATTCTAACAGAACTCAAGAAATTCTTTTATTTATCTTTCTCCTAAAGATTTTACAAGACCTGCAATTGTACTTCCTCCCGAGTTAAGGGCAGAAATAACATTCTTAGCAGGTGATTGAAGAAGTGTAATGATATCTCCAATAAGCTCGTCCTTAGATTTAAGAGCAACTAATGTATCGATTTGATCATCCCCTACAAAGATTGCTTCTTCCACGAAGGCACCTTTAAGTATAGGTCTATCACTCTTCTTTCTAAACTCTTTGATGATTTTAGCAGGCTCATTCCCTTTCTCACTGATCATTAAAGAAGTTTGACCCTTCAATAAATCATAAAAAGGAGACATGTCTTTACCTTCGATATTCTCAAGTGCCTTCTTAACCAAAGTATTTTTAACTACTTCTAAAGATACTTCACCTTTGAAACATCTTCTTCTCAATTTACTTGTTTCATCAGCATTTAATTCTGATGTATCAGCCAAATAAAAGATACTCGCATTACCTATCTTATCAGTTAAGTATGCTATTTGTTTGCTTTTTTCGTCTTTATTCATTGCTGTTATTTTAAATAGAACTTACGTCCACATTAATACTCGGACTCATTGTAGATGACATGTAAATGCTCTTTACATACTGACCTTTAGCAGATGCTGGCTTTAACTTTACAATCGTATCTATCAATTCTTTTGCATTTCCAAAGATATTATCTCCAGAGAAAGATGCTTTTCCAATTAGAGTATGAATAATTCCAAATTTATCTACTTTGAAATCAATTTTCCCTCCTTTTGAATCTTTAACAGCTTTAGCAACATCCATAGTTACCGTTCCTGTTTTAGGATTAGGCATTAAGTTTCTTGGCCCTAAGATTCTTCCTAAAGCACCAATTTTACCCATTACGTTCGGAGTAGAAATGATTACATCTACATCTGTCCAGCCTCCTTTGATCTTTTCAATGTACTCATCTAATCCTACAAAATCGGCACCGGCTTCTTTAGCTTCCGCTTCTTTATCAGGAGTACACAATACCAAAACTTTCATGTCTTTCCCTGTACCGTTTGGAAGAGAAACACTTCCTCTAACCATTTGGTCAGCTTTTCTTGGGTCAACATTTAGCCTGATAGCTACATCTACTGTTGCATCAAATTTTACTGTCGTAATTTCCTTAATTAAATTACTCGCATCTTTTAAAGAATAGGACTTTTCCAAGTCATATTTCTCCAAAATTGCTCTTTTTGCTTTTGACATTTGTTATTATTTATTATTAATTATTACTCCACGGTGGAGTACCTTGTACTGTTAATCCCATACTTCTTGCAGTACCCGCAACCATTCTCATTGCTGATTCTACTACAAAACAGTTTAAATCTGGCATCTTATCTTCAGCGATAGCTTTTACTTGATCCCAAGTAACTTTACCCACTTTAACTCTGTTTGGTTCTGCTGAACCAGACTTAAGTTTTGCAGCTTCCAATAACTGAACTGCAGCCGGTGGAGTTTTGATTACAAAATCAAAAGACTTATCCGAATAAACTGTAATTACAGCAGGAAGTACTTTTCCTGGTTTATCTTGTGTTCTTGCATTAAACTGCTTACAGAACTCCATGATGTTTACACCCTTGGCACCTAGTGCAGGTCCAACTGGTGGTGAAGGATTCGCAG
>CBFHZD010000030.1:0-1213 GCA_965660305.1 Flavobacteriales bacterium | reverse complement strand
CTTTTAGTTAATTATTGCTTTTCTACTTGCATGTAATTCAATTCAACAGGAGTTTTCCTACCAAATATCTTTATCATGATTTTTAATTTCTTCTTTTCTTCGTTAACCTCTTCAATGATACCGTCAAACTTATTGAAAGGACCATCTGTTACGGTTACGCTTTCACCAACTTGGAAATCAATGGTTGCTTGATCTTCCAAATCAATTGAGTCATCTGCATGACCTAAAATTCTGTTTACTTCATTCTCTCTCAATGGAGATGGATCACCTCCTTTTTCCAAGCCCAAAAATCCCATAACATTAGGAATACTCTTGATAAGGTGCTTCACCTCTCCTTGGAGGTTTGTTTGAACCATAATACAACCAGGAAGCAAACTTTTTTCTTTTACAATTTTCTTCCCATCTTTAATTTGAATAACTCTTTCCATCGGAACGATTACTTGTCCGATATAAGATGACATGTTCAATCTTTCGATTTCTATGTCCAAATACTCTTTCGATTTTTTTTCTTTACCTGTTACGGTTTTAACTATATACCACTTCATAAGTTTATCCAATAAATTGGTAAATAAATCCTAACACTCCTTTCCATCCCCCAACATTAATTCCGAAAGTAAAATCCATTAACCAAACAAGAATAGAAACAATCGCAGATGCTATAAGCACAACAAATGCACTATTTTGAAGTTCAGACCAAGTTGGCCATGTAACCTTTTCAAATAGTTCAGAAACTACCTCTTGTATGTATGTTCTAATTTTAACCATTTCTTATTTGTTCAACTATTGCTAGTTTATTAAATTAATCAAGTTTTATACTAAAACTTAATAGGTACTAATTCTATGTAGAACCAACCTCTTTATGCACGGGTGGAGAGACTCGAACTCCCGGCACCTGGTTTTGGAGACCAGTGCTCTACCAGCTGAGCTACACCCGTAAAAATAGCAAAACAATTCCAGCCTTATAAAAGACTGGAATTGCTAACTATTATATAAGTGTAATTCTTAATCTAGAATCTCAGTAACCTGTCCTGCACCTACTGTTCTTCCTCCTTCTCTGATTGCAAATCTAAGTCCTTTAGACATTGCAACTGGAACGATCAAATCTACAGTAATTGTTACGTTATCTCCAGGCATTACCATTTCTCTTCCAGCCTCTAGAGAAATTTCTCCAGTTACATCTGTAGTTCTAAGGTAAAACTGAGGTCTGTATTTG
>CBFHZD010000029.1:0-3285 GCA_965660305.1 Flavobacteriales bacterium | reverse complement strand
GAATGGTGATACAAGTTTCTGGAGTGGACCTTTCTGTGGAGAGACTGGATGTCCATCAGGTGCTTCATTGCCTTATTCGCAAGATTTTGCGACTTACAGGTCAGTTTTCCCATTGGATGAAACTCCTTTATGTTGGGAAGAAGCTACAGGAGCTTTGATTGTTTCAGGAGGTGTCACACCGGCTGAATCAAATTGGGAGCCAGATGGATTCGCAAACGTTGGAACAACGGGAGCAGCTAGATTTAATATGTCTGCATTTTCAGCAAGAACAGGTTGGTTATTAACACCTACTTTTAACTTTGGCAACGATCCAAACAAGGCTAGGATTATTGAATTTGATGTTGCTCTTACAGAGGACTTCAATACCAATGTAGCTCCAAATGGATTTGGAAGTGACGATACAGTAGCGCTTGTAGTGTCTTATGATCAGGGTATTACTTGGAGAAAGTCAGATATTATTATGCAATGGGACACAAGTAATGAACCTTCTAATACAGGTCAAAGGGTATCTTATACAATGCGAAACACTTCGGGTTATGTGAAGTTTGGATTTTATGCTCAGTCCAATGTTGGAAATGAAGGTGTTGATTTCCATATTGACAATTTTAACATCTATGACACAACATGGACATCCATTAACGAGTCTGTTTCTATTGCTGATAACTTCAAGGTTTTCCCTAATCCAAACACGGGAGTATTTAGTGTACGTAATGGCGGAGCCATTAAGAACGCAAATCTAAAACTGTTAGATATCCAAGGAAGAGTGGTTTATGACAACACACAGAAATTCTCGAATAACGAAACTTTTGAAATAAATGCCGAGAACCTCAAAAGTGGTGTTTATATTTTACTTATCCAAAGTGAAGGTATAACGGAACAACATAGAGTTGTTATTCAATAAGTTAAATTAATTTCATTTAAATACCTGTTCAGAAATGAGCAGGTATTTTTTTTCGTTTCAATTTTAACACAAAATTTAAGTCTTGTTAAATTAAAATTAATATCGTACATTGACATCCAATTCTTAATTCTAAAACAATAAAAAAATGAAAAAAAATTACCTCTTAGTTTTTTTACTAGCGACATTTATTAATATCACTGGTTATTCTCAAATTACTGCTCCATTTACGGAGTCCTTTAATTCAACTACGTTTCCTTCAACATGGAATCAATCGGCAACAACGGGAGGTCCTTGGGTTTTAGGCGGCACCATGGGTTATCTGGCATCCCCTATTCTGGACCACACAGGTATTCCAGGAAGTACAAGGGCGTGGATGGATTTTTCGGGTACAGATGCTGGTGTAATAATGGAGTCAGATACGATAGACGTATCAGCTTTGACCATCCCTGAGCTTAATTTTTGGTACAACAATCATTTAGGTACAAACCTTAACAGCCCTTTTAATTCCTTGTTTGTTGAAGTTTATGACGGTTCTGCTTGGGTAAGCTTAGACACCATTCAGCAGGATAATTTGGGTGTCTGGTCGGAACATTATTATGTTTTAACACCATACATTATTTCAGTTAATAAGGTTTTAGTTAGGTTTAGAGCTGAGCCAGGAGGGCAGACCGCTGGATTCCCTTTTAATCAAGACATAGCTATTGATGATATAAGTGTAAGAGAATTCTCAGCTTGCCGACCACCGGCTTCTTTAGCTGCAAATCCAGTTGGGTCTGCTTCAGCTACTTTGAGGTGGGACGCATCCTCTACTTCCAATAATTCGTGGAATGTGGAATACGGAGTTTCTGGTTTTACCCTTGGTACGGGAACAAACTCAAATGTTTCTGTTGATTCATTAAATATTACGGGATTATCTCCTGCAACTTATTATTCTTTCTATGTAAGAGGTTTTTGTTCCCCTAATGATACTTCAGCTTGGGCAGGACCTTTTACTTTTGTAACTCAATGTACATCGGATACTATTCCTTATTTAATGGATTATAACACATGGCCCCCATTATGTTGGGATCTGACAGGAGGAAATGATTCATGGGACGCCTATGCTGCTACTTCAGGTGTTGCGGAAGCAGATTTTTGGAGTAACTCCAGCGGAACATATTACATGTCCACTTTACCAGTTCATTTGTCTGAACGCGCAAGAGTCACTTTTGAATGGTCACATTTATATAGCGCTTCATACCCAAATGATTCATTGAGAGTAGAAGTAAAAATAGACACTTCTTCTACGTGGGTTGAAATATGGGGAGCATCAGGTACAAGATTAGAGTCCAATGATGGAGCAGGAAATACAACCCCTGGTTCATTTAAAGAGGAGATTGTCAATCTGGATTCAGCAACGTACACTGGACAAAATATTTTATTAAGATTTGTAGGAATCTCTGATTGGGGTCCAAATTTATACATTGATAACGTGAATATTGAGGCAATCCCAAGTTGTCCCAAACCATCTTTGTTAACCAACTTATTTGTTCTGTCCGACTCTGCAAAGTTTAGTTGGACAAATGGAATTTCCGATAGTATATGGCAAGTGCAATATGGTCAAACTGGTTTTGCTTTGGGTACTGGTACAACAAAAACAGATAATAATGATTCAATAGGTGTAGGAGGATTAATCCCCGGGACTAATTATGATTTATACTTAAGAAGTATTTGTACTGTCGGTGATACTTCTAAGTGGATAGGGCCAATTTCATTCAGCACTTTGTGCCTGACCGATACGATTCCTTACTTAATGGACTTTAGTTTATGGCCACCTGTTTGTTGGGATTTAACCGGAGGCTCAGAAACATTTGCTCCTTATACCGGAGGAATTGCTGAAGCCAATTTTTGGAGTGTTTCCACAGGAGATTATATAATGACTTCTCAGCCAGTGCATATTAATGATCAGGCACGTTTAAAGTTTGATTGGTCTCGTCTTTATAGTGCCTCTTATCCAGATGACTCTTTAAGAGTAGAATTAAAAATAGATACTTCTTCCACATGGGTTACCATTTGGGGAGCTAAAGGTGCGAATTTGCAATCCAATGACGGAGCAACTAATACTGCTCCCGGTTCCTTTAAAAATGAAGTGTACTATCTAGATTCGGCAACTTATATGAATAAAAATGTTCAAGTAAGATTTGTTGCGTTATCTGATTGGGGGCCTGATTTATTTCTGGATAATGTAGAGCTGGAAAAAGTACCAAGTTGTCCAGAACCAACAGGGTTATCTAATTACTTCTTGCGTTACGATTCCGTAGGATTAAATTGGGTAGATTTTGGTAGAGATAGTGTTTATCAAGTTCAATATGGGACCACAGGATTTGCTTTAGGCTCGGGAACAA
>CBFHZD010000028.1:0-4718 GCA_965660305.1 Flavobacteriales bacterium | reverse complement strand
ATTCTCATCTTACCAGATATGTGAGCAGTTATTACGTGCCCGTTTTCAAGTTCAACCTTAAACTTTGCGTTGGATAATGATTCTATTATTAATCCATCTTGTTCTATTGACGCTTGTTTTACCATGTATTATTTAATCTTTAATGCTTCTTCTATATATTCAAACGTTGACAATACCTCAGGTTTCCCATCAACAATCGCCACATCATGTTCAAAATGAGCTGATGGCTTTCTATCTTGTGTGACTATCGACCATCCATCACTCAACTGATCAATATCTTTTGTACCAAGGTTAATCATTGGCTCAATAGCCAATACTAACCCCTCTTTCAATTTTAGTCCCCTTCCTTGTTTTCCATAATTCGGAACTTCAGGACTTTCATGTAAATCTCTTCCCAATCCATGCCCTACTAACTCTCTTACAACACCGTATCCATGGCTTTCAGCATGCTTTTGACAAGCGTAACCAATATCACCAATTCTATTTCCAACTTTACAAGCCTCTATTGCTTTATCTAAGCATTCTTGAGTAACTCTGAGCAGCTGTTGTGTCTGTCTATCTACCTCACCTACCTGAAAAGTGTAAGCTGAATCTCCATTAAAACCATTCTTAAATACACCACAATCTACACTTATGATATCTCCATTTTCTAACGGCTTTGAATTAGGTATTCCATGTACCACGCATTCATTTACTGAAATACACAATGAACCCGGAAAACCATTATAACCCAAAAATGTGGGAACACCTCCATTGTCTCTTATGAACTCCTCTGCAACTTTATCTAAAGCAAGTGAACTAACACCTGGTTTAATCAACTTTGCAACTTCCGCTAAGGTTTTACCAACAAGTAAAGAACTGTGTCTTATTAATTCTATCTCCTCTTTCGTTTTGTAGTGAACTCCCATTTAGTTTTCACTTATATTGAACTAGTATTGTTTCCAGCACTTTGAAATGCCGAAGCACCTCCCTTACCTTTCAACCTACCGTTCTTCATCAAACCATCATAATGACGACTTAATAAATGACTTTCTATTTGTTGCAAAGTATCTAGCATTACCCCAACTAAAATAAGCAAAGAGGTTCCTCCATAAAACAATGCAAATTCCTGCTTGATTCCAGCTTGATAAGCGAAAACAGGCAGTATTGCTATAAGTGCCAAAAATACAGATCCAGGGAAAGTAATTCTTGACAATAATGTATCAATAAAGTCGGCAGTTCTTTCTCCAGGTTTTACTCCGGGTATAAAGCTACCACTTCTATTTAAATCTTCAGCTATCTTTTTAGGATTAACTGTAATTGCAGTGTAAAAATAAGTAAAAATGATAATCATCAAAGCAAATAGAAAGTTATACCAAAAACCATTAATATTACTAAATGTTGCTGAATTTGGTGATAACAAAGCTGGAATAAACATCAAAGCCTGGGCAAAGATAATTGGCATAACACCTGCTGCATTCACTTTCAGTGGAATGTAAGATCTTGAACCTCCCTCAACCATATTACTATTACCTCTAGCTCCAACAACACGCTTAGTTGATTGAATTGGTATTCTTCTTGTACCTTGAACTAACAAGATAGAGAATATAGTTACAACAACTAAAAACACAATCTCTAAAAGCAAGATAACAAAACCTCCATTCCCTAGTTTACCGAAAACTTCAGTCACAAATGCTCCTGGCAGTCCTGCAATAATACCAATCATAATAAGGATTGAAATCCCGTTTCCAATTCCCTTATCGGTAATTTTCTCTCCAAGCCACATTGCAAAAACACAACCTGCTATCAACAAAATAACAGAGGTTAACCACCAAATAAAAGTAGCTCCTTGTCCGCCCATAATAGCCTCAGAAGGAACGTAAGAAGTTAAGTAACCTGGTGCTTGAAGTGCACAAATTGCAATGGTAAGGATTCTGGTAAATTGATTTATTTTCTTTCTTCCGCTTTCTCCTTCACTTTGCATTTTTTGAATAGCAGGAATTGCTATTCCAGCTAGTTGCATAATAATAGATGCCGAGATGTAAGGCATAATTCCTAATGCCATGATAGAAGCTCTAGAAAATGCACCTCCTGCAAAAATATTAATCAAATTAAAAATTCCGTCAGCATCTTGAATTTTGTCTGGATTTACTCCAGGCAAAACAATAAATGAACCTATACGGTAAACTAATACCAAGGACAAGGTTAGAATAATTCTATTCCTCAGTTCCTCGATACTCCAGATTTGTTTTATTTTATCAACTAATGCTTTCATGAATTCTATTAAAAGGTAGTAAAAGAGATTAAGCTAACTCAACAGCTGTTCCTCCGTTCGCTTCAATTCCTTCCTTTGCCGTTTTGGTAAATTTGTGAACTGTAACATCTAATTTTGCAGTGAATTCTCCTCTTCCTAAGATTTTAATCTTATCATTTTTGTGAGCGTATCCATTTTCTACTAAATAAGCTAAATCAATAACTTTAGCATCTTTATCAGCATCTGCAATTGCTTGTAAAACATCCAGGTTGATCCCTAAGTACTCAACTCTATTAATGTTCTTAAAACCAAACTTAGGTACACGTCTTTGAAGTGGCATTTGACCACCCTCAAATCCAATCTTTCTTGAATAACCTGACCTTGATTTAGCTCCTTTATGTCCTCTTGCAGCAGTTCCTCCCTTTCCTGATCCTTGTCCTCTACCGATTCTTACCTTCTTGTTCTTGTTAGAACCTTCTGCTGGTGTTAAATTATGTAATTCCATTTTTAAAAAATTTCTTTCTTAGTAATTAATCTACTACTTGAACCAAATGATTCACTTTTCTAATCATTCCCAAGATCTGTGGAGTTGCTTCCTTTTCAATAACTTGGTTTAACTTTTTGAAACCCAAAGCTTTTATAGTTCTTTTTTGTCTCAAAGGTTTTTTGATTGTACTTCTAACTTGTTTAATTTTGATAGTTGCCATCTTTGACTTAATTTTTATCCGTTAAATACTACATCTAAGCTAACACCTCGTTGTTTAGCAACTTCCTTAGCACTTCTCATTCCAGCCAAAGCATTAATAGTTGCTTTCACTAAGTTATGAGGATTTGATGATCCTTGTGATTTTGCTAATACATCATGTACACCTACACTTTCAAGAACAGCACGCATTGCACCTCCTGCAATAACTCCCGTACCATTCGATGCTGGTTTCAATAAAACTCTAGCTCCTCCAAATTTCTCGAATTGAGCATGAGGAATAGTACCATTGATTATTGGCACTCTAATCAAGTTCTTTTTAGCATTATCAATGGCTTTTGTAATGGCTTCTGTTACTTCGTTTGCTTTACCCAAACCATGACCAACAATACCATTTTCATCACCTACTACAACAATAGCTGAAAAACTAAAGTGACGACCACCTTTTGTTACTTTTGTTACCCTGTTGATGGCAACAACTTTATCTTTTAATTCTAAATCTCCCGATTTTAATAACTTAGACATATAATCTGTTTTAAAATTTTAATCCGTTTTCTCTCGCTCCTTCAGCCAAAGCTTTTACTCTTCCATGATACACATAACCATTACGGTCAAATACCACAGTTTCAATTCCTGCCTCTTTAGCCTTATTCGCTATTTGTGCACCAACCTCTTTTGCTTGTTCAGTTTTAGTTCCCTTAGCAAATCCCTTAATGTAAGAGGTTGCAGAGGCTAAAGTAACATTATTCTCATCATCTATAATTTGAGCATAAATTTCTTTGTTACTTCTGAATACAGATAGTCTTGGTTTTGTAGGAGTTCCAGAAAACTTTTTTCTGATTCTTCTCTTAATCTTGGTTCTTCTTTGGTCTTTTGTTAATGGCATCTTTTGTTGACTTTAACTAATATCTATTATTTAGCTGCTGACTTTCCAGCTTTTCTTCTTAATTGTTCTCCCACGAATTTCACACCTTTTCCTTTGTAAGGTTCAGGTTTTCTGAAAGATCTAATTTTAGCTGCTACCTGACCTACTAATTGTTTGTCATGTGACTCTAAAGTAATAACCGGTGGTTTTCCCTTTACTGTCTCTGCAGATACTTTCACTTCTTTAGGAATTTCCATAATGATTGGGTGAGAGAATCCAAGAGCCAATTCCAATAACTGACCATTAGTTGTTGCTCTGTAACCTACACCTACTAATTCCAATTGTTTTTTGTAACCCTCAGTTACACCAGTAATCATATTATTTACCAAGGCTCTGTACAAACCATGAGCGGCTCTTACATCTTTTTGGTCAGAACTTCTTTCGAAAGACAAAATTCCTTCTTCGTTCTTAATTGAAATTTCTGGGTGAACTGATTGAGATAATTCACCATTTTTTCCTTTTACAGTAACAACATTTGTGTCATCTACTGAAATCGTAACACCTTCTGGTATTGCAATGATTGCGTTTCCTATTCTTGACATACTTTTATATTAATAAACGTGACACAATACTTCACCACCAACATTCAAATCAGCTGCCTCCTTATTGGTAATAACACCTTTTGAAGTTGATAAAATTGCAATTCCCAAACCATTCAATACTCTTGGCATATCTTCTGCACCTGTGTATTTTCTTAGTCCTGGCTTACTAATTCTAATCAGCTTTGATATTGAATTTAAATTAGTTCTTGGATCGTATTTCAACGCTATTTTAATTATTCCTTGCTTATTATCTTCAACTACTTTATAGTTCAAGATATATCCTTTTTCTAACAAAATTTTAGAAATAGCCACTTT
>CBFHZD010000027.1:0-6570 GCA_965660305.1 Flavobacteriales bacterium | reverse complement strand
ATGAAAAAAATTTTTAATTTTGTTTCAGTAAGAAACCCACACTAAATAAAACTACATGGATATTTTTGATGAATTTTGGTTGTTTGTAAGAAAGTACCTTTTCTCTATTCTTTTAATTTTGGCTGGAATCTCCTGCCTTATTGTTGGAGCGAGTTCTAACGGAGGAACTGATTTGACCCAAAGCGCCTATTTCATCTACGGAGCTATTGGTTTGTTCGTATTGGGTTTTGTCTCTTTATTTTTCATCTTACAGCACAAAATCTCAAGAGGAATTACTGCGGGATTATCACTTGTATTTATCCTGGGATCAGCGTTTTATTTATTTCTCAATGTAAAAACAGTAGAAGACAGAATCATTTACTTGGCAGAGGTTAAAGAATCTAAAGACTTAGCCAAACAAGGACTAAAAGACATTCAAAAATTACAAGAAGCATTTGATAGAAAGTATAAAAAATTCGCAGGAAACTTCCCAGAATTGATTCATTTCGCAAAAAATGATTCGATTAGAGTGTTAGTGAAAGCTGAAGGCGACTTGCCTTCCGAAAAAATGACCGTGGAGCAGGCGAGAGAATTAGGGTACAGATACCCAAAAGAAGTATGGACAGAGTCCGATGCTTTGAAACTTGGACTTATTATTAGAGATTATGCTAAAATTCCCGTTTCTCAGGATTTGTTTAGCCCAGAAGAGCAAGAAAAACAAAATAGAATTTACCCCTTCGAAATCGACAAACTGACAGTACAAAGAACCATAGAGTCTGATACTTCTACGAAGCAATTCTTTATGGACACCAAGTTAGTGGACTCTACTTTACACGTTGAAATCTTATCGACTCCTCCTTATGGACCACAATTTGATTACGACATTACAGAAGTGTATAAGTTGGGAGGATTAGATGAAAAGAGCATGAAATCGAACTGGAAATAAGTCGATAAACTCTTAACCAACAACACCAAACACCAACATGGTAGTATTTTACAACATGACAGAAAATGAGGTAAAATCCTACTCCAATTTCCACCTCTCTATGGAGGTAAACGGAAATGAACTTTCTCTACTTTTGGTGAACATCGAAAACTCTAAACCCGAAGCGATTGAGCATCTTTCATTGGAAACCACTTCCATTAAAGAACTAAAATCAACAAGTAAAATCTTGTCTTTAGCTTCACCTCTTACGGTGAGTTGTGTTATCCTCAATTCTTCTTTTACGCTCTTACCCAAAGCCTTATACAATGCGAGTAACAAAGAGGAATATTTAAATCAAGTCGTAAACTTGAACCAAGATGATGTGGTAAAAGATGATTATTTTGTAAACGATGAAGTAGTCGCATGTTTCGCCCTAAACAAAGAATTAAATTCAGATTTACTCTCCGTCTTCCCTACTCTTGTTACCAAGCATATTTCGAGTGTCCTTTGCGATTCTGCCAAAGAAGGAATTAACATCAATTTTAGTTCTGAAACGAGCTATGAAATAGCAGTGAAAAAAGATAAAAAACTCTTGTATTTCAATCGGTTTTCGTTTGAGAATGAAGACGAATCATTCTATTTTTTGACCTTAATTGCTGAGAAAAACAAACTCGATTTAATCCAAGAAAAACTCTACGTTTCGGGAAAAGTATTTGCCGACAGCAAGACATTGTCTTTTTGGAAACAATTTATTCCCGAAGAAAACATTACCTTTAATGACATCGAAGCCAGTCAAATAAACGCTGTTTCGAGACATCAATTTTTCACGCTTCACAAACAACATTCATGCGTATTATAGGAGGTAAATTCAAGTCAAAAAGATTTAAAGCACCAAAAAACATTACAGCTAGGCCTACAACAGATTTTGCCAAGGAGGCTCTTTTCAACATACTCAACAACAGGGTTGACATTGAGGATCTCATTGTGCTCGATTTGTTTGCAGGAATTGGGAGTATTTCGCTCGAATTTGCTTCACGAGGTTCAGAGGACATTACAGTGGTAGAAAAAGACAGAAACCACATCAAGTTCATCAATAAGATGGTAGAAGAATTGGATCTGTTCGATTCAGTTCATACTATTCAACTGGATGTATTCAAATATTTGAAAACGTGTAGCAGAAAATTCAACCTGATTTTTGCTGATCCTCCGTATGCCATGGAGGCAGGTTTTGAAATTCCTCAACTTATCTTTGACAACGAACTACTCGTTCCCGGAGGTATTTTGGTGTATGAGCATCAAAAAAATGTAATTCCAAAAGATCACGACAACTTTATTGAAACAAGAAATTACGGAAACTTGAGCTTTTCTTTTTACGAAATGCCAGATTAAGGGCCAATAAAGAGGCTTCCACTTTTTTTACAACCTTACCAAATAAGTAACAATTTCTATAAAGAAAGACAATCCGATTGCGATAATTATTCTCTTTAATCCCACTGACAACGTACTTTTTGATGCATTGAGACTCAAAAGAATGGAAATCAACAAAAAGCAAACTGCATTTTTATATAAAGAAAATTGCGAACCAAAAGCAAATTCTTGATTGGTGAATCGAGCCACAAAAAATCCCAAAATTGAGATTGCCAGCAACAAGAGAAATAACCTCAAGGTTCTGTATCTCCCTTTATTGATGTCCCAAAGCAGCATCAGGGAAAAGGCAATGACCGTTAAATTCTTTAGCAGATTAAATCCGCCTCGATCAATCAAAGCAAAACCTTGAACATCGGCTATGAGGTAGAACAAACTAAACCCCAAAGAAATGAGTAAAAAAGAATACTTGGATATCTTTTTACTAAAAAACAAACCCAATGAAATAAGTCCCAAACCAAAATCTGTGTAGGCTGGAGAAAAAGCAAAACTACCCGATGTGAGTAAATAACTTCCACCGTAAAATAAAATAATTAAGATGTAAACGATAAATACTTTGTTGTCCTTTGTCATTTATTAAGGTTTATGGGTAATTCAAATTCTTGCCAATACACTACTATCCGGTTCTTTTTATCTGCGTGAAGCATCTAAAAAAAGATATAATTAATGTATTTTAGTACAAGAATGAACAAATATACTAAACTATGACAACCTCTCGCTATCCTCATTTACTCGAACCTCTTGACTTGGGTTTTACAACCCTGAAAAACCGGGTAATTATGGGAAGTATGCATACAGGATTGGAAGAGGAAAAAAATGGGTTTGAGAGAATGGCAGCCTATTTTTCAGAACGCGCAATGGGCGAGGCGGGATTGATGGTAACTGGAGGAATTGCGCCAAACCGCCAAGGATGGACTGCTCCGTTTACGAGTAAGATGACGAACAAAAGAGAGGCTCGCAAACATAAAAAAATCACCAAAGCTGTTCACGATGCAGATGGAAAAATTTGCATGCAGATTCTGCACTCAGGGCGCTATGGCTACCATCCCTTAGCTGTTGCTCCTAGTCCTATAAAATCTCCTATAAGTCCTTTTAAACCATGGAAACTCAGCGGATGGGGAGTTAACAGAACCATTAGGCATTTTGTAAGAGCAGCTAAACTAGCTAAGTTTGCCCAATACGATGGGGTGGAAATTATGGGAAGTGAAGGATATTTGATTAACGAATTTGTTTCTGCAAAAACCAATAAAAGGACAGACAAATGGGGAGGAAAATTTGAAAACAGGATTCAGTTTCCGCTGGAAATCATCAGAAAAACGAGAGAAGCTGTAGGCGAAGATTTTATTCTCATCTTTCGATTATCGATGTTGGATTTGGTAGAAGAAGGGAATACGTGGGAAGAAACGGTGTATTTTGCCAAAGAAATTGAAAAAGCAGGTGCTACGATCATCAATACAGGAATTGGGTGGCACGAAGCTCGCGTTCCTACCATTGCCACAATGGTTCCAAGAGGTGGGTTTTCTTGGGTAACCGAAAAAATGATGAAGGAAATAAACATTCCGCTCGTTACGACAAACCGAATCAATACTCCCGAAAAAGCAGAAGAAATTTTGGCAAACGGACAGGCAAACCTTGTTTCGATGGCTCGTCCATTTTTGGCAGACCCACATATTATAAAAAAAGCAAAAGAAGGGAGAGAAAACGAAATCAATACGTGTATTGGATGCAACCAAGCCTGCCTAGATCATGTTTTCAAACAAAAGACAGCGAGCTGCTTGGTAAACCCTAGAGCGTGCCACGAAACCCTATTGAATTACACTCCTACTTCTGCTCCTAAAAAGGTAGCTGTAGTGGGAGCCGGACCTGCTGGACTTTCTGCTGCTACTGTTGCTGCAAAAAGAGGACACAAAGTAACTTTGTTTGAGGCACAAACCGAGATTGGTGGACAATTCAACATTGCAAAACTAATCCCTGGAAAAGAAGAATTTTATGAAACCTTACGCTATTTCAAAACCTTAATTGACCTCCACAAGGTAGACCTAAAACTGGGGCACAAAGCCACAGCTCAAGAATTGGTAGGATTTGATGAAGTCATTATTTCTACCGGAATAAAACCTCGCCAAATTCATATCGAAGGCATGGATACCAATACGGTATTGGATTACGAAGATGTGCTGAAACATAAGAAACCAGTTGGAGATAAAGTTGCCATAATTGGGGCTGGAGGAATTGGGTTTGATGTAGCAGAGTTTTTATCTCATGAAGGAAAATCTCCTTCCTTGGACAAAGATTTATTCTTGAAAGAATGGGGAATTGACGGAACCAACTCGGTGAGAGGTGGACTGATAAAACCTGCCCCTCACCCCTCGCCTCGCCAAATCACAATGCTCCAGCGAAGTGAAACCAAAGTAGGAAAAGATTTAGGAAAAACCACAGGTTGGATTCATAGAGCTTCGCTCAAAATGAAGAACGTTACGATGCTAAAAGGAGTATCGTACGACAGGATTGACCAAAAAGGGATTCATATTACCATCAAGGATCAAACGCAACATATTGTGGCCGACACAATAGTGATTTGCGCAGGACAAGTAAGCGTGAACCAACTGCACGAAGAGTTGGTGAAACTTGGTAAAACACCTCACTTAATTGGCGGAGGTAAATTAGCTCAAAAAATTGATGCACAGAGGGCGATTAGAGAAGGGAGTGAATTGGGGGCAGAAATATAAAATTCGATCTCAATCGCGCGTTATATTCCTTAAGAACCTTTGTTTCAAAACAATTCAACACAGCTTGGCGAAAATTTTATGGGAATTGGGAATGCGCGTGTAACTTAAAAATTCGCTACAAAACTTATCTCTTAACTCCGTAACCATGCTATACCTAATTAACAGACTCACTTACAGGGTAATAATTAAATCTAAATAAAACCATGGTGTTTATAACATACCAAAATGGAGCGTAAACGGGAATAAAGTTTTAAAAACTCAATTCTAACTAACATCTATAACTGAATGATTTTGAATAAGAAAGAATTAAAGTTATATTGGTGAGTATAAAAACAAGTTGTAGCCAATTTCAAAAAAACATGATTTATGAAACTTAGTATTATCATAACTATTGTAGCTTTCTTTTTCTTGTCTACAAATTCTCAATCGCAGAATAATATTGACCTCTATTTATATAAAAAAGATGGTAAAGTCGGTTTAATAAACAGGAAGGGGGAAATAATGCTTAAAGCAAAGTATAGTCATATAGGTAAATTTAAAGAAGGAAAAGCAGCCATAACTATTACTACAAGAGCAAAATACAACTATCATAAAATTTTAAATACCAAATTAGGATACATCAATTCACAAGGAGAAGTAGTAATCCCTTTAAAATTTGAGCATATTCCTGATGAGATAAAAGACTTTTCTGAAGGATTGGCGGTTATAAAAATCAACAATAAATATGGTTATATAAATTCCGAAGGTAAAATTGTTATTCAGCCAAAATACTCAAGAGCTTTTCCTTTTAATGAGGGATTTGCAGTAGTTGAATTTAATGATGATTATTCCGACAGAGCGCTCATAGATAAAAATGGCAAAGTAGTTTTTAGATTTCTTGAAAAATATCAAACACAAGTAGATTCGCTCACAAAAAGCATCTTATTGTCTAACCCTATACCTCAGCTCTCAGAAGACAAAATAGCAGTTCACCAGTATAGCAGTGACGGAAAAAGAATATCTTCTGTTTTTAATAGTAAAGGTGAAATTTTGTTTACAAAAGAATTGTTTGGAATAAAATCTTACGATGAGGGAATTGCTATCGCTACTAAGAATGATTGTAGAATTGGTAATGAAAATTGCTTTATGCTTATTGATGATAAAGGAAGTCAATTGACTAAAGAATCGTATTATCCAATTGTAAGAATTAAACGCGATTATTTTCTGGTTGAAAATGCATTAACCGGTCATCAAAAAATCATAGATAAAAAAGGAAATATCCTAGAACCACTAATAGAAGAAGATGTAAAAATTAGTGCAGATGATCTAAAAAATTCTTCGAAACTAATAAGGGTTCGTAAAAATGGTATGACTGGTTATATTAATGGATCTGGTATATTAGTAATTGACTTTCTTTATATGAGCGCAACTTCCTTTTCAGAAGGAATAGCTTTTGTAAAAAAACTAGACAATTCAGTATTATGTATTGACAAAACTGGCTATATTGTCTTTGAAATTGATGCCAAATATTATGCT
>CBFHZD010000026.1:0-7506 GCA_965660305.1 Flavobacteriales bacterium | reverse complement strand
CTACTGCTTCCTTTACCTGAACATCAGATAAAACGGGAGTTAGAATGAAAACAGTTTCGTAATGTTTCATAGTGTTTATTTTGGTTTTTAATTTTTAAGAGTGCAAATCTACTCTTTTACTTTCAATTTTCCAATGTTTCTCTCCCTTTATTCCTTCAACTCTATTTCGTTTTTTATTAGTAATATTGACATTCAAAAGAAATAAAAAGAGCTTTTTCTTTTTTTAAATACCAAGAACCATGATTACAAAACGTATTTTACTCCTTGTTTTTTTATTCCTAAGTTTTTCTTTATTTTCATTTCAGGCAGAATCCATAAGTGCCCAGTTCATAGAAGAAGATTATTCTCAGGTCTTAGAGTCCAATAAATTACCTTCTATCATTTATCTCAGTCAAGGGAATACAGTGGTTATTGATTTGTTGTCCAGACAAAATAATTTTGCTCCCTCGCTTTACATAAACTACAACGATTCGGTTTACAAAACGGAAACCTCTGGATATGTTAAATTATCTGGGCTAGAACTAGGAGATAATTCACTCTCTGTTTATCAATTCAATGGCTTAGAGAAGGTTTCCTTATTAAAGAAAAATTTCAAGGTAAAAACCAAAGAGCCTCTCATAAAAAATGATGCAGTTGTTCTAGGATTGCTTTTGTTGATGTTGGCTTTTATTTTTAAAACAGAAGGAAGCAATTTACCCTTTTTTCAGAAATTCTATCGGGTAGTTCCAGCTCTTTTATTGTGCTACTTTTTACCTGCATTTCTCAATACTTTTGGTGTAGTTTCGGCAGATGAGTCGAGGCTTTATTTTGTTGCCAGTAGGTACTTGTTGCCTGCAAGTTTAGTTCTGCTTTGTTTGAATATTGATATTGATGGGATACGAAAATTAGGTTCAAAAGCTTTGATAATGTTCTTTACTGCCACTGTGGGGATTGTAATTGGAGGACCAATTGCTTTGTATCTAGTGTCTTTAGTAGCTCCCGATATTTTGAATGATGAGATTTGGCGAGGTTTGGCCACGGTTGCTGGAAGTTGGATTGGTGGAGGTGCCAATCAAACTGCAATGAAAGAAATATACGGAGCTAGTGATCAGTTGTTTAGTGCAATGATTGTAGTGGATGTTTTTGTTGCCAATGTATTCATGTCTGTGTTGCTTTTTGGAACAGGATATAACAAAAGGCTCAATAATTTCTTCAAGGCGGATGATTCTGCGATCGAAAATCTAAAAAACAAAATGGAAACCTTCCAGAAGAAAATGGCGAAAGTGGCCACCTTTAAAGACCTTATGTTTTTATTGGCTCTGGCCTTTGTTTCAATTGGCTTAGCTCATTTTTTATCCAATCTTATTAGCCCACAAATTGCTGGTTGGTTAGAGAGTATTAAAGAATCCTCACCAATGATATCTGTGCTAATTACTTCTTTTGGTAGTGGTTTTTTCTGGCTTATTGTTTTTTCTACAATTTTCGGAATTGTACTTTCATTTACAAAAGCCAGAGAATTTGAAGGAATTGGCGCCTCCAAAATTGGAACTCTTTTCTTGTATTTATTGGTGGCTACAATAGGAATGAAAATGGATATTTTTGAATTAATAAATAATTGGGGGATTTTTAAATTTCTTATCTCAGTAGGATTGATTTGGATTACGGTTCATGCTCTCTTCCTTTTTATTGTTGCAAAAATCATAAAAGCTCCTTTCTTTTATGTAGCAGTGGGTTCTCAGGCAAATATTGGTGGTGCAGCTTCGGCACCCGTTGTTGCAGCTGCATTTAGTCCTGCTTTGGCGCCAGTTGGCGTATTGCTTGCCGTATTGGGGTATGCAGTAGGTACTTTTGGAGCTATTGCTTGTGCCATAATGATGCAATATCTTTCGGTGGCATAAGTTTCAAGGTTTCATTTTTAGCGAATGCACAAAAAAAAGGTCAGGAGCTCTGCTTCTGACCTTTTTTTTTGTGAGTTAATGCATGCACTATTCAATTAGGAAAGGAGTTTCGTCAGCGGTCATAATGATTTTTGCATTCGGTGATTCTGCCAATTTTAAGAGTGCTTCAATGTGCTTCACTCTTAATATCTGATCGGTCAATCCTTCGGAAAGAATTTTTTGTGAATCCCTTGTTCCGGTTGCCGCAATGATTTTCCTTTGTGCTTCCAATTTTTCTTTTTCGATAATGAAAGTCATTCTCATGGCTTCTTGTTCGGCTTGCAGTTTTTCCTCTATCGATCTTGCCAACCCATTTGGAAGCTGAATACTTTTCATGAGGACAGATTTTACAATCAGTCCATCTTTGGCCAAAAGTTCATTCATTTTAGTGAGTATAGATTCTTCAATTTTGGCTCTTTTTCCACTGTGCATGTCTTTCGCAAAATAGTTTGCACAAACATCAGAGGCGGTACTTCTGAATACATTACTGATAACTGGTTCGTAATTTAATCCTAAATTTTGAATCAATTTTGGCAAACTGTCTTTCTCGATTTGATATAAGATACTGATTTGAGATTGTACACTTAGCCCTTCTTTACTGGGTAGGGATAGATTTAATTCCAGATTATTTATCCGAATAGAGGTTAATATCACTTTACTGGTGAAGGGATTGTAAACAATGTTTCCTTCAGTTTTTACTTCGTTAGATAGTTTTCCTAATTTTTGTTTTACTCCTGCTTGTCCGGGCCTAATTATGGTACAAGATGTAAACAATAAACAGCCGATTAGAGTGATTGAAATTATATTTTTCATGTTCTTTAATTTTTGATTTACATAAAAATAATCTATCCAAAACACAGAATCTATTAATAATCATTAATAGATTCTATTCTCATCATAATTTATTTTTAGACAAAAATAATGGGATAACATATTTTTACTTTCGGTTATTACTCTGGCGGAAACTAACCTTTTATTTGAATTGATTAGGCTACAAAAAAAATGGCATTAATTCAAAATGAATTAATGCCATTGATAGTGGTTAAATTTTATTACTCCTTTTTTTTAAAAAAAGAGGTTATTCTCCTATGTGAAGTATGTCTTTTTTCTTCAATAAATCCTCAACAGATTCTCTTACATCTTCATCGTCCACACAGCAATCTACAGGACAAACTGCTGCACATTGCGGCTCTTCATGAAATCCTTCACACTCTGTACATTTATCTGGGGAGATAAAATAAACGTCCATATCTACCGGCTCTTGGTATTCGTCAGCATTCACCTCTTTTCCATCATACAGTTTTACCATTCCTTTTAGGCCTGTACCGTCTGAAAATTTCCAATCTGCTCCTCCTTCATAAATTGCGTTATTTGGACATTCTGGCTCGCATGCCCCGCAATTGATACATTCTTGTGTTATAATTATTGCCATCGTTTGTTCTATTTTTTTTACAAAATTAATACAATCTTCATGGATTGTCTATTATTTGGTTAGTTATTTTAATGATTTTTCTCAGTATAAGGCAAAGGAATAGCGTCCCTTCAACAGAATAACTAATGATTGTTTTTATCTTTGCAACATGAACATAGAAGAAAGAAAAAATGCCTTCGTACAGTTGGGTAATGTATTAAGTAATTTTACGAATAAAAACCACTGGGAAAGTCATGCCTGCGGATTGACAAAAGAAGAATTTGAGGATTTTGAAACTACCATTGTGAGGGCAAAAGTCTTGAATCCCTGGTTTCAGGAAGACCAAGTAAGAAAAGCCATTGGAGGAATTGTAGCGATGTTGAATAAATCCAAACTCGAAGCATGGATAGATTCCTACGAATCATTGGAAGAAACCAACAAAAAAATTGGTGTGGTTATGGCTGGGAATATACCTGCTGTTGGTTTTCACGATTTTTTATGTGTTTTGATTTCCGGAAATATTGTGGTAGCTAAGTTATCCAAAGAAGACAAGGTTCTTATTCCTGCTATTGCTGAAATACTCATAAAATTGGAGCCTCGATTTGCCAAATCCGTTCAGTTTGTCGAAAAATTAGAAGAGTTCGATGCGGTAATTGCTACGGGAAGTAACAATTCTGCTCGATACTTTGAAACTTATTTCAAGGATTATCCCAATATCATCAGAAAAAATCGAACGAGTGTTGCTATTTTTAATGGAGATGAAACAGAAGAGGAGCTTAGGGCTTTTGCCGAAGATGTTTTTCTCTATTTTGGCAAAGGTTGCAGAAATGTAACAAAAATTTTCGTTCCTAAAGGTTTTGATCTAGATAGGCTTTTCAAAGCGTTTTACCCTTATCAAGAAATTGTAAATCATAACAAATACGCCAATAATTACGATTACAACAAAGCTGTTTATCTTATGAACCAGGTAGAGCTTATAGAAAATGGGTTTTTACTGCTAAAAGAAGATAAGTCTTTGCACTCTCCGCTCAGTGTATTGAATTACGAGTTTTATGATTCTCTGGAAGAAGTAAAAAAAACATTAGAAATTAAAAAAGAGTCAATTCAATGTGTTGTGGGATCTGAGTTTGTTCCATTTGGAAAATCCCAAAATCCTGAGGTAAATGATTATGCAGATGGAGTGGACACCCTTGAGTTTTTACTTTCGATTACATAATTATAAATCAATAGAGCTTTATCAAAACCAAATCATAACCTCATTTATTCATTTTTTTTGGCACAATAATCGCTTTGTTCCACACTATAACTAAACTAACGCCTTATGAAGCTAACTATACCAATCAAATTATCACTCTTCCTATTACTAAACTTTACTTTTGTGGCCTATGGGCAATTCACAGATCCTGAGAGAGATACCAAATGGAATTTGGGTTTTAATATGGGAGGTGTTTGGCAAGATGGAGATGTTCAGCTTGATCGACCAGGATTTGGTTATGGATTTACTCTAGGAAAAGGAATTTATGAATCGCAAGGTAAATTTTGGAGTCTAGATTTGAGATTTAGGTATTTGAAAGGAACAACCTTTGGACAAAACTTATCTTTGACAGATTCGGCAAGCATTGATGATAATTCCATTTACGCGCAAAACCCTACCAATTACAAGGTAAATAAAGGTCTTTTGTATTTGAATACAGAAACAGCTCTTCATGATTTTTCTTTTGAAGCAGTCATTAATTTTCATGCCTTGAGAGAAAAAACTGGTGTTTTACTTTCTGTATTTGGTGGTGTTGGAATCACGGATTATCGCACAAAAACGGACTTGCTGTATACTCCAGAAGGGCAGAACTTTGATGAAATGTACGACTTTTCGTCAATTGATTCATTAAATGCGACCAAATCAGACTTTAGAAACTTACAAGATGGTGACTATGAATCTTTCGCTCCTTTTAGTGAAGATAAAACTGTGAAATTTATGCCTTCGCTGGGAATTGGATTGGGTTATCAGTTTTCTCCTCAATGGTCAGTGGGTTTTGAACACAGAGTAACGTTTACGCTTCAAGATAAGTTTGACGGATTAGAGCGAGCTGGAACACAGTTTTTGCAATGGGGAGATCACGATAAATACCATTATTCTTCTGTATTTTTGCGATGGAACATTTTCAAGGAAGAAGAATCAACCAGCACTTCAACTTCCAGAAGATGCCCTCCTCCTTATTTAAAGATTGTAGATTTACCAGAGGTTTATGAGGTAAATGAACAACTGTTTGAAATAAAAGCAAGAGTGTCTAAAATAAGATCTGGCAATGATGTTTTATTAGTAGCGAATGATCAAATTGAACAAACGATTTACAACAGAAATACGGATTATGTTGTGGGTAAGGTATATTTGAACGAAGGAAGGAATAAAGTTTACTTTTTGGCAACAAATGAGTGCGGGGAAACGATGGATAGTGTTATTATTATCTATAATCCTGACTTTTGTCCAAAGGCAGAAATCACCTTTTTACAACCAGTTTCCGATACCGTATCCACTAAGAGTATTGATTTAAAAGCGAAAGTGTTGAGATTGCAAGAGGGAACGCTGGAAGTGAAACTCAACAAGGGTGTAATTGCTCATCAATATGATTCGTATTCCGGTATAGCAACAGCTGAATTGTTGCTGAATTCAGGTTTGAATACCGTTACGATTAAAGCTACGAACAAATGCGGGGATACGCTAGTTACCAAAAGGCTTGTTTACTTTTGTATTCCACCGCAAGTTTCAATTTTATCTCCCGTTCAAGGATTAAAGACTGAATTAGCTTCCTTAAATTTCGAAGCTTCTGTACAACATATTTCTAATAAGAATCAAATAAAGATTCAGGTGAATGGGAAAGCAGTTCCGTTTTCGTTCTCAAAATCGAGAATCTCTGGAATGATGAATCTCACTTTGGGTAGCAATGAATTGACCATCTCTGTTACCAACGACTGTGGGACTGACACAAAAAACATTTCTGTAGTTTACGAAGAGCCTTGTTACTTGCCTATAGCTATGATTTCTGAGCCTGCTTTAAATCAAACTGTTACACGTTCAATACTTAATTTTGAAGGTTCAGTAGCCAATGTCTCTAGCAGGAGTGATGTTCAATTGTTTTTGAATGGTCGTCCGGTTGCCTTTAGATTCAATAATGCTAATGGTGATGTCCTAGCAACATTGAATTTGAGCCAAGGTACTAATACAATTCGATTAACTGCAGTAAATCGCTGTGGAGTAGATGAAGAGGTAGAAAACGTTGTTTTTAATTGTCCTTCTCCAAGGGTTGTCATTTCAACTCCACGGAATGGAACAGCAATGAAGTCTTCAAACCTATCTCTTCATGGCACAGTGGCAAATGTTTCCATGAGAAATCAAATGACTATTCTGATAAATGGTGTGAACGTTCCGTTTACTTTGGATGGTAATGGAAACTTTTCGGTGGTGGGATCTTTGCGAACTGGCCAGAATGTGATTGTAGTTTCGGCAACTACAAATTGTGGGACAGATTCAAAAACAATATCAGTCACTTACAACCAGCCATGTCCTCAGCCCTTTGTCTCAATATCATCACCGGCAAATGGAAGCAATGTGGTTTCAAGTTCTATTTCGCTCACTGGTAGTGCAATTAATTTGAATGCTCAATCAGACATGACGATAAAATTGAATGGCTTAGTACAACCCTTTAGTTGGGATTCAAGAAATCAAAATTTTACCGCAGGAATGAATTTGAGAGAGGGAAACAATTCAATAATAATTTCAGCCCTTACAAATTGTGGTGAAGATACTAAGGATATAAGCATTAACTATACAAAACCATGTGCTAAACCAACCGTTTCCATAAGTAATCCGGCAAATGGCTTCAATTCCAAGTCGCCTTCTATTTCTGTTTTTGGAGTTGTCACAAATATCCAATCAGCTTCTCAGGCGCAAGTAAAAGTAAATGGAATGGCCGTAAGTAGTAGTTTTAACCCTGCATCAGGACTGGTTACAGCAAATGTTTCATTGGGACCTGGTGCTAATACAATTGAATTAATAGCTTCTAATGGATGTGGAACCGATATTGCAACTACCACTGTCATGTATAGATGTCCACGACCAACCGTTTCAATTACCTCGCCAAGTAATAGAAATACTATGAGTTCGCGTACAATTCTGCTTTCAGG
>CBFHZD010000025.1:0-9264 GCA_965660305.1 Flavobacteriales bacterium | reverse complement strand
AACTTACACGAATACCAAGGTAAATCAATATTAAAGAGTTACGGTGTAGCAATCCAAGAAGGAATTGTGGCAAACACGCCTGAAGAAGCAGTTGAAGCTGCCAAAAAACTAAACGCTGAGACGGGAACTGATTGGTGGGTAATAAAAGCTCAAATTCACGCAGGTGGAAGAGGAAAAGGTGGAGGAGTAAAACTTGCCAAAAGTTTAGATGATGTAAAAATAATTTCTGATGAAATATTAGGAATGATGTTGATTACTCCACAAACTTCTGCAGAAGGAAAGTTGGTAAGCAAAGTATTGGTTGGTCAAGATGTTTATTATCCTGGTGATTCAGAGCCAAGTGAATTCTATATGTCTGTGTTATTGAACAGAGCTACTGGAAGAAATATGGTCATGTACTCAACAGAAGGGGGAATGGACATTGAAACGGTAGCAGAAGAAACGCCACATTTGATTTTTACAGAAGAGATTGACCCTAAAGTTGGAATCCAAGGATTTCAAGCTCGTAAAATTGCATTTAACTTAGGGTTAAGTGGTAAGGCAATGAAGGAAATGACAAAATTTGTGTTTGCTTTGGTAAAGGCATACGAAGGAAGTGATTCTGAAATGTTTGAAATTAACCCAGTACTAAAAACATCAGACGATAAAATTATCGCAGTAGATGCAAAAGTTTCTTTGGATGGAAATGCACTTTTCAGACATAAAGATTATGCTGAAATGAGAGACAAAACAGAAGAAGATCCAACAGAAGTAGAAGCGTCTGAGCACGAATTGAACTACGTAAAACTTGACGGAAACGTGGGTTGTATGGTAAACGGAGCTGGACTTGCTATGGCAACCATGGATATCATTAAGTTATCGGGAGGAGATCCTGCAAACTTTTTGGATGTTGGAGGGACAGCCGATGCAGCAAGAGTTGAGAAAGCTTTCCGTATCATCATGAAAGACCCTAATGTAAAAGCATTATTGGTAAATATTTTTGGAGGAATTGTAAGATGTGATAGAGTAGCACAAGGAGTTATTGATGCTTACAAAAATATCGGGGACATCCAAATCCCAATTATCGTAAGGCTTCAAGGAACAAATGCTGAAGAAGCAAAGGCATTGATTGATGCTTCTGGACTGAAAGTTCACTCTGCAGTTCAACTAGAAGATGCAGCAAAACTTGTCTCTGAAGTGTTGGCTTAATTAATTAAAGAACAATGAGTAAAAGCCCTTGAAGAAATTCAAGGGCTTTTTTTATATTTACAATTATGACTAAGACAGAAAAAGTGCAATTTATTATCGATGAGCTAGAACGTGTTTATCCAGAAGTTCCTGTTCCGCTAGACCATACGGATGCCTACACCTTATTGATAGCTGTATTGCTTTCGGCTCAATGCACAGATGAAAGAGTTAATAAAATTACTCCTGCCTTATTTGCTAGAGCCAATAATCCTTTTGATATGGCAAAAGTACCGGTAGATGAAATTAGAGAAATCATAAAGCCTTGCGGGTTATCTCCAAGAAAGTCAAAAGCAATTTCTGTGCTGTCGCACATGTTGATAGATCAATACAACGGAGAAGTTCCCGCTAGTTTTGAGGCTTTGGAAGAATTGCCAGGAGTAGGACATAAGACTGCTTCTGTGGTGATGAGCCAAGCCTTTGGAGTTCCTGCTTTCCCTGTAGATACGCACATTCATAGATTGATGTACCGCTGGGGAATGACCAACGGAAAAAATGTAGACCAAACCGAAAAAGATGCTAAACGTTTATTTCCCAAAGAACTTTGGAATAAACTTCATTTGCAAATCATTTTTTATGGAAGAGAGTTTTCTCCTGCAAGAGGCTGGGACATAGAAAATGATGTAATTCAACAGAAAGTGGGGAGAAAAACTAAACTGGAAGGGTATAGGTTATAATTGTCATCCTTTTTTCATTGTCATCCCGCCTTTGATACTGGATCTTAAAACGAGAATAATTCGATTAATATAAGTTGAACTCTGAGTCCTGTTCATTGAACTATTGTACGGAGTAATTCGGAAAAGAGCATTAAAAAGAGTATCGAACTCGTTGCACAAAGCCATTGGGTAACCAGTTGAGTGAGAACTGAAGTTAGAATATTCTCTCATTATACAACTCAGGAAATTTCCCAGTTTTAGTTTTATAAAACTCCTGAATTTTCTCCATATCATTTTCAAAAGAATCAGTTAAGTTTATATAACCACCAAGTCCACCAATTTTATCTTTATAATCAAGGAACCCAAATGAAACAGGAACATTTGCAGTTTTTGCGATGTGATAAAAACCTTTTTTCCATTTATCTACTCGTTTTCGGGTGCCTTCTGGAGGAATGATGATGATTAACTCCTCTTTTTCTTGAAATAATTGAGCAGAAATATCTACCCTATTTCCAGTTTGTTTTCTGTTGATTCCTATACCGCCAAGCCACCTAAAAAAACCTCCGTGAATTCCTTTGGTGTAGCTGTCTTTGATGAAAAACTTCACAGGTATTTTGTGAATCCATAGAACTCCCAACATGTAAACCAAATCCCAATTGGAGGTGTGGGGTGCAGCAATCATCACACTTTTTCTTGCAACATCTAAATTTTGGATGGAGGTTTTCCAACCTTTTATCCAGAACACAAATTGAGCAAATAATTTTTTCATGGTTTAAAATTAGGTTAATTTTGGATATCAATTGTTATTCGTGAACAAATTAAGTTTTGTGCTTCCTCCCTTGAGGGAGGAATGAGGAGGGTGACCTTTTCATCATACGAATCACCCACCTAACCTCCCTCAAGGGAGGAATGACTTTGCTGATAAAAATAACTAAATATACAAATGCACCCAATTGAACAACTTTCCAAAATCCTGAACATACCTTTAAAACAAGTTTTAAAAACGGTTGAGCTATTGAAAGAGGGTGGAACCGTTCCGTTTATTTCTCGATACCGAAAGGAACAGACAGGGGGATTAGATGAAGTTCAGATTTTGAGCATAAAAAATGAGCTTGAGAAACAAGAAGAGCTAGAAAAAAGAAAGAAAACGGTAATCAAAGCCATTGAAGAACAGGAGTTATTGACGGATGAGATTAAGAGAAAAATCTTGAACGCTAGAACTTTAACTGAGGTAGAAGATATTTATTTGCCTTTCAAAAAGAAAAGAAAAACCAAAGCCAGTGTTGCTCGTGAAAACGGATTGGAACCCTTGGCCAAAATCATTATGGCACAAAACGAAGAAGATGTGGCAAGAGCGGCTTCGCGTTTTGTGAAAGGAAAAGTTGATTCTGTGGATAGTGCTTTGGAAGGAGCAAGGTTTATCATTGCCGAATGGATAAATGAAAAAGTTTCGGTGCGAAATATAGTACGGAATCTATTTGAAAAACAAGCGGTTGTAACATCCAAAGTGATAAAAGGAAAAGAAGTGGCTGGGGAGAAATTCAAAGATTATTTTGATTATTCGGAACCTACATCTAAACTAAAATCGCATAGGACTTTGGCCTTGCTAAGAGCAGAAAATGAAGGAATTATTAGATTGAAAATAGCACCCGAAGAGGAATTGGTATTAGACAAACTAACCGAAAAACTGAAATACGGTTGGAACGAATCGAGTGCGCAAGTGGAATTGGCAATAAAAGATGCTTACAAACGATTATTAAAACCTTCGATTGAAACAGAACATAGAAATAAACTAAAACTAGAAGCTGACGAACAGGCAATTGCAGTTTTTTCGGAAAATCTAAAACAATTATTGATGTCCGCTCCTGTTGGTCAAAAACGAATTTTGGCACTTGATCCTGGGTTTAAATCGGGATGTAAAGTGGTGTGTTTGGATGAAAATGGGGAATTGATTCATAACGAAAACATTTATCCACATCCTCCACAAAAGGATACGGCAATGGCGAGTAAAAAAGTAGTTTCTATGGTGGAGCGCTACAAAATAGAAGTCATTGCAATTGGAAATGGAACAGCCAGTAGAGAAACCGAATATTTTATCAAGCGATTGAAGTTTGATAGAAAACTACAAGTGTATATGGTGAGTGAGGATGGTGCGAGTATTTACAGTGCGAGCAAAGTGGCTCGTGAGGAATTTCCTCAGTATGATGTTACGGTTCGTGGAGCAGTTTCTATTGGTCGTAGGTTGATGGATCCCTTGGCAGAGTTGGTAAAAATTGACCCTAAATCTGTGGGAGTAGGACAGTATCAGCATGATGTAAATCAAACTTTGCTCAAAAACTCCTTGGATGATGTGGTGGTAAGTTGTGTGAATAGAGTAGGAGTGAATGTGAACACGGCTAGTAGATATTTATTGAAATACGTTTCGGGATTGGGAGAAACTACGGCTCAAAATGTATTGGATTACAGAAAAGAGAACGGAGATTTTACTTCTCGAACTCAGCTCAAAAAAGTAAAGAGAATGGGGGAAAAGGCTTACGAGCAATCTATAGCCTTCTTAAGAATTTCGGGAGCCAAAAATCCCTTGGATAATTCGGCAGTTCACCCAGAGAGTTATTATGTGGTAGAGAAAATTGCCAAACACCTGAAGGTGAAAAAAGAAGAATTGATTGGGAATGACGACTTATTAAATGGATTGAAATTAGCTGATTTTACGGATGAAAAATCGGGAATTGAAACAGTGAAAGATATTATTGCTGAGTTGAAAAAGCCCAGTCGAGACCCAAGACAGAAAGCAAAAGTACTGGAATTTGACGATAAACTAAGAACCATTGCAGATGTAATTCCAGGAATGGAACTCAATGGAATCGTCACCAATGTTACCAATTTTGGTTGCTTTGTAGATATTGGGATTAAAGAAAACGGATTGGTGCATATTTCTAACATTTGTAACGAATACATTTCTAATCCAGCGGATAAAGTAAAACTTCATCAACACGTAAAAGTAAAAGTACTCGAAGTGGATGTGGATAGAAAAAGGATTGGATTGACTATGAATTTTTAGGTTTCTATCTCTCTCTTTATGTGTCATTCCGGCCTCCGAGCCGGAATCTAGCGAAGAATATTTCACGTAATTATTTAGATTATGTAGTTTTTTTTCTTAGTTATAACCTTCTTCTTTTTGCCTTGATACTTCGAGTTCCTCAGTACTGGCTACAAAAAAGAAGCAAAAAAAAGTCAAGACTTCGCGAAATTTCGTAAAAAACTCAGTCAAAATCTAAAACAAAAAAAACTCACTAAATAAGAATTTCTACAGTTTTTCCTTCGTCAAAACAAACAACTTCTAATTTTGTTCAAACAGCTTTTGTTTCTTAACGATTTTCACTGAGTTTTTCTTAACCCAAATTTCACAAGGTCGCAAAAATTTATTGATTCATAACTTGGAAGTCATCCCCATCATTTAATGCTGGAAATTTAGCTCTAAACTTAGCCAATTTCTCCTTGCTCAAAGTTAAAATTTCAATGTGATTTTTATGCTCAGGAATATTCGAAATTTCGCCTCCTTTGTAATCGATAATTACAGAATTTCCTGAGTAGTTTTTATTCGTTCCATCAAGCCCAACTCTATTGACGCCAAACACATAACTCACATTTTCTATTGCTCTAGAAATTAATAAATTACTCCAAGGTTTTTTTCTTACTTCTGGCCAGTTGGCTACATAAATATAGAGGTCGATTTTGCTTGTATTTCTACTCCAAACAGGGAAGCGTAAATCGTAACAAATCAAAGGGCAAATTTTCCAGTTTTTCAGGTTAAAAGTTACTCGTTTTTCACCTTTCGAATAATAGTTTTGCTCACCCGCAAAAGTGAACAAATGTCTTTTGTCGTAAGTCAAGATTTCTCCATTAGCTTTTGCTATCAACATTCGGTTGTAAAACTTGTCGTTTTCTTTCATCATTACCGAGCCCATTATACAGCAGTTTTTATCTTTTGCTTTTTGGATAATCCACTTCACTGTGGCTCCATCCATTTCTTCGGCCAAACTCGTAGTCATAGAAAAACCAGTAGTAAACATTTCGGGTAAAACGATTAAATCAATTTCTTCTTTGATAGAATCAATTTTATCTCCAAACAGTCTCAAGTTCTCTTGAATATCTTCCCAAATAATTTCGGATTGTATGGTAGCAACTTTTAAATCGTGCATAATAATTGTCCGGCTTTTATTAATAAATCATCTTCTTTGGCAAAACAAAATCTTAAGACTTTATTATCCTCTTTATCAGGATAAAAAACAGAAATAGGAATAGAAGCAATTCCGTGTTCAATGGTTAGTTTTTTAGCAAATTCAACGTCATTCATATCCGAAATGTCAGAATAGTCAAGTAATTGAAAATAAGTCCCTTTACAAGGAATTACTTTGAATCGAGAATCTTTGATTGCAGCCAAAAACAAATCCCTTTTTCGTTCATAAAGCTGCGAAGTATTTTCGAACGGATTGTGTTTCACAATATATTCATTGATGGCATATTGCATGGGCGAGTTACAAGAAAATACAGTGTATTGATGAATTTTTCTAAACTCTTTCATCCACCAATCTGGTCCGGAACAAAAACCGGTTTTCCAACCCGTCACGTGCAAACTCTTTCCAAAAGAGTAGGTGACCATAGATCGTTTTTTCAACTCCGGGTACTTCAATACACTTTCGTGCTTTTCACCATCAAACGTAATGTGTTCGTATACTTCGTCACTCAATATTAAAATATCAGTTCCAGTAACAAGTTTTTCCAGTGCTAGTAAATTCTTTTTCCTCAATAAACTTCCAGTAGGATTATGAGGAGAATTAATCATAATCAGTTTAGTCTTTGAGTTTATTTTTTGTTTTACCATCTCCCAATCAATCGAATAATTGGGATGTTGAAGAGGAACGAAAACAGGTGTGCCACCATGAACTTCAATGGCTGGAGCATAACAATCATAAGCTGGAGAAAATAAAATCACTTCATCCCCTTCATTAACCACTGCCGAAATTGTATTGTAAATTGCTTGAGTAGCACCCGCAGTAATAGTAATTTCAGTTTCAGGGTTTATATTTACTCCGTATTGTCTGTTGAAATAATTGGAAAGTGTAACTCTTAATTCCAAAATTCCAGGCATCGGTGCATATTGGTTTTTTCCTTCGTTGAGGTATTTGGTAACCAATGACGTTAACTTCTTATCTACCTCAAACCCTGGGAAACCTTGGGACAAATTGATAGCGTCATACCTGTTTGCTAATGCAGACATTTGACTAAATATGGTAGTTTCTACTGAGGGTAGTTTTGATTTAATTGCTATCATGCGATTGAGGTTGATTAAAATTTATTTCTTTTTGGAATTGACCGTTTTCGTTGTAAAAGAACCAAACTCCCTTTTTTTTATCATTTTCATAGCCACCATGAATTTTTAATTTTCCATTAGGATAAAATACCTTGTACGGTCCGTTTCTTTTTCCAAATAAGTAATTGGATTCACTCCATTTTATTCCGTTTTCATAAAATGACTCCCATTTGCCTTGTTTTAAGTCTTTTACAATATCTCCTTTAATTTTAACTTTTCCATTTGGATGGAGTTCTACATGTTTTTCAGTTAAATGTTTTGTTTCTTTACTCTCAGACTCCCTGCTTTCACAGGAAAGCAGTGAAAATAGAATGAGAGTGCAGATAAGTGTTTGTTTTTTCATTTAGTTTGATTTTTTCGTTTAAAAAAACACATTTTTAGATGAAATAGGCTATAAGTGTTTTTTTGCTGTATATTTGTAGTGTTAAAAAATTTTGCTATCTAACTTTTTACAATTATAAGAAATGGTTTTCATCCTAAAAACTATAAATAGAATTTTAATCCGATTATTACATACAAGTCTGAAGGTTAATCTTTTATTTTTTGTTATTTTCCTCACTACCTTTACTTTTGCTCAAAATGTGGGTATAGGAACAACTACCCCAACTCATAGTTTTCATGTAGTACGTTCTCCGGGAAACCCAAACCTAGATCCGTTAAGGGTGGAAGGATTGAGAAATTCAACAAGCGACACCTCTTTCCTCGTTGTGGACAACTTAGGGGTAGTCAAGTATTTCACTCTGAATCAGCTTCGTAGTGGTGTTCTTAGCAATTTAGATTCAATTGTTGTGGCAAATATGATTCAGAATGCCGATACTTTATTCAGTAGTGCTAGCTTTTCAGATAGTCTTAAATCTTATATCTATAACAATTCAGATACTTTGTTTGCAAATAGGGCTTGGTTAGATTCATTAACACATTTAATTAAGGATTCTATTCGGTCGCAGGTAGATAGTTTGGCAATTGGTTCTTCAGATAGCCTTCATTTGTATCAAAACGGAAATAGAGTTTCTTTGTACTTACAGGATTTGGATAGTAGCAATGAGCTAATTGATACCATTTATATTCAGGGAGACAGCCTGGTAATCAAAGAGCAGAATCAAACGCATTTCCTTAGTTTGGGTGCTGTCATTGATTCTTATGAAACCGTACTTCTCTTTTAAGTACAGATTCAACTCTCACCTTCAGAGACGAAAATGGAGTTTCTACTGTAATAGATTTCAAGGCAATAGTTGATTTTTCCGAAACTGTAACATCCATCTCGTTTACCGACTCCACAATCACATACAAGAATGAAGATGGTGACCTTACTTTGATTGATATTGCAGCAATGGTCGATTCAAATGAGACAATTACCGACTTGGTAGAAATAGGAAATGGAATTTTTGCCTACACGAATGAATTAGGCAATGTTGTTACCTTTGACACAAAAGACACAAATACCACAAAGTTTGGTCAGTTAGGTGATTCAGTTTATTATGTAGATGGCTTTGGCGACACCACAAAAGTTTTAATGATTGGTGGTGATAAGGTAACATTCTTCGGTGAATTAGGAGATTCCATTTATTACGTAGATGAGAATGGAGATTCGAGTAAGATATTCAAAGACACAAACATTTTAACTTACTTCGGAGAATTAGGTGATTCCATTTATTACGTGGACGAAAATGGAGACAGTTCCAAGATTTTCAAAGGTGCTAATGCTTTGACTTACTTCGGAGAATTAGGTGATTCCATTTATTACGTGGATGAGAATGGCGATTCCAGTAAGATATTCAAAGACACCAACATATTGACTTACTTTGGTGAGTTAGGAGATTCTATTTATTACGTGGATGAAAACGGAGATAGTTCCAAGATATTCAAAGACACCAACATTTTAACTTACTTCGGAGAGATAGGCGACTCGATTTATTACGTGGATGAGAACGGAGATAGTTCCAAGATTTTCAAAGACACAAACATTCTGACTTACTTCGGAGAATTGGGCGACTCGATTTATTACCTGGA
>CBFHZD010000024.1:0-20079 GCA_965660305.1 Flavobacteriales bacterium | reverse complement strand
TGGTAGTGGACCGATTGTAATTGGTCAAGCCTGTGAATTTGATTATGCCGGCTCTCAGGCATCTCGTTCATTAAGAGAAGAAGGGATTGAAGTCACATTAATCAACTCGAACCCTGCTACAATCATGACAGATAAAATGGTTGCCGACAATGTTTACCTAAAACCTTTGGAGCCTGAGTATGTTGAAGAGATTCTTAAAAAACATAACATTGACGCTGTATTGCCTACTATGGGAGGTCAAACAGCTCTCAATTTATGTATCAAATGTAAAGAATTAGGAATCTGGGAAGACCACGGTGTTGAAATCATTGGAGTGGATATTGATGCCATTGAAATTACCGAAAATAGAGAAAAATTTAGAGCCTTAATGGACGAAATTGGAGTTGGTTCTGCCCCTTCTGATACCGCTCGTTCCTTCTTGAAAGGAAAAGAAATTGCTCAAGAAATTGGGTTTCCGTTAGTAATTCGTCCTTCTTATACTTTGGGAGGAAGTGGAGCGAGTTTTGTGCACACTGCCGAGGAGTTTGATGAATTATTGAATCGTGGTTTACATGCTTCGCCCATTCACGAAGTAATGATAGACAAAGCTGTAATTGGCTGGAAAGAATATGAACTTGAGCTACTCAGAGATAAAAACGATAACGTCATCATTATTTGTTCCATTGAGAACTTTGATCCAATGGGGATTCACACGGGAGATTCCATTACTGTGGCTCCTGCCATGACTCTCTCTGATACTACTTATCAGAAAATGAGAGATATGGCCATTAAAATGATGAGAAGTATCGGAAATTTTGCTGGAGGTTGTAACGTTCAGTTTTCCGTTTCGCCTGACGAAAAAGAAGAAATCATTGCCATAGAAATTAACCCAAGGGTTTCTCGTTCTTCTGCCCTAGCATCAAAAGCTACAGGATATCCAATTGCAAAAATTGCCTCAAAACTGGCTATTGGTTATACCTTAGACGAACTAGATAACCAGATCACAAAAACTACCTCAGCGCTCTTCGAGCCTACCTTAGATTACGTTATTGTTAAAATTCCTCGATGGAATTTCAATAAATTCAAAGGAGCAAACACCGAACTGGGACTACAGATGAAATCGGTGGGAGAAGTAATGGGGATTGGAAGATCGTTCCAGGAAGCGCTGCAAAAAGCATGTCAGTCTCTAGAGATTGGAAGAAATGGACTGGGAGCTGACGGAAAAGAAGAAAGAAACCAAGACAAACTATTGCACAGCCTGAAACATGCAAGTTGGGATAGACTATTTCATGTATATGATTCCATCAAATTGGGCATTCCGTTCAAAACGATAAAGGAAATAACCAAAATTGACGATTGGTTCTTGAGACAAATTGAAGATTTGATTCAAACGGAAAAGAAAATCGAAAAATTCAATGTGGATACAATTCCAAGAGAATTGCTATTTGAAGCTAAACAAAAAGGATATTGCGACAGGCAAGTGGCTCACTTACTTAAAACATTGGAAAGTCAAGTGTTTTCGAAGCGACAAGAACTTGGCATAAACAGAGTGTATAAACTCGTAGATACCTGTGCCGCAGAGTTTGATGCAAAAACTCCTTACTACTACTCTACTTTCGAAATGGAGAATGAGTCTGTCGTGAGCGAAAAGAAAAAAATCATTGTTCTTGGTTCAGGTCCAAACCGAATTGGACAAGGAATTGAATTTGACTACTGTTGTGTACATGGAATTTATGCAGCCAAAGAAATGGGCTATGAAACCATCATGATTAACTGTAACCCAGAAACTGTTTCTACAGATTTTGACACAGCCGACAAACTGTATTTCGAACCTGTTTTTTGGGAACACATTTACGATATCATTCTTCACGAAAAACCAGAAGGAGTGATCGTACAATTGGGTGGTCAAACTGCCCTCAAATTGGCAGAAAAATTGGAAAAATACGGAATCAAAATCATTGGTTCTGGGTTTGACTCACTAGATTTGGCTGAAGACAGAGGAAGATTCTCCAACAAGTTGGAAGAACTAGAAATTCCTTACCCAAAATTTGGCGTGGTAGAAAGTGCTGAACAAGCACTAGAAAAATCCAAAGAACTTGGCTTTCCACTTCTTGTAAGACCTTCTTATGTTTTAGGAGGACAAAAAATGAAAATAGTAATCAACGAGCAAGAGCTTGAAACTCATGTGGTGGATATATTGCGAGACATGCCAAACAATCAAATCTTGGTGGATCACTTTTTAGGTGGAGCCATCGAAGCTGAGGCAGATGCCATTTGTGATGGAGAAAATGTATACATCATTGGAATGATGCAACACATTGAACCTGCAGGGATTCACTCTGGAGATTCGTATGCGGTACTTCCTCCATACAATTTGGGAGATTTAATTCTTACCAAAATGGCCGAATACACCAAGAAAATAGCCTTAGCTCTTGATACGGTTGGACTCATCAACATTCAATTTGCTGTGAAAGACGATGAAGTGTATATCATCGAAGCCAATCCACGAGCATCGCGAACGGTTCCTTTTATCGCCAAAGCCTATGACGAACCGTATGTAAATTATGCCACAAAAGTTATGTTAGGAGCCAAACTAACCGACTTCAACTTTACTCCAAAGAAAGAAGGATACGCGATAAAAATACCTGTATTTTCTTACGAAAAATTCCCGGAAGTGGCGAAAGAACTTGGCCCAGAGATGAAATCAACTGGAGAGGCTATTTACTTCATTGACGACCTAAAAGACAAATTTTTCAGAAAAATTTATTCGGAAAGGAACATGTTACTTTCCAAGTAATCTAAATAACCTTAAAAATTGAAAGGAGAGAATGAGAGTTCTCTCCTTTTTTTTGTGACTCGGAAACTATTAATTACAACCAAATTATATTCACCTCTTTCTTCCGATTCGAGCTTATTTAACCTTATTTTTACCAAACTAAATCCTTAAAGTATTCTTCATAAAGTACATTCTGATGATTACTTCAATTCAAACCACATGATAAAACAATCCATCAAAGAGAATACATTAAGTGTTTCCATTGCGAATGTAGATTTTTCTTACCGCATACCTCTGGCAAAATTAGGAAATACAACCGATTGGAAAATAGGAGAAAAAGACACCCAAGGAATCTCTATTCCTAACGTATCGGTGTGGACGCTGCAACTTTTTACAAAACAAGTAACCGAGAGCAAATATGTGAAGGAATTCATGGCGATTGTTGCAGAACATGCTCCAACCCATTCAATAGACTGGAAAAACACTGTGCTTGCTGTGAATGTGCAGAACCAATACAACTGGCTAAAAAAGACCAACAAAATGGCTAAGAATAAACAAACGGAAACTGAGGTAATCGAGAGTTTGAAAAAGAAATTCAATCTAGATTAGGTGATTGGTTATGATTGATTTTTCGCCAACTTTTCGCAAACAAAACTAAATAAAAACTTTATGTCAAACGATAGTCCTATCGGCTCCATTCTCCAAAAATTTGGGATAAAGAGCCTAAATCCGATGCAAGAAAAAGCCCGAAAAACCATTCGGAGCAAATCGGATGTTGTGCTCCTCTCTCCTACTGGAACTGGAAAAACATTGGCATTTTTAATTCCATTAATCGAAAAATTAGATGCAAACAGCACCGAAATTCAAGCGTTAATTTTGGTTCCTTCGCGCGAGCTGGCTCAGCAAATAGAGCAGGTTGTGAGAAAAATGGGATCGGGTTTCAAGGTAAATGCAGTGTATGGTGGAAGAGCTGGCTCTTTAGATAAAATGGATTTAAAACACAAACCGGCTATTTTGATAGGAACTCCCGGTAGGATTGCAGACCGATTTAGAAGAGACCAGCTTCACTTAAACTCGATTGAAACTCTGATACTTGATGAATTTGATAAATCTTTAGAAATTGGATTTGAAGGTGAAATGACCGAAATTATGGAAACTCTGCCTCGCGTGAACCAAAGGATTTTGACTTCAGCCACAACCGATGCCAAAATCCCTAAATTTGTTGGGTTAAACAATCCAGTAGAAATAGACTTCTTGGAAGGATCTACAGGAAAAAAACTCTCCGTAATAACTATTTTTTCTCCTGACAAAGACAAGCTAGAAACACTGGAACAAACATTAAAAGCTCTTGGAAACCAACCAGGAATTGTGTTTTGTAATTACAAGGACGGCCTCAACAGAGTGAGTGATTATTTGAATAGTAAACACCTGAATCATTCCTGTTTTCATGGCGACATGGAACAAATAGACAGAGAAAAAGCCTTGGTAAAGTTTAGAAATGGCACTCACCAATTGTTGCTCGCTACAGATTTGGCTGCACGAGGTTTGGACATTCCAGAAATCTCATTTATTCTGCATTATCATTTGCCTCATCATTCCAAAGAGTTTACTCACAGAAACGGCAGAACTGCCCGAATGAATAAAAAAGGAGTGGCTTATATTTTGCAATGGAAAGAAGAAGAACTACCAGAATATCTTCAAGAAATGCCTATAGAGCAAGAAGAAATTGAGGTGCTAAAACGAGCCAAACCCCTAGAAACTGAAGATTGGTCTACCTTATTTATAACAGGCGGAAGAAAAGACAAAATTTCTAAAGGAGACATAGCTGGTTTGTTTTTTAAACAAGGTAAAGCAGAAAAAAATCAGGTTGGAATCATTGAAATCCAACAAAATGGTTCTTATGTGGGTGTTCACACCACTGCGGCACAAACTCTCATTGATAAAACAAACAACTCCAAACTGAAAAAGAAAAAAGTAAGAGTAAAATTAATTTAGAAAAAGGGATTAAAGAAAAGTCCCAAACCTCTCGAAATGGCAAGTATATCCATTGGGGTTTCTTACCAAATAATCTTGGTGTTCTGGTTCGGCAGGCCAAAACTTAGCAATGGGCTCCAGGGTAGTTACAACTTTCCCATCCCATCGGCCAGATTCATCTACCAATTCAATGATTTCTTTGGCTATTTGTTCTTCTTCCTCATCCTGAACAAAAATGGCAGAACGATAGCTCGATCCCAAATCATTTCCTTGCCTGTCTAGAGTAGTAGGATTGTGAATTCTGAAAAAATAATCTAAAATTTCTCGGAATGATGTGATTTCAGAATCGTAGGTAAGCTCAATTCCTTCGGCATGTCCGGGATGATATTTGTAAGATGGTTTTTCATTTTCCCCTCCGATGTAACCTACTTCGGTATCCAAAATTCCTTTCCTCACTCGAAACAAATCTTCCATTCCCCAAAAACAACCTCCTGCTATGTATGCCTTTTTTACCATTTCCTATTTTTAATCAATATTAAGAAATAAAATGTCGTGTTGCTTGAAACCAGAAAAAGAAATCAAATTAATTCGCCATCACCTTGTAGGTTGGATCTTCCATCACATTCACATCAATCACTTTTTCAGCATTTTTGAGCAACCTCATGCAGTCATTAGACAAATGCTTTAGGTGCAGTTTTTTACCGGCCTTCAGGTATCTTTCTGTTAGTTTATTGAGTGCTTCAATAGCCGACATGTCAGAAACCTTACTTTCGGCAAAGTCTATAATCACCTCTTGCGGATCGTTTTCTACATCAAATTTTTCGCTAAAAGTGGTTACAGAACCAAAAAACAAAGGTCCGTATATTTCATAGTGCTTCACTCCGTTTTCATCGATGTGCTTTCTGGCTCTAATTCGTTTTGCACTTTCCCAAGCAAAAACTAGAGCAGAAATAATAACACCAATCAATACTGCAAGCGCCAAATTGTGTAAAAACACTGTAATAAGAGTGACTAAAACCATGACAAAAATATCAGATTTAGGCATCCTCCTAAACGCCTTGAAACTTGCCCATTCAAATGTTCCGATAGCTACCATTACCATAACACCCACTAAGGCAGCAATAGGCAACAACTCGATGACTGGAGCTCCAACCAAAATTATAACAAGAATGGTAAGCGCAGCTACAATTCCAGATAACCTAGCTCTAGAGCCTGCCGACAAATTCACCAAAGTTTGGGCAATCATAGGACAACCTCCCATTCCTCCGAAAAAACCATTGAGAATATTGGCACTTCCTTGTGCCAAACACTCTCTGTTGCTGTTTCCTTTTGTATCAGTAATTTCATCTACTAAATTCAAAGTAAGTAAACCTTCCGTTAATCCTACTGCAGCCATTGTCAATCCAAATGGAAACACAATTTTTAAAGTTTCCCAGGTCAGAGGAACCTCAGGAATTCTAAATTGAGGAAGAGAACCGCTTAATGATTTTAGCTTCTCACCCGGCAAAGTATCTTCATTGATTATATCTACTACCTGCTTGGTGTCAATTCCAAAAAAGTAAACTATAGCAAACACCACAATAATCGCGATGAGTGAAGCAGGAATTGCCTTGGTTATTTTGGGCACCACCATAATGATAGCTATAGTAAAAAGCACCAAGCCTAACATGGTATACATGGGAGTTCCAGAAATCCACTCGGTTGCCTCACCTACTCCAATTTTAAATTGATCCATTTGAGCCATAAAAATTATAATAGCCAACCCATTCACAAATCCAAACATAACAGGCTGTGGCACCAATCGAATAAATTTTCCGAGTTTCAGCAATCCAACAAGAAGTTGAATGACTCCTGCTACTACCACGGCAGCAAAAACATACTCCAATCCATTGAGTCGAATCATTAGGGCCATCACTACAACTACTGTGGCACCTGCCCCACCAGAAATAAGTCCTGGTCTTCCGCCAAAAATTGCGGTAACCAATCCCATAATAAAAGCTCCGTATAATCCTACCAAAGGCGGAAATCCCGCCAAAATCGCGAACATCAAGGATTCTGGAATCATTGTCATTGCTACTGTAAGTCCAGCCAAAATTTCGGTGCGGTAGTTCACTTTTTGAGAGAAATCAAAAAGGTTTATATATTTCTTTAATGCCATAATTGTGGGATTTTTGCGAGTGCAAAACTACTGAAAAGTTATGAGAATAAATAGTAAGTTTGTGGAACCAAACGAGACTACCAAAAGAAAAAAGAATGAAAATAGGAATTGTATTGTACCCAACTTATGGAGGAAGCGGTGTTGTAGCCACAGAATTAGGAAAAGCTTTAGCCCAAAAAGGGCACCAAATTCATTTCATTTCCTATAGTTTCCCTGTTCGATTGGATGTTCATGACAAAAATATATTTTACCATGAAGTAAGGGTAAATAGTTATCCTCTTTTCAAATATCCGCCCTACGAATCAGCACTAACAAGCAAATTGGTAGATGTGATTCGGTTTGAAAAATTGGATGTGCTTCACCTTCATTATGCCATTCCACATGCCTCTGCCGCACACATGGCACAACAAATATTAGAAGAAGAAGGGATTTATATTCCATTTATCACTACGCTTCACGGTACGGATATTACGTTAGTTGGAAGAGATCCTTTTTTCAAACCCATCATTACCTATTCAATTAACAAATCGGATGCTGTCACGACAGTCTCACAAAGTTTGAAAGATGACACCTATAAGTTTTTTAAAATAAAAAATGACATTGAAGTCATCCCTAATTTTATTTGCATCAAGGATAAGAAGTTTAACATCCACAGGGATAAATACGCTGAAGAAGATGAACTCATATTGTGTCACATATCTAATTTTAGAAAAGTAAAGAGAGTTCAGGATGTTATTAAAGTATTTGCCAAAGTAAGAAAGCAAATCAATTGTAAACTGATTCTGGTCGGTGATGGTCCAGAAAGGGACAACATGGAAATGCTTTGCAGAGAATTAGGAACATGTAAAGACACCAGCTTCATAGGAACCGTGAACAACACAACAGAAATATTATCGATAGCGGATTTGTTTTTGCTACCTTCCGAAACAGAAAGCTTTGGTTTGGCAGCATTAGAAGCCATGGCAGTTTCTGTGCCAGTGGTGAGCACCAACACTGGAGGTATTCCAGAAGTGAATGAACACAATTACTCAGGAATGTTGAGTGATGTTGGAGATATTGATGACATGGCAAAAAATGCCGTTTACATTTTAGAAAACAAAGAAAGACATCAGCAATTCAAAAAAAATGCATTGAAACAAGCTGAGAAATTTGATTTAAACGAAATTGTAGAAAAATACATTAACTTGTACCAGAAAGTAATAAAATAAAACAGATGGAATCTAATTTGGTAGACTATTTATCGCAGTTTGCTCATGAGAACAGAGCGGCACTTTTTAACGAAAAAATTCAGGAAAGAACCAACTTTGTTACTTTGGTTTTGGAAGATATTTATCACGCACAAAATACGAGTGCAGCGATTCGAACTTGCGATTGTTTTGGAATCCAAAAAATGCATGTAATTGAAAATAGAAATGAATTCAACTTGCATACAGGAATCACTCTTGGTTCTGCAAATTGGATCGATATAGAAAGATACAACCAAGAGGAAAACAATACACGAACAGCTCTAAAAAAATTAAAAAAAGAGGGATACAAAATTGTTGCCACTACTCCCTTACCCAATACAAAATCGTTGTATGACTTGGAACTGGATAAGCCAATAGCTTTGGTGTTGGGGAATGAGGCAAATGGCATCTCTGACATTGTAAAGGAGGAGGCTGATGAATTCATCACCATTCCAATGCATGGATTTACAGAAAGTTTTAATATCTCGGTGTCCGCGGCCATCTGTCTTTCCGAACTCACCACCAGAATGAGGAAAACGGAGGTGGATTGGAAATTAAACGATGCGGAACACGAGCGTGTGATGCTCAAATGGCTCAAACAATCTATAAAAAAAGGAGATAAAATTGCCGAAGATTTTGAAGCAAAACAAAAGCAATAAAGGAATGAGTTTATGAAATATTAACGAGATATTTCTTTCATAAGCAAAGGATTCCGTATATTTGTAGCCTAATCGACTAAAATTAAATCTAAACTATGGGAAAAGGAGATAAAAAAACTAAAAAAGGTAAGAGAATTATGAGTACTTGGGGGGTTCACCGTCCAAAGACGAGTAAAACTAGTGTTGCTCCTGTAGCTAAAAAGAAAAAAACAGCTGCTAAACCAAAAGCTGCAACTAAAAAAGCCGAAGAAAAGGTAGAAAAGGTTGTTGCTCAAAAGGAAACGAAAACTTCAAACGATATGTCTTCAAATACTGTTGCTGAATTAAAAGCTATGGCAAAAGATAAAGGCATTAAGGGATACACCTCAATGAAAAAAGCAGAATTAATTTCGGCATTGAGTTAATTAAATATAATTCTATACTTTATTAAAGGGAATCAATTCAAATTGATTCCCTTTTTTATGCAATAAATTTCGCCATACGAGTGTCATTGGTTTAGCCCTAGGCAAGTATTAAAATATCTTTTTATCACTGATTCTACTCAATTTTTACGCGAAATAAGGACACAAAAAAAGTCCTTATTGAGACAATAAGGACTTCTTTACTAGATTTAGATTTTTGTCTTATAGCCTAGGCTGAAATTGATTCAGTTTTAGGAGCAGCAGCCATTATTTCGGCATTTGCAGCAGATTCAAACTTTTTGAAATTTTCTACAAACTTACCAGCTAAGCTACTAGCTTTAGCATCATAAGCTGATTTATCAGCCCAAGTATTCTTAGGATGAAGCATTTCAGTAGGAACGTTTTCACACTCATTTGGCATAGCTAAACCAAAAACCTCATGAATTGTGTAGTCCACATTTTCTAATTTTCCTTCTAAAGCGGCAGTTATCATGGCTCTAGTGTATTTTAATTTGATACGGCTTCCTACACCATATTCTCCTCCAGACCATCCTGTGTTGATTAGCCAAACCTTCACTCCAGTTTCCTCAATTTTTTCACCAAGCATTTCTGCATATTTGGTTGGATGTAGAGGTAAAAATGGTGCTCCAAAACACGCTGAGAAAACGGTTTGTGGTTCAGTTACTCCTGCCTCGGTACCTGCCACTTTCGCAGTATAACCTGAAATAAAATGGTACATGGCCTGACCAGGAGTTAATTTAGAAATTGGAGGTAATACGCCAAATGCATCTGCAGTCAAGAAAAAGATGTTTTTTGGAATTCCTCCTTTTGAAGGAACCATGATATTATCAATGTGATGAATAGGATAAGATACTCTTGTATTTTGAGTAATAGTAGTATCACTATAATCAGGAGTAGAAGTTCCTTCCTGGAAACCTATATTTTCCAAAATTGCTCCAAATTTAATAGCATTGTATATCTGTGGTTCTTGCTCTTCTGTAAGGTCGATAGTTTTAGCATAACATCCCCCTTCAAAATTGAACACGCTGTCTTTGGACCAACCATGCTCATCGTCACCAATCAGCCTTCTGTTTGGATCAGAAGATAAAGTAGTCTTTCCAGTTCCAGATAATCCAAAGAACACAGCAGTATCTCCTTCTGTACCTACATTGGCAGAACAATGCATAGATAACGTATTCTTTTCATGCGGCAGAACATAGTTCAATACAGAGAAAATCCCTTTTTTAATTTCACCTGTGTAACCCGTACCACCAATGATGATTCTTTTTTTTGTGAAATTTATTACGGCAAAGTTGTGTTGTCTTGTCCCATCTTCTTCCGCAACAGCCATAAATCCAGGAGCGCATACCACATGCCACTCAGGAGAAAAGTTTTCCAATTCTTCCTTCTTTGGTCTCAAGAACATGTTATTCGCAAACATATTAGACCAAGGAAATTCAGTAATTACTCTTAAGTTTAATCTGTAATCATCGTCAGCACAAGCGTAAGCATCTCTTACATAAACATCCCTACCCGTGAGGTAAGCAGTAATTTTTCCGTATAATTTATCAAAGTTTTCTGGTGTAAATTTGATATTGATGTCTCCCCACCAAACAGATTCCTCTGTGTTTTCATCGCATACAACGAATCTATCTTTTGGTGATCTACCTGTAAACTCACCTGTATTGATTACAAGGGCTCCTGTGTCTGACAATACTCCTTGTCCGCGGAGAATGGTTTCTTCTGTAAGGTCGGCTGGTGTAAGATTCCAAAATGCGGTATCTATGTTTCCCAGTCCTAATTCTTTTAAATTTGAGGTCTTAGGTACTAATCCTAATTGATCCATGAGTGTGTTTTTTTTTGAAATTATAAGTGTAAAATTAAGTCTAATTCTTGTATTTCGAAGGTTTTCAACTATTGTTTTTCCACAAATGTACCTAGTTTTCCACTTTCAGAAGAAATGACAAAAATCATATTTTGTTAGGTTTAATCAATTTAAAAATAAATAAAATAAGTGCCAAAATCATTAATAAACCACCAATAGGTGTTACAGGTCCTATGAATGAGGACAATCCACTATCCGAAAATAAATTCAAATAATAAATTGAAAAACTGAATAAACAGCCTCCTAAAAAAAATAAGTGCGTTACCCATTTTAAAGAGAAATTAAATTTAGAATTATTCAATCCTAAAATAAGCAGTAGAAAACCGGAATAAAACTGATACTTCACCCCAGTTTCAAAAGAAGTAAGCTGTTTTGGAGATAATACTTGGTCTAAACTATGGGCAAGAAATGCCCCAAAAATAATCGCAAAAAGAAGTAAAGTTGCGCCTCTAATGACAGTTTTATTCTCCATAAAATCAGGCTTGAGTAGTTGGTCCTCCAAAATTCATTGGAATTCCACCTCCCTGGCTCCCATTCTCTAGGTCTTTGATGGCTCCATGCTGACTTTCATATTTACCGATGTTATCCACCAACGCTTTCATGAGTCGCTTGGCGTGCTGCGGAGTTAGTAAGATTCTGGATTTTACCTTTGCTTTTGGTGTTCCGGGCATCATTCTAACAAAGTCCACGACAAATTCAGCTGGCGAATGTGTTATGATAGCTAAGTTAGAATATATACCATCAGCAATTTCTTCTGATAATTCTATATTTATTTGATTTGGGTCTTGGTTTTGTTCTTCCATTGTAAATTAATTTTGAATATAAAGTTAAAAAAAATGCCTTCCCGATATTTCGAGAAGGCAATATTTATTATTTGTATTTGTTAGTTTTAGGCTTCACTTTCCTCAGAAACTTCTTCTGAAGCCTCTTCAGATTCATTCATTGAAGTTGAAACTACTTCCATGTTATCGTATTTTCTCATTCCAGTACCTGCTGGTATTAAGTGTCCTACGATTACATTTTCTTTCAATCCTTTTAGGTAATCTACTTTTCCTTTTACAGCTGCTTCGTTCAATACCTTTGTGGTTTCCTGGAAGGAAGCCGCAGACATGAAACTATCGGTTTGTAATGAAGAACGTGTAATACCTTGTAACATTGGACGCGAAGTTGCAGCCACGGCATCTCTAGCAGTAACTAACTGAGCGTCTTTTCTTTTAAGGTTTGAATTTTCATCTCTCAACTTTCTTGCTGATACAATTTGTCCTGGTTTCAACACGTCTGAATCCCCTGCGTCTTCCACTACTTTCATTCCCCAAATTCTATCGTTTTCTTCTAAGAATTTGATTTTATCGGCAGCTTGTTTCTCTAAGAACTTCGTATCACCAGCATCAATTATTTCAACCTTTCTCATCATCTGACGAACGATTACTTCAAAGTGCTTGTCATTAATCTTTACCCCTTGAAGTCTATATACCTCCTGAACTTCGTTCACGATGTATTCTTGAACAGCTGTAGGGCCTTTAATTTCCAAGATACTCTTAGGAGTGATTGCCCCATCAGATAATTGCATTCCAGCTCTTACAAAATCATTTTCTTGAACTAAGATGTGCTTAGACAGAGAAACTGCATATTTTTTAACAATTCCTGTTCTTGATTCAATAATAATCTCTCTTTTTCCTCTTTTAATTTTACCGAAAGTAACGATACCATCAATTTCAGATACTACTGCCGGATTAGAAGGGTTACGTGCCTCGAACAACTCTGTAATTCTAGGTAAACCTCCAGTAATATCTCCTGTTTTACCAGAAACTCTTGGGATTTTAACAAGAATACGTCCTGATTCAATTTTCTCGTTATCCTCAACGTTGATTATCGCCCCTACCGGAATGTTGTAACTCTTGATTACATTCTTTTTAGAATCTAAAATTCGAATCACAGGAATCTTCTTTTTATCCTTAGAGTCAGTGATTACTTTATCTGCAAATCCTGTTTGCTCATCCACCTCTTCTCTAAAAGTGATTCCTTCTTCAATATTCTCGAAAGAAATAGAACCTTTGGATTCAGAAACAATTACTGCGTTGTATGGATCCCATGTACAAATCACATCTCCTTTTGCTACAGTGCTTCCGTTTGGAGTCTTCAAGAACGAACCGTAAGGAATGTTGTTGGTAGCTAGAGTCACTCCAGTTTTTGGATCAACTATTTTCATTTCAGCCGATCGTCCAACCACTACAGTGATGTCGTTTCCGTCTTTATCTTTGGTATCAATAGTTTTCAACTCATCAATATCCAATTTACCTTCGTATTTCGCTAATAAACTATTCTCATCAGCAATGTTGGATGCGGTTCCCCCAACGTGGAATGTTCTCAATGTTAACTGTGTTCCTGGCTCTCCAATAGACTGTGCAGCAATAACACCAACAGTTTCTCCTACTTTCACCATTCTGGAAGTAGAAAGGTTTCGTCCGTAACATTTTGCACAAACTCCTCTTTTTAATTCACAAGTCAATACTGATCTTACTTCTACTTCATCAATATCTGCCTCAACAATTGCTGCTGCCGCTTCTTCAGTAATTTCATCTCCCTCCAATACCAGAACTTCTTCCGTTTTCGGGTGTTTCAAGGTAAATACACTTACTCTTCCAACTATCCTGTTGTATAATGATTCTATTTCTTCATCATTCTTCTTTAGAGAAGTTACATTTATTCCTCTTAATGTTCCACAATCTTCATCATTGATGATTACATCTTGAGATACATCTACAAGTCTTCTTGTCAGGTATCCAGCATCGGCTGTTTTAAGAGCTGTATCCGCAAGACCTTTACGCGCACCGTGAGTAGAAATAAAGTACTCCAATACTGAAAGACCTTCCTTAAAGTTAGAAAGAATAGGGTTTTCAATAATTTGCTGACTTGTTGCACCTGATTTTTGTGGCTTAGCCATCAATCCCCTCATTCCCGATAACTGACGAATTTGCTCCTTAGAACCCCTTGCTCCAGAATCAAACATCATGTAAATTGAGTTGAAACCTTGCATGTCATTCTTAAGCTGATCCATCAAAATATGAGTCAATCTTGAGTTTGTGTGTGTCCAGATATCAATAATTTGATTGTAACGCTCGTTGTTAGTGATAAGCCCCATGTTGTAATTCTCCATTACATCTGTTACTTCATCCTGAGCTTTATTAACTAAGATATCTTTCTCTACCGGAATAATTATATCATCTAGGTTGAACGACAAACCACCTTTGAAGGCATTTGTGTAACCCATTTCCTTAATTTTATCTAGGAAGTCTGCAGTTTTTGAAACTCCACAAATCTTTAATACTCTTCCGATAATGTCTCTTAATGATTTTTTTGTCAATACATCATTGATGTATCCTACCTCTTTAGGAACTAAATCATTAAATAAGACTCTACCACAAGTAGTTTCAATCAATTTTGTAACGGCCTCACCGTTCTCCATATCATGAGTTCTAACCTTGATCGTTGCATGTAAGTCCAATTTCTTTTCGTTGTATGCAATCACTACTTCTTCAGGAGAATAGAAAACTTTGTCTTCTCCTTTAACTACTTCTTCATCTGTGGATCTCTTTTGTTTTGTGATGTAATAAAGACCCAATACCATATCCTGTGAAGGTACCGTAATTGGTGCCCCATTCGCAGGGTTCAAAATATTATGAGAAGCAAGCATTAACAATTGTGCTTCCAAGATTGCCGCATTGGATAAAGGCAAGTGTACCGCCATTTGATCTCCATCAAAATCGGCATTAAATGCTGTACATACCAATGGGTGAAGTCTTATTGCTTTTCCTTCAATCAATTTTGGTTGAAAAGCCTGAATACCAAGTCGGTGAAGAGTTGGAGCCCTATTCAGTAGAACTGGGTGGTTCTTCAATACATTTTCTAGTATATCCCAAACAACTGGATCTTTAGAGTCAACAATTTTCTTTGCTGATTTAACTGTTTTCACAATTCCTCTTTCAATCATCTTTCTGATAACAAAAGGCTTGTACAGCTCAGCTGCCATATCTTTTGGAATACCACATTCGTGCAATTTCAAGTTTGGTCCAACAACAATTACCGATCTGGCAGAGTAATCAACCCTTTTCCCCAAAAGGTTCTGTCTGAATCGACCAGACTTCCCTTTCAACGAATCAGATAATGATTTCAATGGTCTGTTACCATCTGCTTTTACCGCACTTGATTTTCTTGAGTTATCGAACAATGAATCTACAGATTCCTGCAACATTCTCTTTTCATTTCTCAAGATTACCTCTGGAGCTTTAATTTCAATTAATCGCTTCAAACGGTTGTTTCTGATGATAACTCTTCTGTATAGGTCATTCAAATCAGAAGTAGCAAATCTTCCTCCATCTAATGGAACCAATGGTCTTAATTCTGGTGGAATTACTGGCACCACTTTCACAATCATCCACTCAGGTCTGTTTTCAACTGCTTGATTTACAGAATTTCTCATTCCTTCAACCACTTGCAATCTTTTCAGAGCCTCAGCTTTTCTTTGCTGAGAAGTTTCGGTGTTTGCTTGATGTCTTAAATTGTAAGACAATTCATCTAAATCTAATCCTTTCAATAGATCATAAAGAGCTTCAGCTCCCATTTTCGCTATAAATTTGTTAGGATCAGAATCATCTAAATACAGACTCTCCTTTGGTTGTTTTTCAAGAATATCTAAATACTCTTCCTCCGTAAGAAAATCCATAAATTGAACAGGTTCACCTTCAGCATTGATTGTTCCCGCAGCTTGAATTACAACATATCTTTCATAATAGATAATTTGATTCAATTTTTTTGTTGGTAATCCCAATAGGTAACCAATTTTGTTTGGCAGCGATTTAAAATACCAAATGTGAGCTACAGGCACTACCAATTGGATGTGTCCCGTTCTCGTTCTTCTTACTTTTTTCTCTGTTACTTCTACTCCACATCTATCACATACAATTCCTTTGTATCTAATTCTTTTGTATTTTCCACAGTAACATTCGTAATCTTTTACTGGTCCAAAAATTCTTTCACAGAACAACCCATCTCTTTCTGGTTTGTATGTTCTGTAATTAATTGTTTCTGGCTTCAGTACTTCACCATGAGAACTCTCCAAAATAGTTTCTGGAGAAGATAGACTAATGGTTATTTTGTTGAACTTTTGAGGTTCTTGTTGGTTATTTTTCCTGTATGACATAGGTTACAGTTATTTTAAATGTGTAATAAAAATTAATCTAAAGTAAGGGTCAATCCTAATCCTTTCAACTCATGCATCAATACGTTGAATGATTCTGGAATTCCTGGCTCAGGTATGTTGTCACCTTTTACGATAGCTTCATACGTTTTCATTCTTCCGTAAACATCATCAGATTTTACTGTTAATATTTCTCTCAAAATGTGAGCAGCTCCGAATGCTTCAAGAGCCCAAACTTCCATTTCTCCAAATCTTTGACCTCCAAATTGCGCTTTACCTCCAAGTGGTTGCTGCGTAATCAATGAGTACGGTCCGATAGATCTAGCATGCATTTTATCGTCCACCATGTGACTCAATTTCAGCATGTAAATAATTCCAACAGTTGCCGGTTGGTCAAATCTTTCTCCTGATCCACCATCGTACAAGTAAGTCTTACCAAATCTTGGTACTCCTGCCTCGTCCGTATATCCATTTATTTGGTCAATTGTAGCTCCATCAAAAATAGGCGTGGCAAACTTCTTTCCAAGTTTTTCTCCTGCCCAACCTAACACAGTTTCATATATCTGTCCTAAGTTCATCCTTGATGGTACCCCTAGTGGGTTCAACACAATATCTACTGGAGTTCCGTCCTCTAAGAAAGGCATATCCTCGTCTCTAACGATTCTTGATACAATACCCTTGTTTCCGTGACGTCCTGCCATTTTATCACCAACCTTCAGTTTTCTTTTCTTCGCAATGTAAACTTTTGCAAGTTTCACAATTCCATTTGGCAATTCATCTCCAACAGTTACTTTGAATTGTTTTCTTTTGAACGCTCCTAATAAATCGTTTGCTTTTATACTGAAGTTGTGAAGTAGTTTGGCAATATTCGCATTTATTTCCTCATCCGAAGTCCAATTCTCAGAACTAATGATTGTAAAGTCAATTTTCTCAAGGTTCTTGGCAGTAATCTTGATTCCTTTCTTAATTACCTCTTCTTTATAGTTATTGAAAATTCCAGCACTCTTATTAGCACCAATTAATTTCAATAATTTCTCAATCAATACATTCTTCAAAGAAGCATAGTCTTTGTTGTATTCAGCTTCCACTTCCAACAACAATGCTTTATCCGCAGCTCTAGACTTTCTGTCTTTTACTGCTCTTGAAAATAATTTCTTATTGACAACAACACCTCTCAATGAAGGCGAAGCTTTCAAAGAAGCATCTTTTACGTCACCAGCTTTGTCTCCAAAGATTGCTCTTAGCAGTTTTTCTTCTGGTGAAGGATCAGATTCTCCTTTAGGAGTAATCTTTCCAATTAAGATATCACCTTCTTTAATCTCTGCTCCTTCTCTTATGATTCCGTTTTCGTCAAGATTCTTTGTTGCTTCTTCACTTACGTTTGGAATATCGGATGTCAATTCCTCAAGACCTCTCTTCGTATCTCTTACATCCATCGTGTATTCATCAATGTGTAAAGAAGTAAAGACGTCATCTCTCACAACTCTTTCAGAAATTACAATAGCATCCTCAAAGTTGTAACCTTTCCAAGGCATAAAGGCCACTTTCAAGTTTTGACCAATTGCCAATTCACCTTTTTGAGTGGCATAACCTTCTGATAAAATCTGACCTTTTTTCACTTTTTCACCCACTTTCACCAATGGCTTCAAGTTAATACAAGTGTTTTGGTTAGTTTTTTGGAACTTAATTAAGTTATATTCTTTCTTGTCTCCATCAAAAGAAACCAACTTTTCAGTATCAGTTCTCTTGTATTCAATTACAATTTTTTCTGCATCTACGTAATCCACTACACCATCTCCTTCTGCATTGATAAGCGTTCTTGAATCTCTTGCTACCAAACCTTCAATTCCAGTTCCCACAATTGGAGAGTTTGGAACTAATAACGGAACTGCTTGACGTTGCATGTTAGATCCCATCAATGCTCTGTTGGCATCATCATGCTCCAAGAATGGAATTAATGAGGCTGCAATAGAAGCAATTTGATTGGCACCAACATCCATGTATTTCAATGTGCCTGGGTCAACCAATGGGAAGTCACCCTCAAGTCTTGCCTTTACCTCATCCGTTTTAAAGTTACCTTTCTTATCAATTTCAGTGTTCAGCTGAGCGATAATTGTGTTATCCTCTTCCTCTGCACTCAAATATATTGGTCCCTTCTCTAACTGTACTTTTCCTTTCTCAATCTCCCAATAAGGAGTTTCAATAAATCCAAGTTTATTAATTTTTGCATAAACACATAGAGAAGAAATAAGTCCAATATTTGGTCCTTCAGGTGTTTCAATAGTACACAATCTTCCGTAGTGCGTGTAGTGTACATCTCTCACCTCAAAACCAGCTCTTTCTCTCGATAAACCACCAGGTCCAAGGGCAGAAAGTCTTCTTTTGTGCGTTACCTCTGCTAATGGATTTGTTTGATCCATAAACTGAGACAACTGGTTTGTTCCAAAAAATGAATTGATAACAGAAGATAATGCTTTTGCATTAATCAAATCTGCAGGTGTAAACACCTCATTATCTCTTACATTCATTCTTTCACGTATAGTTCTCGACATTCTTGCAAGTCCTACTCCAAATTGGTTGTACAACTGCTCTCCTACCGTTCTTACACGTCTGTTACTCAAGTGATCGATGTCATCAATTTCCGCTTTTGCGTTAATTAATTCAATCAAATACTTGATAATATTAATGATGTCTTCTCTCGTCAAGACTCTTTGGTCCATTCCAAGATCAGTTCCCAATTTCTTGTTTATTCTATATCTACCAACTTCACCTAAATCATACCTTGCCTCAGAGAAAAATAATTTATCAATTACTCCTCTTGCAGTATCAATGTCTGGTGGCTCAGCATTACGTAGTTGTCTGTAGATATGTTCTACCGCTTCTTTTTCAGAATTCGAAGTATCTTTTTGAAGCGTATTGTAAATAATTGAAAAGTTAGAAGCTGTAATGTCCTCCTTATTGATAATTATTTTTTTAACACCCTCTTCCAGGATTAAATCAATGTTTTCTTCAGTAAGTACGATATCTCTATCAAGTACTACCTCGTTTCTTTCTATTGAAACTACTTCCCCTGTATCTTCATCTACGAAATCTTCTACCCAAGTTTTCAAAACTCTGGCAGCAAGTTTAGAACCAATTAACTTCTTCTTAGAAGATTTACTAACACTTACTTCGTGAGCAAGGTCAAAAATTTCTAGGATATCTTTATCTGTTTCGAAACCAATAGCTCTCAAAAGAGTAGTTACAGGAAGTTTTTTCTTTCTGTCAATGTATGCATATAGGATATCGTTGATATCTGTAGCAAATTCAATCCAAGAACCTTTAAAAGGAATTACTCTTGCTGAATACAATTTTGTACCATTGGCATGTGTACTGTGTCCAAAGAAGACACCTGGTGATCTATGAAGTTGAGATACGATTACACGCTCAGCACCATTTATAATAAATGAACCTTTTGGAGACATGTAAGGGATTGTTCCCAAATATACATCCTGAACAATCGTTTCAAAATCTTCATGTTCTGGATCAGTACAGTATAATTTTAATTTTGCTTTAAGAGGAACACTGTAAGTTAATCCTCTATCGATACACTCCGTAATAGAGTAACGTGGTGGATCCACGAAATAATCGATGAATTCCAATACGAATTGATTTCTTGTATCCGTAATTGGGAAATTTTCACTAAACACCTTAAATAGACCTTCGTCTGCTCTTCTGTCTGGTGCTGTTTCTAGTTGAAAAAAGTTTGTAAATGATTCCAATTGAATTTCTAAGAAATCCGGGTAATCAAATTTATTGTGATTAGAAGAGAAGTTTACTCTTAT
>CBFHZD010000023.1:0-20420 GCA_965660305.1 Flavobacteriales bacterium | reverse complement strand
AGTTTTCCTGAACCAGTCACCTTGAATCTCTTCTTGGCACTAGATTTTGTTTTCATTTTTGGCATACTGCTAAAATTTTTATGGTTTATTTTTTCTTTGGAACTAAGTTTACTATCATTTTTTTACCTTCCATCTTTGGCATGGCTTCTGGTAATCCATATTCTTCAAGCTCGCTCACGAACTTTAGAAGTAATACTTCTCCTCTTTCTTTAAACACGATGGTTCTTCCTTTAAAGAAAACGTAAGCTTTCACTTTTGCTCCTTCTTCGAGAAATTTCTTAGCGTGATTCAGTTTAAAATTGAAATCATGCTCATCTGTGTTCGGTCCAAAACGTATTTCTTTTATAACAACCTTCGTCTGCTTGGACTTTAGAGCCTTTTGCTTCTTCTTTTGGTCGTACAAGAATTTCTTGTAATCAATGATTTTACATACCGGTGGATTCGCCTTTGGTGATATCTCAACCAAATCAAGCTCCATTTCTTCAGCAATTTTTCTTGCTTTGTCTATGGATACAACTTGTGGTTCTACATTGTCACCAACTAGACGTACTTCCCTAGCACGAATTTTTTCGTTGATTTTATGAGGGTCCTCTTTTTTCTCGAACCTTCTGTTTCTATTGTTGTTTCTTAACGCTATGACCTTTAGTTTTGGTTAATATTTTATTTGTTCTTCTACTTCTTTGTTTACTATTTCTGCGAATTCATTTAAGGTAAAACTACCCAAATCACCTTCACCTTGTTTCCTCACTGAAACCACGTTTTCATTGGCTTCCTTCTCTCCTACAATTAACATATACGGAGTTTTATCTAACTCTGTATCTCTAATTTTCTTCCCTATTTTCTCATTTCTAGAGTCTACAAGGGCACGAATATCGTAATTTTTTAGAGATTTCGAAAGATTTTCACAATAATCATTGTATTTTTCACTCAATGGTAATATTGCGACTTGAGTCGGAACTAACCACAAAGGAAATTTTCCTGCGCAGTGCTCAATCAGCACAGCAACAAACCGCTCCAATGAACCGAATGGTGCTCGGTGAATCATTACTGGCCTATGTTTTTGGTTGTCGGCTCCAGTATATTCTAGCTGGAATCTTTCTGGCAAGTTGTAATCTACTTGAATAGTTCCCAACTGCCAACTTCTTCCGATTGCATCTTTCACCATAAAATCGAGCTTTGGCCCGTAAAAGGCAGCTTCACCATATTCTATCACAGTGTTCAGACCTGCTTCTTTCGTTGTATTGATGATAGCTTGCTCCGCTTTCTCCCAATTTTCATCGCTTCCTATGTATTTTTCTCTGTTAGTCTTGTCTCTCAATGAGATTTGAGCTGTGTAATCTTGAAAATCTAAAGCTTTAAAAACAAACTTAATCAAATCAATCACCTTAGAAAACTCTTCCTCCACTTGATCTTGCATACAAAAAATATGTGCATCATCCTGCGTAAACCCTCTCACTCTGGTTAATCCATGTAACTCTCCACTTTGCTCATATCTATATACCGTTCCAAACTCTGCGTAACGCACAGGCAGATCTTTGTATGATTTAGGTGAGGCATTAAATATTTCACAATGGTGAGGACAGTTCATAGGTTTTAATAAAAACTCTTCGCCTTCGTGCGGAGTTTTTATAGATTGAAAAGAATCTTCTCCATATTTCTCATAATGTCCAGAAGTTACATATAAATCTTTGTGACCGATATGCGGAGTTGCAACTTGCTCATAACCTGTTTCATCTTGAGCTTTTTTCAAAAAATTAGACAATCGTTCTCTCAAAGCAGTTCCCTTAGGTAACCATAACGGCAGACCCATTCCTACTTTCTGAGAAAAAGTAAACAACTCTAATTCCTTTCCTAATTTTCTGTGATCTCTCTTTTTTGCCTCTTCCAGCATCTCAAGATATTCAGTTAGCTCCTTCGCTTTAGGAAATGTAATTCCGTATATACGAGTCAACTGTTTGTTCTTCTCATCTCCTCTCCAATAAGCTCCTGCAACACTCAGCAATTTCACAGCCTTTATTACACCAGTATGAGGAATATGAGGTCCTCGACACAAATCTGTGAAGTTACCCTGAGTATAAAAAGTAATATTACCATCCTCCAGTTCATTGATTAATTCTAATTTGTAAGGATCATTCTTTTCAGTAAAATAAGCCAAAGCATCTGCCTTTGAAACTTCTTTTCTTTCAAATTGCAATTTTTGCTTGGCTAACTCTTTCATTTTCTGTTCAACTTTCGCTAAATCTTTTTCAGAAAACTCGTAGTCCATAAAATCTACATCGTAATAAAATCCATTCTCAATGGGAGGACCAATGGCTAACTTTATTCCAGGATAAAATGATTCCAAAGCTTCTGCCATCAAGTGAGCAGATGAATGCCACATGGTTGCTTTACCTTCTTTGTCGTTCCAGGTTAGTAAACTTAAAGTAGCATCTTCATGAATGGGTCGGGTAGCGTCCCAAACCTCTCCATTAATCTCAGCTGACAAGACATTTCTTGCCAATCCTTCGCTAATGGACATAGCTACATCCATTGCCGATGCGCCTGCTTCAAATTCCTTAATTGTACCGTCTGGTAAAGTAATTTTTATCATAGTAAATTTTTCTAATCCGCAAATATACGCAATTGTGAAATTTTACTCTCCAGATTTTTAGTATTATTTTGTTTCTACTCAGTTTAGAAATAACTCATTATTTTTAAACTACATACACAGGAAAAAGGTGAGAATTAATTTACCCTTCCGGAACCATTTCTATACAAGCTGATAGAACCTTTCAGCTTGGTTTCAGTCAATCCCGAAAGTCCAATACTGTATACCCTACATGCATAAAAATAAACACCATCTACAACCTCTTTCCCTGTTTCTTGATCTATTCCTCTCCAGTTTATCATCGGGTCTTTCGTTCTATACACTTCATTTCCCCAACGATTATAAATCACAAACTCTACACTATCAATAAATTTGTAGGGTAAAATGGGAATAAAAACATCATTAATTCCATCGCCATTCGGAGTGAATATGTTAGGCAAAAAGTAAATCGGGCAGTTATCCACACAAATCACATTACTTGGTTCACTTTCGTTGTTGTATTGAATAGAATCGAGGGCAGTTACATAATAACAACCCGCAATAGAACCCCTGTCGTTGTGCGAAAGACTTGTATCATTGGGGTCATTAATTAATCCAATTTCTGTAAATGGATCTTCGGGAGTAGGAGCAAAAAACACCCGATACCTCGTTACATCGTCAGAGCAAAAATTATTGGGGTTGGTCCAACTTAGGTAATTCAATTCATCCTCACAGCTTTTATCAATGGTCAATACCGGAGAACATGGTGGAGTTAAATCAACCGGGCTATCACACACTTCTTGCGAAAAATTCTCTAAAGGACTTACAAGACTAGGATCGGAATACTGACCAATGCTTTTAACCTTGTAGCAGTAGGTTTGTCCGTTTTGTAAATTGCTATCGATGTATGATTGAGATGTTGTTGTTCCTATCAGAACAAAACTTCCTCCTAATGAATTCCCTCTGTAAACTTCGTAGGATGAATTAGTCCAAGGAACATTTTCGGTCCAGCTCAATGCAATTTGATTATCATTGGGCACAGAGGATAAAAACACAGAAGAAGCCAAATTAGATTTACCTATCAATAACGTATCACTTCCCACAAGGTGATACATTCCAATAACATAATTATTGGCTACCGATTGAGAATTAATGGGAGAATGAACAAAAACAGTGTCGCTCAAATAAAGGCTCGAATAAAATGGCGATGTAAAAACGACAGTGTTTGCTCCAGTCAAACCAGATTGATGAAATACTTTGTATAAATATGGCGGAGGATAATTGATTACTGTATCAATGTCTGAGGCTTTTGCCCATACAATGGAATCAACACCAGAAGTCAAATCTGTGGAGTTAACTGTAACATGAGTAATTATAGGAACATCTTTTCTTAGAGTCATACAAGCCTCATCAGAAATACAACTTTCGTAATCTACAGGATAAATGACAGTCACGACATAGCAGTACTCTTCTCCCACGGCTAAGTTTGTTAAATCAATAAAGCTTGTATCAGAGATTGAAGTAGTTTGACCAATAAACGTATACCCTAAGTCGATGGGAGATGTCTGACCACAACAATCTGGCGCTGACGAACTACTCCCCTTTTTTCTGTATATTTTGTAGCCTGTTGCGTTTGAACAGACTGACTGATCCCATGACACCTCTACATTTCCCCTCAAAGGATTTGCAACTACACCAGTGGGTGGCGGAGCCTTTACAGTAATATTTACTTGGTGATAATCAGATAAATTCACCTGTGCACCGTTATCGGTTGCAACAAAATACAGCGAGAAAGGTGCCTTACGAATGTTGGAGCAGTCTGTTGTCCAGGAAAAATTGGAGGATATAGGAGAATTACCCGAAACAGAGTTGAAATTTCCTGGGTTACTCACACCAGTTAGAGGAGCTCCTGTCGCTGTTAAAGTAATTCTATCACCAGAGTTTGGGTCTGTTGCAAGAACTGGTATGGAAATGGAACTTCCCGCCACTACACAAGTATCTGTAATGGATGTTATTTCTGGCGGGTCATTACTACATACGGTTACAGTGAGTTGTATGTCTCTTAATACACTACCAACTTTCACTCCATTTCTCCATTCGGTAACTAAAACCGCAATATTATATTCGCCTAATCTTGTAGGATTTACCCAACATAAAGTTCCTGAAATGGGATCTATTGATATTGTTCCTCCAAAACTACTTGGATATTGATAAACAGCCGGTGTACTCATTGACAAACAATTAAGTCCTAAACATGGTACTAAACTGTAAGAGAGGCTATCCCCGTCTGGATCTGTTGCTTGTGGATTGTAACAATATCTTTTGTTAACGCAAGCCAATTCAGGACAAGGACAATCATTGAAAATCACAGAGTTATTAACTCCTAGGAATGGAGAAATGACAATTTCTGTGGCAATACAAAAAGGAAATTGATCGGAATTCGTAGCTCCTCCAATATTCACTATACCCGCATTACGGTTTGGATCTTCCATTGTTACCCTGAAAGTACCTGAACCAGCAAAAGTATGATTAACAATGTATAAGTTTTTTTGAGCATCTGCAGGAGCCATAGACACTGTGGATGATCGCTGTACCGTATCTTTTGAGGTTCCATCTCCCCAGGTAATTTCTAGTTCAGGTCGGTCAGCAATAGCACTAGACTTTGTGCACGTAGTGATAGTAAATTGATAAGTATTACCAGATAGATGAACGTAGGTTATTTCACCTCCTCGGTTGTGCGTTGCACGGGCCAAGAAACCAAATAATAAAAGTAAAGAAAGAATATATAATCTCATCGTTTCGGTTGTGAGTATTAAAAGTACAAATTATTCCTTCAAATTGTTCCAATAGTTTTTTCAAATTAATGTTAATTTTTACAATTCAAGGAAAAACAAAGATTTAACTGTTCAACTACAACTTAATCAAACTCTTTTAATATTATTTTTATTATTTTTAAGAACCAAAAACAACCCTTAAGGATTACAGACGTTTTAAAAAAAACATAAATGGAATTATGAAAAATATTATTCGCTCAACCATTATCCTAGTTCTCTTGTCCTCAATGGGATTAAAGAGTATATCTCAAATAGTTTCTAGAGAAGTTTTAATTGAAGACACTCTCCATCAGTTCGATATGAGTTACAATTTTTCTCAAAAACTTATTGATTCCACTTCTATTCATACTACACCTCCTCAAAACCAAAAGCTTTTCAAAAAGTTTATCAGCATTGAATTACGGAGTTTTTACATGAATAATTACTCGAAAATGATTTCAAATGTAATGAATTCAGCTCAGCTAATGGCTACGTATGACGACCACTTTAACTCACTTGTGAACAACCCAAATCTCATGAGTAATTTTTCTTCTTGGAAGTCTCAAAATTCCAGTCTTAATCAGCATGGACATTCGCATACTGCAGAATCAGGTTTATGTAATAACGTTGATTTTGAAACAGGCAGTTGGCAACATTGGCTGCCTTACGTTGCTGATGTTAATTTTCCTGGGACAACACATTCTAATTACGCTATTCAGAATTTATTTGCTGGAACCTCAGGTTTTGGAGCTACTGCACAACACACCATCGTTACTGGAGGGGTTGACATGAATGCTCCAGCGATTACTAAATTGAACCCTAGAGGTGGTACCTATTCCTTACAATTAGGTGACGAAGGTGGTGGATATGAGGTAAGTCGAGCAATACATAAAGCACAAATAACAACCGACAAACCATATTTTACTTATGATTTTGCGGTTGTTTTTAACGATCCTTCAGGTCATCCAGCGAACGAAGTCCCATTTTTTACGGTTGAATTTCTAGATACGAATAATCTCCCTATACCTTCATGTGGAAACTATGATGTGATATCACAAACAACCTCGTTTCAAAGAGTTGGAACCTCAAACTGGAAATATAAACCCTGGGCTAGAATTACTGTTGATTTATCTAACTATATCGGTCAAGAAATCACGGTGGTATTTACGGTGGCAGACTGTGGCTATGGAGCTCATGCTGGAAGAGCATACATAGACGGAAATTGCTTTTTACCAAAAATCAAAAAAACACAAGATTGCAAAGGAATTTATCTTGAAGCCGATTCTGGTTACCTATCTTACCAATGGTATGGAGGAACTCCCACAGCGTTGCTTCCAAATGACACCAACCAAGGTTTTTACATTCCAGGACCTGGTCTATACCAAGTAGAATTAATATCTGAAAATGGCTGTACTCTAATGATTGATACATTAATCAATGACATTTATGTAATACTAAACCAAACAATTACCCAAGTTGACCCAAGTTGCACCGGTGTTAATGATGGATCAATTACTATAAACGCCTTCGGAGGGCAAGCGCCTTACACTTATTCTATAGATAATGGAGCAACAACATCACCAAATAATAATTTTAGTGGACTAGCACCAGGAACCTACACTTGTATTGTTTATGATTCTGGCGGATGCTCGGATACCCTCACCTACAACTTAACTAACCCTCCAGACATACTACCAAACCTAATTATTGAAGATGCCAAATGTTTTGCTACTTGCAATGGCGAAGTTGAAGCAATACCTTCAGGTGGAACATCTCCCTCGGGTAATTATCTCGTAGAGTTTGACAATGTATTTTCTGTTACGAAGAAAAGAAACAACCTGTGCGCTGGCCCTCATACAGTGAAAGTGACTGACGAAAACGGATGTTTTACAATCAATCCGTTTGTAATTAATGAGCCGTTAGCCGAGGTTATTGATCAAATAAATGTGGTTGATGAACAATGTTTCAATTCATGTGATGGCTCCATAACAATTTTGGATGCCACAGCTACTGAATACAGTATTGACAATGGTTCTACGTGGCAATCAAGTAACATATTCAACAATTTATGTTCGGCAGCTGGTCCTTACCAAGTGGCTATAAAAACTGCCGATGGATGTATCGGAAGAAGTATAGAAGTAATTGGACAACCAACACCTCTTTTGCTTACTCCTATTCCAGATACTTTTATATGTTTAAATAAATTTGTTACAATAAACGCGATTCCTCTAGGAGGAACTCCGCCTTATGCCATAAGCTGGAGCAATGGTACTTCAGGCCCTTCAATGACAGAAAGCCCTGAAATCTCTACAACCTACATCGCAACTTTAACGGATGCAAACGGATGTAATTACAGCGAAGAATTCAATATCAATCTTCATCCACAACCAAATGCAGATTTCACTTTTGAACCAGGACCTGAAACAGATGTATTCAATACAAAAGTTACTTTTACCAATACAACCGATTATGGCGCTCCTTTGGACTATGAATGGATAATAAGTGATTTTATGAGAGCGAATTCAAAAGACACCTACTACGAATTCCCGGCAAATGGGGGTAAAAAATTCTTGAATTGCTTAAAGGTTGAAAATCAGTATGGTTGTCGAGACAGTATTTGTAAACCTTTTTTCATAAAATACGAAGTACTTTTGTATGCTCCTAACACATTTACTCCAAATGATGATGATGTGAATGAATTATTCCTTCCTATAGTGGAGGGACTAACCGTTGATGAATACCAATTCATGATTTTTAATCGTTGGGGAGAATTAATTTTTTCAACTTCAAGTCAAACAGAAGGTTGGGACGGTTTTTTCAAAGGTCAAAAAGTGAAGGAGGACACCTATGTTTGGAGGATTGTTGGAATCACCAAGCAAACTGGAGAAGAATATGAAAATTTCGGACACATTACAGTTCTGAACAAACGGTAATTTTGTATTTAACACTAAAAGCCATCAACTTCTTGATGGCTTTTTTTATTCCTTAGATTTTCTTTTCAATTCTACATCCCAATAAAAAGTTCGGTTTACTTCAGCGCAAATTGTTATCTTTGTGCAAGTTTAAGTAGAGCAATGAATCAATATCAAAAAGTAGCATTTTACACATTAGGATGCAAACTGAATTTTTCTGAAACCTCAACAATTGCTAGACAATTGGTTGATGCTGGATTTGCGAAAGTTGACTTTCACGAATCGCCCGACATGTATGTGATAAACACTTGTTCGGTGACAGAAAATGCAGACAAAAAATGTAAGCAACTTGTAAAGAAAGCTTTGGGTTTTAATCCAAATGCTTTTGTGGTAATTATTGGATGCTATGCTCAACTAAAGCCCGAAGAAATTGCAGCAATACCTGGTGTTGATCTCGTTTTAGGTGCTCAAGAAAAATTTAATTTAACGGCCTACTTAGAAAACACAAACAAAAAGGAAATTACTCACATTGAGAATAACTCCATTAAAGAAACCAAAGAATTTGTCCCAGGTTTTTCTTTAGGGGATAGAACACGAACTTTCATGAAAATTCAGGATGGTTGTGATTATTTTTGTACATTCTGTACCATTCCGTTGGCCCGAGGAAAAAGCAGAAATGCTAGCATCGACAAGACCTTGATTGAAGCAAAAAAAATTGCCCAAACCAAGGTGAAGGAGGTTGTTTTAACTGGTGTAAATATTGGTGACTTTGGACAAGGAAGTGACGAAAACTTTTTTGAACTCATTAAGAAATTAGACAAAATTGAAGGAATAGAGAGATTTAGAATTTCATCCATTGAGCCCAACCTTCTATCTACTGAAATAATTGAATTCGTTAGTAAATCAAATAAATTTGTCCCTCATTTTCATATTCCAATGCAAAGTGGTTCGGATTTATTGCTCACTGCAATGAGAAGGAAGTATGACAAATCACTTTATCAATCCAGAATTGAGAAAATAAAAGAGCTAATGCCGCAATGCAGTATTGGTGTAGATGTAATTGTTGGGTTCCCTGGCGAAACTGACGAAATATTCGAGGAAACCTACTCATTTCTGGTGGATCTTCCTGTTTCTTATTTACATGTTTTCACCTATTCAGAAAGAGCCAATACGACTGCCATCAAAATGAAAGATGTGGTTCCGATGGCTGTACGAAAAGAAAGAAGTAAAAGACTCAGAATTTTATCCGAGAAAAAGAAAAAAGCTTTTTATTTGAGCAATGAACAACAGACAGAAGAGGTTTTATTTGAAGCTGACCAAGAACATGGAATCATGAATGGGTTCACTTCCAATTACGTAAAAGTTAAAGCACCATTCAATCCTCTCATTGTAAATCATGTGGTGCCTGTAAAAATGACCGAAGTTGACCGAGATGGATTAATGAAAATTGAATTCATAGAAAAAAGACAATTAACTGAACTCAAACAATTAACCAACTGATATGTATCCAACTCTTTACCATTTTTTCAAAGGCTCTTTTGGAGTGGAATTAGAATTTCTAAAAATGATTCCTATGCTTGGTCTTTGGATTGGAATAGGTTTCATAGCCGCAAATTGGTTTGGTTCAAGGGAATTAAAAAGAAGAGAGTCCTTGGGATGGATAAAGAGCACAACAAAAACAATTGTAACCGGAAAAGGTGCGCAACCTCTAGACGTTTTCATCAATGCAATTTTAGGTTTTATCATTGGAATGAAACTCATCCCTCTGTTTACCGAAAATGGATTATTCGATAATTTTGTTGGCTTTCTTCTTTCTGGTGAAGGAAATGTGATTGCCGGAATTGTCGGTGGTATTATCATGGCTTTTTGGAAATACAAAGAAGCCAATAAGGATAAATTAGACACCCCAACCGAAAAGACAATAACAATTCGACCGCATGAGCACATGGGTAATATTACATTAATTGGGATAGTTGGAGGAATTGGTGGAGCTTTGATTTTTGCTTTTTTGGAGCAACCAGGAAAACTATGGTCTGCATTTATGGCCTCTGGAAACATAAGTGATCTAAATGGTGGATTAACAGTTTATGGCGGTGTAATCATAGCTGTGATTGGAAACATCTATTACTTCTGGAAAAACAAATTACCAATCCTGCAATTTCTGGATGCATTGGGGCCAACAGTTCTTTTAGCTTATGGATTAGGTAGAGTCGGTTGCCAATTTGCCGGGGATGGAGATTGGGGAATAGACAACCTCAACGAAAAACCAAACTGGATGGCGTTTCTGCCAGATTGGATGTGGGCCTATGACTACCCCAACAATATAAATAATGAAGGGATAGAAATTGTGAATAGTATCTTCCCGGATTACAACCATCGATTGGAAAACCCTGTATATCCCACTCCATTTTATGAAACCATTATGAGTTTTATCTTATTTTCCATCATGTGGGGAGTAAGGAAAATGTTGAAATTTTCAGGGATCCTATTTAGTCTTTATGCATTCTTCACTGGAGCTGAACGCTTATTAATTGAGAGAATAAGAGTAAATGTAGAATACGGAAATGGACTGACACAGGCAGAAATTATTTCAATGGTATTGATTGCTGCAGGTATTGCAGGTATGATTTTCTTCTATTTAAGAGGAAAAAACAAAGCAACTGTATCTATCTAATTTCTTACCAAAAATGAATAAACCTTTATTTTTTCTTTGAAGTGAAGTACTAAAACTAAACTATGAAAATTACTATCTCCATAATATTTGTGATTTGTGTTCTATTTGGGAATACTCAAATTTCATACACCTCTTCTAACTACGCCTCTGGTAATTACTCTATGCCAATGACAACGGTTACAAGCGGGTTACTCACAGAAAATTTCGATACCACAGGATCCAATGTAACGTGGGACTATTCCGCATTAGGTATGGATGCTAGTGGCAATAGGTTTACGGTTACTCCCTCTAGTTCGGGCTATCAGGCTCCATTTATATCTCAATGCGTTTTAGCTGGTGGTGGTTTTACGTGCCTCACAAAATGGAATTCACTTACCAATATTGGTGTTTTGGATATTGACTCTTTGGATGCGCTGGTGTTTACCTTGTATGATGTAATGACCATGGCGAAAAAGACTAACAACAAATTAATTGGTAATGTAAAAGGACTGAAAATAAAAGACTCTACCGGAATATCAATTCCAATTATAACCGAGTACTCAAGTCCTGATACAATTCTCAATTTTCCATTTACCTATCTAGATTCTAACTCCAGTTATGGAGCCTGGGGATTGGATCTATCTAGTATTGGGCAAAATATTCAATATAAAGTTACTTACAACCGAAAATGGAAAACTGAAGGCTGGGGAACTTTAATAACACCTTATCAAACACATAGCAATGTTCTCAAGGTAAAAACCACCCTGGACCAAATGGACTCTGTGGTGTTTTTTTCAACACCGCTTGGAATTCCTCGTAAAATTGTAGAGTACACTTGGTATGACGCAACGTTTGGACTCCCAGTTATGAAAGCCGAAGGGATAGAAGTCCTTGGAATCACGACCATTAACAGTGTGCAATATTACGATACACGAGTTGTCGGTATAACTGAGAGACAAACAGAAAATTTGGACTTAACGCTTTATCCAAATCCAGCCTCAAACGTATTATTTATTACTCAAAAAACAGAGGCTAACATGACCTACGAAATCTTTAATATTGAAGGACAAACTGTTATTCCTCAAACTAAGAATAAGGCTATTGACATTGTGCATTTAACTCCGGGAACATATTTTGTTCGTGCGATGAATGAAGCCAATAAAACGGTGCAATTTCAAAAATTTATTAAGCACTAAGTTAAAAATCTCCTAAGCAATAAACGAATTATCGACTCGTTCTGTAATTTTGCCTCTCCGTAAACTCGATTCAATTTTTATGAAATCTATTTTTTTAATTTGCAGTATTTTTCTTTTATCCAGCAATGCTTTTGTAAGTACAAGCAGTTATAAAAAAGCCACACTAGCTGTAACCTCAGAATCAGCGTTTATTCCGGTTGAAAAAAAAATGATGGCCTTTGATTCTTACACCGAGTCGCTTTATGATTGTCTCGAAACTCCGGAGCTTAACTTCATTATGTTTCAGCAAGGATTGAAAGGTTATTACTCTATGAAAAACAACAAAGAATTGACTGAGGAACGATTTCTTACTCTCATTGACTACACAAAACCAAGTAATGAAAACCGTTTTTTTGTCATTGATCTAGAGAGCAAACAAGTTGTTTTTAAAAGTATAATTGCCCATGGCAAAAACTCTGGTGGATTACACGCTACTCAATTTTCTAACGAATCGGAATCCAGAATGAGCAGCATTGGATTTTTTGTTACGGGAAAAATTTACAATGGTAAATACGATTATTCGATGAAATTGCACGGAAAAGAATACTCCAACAACAAAGCATTTGACCGTGGAGTTGTATTTCACTCTGCAGATTATGCCACAAGAAAATTTTTAAAAAGCAATGGAAACATATTAGGCAGAAGTTTTGGATGCCCTGCTTTGCCCCATAATGGATACAAAGAAATTGTCAATACGATTTCTAATGGAACCTGCTTATACATTTACGGCCAAGACAACACCCACCAACAAAAATCGAGGTACTTAAAGGCAAGAAATTTTGTCGATACGTTTTACTCTGATTTTGAATAAAAAAGAGTTTCAATCTGTGATTGAATTTGAGATTCTTTTCTATAAATGTCTCTGTAAAATCTCATAGAACCATCTTCGGAACCTTCGCACAAAAAGTAGCGCAAGGAAACCATCAATGGATAGTCCAAGTTAATTCTTTTTTGTTGACCCGATTTCACAAAATTCTCAACGGAGTCCTGAGTATAGTTTTCATCTTTTCTGGAAATTAGGTAAGTCGCCAATTCGAGCGGATTTTCCAACCTTACACAACCATGGCTATAAGATCTTACATCATTTTTGAACAAACTCTTACTTGGAGTATCATGCATATAGATACTATGCTTATTTGTAAAAATAAATTTAACTCTACCTAATGCCGTAGCTCCACTCCTAGTTTGAGAAATGCGATAATTAAATGAACTTTCACTGACTTTACTCCAATCTACAGAACTCGCATCTATGACATTCCGCTTGTTATCATATATGGTGTATCCCTTTTTGGCAACCAAAGTCGAATCTTTTTTTAGCTTTGGTAATATTTCCTTACTCGAAATACTTTTGGGAATATGCCAATATGGATTCAAAATTAAATAATCCATATTCGCAGAAAATGATGGGGTTTGATTGATGGTTTTCCCTACAACTGCCCTGAATGTTTTGGCCACTTTATTCTTTTCGATTACCTTCAATTCATAGGAGGGAATATTGACATAAAGAAGTGAGTCTGCTTCTAGATTTTCCCATTTATACTTTTCTAAGGAAGAAATTACTGCCAATTTTCTTTCATAGTTACTCTGTGACAAAGCAAATGCCGTAGCGCTTCCAATCCTTCCGTCAGGTGCCAAATTATTGTCTTTTTGAAATTGTTTTAAAGCTCTGTAAAACAATGAATCTTTGGTTGATTGTAAAGAATCTAAATACTGAAAATTAATCAAAGCCTGTGTTGCATTTTGGTAGGATTGTAATGAATCCTCTTTCAATGAGCGAACCAAAATCTTTTTCTTACCAAATTTTTTACCCTTCATGTAATCTTCCCAAGCGGTTCGCAACTGTTTGTATTGTATGAATTGAGGTTCAAGTTCCTCTATAGTTTTGGATAATTCTTGATGATACAATCCGTTTTTTAGCTTTGTCATATCACGACTGGTTAGAGAGTCTATTTTCCATTCAAAATAGACTGAATCCTTTTTATTGTGATTGAACAATCCATACTTTATCTGAGAAGCAAATAACAAGTAGTTCTTTGAATATAAGTAGTTACCTTCCGCCAATAATTCCAAATTACCCGTATCTGAGATTAATTGCGATGCTAATTCCTCCATACGCCCTACATCATATTGAGAGCTATCTAAACCATAACAAAGTGCATTGGTTACTTGTTTTAAAAAAAAGTGAGCAGATTCATTAAGTACTTTTTCATTACTCATCCAAGGAAAATGTTGTTGAGAGTGAATCTCTCCAATTTTTTCCACAAGGTGTAAAGAATCCATTTTGGATTGCTCAGAAAGGATTTGAGTAAAACGTGAGGTTAACTCAGTCAAAAATTCTTGTTTCTTCTCCTCCAAACTTTTTGACTCGCTTCTTTGCTCGGTTTTGCAAGAGGCCAACATACAGCTAAAACAGAAAAACAATACTATTTTTTTATTATTCATAAAAGTAAGATAGTAAACTTGGTTTGAAAGTACTAAAAAAAGCAAGGTAATCAACTAACTCACAACTACTTTTAGGGATTATTTAACTTTTGACCAATGTTTTTCGATCAAGATCAATAGTTCTATATCTTTTTCTGTGACGCATCCCGAATCATGTGTGGTTAATTTCACTTCCACTCGGTTGAAGATATTTTGCCATTCTGGGTGATGATTCAACTGATTAATGGGTAAAACAAGTTCTTGCATGGATTGAATTGCTTCCTCAAAAGAAGAAAACACAAAAGTTTTCAGCAAGTAGTCTCCTTCCTGTTTCCAACCTGGATATTGATTCAACACCTCTTTTATGGCCTCTGATGATTTCATACTTTCACTTTGTAATCCCAAAACTGAAATTCGTTTGGCTTATTAATGGCTATCGATTCAATTCTTCCTGCTTTTTCGACCTGCAATTCAATATTATCTTTTTCAAAATAACCCAACCATTGATTCAAGTTACTCTCAATGCGCTGACCATTCACAGAGATAATTTTGTCCTCCCTTGCCAGCCCTGCATTCCATGCTGCTGAGTTTTCAAAAACATGAAGTAAAACAGCTTCTTTGGTTTCCTCGGGTTTCAATATCATCCCAAATCGCTCAGTTCCTAGTTTGGAAGATTCTTTGTGCAACTCAAACCCTCTTAATTTAAAACAAACTGACAATTCATCTGTAAACTCTGCGCAACCCCAAATGTAGTGCTGAAAGAATTCATCAAAAGAAATTCCACTGAACGATTCAATACTCCTTTTATAATCCATTTCTGTATAACCAATTCCTTTCTTTCCAAAGTTTTCATACAAATCTCGCATCACATCATGAAGAGAATGCTTTTGGTTACTTTCCTCTCTAATTTTTGTGTCAATCATAAACGAAACAAGAGCACCTTCTATGTAAATGGACGCTTTTCGATCTGGCGCTCCCACCACATAACCATCTAGCCAAGTATCAAACGAAGAATCCGCAACAGATTTGTTCAATCTTCCTCCATTGGAATAGTGTCTTTTGAGGTATTGATTGAGTTCATTGGCGTATTCTTTTTTATCGAATACTCCTGATTCGTGCAACATTAAATCGCCCATGTAAGTGGTTACACCTTCTGCCACATACCCCAATTTAGAGTAGTTTTCTTGGGTATAATCATAAGGTTGCATCTCTGCAGGACGGATAGTTTTTATGTTCCAAGCGTGGTACAATTCATGCGAACTTACGCCTAATAAATCGACATATCGCTCAGTCATTACTTCGTAACTTGGACCAAGCACTATAATCGTAGAGGTAGTGTGTTCCACTCCGTGATAAGCCTTGAAAGGATGAATGATATTGATGTAGTGATATTCGCTTGCCGGAAAGTCTCCAAATTGTTTTATTTGAAAAGTCGTAAATCTTTTGAAATCCGAAATTACTTTTTCCCACTGAGGCTTACATTCTCCATAAAACCATACAAAGAATTTTACACCCTCTACTTCGTAGCTCTTTTCTTGTAAGTTTTGACTAACCAAAAATGGTGTGTCTGCCAATTCATGAAAATCTTGGGTTACCAGCTTACCCTTTGAAAAAGAACCTCCACAGGCTATCTTCTCCTGTGCCAATAATGGGATTTCAACCTCACACATTTCGTTCATTTGATTTGGAAGGTAAACAAAACAATTCACAGGGTTTACATACAGTACTTCCTCATTCAAATAGGTAGAACCTGCATTAAAATCTATTGCGTAATAATTGTAATCTACTATGATTTCACTTACCCCTTTTGTATTTACCAGCCATTGGTCTTTGGTTGTTTTATGTACCTCCAATATCTTTCCATCCATAGAGGAAACTCTAAATTTTTGGATATTTTTCGCAAAATTACCCAGCTCATACCTTCCTGGTCTCCAAGAAGGTAATTGCAAAATTGTTTCGTCCTCTGCAGTTTTTGCAGTAAGTTGAATGGATACATAATGTTGACTAGACTGGGAACGATTGAGTTGATATTTCATAAAAATAGTGTGACGATTTCTAAAAATTAATTGGATTGAGTAGTGAATTCATCCATCCATTTTCCTTTTATTTTTAGCAGTTGTTCCAGGACATCTCTCACTGCCCCATTCCCCCCATTCTTGTGAGAAACATAGTCTGCAATCCCTAATATTTCGTTGCAAGCATCCTTGGGGCAAGCAGAAATTCCAACCTCCTGCATGATGACATAATCGGGAATATCGTCACCCATATACAAAGCTTGATTTGCTGTCAGCTTATGTTCAGTCAAGATTTCTTTGAGAACTGCTACCTTATCCTTCACAGCCATATGAATCTCTAATACATCTAAAAACTCCAAACGCTTGCGCATACTCTCGGAACTTCCCCCAGAGATAACAAATACTTTAACCCCAGAATTTGCTGCTTTTTTTATGGCATATCCATCTCTGGTACTCATATTTCGTAAGAATTCCCCTGAAGGGTGCATAATGAGTTTACCATCTGTGATGACTCCATCTATGTCCAAAAATACGGCTTGAATGTGGTGGAGGTTTTGTTTGTAACTTGGTTTTTCCATGAGATCTTTTGTTAAAGTTCGAATTTACGGATTATAAAAAATCTAAAGGACTTTTTACCTGATGAATTAAAGTGTTAGACACCTTGGTGTAAAGCTGAGTGGTCTTAATACTATTGTGACCTAATAGCACTTGAATAACTCGAATATCTGTCCCGTTTTCGAGTAAATGAGTTGCAAAACTGTGCCTAAGCGAATGAGGAACAACCGCCTTCTGTATGTTGGCTTTTCTTGTGCTGTTGGCTAATATTTTTCTTATACTGCTCGTAGAGTATTTACCACCTCCTGCACCTTCAAACAAATAATCGTTTGGCCTAAACTCGATAAAATACTGCCGCAATATTTTTTTTAAAACTGGAGAAAGCATAACCGACCGATCCTTGTATCCTTTTCCTTTTTTTATTGTTACCAAATTTCTATCTCCATCAATATCCACTATTTTTAGGTTTACAGCTTCCCCCACTCTCAATCCCAAACTATAAATTGTGGTAAGTATAGCTCTGTGTTTTAGGTTATGAGTTACTTGCAATAGTTTCTTTATTTCTTTTTTGGACAAGACCACAGGATTTGATTTAGGACGATTCCTAGGTTTAATCGAATCAAAGTTTATCTGCCTATTGTGCATTTCCCTGTAATAAAGTTTCAGAGCACTTATAAATTGTTTGTGAGAAGCAACAGCATACTTTTTTTTATCCACTATGTGGAATGCGCGATTCACTATTTCACTGTTTTTCAGCAAACTAATATCTTTTTTATTATTTGCGTAGTAAAATAACTTTACAAAACTCACATAAGTAGTAATTGTATTGTGGCTGTACCGCTTGATTTCCAGTAGTTTGCCAAAGTCATTAATCTCTTTAGTTCTCATTATTGTTCCGTTTTGATACTAAAATAAGAATAAAAACTCAAAAAGCTATTTTCTTCGCTTCTGCCTTAACTTATTGATTTTGAATTTTAAAAAATATTAATTACATTGGTGTGTATAAAAACAAGTTGTGCCCAATGTCGGAAAAAACCAAAATCGAGAAAAAAAGGAACTAAAAAAGAAAATAACTGAATGGCATTAAGCTGGAATGAAATAAAAGATAGAGCGTTAAAATTCTCAAATGAATGGGCGAACGAAACAAAAGAAAGAGCTGAAAAAGACAGTTTTTGGAATGACTTTTTTAATGTTTTTGGAATATCACGCAGACGAGTTGCAACATTTGAAGAGCCTGTCAAAAAATTAAGTGGAAATCAAGGATTTATTGACCTTTTTTGGAAAGGTACTTTACTTGTTGAGCATAAATCAAAGGGGAAAAATTTAGACAAAGCTTTTGAGCAAGCAACTGATTATTTTCCGGGATTAAAAGAACACGAATTACCAAAATACATTTTAGTTTCAGATTTTGACAAAATCAAACTTTTTGACCTTGACGAAAGAACAGAGCACGAATTTCACGTTTCTGAACTTTATAAAAACGTGAAACTATTTGGCTTCATTGCAGGTTATCAAAAGAGAACATTTAAAGAGGAAGACCCAGTAAATATAAAAGCAGCTGAATTAATGGGAAAACTTCACGACCAACTCGAAGAGTTTGGTTATGAAGGTCATCATTTAGAAGTTTATTTGGTTCGTTTACTTTTCATACTTTTTGCTGACGATACAAGTATTTTTGAGAAAGACATATTTAAGGAGTTTTTAGACCAAAAAACAAATGAAGACGGAAGTGATTTAGGAGCATTAATGGCTCAATTTTTCCAAGTGTTAAATACACCAAAAGAAAAACGACTTAAAAACTTAGACGACCATTTAAATCAGTTTCCTTATGTAAATGGTAAGTTATTCGAAGAGTTTTTACCAATTGCTTCTTTCAATTCTAAAATGCGAAGCATTTTATTAGAAGCATCAGCTTTAGATTGGGGAAAAATATCGCCCGCAATTTTCGGTTCACTTTTCCAAAGTGTAATGAATCCAGAAGAACGAAGAAATTTAGGAGCACATTATACTTCTGAAAAAAACATCTTCAAACTTATTAAACCACTTTTTCTTGACGAGTTAAGAGAAGAATTTGAAAGAATAAAATCAAGTTCTAAAAAACTTAAAGAATTTCATCATAAATTATCGACTTTAAAATTTCTTGACCCAGCTTGTGGAAGTGGAAATTTCTTAATTATTACATATAGAGAATTAAGACTTTTAGAAATTGACATTTTACGTGAGCTATTTAAAAAAGGCGAGCGAGTTTTGGACGTTTCCTCTATTCTTTGGTTAGATGTTGACCAATTTTACGGTATTGAATATGACGAATTTGCAGCAAAAATAGCCGAAGTTGCAATGTGGTTAATTGACCATCAAATGAATATGAGAGTTTCAGAAGAATTTGGACAATATTTTGCACGTTTACCATTAAAAAAAGCAGCTAAAATTGTTCACGCAAATTCTCTACAAACAAATTGGGAAGATATCGTTTCTAAAACTGAACTTTCATACATCATTGGAAATCCACCTTTTATTGGCTCTAAGTTATTAGACAAAATCCAAAGAGAAGATATGGCTAATATTTTCAATGGTGTTAAAAATGGTAAAATATTAGACTATGTTTCTGCTTGGTATTATAAAGCAGCACAATACATTCAAGACACTAATATTAAAACTGCTTTTGTGTCTACAAATTCAGTTACTCAAGGAGAACAAGTAAGCGTACTTTGGGGCGAACTGATAAATAAGCTAGGCATTAAGATACATTTTGCACACACTACCTTTAAATGGAATAATGAAGCAAAAGGAAAAGCAGCAGTTTATTGTGTGATAATTGGTTACGCAAATTTTGACACCAAAGACAAAAAACTATTTACATATTTAGACATAAAAGGAGAACCTTCGGAAATTTCAGTAAAAAACATAAATCCTTATTTGGCAAATGCTGAAGATTTAATCATTGAAAGAAGAAGTCAACCGATTTGTAATGTTCCAAAAATGGCGTTTGGTAATATGCCTTTAGATGGTGGTAATTTAATTATTAATGACAACGAAAAAGTTGATTTTTTGTTGCAAGAGCCAAAAGCAGAACTTTATATATTACCTTTAATAAGTGCAAGAGAATTTTTGAACAACAAAAAACGTTGGTGCTTATGGTTAGAAAATATTAACCCAAAGGAATTAAGACAAATGCCTAAAGTTTTAGAACGTGTTAAAGCAGTAAAACAATTTAGGTTAGCAAGTAAAGCTCCTTCAACCCAAAAACACG
>CBFHZD010000022.1:0-26205 GCA_965660305.1 Flavobacteriales bacterium | reverse complement strand
TCTTACATTCACAGAAAACAAAAGAAAAGAAACTTTAGAAAACTGTGGATTTTGAGAATAAATGCTGCTGCTAGACTTAACGGAATGAGTTACTCAACCTTTATGGGTGCGTTTAACAAATCTGGAATGGTTATGAACAGAAAAGTTTTGGCTGATTTAGCAATGAATCATCCAGAGGCTTTCAAAGCAATAGTAGATCAATTAAAAAAATAAGGAATATTTCTTTCTTTGGAACAGAAAGTGAAAGGCCCTCAACTTGTTGAGGGCTTTTTTTATACCCGTTTTCTCCGTGGATTGATTATATTTGTTTTGCACTATGGGATCAAAAATTTTATACTATTTACTTATAAAGCCAATTTCTCTATTGCCCTATTTTCTGCTTTATGGTATTTCCAATGTCGTGTTTTTAATAACATTTTATGGGATAGGTTATAGGAAAAAGGTAATTCGTGCCAATATCAATAATTCCTTTCCTGGTTTAACTAAAAAGGAGAGAGATAACATCGTAAGAAAATTCTACTTACACTTTTGTGATTTGATTGTGGAGTCGATAAAGAATTTTTCCATTACAACTCGTCAGATAAATAAGAGAATGCGTTTTGAAAATATTGAATTATTGAATGACTATTATGAAAATGGTAAGTCGGTGATTTCTATCGGTGGGCACTATGGCAACTGGGAATTATTTGCTGTTGCAGTAGCACAGGCATCCAAATTAAAACAATTTGCTATTTACAAACCGCTGTCAAATCAATTTTTTGACAAAAAAGTAAAATCAAGTAGAGGTAAGTTTGGATTAGAAATGATACCGATGAAAGAGTCTAAATCTTATTTTGAGAATAAGAATAATACACCAAGAACAATAATTTTCGGTTCGGACCAATGGCCTTCCAAGCCAGAAAGAGCCATTTGGGTGCAGTTTTTGAATAGAGAAACTCCATTTTTATTTGGAGCGGAAAAGTATGCCAAGGAATTTGACTGGCCTGTTGTGTATTGCGAAATTTTAAGAGAAAAAAGAGGGCATTTTGTGGCTAAATATCACAAGTTGACAGATTCTCCTAGAGAATTAGAGGAAGGAGAACTAATTAGGCTTTATGCACAAATACTTGAAAAAACAATTCAAAATGAGCCTGCTTATTGGTTGTGGTCTCACAAAAGATGGAAGAAAACAAAACAGGAAGTTTTCGGGACAATCGCTCAACCTACAAATAGTTAAAAACCACTATGGGAGCCCTTCTTTATTATCTATTAATTTTTCCAATTTCGATACTGCCGTATTTTTTGTTGAACGCTGTTTCGTCTTTCATTTATATGGTTCTTTACTATGTAATGGGATACAGAAAAACCGTGATTACAGAGAATATTTATGGATCATTTCCTAATAAATCTGAGCAAGAACTTGCGGACATTGTAAAAGGATTTTACAAGCACTTTGCAGACTTATTGGTAGAAGTGTTTAAGAATTTTACTATATCTGAAAGGGAAATTAAGAAAAGGGTGGTGTTTGAAAATGTAGAAGTTTTAAATAAACTCTATGATCAAAATAAGTCGGTAATTATAGCCACCAGCCACCAAGGAAATTGGGAAATGCTTGCCATGGCTATCGGAGATTTGGGCAAGCACAAACAAATGGCAATTTATAAGCCTTTAAAAGATCAATTTTTGGATCGAAAGATGAAGAAAACTAGGGAGAAATTGGGCTTAGAAATGTTTCCTATGGCAGATACAATTAAGTATTTCAAAACGTCCTATTCATCCCCTGTATCTATTTTCTTTGCCTCCGATCAATGGCCTTCTAATCCCAAGAGAGCGCATTGGACAAGATTTCTGGAAAGAGATACTCCTGTTTTGATGGGAGCAGAGCAGTATGCAAAGCTGTTTGATTGGCCAGTAGTATATTGCGAAATGATAAAAGTAGAACGAGGACACTACAAAGTGAAATTTGAGACCATAACCGAAGAGCCCAAATCGTTAGATAAGGGTGAAATTATGGACGACTATTGCCAAAAATTGGAACATACGATTCAGGAAAACCCAAAACATTGGCTTTGGTCTCACCGAAGATGGAAACGAACTAAAGAGGAAGTTTTCGGAAACGTTTAATTCATCGCCAATCTCCTAAATAAAATAATTTTTCATGAATAAAATACCATTAGCTGAAAGACTGAGACCAACAACTCTCGAAACTTATATGGGGCAAGAGCAATTGATAGGTGAGGGTGCCTCTTTGAGAAAAGCGATTGACTCTGGATTTATTCCATCGTTGATTTTGTGGGGACCTCCAGGTGTTGGGAAAACTACCTTGGCCAATATAATTGCCAATTCACTAAAGAGACCTTTTTATACCTTGAGCGCTATTAATTCGGGAGTAAAAGATATTCGAGAAATAATAAATAAGGTAAAGAGCCAAGGAATGTTTGGTGGTAGCAATGCTATCTTATTTATTGATGAGATTCATCGATTTAGTAAGTCTCAACAAGATTCATTACTGGGAGCTGTAGAGAAAGGCATTATTACGCTTATTGGCGCTACTACCGAGAATCCATCATTTGAGGTTATTCCGGCTTTGTTGTCTCGAAGTCAAGTATATGTGCTGGAGCATTTTACCAAGGAAAATCTAGATGATTTAATTAGAAAGGCGGTAAATGAAGATACGCAGTTATCCCAACTTTCTATTGAGGTTCAGGAAACTGAGGCATTAATACAGTTGTCAGGAGGGGACGCCAGAAAGCTTTTGAATTTGCTTGAATTAGTTATTAGCAGTGCAGGACCAGAAAAAATTGAACTGAATAATACACTGGTAAATAAGTTGATAAAGGATAAAACTTTACTCTATGATAAATCTGGAGAGCAACATTACGATGTTGTCTCAGCTTTCATTAAATCGATAAGAGGAAGCGATCCAAATGCTGGTTTGTATTATTTGGCGCGGATGATTGAAGGAGGAGAGGATGCCAAATTCATTGCACGAAGATTGCTTATTTTGGCTTCAGAGGACATTGGAAACGCCAATCCTACAGCTCTTGTAATTGCTACAAATTGTTTTCAAGCAGTTTCCATTATTGGCTTTCCAGAGTCAAGAATCATTTTGGCCCAGTGTGTCACCTATTTGGCTTGTTCGGCTAAGAGTAACGCGAGTTATGTGGCTATTGCAAATGCTCAGCAATTAGTGAAAGAAACGGGAAATTTACCCATCCCGTTGCATTTAAGAAATGCGCCTACTAAACTGATGAAAGAACTGAATTATGGAAAAGACTATCAATATGCTCACAACCATGAGGGGAATTTTATAGATCAAGAATTCATGCCAGATGAAATAGCGGGCAGAAAACTATTCGATCCAGGTAACAATGCCCGTGAAGCAGAAATGAGAAAGAAATTACAAGCTACATGGAAAGAGAAGTACGGTTACTAAGATCAATCTAATCCTTCTTCTGTTCAACAATTTATTCAATGGCATAAAACAACGCAGAAAAAGCTTTTAGGACAATCTATTTTAATCATCTCAACCCCAGGTTCATCGTGAATTGAAACATTTCTTAACAACAAGAAGCGGAATCTCCATTTTCTGAAGATGAAGTAAATGGAATGTTTCCTCCACAACCTTCAAAAATACCATAATGAGTGTCCCAATTCCCGTAAAAATCAAAGTAGGGAGCCAACCTCGTTTTGTATAACATGTTATATGTATTTCCGCAGACTGACATTATTTTTCCTTTCGGGAAAATGTGGTGTTCATCCAACCTAAAACTCCTTAACTCTTCATTAATTCCTCCTTTGTAAGCCACCGCCTGGCCGTAGTCTTCGCAATCGGATTCTAATCCGTCAATTTTCCACAATCGGTAGGTAACTGAGTAAAACTTTATATCTCCTACCAATTCTTCAACTTCTTTATTTTCAATGGTAATTGGCTTGTCTTCCACCGCTCTTGGGTCCGTGAAACCCGCTTTTTTGGCCACTCTCAAAAAATCGTTCCAATACAAGGCACCGCTCAAGCATTCTCCCCACAACATTTTATCTGCTTGCAGCTGAGCAGGAATTCTTCTGTCCGAATAGACATCAGAAAAATACATTTCGCCACCAGGTTTTAATAGTTCATAGGCATCTTTCAGAACTTTGTGTTTGTCCTCAGCTAGGTTAATCACACAGTTTGAAATGATGATGTCAAACGTCCCTTTTTCTAGATTTAATTCATCTAGTTTTTCTATGTTTCCTTTTATGAACTCGACATTTGATTTCTTGTATCCAAATTTGTCTCTGTGATAATCTATATGTTCGTTGGCCACCTTTAGTTGCTCGTCTGTCATGTCTACTCCTACCACAGAACCCGACTCACCGACAAGGTTAGCTGCAATGAAACAATCTCTTCCGCTGCCAGAACCTAAATCAAGAATTCTTAATCCTTTTACTTGTGATGGGATAGTAAGTCCACAACCGTAATATTTTGCCTGAACTTCATGAGCTACTAATTTTAATGCTTCTTCGATATGCTTAGGAGGACGAGACAAGGTACAACAAGCATTGGTTTTTAAATCTTCTGATTTTTGTAATTCTGTTCCGTAATAATCTTGAACTTCTTTATGAATATCTGACATATTGTTTTTTTATGTGTTAAGGTTTAGAAAGAGAATAAACTGTATAGTGTTGGTTTTCTTTTAGTTTGGTATAAGGCAATTCTATATGTGTGCCAAATGTTTGTTTAAGGACGACTATTAGTTTTAATCCTTTCATTTTATAGGATTCAATTATTTCTTGGTTAGAAATGGATTCATTGTTTGTTACCCAGCCTTTTCTGTGCGCAAGATACATTGGAGTAGGAAGGTTATCACTGTTTATTAGAATAAGATCTGATTTGTCAGAATATAAATTTAAATCTTGTTCGAGAGGCAATAATTCTTGGTGCTTTTGAGGAATTTTGAAATCGATATATTGGTTAAGCATTCCTTCTGAAATAATTCCAATAACGATAATAACAGACAGCGGTTTAATCTGTATCTGGGTCAAACCAAAACCCGCAGCAAGAGCCATTGCAGGTATAAATGGTATCATGTAATAGGTGTGATAAGCAAAAGTTAGTCCAGATTTCAGGACTATAGTGAGGATAGCCAACAAACTAATGAAAAAAGTCCAGAGCATAAGTTTGTTACGTTTTTTTAAGGCAACAAAAACTCCAAAAATACACGCAACGAAACCAATGTAAAAGAGTGTTGTACCATAAAACTTCTCTAAAAACACAGGTGTTTCATTAAGAAATTCGGTGAATCCTTCTCCCAATGATTTTCCCATAAAAAAGTGCCAAAACTCAAATTGAGTATTTAAATACGGTACCCAATAAAAATACCAAGCCATACTCGGTAATAGAAACAAACCGATAGAAATATAAAAGAGGATTTTCGTTTTTGGGTTGTAGTTTTTTGAGAACAAGAAAAGAAGAATAGGAGTAAGAACCACTCCAGCCGGTAATTTTGACAAAACCCCTAATCCGATTAGTGCACTTCCCAGAATGAGGTGCCACAAGCTTTTGTTCAGAAGATAGTTTGAACAGAAGTACATTCCGGCAAGGACAAACGATACGGCAAATGTATCGGGCATTATTTTTCTTGAGTAACTGAACCAGATCGAGAACAGTAATATTACCGTTGCATTGAAGGCAATTTTTGAGTTAAAAAACCTTGAAACAACTTTAAAGAAGTACCAGGCACCAAAACTTGAAACAATGAGATTGATCATTCTTCCAAACCAATGTTCGTAACCAAATACAAGAGAAACTAGATAAATAAGATAATTGAATAAGGGGAATTCCATTCCCGTTATGCCAGATTTTTCTCCAGCTATATCAATTCTCGGATACAGAATATTGGCATCAGTTTCCAGAAAGTTTCTGGCAACCATTGCGACTGTTGTTTGTCTCCAATTGTGCCCAATTTCAATAGGAGGATCTGTAATTCCAATTAACTTAATAAAGAAAGTAAGAAGAATCCAAAAACGGATATCTGAAAGATATGAAGTAATGTTATTCTTCAATTGTTATAATTTCCTGGCAACCATGAGTCCATCTCTCACTGGCATCAATACATTTTCTACTCTTGGATCAGCATTTATTTTTTTGTTGTAATCGTCCAAGGCTTTTGTATCATTATCAGTGTTTACCTCTTCTGTCGTTACTTTTCCACTCCACAGCACATTGTCAGCAATAATGTATCCGCCCTTGTTCACTTTGTCAATCACTAAATCAAAATAGTTTGAATAATTGTGCTTGTCGGCATCAATGAATACTAGGTCAAAATCTAAATTCAATTCAGGAATAATATCCATGGCATTCCCGATTTTCATTTCTATTTGTTCGCCATAGCCAGACTTTTCAAAATAAGAGTTTGCCATTGTTTCCAGTTCATTATTGATGTCAATGGTAATAAGTTTTCCTTCTGGTTTCATTCCCTCAGCAAAACATATGGCTGAGTAGCCCGTATAAGTTCCAATTTCTAGAATGTTTTTGGGTTGAATCATGTGACTAAACATGCTAAGGATTCTTCCTTGAATATGTCCAGAAAGCATCCGCGGAATTAATACCTTGATGTGTGTTTCTCGGTTCAAATCAGAAAGCACTTTGTTTTCACTTTGGGTGTGCTGTCCAGAATATTCGTCTATTTCTTTGGGTAAAAATTCCATATTAGTTTTTGATAAAGCGTTTTGTAATCAATGTTTTGTTTGTCTTGATGGCTAAAAAATACATGCCAGTTTTTAATTCATTTACTCTGATTTTTGTTTTTTGCTTAGCGGTTTTAGTTCCCTTTTTAACAAGTGTTCCCTCCGAAGAATAAATGAAGTAGGAGAATTGAGAGTATGAGTTTATATCTATAATAAGAGTCAAAATATCAGCTACAGGATTGGGCGATATACTTATTTTAGATTCGTCTTTGCTTTCTGTTAAAGACAAATATGAGGAGAAATTGAGCTCGTATAATTTTGCTCCAGGGAAAAAACGATGGTGTTCTTGGGTTATATACAAACTGCTAGCAGTCACAAAACTTACTGCTTCTTTCTGACTAAGAGAGAAATAAAAAGTCGAGGCTCTTCCATCGAAAAAATTGTTTCCAACAAATTGGTCAAAAACAGTTACTCTATCCATGGATAAAACTGCCAACTTTCCAGAAGGATGATAGTCTGCTGCTGTTACCATGGGTGACGCAAAACTATCAATAAGTTGCGCAACATAACTTCCTGCGGAATCTGGCAATTCATATAATTTTGAGTATCCGGAACTTCCCCAGTTTTTTGAAATGAGGTAGAGGTGATTGTTGTAGTGAAAGAGAGCCTCACAATCTGAGTTTTGATTAGGATCTGGAAATTGTGTTTGATCCGAATAGCTGAAATGAATCTCCTCGGGTGTAACAGCACTACCTGAAATACTATTAGGATTAGGGATCTTATATACCACAAGATTTGTTCTGTTGTGATTGTTGTTTCCTATATCACCGATGAATATATTCCCAAATAGGTCTTGGGTTATATCCTCAAAATCAATAGCCGTAACTCCATTGAGATAGATTGAGTCTTGTTGTATTCCATTAGAATCTATTTTGTAAATAATGGGTCCATCACCGCTGTCATTATGAATCCATGCAGAGTTTTTGCTTTGTGTTATTATTCCAGAATTTTCGTTTAGATATACAGGAAAAGTTGAGATATGACGCAAACTTTGGCTTACCGAAAAGAAAGACAAAAGTAGAAAAAACATCAAGGTTACTTGTTTTGTCATTGGCTCACAAAATTATAAATGATATATCCTGAATTTGAATGCTCACCCTTCAAGTCAGAACTTACCTTCGTTGTTTTTTTTGCATATTCCAGGGCTTGTTTTAATATGCATTCGCTTGTTGTAGTGGTATTAGCAGTGTTGATTTTTACAGACTTTACACTTCCAATTTTATCTACTTTAATATCGATCTGCACCTGTCCGCCACCTTTGCACGTATAGCTTGGTGCAATGGTGTAACATTCCCGTCCTGGCACATTGCAGTATCGAGTTACTTTACCTGCATAACTATTTTTAGACTCGGCACCTTTCTCAAACTTAACTTTTTCGTTTGTCTGTCCTTTCTCAACAGTTCTTTCGTTCCCGGTTTCTTTGCTATTTCTTGTCTCGCTCAGGGTCTCTTGGTTGCGTTCCATCACTTCATTTTCAATTTCCTGATCGATTACACTTTCACTAAAATTTGTTTTGCTTTTATTTCTTATATCCTGAATATCTTGCATCAAATCCTTGATAGATTGATTGGATTCATCAATTTTTTGTTCGGGAGGAAGCAGCATTTTTTCAATTTCTTCTGGTTCTCTAAAATCAAGCTCAAGGAGGGCAGAATCGGAAAAAACTGATATTTCTGATTGAATTGTAGTAAGGTTAAAAAAAAGAAAAACAACAATATGCAATACAATTGTGGCTAATACAGCATACAATGTAGTGGGTTTCTTATGTTCTGTTTGTTCCTTCATTTAAGGGTAAAGATAAGAGAAAAAAAAGACCTTAAAAAGCGATAAATCCCTTTTTAAATATTGGTTTTAGATGACATTTTTTAGTAAGTTTGTTGGGTATTAACATAAAATAATAAATTGATGGATGACGTAATGAACAGAGATGAGATTTATTCTAATGCAGTAAGAGCAGGGAAGAGAACTTATTTTTTTGATGTAAAAGCGACAAGGGGAAATGACTTGTATGTGACAATCACAGAAAGTAAAAAGAAGTACAAAGATGACGGAGAATTCTTTTTTGAAAAACACAAATTGTTTTTATACAAAGAAGATTTCGAAAAATTTAAAGATGGTTTTGAAGATGTGCTGTCTAAGATTGAAGAATTGAGAGCTACAGGAAATTACAAAGAAGACAATAAGGAAGATTACTCTTCGAATGTGAAGTTTGAGGATTTGTAATGAGTAATAAATAAATTAGTAGAAAGAGTCTTGAGAAATCAAGGCTCTTTTTTATGCCCTAAAAAAATCTAATTCAGGTTTTTTGTCTATAATTCCTGCCACAATTAATCTGTGTAGGACATTCTCTAGTAATTTGTCAGAAATATCTGAATTAATGCTCCATTCGGTAGCGTGAAACCAATTTTCTACATCTTCCATTTTCTGATTGTATCTTTCACTTACTTCTTTCATTGCAGTGGGAGAAGTCATGAATTGTTTGGAGGTGAAATAAATAACCTTGAGCATGCTGTCAATAGCTTTTTTTTCTTTGGACAGAATGTCATTTGATGCGGCAATCATAAAACAAGGCCATGGAGTAACATAATCTCCCAAGTGTTTAAGTACTCCAGCATCTACATAGGGTTTTGTCGTGTATTTCTCCCAATAAAATGCGTCAGTTTCATTCTTGGTAAGTGAGTCTATCGCACCTTCTAAGTTTTTGATAACTTGAAATTGGTCCTTTTTCAGTTTTATTTTTTTTGCATGGGCATCCACAATTGGCATAAGGTGAGAACCAGAACCAAAACGACTTATAGCATACCTTTTGTTGTAGATTTCACCGTAGTGATTCACAGGGTTATGAATACCAGAGTACACTCCCCAAATAAGTGGCGTGTTCAAATATTTCCCTATCAGTTTGGAAGGATTCCCATTTACGATGTCAGAAATAATTCCTTCGGTGAGCAAAATACAAACATCAATTTCATTGTTCCTGAGTGCTTGGGTCATTTGACCAGTACCTCCTTTAAATACAGTCCATTCCAATTCAATTCCTTCTTTCTCAAATAAGCCATTCTCTATAGCTAAGTGCCAAGGCAAATTGAAATGTTCTGGAACACCTCCTACACGTATTTTGGTTCGTTTCTCCAACTTTTGTTGTATTCTAAAAGCTTGTTTTTGCGAATTCTTTAGACGGGCGACTTTTTAAATTCACTTTTCCTATTTTGGAAATTTCATTTTGTATTTCACAGGAACAATACCTTTGCTAATGTCGGTTAGTTTTCTTTTGTTCAACCTGCGTTTCATTGGAGAAAGATAATCTGTAAATAATTTTCCCTCAATATGATCGTATTCATGCTGAACCACTCTGGCTGCCAATCCAGTAAATTCTTCCTCAATTAATTCCCATTTTTCGTTGTAATAGGAAAGTACTACTTTATCTTGCCTCCAAACTTCCTCTCTTATTCCAGGAATACTCAGGCAACCTTCCTCAAATCCCCATTCCTCTCCGTGTTCTTCTTCAATAATTGGATTGATAAAAACACGTTTGAATGTTTTCAAGAATTCATTTTCCTTTTCTTCTTCCTCTGTTTCGGCTTCGTCTTCAGCAAAGGGAGATGCATCTACGATAAAAAGCCGCAATGCTTTGCCAATTTGAGGCGCAGCAAGTCCCACTCCATGAGAACCGTACATGGTTTCAAACATGTTTTCGATTAAAATTTTTGTTTCCTCATTCAATTCTTCTATTTCTTGAGTTTCTTTTCTCAAGATTGGATGACCGTAGGCGTAAATAGGTAATATCATTTGATTTATTTTAAATAAGAGTAAGATTGTGAATCAAGAAAGCTCTGAAGAATTATGGTTGCACTGATTTTATCCACCATTTTTTTGTCTCTTCGGTCCTTTTTTTTCATTCCTCCTTCAAACATAGCTTTTTTTGCCATTTTTGAGGTGAATCTTTCGTCCACTCTTTCAATTTTCAATGTAGGGTAAAGTTTGCCTAGTTTTTTTGCTAAAGTGTCAGAAGGTTTTGTGGCATCTGTTGGTTGGTTTTGCAAGTTCATTGGTTTACCAACTACAATTGTCTCAATGTCTTCTTCATTCAATACCTGAGCTATAAATGTATAAATTTCGTTGCTCGCCACAGTTGTTAGTCCAGTCGCAAATATTTTGGACGCATCCGTAATCGCAATACCTGTTCTTTTCATTCCATAGTCAATGGCAAGTATTTTTCCCATGCATCAAAAGTAATAGTTTTTGCTCAATGATTTTAGTGAATGGCTATCTTTCATAATCAAAAAAGATGGGGGACATCCAATTTACGGGGAATTATTTCTGGATAAATCCTTTGATTTTATCAGGATAATCTTTCAGACAACTTAATCAATAAAGGCTATTCCCCCTTATGAATGAAAGGTTATGGAGAACGGACTAATAGGAATTGTATAGTTTTTTGGTATTACTGATAGTTTGTTTTTTATTTACTGGCTTGGGTTGAACAATCTAAGGGTGGATTAATCGGTTATTTCTTTTTTTTGTTACCCTTTATTACTTCACAAATCATTCTTTTTTTTAATACTTTTGAAACATTAATTTATATCACAATCCATGCACGCTATAGAACCTTTTTATAATTGGAGAAACCTGTATATCGCCTCTGAAGACGATCGGTCACCATTTTATCAGCGTGAATACAGTGAGTTTGAATTTACAAATAAGGTGTACAATTTTTTGCTTCATCCTCAATGGGATGATTTTGGTTCAGAAACCTTATTTGTGAAAATTATCTTTGCCGATTATGACAAGAATTTTGCCATCATAGAATTAATAGGAGAGTGGAACGATTGTATCGAAAATGACATTATGAACCTAAAAATTGAGGTGCTAGAAATATTGATGGGAGAAGGGATTGATAAATTTATATTAATAGGAGAGAATGTCCTTAATTTCCATAGTTCGGATGATTTGTATTACGAAGAGTGGTTGGATGAAGTGGAAGAAGGTTGGATTGTATTTCTAAATTTTCATCAACACGTACTTGAGGAGTTTGAAGATGCCAATATCGACAATTATGTATTGTGCGGAGAGGATTTTGAAATGGATAATTGGAGAACCTATAAACCTTCTCAGTTGTTTAAAAAGATAGAATCAAAAGTAGAGAACAGATTCGATTTACCCCTATTAGATTAACTTACCATATAGGCAACACAGCCACCTGCAACAACTAAAATTAACTTTGCTAAATTGAATTTGTGACTCTCGTCTGTTTCGAATAAAATGGTGGTTGAAATATGCAAAAACATTCCGACAACTACCGCCAATATTTTGTTCATGATGTTTCCGTTTGATTGGAAGAAATCCATAAAATAAAGGGCAACAACATTTCCAAGTGGAGCCATTAGTGAAAAGATAAACAACCAAAAGAAAGCTGTTTTTATACGAACATTAGATTTAATGAACAATGTCATAAGGGCAATGGCAATGGGGAATTTATGCAACAAAATACTTATTAGAAATGAATGTTCATCCGAATGAACAAATCCATGCGAATGATTGTGTCCCAAAGTTTCGTTCGCTAAAGGTAATCCTTCTAAAAAAGCGTGAATACAAAGACTGATAAGGAGTGGAGCAAAAAATCTTGAGCTGGCATTTTTATGGGCATGGATGTGGCCATGTTCTATTCCTTGCGAAAAATACTCCAAAACAAGTTGAACAAGAAACCCCAGTAAAACAAAAATTCCGATGGATGTGTCGTGTTCGGCATACACTTCAGGGATTAAATGCAATGCCGCAATTCCCAGCATAAATGCACCACTAAAGGCTAACAAATATCTCAGGCCGCTTGTGATTCTTTCTTTCAAGAAATAAACCAAACCTCCGCCAAGCATAACAATGCCCGATAATAAAATGTAGGTAAAAAAATTATCCATTTGCTTTTTGTGCTATCAAAATTAATCTTTCTGATTGTTCTGGGTTGAATTTCTCCAAAGAATAGTCGCCAAAGGTAGCAATGATTTTTAATCCTGTGTGAGAAAATAGCGTTTCGAATTGAGTGAGGTCTATCGCTTGAACTTTTTCTTGGAAAGAAAACGTTTTATTCTCATCCGTAAAATTGATATGTTTAATGATTTGTCCATCAATCAGTTCTCGGCTTAATTGAAATTCCACTCCTTCTATTTCCTTGGTTTCTTGTTTTACTAAATCCCTTACAACCTGGTGGGCGTTAAAAAAGTCTAAAACAAATGTCCCTCCTGGCTTTAGTGTTTTTTCAACGGATCTCAGCATTTTTATGTTTTCCTCATTGGATTCAAAATAACCAAAACTCGTAAACATATTGAATACATAGTCGAATTCATTTTCTTGATACACTTCTCTCATGTCATGCACTGCAAAATTCAAGTTGTCATTTTCAAATTCTTTTGCAGTCTCTATACTATTTTTTGATAAATCAACTCCAGTAACATTAAGTCCTAGTTTATTTAAAAAAATAGAATGTCTTCCAGCACCACAGGCTAAGTCCAAAATTTTATCTGTGCTTTTGGGCTTGAGGTAGTCGGTTAGTTTTTGCAAAAAATATTCCGCCTCTTTGTAATCTCTATTCTTGTAAAGAATGTGATAATGAGGCGAATCAAACCAACTTGCAAACCAATTTTTACTTTTATCCATTTGTTACTTCTTCTTTATCCATAATGGATGTTTTATTTAAAAACAACCTAAAAACTACAAAACTTACTAACGAACTTAACCCCCAAATCATTACAGAATTCCATTCTTTAAAAATTAATTTCCCAATAAAAAACAAAACTGAGTATGTCATCCAAACCGATGAAATCCAACAAATAGTGAGGAAGGGTAAATTTGATGTGCTATTTTGTGTTTTAAAAGGTCCCCAAGCTCCATCGGGTTTTACTTTGTTGTAAAAGGATTCTAGTTTTTCTTTGGCTGTGGGTTGAGTTGCAAAAGTCACAATCAGCCACACAAGGGTAGTGAATAAGGTAGTGGTAAGTAGAACACCTTCGCTCTCCACAAAAACATTAGTTCCGTCAATTTCATAGCGAGGAGAAATGACATACTTGGCCAATGTGAAACCTACAATGGGTGCTAGTGTAGCACTAATTTCACTCCAAATATTAATTCGCCACCAGTACCATCGTAAGATTAATACTGCTCCCAAACCAGCCGAAGAACCAATTAAAAATCGTGCAGCTCCGCTTATAGTGTCAATCATATAGGTGGAAAATATAGCTACGGTCATGATAAAAAGAGTAGAGAGCCTTCCTACTAAAACAAGTTTTTTTTGCGAAGGTTCACTTTTAGTGTTTTTGAGGTACAAATCGTTGGTGAGGAAACTCGCACCCCAGTTTAATTGAGTAGAAATTGTACTCATGTAAGCTCCCAAAAAAGCTGTGAATAGCAATCCTTTGAGCCCCGAAGGCATAAAATCATTCATAGCCATTACAAAACCATTCCCAGCTGTTTGTTCAGTCAGTTCTGGATATACAACAAGGGCACAAAGTCCTACAATAATCCATGGCCAGGGACGCAAACAATAGTGAGCTATCTGGAAAAAAAGAGTAGCAAAAACAGAATGTTTTTCATTTTTTGTACTCATCATTCTCTGAGAAATATAGCCGCCTCCACCTGGTTCACCACCGGGATACCAACTGCTCCACCATTGAACACCAATAAATGAAATAAAAGCAAGAATAGAAATAGAGAAAGTACCTATTGTGTTGGATCCACTGAAATCTGGAAAAAAATTGAAACGAGAAGCAGGTAATTTTTCTTTCAATCCATCAATTCCTCCCACTTGTTCCGAGTTTACCATAATTACGGCAAGAATTATACATCCCGTCATGGCTAGTATAAACTGAATTGAGTCGGTTATTGTTACTCCCAACAATCCTGAAATGGTACTGTAAACAGCTACCAATATCATTAAACCTACAACGGCAAAAAAAGCGGTATTGAAATCAATTTGAAAGAACACCATCAATATCTTGATCATTGCAGCATTGACCCAACCAATAATCACTGCATTGAAAAATACACCGAGATAAACGGATTTAAAACTTCTGAAATAGTTGACAACCTTACCAGAATATCTGATATCGAGAAATTCTAACTCTGTTAAAACATCGGCTCTTCTCCACAATCGGGCAAAAAAGAAAGTGGTTACCATTCCTCCAATGAGCATATTCCACCAAAGCCAGTTTCCAGAAATCCCTTTTTTATAAATCTCCTCAGCAACCCAAAGCGGAGTGTCTGCTGCAAATGTGGTTGCCACCATCGAAATTCCAGCAATGTACCAAGGTAAGTTTCGTCCGGCTAGGAAGAAATCTGTAAGACTTTTGCTCGCAGAATTCTTGAAATACAATCCAATGAATAGGGTAATGAATAAAAAGACAATAATAATGGACCAGTCTAAAACGGTAAAGTTCATTTTCTTTGTTTTATAGAATAACAAAAGTAACGGTTCATTCACAAATTCACTAATTTAATTCTCGTTGGCTCAAGAATCGAAATATCACAAACGAATAAAATACAATTCACTGAGTTTCGTTATATTTGCCAATTAACCAATTATTTCAAATTCTCCATGTGGAAAAAAATTAAATCGAGTCCTTTTTTTAGGCACGCAATGTTGGCATTTGTCGCAGTTGCCTTACTTATTTTTGGGACATTAACATGGCTAAATAAGTATACCTTGCATGGTGAGAAAATAGAAACTCCCAATTTTATGGGGATGTCCTTAGCAGAAGCAAAACAATTGGCAAAAGAGAATAATCTTAGATTATCGGTTGATTCTGTATTTAGCTCTTTACCTCTGAATACTGTCATTCTTCAAAATCCGATTCCTCATTCCGACAGCACCGAGTCTTGGGTAAAATCACAACGCATAATCTATTTGACCCTTGTAAGATCTACCAAACAAAAAATAAAGTTACCAGCCATTATCGATAACTCTAAGTCATTGGCAGCTACCAAACTGACAATAGCGGGTCTTTCTCCAAAGTGGGAGTATGAGGCCAGTCCATACAAGGATGTGGTGTTAGATGTAAAATATGAGGGCAATTCTGTAAAAACTGGGTTTTTATTAGAGAAAGAATCAACTGTTACTGTTGTCATTGGAAAAGGTCAGGGGGAAGCAGCCCAAGTATTGATTCCTAATTTAATCGGAAAAACAATAAGCGAGGCTAATATAGAGTTAGCTAATAAAAACTTTCTTTTGGTTCCAGTTTACAATTGCGAAGGTTGTCAAACTGCTGCCGATACTGCGAGTGCAATTATTGAGCAACAATCTCCCGAATTTGTAGAGGGGCTTACCATTGCCGAAGGAAGTGAAATCATAATAATTTTGACTAAATAAGCACCTATGCGTCTAGCTTTATCTTGTATCTTTTTGTTCTTTTCTGTTGCTAATTTCGCACAAGAAAGTCTTGAGCCATTGGGATTAAACCCAACCTTGACAAGGAAATCTGCCTCAGTTCAGCGGTCAATAGACGAACTTTTTATTTATGCCATAGATACGATTCATCTGCCAATAAAAGATGATTTTTCTACTGATAGATTCAAAAAGTATGATGCAAAATCTACGGACGCCAATGTGTTTGATTCACTGTTTCACGTCATTTATAACGGATCCGTGCCAGATGTTGATACGGCTCAATTTATGTTGGACACAACGTATCATTATCAATATACGCCAACCGCTACACCCGACTCATTCAGAATAGATACATTTCCTCTTTCTCCAATAGGGATCCGAACTATTTGTGATTTAAACGCCTATCCCGTAGTATGCAACACGGTGACAGTTTGGCCAGCTTACAACACAGACGATACAGTTGGAACGGCAGCAAATCCCGATAACATATACGGAGTTTTTCCACCAGATATAGTGCAAGATTCTGCACAGGTGTTTTTTGTAAGAGCTACTGATACGCTCAGTTACTGGCAGGATAATGAGGTGTTCCTCAATAACGATTATGCCATCAATCCACCCACAATTGGTGTTGTCACATTTGACGGCTTAAACGAAAATGGATATCCGTATGATTTTTCTACAGCTTTCACCTACGGAAAGGCTGATTACTTGACTTCCAAACCAATATTTTTGGATAGGAAACCAAATGGGTTGCCATACACCTTGGCCGATTCCATTTATTTAAGCTTTTATTATCAACCTCAAGGGTTAGGAAATGAACCCGAACCGGAGGATTCTCTCGCTTTGCAGTTTTTTTCTCCTAATGATAATGAATGGGTTTCTATGTGGAAGGTGGATGGAACTCAATTAGATTCCAATTTCAAGCAAGTCATGATAAAAATTACCGATTCTAGATTTTTAGAAGCAGGGTTTAAGTTTCGATTTGTGAATTATGCCTCTTTGTCGGGAAGCTTTGATCATTGGAATGTTGATTATGTTTTTCTGGATCAATCTAGGTTCTCAACAGATGATGTTCGAGATGATGTAGCGTTTCAGTTGCCATCACATACTTTACTTAAGAACTACACAGCCATGCCTTGGAAACACTTTAGATGGGAAACAAATGGAGCTATGAAGGACTCTATTTTGGTGCAGCAAAGAAATAACAATGGAGCGGGAAGGTTGATTGGCGGAAATACATTAGATATTTATTACAAGGCTAATTTGCAACAAACTATTATCAATCCCAATACACCTTCCATTTCGGGGATGACAAATTTTGAAACCGAATATAAACTGCCAATTGGTTATTTTTATGATACCGCGGTAAACGACACCAATGCCTCTTTTTTGGTTGAAGTAAAGCACAACACCACTCCTGATTTTTGCAGAACTAATGACACCTTGAGGTTTATTCAGGAATTTAGTGATTATTACGCTTACGATGACGGAACAGCAGAAGCAGCCTACGGTGTTCAAGGTTTGGGAGGATTAAATTCAAAAATTGCTTCTCGTTTTAGTTTGGTAAGAGGCGATACGATAAAATCAGTGTTTATTCATTTTACTCCATCCGCCTACAACATGAGTTCTACTAATTTTGTTATTACGATTTGGAATGAATCAGGAAATAAACCAGGTTCAGTCATTTATGAGAAAGTGACTCTTGATGTTCCTCGCTATAATATTGGGATGAATGGTTTTTATGAATACCCATTGGACAGCAATCATTTTTTACCTTCAGGAAATTATTACGTTGGAATTTCGCAAACAACGCCAGATAGAATCAATATTGGATTTGATAAAAACATCAACAACCTAGATAACACCTATTACAATAGCAATGGGGTGTGGCAAAAATCAGGTTTTGAAGGCACCCTCATGATAAGGCCTTCTTTTGTTTACCAAAGGGATTATTCCGTTGGGTTGAATGAAAACGAGGCAAAACCGAGTGTATCAGTTTTTCCAAATCCCGCCAATTCTATAATTACTGTTGAATTATTTTCCAAAGAGGATATAAAAAATATTGATGTGATTGATTTGACAGGAAAATTAGTTATTTCAACTACTTTTGTAAATACTTTAGATGTCTCTCATTTGAAGAACGGAATGTATGTGATGCGAATTACAGACGAAAAAAACAGGCAAGTCATTACGCGATTTGTCAAAAACTAAATTGCAATAAAAGTGAGTCAAGAACGAAAGAAAGAGAAAGTAGAAGAAGAAGTGATTGTAAATCCAGAGGAGAATCCGGAATTATTTGAGCATTACAAATTTACGGTAGATCCAGGTCAAGAAATCACAAGAGTCGATAAGTTCTTGATGAACAGACTGCCAAATATTTCAAGAACTAAACTAAAAGAAGCTGCCCTTAAAGGTTACGTAAAGTCAAATGGATCTATAATAAAACCAAACTACAAGGCAAAACCTGGCGAAGAGATTACGCTCAGTTACCCTTATCCAGTGCGCGAAACAGAATTGGTTGCAGAGAATATTCCTTTAGATTTTGTGTACGAAGACGATTACTTAGCGGTAATTAATAAGCCGATGGGAATGGTTGTTCATCCTGGTTATGGAAATTTTGATGGAACTTTGGCTAATGCCTTACTTTATCATTTTGATAACTTACCCAAAAGAGATGATTTTGAAGGAAGGCCAGGAATTGTTCACAGACTAGATAAAAACACGACAGGTCTAATGGTAGTTGCCAAAACTGAAAAAGCTTTGGTAGAATTGTCTAAACAGTTTTTTGACAAAACCACTGAAAGAAAATACCACGCCTTGGTTTGGGGAGATGTACAAGAAGATGAAGGAAGAATAGAAGGTCATATCGGTCGTTCTTTAAAGAACAGAAAACTAATGACAGTGTACGAAGATGGATCCTTTGGAAAAGAGGCGGTTACCAATTACAAAGTGTTGAAAAGATTTGGTTATACCACCTTGGTTCAGTGCGAACTAGAAACGGGAAGGACACATCAAATTAGGGCTCATATGAAGCACATTGGTCATACTTTGTTCAATGATTTTGATTACGGGGGTGAAATCATTTTAAAAGGAACAACCTACACTAAATACAAGCAATTTGTGCATAATTGTTTCAAGCTGCTTCCAAGACAAGCACTGCACGCCAAAACCTTGGGGTTTACTCATCCTTACACGGGAGAATTTATGCAGTTCAATTCAGATTTACCTGATGATATGGAACAAGTTTTAGAAAAATGGGAAGGGTATGCAAAAAATTCGATTGATTTTCAATAAATAAGAGCGTTTTTTTTTGAGATTATCATAATAATGTTAGCTTTGTATAATTATTAACCCTATTAGAACAACAATTATGAAAATTAAATTTTTAACCATCGTTGCTGCTGTTGCATTATTTTCATGTGAAGCTGCACCTGAGTCTGCTGAAGGAACTGCTGAAGCTGGAACTGAAGTAACTGAAGGAAACACAGAAGAATCTGCTGAAACAGAAGAATCTAATGAAATGGAAGAAGCTACTATGGATTCTGCTACTACTGAAGAAGTAGAAATGACAGAAGAAGCAACTGAAGAAGAAGCAACTGAAGAAGAGGCAACAGAAGAAGCTCCTGCTCACTAATTAGCATTTTAACTAATTTTCAAAAAGGCACAATTCATATTGTGCCTTTTTTTGTACCTTCAATTTTCAAATGAAATATGATTAAAATGACTAGACTAAAACACATTAAGTTTTTAATTATTGGATTTCTTTTTGCTTGTACCAATACAAATTCACCTGAAAATGTATCGAACGAATTTTACAAGGCAATTCAAAACAAAGATGTGTTGAAAGCTAAAGCTTTAGCGACAAAAAAATCTAAATCTATGTTGGATTTAGTAGGAGATAACTTAAATTTGGGCCTAGAAAATGGGGAAATTACAACTATTGACTGCGTAACAGAAAATGACGAGAGTAATTGCGATTGTTTTATTGAAGGAAAGTCAAAACCACTTCCGTTATCATTAATAAGGGAAAATGGGGAGTGGAAAGTAGATCTTCAATCCTCAGCTGTAAATGTATTGGACAACTTGTTAGATAAAGTGAAAGGAATTGATTTTAATGGGCTGTTAGAAAAATTGGGAGAAGGAATAGACACGAGTAGCGAAGGAATTAATGAGTTAATTGAAAGTATTGATGTAGATGAGGTTATTGAGAGTCTTGATAAAATGGATTCGACTGTTCTGAAGACAGATGAAAAGATTGAAAGTCTCCTTGAGCAATTTGCAAATGGCTTGAAGAAATAAAAATTGAAAGTATTGGAAACAACAAAAATGAATTTATCCATCGTAGTTCCTTTGTACAATGAGGAAGAGTCTTTACCCGAGTTAATTTCCTGGATTGATAGGGTGTGTAAGAAAGAAAATTATTCTTTCGAAGTGATATTGATTGATGATGGAAGTAAAGACAAATCATGGGAAATTGTGGAGGATCTCAAGAATAACTTTTCTTTCGTGAAAGGAATTAAGTTCAGAAGAAATTATGGAAAATCAGCAGCGCTAAACACTGGTTTCGCGGCTACAAAAGGAGATGTAGTTATCACAATGGATGCAGATTTGCAAGATAGCCCAGATGAAATTCCAGAATTGTATCGAATGATTACTGGGGAAGATTTTGACATTGTGTCGGGGTGGAAAAAAGAACGTCACGACCCATTATCGAAAACCATACCGACAAAATTATACAACGGAGTAACCCGTGTTTTTAGCGGAATAAAACTTCATGACATGAACTGCGGACTCAAAGCCTACAAAGGCGAAGTAGTTAGATCCATTGAGATTTTTGGAGAAATGCATCGCTACATTCCCGTAATAGCAAAAGGAGCCGGGTTCGATAAAATAGGAGAGAAGGTAGTGCAACACCAAGAAAGGAAGTACGGAGTTTCTAAGTTTGGATTGAACAGATTTGTCAATGGCTTTTTAGATTTGTTTACCATCACCTTTATCACTCGCTTTGGAAAAAAGCCGATGCACTTTTTTGGATTAATAGGCACTCTGTTTTTTATTCTAGGATTTGGACTAACTTTTTGGCTGGGAATAGATAAGCTATTTATTAATAAAGGTGCAACCTTGCTCGCAGACAATACTTGGTTTCATATCGCTTTGTTTTCTATGATTGTAGGAACGCAACTGTTTTTGGCTGGCTTTATAGCAGAGTTGATAGGCCGTAATTCGCCTATAAGAAACAACTACGCTATTGAAAAAGAAATATAGTAGAGTTTTCTTAGTTTAAGAATGCAGAAGCGGAATTACAAAACATGAAAATAAAAAGTAAAGCACCATTTCGATTGGGATTGGCAGGTGGAGGAAGTGATGTAAGTCCATACTCTAATGAACATGGTGGAGCAATTCTTAACGCCACAATTAGCCTTTTTGCCTACACAACTATCATTCCTAGAGCAGATAATAAAATTATTATTAGAACTGAAGATAATTCAGAAAGATTAGTGTTTGATTCCTCAGAAGAACTATCAACTTCGGGAGTTTTTGATTTACAAATAGGAGTTTACAACAGAATTGTTAGCCAATTTACCAAACAAAAATTAGCATTTGAGCTTATCACAGAGATGGATGTTTCCTCTGGTTCCGGGCTGGGCACTTCATCTACTCTGGTGGTTTCCATATTGGGTGCATTCCTAAAATGGCAAAACATTGAATTGAGCAAACATGAAATAGCTCAATTGGCTTATGACATAGAACGAGTAGATTTGAAAATGGCAGGAGGAAAACAAGACCAATATGCAGCCACTTTTGGCGGGATAAATTTCATGGAGTTCAAAAGGGATAATCAAGTTGTTGTTAATTCACTCGAAATATCCGATGGCATAAAAGCAGAGTTGCAAAATAATCTGATTCTTTATTATACCAAAACAAGAAGGGAATCTGCAAAAATAATTGAGACTCAAGCCAACAATGCCAAAACAAAACAAGAAAAACCTCTGCAAGCCATGCATTTGGTGAAGGAACAAGCCTTCTTGATGAAAAAAGCTTTGCTTAACGATGAATTACATAAAATTGGAGAAATTTTATCGACCAGTTGGGAGAACAAAAAACAAATGGCAGATGGAATTACCAATAAATTGATAGACGATATTTATTCAACAGCAATAAATGCTGGAGCTACCGGAGGAAAAATCTCTGGAGCTGGTGGTGGAGGCTTTATGATTTTATATTCCGAAGAGACCAATAGGCATAAGGTGATTGAGGCTTTACATGAATTTGGCGGACATGTAAAGCGTTATGAGTTTTGCAGTCAAGGATTGACTACTTGGACTTTAAACCGATAAGGTTTTTTGCTTAATTTGATGTATAACTAACTCCCGTTTACTGCCAATCTGTCTTTCTGGCATCCCATTTTCCTTAACTCTGTCATAAAACTGACACGATAAACCTAGTGGCACAATCATTGAATATCAGAAAACAGAATTTTTTAAATAAAAACAATACATAAAAATTATGAGTAAAATAATTGGAATAGATTTAGGAACAACAAATTCATGTGTTTCTGTAATGGAAGGAAATGAGCCAGTTGTAATTCCTAATAGCGAAGGAAAAAGAACTACACCTTCTGTAGTGGCTTTTGTTGATGGAGGTGAAAGAAAAGTAGGAGATCCTGCAAAAAGACAAGCAATAACTAACCCAACAAAAACAATCTTTTCGATCAAAAGATTCATGGGAAATAGTTTTGATGAGTCAAGTAAAGAGGTGGAAAGAGTTCCTTATGAAGTGGTGAAAGGTGATAACAATACACCTAGAGTAAAGATTGACGATAGGATGTACACACCACAAGAAATTTCGGCAATGATTCTTCAAAAAATGAAGAAAACTGCAGAAGATTATTTGGGAACTTCAGTTTCTGAGGCAGTGGTAACTGTGCCAGCATACTTCAATGATTCTCAAAGACAAGCTACGAAAGAGGCAGGAGAAATTGCTGGTTTAACAATAAAAAGAATTATCAATGAGCCAACGGCAGCAGCTTTGGCTTATGGATTAGATAAAAAGAATACCGATCAAAAAGTCGTAGTATTTGACTTCGGGGGAGGAACACACGATGTTTCTATACTTGAGTTGGGAGATGGTGTTTTTGAAGTTCTCTCAACAGATGGAGATACTCACTTAGGAGGAGATGATGTTGATCAAAAAATTATCGATTGGTTGGCAGATGAATTCAAGAAAGACGAAGGGATTGACTTAAGAAACGATCCAATGGCTCTACAAAGATTGAAAGAAGCTGCAGAAAAAGCTAAGATAGAATTATCGAGCACAACTTCTTCCGAGATTAATTTGCCATACATTATGCCAGTAGATGGTATTCCAAAGCACTTGGTAAGAACATTATCTAGAGCTCAATTTGAGCAATTGATAGATGACTTGGTAAAAAGAACTATTGAGCCTTGTAAAACTGCAATGAAATCAGCAGGATTGTCTTCAAGTGATATTGACGAAGTGATTTTGGTTGGAGGTTCTACAAGAATCCCGGCAGTGCAAGAGGCAGTGAAGAAATACTTCGGAAAAGAGCCTTCAAAGGGAGTGAACCCAGATGAGGTAGTTGCAGTAGGTGCAGCAATTCAGGGGGGTGTTTTAACAGGAGAAGTGAAAGACGTTCTATTATTAGATGTTACACCGTTATCTTTAGGGATTGAAACGATGGGAGGAGTTTTGACAAGGTTGATTGATGCTAACACAACAATACCAACTAAGAAATCTCAAGTATTTTCTACCGCTGCAGACAATCAGCCAGCTGTGGATATCCACGTATTACAAGGAGAAAGACCAATGGCGGCCGATAACAGAACGCTAGGTAGATTCCAGTTGACTGATATTCCACCAGCAAGAAGAGGAGAGCCACAAATTGAGGTGATCTTTGATATCGATGCAAATGGAATCATCAATGTTTCTGCCAAAGATAAAGCTACAGGAAAAGAACAGAACATTAGAATTGAAGCGTCTTCAGGATTGAGTGACGAAGAAATTCAAAAAATGAAACAGGAAGCCGAAGCAAATGCAGATGCCGACAAAGCTAAAATGGAAGAAGCTGAAACTGTTAACCAAGCTGATAGTTTGATTTTCCAAACAGAAAAGCAATTAGAGGAGTACGGAGACAAAATTCCAGCGGATAAAAAAGCACCAATAGAAGAAGCATTGGCAGAATTAAAAACTGCGCATGAATCAAAAGATATGGATGCAATGAAAGCCGGAATAGAAAAGTTGAACACCGTGTTCCAAGCAGCAAGTGAAGAAATGTACAAAGCACAAGCTGATGCTGGAGCTCAACCAGAAGGTGGAGCAGAAGGAACGTCAGAAGGTGACGAAGAAGTAACTGATGTAGATTTTGAAGAAGTATCAGAAGATAAGTAATATTTTTCAAGACTAAAGTTTTAAGCCTCAATCGAATATTCGATTGAGGCTTTTTTTTGCACCTCTTATGAAGAGAAAGCGTTTAAAGTAATTATTCTATTTTTTTATTTAAAAAATTAAAAACTAACAGGTTAATATGAATTTGTATTCATCCTATAAAGAAAAAGTAATGTGAATAATACAGGCTTTTTTGTTTGTTAATTAGGTTCTCTTTTTGTAAATTTAATTAGAAATAAAAGCAATGAATACTTTTAAAGAACAGGTCGTTAGTTTCAAAAACTACGTTCAAAACGAACGCAGGCTTTCGGTACATACGCTAACTTCTTATTCTACCGATTTATCTCAATTTCGAGAATTCCTGACTCAAACATTTCGATTTAGTCATTTTGCCGAGGCTACGCACAATGAAATACGCATGTGGATAGTGGAGCTAAAAGAGAATAATATTTCTCCTCGCTCAATCAATAGGAAAATATCCACTCTTAAATCGTTTTATAAGTATCTCTTAATTACGGGGGTTGTGGATGTTTCGCCTATGACAAAAATTATAGCTCCCAAGCAATCGAAAAAACTGCCAGTTTATTTTGAGCAAAAAAAGTTGAATGAACTATTTGAGCTCAAGGTTTTTTCAAATGACTTTTTTGGTTTGAGAGATGCTTTAGTTTTAGAGTTGTTCTCTGGAACAGGTCTAAGACTTTCGGAATTAATAAATATGAAAGAGTCCGAGATTGACGGACCTCAAATAAAGGTTGTCGGAAAAGGGAACAAAGAACGAATAGTTCCAATCACCAAAAATATAGTCTCGCTTATTCAATTATATCGGAACGAAAAGGTTAAGCTTTTTCCTGGTAATTCTGATTTTTTGCTTGTAACGAACAAAGGGAATAAACTCTACGAAAAGTTTGTATATCGAACAGTAAATAGCTATCTTGGATTAGTAACAAATGAGAAAAAAAGAAGCCCACATACTCTAAGACATTCTTTCGCAACTAATATGTTGAATAATGGAGCTAAGCTCCAAACCATAAAGGAGATATTAGGGCATTCAAATCTTTCAGCCACTCAGGTTTACACGCACAACTCAATAGAACGATTAAGGGATGCATACAAGAAGTTTCATCCAAAAGAAAATTAGTATTAACATTAAATAACAGCAATTATGGAAATTAAAGTTCAGTCTATTCATTTTGATGCAGATCAAAAATTAATCTCTTTTGTCGAAGAGAAATTAGAGAAACTTAATCAGTATTACGATAAAATTATCGGAGGAGATGTGTTTCTGAAACTAGAGCCGGCAGACAAAGAAAATAAAGTGACAGAAATTAAATTAGCTATCCCAGGAAAAGATTTGTTTGCAAAAAAACAATGCAAGTCATTTGAAGAGGCTACGGATGAGGCGGTAGAGGCTTTAAGACGACAAATTAGCAAACATAAAAGTAGGAATTAAATAAAAAAATATTACTTTTGAGCCCTGTCAATAAAACAGGGCTTTTTTTGTATTAAAAATCGCTTATTTTCAGGTGGTAAAAAACAATTAGTAAGGAGAGATAAAAAAAAGTAAATATTTTTATTAAAAATGTTTGAATAGTAAAATATCTTTTCTAAATTTGCAAACCCTAAAACGTTCAGGGGAATAAAAGCCGATATAGCTCAGCTGGCTAGAGCAGCTGATTTGTAATCAGCAGGTCGTGGGTTCGAGTCCCTCTATCGGCTCTTTT
>CBFHZD010000021.1:0-27998 GCA_965660305.1 Flavobacteriales bacterium | reverse complement strand
TACTTCGGAGAATTAGGAGATTCCATTTATTACGTGGACGAAAATGGAGACAGTTCCAAGATATTCAAAGACACCAACATTTTAACTTACTTCGGAGAGTTAGGAGATTCCATTTATTACGTAGATGAAAATGGTGATTCGAGTAAGATATTCAAAGACACAAACATTCTGACTTACTTCGGAGAATTAGGTGATTCCATTTATTACGTAGATGAAAATGGAGACAGTTCTAAGATTTTCAAAGACACAAACGTTTTAACTTACTTCGGAGAATTAGGAGATTCCATTTATTACGTAGACGAAAATGGAGACAGTTCCAAGATTTTCAAAGACACGAATGTGTTGACTTACTTCGGAGAATTGGGAGATTCTATTTATTACGTGGACGAAAACGGAGATTCGAGTAAGATTTTGAAAGACACCAACATTTTAACTTACTTCGGAGAATTAGGCGATTCTATTTATTACGTGGATGAGAATGGCGATTCCAGTAAGATATTCAAAGACACCAACATTTTAACATACTTCGGAGAGCTGGGAGATTCTATTTATTATGTAGATGAGAATGGCGATTCCAGTAAGATTTTCAAAGACACCAACATTCTGACTTACTTCGGAGAATTAGGCGATTCCATTTATTACGTGGATGAGAATGGAGACAGTTCCAAGATATTCAAAGACACCAACATTCTGACTTACTTCGGAGAATTAGGCGATTCCATTTATTACGTGGATGAGAATGGCGATTCCAGTAAGATTTTCAAAGACACCAACATTTTAACATACTTCGGTGAATTAGGTGATTCCATTTATTACGTGGACGAAAACGGAGATTCGAGTAAGATATTCAAAGACACAAACGTTTTAACTTACTTTGGAGAGCTGGGAGATTCTATTTACTACGTAGACGAAAATGGAGACAGTTCCAAGATTTTCAAAGACACGAATGTGTTGACTTACTTCGGAGAATTAGGAGATTCCATTTATTACGTGGACGAAAATGGAGACAGTTCCAAGATATTCAAAGACACCAATGTTCTGACTTACTTCGGAGAGCTGGGCGACTCGATTTATTACGTGGATGAGAATGGAGATAGTTCCAAGATTTTCAAAGACACAAACGTTCTGACTTACTTCGGAGAATTAGGAGATTCCATTTATTACGTGGATGAAAACGGAGATTCGAGTAAGGTGTTTAATAAGCAAACACTTACCACCTTCACGTTGTCCGATGATACATTGGTTTATACAGATGAGGACACGGTGGAAACTAAAATATTCTTGGCTGATTTGGATTCTACCAATGAAAAGATTGACACCTTATATTTAAGTCAAGACAGCCTAATTTTGGTAGAGGGTGGAGATACTTCTTTTGTTTTGCTAGACACAATAGGAGGAGTAGACAGTATTAAATATTCTAGAAATGATTCGCTCAAAATATTTTCGAAAAAGGACAGTGTAGTTGTTTTGGTTGCCAATACAATGGCAGAAATATTCGATGTAGATGGTGGGTTTTTATTGCCATCTTCATTTGCTGTTATTCCGTTTGGTACCAGCGGTATTGTCGATGATAATTACTCAACAACATCAAATCAAATCGTTGTTTCTTTATCGGGTAGATATAGAATAAATTGTAGAGTGACGGCTGAAATGACAGAAGGAAATAATCGTTCTGAAAGTGAATTTCAAATAACTAGAAACAACACAGCAATACCCGGAACATTTGCCGTAGGAAGCCACAGAAATTATCTTATTGGGTCTTCCACAACTAATATCGTAAAAGTTGTATATTTGAATGCTGGAGACATTATTAGAGTGGAAGGAAGAAAATCCAGTGGAATTGGAGTCTTGAAAACCAAACCCAACGGCTCTTCCTTACTCATAGAAAGATTATAGGTTAAATGAAAAGAGGATTATTAGGAATTGGTTTATTATTCATATTGGCAATTCTTGCAGCCCTTTTTGTTATTAATTCTGAAAAAGAAAAGATCACGGGTAATGTCAGTTTTTATGAAGTTATTCCTTCTAATTTCACTAATGAGATTATAGAAATAAAACAACCCAACTTATGGATTGAAGAGCTTCTGAATTCCAATTTGATATGGAAAGAATTAGATAAAAACCAGTTCGATCTGGTTGATTTTTGGAATTCAAAGGACTCCCAATTTAATCAGTTAAAAGTAAATTCAAAATCTTTACTTTACTTCAGTAGCGAGGGAGTTGGTTATTATATGTTTGAATTAGAACAGAGATTAGATTCTGTTTCAGCACGAGTAGGTTTTTCCTCGCTAATTCTCAATAATTTTGTTCTTTTTACCAAAGGCGATTTAAAGCAGTTTAATAAGAGGTATGAAGAGGAAGCTTCCATCGGTGAACTTACCTCTTTTCAATCCATCAAACAGAGAAAGACTAAAAGCAAAGATGGCATTAACTTATTCATGAAGAATAACGAACATTGGGATTTGCATGAAGTTACTTTCTTGCCAGAGCAAATATTCAGTAGTTCCAATGCAAAAAGAGATTCGAGTGAAGGTTCATTTTCAGGACAATTGGATTTTACACTATTTGACTTTTTGCCGGCTAGGTTTCAATCAATCACTTTATTACAGACTGATAGTTTAAGTTTTTCTAATGACAATGGGTGGTTATCAAGTTTGTCGGAGAAATGTGGTTGTGATGCACAATTTTCTTTATTTGGATGGATGAAAAGTCCTTTAGCTCATGTTGTTCCAATGGGCGATACCAATGAAATTGTCCTAGTCAAAACTAATAGTTTAATTGAGTTTCTTGACGGAATGAGGGTGTTAAAGGCAGATAGTATTCCTTTCTCTGATGAAAATGGAACAATTAACTTTTTTCAAGATGGAATTTCATTGGGGAATGCTCAAAGGCCTTTTCATTATGTGTTAAGAATTGATGATTATATTTACTTTGGGCACGATAAATCTCAATTGGAAAAATTGAATTTTAGAATTTTCTCTGGATTAACAGTGAGTTCTTCGGAGCAGGTTTATACATTTATCAAAAACAACATAAACAAAAGCGCATATTCCATTGAGATCAAGCAAGGACTATATTTGGGAGTTTTGGAAGGTAAGAATGGATTGTCTTTATTTCAGAAAAAAAATCAGACTGATGAACTCGATTATGTCAGTTTTGTTTACTCCCAAGAAATAGAAATTGGTAAAGGGATGGTGAATCCAAAATGGGTAAAATCATTTTCTGCTGAATTGAAGAATAAGATTTATAAATTTAAAAATCACCGAACCAATGACCATAATTACGTTATACAGGATGAAAATAATGTAATGCATTTTGTTTCACCCAATGGTGAGGTAACCTGGAGTAGAGATTTGGGCAATCAAATTGTGGGAGAGATAAAAAGAATAGACTTGTTTGGAAACAATAAGTATCAGTTGATCTTCAACACTCATAATCAGTTATTCTTGATAGATGTTTTGGGACGAAATGTGGGTGATTTTCCAGTCACCATAAAGGATAGTGCTACCGAAAACATTTCGGTTGTTGATTATGACAAAGATTTGAATTTTAGATTTTTGATACCTACTACAGCAGGAATAAAAAATGTTAATAGCCAAGGATACCTGGTCGATGGATGGTTGCAACCTATAACAAATGAAGCTGTTACGGGAGATGTGTCCCATTTGCTTATAAATAATCTCGACTATCTTTTGGTGAGAGATAAGTCACACAAAGCTTATTTTTACAACAGAAAAGGTGAGGTAAGGCATCAGATTTCTGCTCGATTTGGAGAGCCATTTTACGTGTTTCAAGGGAGTTCAATTGAGAGTACCAGAGCTTTGTTTTTGGATAGCAATGAGAACTCTATTTGCAGACAGTTTTTTGAGGATAAGCCTGTTTCTATCTTGCTGAGTCCACAAAAGAAAATAAATCAATTTTTCTTTGTGGATTATGATGGAAACAAAGAGCGTGATTATGTTTTGGTTTTTTCAGATGAAGTTGTTGTATATGGTCAAGACCTTATCATTAAGGAAAGAGTTGTGCTGCCAGAATTTCACAAAGATTTAAAGGTCTGGGAAGAGGGGATAGGGTATATCAATGAGATAAATGAACTGGTTATTAATCTTAAAGGTAAAAACCATTTGATTGAGAGAGTAGAATCCTACGAATTAGATGAAGTGAAAAATCGACTAAGAGTTTTAGTGAAATTTGGAAATGACTTAAAGTTATTACATTTGCAATAACTATGACAATAAGCGGATTTACCTTTATAAAAAATGCAACGAAGTTGTATATTCCTTTAAGAGAAAGTATTCTTTCGGTGTTGCCTCTCGTTGATGAATTTGTTATTGCAGTAGGAGATAATGACCTAGACGACACGACAGTCGAAGTCATTAACAGTATAAATGCTGATAAGATAAAAGTGATTCATACGAAATGGGACACAAAGAAGTATGTGAAAAACACTGAATTTGCCAGACAAACCGATATTGCCAAGGAAGCCTGTAAAGGAGACTGGTTGGTTTATATTCAAGCGGATGAAGCCATTCATGAGCAAGATTATGCCGCTATCCAAGAGGCAATGGACACTTATTTAAACGATTCTGAGGTAGAAGGATTGTTATTTAAATACCGTCATTTTTGGGGGGATTATAATCACTTTCACAAATCACACAATTGGTATCCCCGAGAAATAAGAATAATAAAGAATTCATCACAAATCCACTCATGGCGAGATGCGCAATCTTTTCGAAAATTTGATTCTTTTGATTATTCACCATCCGACTACAATTCGGAAAGAGGCCAAAAATTAACGGTGAAATTAATAGATGCCTACATTTACCATTATGGCTACGTTCGTCCACCGCACATGATGAGTTACAAATCACAAGTAATGCACAGTAGCTACCATGGTAAAAAAAAGGCTGACGAAATTGTGGCAAAACAACCCAAGGAGTTTGATTACGGTCCTTTGCAAAAGCTATTGAAATTTAGTGGGACTCACCCAAAGGTAATGGAACCTTGGATGTCAAAATTTGATTGGGAAGAAAAGTTGCAGTACGAAGGGAAAAGAAATCTGGAAAGACCTATGCACAAGCATGAAAAGTTAAAGTATAGAGTTGTTACTTGGATAGAACAGAATATTTTGGGTGGTAGAATGATTGGTGGGTTTAGAAATTACCACCTCAAAAAATAAAGAACCAAGTTTATTTTTTGATATTGATTTGAATAGCTGGATCCGGTCCGGCCAGCAGTTTTCCCAGCTTTTGTGTTTTCGGAAATTGATCTAGAATTATTTTTAATAATACAGTAATTGGAATACTCATTATCATGCCAGGAACTCCCCATAGATAACCCCAAAACATCAACATTACAAGGATAGCAATTACATTGATAGAGAAAGTTTTTCCCATAAAAATTGGTTCCAAAATAGCGCCAAACAAAACTTCTACACCTCCAACTACCGCAAAAAAGAAAAATAGGGTGGTTGGGGCATCTATTTCTACAAAGGCAAATAAAGTGATGAGAATAACTGCAATCACCGAACCAATCATTTGTACAAAGTTGATGGCAAACGCAAATACTCCCCAGAAAATCGGAAAACTCACATCGAAAAAGTAACAAGCCAGAGAAAACCCAATTCCTGTAAACAGACTCATTATAAATTTCACAATCAAGAACTTGAAAATATCTTTTTCTATTTTGATGAATGTCTTGATAGAGGCAAATTCTTGACGAAAGAGAATGTCTTTCATTATGACTTGAAGGTTAACAGATCCTGCCAGTAATAGTACAACAAAGAACAGGGTCATGAGTATCATAGTTACGGTTCTGTTTGCAAACCCCAATATTTTACCCACATTGAATGAAGATTTATTGTTCTGAAAATAGTCCAATAATACATTGTTACTGTGTTCTTTGGTTAGCCCAAAGAACTCTTCAACAGATAAGATGGCTGTGGTTATTTTCTCATTAGCTTTGGCTATAAAAACTTCATCGGACTGCATGATTTCTTTACTTGAGATTTGTATCAATACTGATGCAATGAATATGATTCCGATTAACAATGAAACAGAAATCAGTAGGCTGGCTAATTTTGGCATGCCTTTCTTTTCCATCCATCTCATCAGAGGGAGAAATAACAGGGCGATGAACATTGAACCAAAAAGAGGAATAAAAATAAAAGACAAGATTTTCAACAAATAAAATATCACTGGTACAGCAATTACCAATAACAAGATGTTGGTTGTTCTTAAGTCTCTCATTCTGTGTTTAGTTTAAAAATATGAACGCAAATATAGAGATATATTTTAATCACTTACTGGAAATCTATACCAATGGTAATTTTTCAGTATGAAAGTTTACAAATTGGTAAAATAATTCCCAAACGTATCTTTAAATTGGTAGCCCTCATCCACTCTTGTTTTGGATAGTTTGTTAAACTCTACCAATCCCCATAGGATGATTTCTTTCCAAAAATACCGATCCTTTTTATTCAAGTCAGGGAGGTAAGTGTCCAATAAAATGTCCAGTGGAATTACATCGTCTAATGTTGTTTTGTACAATTTTTCAGAAGCATCATCCATCAATTCAAAACCAGATTCGGCAAAAAACCATTCTAGTGTATCGTGATAAGGAGTTTTTTCGTCCTGCTTTTCTAGTTTTTGAATTTTTGGAAAAGTCATGGTGAAAATTGTTTTAACGGCTTCACCAATCAAGGACAGAGCAACGTTGCCTGCTCCCTCTTGTTCTCCTTCGTAAACCAGTTCCACTTTTCCTGTAATGGAAGGAATTACACCCATAAAATCAGAAAGACGAACGGAGGTTTTCTTTTCTCCAATGATAAGTGACCTTCTCTCTGCTGTACTCAATAAATTCTCATAAGCGGTAATGCTCATCCTAGCACTTATACCACTTTTTGCATCAATGTATTCACTCTCTCTGGCCTCAAAACTTATTTGTTCTAACAGGTCTTTAGCAATTTCAGGAACGTAGATAGCTTTTTCTTGACCTTTTTCTGATTTCGCTTCTTGGTGTGTAATTCTTTTTGCGGTTTCAATATCTTCGGGATAATGGGTCAAGATTTGAGAGCCAATCCGATCTTTTAATGGAGTTACAATACTTCCTCTGTTCGTGTAATCTTCGGGGTTTGCTGTAAATATAAATTGCATATCAAGCGGAAGCCTAACCTTAAACCCTCTAATCTGAATGTCTCCTTCTTGCAGAATATTAAACAAAGAAACCTGAATTCTCGCCTGTAAATCTGGAATTTCATTGATGACAAATATACATCGATTAGCTCTCGGAATCATTCCGTAGTGTACCACTCGGTCATCTGCATAACTCAGTTTTAAATTGGCAGCTTTTATTGGGTCAATGTCACCAATTAAATCGGCCACAGTGACATCCGGAGTTGCTAATTTTTCGAAGAAACGCTCCTCTCTGTGCATCCATGAAATAGGTGTTTTATCGCCTTTTTCTTCGATTAATTCTTGCGAATATCTTGAGATAGGATTCATTGGATCATCATTTATTTCAGAACCTGTAACTACCGGAATGTACTCATCCAATAACTCAGTCATTTTTCGCGCGAGCCTTGTTTTTGCTTGTCCTCTCAGTCCTAGTAAATTAATGTTATGACGAGAAAGTATAGCTCTTTGCAATTCAGGTATAACTGTCTTTTCAAAACCATGAATTCCCTCAAAAGTAGCTTCATGATTTCTCATTTTCTCAATCAGGTTGTCTCTCAATTCATCCTTTATGGTTTTTGATTTATATCCTGATTTCTTAAGTTCTCCTAATGTTTTTATTTTATTCATTCTTCTTTATAAATGTAGTTAGTTCTTTGTCGACTGTTCTCGATACAATTTTAATCCGTTGTCACTTCTTAAAATCATTCGAACTGACAATATCGGTATTGTCAGTTCGAGTGTTTTGAAATTGCGACAGCTATTTCAGAATGTATCGAGAACCTGCTTTTTATCCTCTTCTTCCTATTCGTTTCATAATCCTTCCTGATGTTTATTTTTAAAGTCGTTTCCTTCCTGACAAATATAACTCGGGACAGGTATCATTTATCATATTCTTGTGTTTTCTAATATTGTCTATCTAATTCTTTTCTTTCTATTCGTCTCGTAATCTTCAAAAATCATCTCACCTAAACCTCGCAATCCTGTATAGAAAGCCTTGCCTTGGTTAGCCTCTGTAAAATTCTCTACAAATTGCTGGAGGTAAGGGTCTTGCGCAATCATAAATGTAGTTATCGGTATCTTCAATTTTCTTGCTTGCCTCGCTTGAGTGTAACATTTTCCAACAATGTATGGGTCTAGGCCATTACTATTCATGTAATACTGCCCATCAGGTTCTATGACACAACTAGGTTTCCCGTCCGTAATCATAAAAATCTGTTTGTTGGTATTACGCTTTCTTCTCAAAATATCCATAGCAAGTTGCAATCCTGCCACAGTATTGGTGTGATAAGGTCCAACTTTTAAATAAGGTAAATCGGCAATTTTAATTGCCCAGGCATCGTTTCCAAACACCAATATATCGAGTGTGTCCTTTGGGTATCGCGTTGTTATAAGTTCTGAAAGGGCCATGGCAACCTTCTTGGCAGGAGTAATTCTGTCTTCTCCATACAAAATCATACTGTGGCTGATGTCAATCATAAGCACCGTGCTCATTTGGGCTTTGAACTCCGTTTCTTCCACTACCAGGTCTCTTTCCGTTAAATTGAAATCTCCCATCCCGTTATTTATCTGGGCATTTTTGAGACTTTCTGTTAAGGAGATTTTTTCTATTCCATCACCAAATCTAAACTCTCGCAATTCTCCAGTGTGTTCGTCACCCGTACCTCTGTGTTTGGATTTGTGATTTCCAGCAGCACTTTTTTTGATGTTTCCAAAAATTTGCTCGAGTGCTTTTTGTCGAATTAACCGTTCTGTCTTTCCTGTAATCACAGGTGAGCCTTTACCGTTGTCATCAATTTCTTCTCGAATGTATCCTTTGTTTTTGAGGTCTTCAATAAAATCCTCGATGGTGTAGTCTTCAGTCGTTAGTTCATATTCTTTATCCAATTCACGAAGCCAGGAAATTGCTTCGTCAAAATCGCCAGAGGTATGAACAATTAACTCTTTGAATACCTCAAATAACCTATCGAATGGAGATAAATCAGGTGCTTCATAGTTTGTAAAATAAAATCCTGTTCTCGTTGTTTTACTCATATAATTTTAGACAGCTTTTGACTACATCTAAATTATAACAAAAAATATTGAGGTGTTGGGAATTGGAAATAGAAAGTTGAATGATGTCATACTTGTTTGGCCTCAAGAAGATGCATAAGAACTTCTTTCGACAGTTTTAATTCTTTTTTGAAAAAGTGGTTGAATAACCAGAAGACAATAATTGGTAGAATAAAAATAGGTAGGACCAGGGTAATAATTTACCAGATATTAAACTAGAAATCGCAATTATACCAGTAACCGATAAGAATCTAGTAAACCAAACAATAGAGAATATTTTAACAGCTAAGTGTATTAGAAATTTCAGAAAAATATCTATTCAGCCGTTCTTGTTTTCAAAATTTCACCTAAAACTATGGGAGTGAAAGAATTTCTTATGTTAAGACAAATTTATTTTTGAACTGATTCCCATCTGTTTTTCCAACGAACCTCCTAGAACTTGAAACACCAAAAACTATTTGAATAGTAGGATTAGATTGGTCCACATTTTTCTCAATTATTTCCTTCGACTATGTAAGAGATAATTCAGTGTTTAGTGGATAGTTTGAAAGAAGTTCATAACCTAATAAAAACTGAATTCAATGATCATAACAAATGAGAAACCTCACTATGAGATTGCCTCATTTATTCTTCCATTAATTTCTTCAATGCTCCCAATTCCATTCACACCAATGTGTTTTCCTTGGTTGGCATAAAAATCCTTGAGTGGAGCAGTTTCTTTGTTATAAACAGCCATTCTGTTTCGGATAATGGACTCGTCTGAGTCATCCTTTCGTCCTGAGTCTTTACCTCTTAGTAATAATCTCTTTACCAATTCATCTTCTTCCACTTCGAGAGAAACCATTTTAGAAATTTCCCAACCTTTGTTTGCTAGTAATTCGTCCAAGGCTGTTGCTTGGTCTGGAGTTCTTGGGAAACCATCAAAAATAAATCCACCTGTATTGTGAGATTCACTTAATTTATTGTCAATCATATCAATCACCAACTGGTCTGGAACAAGATTTCCAGCTTCCATGTATTCTTTGGCTTTTTTACCCAAATCTGTATCGTTTTTCATGTGAAAACGGAACATATCACCTGTTGACAAGTGTGTCAGATTGAATTTTTCTTGTATTAATTCTGATTGAGTTCCTTTTCCTGCCCCTGGAGGGCCGAATAAAATTATGTTCAACATAGGTTATTTTATTATGTATAGTTCGTCTAAATTTCTACCAATTTCGTTATAATCCAATCCAAATCCAACTAGAAATTCATTTCCTACTTCAAATCCAATATAATCTACTGGGTAGTTTTTGGTGTAAGCATTGGGTTTAAAAAGTAATGTTGCCACTTTTAGGCTTTTTGGATGGTTAGAAGAAAGATCTTTAATGATATTTTCAAGGGTAATTCCGGTATCCACTATGTCTTCGACAATGATTACATCCGTGTTTTCGATGTTTTTATCAAGACCCAACACTTTTTTTACATTACCCGTGGTTTCAGTTCCTTTGTAAGAAGAAACTCTCAGGAATGCTATTTCACATTCTATTTCTAGTTGTTTTAGTAAATCCGAAAAAAAGAGAATGGAACCATTGAGAATACCAACCAAAAGAGGCTTTTTCCCTTTGTAATCGCGGTTTATTTCCTGCGCAATCCTTGTAATTTCGGTGTTTATTTTTTCCTTATTCAAGAAGGGAACAAAGGTTTTGTCGTGAAGGGTAATTTCTTTCTTCATTTTCAAAGTTAAAACTTTCTGTGCAATCTCACTTATGTCAGTGTCAGTTTTATTTTTAGTCTGCTCAATAATCTCCATTAAACTGACAATAATCAGTTTAAAATACCCTTTCTCAATTCATGATTTCCTATATTTGTAACGAACAAAAATCAATCAAATTGGAACATACATTTTTAAGTAATTTTGGATACTTTTTAGTATTTTTTTCTTTCGTAACCGCCATATTTTCTACACTTTCTTATTTTTTATCGTTCAAAAATTCGAATGATTTGGCAATTTCTTCCCAATGGAAAAAAGCGGGAAGACTTTCTTTCAGACTTCATTCTATTGGTTTGCTGGGAGTTGTTACCTTATTGTATGTGCTTATTTATGGACATTTTTATGAGTTCCATTACGTTTGGAAATATTCCAACGATTCCATGCCGATGGAATACCTAATTTCTTGTTTTTGGGGAGGGCAGGAAGGTAGTTTTCTGCTATGGATGTTTTGGAATGTGGTGATTGGAAGTGTTTTAATAAAAAAAGCGAAAGATTGGGAGGCTTCAGTCATGACGATCTTTGTGCTATCTCAAGTTTTCCTAAATTCAATGTTGTTAGGAGTTTTTATTTTTGATTTTAAAATAGGAAATAATGTGTTTCTGCTGACAAAAAATCTTCCAGAAAACCTTGGTTTACCTTGGACAGAAATGAAAGATTACGTCTCAAAGCTCCCAATGTTTAAAGATGGCCAGGGACTTAATCCATTGCTTCAAAATTACTGGATGGTCATTCATCCTCCAACTTTGTTTTTTGGTTTTGCTGTGACAGTCGTGCCTTTTGCTTATGCCATTGCTGGACTCATGAGAAATAAGCTGAACGAATGGATTAAAGAAACTATTACTTGGACTTTCTTGGGAATAGGAGTACTGGGTGTTGGGATTTTGATGGGAGGTATGTGGGCATACGAATCTCTTAGTTTTGGTGGGTTTTGGGCTTGGGACCCAGTTGAGAATGTGTCATACATTCCTTGGTTAACTTTGGTCGGTGCAGGTCATTTAATGTTAGCAAATCAGCGAAAGGGAAGCTCCTTATTTTTTACTTATATCCTTACTTTTCTGTCGTTTATTTTAGTTCTATATTCTACTTTTCTTACCAAAAGTGGTGTGTTAGGAGATAGCTCCGTTCATTCATTTACCGACAATGGTATGCTTGGGCAACTGTTGTTGTACATCTTGTTCTTTGTCTGGTTGTCTGTTTTCATGTTATTAAAAGGAAAGCAAAACAGACTTATGTACACGGTAATTTCAATTTTCTTGTTTGTGATGACTCTTACTGCCGATAGCGCAACTTTGGTAGCCGGAATTCCAGCTACTGGAATTGTATTCATCTTAGGAACTATGGCAACCTTAGTTTTTGTGGTAATTGCGTCTATCAAAAATTTTCCTAGAGCAAAAACAGAGGATAAGCTGTGGAGTAGGGAGTTTTGGATGTTCATGGGAAGTTTGGTTCTTTTTATTGCTTGTATTCAAATATTCGTAGACAATTCGTTCCCCGTTTGGAACCGATTGTTTGGAACTGATATTGCTGGAAAAGAAAATGTATTGCAGCATTATAACATACGTCAGGGAGCATTTGCTGTGTTCGTTACTCTCTTTGTTGGATTTGGTCAGTTTTTGAGATATAAAGGAATGCCGGTTAAGTTATTTTTGAAACAAATTGCAGCATCAGTATTAATTTCACTTGTTTTTACAGCCGTTTGTCTTTACGCATTTACCTTCAATGGGGTTGAGTTTGCTACTGCCGAAACAGTTGTTTACATAGCTTTGCTTTTTACTTCGATATATGCGGTAGTGGGTAACCTGGATTATTTTGTGAGATTCTTGAAAGGGAAATTGAATTTTGCGGGAGCGTCAATTGCTCACATTGGTTTTGGATTGATTCTTTTCGGGGCCCTTATTTCTAATTCTCAAAGTAAAAAATTATCACACAACAAAGGAGGTAAGTTTGATTTGGCTTCGCTGAGTGAAACCTTTAAGAATAATGAAGATGTTCAAATTACCTTAGGAGATACGAACTACATGAGAGAGTATTTTGTTTCTTACCGAAGCAGAAGTCAGGAAGGGATAAATATCTATTACGAAGTAGATTATTTTAAACCAGAACCGATCTCTTATGAAAAAGGAGAGGTAGTAGAATATTTTGGTGAATACTACCAGGCCAAAGAATCACACACTGTTACAGAAGATTATTTTGCTGGCAATGCCAAATATTGGCAACTCATCGCACCAGACTCCACGGCAACTGCATGGAAAAGTCATAGGCCTGGCGCCAAAGAGTTTACCTTAACTCCATTTGTACAGCTGAATGAAAGATTTGGAAATGTAGCTGAACCATCTACCAAACATTATGCGGGACATGACGTGTTTTCACACATCAAATATCCAGATCCGGCTATATTTGAAGGGAAGAATGATGGATACATGCCTTATGAAAATTACATTGCAGAGGTAGGAGATACAATCGTTACCACACACGGTATGGTGATTGTGGAGGACAATCAACAATTTCCTTATGAAGGAAATTCTCAAGCTGGTGTTGTGAATTTGAGATTTGTAGATTACCAGAAAAAAATGGAAGAAAAACAACAGGCTTTGGTTTATTTAATTCAACAAGATTCGTCTTTGAAACCTCCGTTGCCTGTCATTGAGGAAGATTATGGAATGAAAGTGGCCTTAATGGGAATATCCATTCCCACCTATACCGAAGACTCAACGCTGATTTCTCCTCGAAAGATTTCTTTAGACATTACTGGTAAAGAATTCATCATTATGCAAGCGAAAACTTTTCCTCTCATCAACCTACTCTGGTTAGGTGTTGTTTTGATGTTATTAGGGTCAATCATGGCTGTTATTTATAGAGTAAAAAGACAAAAATGATTCAGGATATCACTCTCATAGGTTCAGGAAATGTGGCCCATAACTTGGGTTTTGCATTAGTTTCTGAGGGATTTAGAGTGGTGCAAGTTTTTAGTAGAAGTTTGAAAAATGCTCAAGATTTAGCTGAAAAGTTAAAGGCAACTTATACAAACGAACTTTCCCAAATAAACAAAAAGAGTGATTTATACATTGTGGCTTCCTCTGATAATGCGATTGGAGAGATTGCAAATCAGTTGGAGTTGAACGATCAATTGGTGGTTCATACTTCTGGCAGTGTTTCAGCTGAGGTGCTTTCAGTTTCTTCGTCCAATTTTGGGAGTTTTTATCCATTACAAACTTTTACTAGGAATCATCAGGCAGACTTTTCTGAACTTCCTATTTGCATAGAGTCAAATAGTAGGAAGAGTTTAGAGTTATTGGAAGAAGTGGCAAAAAAAATAACGAATAGAGTAATAAACCTTTCTTCGGAACAAAGACAAAAACTGCATTTAGCTGCTGTATTTGTGGCTAATTTTTCTAATTACATGCAGGCCATAGGTCAGGATTTATGCGAAAAGCAAGGCGTAGATTTTGACTTACTCAAACCATTAATCAAGGAAGTGTTTGAAAAAAATATAGAAAGACGAGCTATTGACAACCAAACTGGTCCTGCACTGAGAGGCGATACATTTACGATGAACCGTCATCTAGAAATCCTGAAGCAAGACTCGCAATTGAGGGAGTTGTACATACTCATTTCTGATATGATTGAGAATAGAAAGATTTAGTCGTTAGGCTATTTCCTACCTAGTTACATTTGGTGATTAACTATTATGACCCTTAATTCCAGTTCTTCAACCGAAGAGTAAATGTTAAATTTCAAAGAATTTAAGAGCTAATTTGATGTTTTAGTTTTTTTATAGTCAAAATTTTTAAAAAAATATAAAGCTTTATAATAAGTTGTTTTAACTCGCTTCAAGCACTGGTTTATCTATGTAATCACTATTTTTTATTTTGAAAATTTTAACAAAAAAAATTTGGATAACTATATTTTTTTATATAAAAATTTGGTTTTTGTTTAATTATTCATAAATTTACTTAAACAAAAAAACTAATAACTATGGAAAACTTAAATTTGGCCTTTGGTATGGTCGCAAAATTAGACCCAACTGATTATGTTGGATTTACATTCTTTGTTGGATGTATGGCAATGATGGCTGCTGCAGCCTTTTTCTTTTTATCACTCAATCAATTTGATAAAAAGTGGAGAACCTCAGTTCTTGTTTCAGGACTGATTACATTTATTGCTGCAGTTCACTATTTTTACATGAGAGACTATTGGGCAGCTCATGCAGAATCTCCAACATTCTTCAGGTATGTTGATTGGATTTTGACAGTTCCTTTGATGTGCGTTGAGTTCTACCTCATACTCAAAGTAGCAGGAGCTAAACCAGCACTTTTATGGAAAATGATCGTTTTTTCTGTAATCATGCTTGTTACAGGTTATTTTGGAGAGGCAGTGTACAAAGACCAAGCAGCTTTTTGGGGATTCATCTCTGGAGCAGCCTACTTCTACATTGTATACGAAATCTGGTTGGGAAGTGCCAAGAAATTGGCTGTTGCAGCTGGTGGAGATGTTCTAAAGGCGCACAAAATATTATGTTGGTTCGTTCTTGTAGGATGGGCGATTTATCCAATTGGATACATGATGGGAACTACGGGATGGTACAGTAGTTTCATGCCTGAAGGAAACATCGATGTTGCTTACAACATTGCAGATGCAATTAACAAAATTGGATTTGGTCTTGTAATCTACTCATTGGCAGTAAAAAAGTCTGGATCACCAGCATAATTGATTTATTAACCAAGGAAAGCGTGTTTCGAAAGATTCACGCTTTTTTTGTTTATTCTTATTTCATTTTATTTACCTTTTTGGCTTGCATAAAAATCATGCATGGAGGTTACATGAGGCAAACTCAAGCATGATAGTAATATAAAAAATGTACCCCAATGGTTGGATTCTAAGATAAAGAAAGAGGTCACCAACATTATTGCAGCTAAAGAAGTAAATGGAACAGAACGAATAAAAAGATTTTTTGAACTTACATTTAAACCTTGTTTTAAATGTTTCCATCCATTTTTACTATGTTGAAAAGTAAAATAGATACCAAAGCTCACAAGTAAAGGAAGAGCTGAGGCTAGTAAAAGATAGGTAAGGGTGATTATCATTGTTCTTGATTTCACTTTATAAGCCAAAATTATTCCGGAAAGTACAGTGAGGATTTGAACCACAAAATATGAGTTAGTTTTACTAAACTCATTAATTAATTCGTTTGTGATTCCTGGTATTTGCCCCAGAATTTCAATTAATTCTGTCGTATGAAAAAATAAAATTTGAGCGAGAACAATCACACCCCACAAAAAGGAGTATATAACAGAATTCATTTTCCATTCTTTAAAATCTGCTTGGCCAAAGTGAAAGGCAGAATATAGAATAAACCCTAAGAGAGCAATTTCAGGAAATACGAACCAAACTGCCCCATAGATTACAGCTTTGATTATATACCTTATAGAAAAAAGAGTTAATGACCTTATATTGAATTGATTGAGTTTAGTAAGGTGATCCAGAGCACCATGAGATAGTCCGATAGTCAAAAACCCTACAAGCAATAGGAATAGAACGATGTTTTCTAAGTTTAACTTATAAAGTAGAATTGAGAGTAGTGTTATAAAAAATGGAAGTAATACAATTGAACTTTTTTTTAAAGAGTGATAAATATCTTTTACTGCCATTTTTATAAAAATAACTTTCGGTAGTTTAGAGAATAATAAAATATCTTCATGCAACGATGTGCGCTCTTGTAAGAAATTTAAAATTCTTATAGTTGGAACTTTAGAAAAAAGGATTTCAAATATGAATTTTCCTTTTTCTGGTCTTTCTACAAGTATTTTCAAGAGTAAACGGTCATAAAAAGCGAATCTTTTCGGAGTAGATTTCTCAATAACACTATCATTAAATTGCTCAGAAATATGTTTTGCTTCTTTAGCCATATCATGAAAAGCGAATCCTGTAGTACATTTAACCTTGTTGTTTCTTGCCCCCATGTTTTTCCAATTCTTACCTAAAAATTCTGTTTTAATCTGGGCACTGGACATCGGGATTATTCCTTTCTCAACTTCATTGATTTTGTAGTTAGAGCTTATTTTACTGATATAATTTTCAAGGAGTATGCTTGCTTCATTTTCTGTAATCTTCTCTTTACCAAAACGAGTAACCTCGACTAAAGCATCATTTGTACTGTAAGGAAGGATATATATAAACTGAGTAAATTCGGTTTGTGGGATATTAAAATCCATCATAACCATTTTATTAGCATCAAAACAAATCTTTTCTGTTGAGATGTTCCAGCCTAAGAAGGACTGATAGATATGGCTTTCATTTTTCTCTGATTTATTGTACTCGGGTGGCCTACTATCAAAAACTTTTTCGGCAGCAATAGTTTGATCTCCAGCAGTTAGTTCAAATTGATTCGCACCAATTTTTTTGACTGAGGTTAAATATGATTGAATGAATGAAACTTGATGTTGTTGTAGTTTTTTTCGTGTTAATTCATAAAGATCTAATCCTTTGACATGCCAATAGCTCATGGGCTGTATATCAGTTGTCTTTATTTTACCTATTTCAATTTTGTTCCAGCTATGGCTTACCAGGTTAGTTAGGTGTAATTCGTCTAATTCCTTTTCTGTAGACCAAAAGCAAAATGTTCTATCGTTTTTTGTTTTGGAACTTGGCTCTATTATGGCAACTCGCTTCTTATCCAGAATTCCTTTATCAATCAGTCTCAATAGTAGAAGGCAATTTGCTGCACCAAAACCAATAAATACGTAATCAAACGAATTGAAACATGGGTTATTTTTCATTACGCCCTATTTTTTAATGGTTTACAACCAACGCCAGAATATTCTGATAAAGAACTTTTTTGGTTATAGGCGAGAGCCCTATCGTATTTGTGCATTCCAAACCAATACTCATAATTTGCGAAAAGAGAGGAAACTAACTTAAAAAAAAGGACTGATTTCATAGTGAAGAAGTCGATACTTTATTGAATCAACTTCTTCTAATTTACAACAAATTATATTAGTAATTTTTCTAAGACTGTAGAGCCTTAAAAACACGCGTTTCTGATTCAGTTTGTCTTACCTTAAATTATTCTATTCCATTCACAAAATCTAAAAACACAGCCTTGTGTTTAGCTAAATCCATATTTCCAGAAAGAGAAACTCTCGCAATATAGTCTTTGTCGCCTTCCTTTGTAGTTCCTTGAGTAGATGTTGCGGGAATTGTCCAGTAACAACCTTTTAGCTGACCATAGCTGACGCAATACTTACTTTCAGCAGGTATTTCAGCAATCATTTTGTTTATCAAAACCAAATTTAATTTTCGTTTGTAGTTTTCTCTTTCTTCAGGCGTGTTTCCTTTTGTGGGTAAGTCCAACGAAAATACAGAAGGAGTAAAACCTTCTTGAGCTAATTCCTCTGAAACAAAATTGATTTTAGCCTCAGGTAATTTTTCTTTGATGAAGTTCACAAACTCTCTCGTGTTCGTGTATGCATCAGCAATTCTCTGATTCATAGAAGGCAATTGAGCAGCGAGAATTTCATATTGTAAGTCCGTGGCTTCGTTGTCACAAATTGTTAGGTGCTGGTGTATTTTTTCCATTAAATCAGCAGACAAATCGTTTCCTGCGCAATATCCTGCGGTACATTTTCCTCCACTTGGAAACTTAGATCCACTGGCATAAGAAATGGCTCTAACGGTCGATAATATTTCCGCTTCTCCCAAGAAATGAATGTTTGGACAAAAGGTTTGATCTAAAATAAAAACAGAATCAATGGCTTTGTTTCCTTGTGCTGTTTCTCTTGTTTTGCTCAAGACTTTTTTTAGTTCCTCTAGTTCTGGAACTTCTACTCTTGGATTTGTAGGAATTTCTGCAATGATGTATGGAATGGCGTCCTCTTGAGCAATTTTCTCCAAAACACTATCTATACTTTTTACCATGTTATTGTCCCCATCTACAGCTAAATCAACGACTTCAACATGATCTAGACAGGCTGCAACTCTTCTAGCTTGGTCATTTGTTCCTCCGTAACAGTTCGTTGGAACTACAAACTTAATTTCTTTATCAGGATGATTTTCTTTGGCATGATCTATCAATCCCATCATGATGGCATACTGCATAGATAGTCCACTGGAGGCAACCACGGGTTCCAGTTGAGTTCCTGTAATTTCTTTGATAGAGTTTAATACATTTTTTTTATCCTCAGCGAGAGTCGAGTTAACAGAACTCGTTGAATCATTTCCTAACAAATCATTCAAAACAATTAAGGTATTGGAAGGAGTCATTGCAATGGTTTCTCTTCTTCTTACGTGTTGAATGTCGGAAATATAACTGCTATTGCCCGCTAAGACAAACAGTATACTTCCCAATTTTGGCTGAATGGAAATAAGAAAGTCAATATTCTTATGGGAAACGAATGTGGTTGTTTCCTTGGTGATGTAAACAACACTTCCGTCAAATTCATTGATTTCACTTGGATCAGATACTTTTTGTAGGTCAAATGAGTATCCGTATATTTTTTTAATAGCCAGTTCATCAAACCCTTTTGGAAGGTTCTCGGAGTAGGCAATTAAGGTGTTTTTATTTTCTAATAAGTTTTTTCTTAAAATAGACAAAACCGGAACAGTTTCGGAAGAGAAACTGATTACGTTTTTAGGATCTAAATTGTGAAGACGGGCAAGAGTCCATTCGAGAACACAAGACAAAGGATGCCCCAAACGAATGTAATCGTAGGCTGTAGGCAATTCAGCTAAATCCTCTTTTTTTGCATTATTCTGGGTAAACAAGTTGTCAAATTTCTCTAAAAACTCAGTTTTTGCCTGAGATTCATTATAAATATCTAGACGGTGCGTAGTTAGATTTAACCAGTCAGAGGGCATATTTTCTAATACTTGTTTTGCGAAATGAAGGATGTTATTTTCTTGCATAATTTTTACCTTGTTGTTGGGCGTGAAATTACAATTTTTAAAATAGAATTGAAAGAGATGTGGCTGTTTTGCTTCCCGCTATTTTAGTTCTTTTTTTAATCTTTTTTGATTCTTTAAACTCTAAGCTAACGATGCTATTGACCTTTCTGGACACTTTTTTTGAAATGATAGGTAAACTTTACTGACAAAGCTATTATTTTGAACACAGAGTAAAAGCTTTGATTAGTGGAAAGGTGACCTTAAAACAGGTCATTTGTGATTAAAAAATAAGCGGTTAATCTCAAATTATACTCAATTCATAGTTACAATGTAATTAAGGATAATAAAAATCATTGAATAAATACAATTCTGTAATATCATTTAGTCTTTCCGTGATATCTATTAATTCTTCAGGTTAATGATTCTGACATTTGCAGTGTAAATAATAAAAAACAAAAAAAATGAAAAAAAGAATTGTATTAATAGGATTAATAACTGCCACACTTTTTGGCTGTAAATCAACTAAAGAAGCAACAGGAGAAGGATACATACCTTCACCTATTGGCAGAATGTTGGGAGTAGATAAAAAAACAGATTTTGAAGCATCAGACTTTGGTGGAAAAAAATACACGGGTGACAAAAAAGTGATGGTTTTGTGTACCGAAGAACGTTATTTAGAAATGCAAAACGGGAAATTATTTTCTACAGGAAATAACGTACAAGAAACAATGGTGCCTTTGATGCATTTGGTAAATGCAGGATTCGATTTTGAAGTAGTTACACCTACTGGAAATCCGGCTATTTTAGAAGAGTGGTCTATTCCAAAGAAAGACAAGAATGTTTTGAACTTCAAAGAAGCAAATAAGTCAAAGTTTGAGAATCCATTGTCATTAGAATCCCTTGTAAATAACAATAAACTCAATGATAATTCTGAATTTATTGCTTTGTTTTTACCAGGAGGACATGGAGCAATGCTAGGACTTCCCGAAGACAGCAATGTAGGAACATTAATTCGTTGGATCAAAAATTCGGACAAGCACTTAGTAGCTGTATGTCATGGACCTGCAGCAATGATAGCAACCGCAACAAATAATGAAGAACCACATCCTTACAGTGGATACAAAATGGTCGCATTTCCAGATGAATTAGATGTAAAGTCTCCTTCTCTTGGATATTTACCTGGTCAGTTGCCTTGGCTACAAGTTGAAGCACTAGAGAAGCAAGGAATTGATGTAATAAGTGGAGATAAAGTAACAGGTGCAACACACATAGATCGAAAACTAATTTCAGGTGACAGTCCTTTGTCTTGTGACGAGTTGGGAAAAATCACTGTTGAAGCGCTGTTTAATGAATTAAATGTTAAATAAGATAGTCTTACAAAACAAAGAAATAGTAGAAAAAAGAATACAATGAAAAAAGTAGCAATAATTACAGGAGCAAGTTCGGGAATGGGAAAATCAACCGCCTTTGAACTTCAGAAAAAAGGGTATAAAGTTTATGGTATGGCAAGACGTACCGAAAAAATGAATGACCTAAAAGAAAAAGGAATGGAAGTCGTTTCGCTCGATCTTACCAAAGACGAAACCATTGTGGAAGCGGTAAACACAGTTCTTGAAAAAGAAGGACGAATTGATGTATTGGTAAACAATGCTGGTTATGGTTCTTATGGAACAGTGGAAGAAGTAGCGATTGAAGAAGCAAAGCGTCAATTCGAAGTAAATATTTTCGGATTAGCTCGCATTACGCAGTTGGTAATTCCAACCATGCGAAATCAAAAATCAGGTAGAATTGTAAACATTTCTTCTATGGGAGGAAAAATGTATACACCGTTTGGAGCTTGGTATCACGCAACAAAATATGCTTTGGAAGGTTGGAGCGATTGTTTGCGAGTAGAACTAAAACAATTTGGTATAGATGTGGCCATCGTAGAGCCAGGTGGAATTCAAACAGAATGGGGAGATATCGCAATGGATGGCTTGAGAAAAACATCAGGAAATGGTCCGTATGCAGATATGGTAAACAAAATGATTGACTCTAGCGATAAGAACAAAAATAAACTTACTCCAGTTGCTGTGTTAGGAAAAGAAATCGCTAAAGCTGCCTCCGAAAACAAACCAAAAACAAGATACTTGAAAGGATATTTAGCGAAACCTCTTGTTCGTATGCGTAAATGGGTAGGCGACCGAACATTTGATAAGATGTTAATGAGTCAAATGAAATAATTAATATATTTACATTATGTCTAAAGTTTTTGAAATAAACAGCATTAGTCAGGCACACCAGTCTGTTGGTCTTCCTGCACCAAAGCACCCTTTAGTTTCTGTAGTTAGAACGGCAGATTTTAGACCTGTAGTGGATTTTAGAGGCATTAAGGTTGTAAACAATTTATTCCAAATTTCACTTAAAAATTTAGGTTGCGGTAACTTAATGTACGGCAAAAACTCATACGACTATGAGCAAGGAACTTTAGTGTTTACTTCGCCTGGCCAAGTAACCGTTTTTGAAGGCGAAATGCCTGAAAATACAGAAGAAGATAATAGTTGGACCTTAGCGTTTCATCCCGATTTAATTAGAAAATCCAACTTGGCTGAGAAAATCAACCAATATTCTTTCTTTAGCTATGAGGTAAATGAAGCCCTTCACCTTTCAGAAGATGAGCGAAAAACGATAGAAGAGCTGTTAGATAAAATAGAAAAGGAATACAGCCAAAACATTGACAAGCATAGTCAAAACTTAATCATAGCCAACATTGAGCTACTTCTTGATTATTGTACACGTTTTTACGACCGACAATTTTACACAAGGGCTAATATAAATGTAGATTTTGTATCAAAATTTGAGAAGTTACTTAAAACATATTACAATGTAGAAAAAGCAAACGAACTAGGACTTCCAAATGTTCAGTACTTAGCCAATAAACTTAACTTTTCGCCCAATTATTTAAGTGATTTACTCAAAAAAGAAACAGGTAAAACTGCTCAAGAACATATTCACTTATTTGTAATAAATAAGGCAAAAAACAGCCTTTTAAACTCAAGAAGTTCAATAAGCGAAATAGGTTATTCTTTAGGTTTTGACTATCCTCAACATTTCAGCAACTTATTCAAATCAAAAACAGGATATAGTCCAAGTGAGTATAGGAACCTGAATTGAAACAACCACGAAGAGAATAAAAAAAGCGTATCAAATTTGTTTTGATACGCTTTTCTTATTGATAGTTTTTTGAAAGGGGATTAGGTTCGTGTTATCTGTTTTTTTAAAATCTTTATCAGCCAAAACTGGCAAAAGAACTCAATCACCGCCTAACAGATTATTTCTAAATATGGAGTATGTAAAAGTTATCAGTTTTATTTATCCCCATTTTTCAAGGCATCGAACCGAGATTTCATAGTAGGGTTTCCGTGAGTTAGTTTTTTTATGGTTAAATCATCTGCTTTGTTGTTCGCCAATCGCAAATTGTTTTCGGAAGAGAGTAGAGCGTCTTTTGTTTTTTGAAGCTGAGAAATAGTTTTGTCAATCCCGTCTATAGCCGCTTTAAATTTTCGACTTGCTAGATCATAATTTTTTGCAAATCCTTCTTTAAATGTATTTATTTTATCCTCAAAATTGGTGATGTCCACGTTTTGACTTCTCATCATACTCAATTCTCTTTTGTACTCCATGGAGTTCATGGCGGCATTTCTGAGTAGCGTTATGATTGGAATAAAAAACTGAGGGCGAACAACATACATTTTTTTGTATTTGTAGGATACATCTACAATCCCAGTATTGTACAACTCATTATCAGATTCTAACAACGAAACCAAAACAGCGTACTCGCAGTTCTTTTCGTTTCTGTCTTTGTCTAACTTGGTAAAGAAATCTTCGTTTTTCTTCTTGGTCGCAGTTTCATCATTTTCATTTTTCATTTCAAACATAATCGAAATGATTTCGTTCCCTTGGTTGTCCGTTTCGCGGTAAATAAAATCACCCTTGTTTCCGCCTCTCGAGTCGTTATCTTTTTCAAAATATGCATTTTGAAAGGCTGTTGCTCTTAGCTTATTGAATTCAGCTTCGCAATGCTGTTCCAGGGTTTCTCCAATCATTTTGGTCGATAGTTTTTGCTTAAAATCTTTCAATCTAGAAATTTCATCGTCCTTCATTTTGATTGTTTCCTCTTTCACCTTGAGGTAATCATTGAACTTGGATCTCAATGAATTTTCTAAAAGTTGTTTTTCCGTTTCTTTATTTTTCAGGTCGTTAATCAAACTATCACGGTCCTTTTCTATTTGTTTCACTGCCTCAGATACCTCCAACTTTTTGGTCACTTCGGCATTACTGATTTTCGATTTCATTTCAGCAATTTCAGCCTCTTTCCTAGCCAGTTTTTCTGCCATTTCCTGGTCGCTTTTTGCTTTCAGGGCGAGCAGTTCATTGTCTTTTTTGGATAATTGTTCTTGAAATGAATTTTTAATTCGGGTTTCTGCCAATTCAATTGCCGTTTTTTTGTCCTTTTCGGCAAGTGCTAATCTAGTTTTTATTTCTTGGTTAAATTCCTGATCTCTCACTTGTTTCACTATATCAGCAAAACCAGCTTCATCTACTTTAAAAGCTTTGGTACAGTTGGGGCAAATTATTTCGTTCATTTCATTTGTGTTTCATTACAAGGATAAAGAAACAAAAAAATAGGTAACTGATTTCAAAAAACTGACATTTATGGCAAGGATAGTAGAAAATTCAAAGGTCCTTAGTACGAAATGATGGACCATCAAATCCGTTAGGTATATTTCAACTTCTATCCTAACAAGTTTTATATTTGTATCACAATTTAATTCGAGAAAAATGGAAAGGAAGACTCAAGCTATTCATATTATAGGCGGAGGAATAAGCGGATTGGTAGCTGCCCAAGTATTAGAAAACCATGGTTTTTCTACCACAATTATCGAAGCAACCGATAGGGTAGGCGGTAGAGTGAAAACAGATAGGCTTGACGGGTATCTTTTAGATCATGGTTTTCAGGTTTTACTTACTGCTTATCCAGCAGCAACCAAATACTTAGATTTAAAATCTCTTGATTTACAGCAATTTGTTCCAGGAGCATCTATTTTTAAACAGAAAAAGCAAAAAGTGATTGGTGATCCATTGCGTGATGTATCGCTTATTTTTTCAACGCTGTTTTCAGGGATCGGAACTACTTCAGATAAAATAAAAATATTGAAGCTGAATGCCTATTTAAAAAAGAAAAGTATAAAGGCTATCTTTGAGGAAAAAGAGGAGACTACTCTCAATTATTTGAAAAATTATGGTTTTTCCGAGGGCATAATTTCAGATTTTTTCACCCCTTTTTTTAGTGGAATATTTCTTGAAACTGAACTCAAAACTTCGAGCAGAATGTTTGAGTTTGTATATAAAATGTTTGGCGAAGGTCACGCGGCTATTCCAAAAGGAGGAATGGAAGAAATACCCAAACAGTTGCAGGCTAATCTTACCCAAACAAAATATATATACGATACCAAAGTTGCCAATGTAAAAGAGGGTGAAATTACATTGGAAGATGGAACTTTATTAAAATCTGATTTTACGATTATAGCCACGGAACCGAGTCAATTGATAAGTAATTTATCCAATCAGGCTATAAAATGGAAGTCCTGTGTGAACCTTTATTTTACAGCAGCCACCAGAAAGATGAAGAAACCAATTATTGGTCTCATTCCAAACGAGGGCTCATTAATAAATAATCTGTTTTATCCCACAAGTGTTACTACCAGTTCAAGAGGGAATCAAGAGCTTTTGTCTGTTACGGTTATCGATAGCAAAGGATTGAATGAAAAAGAGTTAATTAAATCTGTACAACGGGAATTGTCAGATTTATGCGGAATTGAGAGTACACAATTTTTAAAATCCTATCACATTCCCATGGCTTTGCCAAATTTAGAAGATTTGCGCTATTCCAATCTTCCTTCAGAAACTCATCTATCTGCCGGAATAGTGTTGGCTGGTGACACTCAACTAAATGGGTCGCTCAATGCAGCTATGTTGGCTGGGGAAAGTGCAGCGATGGCTGTGGTTGAAGGCTGTAGTTAAGCCTTTTTCGTTTGCCACAAAGCTAATTTATTTTGTAGAGTTTTTTTTAGGTTTAATTTATCGGTTGTATATATGGCTAGTAGCGTGCAAATTAGACAAATATTTTCGGATTTAGCACAAGCCAGATTTTCAAATTTTACTATTTATCTTTTTTATTGGAAATCGTCAAATTTAAAAATTTGGCGACTTTCCAAAAATGCCTTAACTTCGATTAAGCAACTAATTAGCTAAGAATTATATACATTGTTAACTGTAGTTTTTAGTAATACTCTATTTCATAAAAATATTCATAAGTACTTTTCATAAACTCAGATGTAGTATGTTCGTATATAATATTATTAAATTCATCATATTTGTATTCTGATGTTTGTTTAAGTTTGGTTCCATCTTCTATGTCTTTTGCAAATTGAAAAGATTGATAAACTTCATTTCCATTTTTATCGTATTTGTAGCTTCTTACTTGTTGTAATTTGCCATTTTTAAAATATACTTCTTTTATTAACTGTCCCAATTGATTATATGTGTAGTAGTAAACTCCACTATAAGTTTCTTTTTTAAGAAGGTTGTAATTTTTCGAATAAGTATATCTTTTTATTCCAATCCTTTTGCCATTGTATGATTCTTCAACTTCTACAACATTGTTGTTATAGTTAATTCTATATTCAATTCCTTTTGGGTGATATTTTACATCCTTAACATAAAAAGGTCTTTGAAGTTCATCATATTCAATGACAAAGTTGTTATGTTTTACAAGTTGACTTTTTTCATTGTACGAATAATGATTTTGTTTTATTGTGTCATTGTTAACAATTCTAATTTTTTTCGACAATCTGTTATCTGAATCGTAATAAAAAAAGTTTTTAATGTTACTACTTTCATTTGATTGTTGTTTCAAACCCATTTCATTATAGAACGAATTTGAACGAAATTGCTTTTCGTTTCTGTCAGAATATTTAACAAATTTGGTCAACTTTCTTAAGTTCCCGTTTAACCTTCTTTTCTCATAATGAATATTTTCTGATGTTGGCAAAAATTTATCCGTGCCAAGTTCAGGATTAAAAGTCGGATTCTCAAAAGAGAAATCTTTTATGTAGACATCTTCAAAATTTTTGATATTATATTCTTTAATAGTTTCGTTTATAGTATCAAGTGAAACATTTTTTTGAGAATATAGGTTAAAGCTAACTATTAGAAAAAGTATGTAAGTGCTTATTTTCATTTCGTTTTTTAAATTACAACTAACGGTTAGTCTAAGAATATTAGCGGATTTTTACACACTAACTTTTCGGTCAAGCATAAAGTTTGATAAGAGTCAAAACCCTTTGTTTCACTTCTTTTTAGCTTTTTTTTTATATGCATTGTTAGCCGCCTTTTTTATATTATTTCAGTAACAGTCTTATTCTTATTCAGAGTGGTTTCGCTCAACTTATACAAAGTTGTTGCCGCATTATTAATATCTTCAACCGATAATTTTTTCCACTTATTAAAGTCATTTTCATATTCGGAATTAAATAATAATTCGGACATATTTTTAATTAGAACGTAATTAGCGTAAGCATGGGCGTGCCTTCTATCAGAATTATTAGCACCATTTAAAAAATACCTCATCCTACCATCTAAACTTCTCTTAGTACAATACATTAGCTCAACTAACTTGGCCCTATATTCCAAATCAGTTGTGCTCAATTTTGGATATTCATTTAAGTCCGCGAAATGTAAACTTTCATGTTTCAGGTAAGATATTTTAAATTCTTCAGAAGTTAAATCGTACAACCCTTTGTTGCAATATAATGTAGCAGAATCTTTTATTGCCCATCCTCCAGCTTGGGCGGAACCAAATGTGGCGTAATAGTCGTATCCATTCAAATTGTAATTTTCTATAAATTTGACAGTTGTGTGAATTGTCTCTTTTGGTAAATCAACATTGTAATTTTCACTTGATTCTTTATTCCATATCACAAGGTCTTGAAATCCATTTCGGTATAGAAACCTTGCTTTAAAACCTTCTTCTTCAATGATTTTATTGAGTTCATGATCACTTTTAATTGTACGCTCTAAACTATCAATTGTGATCTTGG
>CBFHZD010000020.1:13421-45711 GCA_965660305.1 Flavobacteriales bacterium | reverse complement strand
TTAAATCATAGGCAGCTCCTTCTTTGCGGAGGTCTGCAGGTGCCATATTAATGGTTATTTTCTTTCCGGGTAATTTAAAGTTGTTGTTGTTAAGGGCTGCAGAAATTCGATAACTACTTTCACGTACTGCATTGTCTGGCAAACCCACCAGATGATAACCTATTCCTTTGTCTATGTTTACTTCTACGGTTATGGTGGTAGCTTCTATGCCAAAGACGGCAGAACCATATACTTTTTCTAGCATTTTTTTCTTTAAATATACTTAATAATTTTACTAAAAAAAGGATAGAGTTGGTGTTTTTTGTATATGGGACAGGGCCTCCCCATAAACAGGGAGGTGTAAATTTACCCATTTATAGGGATTGTTTTGGCGATTTATTTTTACCATTTTTACTATAATAAAAAGCTATGGAAAAAGAAAAAAACAAACTTTTTCTTCTTCTTAAAAAAAGTCACAAAAGTTCTTGTTATCCGGAAATATAGACCTATAAACAGGAGGTTTATTCTCCATATAACGAGTTAGGCAATATTAGAAAAACAGAACAACCAATATGATAAAAGAAATACAAATCCTTTCAGAAGGACTTTGGGAAAGTGTAAAATCTGATTTAAAATTTTTCTCGCCAATACAATCGTTTTGCAAAAAGTTGGCAGAATTAGATTTTACCGAAAAAGGAGCACCAAAAGAGGCTCTTTTATATTGGAGCAAAATTGAAGAATATTTTGAAAAATATAGAAAAAAGCCGAATACTGACCCTTTTTATTTCGAACCACATCTGATTAGTACAAATAATGATTCTGTAAAGCGAATAGGAATATTAATAAATGAACTGAATTCATTAGACGAGGAGAAACTTGAATCTGAAATTAATGATATTAAGCCAAAGAAAGTTTCTAAATCACAAGGAGAAGGTTATGTTTTTATTGGTCACGGGAGAAATAAAATTTGGGCAAGATTGCAAATCTTTTTGAAAGATGATTTAAATCTAAAAACCCTGACATTTGAGGACGAATCAAGGACAAGTGAAACGATAATCAATATTCTAGATGATTTTCTGAACAAAACGTCTGTTGCTATTCTAATAATGACAGCCGAAGATGATACTGCTGACGGAAAAATAAGAGCAAGACAAAATGTAATTCACGAAGCTGGATTATTTCAGGGAAGATTAGGATTTGACAAAGTAATAATATTAAAACAGGACGGAATTGAGGAATTTTCGAATATTGCTGGACTTCAATATATTCCGTTTTCAAAAGACAACATAGAACAGAGTTTTTATGAGCTTCAAAGGAAGTTTAAAAAACTGGGACTAATAAAATAACATTGCCTAACAATGTGTATAATTCATTGCTAGTTAGAGCTTACTTACGAAAGTCCTCGCGGACTTTCTATCTGTGTTTATTTGCTAACTTTAGTGCTTAAACACGCAACGAAATCATACACACAACCGTTAGCCACAATCAAATACTGAGTTAAGTTGTACATTTGTAACAACAAATGTCATTCATACCTCTGAATTGAAAACCAACTGAAATGAAAAGATACTATCCTATTCTTCACACTATCGCTCGCTATTTTTTAGCATCTATTATTCTAATGTACGCTGTGGCCAAATTAATGGGCACTCAATTCTCCTCTTCGCCATCTATCTGGGACAAAACAATTGGTGAATTATCTGGTTTTGAGCTAACTTGGTTTTTTTATGGCTATTCATTTTGGTATGGAGTTTTTATAGCTTCCTCGCAAATCATAGCAGCATTTTTATTGTTTTTTAGAAAGACGACAAGGCTTGGAATAGTGCTCTATCTATCAATTATGATAAACATTTTGATTTTAGATTTAACATACGAAATTGATGGAGCAATTGGAATGGCGATTACACTAACAGTAATTGCATTTCTTGTGTTCCTTGCTGAATTTAAATCCTTTTATAAGTTTTTCATCCAAGAACCACCTTTATATCAAGAAAATGATCGACCGCAATGGTTGAATAAGTTTAGTAAAGTCAAATACTTTTATATCCCTTTGCTCATAATAGGTCTTTTTGCTTTGACCTACACATTAAAAAAGAATGTAATGACAAAAAACGAATTTTATGGTGCTTGGGAACCACAAAATAAGAATGACTGGTCCCGAATCTATTTCCAAGAAGCATCAACATTTTCGATTCGAGGAATTAACGATCTTAATCAAATTTATACGGGAAAATACAAAATCGACAGGGAGAATCAAACTATTAACTTTATGGCTTTCGATGAAGATTATGTTTCAGAAGCTGATGTGCTTAACCCTGATTTTGATAGAATGGAAACTGTTTTTAAAATGCATTATCTATTAGAACAAAATTCAATGATTATAAAGAATGACAGTTTGAAAATTGAATTAAAAAAACTCAAATAATTACACACAACCCCATTCAAAACTAATGAACTGCCCTTGCAATCCTTCCAGTCTTTACGAAAACTGTTGTGAAAAAGCGCACCAAAATATTGAATCTGCAACTTCACCAGAAATCCTGATGCGCTCGAGATATAGTGCTTTTGTGCTTGCTGATATTGACTACCTTCAAAAAAGTCATCATAGTACTACTAGGCCTTCAAAACTTGAAAAACGAGAACTATTGTCTTGGACAAAGTCTGTGGAATGGATAAGATTAGATGTGTTGCAAACTACCGAAAATACGGTAGAGTTTAAAGCATATTTCAAAGAGAACGGAATTTTAAATGACATCCATGAAAACTCCTTATTTGTGAAAGAAAATGGACATTGGGTTTATAAAAGTGCTTTGTAAAGGGGAAATTATTTTACATTTACCCAAGCAATAATTTTTTCCCAATCACTCAACAAGAACATTTTGCACCAAGAACAAATAAACCCAAGATCAAAATGTTACGCCTGCATGAGACCTTCGGAATCATGTATTTGTAACTACATTGGTTCTTTCCAAACTAAGACTCGGTTTATTATTTTGATGCATCCAAAAGAATACAAAAAAGAAAGAATTGGGACTGGAAGAATGACCCAGCTCCAATTAGTTAATTCGGAAATTATAGTAGGTGTAGATTTTACTCACAACAAACGAGTAAATGAACTTCTGAAAAACGAACACTGCAATTCGTTTTTGCTGTATCCAGGTGAAGATACGTTCAACTTATCTGAAAGAGAAAGCTCTGAAACTGTATCATTTATGGGTAAAACCCCTCTCTTATTTATCCTGGATGGCACGTGGCCTTGCGCCCGCAAAATGCTTAAGCAAAGCAAAAATTTACAATCGCTCCAAAGAGTGAGCTTTGACAACAACATTCAATCGAAGTTTATTATTAAACAACAGCCAGCTCCTCTTTGTTTGAGTACAATAGAGTCTGTTCATTCTGTGATTAAGTTACTTAACCAGGCTGGCTTAGAAAACTGCGAAACGAAAGATTTCCTTCTTCCTTTTGAAAAAATGATTGAGCATCAAGTCAATTATATGCTAGATCCAAGTAAGCAAAACTATCGCCCAAATGTAAAAGCTGAGCTTGCTCCCAAAAACAAGTATAAAAAGAGTACCCGGAGAAATATTGTTTTTGAGGCAGAAAGTTAGTTTTCGCTTTCAGAATTTAGAATATTGAAACTCGTGCTGTTCTTTTCTTACTTTTCAATAAGCACTTTTTTACCTTCAGAATTAATTACCTCCAAGTTAAAAGGCTATGGAGATTCTGAAAAATTTGTTTTTACTCTATCACATAGGTGATTAGGAAGCATATTAAATAAATCGGTTGGATTTGCTCCTTCTATACTAAAACTAACACATACCGAATCTTCTCCTATACATCCAAAATTATAGGTTACAGCAGGGAAGATTGAACCAATCCAAAGATTATTGTATTTCATACTTAAAAAATCAACAAACTATGAACCCAATACTTATATTTGTGTCGTGTCAAACAAAAACGAACTATGGCAGAACTGAACTGGAAAACTGAAAAAGAATACGAAGAAATCACATTCAAAACTTTGAATGGAGTAGCACGAATAGCATTTAACCGACCTGAATGCCGAAATGCGTTCACTCCCAAAACTGTGGATGAATTGTGGGAAGCCTTAATAATTTGTCACGAAAGCCAAGAAATTGGTGTTGTATTGATAACAGGAGAAGGACCTTCAGAAAAAGATGGTGGTTGGGCCTTTTGCTCAGGCGGAGATCAACGTGTTCGTTCTACCACAGGCTATAAAGGCGCAAATGGCATAAACAGATTCAATATTCTTGACGTACAGCGGCAAATTCGCTTCATGAACAAAGTGGTAATTGCAGTAGTGCCTGGTTGGGCCGTTGGCGGAGGTCACAGCTTACACGTGGTGTGTGATTTGACATTGGCCAGCAAAGAGCATGCTATTTTCAAACAAACAGATGCCGATGTAGCCAGTTTTGATGGTGGATTTGGTTCTGCTTATTTGGCTCGCCAAGTCGGACAAAAAAGGGCTAGAGAAATTTTCTTTTTGGGCGCTAATTACACCGCTCAAGAAGCTTATGACATGGGAATGGTAAACAAAGTAGTTCCTCATGACGAGCTGGAGCAGGAAGCATACGATTGGGCACAAGAAATCATGACGAAAAGCCCTACGGCTATCAAAATGTTGAAATTTGGATTTAATTTGATTGATGATGGATTGGTAGGTCAGCAAGTATATGCCGGTGAGGCAACTCGCTTAGCTTATGGTACCGATGAGGCCGTGGAAGGACGAAATGCATTTTTAGAAAAAAGAGAAAGAGATTTTTCCAAGTTTCCTAAATTTCCTTAATTGAAAATGCTCCGCTCGGACAAGTGCCAACAAACACAGTTCCTTTATTCAAGGAGAATTTCGCACAAAGTGCAACAATAATATAGCAATAGCAGTTTATGACCTGTTTTTGGTTTTTTGGTTTTTGCTGGATAAAAAAGTAAAAGTATAGAAATATTCGGTTAGCTGTTTCCCTCTATTTTTCTTATTTTTAGGCATTATTAAAAACCACCCAATTATGACTATTGCAGCTCCCTTTAATCTTCAAAAATGGATTGATGAAAACAGAGATTTACTGAAACCTCCTGTTGGAAACAAAAACCTATACAAAGAAGCTGGAGATTTTATCGTCATGATTGTAGGCGGACCCAATGCCAGAAAAGACTACCATTGGAACGAAACAGAAGAATTGTTTTACCAACTAGAAGGAGACATTATGGTAACGGTTCAGCAAGATGGAAAAGCTGTGGAAGTACCTATAAAAGCGGGAGAAATGTTTTTATTACCTGGCAACATTCCTCACAATCCTGTGCGTCCTGCAAATTCTATTGGATTAGTGATTGAAAGAAAAAGAAAAGGAACCGACATGAAAGATGGGTTGCTTTGGTTTTGCGATAACTGCAACAACAAGCTACACGAAACTTACTTTTCTCAAAAAGACATCGAAACCGATTTCCAATCTCGATTCAAGGAGTTTTATACTTCTGAAGAAAAGAGAACTTGTAACAGTTGTAACCACGTAATGGAAATTGACGAAAGATTTATTTAGGATGACAAAGACAGCAGAGGACATATTAAGCATTGATATTCACACACATATCTTACCAAAAGACATTCCCAATTTTAAAAAGAAATTTGGTTATGGCGGCTTCATTCACCTTGATCATCACAAGCCTTGTTGTGCCAGAATGATGATGGATGACAAGTTTTTTCGTGAGATAGAGGACAATTGCTGGAGCGCAGAAACAAGAATAAGTGAATGTGATGCTCAGCACATCAATGTGCAAGTATTGTCCACGGTTCCAGTTATGTTTTCCTATTGGGCAAAACCGCAAGATTGCCTTGATGTTTCTATGTTCTTGAATGATCACATTGCTGGGATTGTAGAAAAGTACCCGAAACGATTTGTGGGTCTTGGAACAGTTCCGATGCAAGCTCCCGAAATGGCGATTAAAGAAATAAAAAGATGTAAAGAAATTGGACTGAAAGGAATTGAAATTGGTTCTCACGTTAACGATTGGAACCTCAACGACCCCAATTTGTTTCCTATATTTCAGGCTTGCGAAGAGCTAGACATGGCAGTTTTTGTTCATCCTTGGGACATGATGTCAAAATCCAAAATGGAAAAATACTGGTTGCCTTGGCTTGTGGGAATGCCGGCAGAAACAAGTTTAGCAATTTGCTCTATGATTTTTGGAGGAGTGTTTGAAAGACTCCCAAACTTGCGTGTCGCATTTGCACACGGAGGCGGTTCATTTCCTGCTACGATTTCAAGAATTCAACATGGATTTGACGTACGTCCAGACTTATGTGCCATAGACAACAATGTAGCTCCTAAAGAATATTTAGGTAAGTTTTGGCTCGATTCTTTGGTTCATGATGAAGCCAATCTCAAGTACATCATGGATTTAATCGGTTCGGATAAAGTGGCCTTAGGCTCCGATTATCCTTTTCCTTTGGGTGAATTGCAACCAGGGAAATTGATACGAGAGTTTGACTTGGAACAAAAAACAAAAGAAAATTTGTTACACCAGTCTGCCCTATCTTGGCTCAACATGAAAAAATCTGATTTTATTTGAGTCTTTCTGAAAAGAAGAAAGTTATTTCTTTAAAACCCAAAGAGAAATTCCTTCCTCCTGCTTCGTGGAAGCTAGGTATGCTTTCGCTTCTTTTCTTGTGGCAAAACTCTGGATGGCAACTCTAAACAATCCGCCTTTTTTATCCACAATTTTGGATTCGTTGCCTTTCTCACTCCATACTTTAACCAAATTTTCAGCATTTTCTTTCACAGAAAAACAACCTGCTATGACGTGATATTTCTTTTCAATCGTATATTCGATTGGCTTGATAAAAGTTGAATCTATTTTTGCTGGAATAGGTTCTAATTCAATTACTTCCTCCGCAATTACCTCCTTGTCCTTGTCAGACTCGTTCTGGGCAGGCAATAAAGTGACAGGATTGGTTCTTGGTGTATATGCCTCTACATAAACAGGGTAGAACGGATTTACATCCGCCATATTCAATTTACTGTAAGGCACCTCTTGTTGTATTCCGAAGTATAATCCCACAGCCAAAATTGGCAACATCAACAAAGGCAATAATTGTCCATAACGTTTTGTAGTCCTTGGTTTCGAGGTTTTCTTTTTGTCTGGCTTAATTGCTACAGATGCTTTTGGCTCTTCTACTCTAGCAACAATCTTTACAGCTGCTTCTTCCTTTGGTTTGATTGCCGGTTGAGCAATTTTCTCCATCGAAATTGCAGAAAGACCATAGGACTCTTTCAAAAAATTAGTAGAGGCTTGCTGAAACTGAATGTTCTTTTCTTTGTCAAAAAATAGCACACCTACTCTTTCAATCTCAACTCTTCCTTCTTCATTCAGGCGAAGAAAACAATCGTCCTTGAACTCCAACAAAACTTGCTGAGCATCTGCCATTGACAGAGCTTGCTTTTCAGCAATTTTTGCCGATAACAAACCGTCATTGAACACCAAGTGCTTATTGAACAAAATACTTTTTGTAGCAGGAAAAAACACAGAAGTAAACTGGTTAAAATAAGCAGGTTTCTTTGAAGTAATAAAACCTCCCAAATCAGGCACAATGACACAATCATGGTCGTGCAGCAGTTCTTCTATATGTTGATCTATCTTTTTCATTAGTTAACAAAGCAAAGTTAATTATTTCCTTCAATAATCTAAAAAATATCCGAATTAAGAATTTTGTCTAAATCTTCCGGGGTGTCTATTCCAATTATATCATCTTCTATTTCAGACACTTGTATGGTAAAATGATGAGAAAGCCACCTTAAGTTTTCTAAACTTTCCGACTTTTCTAGCATCGAGTGTTCTATTTCTTGTATTTCATAAAACTCCTCGATATTAAATCCATAAATCCCTATATGTTTGTAATATTCGGCATGCTCTAGCCACAGTTCCTTTTCTTTTCCTCGAACAAAAGGAATGGGATGCCGACTAAAGTACAAGGCATCTCTTGGTTCATCATTTTCATCATTTTCAGTCATCACGACTTTCACAACATTTTCATTGAACAATTCATCCGTAGAAGTAATTCTTTTTGCCAAAGTTCCTATTTCCGCCTGATCATCATTCAGTAAAATATCACAAACTGCATCGATGTGATTGGGCGAAATAAAGGGCTCATCACCCTGAATATTTACCACTACATCAAAATATTCTCCCTTGCTCTCCAGCTTCTCTATCACCTCTCCACAACGCTCTGTTCCAGATTGATGGCTATCAGAAGTCATGATGGCGAATCCTCCAAAATCTAACACATGGTTGTAAATTCTTTTATCATCAGTTGCCACCACTACCTTGGTCAATTTTTTCGACTTTTCGCATTGCTCTACCACTCTCTGTATCATTGATTTTCCTTTGATATCAACCAACGGTTTTCCGGGAAACCTAGAGGACTCATAACGAGCTGGAATAATTCCTATAACTTTTTTCATAATAAAAGGTTTTTATACATCGCCACAGTTTTTTCAAAACCAACATACAGAGCATCGGCCACAAAAGCATGTCCAATGGATACTTCGAGTAGGTTAGGAATCGATTCAGAAAAGAACTTCAAATTTTCTAGGCTCAAATCGTGACCTGCATTCAATCCCACTTTCATTTCCGAAGCCAATTTCGCAGCTTCTACAAACGGTGCAATTGCCGCATCTCTGTCTTTCTTGTAGTCACTTGCGTAGGATTCTGTGTACAATTCAGCTCTATCAACTTCTATCAAGGAGAGTTGTTCCATATCCTTTGGGTTGGCTTCCATAAAAACTGAAGTTCGAATGCCTGCTTTTTTAAATTCGGCCAAGGATTCTTGCAACAAAGAAAGGTTCTTTTTTATTTTCCAGCCTGCATTGGAGGTTAAAACCTCCGGAGGATCCGGCACTAATGTTACCTGATGTGGTTTAGTTGCAAGCACTAAATCTATAAACTTCTTATTGGGATAGCCTTCTACATTAAATTCTGTAGTTACTTCTTTTGCTAAATCAAAAACATCTGCATAACGGATATGTCGTTCATCTGGTCTTGGATGAACTGTAATCCCATCTGCCCCAAATTTTTCGATGTCCAACGCAACTTTTAGCACATTAGGAACGTTGTTTCCTCTAGCATTCCTGATTGTAGCTACTTTATTTATATTTACACTTAATTTTGTCATATTTTTGTAAGTAAACTGTACTACGAAAGAACAGCTTTTTGTTCAGAAAAGGGACATTTAAAGGTAAAAAAAAGACAACAAATTACATTAAATTCATACAATGATTGCATCACAACTCATCGTGGACTTAATTCCAACCCTCAAGCCTTCCGATACTTTTGGAAAGGCATTGCATTGGATGAGTGAATTTAAAGTAAGTCACTTGCCTATGGTTGACAATAACAGGTTTATAGGTATTGTAGCTGAAGAAGACCTATTAGACACCAGCCTCTCTCAAGTTACTTTTGCCTCATCCTCGCAACAACTGGATTCTATTTTTATCTACGAGTACCAGCATATTTTTGAGGTAATGAAAAAAATGTCTGAATATCAATTGACGGTCATGCCAGTTTTGGATAGAAACGATGAATACATTGGGGCAACTACCCTTGCCCATTTAATGACAATTGCTTCCAATACAACCTCCATCAAAGAGCCCGGAGGGGTAATTGTACTGAGAGTCAATTCAAAAGATTATTCATTGTCGCAAATTGCTCAAATCGTAGAAAGTAATAATGCTAGAATTTTAAGTTCATTTATCACTTCATCGGATGATACTTCTCAAATTGACGTCACCATAAAGTTGAATAAAAAAGAGTTGGGAGCAATTCTCCAAACTTTCCAACGGTATGATTACGTGGTTATTGAAACTTACCAAAAAGACGATGATTATGATGAAATAAAAAATAGATTTGATAATTTAATGAACCTACTGGATTTATAGTAATTTTATACCACAATGAAACAAGCTTTAACCCTATTGCTCTCCTTGCTTTTTATTCAAGCCGGAATAGCTCAACCCTCCAACGACAATTGTTCCAATGCAATTGAGATCTGTATTGCTAAACCTAAATCGGGTACTACCAACAATGCCACTTCCGAAATCTGTGGTACTTGTGCAGATGGTTCTGCTGTTGTTGGTTCTGCCTGTTTTCAAATGGTAAAAACAGTTTGGTATCAATTTACAACGAACGGTGCGGGCGGAAATGCAGATGTAACTGTTACAAATCTTAATTGCTCCTCTGGTTCGAATGGGTTGAGTGGAATCGTATATGCTGTTGGAACTCCGTGTAGCTCGAATACTTACGCTGCAGCCTCCAACTGTGTGGTAAATTCGTCTGGCGATTTCACGCTAAATGCAGCTGGTTTAGCACCCAACACCACCTATTATGTTCTTGTAGCAAGTGATTCGTCAAGTTACTGTGATTTCGATATAGAAGTAGAGGGACCAGCAGTGGTATTACCGCCAAGCACAATCGTCATTTCAAACAACGTAGATTCCACGATTATTTGCCCGGAAGAGGTCGTAACATTTTCGGCAGTTGTTACCAATTGTACAAACCCAGTAATCAATTGGTTTGTAAATGGAAGTTACGAGGCAACTACAACAAATGGCAATTCATTTCAAAAAGATTATTTTGTAAATGGCGATGTTGTAGGAGCTCAGTTAGAATGTGATTGTGGAGAGAGTTCAAACTCAAATCAACTTACCATAAATGTGCACCCGTACATCACAATAAGCGCAGGACCCTACACTAACATACCCTTTGGCGGGTCAACCCAACTGAAAGGCTCAGGTGGAGTCACGTATTCTTGGTCACCGACAGAAACCCTAGACAATCCAAATATTGCTAACCCAATTGCCACACCTCTTGGTGCAACAACTTACACGCTCACCGCAACATCTAGTGAGGGCTGTCGATTTTTTGCTGATGTTACTGTCAATGTGTTAGATTCAATTTTTATACCCAACACCTTCACACCAAATTCAGATGGGGTGAATGACACCTGGGAAATTAGGTTAATTGAATTTTTTCCTAAAGCCGAAATCACTGTCTTTGACAGATGGGGTCAAATTGTATTTAAAACTATTGGCTACCCTAACTCTGCCAGATGGGACGGAACAAGAAATGGAAAACAACTACCTGCATCCACCTATTATTATACCATTAGCTTGAGTATCGACTCAGAAGAGGAAAGAATAAAAACAGGATCTGTAACACTAATTTATTAAGATGATAAAAAAAATCATAATCGTCCTTTTTGTGATAACCGGCTTTTTTGCGCATGGTCAACAGGTTCCTCAGTTCACGAATTACCTAGCCAATCAATTCGCTTACAATCCTGCAGTTGCGGGAAATAAGGATTGCCTCGACATTACTTTAGGACATAGAACCCAGTGGAGTGGATTTGAAGGAGCACCAGTCACAACATATGGTAGTTTCAATACAACCTTAAAGCAAGATAAATTTGGGCTTGGATATAAGCACGCAATAGGCTTGGTGGTTTTATCGGATTCATACGGACCCTTTACCCGAACAAAATTAAAAGCTGCCTATGCCTATCATTTGCCGCTTACTCGAGACATTCTATTTTCGATGGGAATGTTTTTCGGGGTAGAACAAATCAACTTTAACGCCAACGAAGTAACTCTCATCAACTACAATGACGATGCTATTAATAACTCAAGGAGGTCAGTTATTTTTCCAGAAATAACACCTGGTGTTTTCTTACAATCGGATTTATGGTTTGCCGGAGCAACGCTACAACAAACATTGGGTAATAGAAAAAAAGTAGTGGGTACAGATGAAACTACACTCACGCGACACGGCACATTAATGGGCGGATTAAACATACCTGTGACAAAGGATTGGTCACTTGTTCCTTCTACCCTTTTTAAATTCTCTAAGGCAGCACCATGGGCAATTGATGTAAATGTAATGGCTTCCTTCAAAAGGAAGTTTTCTGTGGGACTTTCGTACCGAAATGTAGATGCTGTGGCTGCATTAATCAACTTTAACTTACTCAATTATTTAAGAGTGGGATACTCTTACGATTACACCCTTTCTAAAATACGATTTGGAGGATTCAATAGCCATGAAGTAACCTTAAGTATAAATCCTTGTGGCTTTAAAGAAAAATCTAAATATGCCTGCCCTACTTTCAATTAGGAATTGTTCTATCTAATTGTCTTTATTTTAAACTGGATTAATTCCTTATCTTTAAGCATTATAATTTAAAATTGCAATGAATAAGATAACGTTAATTATAACTTTCTTACTGATATCAATCTTAGGAAAAACACAGGGATTACAAACAATTAGAGGAAAGGTAGTTGATAAAGAAACATTCTCACCTATTATTGGAGCTACTATTTTCCTTAAGTCCCAAAAAGAAATTCCACAAGGAGCTTCATCCGATATCGATGGAAATTATAGGATTGATGGAGTTAGCGTTGGAAGACATGCACTTGTTGTCAGATTCCTAGGGTATTACGAAAAAACTATCCCAGTGGTTGTAAATTCAGGTAAGGAGTTGATACTCAATATTAGTTTGGAAGAATCATTGATTACTATAAAAGAGGTGGAAATAACCTCAGATGACAATGAGGGAGTTAAAAACGAAATGGCTTTGGTTAGTGTCACGAGTTTCTCGGTAGAAGAAACAGATAAATATGCGGGAAGCCGAGGAGATCCAGCAAGAATGGCGGCCAATTTTGCCGGTGTTCAGGGAGCTGACGATTCAAGAAATGACATTATTGTAAGAGGAAACTCGCCACTTGGTGTACTCTGGAGAGTAGAAGGTATTGACATTCCAAACCCAAATCATTTTGCAATTGCTGGTTCATCTGGAGGTCCCGTTTCAATCTTGAACAATAAGTTAATGGCTAACTCCGATTTTTTCACAGCTGCATTTCCTGCTGAATACGGCAATAGCGTGGCAGGTGTTTTTGATTTAAAGCTGAGAAATGGGAATAACCAAAAACATGAGTTTAGCGGTCAATTCGGATTCTTAGGAACCGAACTAATGGCCGAAGGTCCTTTGAATAAACAAAAAGGCTCCTCATATTTAGCTGCATATCGGTATTCAACTCTTTCACTTTTTGAAAGTTTAGGAATAAAGGTAGGAACTGATGCTATTCCAGCCTATCAAGATTTAAGTTTTAAATTAAATTTCCCTCTTAAAAAAGGTGGATCCATTTCGCTCTTTGGTATTTCAGGAACTAGTGATATTGACATTGTATTTAGCACAGAAAAAGAACCGAATCCAGAATTAAATATTTATGGAGAAAATGACAGAGACCAGTATTTTGACACAAAAATGGCTGTTGCCGGGTTGACCTTAATCAAACCCTTGAAAAAAAACGGCTATTGGAAAACGACTATAGCCGGATCTATTGAACAACAAACAGCCGTTCACAATTATTTTAACAGAAGTGTTACATCCGAAAACCTCTATAATTTAGATACCATTTATACTATATTAGATTATCGATTTAGACAATTCAAAACCTCTGCATCCTCATTTATCAATAAAAAACTCAGCAAACAAAGTGTGCTGAAATATGGGTTCAACATGGATGTTTTTTTTTATGATTTTCAGGATAGCGTGTTACTGGATCAGTTGACAATTCCAGAATGGAACTTAAGATGGAATTACAAAGGAACAGCTGCTTTAATCCAGCCATTTCTCCAATTAAAACATAAGTTTAACGAAAGGTTTGTTATGAATCTTGGGCTTCACGCTCAAGCATTTACTCAAAGTAAAAGTGTTTCTTTGTTGGAACCAAGAGTCAGTATGAGATTTAACATCGATGAGAAACAAGTTCTTTCCTCTGGAGTGGGAGTTCATAGCCAAATACAACCCTCTTACACCTACTTTTATCAGGTACCTACCGGAAACGGCACAGAGGAAATACAGCACAACAAAAACATGGATTTTACAAAAAGTTTTCACTCTGTTATTGGTTATTCCAATACACTTTCAGCAAAAACATTGATAAAATCAGAGGTCTATTTTCAATATCTTTATAATGTGCCAGTGGAAGTAAAGTCTTCCTCATTTTCAATGCTAAATCAAGGTTCCGGATTCAGTCGATTCTTCCCTGATTCATTAAAAAACACAGGTACAGGAAAAAACTATGGTATTGAATTAACTCTAAAACATAACTTTAACAAAAGCTTTTACACTATGGTTACTGGCGCTATCTACAATAGTCTGTACCGAGGAAGCGATGGCGTAGAGAGAAATACAGATTTTAACGGGAATTTTGCTGCCAACTTCCTGATAGGTAAAGAGTTTAAACTAAATACAAAAAACTCAATCACCTTGGGAGCAAACGTTACATGGGCGGGTGGAAGAAGATTTGGAATAATAGATACCCTAGCATCTGCCGAAGCACGCGAAGTTATATTTTTGGATAAGGGATATAACGAAAAGCAGTTTCAGGACTATTTCAGAGCCGATATCAAAATTAATTACAAGCTAAACACAAAAAAACTAACTCATGAAATTGGGTTAGACCTTGTAAATGTTTTTGGAATAGAAAACATACTAGCTATTACCTATGCACCTACCCCAGATAACCCACAAAACATTACCACAAGTAAACAATTAGGGTTTTTACCCTTATTTTACTATCGTATAGATTTTTGATCAGTAAAAAGAGTACAGGATTAAATAGAAAATAAAAACCGCTAACCCGAATGAAAAAGGCTGTTACATACAAACCACTTATTTATCCAGCAAAGATTATCTTGGCATGGGGAGAAGCTATTGCAGGAAATAAAGAAATTCGTGATTGGTTGGGCAAAAATGGTTATCCAGAACTATACACTTTCGTGTTTGCCCTTAATTTGAAAGATACTGCCCGAGAATGGTTGATAAAAAACAAATACCCTCATTTGTTGGCACTGATTCAGGGAGTTGAAAGAAACGAAAAGGCACTCATCTGGCTGAAGCAAAATAGCTTTGAAACCCTATTTCATATAGCAAAGGCAGGCGATGGTGATGACATTTCGCTGGAGTGGTTGAAAAAAAACCATCGAGATTTTGCTCATCTCGCTTTAAAGATAAAAATAAGAAAAGACCAAATTCAATTAGACCATGATGATGTGCACAAAATGAGCGCAGAATAAGTTTCTTTAGCAAAAAAAAACACCCAATTCACAATATGAATTGGGTGTAAGCATTTCTTATCGAGACAATTAAAGACTCCAGTATTCAATCTCTTTTATCTTATCTTTCAATATACCTTTTACATCAACAAACACTCCCTTTCCTTCTGGTAAAAATGACTTAAAATAGTCTTCATTTAGAGTAATGTACTCCTCGTGATTCACAGCCAAAATAATTGCATCGTACGTTCCAGTGGGCTCCTCTACCAAGCCAAAACCATATTCGTGCATTAACTCTTCAGAACTGGCGTGAGGATCAACTACCTCAACGTTGCAAGAGAATGATTCCAATTCCTTTATTACATCCACAACCTTGGAGTTTCTTATGTCACTCACATCTTCTTTAAAAGTGGCTCCCATTACCAAAACACGCGCATCCATAATATTGGTACCTTGTGCCAATATTTTTTTAACCGTTTGTTTTCCAATGTAAAAACCCATTGAGTCGTTTACGTATCTTCCTGAATTAATGACTTTTGCATGGTATCCAGTTTTTTTGGCTTTATGGGTTAGGTAATAGGGATCAACCCCAATACAATGACCACCCACTAATCCTGGTTTAAAATTTAAAAAATTCCACTTGGTTCCTGCGGCCTCAAGTACATCGTAAGTATTAATTCCTACACGATTAAAAATGATTGATAGCTCGTTAATCAAAGCAATATTTACATCTCTTTGGGTATTTTCAATGATTTTGGCAGCTTCAGCCACCTTGATAGAAGACGCTCTGTGAACACCAGCATCCACTACTAATTCGTAGGTCTTAGCAACTTCTTCGAGAGCTTCTGGACTGCAAGCAGATGCAACTTTCACAATGGTGCTCAAGGTATTTACCTTATCACCTGGATTTATTCTTTCTGGAGAATAACCCACTTTAAAATCTTCCTTCCATTTTAAACCTGAAACCTCTTCCAAAACAGGAATACAATCATCTTCTGTACAACCTGGGTAAACCGTTGATTCGTATACAACATAATCGCCTTTAGAAAGAACTTGAGCTACAGTTTTACTCGCGCCCAAGAGTGGACTTAAATCAGGTAAATTACTCTCATCAATAGGAGTTGGTACTGCTACAATGTAAAAAGAAGCGGTTTTTAACTCTTCCAAATTTGCAGTAAAAGTAATATCCGAATTCTCAAAATCCTTCGCTTCAAGTTCCTTACTTGGATCGATGTTATTTTGCATCAATTTCACTCTTTCGGCATTGATGTCGAACCCAATTACTTTAATTTTTTTTGCAAATTCAAGAGCAATTGGCAGGCCAACATATCCCAAGCCAATTACGGCAAGTGTTGCTTCTTTATTTACTAGTTTATCGTATATTTTTGTCATTTCTTCTCAGTTTACAGTTAAAATTAGGACTCTGGTGTCTTTCTAATGAGTTATTTAAATGTTTCTCTAACATTTTAAAATTACCCTATTATTAATATCCTTGCTCGTCTCTTACTTTATAAATTCTTTCAATGATATCCACCACCTTCATTCCTTCAAGCGCATTAGTGGTTGTGGTAGCTTTTCCGTTCAGTGTATCCACCACATTTTCAATTACATAATTATGGTTAGCCGCTGAACCCTTGTAAGGTCCATAATCATTTGCGGGATTACTTGGGGGCAATACAGGCATTTCATATCCATCGATGTGGCAGTATTCTACCTCATTCATATATTGTCCTCCTACTTTTACGCTTCCCTTACTTCCAATAATTGTCAAACTACTTTCGAGATTCTTATCCCATACTGCTGTTGAATAATTCAACACACCCATTCCTCCTTTCAAAAAATCGAATGTTACCAACCCTGAGTCCTCAAAAGATGTGCTCTCCTTGTGAGTAAAATCCTTGAAATTCCCTTTGATATTTTCAATGTCACCGCATAACCAATACATGATATCAATAAAATGAGAGAATTGAGTAAACAAAGTTCCTCCATCCAAGTCAGGAGTTCCTTTCCAACCGCCTTTTTTATAATACCTGTCGTCTCTGTTCCAATAACAGTTCAATTGAACCATGTGAATATCTCCCAATAATTTCTTATCCATAATTTCTTTCAACCAAGCTGAAGGAGGGGAATACCTGTTTTGCATCACACAAAATACTTGTTTGTTGTTTTTAAGTGAAACATGCATTATTTCCTCACAATCAGACTTTGAAAGTCCCATAGGTTTTTCACACACAATATGCTTTCCAGCTTCAAGAGCCAATAAGCTATGCGAAGCGTGAATGCCATTAGGAGTACTTACAGTAAGCACATCAAATTCAGTGTCACTAGCAAGCAATTCTTCAATGGAATTAAAAAAAGGAACTTCATAATTTTCTATTCCCAATTCTGATTTAGGCCTTACATCACATAGCGCAGCCAACTCAGCGCCTTCATTCCTTGTAATCATCTCTGCATGTCGCTTTCCTATATGTCCATTTCCTACGACTGCAAATTTTACTTTTTTCATATTCTTTTTCATTTAATCTCGATCCATTTGATTTCAATTTCATAGAAATCAACTACTCACATCGAGAATCTATGAGATTTTTCTCACAGAGTTGTTTTCTAATTTATATTCTTGTTTTGATTCAGGACAAACCGCCTTTTGGTCCAGATCAAAGGTTAATTTGTGTCCATACTCACTCACCCATCCTATTTGTTTGGCTGGGTTACCAACCCACAAGCTGTAGGCGGGAACTTCTTTTGTAACAACCGCACCTGCACCAATAAAAGCATATTCTCCAATGTTATTACCACACACAATGGTGGCATTTGCTCCAATAGACGCTCCTTTTTTTACGGTAGTTTGCAAGTATTCTGCTTTTCGTACTACTGCACTTCTTGGATTAATCACATTGGTAAATACCATAGATGGCCCCAAAAAAACATCATCTTCACAGGTAACACCCGTATAAATAGATACGTTGTTCTGAACTTTTACATTGTTCCCCAATTTTACATCTGGTGAAACCACCACATTTTGCCCTATGTTACATTTACTACCGATGATACAATTTGGCATTATATGAGAAAAGTGCCAAATTTTTGTTCCTTCTCCAATTGAACAATTCGCATCAATAACTGCAGTTTCATGAGAAAAATAGTCTTTCATTAGTTCCTTATTATTTTTTCTACTGTCCTCTTACCATCCGCTTGTATCACCAAGTAATACATACCCTTGGCACAGTCAGAAATATCCAAATCTAGAGAAGTTAGTCCATTAATTGTTTGATTCTGGATTTGTTTTCCCGACTCATCAAACACCCATATATTTCCTTCTTGTAATAACTTTTCAAATGCTAATTTTAAGGCCCCATCAGTTGGATTGGGATAGACTTTTACTTTTAATTGATCTTCCTTATTAATTTTTATACTCGCTCTAGGATTGAACCGCACTGTATATTGAAACTTGTAGGTTTCCGAAGTATCATTGTTAGCATTTACGGCATATACCTTGAAAAACACTTTGGTTCCCATTGGATAATTTGGAATAGGTGTGCTAGAAACGTAAGTACTATCTATGGTATTCACCATTCCTATTCTGTTTCCAAAGGTTGGGCTATTCACTGACCAAAGCGCATAAACACTCGTAATTGGAAAGTCACTTGAGATTTGCGCATTGATATGCTGGTCTATATCTTCGCGTGGAACGGCCATTGTTGGCTTGTCATTTATCCATGTTTTTAATATTGCGGGGTAATTTTCTCTACCCACAAGTGAGTATTCCCAGAGTCCTCTTCCCCAAATTGCTGCTCTCAATGTGTTGGAACCATTAACAACTTCAAGCTCCTTGATAGTGGAGTTAGGAAGTCCTGGTGTGTATAATGTCCAATTTGTATCGGCTATGGTTTTGGTATACACTCCAATTTCTGCTCCAACATAAATGTTACCCTCATTGGTATGATCCACAACAACATTTCTAAGAGGCATATCTCCTAGATTGTAGGTTATATTTGTCCAACTGGTGCCTCCATTGGTTGTCATGTATATTTTCTTCCCATCGTTTTGATACCTGTTGTACGTCACAAAAATATGGTCATCATTTCTGGGATTAAAAGCAATATCAGTAATAGTGTAATTTGGTAAATTCGTCTTGATAGAACTGAAGCTAACTCCGGCATTAGTAGATTTCATAATTGCCGCGCCACGGGCCACAACAATAATATTCGAATTGTTTTCCGCAATGGCAGCTTCGCTAATCGTATTACCAAATGGATCTCCTCTGTAAGTCCAATTTCCACCAAACTCCTCACTCACATATATATCTTTTGCAAAATTATAGACTTTCATTTGATCATTAGGGTCGAAAGCTAGTGGTGCTTCCCATGCTCCATTTCCAGATCCTGATTGACCCGAAGGAGACGCTCCGGTTTGAGTAAATCCTCCATCTGTTGACTTTCTTCTGATACCATATTGAACACTTCCCATCATATAGTCGTCATTCAAGGGATGAATAATCGCTTCCATGCCATCTGCTCCATAAAATTCAACCCAACCTTCTTTGTGTTTAATGCTTGTACCATTATCTTGCGAACCACTTACAGTTCTATAGTGATTTGATTGACTCACTCCCAAACTGTAATTCTCTCTGATACCGAGCCCGTCACTGAGGACAGTCCATGAAATTCCGTTATTACTACTTTTAGCAAATAATCCATCTGTGCCTACATAAAAAATTCCATCCATGCATTTGGCTATTCTCAAATCTGCGTGAATATACTTTCCTCCATTTTTCAAATTGGCCTTGTAATTTCCCATACCGTGAGCCGAACTTCCCAAACTCCACCATGTTATTTGATTCGTTGTTCTTCCTCCATCGGTCGAATTAACAATATCAAGATACCCATAAATCATTTTTGAAGTATCTAAATCGTTCACAGCAAATCCATCACAGGATTCATTGGGGTTACTCATAAAAGTAAAATCAACTCCCTTATTCTTGGAAGTCCAAATTCCATTTGAAGAAGCAAAAAACACACAATCGTGACAATCCTTACTGACAGAAATTTTAGCTCCTGCACCATTGTTTCCAGCAATGGTATTAGAACTTGAAAATGTGAGTCCTTGATCCAATGAATAACGCACTACATCACCATAGGAACCCCAATAATAATCATCGTAGGTATAGATAATATCATTATCAGTAGGGTGAAACTCTATTTGAGTTATATCGCCTCCTGCAGTGCTAGGCACTAGTGTCCAAGTAGATAAGTTATCGGAAGAACGATAAAGACCAGAGCTTGTGCCAACAAAAATTAAATTTGGAACTCGTGGATGATAAGCTACTTTATAAATTCTAAAACTACTCCCTAATCCCCCCTTACCTAGGCTTGTAGGATTAAAAGCAGATTGCTTCCAAGTATTTCCACCATCGATAGAACGATATAATCCGTGAGAATAATTGTTTCCTCCATTTTGAACCGCGATAAGTATCGAATCTGAATTTGTGGGAGATACACCAATCGAAAAAACTCCACTCGCCACTAAAGAATCTGTGTAACCACCTGTCCAGTTGACGCCTCCATTGTTGGACTTCCAAAAACCTCCACTTCTGGAGCCCACATACATAATTTGAGTATTAGTTGGATGAACATAAAAAGTTTCTATTCGTCCAAGTCCCGCTGAATAATGCCCAGTAATGCTATCTATAGTGTAAGGACCTAAATCTTTCCAGCCACCGTTATACAAGGATCGATTTGCCGCCCCTGAAACCTCCGAATTGTTCAAGAATTGCTGGTAAGCTTTTTCAACAAACATTGGGTCAACGTTGTTTCTGGCTCCAGAGGGTGCAAACTTACTTTCATTTTCGTTTTTCCACCTTTGGTAACCTTTGTATCCAGAACCTTTTCCTTTTCCATGAGTTTCGAAATACTTATCGGCTGCACTACATACTTCGTAAAAGTTGTAAGTAGGGTCTTGCATCATTACTTTGTATGCCTGTTGGGCATGCAATGTTCCGAAGATAAGTAACGTAACTGTGAAAAGAATTGTCCTGGCTATGTTCCTCATCGTTTAACTATTTTATGAATTTATCAAAATTGTAATGGTCTACCTCCGATAATTCTCGTGTTGACAATGATTTAAAAAAATCATAAGTCAATTTGAGCCCTTCCTGACGCGAAACTTTCGGTTCCCAGTCAAGAATTTCCTTTGCTTTGGTAATGTCTGGCCTCCTTTTTTTGGGGTCATTCTCCGGCAAATCTTTGTAAATCACTTTTTGAGTAGTACCAGTTAATTTGATTATTTCCTCAGCAAAATCACCAATGGTTATTTCATCGGGGTTACCAATATTTACAGGTTCAGCGTAATCCGATTGCAACAACCTGCATATACCCTCTACCAAATCATCAACATAGCAAAATGATCTTGTTTGCGAACCGTCACCAAAAACTGTAAGGTCTTCACCTCTCAAAGCTTGACCAATAAACGCTGGTAAAACTCGTCCGTCATTTAACCTCATTCTTGGTCCGTAGGTATTAAAAATTCTGATAATTCTTGTTTCTACTCCATGAAATCGGTGATATGCCATTGTAATCGCCTCCTGAAATCGCTTTGCCTCATCGTATACTCCTCGGGGGCCAATAGGGTTAACATTTCCCCAGTATTCTTCCGTTTGTGGATGAACCTCCGGATCTCCGTAAACCTCCGAAGTACTCGCAATCAACATTCTCGCGTTTTTAGCTTTTGCCAAGCCCAATAAATTATGGGTTCCAAGAGAACCTACTTTTAAGGTTTGAATTGGTATTTTTAAGTAGTCAATGGGGCTAGCTGGCGATGCGAAATGAAGAATGTAATCCAGTTCACCAGAAACATGAACATAATTTGAAATATCGTGGTTATGAAATTCAAAATTCTCTAGAGGAAATAAGTGTTCAATGTTCTTTAACCTTCCTGTAATAAGATTATCCATAGCTATCACATGATAACCATCTTTGATGAATCTATCGCACAAATGCGACCCTAAAAATCCTGCTGCTCCCGTTATAAGTACTTTCTTCATTCTATATTTTTAAACTATTTCTCTACCAATACTCTGGTATCTAAAACCTAATTTTTTCATTTCCTCCAAATCGTATAAATTTCGACCGTCAAAAATAGTTGGTTCCGCTAAAGACTCTTTTATTCTATTAAAATCGGGAGTTCTAAAAACCTGCCATTCCGTAGCGATAACCATAAAATCTGCATTGTTCAATGCTTCGTATTGATTTTCAACGAACGTAATTTTTGTTCCGTATAGTTCCTTCACGTTATCCATCGCCTCTGGATCAAAAGCCTGAATTGTACAACCTTCGGCTAGCAGAGCATCAATGATGTACAAAGCTGGTGCTTCTCTAATGTCATCTGTATCAGGTTTGAAGGCTAATCCCCAAAGAGCTATGTTTTTTCCCTTTAAATCTCCTCCGTAATATTGTTTGATTTTATCTACGATAATTATTTTCTGTCTTTCATTTACCTCGATAACCGAATTTATAATTTTAAAATTATAACCGTTGTCGTTACCCGATTTAATCAAAGCCTTCACATCCTTAGGAAAACAACTTCCTCCATACCCTATTCCCGGAAATAAAAATCTGTTACCAATTCTTGCATCCGAACCAATTCCTTTCCTTACCATGTCCACATCCGCTCCGACAATTTCACAGAAATTAGCAATCTCATTCATGAAAGTTATTTTGGTAGCCAAGAATGAATTTGCTGCATACTTTGTAAGTTCAGCAGATTTCTCATCCATAAAGTAAATTGGATTACCTTGTCTTACAAAAGGTTTGTAAAGCTCTTCTAAAATTTTTCTTGCCTTAGCTGATTCAGTTCCGATTACGACTCTATCTGGTTTCAAAAAATCACTTACTGCAAATCCTTCTCTCAAAAATTCAGGGTTAGAAACCACATCAAATCCCACAGAAGTATTTTTAGCTATTGCTTCTTTTACCTTATCTGCAGTACCCACGGGAACCGTACTTTTATCGATGATTACTTTGTAGTCCTTCATCAATTTCCCTAATTGATCTGCAACTCCAAGGATGTAACTCAAATCTGCCGAACCATCTTCTCCAGGAGGAGTAGGTAATGCAAGAAATATAATTTCTGCATTTTCAATTGAAGACTCAATATCTGTAGAAAAGTTCAACCTCCCTTGTTTTTGATTTCTTTCGAACAAGACATCTAATTGAGGCTCGTAAATTGGAACCTCTCCATTTTTCATTCTTTCAACTTTGCTGGCGTCAATATCTACACATACCACATTGTTTCCGGTTTCCGCAAAACAAGTTCCTGTAACTAAACCAACATATCCAGTTCCTATAACTGCTATATTCTTCATACTCTATTTTTTAAATTCTTTTACTGTTTTTGTAATATACTCAAGTTGCTCATTAGATAATTCCGTGTGCATTGGCAATGAAATTACCGATTGATTAAGAGCCTCCGTATTTGAAAAGTCAACCGAATCATACCTCGAATCCATGTAAGCTTTTTGTTTATGTAAAGGCAAAGGGTAATAAACCATTGCTGGCACATCATTATCAGATAGATAAGAACGAAGCTCGTCTCTATCTATTCCTTTTGTTTTCAGGGTGTATTGATGATATACATGGGTTGACTTCTTATCCCTTACCGGGATAGTCAACCACTCCGTATTAGAAAAAGAACGATCATAGTACTCTGCAGCTCTATTCCTATTCTTTATGTAAGTGTCTAAATGAGGAAGTTTTTGCCTCAACACAGCTGCTTGAATACTATCCAATCTGGAATTAACACCTATTTCATCGTGATAGTATTGGGTACTCTGTCCATGATTTGCAATCATCTGGAGTTTCTTGGCCAGCTCTTCATTGTTCGTAAACATAGCCCCACCATCTCCGTAACAACCTAAATTTTTGGAAGGAAAAAATGAAGTAGTTCCGACATGACCTATTGTTCCTGCTTTTTGGGTTGTTCCGTTTGAGAAGGTATATTCGGCACCGATAGCTTGAGCCGTATCTTCAATCACAAATAAGTTGTGTTTGTTTGCAATTCTCATCACCTCCTCCATATTGGCACATTGGCCATATAAATGAACAGGTACGATTGCTTTAGTTCTGGGAGTAATGGCCTTTTCTAAGGCCACTGTGTCAATGTTAAATGTATCAGGATCTACTTCGACCAAAACTGGAGTTAAATTCAACAATCCTATCACTTCTACCGTAGCAACATAGGTAAAATTAGCTGTAATTACTTCATCTCCTGGCTTTAAATCCAAAGCCATCATAGCAATCTGTAATGCATCTGTACCATTTGCGCATGGGATTACATGATTTACTCCCAAGTATTCCCCCAATTCTTTCTGAAAACTTTTTACTTCCGGTCCATTGATGTACTTAGATGACTCTACCACATTTAGAATCGCCTCATCAATACCTGATTTTATTTTTTCATATTGACCAAGTAGGTCAACCATTTGAATGTTTTTCATGCCCTAAAGATAAGAAGCAAATATACTGAAAAAATCAACTTCAATGGGACTTTAACTAGCTTTGTGTTTCAATTTATGAACACCGCACAACTATTTACTAGATTTTGAGAATGAAACATAAAGAATCCTAAGGATAAGTAAAACTGCAAGAAGAAGAGAACCTCCGTGCATAACGAAATCAAACCAATCCAAAGGTTTCATTCCTACAGCACCTCCAGCAATCCACTTAATCTTTCCAAACAAGTGAGGTTCACCAATTGGAGCTAAACCCAAAAACGCAAGCATAGCTATTAAAAAAAATTGGTTTGAGTTACTTGATTTATTACTTGACATACTCAAAATTTGCTCGTTTCCATGCTCCAAATCCACCAAGCATATTGTACATTTCAGAATATCCAGAGTTACTTAGTTTCTTCATAGCACCAGCAGATCTTCCTCCAGAAGCACAATAAATCAAAAGCTTTTTTGTTTTATCTAACTTTTCTACTTCATTTATGAAATTAGGCGAAAAGTAATCAATATTTACAGCGTTTACCAAATGTCCTGCCTCAAATTCTACAGACCTTCTTACGTCTAAAATAATAGTTTCTTCCGATATTTTAGATTTAAAATCAACTACCGATAAATCCTTTGCAACTGTCCCTTTGGCTTGCGATTGCTGATTATCCATCTTAGAACTGTTAGAACATGACAACATGGTTACAGAGCCTAAAACCAAGGCTAAATAAATTATTCTTTTTAACATAATTATTTGTTTTTATATGACATAAATAAATTTGCCCAAATAATTTTGGACAATGAATACAAAAAAGGCCCCAGTACAACCATTGCTATACCTATCAACAAAATGTATTCAAACGCACTTGGATTGGGATAGAGTATATAAGTTAAGATAAACACTGCAACAAAAACTGCAACTCCTAAACCATAAGAAACATACATCGCACCGTAATAAAAGCCAGGCTCCTTTGAAAATGATTCATTGCAAACTGAACAACTATCATGAACCTTTCCCAAATTTTTAAAATCATAAGGTCCAGAGACGAAAAATTCTCCTTCTTGACAATGCGGACATTTTCTTTTTAAAATACTATAAAGTTTCGTACCCTTTTTTAACATATTCAAAAGTAATTATTGTTTTAGATTCATTAAGTAATAATTGTTACACATTCTATTCCTTAATGGCAATTGTCATTTCTCTCTTACCCGGAGGACCAGGTACATTTTTAACACTAAATCCAACAGCTTTTAAGTCTCTTTTAAATTGACCCATAGCACAATAAGTTACCAACAGCCCATTGGGATTTAAACTATTATATAATGTATCAAAAATAGCCTTTTCCCACATTTCTCCTTGAGCGCGTGGACCAAAAGCATCATAAAATATAATATCGAAACTTTCTTCGGGCTTGTATTCCTGAACACTTATCTGTAGCTTCTTTAGGGTGAAATAATCATTAATTTCTACTCGCTTTTCCCATTCACAAGAATGAATCTCATCAAAACCTGAATGTTTTAAATTATAATCAAAATCTAAATAATTTAATTTTGAAATCATCTCAAAATTCAAAGGCAGAGTTTCAAGACCAATGTAATCAATTACCTGCTTTTCGCTCAAAGCAAAACTACTTGCAAGTAAGGCATTCAAACCAGTGCCAAAACCTACTTCAAGAACTTTAATACTCGGTTTAGATAGTAGCTTTAAACCATTTTCCACAAACACATGAACAGCCTCTTGCATTGCACCATGGGATGAATGATAGGTCTCATTCATTCCCTGAACATGAAGGGTTGTGGAACCATCCTTGGTTTTTCTTACCGATATTTCTTTTAAATCATTCATAAAAAAGCCCTGATAGTAATTACTATCAGGGCTGCAATTCATATATAATTAACGTTTTGCTTTAAGAATATTAAGATCCCGATACAATTCTAAATTCCGTTCTTCGATTCATTTGGTGTTGCTTCTCTGAACAATCAGAACCCGCATTTATTTCACATCCACAATCGTTTAACAATTTAGATTCTCCGTATCCCTTACCAAAAATTCTATCAGAGCTGATTCCCTTTGAAACTACATAATCTCTAGCTGACTTTGCTCTGTCATTTGACAATTTCATATTGTAAGCCTCGGAAGCCCTACAGTCTGTATGTGAGCCAATTTCTACTCTCATGAAAGGGTTCGCTTTCATACATGCCACAAGCTTGTCTAGTTCTAATGCTGCATCTGGTCTAATATTCGACTTATTAAGATCATATAAAACGTCTTCTATAGAACATAATTCAGCAATCTCTGTTCCAACTTTTACTGATTGAAGTTTCGTGTCAATGTACTCATTCAAATTTACTTCACCAACCTCAGTAAATTCTTTTGTAAATTGAACGGTTTTTGACATATAATCCTTTTTTTGAATAATTACATCACAATCCATTTTGTAACCAGGACATTGTTTACCAGTCAAAAGGTTTACAAATCTTCCGTTATTATCGGTGATGAATTCATTTACCTCTCCAGTAATTCTATCTCTCAGCTTGACACTTACCCCTTCAATTGGTTCGTTGGTTTTTGAATCAGTTATAGTTCCAACCAAACTGCATTCTCCAAGCATTACTTTTTTCTTCTTATCACCTGAAGGTTTATTCAATTTAAACCTATAGATATCATCACTTCCCTTAGAAGTCATTCCATTTCTGTCCGATGAAAAATATCCCTCTGTCTCGTCATAGTTTGTGATAAATCCAAAATCATCGTGGTTTGTATTCAAAGGAAACTTCATATTTTCTGGCTCCATAAAATCTCCGTTCCCGTTTGATTCAGCTTTGAAAATATCTTGACCTCCTAAACCTAATAAACCATCAGTTGAGAAGTAAAGTGATCCATTTGAAGATATAAATGGGAACATTTCTTTTCCTTCTGTGTTTAGAGATTTTAAGTTCTTTGGTTTTGACCATACGGAATCATTCATTGTACTCACCCAAATATCTGTTTCACCTTTTGAACCTGGCATATCAGAAACAAAATACATTGTTTTACCATCTTCTGTAACTGAAGCATGACCTACGGAATAGGAGTCACTGTTATACTCAAAGTCGGTTAATTTACCCCATGCTCCATTCTCATCTTTTGTCGAAATGTAAATTTTAAGGTTATTGATTCTAACTGAATCTCTCCCTTTCTTTTTGTTTAGGTAGTTACTTCGTGTTACGTACATAACAGAACCGTTGTTACTAAAAGAAATTGGCCCTTCATGATACTTTGATCTTGTTCCGTGGTTAAATCTCTCTACCTCTACATTCTCTCCATCTCCTCCAAGCTGAGCTATGTAGGTGTCTAGAAAGTTAGACCCATCCCATTGTGATTTATTATTCAACAATGAACTATTTGTAGTTCTTGCTGATGCAAACACCAAACTAGACTCTCCATTTACCGTGTAATAAGTTGGAGCAAAATCAGAAGAAATAGAATTCACATTGAATGCAGCAATTGCATATTTACTCGGTGTAGATTTGAGTTCTTCGAAATAGCTTGGATTATCCACATGGGCCTTAGCACCTTTATGGCTTGGCCTTTTTGCCGAGTATTCTGCCATAACTTTTCCAGCTTCAGTGTACTTTTCATTCATTTTCAACATTTGTGCGTAATGATATAAATCTTCCGCAACTCTGCCATTATGCTTGTATAGTTTACTGTACCATTTTTCGGATTGAACAGAGTTTCCCGTATATCTGTAACTCTCAGCAGCTCTTCTTATTTGATGAGCACTAGCATCTTTCTTCTTAGCTAATTCCGAGTACATTTCTGCGGCCTCGAAGAAAGACAAAACTTCGTACTTTTTATTAGCAGATCTCTCTTTTAATCCTTGAGCATATAATGACGAGCTCAATGAGCATACTATTAAAGCCAAAAGTAATTTGAAAGTAAAATTCTTAAACATGATGATTAAATTAAATAAGTATTAAAATTTTTGGATTATTCTTTTTTTTAAAATCTTCTAGGAGACTTAAATCCTTTACCCAAGAAGTCGAGATCATAATTTAACATGATCTCATGTGAACCTGCATTAAAATCACTCAATTCTGAAGTTGTGTAATCATAAGCATATCCAACTCGAAATTTAGGGGTAAAATGATAAACGATGTTTCCGATAAAAGAGTCACCTAATCGGTAACCGCCTCCTATCCAAAGCTTATCATAGAACATGAAATTAACATTCAAGTCTAGTGCTAAATAACTATTCTCAGCACCTTTAATCATGAAAGAAGGAACTACTTCAAAAACACTATTAACTTTGAACGTTTTCCCTGCAGTCAAAAAGAAATGCCTTTCTTGTGTCGACACCAAATCATTTACTGTTGAACTCCCGAACTCATTATTGATCAATTTAGGAACACTTAAACCAACATAGTAGTCGTCTGAATGAAGGTATATCCCTAAACCAAAGTTTGGCAACACCTCATTCTGAATAGGGGTAAAAAATTGTTCATCACTTTGATCTTTAACTGATAGTTTAGAAAAATCAGCTGAAAAAATATCTGCACCTCCTTTTAATCCAAAAGCCAACTTACTTTTCTTAGAAACTTGAAACCTATATGATAAATCAGCATATACACCTGTTGACTGTGTTGCTCCAATTTCATCTTGTATAACAGAGAGCCCTAATGAAACAGCCTCAAATTTCAGAGGCGTATGGATAGATAAAGTTCCAGTCGTTGGAGCACCATCTATGTTCATCCACTGATTCCTTCCAAGAACCGTAACACTCAAAGCTTCTCGACTACCAGCATAGGCCGGATTCACTGCAAGAGGGTTAAACATGTACATGGAGTACTGCGCGTCCTGTTGTGCCAACACATCAGAAGGTTTTGTGAAAGCGCACAATACTGCAAAGATTGCTGCTACTTTAAATACGTTTTTTTTCATAGTTAATCAAATATATTCCACAAATATAGAGTTACTTAACGTTATAAACAAAATTTCCTTTGTTTTTTTCGCCTTTGGCTAGAGAATTGATTTTCTTAAGCTTAGATAATCATACAGAGTAACATCTTTCAAAGATTCAAAAAATATTTGAGACACAATTCTCGGTAGAATTCTTTCTCGAGCATCAAGATGAAAAGTTGATTTCAAAACAATCTATCTCAACCTGGGGCAACAAAAACTGTTTTTATATAATAATTAAAATAGGTTTAATTATTCTCTGTTAGAGTCTTCAGGTAAACAAACAAAAAAAACTCTTTTAACAGCATCAATCTATGTCAATTTTTACGGCATTAAAAGCTGCTTTACGAAAAACTCCATTTGCCATTCCTGAAAAAGAAATTAACAGAACCCTTCCTTGGAGCTCATAACTGAGGTTCGAAGGAAATTCCTCTGTGGTATTTACAAAGCTAATAAATTGCTCTCCCAATGAGTCTTGAACAAATGTCGTCAATCTCTCTTCTTCTATAATTGAATAGTAATAAACCCCATCGGTTTTAACCAAACCTAATTCTGTTGGGCTAGACTGGGTTCCATTAGAAATTTGAAATTTCTGGCCAGAAAAAGATTCTCCATTATTTTTTATCCAGTTTTCCGCAAAAGTAACTTTGCCGTTGAACAAAGTAGTGTCTCTCCATTCACCCTCTATCCAATTTACAGAAAAGTCTTTGTGTAAATCCTCTTGATACACCTCAGCTTCAGAATCAACTTCATGGGAAGCAGAATCGCAGCCACTCATTCCTATTAATAATAGAGCAAAAAAAACGGTAGTCCAATTAAACATCTTTAATCAGCTTTAGTTTCTGACGAATAACCTCAATTTCTTGTCTGTTCTTATCAATTTTCTTTTGGATATCTGCTTTCATTTTCTCGGCTCCTTTGGACATTCCAAAGAAACCAATGTTATTTTCGTACTGCCCTATTTCGTTATTCAAATTAGTAAGCTTCCTTTTCAGGTAATCCTTCTCTTTATTGATGGTTCCAGAGTTGCCCTTTTTAACCATCCCATCCAGTTTATTCTTATAATTTATTCTGGTTTTTTCTTTTCTATCCAATTTCAAAGCATCGTAATGCTTATCCAATGCAGACTTGTACTCATTATAAATCTCATCTTTTTGTTTGAACGGCACATTTCCGATTCCCAAAAATTGAGACGAAAATTCTTTTAATCTCTGGATGGCTTCATTTGAATTCTCCGGTAACTTAAAGGAAGTGATTTCTTTTATCACCTCTTTTTTCTTGAGCATGTTTTCGGTTTCAATGGATTCTCTATTGGCAAAATATTCTTTTTTATTATTAAAAAAGAAGTCGCAAGCTGCCCGGAACTGTTCCCATACTTTTTGCTCACCTTTTCCTGTATGACCAATTTCTTTCCACTGACCTTGTAACCTTTTTAGCTCAATGGTTGTATTTTTCCAATCGTCAGAATGTTTCATCTCCTCCGCTTTCGCAACGATTTCTTTCTTTTTGTTCAAGTTTTTGGCACTGTCTTTTTTCAATGCTTTGAAATACTCATTTTTCTTGCCAAAAAACACATCAAAGTTCCCTCTAAACTCAGCCCAAACCTCCTTGTTTTTTTCTTTGGAAACCGCTCCTGTTTTTTTCCACTCGTCTTGGAGTGCAATGGCTTTTTCTGTCGCAGCATTCCATTCTTTGATCGTGTCAAAACTCAAAGTCGTTAATTCTTTGGATTTCTCAATCAATTCAAGCTTAACTTCCAGGTTTTTCTCTAATTTCTCTGCTTGAGCAATGTAATGAGCTTTTATTTTGGTTCTCAATTCATTTACAGATCCCCAAAATTGTTCTTTTAATTCTTCCCATTTTTCCTGAAAGGTAGGTCCTATTTCATCCCACTGAGTCAACATTTCGTTCAAAGCAGACTGAGTCTTTTTAATAGACTTCTCTTCTTTAAGAGCATTCAGGTCAAAAATAATTTTATTCTTCAACGAATAATTTCTCTTGAGATCGTGCTCTTGAATTTCTTTATAGATATTAATGTTATAATTAAAAAAATCATTCAGTTTACTATACTCAGACTGAATGTCTTCAAACTTATCTTTGGGAACGTTACCTAGCTCTTTCCATCTATCCTGAATTTCTTTTTTCTTAGCAAAAGCTGCACCGATGTTTTCTTCATTCTCAACCAGGTCTTTAAATTCTACAAGAATAGCTTTCTTGGCTATTAAATTCACTTTTTCCTCTTCCTCCTTTTTCTTTCTAAAAGCTTTTCTACGTTCCTTGAATTCAACAATTAACTCTTCAATTTTGGTATCCATTTTTCTGTCTTCCAAAATATTCGCAAGCTCTTCTTCGGTTTGTTCTTCTTCCGGAGGCTTTGCACGAAATTGCTCATCAGACAGCAAACTTCTGTAAGTTCTAATTGCATCATTTGCAGCAGCGTTTACCGCATTCACATCTTCATTTTGGAGAAGATTTGTTAGGTTTTCAAGTATCTCAGCTCTCATTGTTATAGAATTTAAAACTTAGTTGTTTTTAAATTTGTTAATGGCGTTTTTCGTAAAATCAGAAAGCACAAGCTCGCCACTCATAGCCGCCCTTTCTTTTAATAATTCATCCCAGTTTTCAGTTCCTTTCCAAAAAATTTGTTTCAACAAACGCATTGCCTCAGGGTTAGATTTCGACAATTTTATAGCCAATTCCTCTATTCCTTTGTCCATTTCCTCCACATTTTCATACACTTCTGTGTACAATCCTTTTTGTCT
>CBFHZD010000020.1:12342-13006 GCA_965660305.1 Flavobacteriales bacterium | reverse complement strand
AATTCAGCCAAAAGCTTACCTGGAAGCGAATTACTTAATGGGTGAAAAAACTCAATGGTTGCAATTCCATTATCTATGTTACTAGTTACTTTTCCTTGTTCTAAAATATCTGCCATAATTCTAATATTCTTTTTCTACTTTACAAATTCTTGTTTTAAAACTTTCATACCACTTCTCCTGTCCCATTTTCTTAGCTTGCTTGTGCAGGGAATTCTCTCTCCAATTTTCAATAGATTCAAGATCCTTCCAATAAGAAATATGAATCCCAAAACCGTCTGCTTGTCTGGTTCCTTCATGCCTTATATATCCTGGCACATTTTCTACTTCTGCATAGACTAATTCATCCATTTCCAAATAGCCTGTGTTTTCATTGGTACGAACCGAAGAAAATGCGACTGCATAATAAGGAGTAGCTAAATTTTCATTAAACATGCTCAAAAATATAACTAATTCCCTCATTAGACAAACAATTTCGGGAGGTTTCTGTATAGGCTTAAATGAAAATTTCAGTTATCTGTTTTTCTTCGATTAAGAGAGTGTGAATCCCAATTAATTTAGCCGATTCGATATGTTGAATAGAATCATCCACGAATAAAGTTTCGTTTTCGTTCAAATGATTTGCCTCAAGGATAGCTTTAAAAGACTCAAAATCTGGTTTTCTTTT
>CBFHZD010000020.1:9668-12005 GCA_965660305.1 Flavobacteriales bacterium | reverse complement strand
AGTTTTTTAAATTCATTAATGGTTAATTGATAATCAATATTGAGAATTACGCCTCCCAAATCAAAAATAATGTTTTTTATTCCTCTCAATTCAATCATAAAACGAAAGTAGTATTTCTTAAAATACTTTTTTGCCATTCCTAACAATATGGGAATATAAAATGAATCAACCTTGTTATTCGACAAGAAAACAACCTGATGAATGAGGTCAATGCATTTGCAGGAATAACAAGGTGAAAATAAATAGAAAAATGATTTTAACCTATATAATTTCTATTGTCCGAAACATTGCATAATTTTACAGTATCAAAATATAAAAAAACAGATCAATGAGTAAATACGATGTAGTAGTAATAGGTTCGGGACCTGGCGGTTATGTGGCAGCAATAAGATGTGCTCAACTTGGAATGAAAACTGCAATTGTTGAAAAATACGATACCTTAGGCGGAACTTGCCTTAATGTAGGATGTATTCCTTCAAAGGCTATGTTGGATTCTTCGCATCACTACCATGAGGCAACTCATAATTTCACAAAACATGGGATTGACATCAAAGGAACTGTGAACCCTAATCTTGAGCAAATGATTAAGAGAAAAGCCGAAGTGGTTGCTCAGACTTGTTCTGGAATTGATTTTTTGATGGATAAAAATAAGATTGATGTATTGCACGGAATGGGATCATTCGTGGACAAAAACACCATTAAAATCACAAAAGATGGAAAAGAAAAAACAATCTCTACGGACAAAGTAATTATCGCAACAGGAAGTAAACCGAATTATTTCCCCGGAATGGAACCAGATAAAAAACGAATTATCACTTCAACGGAAGCTTTGGAACTGAAAGAAATTCCTAAGAAAATGATTGTGATTGGAGGTGGAGTTATTGGATTGGAGCTTGGTCAAGTGTATGCAAGACTTGGTACTGAGGTTTCAGTGGTAGAGTTCATGGATTCGATTATCCCAACAATGGACAAAGCCTTAGGAAAAGATTTGATGAGAGCTTTGAAAAAAGAAGGATTTAAATTCAACTTTAACCACAAAGTGAAGAGCGTTGTGAATAAAGGAAAGTCGGTAGTGGTAACTGCAGACAACAAAAAAGGAGAAGAAGTAACTTTTGAAGGCGATTATTGTTTAGTCTCTGTAGGAAGAAAAGCTTACACAGAAGGACTAAGATTGGAAAATGTGGGGATTCCTACAGACGACAGAGGGCGTGTGGAAGTAGATGGACACTTACAAACTAATGTTCCTGGTATTTACGCAATTGGAGATGTAATAAAAGGCGCTATGTTGGCTCACAAAGCTGAAGAAGAAGGTGTTTTTGTAGCTGAAACAATGGCTGGACAAAAACCTCACATCAACTATAACTTAATCCCTGGAGTAGTTTACACATGGCCAGAAGTGGCAGCTGTGGGACAAACGGAAGAGCAATTGAAAGAGGCAGGTATAGAATACAAAGCAGGACAATTTCCTATGAAAGCCCTAGGAAGAGCTAGAGCTAGTATGGATATTCAGGGATTTGTAAAAATATTGGCTGATAAAGAAACGGATGAAGTCTTGGGAGTTCATATGATAGGACCTAGAGTTGCAGATTTAATTGCAGAAGCAGTTGTAGCTATGGAATACCGGGCAAGTGCGGAAGACATAGCAAGATTCTCACACGCGCATCCAACGTATGCCGAGGCTGTGAAAGAAGCTGCTTTAGCCGCAACTGAGGATAGAGCTATTCATGTTTAATTTTTATTAATCTTTCATTCTCAATGTTCTTTGAATTTGCTGCGGCAAAACAAAAATCCTATCGAGTATAACAAAATATTAAAGTCGCAATTCAGAAAATGAGTTGCGACTTTTTTTATTGTTTTGATTATTTGACAATTACAGACAATGAATTAACCAGTGATCTTTTTTATTAATCAGAGTATAGATACACTATTAAAAAAAAAAGAGTATCAAAAAAACTGACAAGAGGCTAAATAACTATACCTAGCTCAAAATAAACGAACTCCCCGGCAAAGCTTTTACCAAACCCTTAAACTCTAACTGCAACAAACCAACTGCCAACACACTCGTTGCAAGTTTAGTTTTTACGCTCAATTCATCCATAGAAATAGACGTTTCTTCAGAAAGAAAATCATAAATTAATTTTTCATCCTCAGGCAAATCAATAAACAATTGTTTTTGAATGGTTTTAGGTTTTTGTGAAATATGGAGTTCCCAATTCATCAAATACACAATATCCGCAACCGAATTGAGCAAATGAGCTTTGTTTATTTTTATTAAATAATTGCATCCCTCCGAATATTGGTCGGTAACGCGACCCGGAACTGCAAACACATCTCGGT
>CBFHZD010000020.1:0-9571 GCA_965660305.1 Flavobacteriales bacterium | reverse complement strand
CAAACCCGCAATGATTCTATTTCGTTTCGGAAAATTTTCTCTATCGGGATTTGTACCACTCATAAACTCTGTGAGCAACCCACCCTTTTTCATCATTTTATTGGCTGTTGCCCGATGAATTTCAGGATACAACCTATCCAATCCATGGGCCAAAACCCCGACAGTAGGTATGTCAAAATCTACACACTTTTTATGTGCGCAAATATCAACACCATAAGCCAATCCACTCACCACAAGTGGATTATGAGGCTGTAAATCATTCAATAAATTTTCGCAAAAATCCTTACCTCTTTGCGTTACTTTTCGAGTTCCTACAATTGCCATTGTTTTGTGAGTAGCAAAATTAATATTTCCTTTTCCGTACAACACTATGGGAGAATCCTCGCACTGTTTCAGATTTAACGGATAATTGGCATCAGTAATCAAAAAGGTTTTGATTTCATTTTTCTCAATAAACTCTATTTCTTGGTCCACTCTGAACATGATGTCCTCGTTCTTTAATTGTTTGGCTATACCTGAGCTCAGAACTTCGCCAATTCCAGGGATTTTTGAAAGCTTAAATTTATTAGATTGAAAAACTGCCTGGAAACTACCACAATAAGCCAATAGTTTTTTAGCATTTATATTTCCTACACCTTCCAACAAGGTGAGAGCCATTGCAAATTTCAATTCAGTTTTATTCAATTTTATTCAGTTAGATGCTTAAAAATAAGTAAATAATTAGGAATTGTGTCAAAATTATTACTTTTAACTAAACCCAAACTAATGCAAAAAGCTATCCCCTATTTATTTTGCTTTCTTTTTAGCCTATCATATGGCCAAAAGGGCAAAGGGAACTTCAGCGGAAAAGTGACTGACCGCATAACTAAAGGAACTATTCCTTTTGCTCAACTTACCCTATCAAAAGGGGATTCAATCTATTACTTTACCAACACGGATGCAAAAGGAGACTATCTTTTCAAGCAAATTTTGGCCGATACATTTTCGGTTGAAGTTTCTTCTGTGGGTTATGTGTCCGCTAAATTTGATAAAATTATAGTGGCTGGTGAGAATCGTCTATCTATAATTCCTTTGGATCCCTCAGATATCAGTTTAAAAGAATATACCATTTCGGCTAAAAAATATGAACATAAAATTACTGATGAAACTGTTTCGTCCACTGTAATCGAATCAGAGATAATAAAAGAAAGAATCACAACTAACCCCAGAGACATTGTAACACAAATTCCTGGAGTGCATACTCAGGAGGAACAAATAAGCATAAGAGGTGGTGCAGGATTTAGCTATGGAGCAGGCAGCAGAGTTTTGGTTATGCTCGATGGAATTCCTATGCTAGCAGGTGATGCTGGTGATATCAAATGGAATTATCTTCCCTTGGAGGGCATCAACCAAATAGAAGTGCTTAAGGGAGCTTCGTCCGTATTGTATGGTTCTTCTGCCTTGAACGGAGTTATCAATGTAAGAACCCAATACCCTACTTCAACACCAAAAACAGAGGTGAATTTTGTGGCTGGAATGTATGATAAGCCTTTCCGCAAAAGAGATTTAAAATGGTGGGATGGATACAGAGGAATGCAAGGAACCAGTTTCTTTCATTCTAGACAAGTCACCAAGCATTTTGATTTAGTTGTGGGTGGTAATTTTTTTAACGACCAAAGTTTTAGGATTGGGGAAAAAGAAACCCGAGGAAGATTGAATATCAACACTAAGTTTCAGCACAAAAAAGTAAAAGGCCTTTTTTACGGAATAAATTCAAATGCACAGCTGAGTGATGTGGATTTATTTTTTGTTTGGAAAGAAAAAGACAGTGTTCTTACTCCATCGCCAGGAACTAATTCTTCTGGACTAAATAATAGATTCAACATAGATCCATACATCGAATATTTTGCCAAAAATGGCGACAAACATACTCTAAAAACTAGGTGGTTTAATACAGATAATAACAACCAAGTAGACCCGAGCCAATCGTCAACCTCGAACCTCTATTTTGGTGAATATCAATTTAAAAAGATAATTGATACAAACTTCACACTCACCTCAGGAGCCACAATGATTAAAACATTCGTAAACTCTACTTTGTACGGGAACCACGAGTCAATGAATTTGGCTGCGTACACCCAACTAGATAAAGTTCTATGGAAGAAACTAACAGTTTCTGCTGGATTAAGAGCTGAATACTATCAGTTAAACAAAGAAAAAGAGCCAATAATTCCAATAGCGAGAATGGGGATAAACTACCAAATTGCGAAAGCTACATTCATTCGGTCATCCATTGGTCAAGGATACCGTTTTCCTTCTGTGGCAGAAAAATTCGCAAGTACTTCCTTGGGCTCTCTCTCTGTATTTCCTAATCCAGAATTAACTCCTGAAAAAGGGTGGAGTGCTGAAATTGGTGTCAAGCAAGGTTTCAAGATAAAAAAATGGAAAGGATACATAGATATTGCTGGTTTTATCAATGAATACCAAAACATGACAGAATACACCTTTGGATTTTTTGACACCACAAACTTCCAGCAAAAGCCCACTGGTAGCATTAATGAATTTGGTGCTTCTTCACGAAATGTAAACAAAGCCAGAATAACAGGGCTAGATTTAACGGTGGCAGGTAAAGGAAACATTGGAAAAGTAGGTGTAAAAATACTAGCTGGTTACACGTTTATGAATCCAAAACCAATTGATCCAGACTCATCTTATCTCAGTACATTTTCTTCGTTAACTACCAATTATACTTATGATAGAAATCTAGATTTAAACTCCGATTCTGTAAGCAACAACTTAAAATATCGCTTCAACCATCTTTTAAAAATTGACATGCAATTGGATTACAAAAGAATAAGTATTGGTGGAAGTTTTCGGTTTAATAGCTTTGTGTATAACATCGATGAATCATTTCATATTCTTGGAATATTTAGTGGAAACACCTTTTTGGGAGGACTGGAAGAATACAGAAGAACACAGCCAAAAAACACTGAAATTATAGATGTGAGAGTGGGATATAAACACTCATCAACAGTAAAACTAAGTTTTGTTTGTAATAACCTTCTGAATACTGAATACCAGACTAGACCTGGCTGGGTAATGCCACCAAGAAATTTCATTTTTCAGTCAACTTTCTCATTTTAACCTTTAAATTTGTCACTTGAGGAATTATAAACACATAATATTTTTATTTGGAGCTGTTTTCCTGGCTTACTCTTCTATTCATAGTCAGGAGTATAAGTTTAATTCTTTCACCAAGCTTAATGGACTACCTAGTAATAAAATAACATCAATAAACCAAGATCATAAAGGATACTTATGGATTGGAACGGACAAAGGACTTTCCAGATTTGACGGAAACAGTTTTGTTAATTACAACTCTTTCAACGGACTTAGTGAAAATAGTATTGAGAAAATATGGGTAGATGAGAACAACAATTTATTCATTACCCACTCCAATTCTTCCATTTCTAAATTACTTCCTAATTATACGTTCGAATCAGCAGACAGAATTCCTCGCTCGGCCATTTTATTGGATTCAATTCAATCAAAAGTAAGGTAAAGGATTATAATTCAATTGAATTAGTTGGTGAAAAAATATCCAAAATTGACTGGAGAAATGGATTGAAAAAAGATATGATCCTTGATGCCTTTATCGATAAAGAAAAGATACTTTGGATTGGAACTAAAAAAAATGGATTGTTCAATTTACCCATCCAAAATTTCTCCTTGTACAATTGGAACAACAGAAGCAAGCTTAATCATGTGAGTAAGCAAGACGCTGAAACACACATTCTCACGCATGATAATTCCATTGTGAAAGCAAAATTTGAAAACGGCACACCACAATTCTCAGAATTATACCAAACAAATTCTAAAAAACTGAATTGTGCATTTGTTGAGCATGAGGAGCAAATTTATTTTGGAACGGACAATGGCATGTACCTCTATTTTTCCAAGACCAAAACAGAATATGCTTTTCAAGAACTTTCGAACAGAAAAGTAACCGATATAGCCCAGTTACCCAATGGGAATTTGATCATTATCGCTAACAATAAACTGTTTAAATACAATGAGAAATATTACAAGTTTGTCCCCTTTGATGGGCTTGAAAATTTTTCTATAAATAGTATTCAAAAACTGGATGATCAGTTATATCTGCTAGGAAAAGAAAACATCTACGTACTCAAGCATTCAGGATTTTCTTCCATTTTTAATCAAACAAAACAAGCTACAGAACATAACTTTGTTCATTTATCTAATGCCGATTCATCTCGTTTATGGTTGAGCACTACTTCCAGTGGTTTATTTCAATGGAATAGTAAAACAAAAGAACTGATAGGGTTTAACGAAAGCCGAAAATTACCTGATACTTGCATTGCACACAGTGTTCAAATTGGAGACCTTTTATGGATTGCCGCTAAGAATGGAATCATTCAATATGATTTAGTTCAAAACAGCTATTCTTTTTTTGGCGAACGGTATTTTGACACTCCAAATTTCTTACCCTTTGTGATAAAAAATGGGAAATCTCTTTTTGCAGTATCTAATTTAGGCTTGCACAAGTATTTTGATTTAAAGTCAGAAAAAAAGAAGGTGTCCAATCTTTCCATCACCCAAGTGATGGTAAAGGGAATCCCCATAGAAATGGATACAAATTTTGAAATCAAAAGCAATGATTTTCCAATTGAATTCAATTTTCAGGCCATCAGTTTTAAAGATAAAATTTATTACCAATATGCCCTAAGTGGCGAGAACGAGCATTGGTCAAAACCGACTCTTAGTAATTCTGTCTCTTACAATGGACTTTCGGAGGGTCAATACACGTTCAGAGTAAGAACATATGACCCAATAAATGAAACAACTTTAGAAAATCTCAAGATAACGTTTATTGTAAAACCACCCTTTTGGCAAACCATCATGTTTGTCTATCTTCTTCTCGGTGTAATTGGGCTTGTTATTTCTATTTTTTACTTGGTAAGAATCTGGCGACTAAAAAACCAAAAAAGAATATTACAAAGGCTGGTTGATGAAAAAACTTATGCTCTTACTGTTCAAAACCAGCACATTGAGCAATTTTCTTACTCTCTTTCTCATGATTTAAAAAACCCCATCAATAACATCAAAGGACTGATTGAAATCATGGAGGAAGAATCAGGAGAAGAACAAACAGAAATTCGAAAGATGTTGATGAATTCCGCCTTATTACTCGAGGATAAAATAAAGACTACTCTTAATACGATCAAACAAATACAAGCTAACAAGAAGAACGTAGAGCAGTTAAATTTCGAGGAGATTTTCGAACTTGTAAAACGATCTTTACTCATACTCATAAAAGAAAATGATGTGAAATTCATGATTGATTTCCGTACACAATCGATTTTATATAACCCATCTATTCTTGAAAGTATTTTTTACAACATGATCAGTAATTCGATAAAATATGGTCAAAAAAACCAACAGACTGTAATTCGACTTTCCGCCTATAAAGAAAATGGACAGACTCATCTAATTTTTGAAGACAACGGCATTGGCTTTGACACCGAAAAAGATTTAGATAAAGTGTTTTCTATATTTGAACGAGTAAACGAGAATGACCAAACCAGCGGCATGGGTATTGGTCTTTATATGATTAAGCAGATGATAGAGCTAAACGGTGGCTCTTTAACAGTTGAGAGTGAAATTAATGTCGGTACAAAGTTTTTTGTCACCCTCAAACCCATGGAAAAGGAAACAAAAGATTCGGAATAAATATAGATTAAAATTTGGAAAAGGGCTAAAGTCCTTTTAAATTCGCAGACTTTCCTTACAAAGGAAGTACGTTACTAGGGTAAAAAATAGTAGCAGGGCCTATAACTCAGTTGGTTAGAGTATCTGACTCATAATCAGAAAGTCCCAGGTTCGAGCCCTGGTGGGCCCACAGTAGTAAGAAAACCTATCATTTTTATGGTAGGTTTTTTTATGCAATAAGGTTTCTGGCGAGAAGTTTATCCTGAACGATTCCAAATTATCTGGAAAGCTGAAGAAAACCCATTAAGCACCCAATATTATAAACTTCATCACTTCTTTTTATTCTCTTTGGTTTTCCCTTTTACTTCTTTATAAGTCATTAAATTCTTTGAGTAATTCGTTCTTTTCAACAAGGAGTGGATAACTAAATGTGCAACATAGAAGATGTGGACGTTGATTTTCTTATTTTTACCTTGATTAAATTAATCGAAATTTACATGAAACAATACCACGATCTACTACAACATATTCTTGACAATGGAGAGCAAAAAGGAGACAGAACAGGAACTGGAACAATCAGTTGTTTTGGTTACCAAATGAGGTTTGACCTAGCAAAGGGATTCCCTATGGTGACGACTAAAAAATTGCACCTCAAATCAATTATACATGAACTTCTTTGGTTCCTGAAAGGAGATACAAACATCGAATACCTTAAAGAAAACAAAGTAAGAATATGGGATGCTTGGGCTGATACAAATGGAGATTTGGGGCCAGTATACGGCCACCAATGGCGAAATTGGAATAGCGATGGTATAGACCAAATTAGCCAAGCCATTGACCAAATAAAAAACAACCCTAACAGCAGAAGAATTATGGTTTCTGCATGGAACCCAAGCGTAATGCCAGACACTAGCAAATCATTTTCAGAGAATGTGGCTAACGGGAAGGCCGCACTTCCTCCCTGCCATGCTTTTTTTCAGTTTTATGTAACAAAGGGAAAATTATCTTGCCAACTCTACCAAAGAAGTGCTGACACTTTTTTGGGAGTTCCATTTAACATTGCTTCTTATGCGTTGTTTACTATGATGGTAGCCCAAGTTTGCGAGTTAGAATATGGAGATTTTATCCATACTTTTGGCGATGTACATTTGTATAACAATCACATAGAACAAGCTCAACTTCAACTCTCAAGAGAACCAAGAGAACTGCCTACAATGAAACTTAATCCTGAAATCAAAGATATATTTGATTTCAAATTTGAAGACTTTGAATTACTGAATTACGACCCACACCCACATATTAAGGGAGCAGTTTCAGTTTAACTTGAATAGCCAGAACTTGGTCTAAACAACCCTGTATTCTGTTTTCAAAGTAACAAACTCAAGAGTATCATCTTTTTATTCAAAGGTGACCAAGCGTGTTTTAATCAAAATTATACAGAACAAAAAAAAGTCATCAGCAAAAGCTGATGACTTTTTCTTTGTAGCGGGAGCCAGACTCGAACTGACGACCTTTGGGTTATGAGCCCAACGAGCTACCAACTGCTCTATCCCGCGATGTATCTTTAATATTATTTAGGAGCGTTCTTGCTGTATTTCTCAACAACCTTTACCGCTTTTTCTACTTGTCCTTTGTTGTAGTTCAAATTCTCTTGATTTTTAACTATCTTTTTGGCTACTCTAATCTTCATTTTTCTTGTTTTTATCGGACTGCAAATATAGAAAATTTATTTTAAAATAAAAGAGAGAACTGGATTTAATTTTGTTTTTTTTATTTTCTCAAAACTAATCCTTCCTACTCAGGGTTACGAATCATTGGCGATGTTATTCATGCTATATCTTGAATGATGCACTGAAATCAAAGGTTATCCAAATCGTATTAGCAGTCACTCCTATCTCCCACCTCCTGATTCCTTTCCTATCTCAATAAACTGTATCAAAAAAAAGCTGAACAACATTCCGTTGTTCAGCTTTAAGTCTGAGTTCTGTAACTTGTCTAATCCGGTAGTAGGATTCAGACAAATTAGTGTTTTATAAATCGCTTTATCACCTTTTTGTTGTCTGTCGTGTGAATGATCACAAGGTATAAGGCATCTTCCAAGTCATCTATCTGAATTCCAAGATTCATCGTATTCACATTAATGTCTCTCACAAACCTTCCTTGAGCATCATACATCGTAGCTCTTGAAATCTGATTCATATTCACACTTTCGATGTACAACACTTCTCTTGCTGGATTTGGGTAGAGCGTTACACTAGACGAGATATCATTTTCTGTCACAGAAGACGTGTGGTCGATTCTAACCTGGAACCTACTGCTATTCGTACATGGACCGGCCGTGGTATAAGTAATCGTATACACACCAAACGAGGAAGCACTTAAGTCTATCAATCCTGTAGTAGCATCCAATGACAATCCAGCTGTAGAAGAAAAAGTTCCGCCTAACTGACCTGTTATAGTTGGAGTTGGATCTACTCCCGTAACGTAATAGGTTGTGTTGCTGTAGCTAAAGGTAGCATCATCCAAACCATTAACGGTAACACTTGCAGTGGATGATTTTGGACATACACCTGTAGTGGTATAAGTCACCACGTAAGTTCCTGGAACCGATGCTGACAAATCAATTGATCCTCTAGTTAGATCTAACACCAGTCCGGTTGTTGAAGTAAACACACCTCCTCTATCTCCAGTAATAACTGCTCGTGGGTCCATGTCATTCACACAGTAGGCCGAAGCATTGAAACTAAATGAAGCATCATCTACTTCGTTGATTCTCACACTTACTGTGGATGAGTTTGCACATAAACCTGAAGTGGTATAAGTAACTGCATAAACTCCTGGCGTTGATGCTGACAAATCAATCGCTCCTGTTGTTCCGTTTATCACTAGTCCTGCTGTGGAAGTGAACGTTCCTCCTTGAGCTCCTGTTAGGATTGCAGTAGGATCAGCTGCATCTTTACAGTAAGTTAACGCATTGTAACTAAATGAAGCATCATCTGCTGGTGTGATGGTTATCGTTTCGGTAGAGCTGTTTGGACAAAATCCTAAGACTGCATAGGTAAGCGTGTAAGTTACCGTGTATGTTCCTGGTGTGGATGCCGACAAATCAATAGCTCCTGTGATTGGATCAATTACAAGTCCTGTTGTAGAGGTAAACGCTCCTCCATTCGTTCCTGTTAAATTTGCAGAAGGATCCAATCCATTCTGGCAATAGGATGAAGCATTGTAACTAAACGATGCATCGTCCAATGCATTGATTGAAACACTTACTGTTGATGAATTAGGACAAATCCCTGCCGTGGTATAAGTTACATTGTATGTTCCTGGTGTGGATGCTGAAACATCAATTGCTCCTGTTGTTGAATTGATACTTAATCCAGAAGCAGAAGTAAATGTTCCGCCTGATAAACCTGTTACTGTTGGTGTTGGATCAGAACCATCTATACAATAAGCAACTGCACTGTAGCTAAATGAAGCATCGTCTGAAGCATTGATCATAATTGAATCTGTAGAGCTATTCACACAGGTTCCTGAGGTCGTATAAGTAACTACATAATTTCCAGGTGTGGATGCTGAAACATCAATCGCTCCCGTTGTTGAATTGATATTTAATCCAATAGTAGAAGTAAATGTCCCTCCTAATGTTCCTATTACTGTTGGTGTTGGATCTACTCCATTAGCACAATAAGCTGAAGCACTGTAGTTAAACGAGGCATCATCTAACGCATTGATCGTTACACTTACTGTTGAACTATTTACACAAGTTCCAGGTGTTGTGTAAGTTACAATGTACATACCTGGTGTGGATGCTGAAACATCAATTACTCCTGTTGTTGTATTGATACTTAATCCAGTAGTTGAA
>CBFHZD010000019.1:0-48224 GCA_965660305.1 Flavobacteriales bacterium | reverse complement strand
TGTCCACGACCAACCGTTTCAATTACCTCGCCAAGTAATAGAAATACTTTGAGTTCACGTACAATTCAGCTTTCAGGTATTGCAAATAACATCACTTCACAATCAGATTTATCGATTACGTTTAATGGGTTGCCAGTTAACTTTACCTACGATGTGAGTACAAAGGTATATGCTGCAACGATGACTGGCCAAGTAGGAAACAATTCCATTATTGTAACAGCCACAACTGAATGCGGAACAGCCACACAGTCTGTTTCTTTTATGTATGAGGAGCCTTGTAAACTGCCAGAGGTTTTGATAAACTTCCCTAAAAATGGAGCTAGTTTGAAATCAGATAGAGTAAGCTTAAGAGGTATTGCAAAAGGAATAACCGAGAATAGTCAACTTAAAGTATTATTAAATGGAAAGGTTGTAGCTACTAGTTTTTCAAATTCTACTTCCGAGTTTATAGCTAAACTGATTTTGATAGAAGGCAAGAATACAATTCGGATTGAAGTGGAAAATGAATGTGGAGTGGATACTCAAGAATTAGGTGTAAATTACGAGTTGCCTTGTCCTAAACCAACAATTCAAATTTTAACTCCCGCGAGTAAATCAACGGCACAGGGAAATAGATCTGTTGTTACCGGAATTGCTACAAACTTGACCAATGCTTCTGATTTGACGATTAAAGTAAATGGAGTGCCTCAACCTGTAAAGTATAATTTCAAGACTCAGTCATTTACATCAACCGTAACATTGAGTATAGGTGCAATAAACACCGTAGTTGCTATGGTTTCTAATAAATGTGGAACTGATTCAAAGACAATTTCGATCACTTCTACTCAAGTTCAAAAACCAGTATTGATGATAGAATACCCCAGCGGAGATACTACTTCAATTAACGTTGCTCAATCCAAGATTTTTGGCTCTGTTTCTGGAATCAACGGTACCTCAAAATTTGAGATCAGGGTAAATGGAACCAAAGTAACCAGTTACAGCCTGTCTAATCAAGGTTCCCAAAATTACACGTTTAATGGTTTGTTAACTTTAGTAAATGGCGTCAATATTATTTCTGTGAAAGCCACTCATGTATCGGGTGGGGTAGAGCAAATTACGAAAGTTATTAATGTTGCGGTAAGTAAATCTGTTTCAGAACCTAAAATTGAGAAAAATCAAAGAGGCGAAGGAGCTAAGACAGAAAAGAATTTGCCAAATCGTAGGCCAAACAAAAGATAAAAATAGAGGGTGTATTTAAAAGGTCAATCTCTTAAAAGATTAAGTTTTTCATTTACTTACATTTTGTAGTAAAATGATTTTTTTAATAAACAATCCGTGTTGATTTTAAGCTCAACATCTCTTGGTTTTAGTTTAATTTTCCTGCAATGTAACCGGTAGTCCAGGCAGCCTGAAAATTATAGCCACCTGTAATGCCATCTACATCCATTACCTCACCAGCAAAGTATAAGTTTGGCACTACTTTGCTTTCCATTGTAGCAAAATTGATGCTATCTAAACTTACTCCACCGCAAGTCACAAACTCTTCTTTAAAGGTTGTTTTTCCTTCTACTGAATAGATATCATTTGTGAGGATATTACACAATTTATTGAGCTCTTTTTTACTCAACTCGTTCCACTTTTTTGTCAATGGAATTTCTATTTTGTGAATTAAGAAATGCCATAGTCTCTCTGGCAGGAGGTAAGCTCTATAGTTTTGTATTTGTTTTTTAGCCGCGGTCTGAATGATGTTTTTTAATTCCCTCATCACAGTTTCATAACTCTGAACATTGACCCAGTTTACTTGTAGTTTTGCTTTGTATCCTGCCTCAGCCAAAATTCTAGCCCCAAATGCTGAAAGCTTTAAAACGGATGGTCCACTCATTCCCCAGTGGGTAATAAGAAGTGGTCCATCAGATTTTAGCTTAGTTCCTTGGATAGAGGTGAGTGTTCGTTCCACTACAATACCCATAAGCTCGGTGACTGACTCTTGCGGCATATTGAAAGTAAACAAGGAGGGAACCGGAGTCTCTATTTTGTGGCCTAAATTTTCTAGCCATAACAGGCCTTCCTTTTTAGGTGAGCCACCAGTTGCTACAATTACTTTATCAAATGTATGTACCAGTTCATTCCCTCTGAATAAGATTTTTATACTATCTGGTTCCGGAACGAGTTCCTCAACCATTCTTCCTGTTTCAATCTGTATGCCCAATCTTTCAGATTCCTTCATGAAGCAATCAATGATCGATTGTGAATCCTGCGAAACCGGGAATACACAATTGTCCTCTTGCGTAACTAATGGGACATTTCTATCTTCAAACCACTTGATAGTATCTTGAGTATAAAACTCACTAAAAATCTTCTTCAGTTTTTTCTCTCCCCTGGGATAAGCCTTCGAAAGCTCAGCAATGGAGGAACATCCATTGGTTACGTTACACCTTCCTCCGCCAGAAATTTTAACTTTTGATAAAAGCTTTTGAGATTTTTCTAAAATAACTACTTCAGCATCGGGATGATTTTCCTTTACTTGTATGGCAGAAAAAAAACCTGCTGCACCTCCGCCAATTATTCCAATTTTCATAGAAACAAATGTAGCAAAAGAACTTATCGAGTCAGTGTTACATGTCCAATTTTTTCAAAACTTTCGGTCGATAGTTTTTCTTTTCCAATAATCCTCCAAACGTAAACTCCATTAGGCACTTCTTCTCCGTTATGAGTTCCATCCCATTCAAAGTCAATTTCTTGTGAGTTATATAACAATTCTCCCCAACGGTTAAATATATAAATCTCATATTCTTCTACAGAATTGTTATTGAAAACTACCCTGAATTTATCATTCAATCCATCGTCATCTGGAGTAAATGAATTTGGTGCCCAATAACTCAGAGGGTTTTTTATTGTTACGTTCTTGGTGATTTGATCTGTGCATCCACCTTCGTTGTTTACAAAGAGAGTTACTGGATATATTCCTCCATCTGTTTTTGGAAAAATAAAAAAGTCATCTTGGTTAGTAGAATTTCCAAGTCCGGAAAAATCCCAAAGGAACGTACTCGCGCCACTGGACTGATTTGTAAAATTAATGAGCGTATTGGGTATTATGCTCTCAGCTGGATCGTAAGTAAAGTCGGCCACAGTAGTGGGGAATCCACAAATCATATCAGGAAAAATGGAATCTACACTACAACCTAACGCATTGACTAGTGTTACTTTAACATCAAAACACGTGTAGTTGTTGTAAATATGACTAGCAGATCCTTGTGAGTTACTGATTGCTCCATCACCAAACTCCCAATAAATACTATCGAAAAATGTCATATCGGAATTATTGGTAAAGACAACAGATTCTGGGATACAAACGGAGTCTTTGTCTGCAGATATGTTGATAGTGTTTTGAACTTGGACGTAACTGATATTTACAGTATCAGGATAGGTAAGGCAACCATCAAGTCGCTCTTGTAGCACATAACTGTATACTCCAAAATCGCTTACGGTTGCATTAGGGGAATAGATTGAGGAGTCGTCAAAAGTAGAAGTGTGACTGATAGGATTAGTGAAGTAGTTCCATGAATCTACTGTTGCTCCGGGAGTAGGAATAGGAGTTAGAGTTTGATTGAGTAAACAAGTTGTAAAATCAACTCCTGCGTTTGATTTCGGTTTCGGTTTTACAAATATATCCAAGGTTGTGTCATGGGTACATCCGAAATCATCTACTATTTGATAGGTGTAAGAATGTGTACCTGATGATGTTGGACTTACCTGAACAATAGTATCCGTTGTTGAACCTATTATGCGTGAAAGGCTAGTCCAAGAACTACTAACTTTCGAAGCAGTAATGGCATTGCTAACCGCAAGAGGTGGGCGAATAAGTGTGTCAAAATTCAATCCCCAAAAGAAAATATAACCGTCATCTGCCCCTAAGTGGTCGGTTACTGTTATTGTCCAGTTACCATTTAATGGACATCCAGCCAATTGTGTGTTCAAATTTTGAAAAGGAGTGTAAGTCCCTGCTGGCAGATAATCGTTGGTCACAGTTACACCATTGTTATCCACATAAGTTTGGTTGTAGTTACCACTTTCGTTGTTCATCGTGCCATAGGTTGGACTAAAGTTTGTGAATTCGTAGGTGTATCCATTACCAATATTTCCTGCTACAGTATTATCTATGGGTTCACCAAGAAAAGAGCCTCCACCTCCAGGGTTTTCCTTCAAAGTTGCTCGCTGACCATTAGGACACGTAATTGTTATCTCGAGATCTCCTAACCATGAGTGCTCAATGTTGAGGTAGATACCTTTTAGATAACCTGCACCAAAGGTTGCTGTGGGAGCAAAAATGGATACAGGAATGGTACTTGTAAATGGTGTAAGTAAAATATCGGGTATGGCAGTTACTCCTGCCACACTTAATGCTGGAGGATTAAAAGGTTCAAACAACCCGCTATCTGGAATCATTATAGAGGTAGTGTCACCAAGGCAAATCGAGTCATTTGGAATAAATTCGATGCTTTTAAAGCTTGGCTGTGTTGAGACTACTACTCTTTTTCCTTTTGTAATGGATTCGCAACCTAATGTATCTTCTACAACTAAACTTAAGTCAAATACTCCCGCTGTGGTAAAAGTATGAGTCGCATTTTGACCTGGAATTGTAAACCCATCTCCTGTTTTCCAAGTAAACGTGGAAGTTGCGTTCGATTGATTGTAGAAATTTCCGCTATTTGGGTAAGTTGCATCTCCAAACATGTTTACCGTTGTCCCGATGCATACTTTGATTTCGTTATTTGTATCGCCAAGAGGAATGGTGCTGTCTGCATTTGCACTGAAAGATTGACAGGCAAATTCACATGAAACTGTGGCGACCCAACCGTTTAAATTTGTAAATCCATTTGAAATAAAGGTAAATGTTAAACTTCCCGAAGGATGGGTTGATTTAAATGAAAGGCCATTTAATATGTTGAGTCCGCTGTAGCATCCAATCAAATTACTTGTTGTATTTGGTCCGTCATAGATACAAAGAACATCAGTTGCAGCGCTTGTTTGAAATGACGTGAAACTAACCTTTATGGCACTTCCTGCAGTCCCGGGCGTAAAGGTTTGAGTTAAATTTTGATTTGAGCTGTATAGACCAAGTCCGCCATTGTCATAAAATGTACCCCCGCAGGTGGTAATGTTTCCATTGGACATGTTGTAGTTTTGGCCAAGGCTTTGCAGAAAAAAAACGAAGGATATAGCTAAAGTTAAGGCAAGTTGCTTTTTCATTTTTTTGCTAATTTATTTATTTGTTTGTGAGAAAGAAGGTGGAAAAGAATAGGGGTGGAGCCCAAACGGAATGATTTTTTAGTATTTCTATTTCTTTCTATTCTGATTTTTAATGGATTAAACTCTCCATTTCTTACTTGTGTCATAAATTCTTCTATTCCCAATAAATTGGTATCTCCATTTTTATCCTGTAGCTCAAGAGAATGTATTGTTGGGTATTGGGTTACATCTATTTTACTTCCTGTCACGTCTTCTATCAAAAATGAATCAAAAACAAGAGTTTTAAAATAGTTTTTTCTGTTCGCATCGCTCAAAATTGATTGCGTTTGTTCAGTAGAATACACTTCAAGTAATTTCTTTTCTAGGTCTGATTCGTTGATTACAAACGAGAACAAAACCCCTAATGTGATGAGTAATAGATAGTTCTTCATTCTTGACTTTTGTATAGGTGAGTATTTAACAATAATACGTAAAATTGATAAAAATTACACGATTAATTAATGACATTGGTAACAGTTCCTTTGTAAACTTCTTCGTTCCCGAACTCATTGGTGAGTGTTACTATCCATACATATGAGCCAAAGGAACAAATTGCACCATTGGGTAAGATTCCGTTCCAGGGTTTTAGATAAGAGTTCGTAGTATAAATAAGTTGCCCATTTTTTGAATAAATTCTCATTGAAAATTTGACATTTAGGTCCTTCAATTCAACTGGAATAAAATGGTCATTGATATTGTCTCCGTTAGGGGAGAAACCGTAATCCTTCCTGATATTATAAATGCCAGGGATTTCAATTTTTGCTGAAGCCGATTGCTCACAACCAAACTGTGAAGTACTTCGACAGATTATATTGTATGTTCCAGACTTTTGATACGAATGTGAAAAACTCCTTTCGCTAGATTTGGTTCCATCACCTAAATCCCAAGAAATATTATCGTTTGCCTTGCTTAGTGCCTCAAGCTGCTGGTTATTTAAAATAGAATATTCGTCTTGTGTTACTTCAATGGTTACCTCTGGCAATGCTTTTACTTCAATTGATTTTGTCTGCTCGGCTAATACTTCTCCTTTTTCGCTGAGTACCAAAAGTGAGATTGAGATTGTTCCAGTGGTTTGAGCCACATACTTTTGAATACTTCCATTTAAGCTGAGCTCATTGTTGATTCTCCACGTATATGAATGTGAGATTTTGCTTTCATCAGAGGTGAGGTAAATTGTTTCTCCCAAGCAAATAGTTTTAGGAAGATAGAAAGATGCCTGTGCTTTCAACTTTATCGGTGCTCGATCGTGAGCCTTGTTTTTCACCGGGTTTGCAATTTCATCTTTATTGTCCTGCTTATTGGCCTTTTCCACCTTATCTGCTTTGCTCAGTGTTAAAGGAATAGACCTTTCAGGTTTTTTTCTTTTTTTAGGAGATTGTGTTTCTGTTGTCTTTTTTTCTTGCTCGAGGAGCACAGGTTTGTTTTTGGCCTTGTTCGTTAATGCTTTTAAGTTATTTGATTCCGGGGAGGTGACGGATGAAATTTGTGGTTCATTCTTAAGTTCTACTTGCTCTTGATTCAAAAAGTAGGTGGCTGTAATTCCCAACACTACAAATACAGCTAAAGCAATAAACCATTTGGTAACATCTAAAGGTGTTGCTGGGGTTGCATTTTTTTGAAACGTTTCCCAAGCTCCCTTTTCATAAGGCATTTCGTGACTATTCACGGAGTTTCTGACTATTTCTTCAAAGTTTTGTTTCATTTTATCTTAGGTGTTCAAACAAGGTTGAACTTTTTTTCTAACACTGTTTTTATTTTTGCTTTCGCTTTTGCATAGTTTGATTTGGAGGTTCCTGAAGTAATTCCCAAAATTTCTGCAACCTCTTGATGGGTGTAGTTTTCGATGGCATACAGGTTGAAAACTAATTTATAAGCTGGCGACAAAGTTTCCATGGCTTCCATGATGTCTTTCGGTTTAATTTTATTATAAATACTTTCATTCTCTTCGAGCTTGTTGTAAAAACTGCTCTCATCCTCAATATTACTTTCTTCTTCGAGGTTAAATTTATTCTTATACTTTCGGTAGTGATCAATTGCTGTGTTTACAAAAATTCGCCTTACCCAGCCTTCAATAGATCCAGTTATCTCATATTTTTCAAGGTTGTCAAATACCTTAACGAAAGCGTCTTGAAGTATGTCCTGAGCTTCGTCTTTATCCTTGGCATAGCGAGAGCAAACTACCAACATTTTACCATAGAAGTGTTTAAAAAAAAGCTCTTGGCCTTTTTTATTCCGCTTTATGCATAGTTGTATAATTTCATTGAGCTCGTCTTTAGTCAAAGTACTTCTGTTTTTCGTGTTTAAAACGGAGTTTGTATTGCGTGGTTGCCTCTTTGGATTGATTTTTTTTAAATTGCGCTGACTTTGAGCAAATTCCCAAAATTAATCCTTCAACTTTAGCCTCTAATTAAAGAATAATTTATCTAATTTTTGTAATTTCACTTCGTAATTTATTTATTCATTTAATCATCAATACAATATGAAAGTAACAGTTGTAGGAGCTGGAGCAGTAGGTGCCAGTTGCGCAGAATACATAGCGATAAAAAATTTCGCTTCAGAAGTAGTTTTATTAGACATCAAAGAAGGATACGCAGAAGGAAAAGCAATGGACCTTATGCAGACTGCTTCGTTAAATGGTTTTGATACCAAAATAGTGGGAAGTACCAATGACTATGCTAAAACAGCTGGAAGTGACGTGTGTGTCATTACCTCTGGAATCCCAAGAAAGCCAGGAATGACAAGAGAAGAATTAATTGGAATTAATGCTGGAATTGTAAAAACAGTTTCTTCATCCCTGATTCAACATTCGCCAGATACAATTATTATTGTGGTTTCTAACCCAATGGATACGATGACCTACTTAGTTCACCAAACTACTGATATTCCAAAAAATAGAATCATAGGAATGGGAGGAGCCCTAGATTCTGCAAGATTCAAATATAGATTGGCAGAAGCCCTAGGTTGTCCTATTTCTGATGTTGATGGAATGGTAATTGGAGGACATTCTGATAAAGGAATGGTTCCATTAATTGACAAAGCTACAAGAAATGGAGTTCCAGTTTCTGAATTCATTGATGATGCTAAAAAAGATTACGTAGTGCAAGAAACCAAAGTAGGAGGTGCAACTCTTACAGGTTTATTAGGAACCTCTGCTTGGTATGCTCCTGGAGCTGCAGTGAGTGGTTTGGTCCAGGCAATTGCTTGCGATCAGAAAAAAATGTTCCCTTGTTCAGTTTTATTGGATGGTGAATATGGATTGAACGATCTATGCATTGGAGTCCCAGTGATACTAGGGAAGAATGGAATCGAAAAAATCGTTGAAATCTCATTAACCGATGCTGAAAAAGCAAAAATGCAAGAGAGTGCAGAAGGTGTGCAAGCAACTAATGGTCTTTTGGGTTAGGATTTTAAAAAGATAAAAGTATATTTGCAATCTCTTAAGCGGGAGTAGCTCAGTTGATAGAGCGTCAGCCTTCCAAGCTGAGGGTCGCGGGTTTGAGCCCCGTCTCCCGCTCTTAGGTTTTGCAAAAGCAAAATTTCATAAAAAACCTCAGCATCTGCTGAGGTTTTTTTGTGTTCTATTTTCTAAAATTTTAAAGTATCGGAACTTATTTTTATTGGTATTGTTAGCTATGGATTATATTCATCTTTAATGAATCAAGATAAAACAGGTTTGCGCAATTATTTCTGTCCTTTTTTAGCACAACTGTTTAAAATATGACATAAAAAAACTCCTGTTGGGATAACAACAGGAGTTTTTTGTGATTTATTTGGTAAAATTACTTTGTTACATTCGCATGAATCGTAAACGCAATTTCATTCATGATTGCGTAATCAGCAATCACTCCTTCAGCACCTTCAGTGTTGTATGTTAATCCCCAGTCACTTCTGTCTACTTCAAAAGTTTCAGAAGAAAGAGTTACAGCATTTTCAGCTATCTCAACATTTGCGTTGAATGTAATGTTTTTAGAAATTCCTTTAATAGTTAGGTTTCCACTTATTTTAGAATTGAAGTCTCCTGACATTGTGTCTACGCTAGTGATTTCAAATTCAGCTGTAGGAAAAGAGTCAGTTAAGAAAAAATCTCCACTCGTTAAATGACCTCTCAATTTTTCGTTTTGCGCAGTATCTTCTCCAAAGTTTGTTACTGTCAAACCTGCAATGTCTAATACAAATTTCCCTCCTGCTAAAACACCTTCGTTTACAGAAACCTCAGCACTGTTAAGCATTACAGATCCAGATCTTTCTCCGGTTTTTGCTAAGTGCCATGCTTGCCAATCTACGTGGTTATGGTCTCCTAAAGTAGAGTAGGTTGCTGTAATAGCGGTTTCTTTTACTTCTTGTTTTTCTGTTGCTTCTAATGCATCACTTCCGCAAGATGTCATCATTGTTGCCATTAATAGGGCTGGGATAATAAATTTTTTCATTGTTTTTTGTTTTTTAATTTTTGTAAAAGTAGTGAATCATAAGATACAAAGTGTTAATCGAGATTAATATTTACAGTATTACGATCTATCTGGTTTTTATGCACTTGATGAATGTACCCGACAGTGAATGATTTAAAATCTTTTTCCGATGGAAAATCCTAACCTTGGATAGTATTCGAACTCTCTAGAAATTGAAGTGTTCCTATTTAATAATCCTCTTCCAAGCCCGACATTCATTTCGCCAGTCCAATTCGTTTCAGTTATGAATTTCCATCCCGTACTAAATCCAACTCCTACATTCACTTGCCTCTCTGTTGACCCAAGCCAGTATTCATAGTGGTAATAAGGCTGATAGTATGACCAAGATACTCTTTCTTCATAAATCGATGCATTTGCTTCCATAAAAAAGCCTGCAGCTCTTTTTTTACTAAAGTAAAGTCGGTAGTTAGGGGTAAACATATATTTTATGCCCATTTCTAATTCATTCAAATAGGAAATACTAAAAGAGAGTCCAATCGTTTGATTTTTAGATAGAATTCTTTCGTAGGAAATTTCGGCCATATCCAAGACAGCCATCGCGAAATTAGCCTTTACTTCATTTTTTAATTCTTTCTTTTCAGATTTTTGTGTAGTAGGTTTTTCAATGTTCTGAGAGTAGGAAATCGATTGAATGATAAGGAGGAGTATTGATAGGTACTTTTTCATACGGGTGATTTTTTTAGTTGGAGTTTTGAATATACAGAAATTATGGTTTGACCTAACGAAGATTTGGAGCAATTGTTTTATTATTTGAGTTTAAGAATGAAAAACACAACAGTTTTGTAGGGCTCAACTGCTTATGTATAGAACACATTGTTCTTGCTGTCGCTAGTCTTGTTTTTTATTTCTCTTTCACAAAAATTAAGAGCTCTCTACATTCGCTTTCGCTATAAAAAGCAAAAAACCCATTAACTTATGTTAATGGGTTTTTTTGGCGGAGATGGAGGGATTCGAACCCCCGGTACGTTGCCGCACAACAGTTTTCAAGACTGCCGCATTCGACCACTCTGCCACATCTCCACTGCAAAAGTAGAATAAGTTTTCATTCCGACAAAAGAAATCAAAAAAAAATCTGCACTTATTTTTGAGTGCAGATTTTAAAGGTTGATTTACAGATGTTTTAGTTGGTTTTCAAAGCTTTTTCTATGAGAAGTTTCAGGTGTAATTTATGTGCTTTGGTCGAGGCATCTGAGGATTTTTCTTTCGAAACCGCCAGAATTTGATTCAATTGACTCAAAACTTGAGATTTTGTATTGTACAAAGCTTTTTTATTTCCTAAATATCCAATCAAAGTCTTGGTATAGAGAATTTGAAGGTTCTGTCTCGAACTTGAAACCGGCTTAAATCTATCCGCTTTGAAAATGGCGTCAGTTAAATCTCCTAAGTACTCGGGCAAAGCGTATTCGTTGCCGTACAGTTCTGTGTTCGAAATTCTTTTTAAAACATTAGGGTGTAATAAATGAGCGAGTAACCCTGCTTGAACTTTAAGGTTTCTGTCTAGTAGTTTTGGATCCTCTCCACTTCCTCTGTGGTTAAATCCTCTTCTTTGTTGCTGTAAATGCTGAATCATTTCCTGGTCAACTTCAAATAATTCTGGAGCAAATGCATGGGTAGCTAATGCATTCATCGCAGCTTTTTGAGTTTTGTATGGAACAGGTGTAAGAGGATTTGTGGTTGTCTCTTGTCCTGCAAAAGCTCTGTTCACGTACACACCACCAATTTGTCTGGTCATAATATTTAGCTGGATTGCTTTCTGACTGTTCAAGGAGAGGTAGGCATTTCTCAATTCCATGTAGGATTGATTGTCTTTCGTGTATTTCTTCATCAATTGAGGAATCAATTTGGTGTCGATGAGCTTTATTCGATCTATTCCGTAGGCAACCGGATCATTTGATAAATCATAAATATTTACCAATGGATCGATTCCTTTTCCAGGAGACCTCATGTCGTCTGCATCGTTTCCAAATACAAGTTTAGGGTCAGTTGATTTAGATAAGATCTTATCCAGTCTTTTTTGTTCAGCTTCAGCATCACTCAATCCTGCAGAGTAGCCGTATTCAATTACCCAATGGTCGTATAGTCCTGGCTTATCATCATAGTAATAAGTTTGATCTTCTTTGTTCAAAGCAAAGTTTATGGAAGGATATTCCATCACAGAATTACACATTCCTTCTCTGTCCATTTTTTCTTGATTTTTGAGGTCTTCTATCGATTGGATTGAACTTCCTTTCATGTTGTGATTAAGTCCTAAAGTGTGTCCGACTTCATGCAACACCAGTCTTTGTATTGATTCTCGCAGGAATTTGTCTTTTTCTATACCTTCCAAATCGGTTAATGAAATGGCTGTATTTCCAAAAAACACATCTTCTTGCATCATTGTACCAATGTTGCAAAACTGATGGTCGTGATTTGTTTCTGTGTTGTTCATTTCAAAAAACTCTAATCCAGCTTTTTCAAATAACTCAGCCGAGCGGATTCTTCCTAAAATGTAAACGTACTCTAACATAATGTCAGCTCCCAAAATCTCTCCTGTTCTGGGATTTACAAAGCTTGGTCCGTATCCGCCAAAAGGTGGTTTGGGTGTTGAGGTCCATCGCAATACATTGTAACGGATATCTCCAGCGTCCCAATCAGCAGTATCTGGTTGGATTTTTACCACAACAGCATTTTTGAATCCTGCTTTTTCAAAAGCTAAATTCCATTTTTCTACACCTTCTTTAATGATAGGTCTTAATTCTTTTGGAGTTGTGTTTTCAATCCACCAAGTAATAGGTTTTACTGGTTCGGATAAAGCCGCATTTGAGTCTTTTTTCACCAGATTCCATCTGTGAATCATATCTCTGTAAGGGGTTACAGAGGCAGAAGTTTGGTCAGTCACTTGCGTCATGAAGTAACCCAATCTTGGATCGTCTTTTCTTGGCTTAAAGTTGTTTTTCGGCATCTCCAAGATACTGTGATGGTAGGTGATAGAAACACTTTGGCTGCTTGTCATTTCTCTCGAATAACCTGTTCCGTTGTCATATACATATAAGGTTCTAACATCCGTATTGTTCGGGTAGTTTTTTATTTTAAGAACCTTGGTTTTTGATTTACTCAGAGATCCTAATTTAGCACCTTTGTATCGAGGTGGATATTTAGGTTTTATTTTCGCAAAGTTTTCTTTCATAAACAAAGAAGTAGCATCAATTAAGAACTTGTCATCTGTTTTTCCAAGAATCTTTTCCGTTATAATGATTGGCTTATTGATGTTAGTTTCTGCGGATTTACTTATCTCATTATTTGGGTCAAAATAATAATTTGTATTTTCTAATTGAAACTCAATATTTCCATAATACTTGTTGATTTTGAATATTTTAGAACCTCGGTATGAACCCTTAAATGCTCCAACATCCATCAATCCATTTTCTACATAGCTAAAATAGATGAATTCTTCGCCCAGTTTAGACTCTTCTATTTCAACATATATTTTTCCTGTATTTGTATCCCTATACATAGGAAATAGTCCGTCTGATTTTGTGCAATTGTTTGTTACACTTTTTATCGACTTGAAAGAAGATTTTGGTTTTGAAGGCGATTTTTTTGTTTCCTCCTTTTTCTTTTTCTTGAAAAGCTGGGCTTGTGAAACGCTTGGTGTCGCAGCAACCATAAGCACAGAAAGTACTGTTGTGATGATTATTTTCATAGTTTGTTTTTATTAGTGCTTCTAATTTCAGAAAAAAAACGATGAAAAGAGGTGTTTCGAGAAGATTTTGTGATAAACGGTAATACAGCAGAAGTGTTTTTATAAAAACATTCCAACTACTACTGCTGTGAGTAAGCTCGCTACAGTTCCCCCAATCAGAGCTTTTACACCCAGTTTAGAGAGCAAACCTTTTCGGTTTGGTATGAGTGCCCCAATTCCTCCAATTTGGATTCCAATGGAAGCAAAATTGGCAAATCCACAAAGCATATAAGTACTCATTACCACTGCTTTTTCAGACACAAATTGTGACTTTATATTTCCGAAAGTGGCGTAGGCATAAAATTCATTCAGTATGGTTTTTTCTCCTAGCAGTTGACCAGTAAGTACCATATCACCCCAATTGTCTATTCCCATTAATCCAGCTACTGGGGCAAACAAATATCCCAGAATAAACTGAAAAGACAATTCTGAATAATTGGTGTTTTCTACAATGATTTCGTTGAGGCCTGTAACAGCGCCAACGGAAGCAAGTAAATAGTTCGCCATGTAAACGATTGCCGTAAAGACTAAAAGCATAACTCCTACATTTACTGCTAGTTTTAGGCCGTCAGTAGAACCATTGGTAATCGCTTCTAGAATATTGGATCCAATTTTTTCTTTCGGAATACTCATTTCTTTGTTGAACTCTTCAGTTTCTGGAACTAAAATTTTTGCAGCAACAACTGCTGCAGGTGCAGACATGATGGAAGCGGTAAGTAGGTGTTTTGCAAAGAATAAACTTTGTTCGGGATCGTCTCCGCCTAAAAAACTGATGTAGGCAGCAAGTACTCCTCCGGCAATAGTTGCCATTCCTCCTGTCATTAAGCACATCAGCTCAGATTTTGTCATTTTCTCGAGGTAAGGTCGAACTAAAAAGGGAGCTTCTGTTTGTCCTAGAAAAATGTTTCCTGCCGCTGCCAAACTTTCTGCTCCAGATAACTTCATGAATCTGCGCATTAACCAAGCGAATACATAAACGACTTTTTGCAAAATACCAAGGTAGTAGAGCATACTCATTAAGGCCGAAAAGAAAATAATGGTTGGGAGAATTTTGAATGCAAAGTTTTGCAATGGACCTTGTATTTCTCCTGTTCCAAACTGCCCAAACACAAAGTTTGCTCCTGCATCCGTAAAACCAATGATACGCATAAAGCCTGCGCTAAGAGCATCAAAAAATGAAGCAACAAAAGGAACGTATAGGACGGCCAAAGCTAAAATTAGTTGCAGTCCTAATCCCTTTCCAACCAAGCTCCAGTTGATCGCTTTTTTATTGGAGCTAAAAAGAAACGTGATAAATATCAAGGCAGCTATCCCCATCAATCCGCGGGTAACGGAATAAAATGAAATACTGGTAGGAATTACCTTTGACTCGTAAACAAAAGGTAAAATTAAAATAGTGGGATCTTGTCCACTACCTTCGTAAACCAGGGTTAGTTTATTGCTAGATATTTCATTAATCAAATACCTTTGTTGGATTTCTTTAGTTTTAAACTTTCCATCCTTCAACGTGGCTACATTGTCATTTTCCTTGAAGTAATAAACAGTCGTGTTTCCTTCTTCGTCATAACTTTGGGAAATGGAATCAATGTCTGTTTCGATGCGCTGTAAGGGAAAATTAAGTAACAATTCGTTGCTGTCAACTATTTCCCAAGTACCAATGTCTTTCCTTCCGTTGATTTCCCACTTAAAGCTATGTTTCTTCTTGTCATCAGTTAAGTCGATGTCAAATTTTATGTACGAACCCGAGTCAATTTGTTCTGCTCCATTCGCAACATCGTAATTCCAGGTTCTTACGAGTCTTTGCTCAATGGATGTTTCTTGCTTGGTACATGAAAAAACTAGAAAAAACGAAAATAAAAATGCAGTGTATCGAATTAATTTTCTCATGAGTTCTTATAAAATGGCGGTTAGTTTCTACTGTTAATTTGATCTCGTAACTTCGAGGCTCTTTCATAATCCTCAGATTCAATGGCTTCCTCGAGTTCTTTTTCTAATTCTTCAATAGATTTTACTGGTTCGGCTTCAGTGTCGGATATTTCGATAGGAGTGGAGGCAGATTCGGAACTCTCTTTGTCTGAGTATTCTTCCTCGTTTTCGTCATCTAAAATAATTCCTGCTGAGCTTAAGATAAATTCGTAGGTAAAAATGGGGCAAGTAAATCGAACTGCAAGAGCTACTGCATCCGAGGTGCGCGAGTCAATTTCAATTGAATTTCCTTCTTTGTTCCTGCAAATAAGTTTGGAAAAAAATATCCCTTCAATCAAGTTGTAGATAATAACTTCTTGTATGGTAAATTCAAATTCTTCAGCAAATGATTTGAATAAGTCATGGGTAAGTGGTCTGCTCGGGGTCATTCCCTCTAGTTCAATCGCTATGGCCTGCGCCTCGGTTCCTCCAATAATGATTGGGAGTCTTCTGTTCCCGCTAGCTTCATTAAACACAAGAGCATAGGCTCCGCTTTGTGTATGGCTGTAGGATAACCCTGCTATTTCAAGTTCTACTTTTTTCATTGACTTTTCAGCTAAGTTTTTGCCGATTTAGGGTGGTAAAGTTACGATAATTCAACACCAATACAAAAGCAATTTTAATTGGTCTATTCAATCTCTTATTATTTCTTATATTTGGTTGGTTCACAATTTATATCTCATGGAAAATAACACGTACAATTCGATGCATCCCAATTTATTGAAATCGATGATTGCGAAAAGAATCATATTCATTTTGGTTTTGGCTTCTGCTGGTTCTATTTATTATTTCATTCAACCATACATTGAATTGAGCTTTTGGAGATTGTCTTTGATTTATCTTGGTATTGTACTTTTAGCTTTTGTTCTGATTTTTGTGGCCAAAGCTTATTTTAGGAGAAAAAAATTTAAGATAGCTGAAAAGAATGTCTCTTTTCAAGAAGGTCTTTTTTATCAAAAAGAAACCGTTGTGCCTTTTGCTAGGATCCAGCACATTGAGATTGATGAAGGTCCGCTGGAAAGATTTTTTAAAATCGCTACGCTGAGCATTTACACGGCAGGAGACAGCGGGAGAGATTTGAAAATTAGCGGTTTGGAATTGGTGAGAGCACAAGAGATTAAGTCCTACATTTCAAACTTCATTAAGGATGAGTGAGTTTTCGTTCCAAGAGTTTAGTAGGCAATCGCCCAAAGGAATATTGTTTAATTACGGTATGCTGCTTTATAAATTGGTAAAATCTTTCTGGGTGTTTATTCCCATCTTTTTTTCAAAAAGCATTGACGACAAAATGGGTTACCTGTTATTGTTAATAGGAGGATTGATTGTGTTGATATTGATAGTGGCTACAGTTCAGTTTCTTTATTTCAAATACAAAATTGAGGGTGACCAGTTCATTTTGAAACAAGGAGTGATTTTTAAAAAGAAAACAGCAATCCCTATTGAGAGAATCCAGTCTGTCAATTTCAAGCAGAATATTGTACATCAGCTTATCAATGTAACCCAGGTTGAAATTCAAACAGCTGGAGCTAAAGATGTTGAGGTTTCTATCAAGGCAGTTTCGAGAGAAGTAGCTGAGGCTTTGAAACAAAAACTACAAACATCACAAGGAGATTCAGAGCATGAGTTGGTTCAGGAAGCCACAAGCTCTTTACGCTTGATTTATTCTTTGAGTGTGATGGAGTTATTGAAAGTAAGTTTTTCTGAAAATCACCTAAGGAGTTTCTTTTGGATTTTGGCTCTTACATTTTCATTTGGTTATCAACTCGAGGATATTGTTGAGGAGTGGAATTTTGCTGATGAAATGATTCAATTTGTCGTTTTGAACAAGGAAGAGATTACCGATAGTTTGTTGGGCTTATTCCTTTTGTTAGTTGTAGGCGTAGTTATTTCTGTATCAGTCTCTTTTTTCAGGGTGTTTTTTAGGCATTTTGATCAAAAAGTTGTTTACAATAACGATGGAATTCAAGTAAGCGAAGGCTTGTTTACTAGGCGACAAGATGTTCTTAAAATTCAAAAAATCCAATATGCTGTTTTGATAACTAATCCGGTAAAAAAAGCTTTCGGAATTGGCACTATTCGGATAAAACAGGCAGGAAGTGGAAAGGTGAAGAAAATGAAACTGGTAGAGCTAGTTGGAGTGAAGGAGCAGTTTCAAAAGGAATTGACAGAATTGTTTTTTGATTATGGAGAGGATTCGAATTTCCTTCGCTTTGGTCCAAATTCTTATTATTTGTTTCAAATGTTTGTGAGGTCAGCCTTTTTTGCCATGCTGGTAAATGCGGTATTTTATTTCAATTCTTTTGCTGTGATTGAATTTTTTGTGTTGAACTCGGTTTTGTTACCATTCTCGGTTTTTTTGGTTTTTTTGAAGTACAAAAAGACCTATTTTAACTTTCAGGAGGGAAAATTGATTGTGGGAGATGGCAAGATAAGTACGGTCACAACATTCATTGAGTATTATAAGACTCAGAATATAAAATTAGTGCAATCTCTTATCCAGAAGAAAAGGGGAGTGGCTACACTGAAACTACAAACTGCCAGTGGGGTTATAAAATTACGTTGTTTAAGCCTGAAGGATGCGCTCACTATTCAAGAAATATTGGTCAAGGAAACCGAGAATAACAAAAGAGATTGGATTTAGTGAGCAGAAGTTTATTGAGTTTCGTGCGGCAGAAAATCACTAGAAATGAATTATTTTGCCGTAAAAAAAGCCACTTACTTTCATAAATGGCTTTGATAGAATATATGTTTGGTTTTACAAGTTAGCTGCTTTCACTGCTTCGGTTAATCTTGGTAAAACTTCAAAAGCATCTCCTACAATGCCGTAGTCTGCTGCTTTAAAGAATGGAGCTTCAGGATCAGTATTGATAACTACAATCACCTTACTTCCATTCACACCAGCCAAGTGCTGAATTGCTCCAGAAATACCAGCAGCGATGTATAAGTTTGGTCTGATGGCTACACCAGTTTGCCCTACATGTTCGTGATGAGGTCTCCAATCCGAATCTGATACTGGTCGAGAACAAGCTGTTGCTGCACCAAGTGCTTTTGCTAAATCTTCTACGATTCCCCAGTTTTCAGGACCTTTTAGCCCTCTTCCTGCAGAAACTACCAATTCTGCTTCTGGTAAAGCAATGTCTCCTGATTGTTCTACTTTGCTTTTTACCACAATTTTTGAATCACCTAAATCTGCACTACTGTCAATAACTTCGGCTGTTCCCTCGCCAGCAACAGGCTGAAGAGAATTTGGTAAAACCGAAATTACTTTGTTTGCGGAGTTTATTTTTACATTGCTAAATGCTTTTCCTGAAAATGCATTTACTTTCACAACAAAATCGTTTGTGGGTAAAGCGATAGCCCCAGAAACGATTCCTGCCTCAAGTCTCACTGCAACTCTCGGTGCAATTGCTTTTCCATTTAAATCTTGAGAAAATACAACTACATTGGATCCTTTTTCTTTAGCAGTTTCTGCCACCAATTTAGTTAATTGTTGACTGTCTAAATCTGTTCCTTTGAAAGAAATAACTTTTTTGGCGCCAAATTGTCCCAAAGCACTCAACGTATCGTTGTCCGAGTTTCCTGCTGTTACTACTATGGCTTCTGTTCCATGTTCTGCTGCAATTTTACTTCCGTAAAACACTGCTTCTTTGGCGTTTTTTGCAACACCATTAATTGAATCTATATATACTAATACTGACATATTCTTAAATTACTTTTGCTTCGTTATGTAATAATGCTACTAATTCATCCATGTTGTTCGGGTCAATCATTTTTACCCCAGATTTTGCCTCTGGCATTTCATAATTCACTGTACTTGTCATGGCTTCCACTGCTGCTGGTGCAACAACGGTAAGCGGTTTAGACCTTGCTGCCATAATTCCTCTCATGTTAGGGATTCTTTGTTCAGCCATTCCTTTTGCAGCAGAAATAACCAACGGAAGATTTCCTTCTACTAGTTCATCACCTCCTTTTGCATCTCTAGCAATGGTACAAGTAGTTCCATTTACATCAAGTTTTGTTGCCAAAGAAACATAGGGTAAATCTAACATTTCCGCTACCATCCCTCCAACTTGAGCACCGTTATATTCGATCGTTTCTTTACCTAAAAGAACCAAATCAAAGGCTTCGTTTTTGGCGTATTCTGCAATTTGTTTTGCTACGAAGTAAGCATCAGTTGCTTCCGCGTCAATTCGCACTGCAGCATCAGCTCCGATGGCAAGTGCTTTTCTTATTGTTGGTTCATCAGCTGCCGTTCCAACAGTTACCGTTGTAACTGAACCGCCATTGGCTTCTTTCAATTCTATTCCTCTTACAAGAGCATACCACTCATCATAGGGGTTAATGATATACTGAACCCCAGCTTCATCAAATTTTGTATTGTTATCCGTAAACCCGATTTTCGAGGTTGTATCCGGTGCTTTGCTTATGCAAACTAATATTTTCATAAGGATATAATTAAGGTTATTAAATTTCTGGTTCAAATTTAAGAATAAAATATATAAAAAGACATGGTATGCATGCATAATAAAAAAGCTTTTTTCATCAACATTGAGGATATTGTTTTAATTAGAAAAAACGCAAAAAACATAAGACAAATAAAAAATAGTATTCCTATCTTTGAAATCATTTTTACAATAACCCATAAACTGAATAGATGAAAACAGTTCAATTTAGAGAAGCGCTTCGTGAAGCAATGAACGAGGAAATGAGAAGAGACAAAAGTGTTTTCTTACTTGGAGAAGAAGTTGCTGAATACAACGGAGCTTACAAAGTAAGTCAAGGAATGTTGGACGAGTTCGGTCCAGACAGAGTAATAGATACTCCAATTGCCGAGCTTGGATTTGCTGGTATAGCAGTGGGAGCAGCAATGAATGGATTGAGACCAATCGTAGAGTTTATGACTTGGAACTTTGCCATCCTTGCGGCTGACCAAATCATTAACAGTGCAGCCAAAATGTTGCAAATGAGCGGTGGACAAATCAATGTGCCCATTGTATTTAGAGGTGGAAATGGAACAGCTGGACAGCTTGCAGCAACACATTCTCAAAGTTTTGAATCGATGTATGCTCACGTTCCAGGTTTGAAAGTAATTACACCATCAAACCCTTATGATGCCAAAGGTTTGTTAAAAGCAGCGATTAGAGATAACGATCCAGTGCTTATTATGGAATCGGAAAAAATGTATGGAGATAAAGGAGAGATCCCTGAAGGCGAATACATTATTCCAATTGGATTGGCAGATATAAAAAGAAAAGGAGACGATGTGACTATTGTTTCTTTCGGGAAAATTATCAAAGAAGCTTATGTAGCTGCAGATGAATTAGCTAAAGAAGGTATTTCCTGTGAGGTCATTGATTTAAGAACTATCCGTCCATTAGATTGGGATACGGTAATGAAATCTGTAAAGAAAACCAACAGATTAGTGGTGTTGGAAGAAAGCTGGCCAATGGCTTCTATTTCTTCTGAGATTGCTTATTATGTTCAGAGATATGGATTCGATTATTTGGATGCGCCTGTGATGAGAGTAACGCAAGCAGATACTCCATTCGCATTTTCACCAACTTTAATTGAGGAAGCAATGCCAAATCCTAAAAGAGTGATTGATGCAGTGAAAGCTGTGTTATATGTAAACTAGCTGATAAAGATTAATTTTTATCCAAAAGCCATTTGCGAAAGTAGGTGGCTTTTTTTGTTGGTTCACTTTCAATACTCTCAGTTGTTTCGTATTTTTACTAACTATTCAATATTTAATAATTATCGTTCTAAAATTGCATTTTAAAAGTGATTTAAGGATGAACAAAAATAAATACATATGACTCAAATAAAAGCTAACAATCCAGCCCTGAAATCCTGGGTAGAAGTCCCAGCTAATTCTGATTTTCCGATTCAAAACCTTCCGTTTGGAGTGTTTACCCATAATGGAAATTCTCCTAGAGTAGGAGTGGCAATAGGTGATAAGGTGTTGGATTTAAAAGCTTTACATTCGTTGGGTTATTTAACAAGATTGCAATTTACTATTGATGATTTTGACTCCAATGTTTTGAACACGATGATGCGTCACGGAAAGCAAGGAACCAGAGAGTTGAGAAATAGAATTTCGGACTTACTGAATGCGGAGAATGACGAATTACAAAAAAACGAACACCACTGCGAGCAAGTCTTGCATCCTCAGAGTGAAGTAGAAATGTTGCTACCAATGCACATAGGAGATTACACCGATTTTTATTCCAGCGAGCAACACGCTTTTAATGTAGGTTGTTTATTTAGAGATCCAAACAATGCTTTGTTACCAAACTGGAAACACATCCCAGTAGGTTATCACGGGAGATCCAGTTCTATTGTTCCTTCGGGAGTTGATTTTCACCGACCAAAAGGACAAAAGAAACCGCCTACGGCTGAAATTCCTGTTTTCGGTCAAAGTAATTTGTTAGATTTTGAATTGGAAACTGCCTTCTTTACATACGAAGGAAAACCATTAGGAGGAAGTATTTCTACCGAAGAAGCAGATGATTATATTTTTGGAATGGCTTTGTTGAACGATTGGAGTGCCAGAGATATTCAAGGTTGGGAGTATGTTCCGCTTGGACCTTTTTTAGGAAAGAATTTTGCTTCACATATTTCTTGTTGGATTGTCACATTGGATGCGCTTGAGCCTTTTAGAACTGCTGGGCCGATTCAAGATCCTAAAGTGTTACCTTATTTAGAATATTCAGGGGATAAGCATGTGGATATTAACTTAGAAGTATTGATTCAGCCCGAGGGAGGAGAGGAAACTACTGTTTCTAAGTCTAATTATAAATACATGTATTGGAACATGAATCAGCAATTGGCTCACCACTCTGTAAATGGATGTAATATAAGAACTGGAGATTGCATGGGTTCTGGTACAATTTCTGGACCCAAAGAAAGTGAGTTTGGTTCTATGTTAGAATTGTCTTGGAAAGGAACTAAAACTATTCCGATGAAAGATGGAACTGAAAGAAAATTTATCAACGATAACGATACTGTTATTATGAGAGGATACTCTGAAAAAGATGGAGTGAGAATTGGATTTGGAGAAGTGAAGGCTAAAGTATTACCAGCTAAATAATTAATAATTTACAAGGAATAATCAATAATTTTTGGCTGGTTATTAATAGAATATAATTTTTGGATAATTATCAATTGTTAATTATCTATTTTTAATTAAAAAAGATATGTTTGGAGGAAACGGAATGATGAAAAAGTTGCAGGAAATGCAGCAAAAAGTAGAAGAAACTAAAGCAAGATTGGACACAATTACCGTGGAAGGAAAAGCAAGTAATGGAAAAGTTACTGTGATAATGACTGGAAACAGGAAAGTGAATTCTATTTCTATCAATGAGGATTTAGCCAATTTGGATAAAGAAGAATTAGAAGATTTAGTTTTAATTGCTACCAATGACGCTTTGGAAAAAGCTGAGCGAGTTAATGAATCTGAAATGAAGGCAGCCTCTGCCGGAATGATTCCTGGAATGTAATGTTAAAAAAGAAATTGAGGCAAATATACTTGGAAAAGCGGGAAGGGCTCTCTGACCAATTTGTAAAATTAGAAAGCCTGAAAATTTCTGATATTCTTACACAGAATTTTCCATTGGAAAATAAAACTGTTCATTGCTTTATTCCCATTGCTGAGAAAAACGAAATTGACACTTGGTTGCTCATTGATAGAATAATGGAAAAAGGCAAAGTGGTTGTTCCTAAAGCAAATTTTGAGGATAACTCTATGACTCATTATTACTTTGAAAAAAACACGGAGCTGGCATTGAATCAATACGATATTTTGGAGCCAAAAAATGCGAAAAAATGCGAAGTAAAAGACATTGATATTGTATTATTACCACTTTTGGCTTTTGATAAAAAAGGAGATCGAGTAGGGTACGGAGGTGGTTTTTACGACAGGTTTATTGCTCAATTACCCAAAAAAACGCAATTAATTGGTCTTTCTCTTTTTGAACCCGTTGATGAAATAAAAGATATTGATACCTTTGATAAGAAAATGCATTGTTGCATTTCACCAACCCAAATTTTTTATTTTGAGTAACATCAGTACAATTTCAGAATTACCTATCATGGAAACTTTCTTCACCGTTCAGGGTGAAGGGTTTTATGCTGGTCGTGCTGCTTTTTTTATAAGAGTGGCAGGATGCGATGTAGGTTGTGTGTGGTGCGATGTGAAAGAAAGCTGGGATGCCAATGATCATGAAATGCTACAAGTTTCTGAATTGGTAAATCAAGTAAAATTATCGGGGACAAATTTTGTAGTGATTACGGGAGGCGAACCAGGAATGTACGATTTGTCTTATTTGACTGGTAAGTTACACGAACTAAAAGTAGAAATTGCTGTTGAAACTTCGGGAGCTTACGAACTAAAAGGAGAATATGATTGGATTTGTTTGTCACCAAAGAAATTTAAAATGCCTTTGGATTCAGTGATTTCAAAAGCACATGAACTCAAAGTTGTTGTGTTTAACAAATCTGATATTGAGTGGGCAGAAACTCATGCTAAACGAGTTCCTGCGAAGTGTAAACTTTACATGCAAGCAGAATGGGAAAAGAAAGAGAAAATGTACGAACTCATTTTGTCTTACATCACCAAGAATCCTCAATGGAGGATTTCTGTTCAAACCCACAAGTATTTGGGGGTTGATTAGTTTATTTTTTCACCTTACAAGTCTTTATTCCTAGGATGGTGTAAAGAGGGCAGAAGCTTATTAAACTGGTTAGAACAAAAATAGCTGCTGCAACGAGCGCGAGTATAGCCAATGTGCCAGTTATTACATTTGTGAAGCTCAATATTGCTAATACAAGAGCGATTGATATTCTTATTCCTTTGTCGGTAATTCCCATATTTTTTTTCATGGCTATTTAATTTTATTATTAGTTCTATACGAAGATAGGATTGTAAAAAATAGCATAGGGTAACTAAAGTTACTTAGAACGGAGTAATAGATTGTCTATCTATTCCAAATGGTGAATTAGGCTTGCTATTCTAATTTTTTGGTAGTTTTTTCGTCAGTTCGAGTTTTATAACCAACTGAACAAGAGGTTTTTTAGTGGTGAGAATAAGAATAAGTTTGCCTTAACTATACAATTCAGCTCTTTGTTCTTTCATCTTGTCACTTTCGATGTACTCATCGTATGTCATTAGCTTATCAAGGTGACCTTCAGGTCCAAGCTCTACAATTCGATTGGCAACTGTTTGTACAAACTGGTGATCGTGAGAGGTAAACAATACTGTGCCCTTAAAATCAGCTAATGAGTTGTTCAGCGCTTGTATCGACTCCAGGTCGAGGTGGTTTGTTGGTTCATCCATAATCAGCACGTTCCCAGATAGTAGCATGACTCTTGAAAGCATACACCTTACCTTTTCTCCTCCTGATAACACATTGCTTTTTTTAAAAACTTCTTCGCCTGTAAAAAGCATTTTTCCTAAAAAACCTCTAATAAAAACTTCGTCTTTTTCGTCAGAGTATTGTCTCAGCCAATCTACTAAGTTGTCATCACCATTAAAATAAGCATCGTTGTCATTAGGCATGTAAGCAGGAGTAATGGTTTGTCCCCATTTTATTTCTCCAGCATCTGGCTCTATTTCGCCAATCAATGTTTTGAATAGTGCGGAAATAGCATTACTGTTTTTACCAACGAATGCGATTTTATCTCCACGGTTCACATTGATATGGAAATCTTGAAATAATCCTTTTTTTGTCAAATATTCCACTTCCAAAATTTTGTCTCCAGCTTCTCTTGTTTGGTCAAAAATAATTGCGGGATACCTTCTGCTCGATGGTTTTATTTCTTCTACATTTATCTTATCCAGAAGCTTTCTTCTACTCGTTGCTTGTTTAGATTTAGAGGCGTTTGCGCTAAACCTTGAAATAAAATCTTGTAATTCTTTCTTCTTTTCCTCGGCTTTTTTGTTTTGGTTAGCTCTTTGCCTTGTAGCAAGTTGGCTACTTTCATACCAAAAAGTGTAGTTTCCTGTAAATAAATTCAGTTTACTGTAATCAATGTCTGCAATGTGTGTACACACCGTATCCAAAAAGTGTCTGTCGTGAGAAACCACAATCACTGTGTTTTGAAAATTCAACAAGAAATCTTCCAGCCATGAAACTGTGTTGATGTCCAAGTCGTTTGTAGGCTCATCTAAAATCAAAATATCTGGATTTCCGAAAAGAGCTTGCGCCAAAAGAACTCTTACTTTTTCACTACCGCTCAGGTCTTTCACTAGAGTGTAATGTTTGTCTTCGGGAATATTAATTCCACTCAGCAAACTTTCTGCTTCTGGCTGTAAGTTCCAGCCATCCATTTCAGCAAATTCTGCTTCGAGTTCTGCAGCTTCCATTCCATCTGCCTCACTAAAGTTTTCTCTGGCATACACTTCTTCTTTCTTTTGCATGTTGTTCCACAACTTCGTGTGTCCCATCAATACCGTGTCCAGAACCGAAACGTTATCATATTCCGAGTGGCTTTGTTTTAGAACCGCCATTCTTTTTCCTGGCTCAATGGCTACACGTCCGGAGGTAGGCTGAATATCACCTGCTAAAATTTTCAGGAAAGTTGATTTTCCTGCTCCATTAGCACCAATTACTCCGTAGCAGTTCCCTTGAGTAAACTTCACATTTACTTCATCAAAAAGCACTCTTTTTCCGTATTGCAAGGATATATTTTCAGTAGAAATCATAGACTTTAGTTGTATTTGACTGCAAAGGTAAGGTTAATTGGGGAATGAGCAAATGGCATGATTAGCTAATTTTTATTTCTAAAATACATCCCGATATCTGATCTTTTTTATTTGCCATATCAGCGAAATGGAGATATATTAAAAGTTAGGGTAGTACTTCAAAAATAATGTAACGGAATAAGATTTGCATTTTCAATGAAAAGACAAGGATAGAGCGTTGTCAATTAAGACACCCTTCGAGTCAATTCTCTATCGAGAATTCCTCGAGGTTCAGGTTTGCAAAAAAAACTGCGGGTTTTTCCGATTTGAGCTTGCTCAAATGGTCTTGAAGTCCAACTTAAATAAAAACAACCTCATTCTGCTCTCTCAAATTATATTGAGAAGTCATGACCTCTCCGTAGGCACCCGCACTATGAATTTTTATGTAATCCCCTCTTTTTGATTCCTTTATTTTTAATCTTTTTCCAAAACAATCTGAAGATTCGCAAATAGGTCCAACTACATCGTAATACTCGGTTTGAGTTGAATATGACGAGATGTTTTCAATGTAGTGTGAGGCCTGGTAAAGTGCTGGTCTTATGAGTTCTGTCATTCCTGCATCTAAGATTGCGAAATTTGTTTTAATTCCTTTTTTGATGTAGAGTACTTTGGAGATTAAACTGCCACAGTTAGCTACCAAGCTTCTGCCCAATTCAAAATGAATTTCTTGATGAGCAAATGGCTCGAGAAATTGATTAAAAACTCCGAAGAATAGTTCGAAATCTGGGATTGGATTTTCTATTGGGTTTTGATAGTCTATTCCCAGTCCTCCTCCTAGGTTGAGGTGTTCTATTTTAACTCCTCTTTCCATGAACCAGTTGTTCAGTTCGTTTACCCGAATACACAGATTCTTGAATGGTGTCATCGAGGTAATTTGAGAACCAATATGGAAATGTAGTCCGGTGAGTTTAATGTGTTTCCAAGCGTTTAATTTAATCAATAGGTTGTCCAATTCCCAATTGTTAATTCCAAATTTATTTTCTTCCAGTCCTGTTGTAATGTATTGGTGAGTTTTGGCATCTACATTTGGATTTAGTCTCAAGGCAATTTTGGCAATTTTGTTCTTGCTGGAAGCTAATTCGTTAATTACCTCGATTTCTTCAATGGATTCGCAATTGAATGAAAAGATATCGTTTTCCAAACCAATCAGAATCTCTTCGTCAGACTTTCCAACACCAGCAAAAGCAATTTGATTGGGCTCAAACCCAATATCAATAGCTTTTTTCACCTCATTTCCGCTTACACAGTCTGCGCCAAATCCTTTTTTGTTTATCAGCTCAAGAATTCTGTCGTTGGTGTTAGCTTTCAGCGCATAATGTATGTGATAGTTATGTTTTTTTGCGTGAAACTGAGCTGCATCCAAAGTTTGTTTAAGCAACTCTAGGTTGTAACAATAAAATGGAGTTCTATGCTGATTAAGCCATTCTTTTCTCATTTTAGTTTCGGTTAAAAAGTCCATTATTCAGAGCTGCAAGAGCTTCTTTTTTATATTGAGTTTCAATCACAATGGATACATTGTGTTGACTTCCGCCATAGGATACCATTCGAATTGGGATGTGTGTCAGACTCTTGAAAATTTGATTTCCTGATCCCATAGATTCGTGAGAAAAATTACCAACCACACAGACAATAGAGAGGTTCTGATTTGTTTCTACTTCTCCTAAATGTCGGAGTTCTTGCTGAATTGCTGCCAAATTAGAATCGTCATCAATGGTGATAGAAACAGCCACTTCTGAGGTGGTTATAACATCAATGGGGGTTTTGTAACGTTCAAAAACATCAAATACTTTTCTGAGGAAACCGTAAGCCAACAACATTCTTCCAGATTTAATCTTGATAGCCGTAATTCCATCTTTTGCCGCCACTGCCGTGAATTCTCTTTCTTCAATCTCCTTGGCAATTTTGGTCCCAATTTTTTTTGGTTCCATGGTGTTTTTGAGCCATATAGGAATGCCGCTCAATTGAGCAGGATACACACTTGCTGGGTGCAAAATCTTTGCTCCAAAGTAGGCAAGTTCTGCTGCTTCATCGTAGGATAAAGATTCTATTGAAAACGTGTTGTCAACAACTCGAGGATCGTTATTGTGCATGCCATCAATGTCTGTCCATATTTCAATTTCTGACGCGTTAATTGCTGCTCCAATGAGTGAAGCGGTATAGTCGCTTCCTCCTCGTTTTAGGTTGTCAATTTCTCCAAATACATTCCTGCAAATATAGCCTTGGGTAATGTACAAACGGCTTTTACATTGAGCTAACTCACGCTGTAAATTGTGCTGTATGTAATAATTGTCGGGTTCCAAGTCTTTGTCTATTCGCATAAAATCTAGAGCAGGAAGCAGGCAGGAGTGAATGCGTTGTTCCTCCAAGTACAATTGAAAGAGTGCTGTAGAGATTAGTTCTCCTTGGGCTAAAATTGTTTTTTCTTCGTGGAGAGTAAACAAATCATCGGTGAAGGAATCTATATGCGAAAAGTGACTGTCAATAAGTTCTTTTGCTTTTGATTGTTGAGTTTTGTTCTCTAACAATTTATTGGCATAATCGTAGTAAAACTCTAGCAAACTTGCAATAGATGACTTGGCTGAGTTTCTATTGTTTTTGTAGAGTAATCCCGCTATTTCGGTGAGCGAATTGGTCGTGCCACTTACTGCGGAAAGAACAATAATGGCATCCTCATGGGTAACCAATGCAGCTACCTTTTTCATTCTTTCGGGAGTAGCTAAAGAGGTTCCTCCAAATTTAATTACTTTCATTTCGTTATTTAAATATTTAACAAAGTTAGTTTAATATTTAACAAATAGAAATTTTAGGTTTGTTTTTTACGGTTAGTTCCAAAAAAAACGACCCCATGAAAATGGAGTCGTTTAGCTATATTCAGTTTGATAGGATTACTTCTTTAAGTCGAATCGATCTGCCATCATTACTTTATTCCAAGCTGCTACAAATTCTTTTAAAAATAGTTCATTAGCATTGGCACTTCCGTATACTTCTGATAAAGCTCTCAGTTCAGAGTTTGAACCAAAAATTAAGTCGGCTCTTGTTGCTTCCCATTTTGTTTCACCGGTTGATCTATCTTTTCCTACGAATTTTTCTTTGGTATCGTCCGTTGCTTTCCATTCTGTTGTCATGGAGAGTAAATTAACAAACCACTCGTTGGACAAGTGTTCTTTCTTTGATGTAAATAGACCAGTATTTGAATTGTCATAATTCGCACCAATCGCTCTCATTCCTCCAACTAATACCGTCATTTCTGGGGCGGTAAGTCCAAGCAGTTGAGCTTTGTCTATGAGTAGTTCTTCGGTAGATACTGTGTACTTGGTTTTCAAATAATTTCTGAAACCGTCAGCCATAGGTTCTAGCAATTGAAAAGATTCTACGTCTGTTTGTTCTTGACTTGCATCTGTTCTACCTGGCGTAAAGGGTACTTCTATTGTTTGACCTGCATTTTTTGCTGCTTTTTCTATACCAACTGCTCCGGACAGTACAATTAAGTCAGCCATCGAAACTTGTTTGTTTTCAGATTTTTGGTTGAATTCTGATTGAATGTTTTCTAAAGTCCCAAGAACTTTTGACAGTTGAGAAGGATTGTTTACTTCCCAGCTTTTTTGAGGTTCCAATCTTATTCTAGCCCCATTAGCTCCACCTCTTCGGTCTGATTGTCTGTAAGTGCTTGCTGATGCCCATGCAGTTGAAACCATTTCTGTAATGGATAATCCAGAGTTAGAAATTTGAGTTTTTAAACCTTTGATGTCTTGTTCATTAATGACTTCAGTCTCTAAAGTTGGAACAGGGTCTTGCCAGATTAATGCCTCAGTTGGTGCTTCAGGTCCTATGTAAGTTGTGTTAGGTCCCATGTCTCTGTGGGTTAGTTTGAACCACGCTCGTGCAAAGGCATCGTTAAATTTTTCTGGATTTTCGTAAAAGTCTCGAGAGATTTTTTCGTAAACAGGATCAAATCTCATAGATAAATCCGTTGTAAGCATAGTTGGTTTGTGCTTTTTCTCAGGATCAAATGCATCTGGAACAAGCATTTTTGATTCTTTCGCTTCCCATTGATGAGCTCCAGCAGGGCTTTTCACCAATTCCCATTCGTTTTCGAATAAATTCATAAAAAACAAATGGCTCCACTGTGTTGGTGTTTGTGTCCAGATTACTTCCAATCCAGATGTGATTTGATCTGGTCCTTTACCTGATTTATAGTCGCTTTTCCATCCCAATCCTTGTTCGGTAATGTCTGCAGCTTCTGGTTCTGGTCCAACATGTGAGGCAGGTCCAGCTCCATGAGTTTTTCCTAGGGTGTGTCCTCCTGCAATTAATGCCACTGTTTCCTCATCATTCATTCCCATTCTTCCGAAAGTCTCACGGATGTCTTTGGCAGCCAAAACCGGGTCAGGATTTCCGTTAGGCCCTTCTGGATTTACGTAAATTAGTCCCATTTGCACTGCAGCCAATGGATTTTCTAATTCTCTGTCTCCCGTATAACGTTTGTCTTCCAACCATTTTTGTTCTTTACCCCAGTATATATCTTTGGCTGGTTCCCAAGTGTCTGTTCTTCCTCCTGAGAATCCAAATGTTTTGAATCCCATTGATTCTAAGGCAACATTTCCAGTCAATATCATTAAGTCAGCCCAAGAAATTTTGTTTCCATATTTTTGCTTTACTGGCCACATTAATCTTCTGGCTTTGTCTAGGTTGGCGTTGTCTGGCCAGCTGTTGAGTGGAGCGAAGCGCTGCTGTCCTTCTCTAGATCCACCTCTTCCGTCTGCTGTTCTATAGGTTCCTGCGCTGTGCCATGCCATCCGGATGAAAAGTCCTCCGTAGTTTCCGTAATCTGCTGGCCACCAGTCTTTGGAGTCGGTCAAAGTTGCCTCAATGTCCTTTTTTAATGCTTCGTAATCCAAAGAGTTGAACGCGGCTACGTAGTCAAAGTCTTTGCCCATTGGATTGGATAACTCAGAGTTTTGTCTCAATATATCCAGGTTTAGCATATTTGGCCACCAGTCGCTAATCTCTGTGGCACTTTTGTTCGATTTACTCTTCATAGTTGCTCCAGACATGGCATCATAGTCCTGTGATTTTTCACCACAAGAAAATAATAGAATTCCAGAGCTCAGAAGTAATCCTAATTTTTTTAAATTTTTCATAAGGTCTTAGTTTTGTTATTGTGAGAACAAATTTAAGCAGAATTAATCATTCATAAAAATGATATTATAGATGTTAATATTGATAAATTGAATATTGTTGTATCTTTGTTTGATGACGATTCAACAGATTAAATATGTATTAGCTGTGGCAAAATATGCTCACTTTGAAACAGCAGCAGAGTCTTGCTTTGTGACTCAATCTACCTTGAGTACTATGATTAACAGATTGGAAGAGGAAATAGGTGTGTTCATTTTTAACAGAAAAACAAAGCCAGTTACAATTACCAAAGAAGGCTTACAACTCATTGAAAGGATGCGTATTATTCTTAACGAGATGGAGGCTCTGGAAAATTTAACACAGGAATTAAAAGGGGAAATGGTGGGAGAATTGAGAATTGCCATTATTCCGACTATTGCACCTTATTTATTGCCGCTTTTTTTATCAGATTTTGCTAAAAAATTCCCTAAGGTAAAATTAATTGTAAGTGAAATGACTACTTCTAACATACAACGTTCACTAAAAAGCAGAGCCATTGATATAGGAATTCTCGCTATCCCTTTGGTCGATCCCCAATTGAATGAAATTGAGTTGTATGAAGAGCCGTTTTTGGTATATGATTGTCATTCTGCTAAAGTGAGAAAAACTACTTCTGTGGAAGATTTAGATTTTGCTAACCTCTGGTTTTTGGAGGATGGTCATTGTTTGAGTACTCAAGTAAAACAGATTTGTGAATTATCAAGTGAAGCTCCTAATAAAAATGTTAATTTTCAATTCAAAGCGGGTTCACTAGATAGTTTGATGAGGTTTACAAAGGCAAACAAAGGAATTACTATTTTACCTTTTTTACTTTCTTCTGAGCTAAAAAAATCGGAGAAAAATCGCTTGATTTCATTTTCTAATCCAGTGCCTGTGAGGAAAGTAGGTCTGATAACTCATAAACACTTTGTGAAAAAAAAGTTGTTGCTAGAAATGGAAAGAACAATTAAGCAATTGGTTTTGCCAATCCTTCCCGATCTAAATAGCAGCCAGTCGATTGATCCACTATAGTAGAGCCTTAGATTATTTCACTAGTCAAAACCTGAGATGGAATCGTCAAACAAATTGTGTTGCTTTATTTAGTGATATAATATTTCATTCCGCTAAATTCCCATTACCTTTGCCTCAATTAAAATTCACAAAAAAATGAAAACCTACACACAACAAGATATAAAGAAAGGAAATGTTCTGGAAGTACAAATTGAGGACATGGCTTTTGGAGGAAAAGGGTTAGCAAAAATAAGTGTAGGTGAAGGTAAAATAGTTTTGTTTGTGCCTAATACTATTCCAGGTCAGGTGGTGAAAACCAGGATATTTAAAAAGAAAAAAAGTTTTCTGGAGGGAAAATTAATAGAAGTAGTTTCCCCTTCATCCAATGAAATTAAATTGCCTTACCAGCCCATATCGGGAGCTCCATACATTACCTTGCCGGTAGAGAGCCAAAGAGAATACAAGAAAAGCACCACTTTGGAACAATACCGCAGAATAGGAAAAGTGGCTAATATTGAGGATTTGTTTGATTCCTACATTGAATCTCCAACAAGTTTTCATTACCGAAATAAAATGGAGTATGCTTTTAGCACAATACGATATGACTTTAAGGAAGAATCCACCTTGGACGATGAGTTTGCGCTGGGTTTTAAACGAAGAGGAACATGGTGGATAGTTGAAAACTTGGACAAAGATTCGGGGCTTTTTGATGCCGAATTCGAGAATAAATTAAAAGAAGTTAGAAACTATTTAGAGAAAACTGGTTTGCCAGCTTGGCATCCACCAAAGAAACATGGCTTTTACCGGTACTTGACAGTAAGAAAATCATTTGCAAATAACCAGTTGCTATTGAATTTGACTACTTCAAAATCTGGATTGGTTCATTTTGATAAGCAAGCTTTTGTAGCTTTCGTAATCTCCTTATTTGAGGGACGTGTCGCTGGAATTCTTCATACTATAAACGATAGTTTGGGAGAAAGGTCGCATAACGATGAGAATGATTACGAAATGCTATTTGGACAAAACTTAATCCAAGAAAATCTATTAGGCTTATCTTTTGAGGTGAGTATGCAAAGTTTTTTTCAAACTAATCCGCAATCAGCTGAGCGGCTATACTCCAAGGTGATTGATTATGTTATGGAAGAAACCGAATATTCCTCAGGAGACACGGTAATGGATTTGTTTTGCGGGACAGGTACCATTGGCCAATTAATTTCCAAAAAAACGGGAGTGCAGGTGGTAGGCGTAGATATTGTGTCTGAAGCGATTGAAAATGCCAAAGAAAATGCCAAAAGAAACGAGGTAGAAACTGCAAAATGGTTTGCAGCTGATGTAGGTAAATTTCTTACACAGTACCCTCAATACGAAGGAAAAATAAAGACAGTGGTGTTGGATCCACCACGAGGAGGAATTGCACCTAAAACTTTGGTGAAGGTTACTCAGATTGATGCACAACGCATTGTTTATGTGTCTTGTAATCCAGCCACACAATCTCGGGATATCGAGGTTTTGAGAGAAAGAGGATATGAAATGACCAAGATAAGTTTTGTGGATCAATTCCCGCATACTTCCCACATTGAGGCAATTGCTGTCTTTGAGAAAACAAAAAATTAGGATATTCACAGAAATGTGTAAAAAAACTAAAGTTGTCTTGCAATTTGTTAAAAAAGAAACAAAATCACTTTTTTAGTAAAGAAAACCTCCTTATTTTCGCAGTGTAAAAAGTAAAAGAGAAAGAATGAGTACCATTTCAAAAATAATTGAAAAAGAAATATCTGCGTCTCCATTTCTGGAGGAGTCTATTGCCGAGGATTTAATAAACATCTCCTCCCTTGCAAGAATGCTACAGCCAAAAGTGGAAGAGGAACTTGGTAAACCAGTTAAAACTGGAGCATTGGTTATGGCCATCAACAGAATGGAATTCGAAAAATTTAATTCCATAAACGGTAAAATCGAAAAGTTTATGAATTCTCTTGGTGACATCATTATTCGAAGTAATTTGAATGATTATGCATTCAAGAATTCACCTACTTTGGCTACTGCTCAAATGAAGTTGTTGAAAGAATCGAGCGATAAAGTAGATGGTTTTTGTACTGTTTCGCAAGGTGTTTATGAGTCCAATATTGTTGTAATTCAATCCTTGTCCGAGAAAGTTGATGAGTTGTTCAAAGATGAAACGCTCTTGTTCAAGATGGAGGATTTATCTTCTGTTACACTCAGGTTACCGGATTTTAATGTGCCGGGAGCTTACTATTTCCTATTGAAGAAAATAGCTTGGGAAAATATTAATATCTTTGAAATCATTTCTACCACGAATGAAATTACATTGGTAGTAAAGAATGAGGACATAGATCGTGTGTTTTCTTTGCTCATGTCATTCAAGAAAAAATAATTCATGTTATCACTGATAAAAAAAGAAGTAGGGAGTTTTTTTAGCTCTTTAGTTGGATACATTACCATAGTCATATTTTTACTCTCCATAGGATTGTTCATGTGGGTAATTCCGGGAGAGACAAATGTCTTTGATTCAGGATTTTCTGATTTGGGTTTTTTGTTCACTAATGCCCCTGCTATTTTTTTGTTTTTAATCCCTGCTATTACGATGCGGTTGTTTGCAGAGGAAAGAAGGATGCAAACTTTAGAGTTGCTGTTTACCAAACCTATTACAGATTTTCAGATTGTTTTGGCTAAATACTTGGCAGGAATTATCCTGTTGGTTTTAAGTTTGTTACCTACATTAGTCTATTATTTTTCAGTGGTTCAATTAGGAAATCCGGTGGGTAATATAGACTCTGGTGGAACAATCGGTTCTTACATAGGATTGTTTTTTTTGGGAGCAAGTTTTCTCTCCGTTGGTCTTTTTGCTTCTTCGCTTTCAACCAATCAAATCGTCTCTTTTTTGGTCGCTGTGGTTCTTTGTTTCATGGTGTACTTAGGTTTTGATTTTATTGGGAACAATATTGAGTCAGGAGAAACTGCCTACCTTATCAAAAATTTTGGAATAGAAGAACATTATGCCTCCATCCAACGAGGAGTAATAGATAGTAGAGATTTGTTGTACTTCATTAGTTTGATTGTGATCTTTTTATTGGCAACCAAATTGAGTTTAAAAAGAGGAAAATAATGAGTGGAACTACAAAATTAGGTGTTCAGATTCTTGCAGTGGCTTTGGTTGTTTTATTGGCCAATTACATTGGTTCAAAGAAATTTTTTAGGGTAGATCTTACCGAAGAAAAAATTCATTCCTTGTCCGAAAAAACTATTGAAATACTGGAGGATGATTCATTGATTACAGACGAACTGAGATTTGAGGTGTATTTAGAGGGAGATTTACCACCTGAACTGAGAAAGTTGCAATCTGCTCTACAAGAAAAACTGAGTGAATTAAAGGCTTACGGTGGATCTAATATTTACTATGAATTTATTGACCCAGCAGAGGATGAGACGCGCAAGAATGAGGTTTATACCCAGTTGTATGAGTTTGGTTTGAAACCAACAAAAGTAACATCAATTGTAGGAGGAACTAAAAAAGATAATTTATTGTTTGGCGGAATTATTCTGCGGACAGTGGACAATAAGAATATTCCGATTCAAATTTTGGGGCCGAGTAATCTCGATCCAAATTCAGGTATAGCTATTCCTGTTCCAATTGATTTGATTCCGATAGAAGCCCTTATAAATGACCTGGAGTATCAGTTGCTCGAAGGAATATATAAGGCTGTTAGTCCCAACCGAAAGAAAATTGCATTTTTGCAAGGTCATGGGGAACTGAAGGAGATAGAAAGGTATGATGTGACTTATGAGCTGTCCAAGTTTCATGCTGTGGAGGATGTCACGATAAATGGGAAAATTAATGCCTTAAAAAACTTTGATGCTTTAGTCGTAGCAAAACCAACTCAGCCCATTTCAGAAAAAGACAAATACATTATTGATCAGTTTATCATGAAGGGAGGAAAAGTTGCATGGCTTTTGGATATGGTTGAGGTAGATATTGATTCATTGAACAGAAATGAAGAAACCTTCGGATTGGAAAGAAAGCTAAATGATATTGATGCTCAATTGTTTAACTATGGTGTGAGGTTCAATAAGAACCTACTCATTGATGTGAATTCTGCTAAAATTCCTTTGGGCGGTAATTTGTATTCTTGGTACTATCATCCCGTTATGAACTCTTGGAGAATTAAGAATTCTGTAGTTGATAATTTAGATCCAATTCGCTTAAAATATGCAGGTACCTTGGACTTATTGAAAACGGAAAATGTGGTTAAAACGCCCTTGCTTCAAAGTTCGGAGAATTCGATGACCTATAAAGTTCCCGTTCGAATCAATTACCAAATGATTAATTTAAAGCCAGAGGCTTTACAATATAATTCGCAACCTTATCAAACTGTGGCTGCAATGCTTTCGGGAACATTTAAGTCAAGCTTTCGAAACAGATTAACCGACACTTATTTTAAAAACACACCGGTAAAGCACAAAAATGAAAGTGTAGAAAACAGAATGCTAGTTATCAGTGATGGTGATGTTATTCACGGTGAAGTAGATTCTTTTCCCAACAACAAAGGAACTATGATTGTTCGCCCAATGAATATCAATTATGACCGATATGACCGAAGCGCCACTTACGGAAACAAAGAATTTTTTGTGAATGCAATGGAAAGGTTAATGGGGACAGATGATCTCATTCCATTAAGAAGTAAAACAATTACTCTACGTCCGCTAGATAAGGAAAAAGTAAAGCAAAACCGTAGTTTTTGGAAAGCTATCAATGTATTTGTTCCAATTTTTGTGATGGTTGTTTTTGGGCTGTTTTACAATTTTTTAAGAAGAAGAAAGTACGCTAGAAAATAATTCGTTTCTTTTATTCTGTTGAATTTAGGCTTCTCTCTAACAAATTTAGCGAGGTTATTTCTTTTCAAAACCTTTCAATTGGCTTATATTTAAGGAAAGTCGCCTCAGATGAAACAGTTTTGTCTATCCTTAATCATAATTCCTTCTTTGCTTTTTGGCGGAAATGATAATTTTCATGTAGGTGGAAGAGCTACGGGAATGGGAAATACCGGACTGTGTATTTCAGATGTATGGGCAATTCGATACAATCAAGCAGCTCTAGCCAATATAGATGTTATTAGTTTTGGTGCTTCATACGAAAGCAGATTTTTGTTACAATCTTTGGGGATTCAATCTATTGCTGTTGCCATTCCTGTGAAGCGCGGTACATTTGGGTTTAATTATACCGGTGTTGGCGATAAATTGTACCGCGAATCCAAGCTTGGTTTGGGTTATGGCATGAAATTATCCGAAAAAGTTAATGTAGGAATTCGTCTGAATTACCATGCTTTACATTTGGGAAATAATTATGGTCGTTCACAAAATTTGACTTTCGAAATCGGATTTTTAGCTAATCCAACTAAACAGATTCAAATAGGTTTTCATTTATTTAATCCCTCTCAAACCAACTTAAACGAATACCAAAACGAGGAGATTCCCGTCATCATGAATCTTGGCTTGGCTTATAAGTTTTCTGATAAAGTAACTGGAAATTTGGAAGTTGAAAAAGACATTGATTTGCCTTTTTCGGTCAAGGTTGGTTTAGAGTATTTTCCGGGTGAGAACCTGTTTTTAAGAGCAGGAATCGTCACCAACCCTTCCATGCCCACAATAGGTTTTGGGGTGGCAAAAGGAAATTTTAAACTTGATTTCTCATCTTCATTTCATCCTTCCTTAGGAATTACTCCGTCTTTGGGATTACGCTACACCTTGTAATCCATGAGGTGGACAATATACATATCGTTCTGTTTGCTATGGATTACCTCAGATGTTTATTCTCAGACTAAATCAGAGGAGAAAAATGAAATCATAGAGCAACGAATAGAATACATTGGAGGGGACAACGAGAGCATTGATTATTCTACTTTGTTTGATAACCTATATTATTATTTCGACCACCCCATTAATTTGAATAACCCCAAACAGATTGATGTTTTGTTAGAACTCGGATTGTTGTCAGAAATACAAGTTGTAAACCTCAAGAAACACATCAAGAGGAATGGTAAATTAATGACCATTTATGAATTGCAATCCGTTGAAATGTTTGATTTAGTAACGATTCGAAATATCCTTCCATTTTCAACAGTGTCATCTGAATTGTTTGCCCCAAACGTTACTCTCAAAGAAATAATTAAAAACAGTTCCAATGAGTTGTATCTGAGAAATATAAGGGATGTACAAGAAAAGAAAGGATATGCTGCCAAAGAAAATGAGGATGATACACGCTACTTGGGTAGTCCAGATAAGTTATTTGTTCGTTATCGATTCAGATATTTGAATAAAATAAGTGTTGGAATAACGGGAGAAAAAGATCAAGGTGAGCAATTTTTTAGAGGTAGCCAAAAACAAGGATTTGATTATTATTCTGCTCATTTTTTTATCAAAGATTTTGGAAGGTTAAAGGCTTTGGCCTTGGGCGACTATCACTTTCAGGTAGGGCAAGGACTTACGTTATGGAGTGGTTTGGCTTTTGGAAAATCGGTAGATGTTGGCACAGTAAAAAGAAATGCTGTGGGAATAAGGCAGTATGCTTCGGCTGATGAGAATAATTTTTTGAGAGGAGGTGCGGCTACTTTTGCCCTAACGAAGAGGATTCATCTTTCTACTTTTTATTCAAGAAAACGCCTGGACGCAAACATTACCGATACATTGGATAATGTGACGAATGAAGTAGCTTTTTCTTCCCTCCAAAACAGTGGATTTCATAGAACAAACTCGGAATTTGAGAACAAAGATGCGATTCTTGAAACTCATTTTGGAGGAAGGGCGGAATACGTTGGTGCTGCTCTCAGAATTGGCGGAACTGGTTTTACCTCTCGATACGGAGGAGAATTTGACAGAAAATTGAGTTTTTACAATCAATTCGAGTTTTCTTCTAATCAAAACTTTGTTGCTGGTTTGGATTACAATTACGTAGTAAGAAATTTTAATTTTTTTGGAGAGTACTCCAGGAGTAAAAATGGAGGAGTAGCCTATGTGAACGGGGTTTTGGTGTCTTTGGATTCACGATTGTCGTTTACACTTCTGCACCGCAATTATGGTAAGGATTACCAAAACTTACTCAGTAACGGCTTGGCAGAAAGCAGTAATTCTTGGAATGAGAAAGGAATATTTATGGGTGTAGAGGCAAAACTTAATAATAGTTTTACGCTTACTGGATCTATGGATTTTTTCACATTTCCATGGATGCGTTTCCAATCTTATACACCTAATTCTGGCGGCAAAGAATTCATTACTCAGTTGAGCTACAGAAAGTCAAGAAATTTCAATGCCTATTTTCGATTCAGACGACAGGAAAGAGAAGTGAATAATAGTCAAATTGAGAGTCCTATTTATCAACTTACTCAGGAGTCTAGAACAAATTACAGGGTGAATGTTTCGATGAAAATTGCGGATTATTTGAGTTTAAGAAATAGAGTGGAAGTGACTGAATACAGCAAAGGAAACACAAGTTCCGAATTTGGTTTTTTGGCCTACCAAGATGTAGTTTTTAAACCTAAATCAAAACCTTATTCTTTTACTGCTCGCTATGCACTGTTTGATGCTGAATCCTTCAATGCAAGGATTTATGCCTATGAAAATGATGTGTTGTATTATTTTTACATACCGGCCTATTACAAGGTTGGTTCCAGGTTTTACCTGACCGCTCGATACAAATTCCGCAAGAAATTCGATTTTTGGATTCGCTATGGAGTTTGGAATTATCGAAATGAAGAGGTTCTTTTAAGCGGATTGGAGGAAATTCAAGGAAACATTCGTTCCGATGTGAAAGTAGTTTTTAGGTACCTGTTTTAAGTTTCTTTCTATTTTTTGCTCTATTTTTACGTCACTAGTTAAGACCAGCAGATTATGTTAAAAAAAATAATGTATTACCTCAATCCCAAAACATTGTTTCAAAAAGAAGATTCAGAAAACTTGAATGCTTCCCACAAAACCATGCAAGGAATAAATCGGATTTCTATCTATTTATTTCTTTTTTGCGTTATTCTTATCGTGCTTAAGTATCTGAAATAACCTAATCTGTAATCCCCATTTTCTTCATAAGAAATTCGGCATTCATATTGGAGCAAATTCCATCTTTTAGTTTGTAATCGAACACAAGCTGGTCGTTTTCAATTTCTACATCAAAATAGTTGTTTTGTATTTGTTTGGGGAATTCCTCCTTTAGCGAGCAAAGTGATAAGTCATGCGTTGCAATTATTCCAGCGGCCTTGTATTTCAATATTTGTTTCACAAATTTTTTAGAACCTTCTGCTTTGTCTTTTGAATTGGTTCCTTTCAGTATTTCATCTAATATGACAAAAAGCTCTTGGCCCGTTTTTAGTTGTTCCACAATGGCTTGTAGCCTTTTTAATTCAGAATAAAAATAAGATTCATTATTTTTTAAGGAATCCGATGTTCTCATACTCGAAAACAAAGGAATTGGTTTGAAAATAAACTCTTTGGCGCATACGGGTGCCCCACAATTGGCAAGAATTAGGTTTGTTCCAATAGCCCTGAGGAAAGTGCTTTTTCCGGCCATATTGGCTCCAGTTATGATGACAAACTCATGTAGGTTTGTAATGCTAAAATCATTGGGTATCCTTGTTGTTTGAGGTAAAAGAGGATGAGCTAATCCTGAAGTTTTTAATATTTCATTCGAAGATGTTTGAGGTAAACAATAACTTGAATTATTAAACGAATAGGAGGCAAGACTTAAGTAGCTTTCCATTTTGTGAACCACCTCAAACCATGGAGCTAAGTTGGATTCGTTTTTGTTGAGCCAATGTTTTAAACGAAACAAGTAGCGCAAATCCCAGAGGAATAGCACATTCATAACGATGGCAAAAATAGGATTACTTCGATTATCCAATTGTTGCGTTAGTTTTGCTAGCTGACTTATTTCCTTTGATGCGATTACCTCGCCATTCTTTAATTTTTGTTGCAATTCTTTTAGACTAGCAGCCTGGAAGGTTTCATTTTCTATTAGTTTAGTCAGTTCTGCGTTTTGTTGCAAAATGGGAAGGAACTGAGAAATTTTTGCATGTTGTTGATTGATGAGTTTTAGTTTTTTTCCAACAAGGCCAAGGGGCAAAACAGAAGTTAAAATTGCTAGACCCCATGGTATAACGCTGAGGTAAGCCAAAAGCAGAACTAAGCACATGAAAACCGGAACTCCCCACAGTGTGAAATCCCACAATGCGGTGTTATCGAAACCGAAAATTTCCTCTTCCTTCCAAGATGAAACTAATTTTTCTTTATCATCTTCTAATGCATAAATTTTTCCTTTAGCTCTAAAATCTTCGCGCCATTCTGGTTTTTTTGCCAATTCAGATATTGCCTCCTGTCTTTTGTGAATTTCGTGAACAGAAGAAAAAGGATGTTTTAGCAAGTTGGCCAATTCTTTTTCTGATTCGAAGGAGCTAGTTCTGTTTATAGATTGGAAAAGAGATTTTTCTCCGAATAAATCTAAATCATGAGAAAAATTATGGTTCGAATCAATAAAAATATTGCCGTTTTTAAATCCAGAAAAGTCAGATTGTAGGTAGTTAAGCTCTTCATTGTTTGCAATTATTTTATTTCGAATAAGAAGTAATATCACATTTTCCCTTCTGTTTTTCTTTAATAGGAATCCAAACCCCATAATTGGAAGAATCAATACCCATAGAGTGTCACCTGAATTTTTATAAACGGAAAAGGTAATGAGACCCAATAAGACCAAGAAACTAGCTACCCTTCCGATTAGTATATTTTTTAGAATAGATTCTTGTTTTTTTTCTAGCACCGAAAGTGCTTCTATTCGATTTTTGTAATGGGTTTTTTTGGATTCTTTCATTGTTGTAAAGTTAATAGAAATGAAGAGTTTTATTTAGAATTAGTTTTTATATTATGCATTGTTGATAACAATAAAATTTAACAGTTTGCATACTATTTGTGAAAACCTTAATTTCGAAAAAACAGAAATTACATATGAAAAAAATCGCAATTTTAGGGGCAGGTCGCTCATCCTCAAGTCTCATCCGATACATGTTAAATCAAGCTAAGAAAAACAATTGGTTTCTTCGAGTGTGTGACATGGATTTGACAATGGCAGAAAGTAAAATTGCAAATCACAACCAGGCAGAGGCCGCACAATTTGATGTATTTGATAAAGAACAAGTGAAACAAGAAGTTTCTAAGGCAGATTTAATTGTTTCTATGTTGCCAGCAAGTTTTCACATTCATGTGATAGAAGAGGCAATTCGTCAGAAAAAAAATGTGGTTACTCCCTCTTATATTTCTCCCGAGGTAAAAGCTTTGGATTCTGCAGCAAAGGAGGCTGGAGTTCTTATCATGAACGAACTGGGAGTGGATCCCGGAATTGATCACATGAGTGCAATGAAATTGATTAATGAGGTGAAAGAAGCAGGAGGGGAAATACTAAATTTCGAGTCGTTTACAGGAGGACTTGTTGCGCCAGAAAGCGACAATAACCCATGGAATTATAAGTTTACTTGGAACCCAAGAAATGTAGTTGTTGCAGGTCAAGGCGGTTGTGCCAAGTTCATCGAAGAGAAGCAATTTAAATACATACCCTACAACAAATTATTTAGGAGAACTGAGTTTATTGATATAGATGGGTTTGGTAAGTTTGAAGGAATAGCAAACAGAGATTCCTTGAAATACCAATCTGTGTATGGATTAGAAAATATAAATACAATTTACAGAGGTACGTTGCGTAGGGTTGGTTTTTCTAGAGCCTGGGATGTATTTGTTCAGATTGGAGCGACAGATGACAGCTACACCATGGAGAATACGGAGGAAATGACTTATCGAGATTTCATCAATTCTTTCTTGGCCTACAGCCCTTCAGATTCTGTAGAATTGAAGTTGAGACATTACCTAAAAATCGAGCAAGACGACACGCTTTGGGAAAAGCTAGTGTGGTTAGGAATATTTGAGAAGACAAAAGTGGGTCTTAAGAATGCAACACCAGCTCAAATTCTTCAGAAAATTCTAGAAGAAAAATGGACTCTTGCTCCAGAGGATAAGGATATGATTGTAATGTGGCATAAGCTTATTTACAAGAATAGTTCTGGTGAAACCAAAGAAATTCATTCGAGTATGGTTTCTGTTGGTGAAGATCAAACTTACACCGCCATGAGTAATACAGTGGGGTTACCTGTAGGGATTTGTTGTAAGCTTATATTGGATGGAACAATTCAGGCAACGGGAGTGGATTTGCCTATTTCCAAGAGGTATTACGAACCGATTCTCAAAGAATTGGAATCAAACAACATTCGTTTTGTAGAAAAGGAGGTGAGGTAGTCAGGCTATCTTTTCCTGAAATTTTTAGTTAGGGTGATAACCTTCTAAGGTCACCCTTCGAGACATTCCTCCCAAGGTCGGAACCCTCAGGGTTCGGGAAGGCGGTTCTTTTCGGTGTTCTGCAAATCTGAGAGCTGAGGGATTTGAGCTTGCTCAAATTGTCTCGAAGCCCAGTTTCAGTTTGCGCACAATCCGCGGGCTGAGGGATTTTTCTGAAAGAAAAATTGTCTCGAAGCCCAGTTTCAAAAGCACAAAATAATTAGTATCTTCAATCATGGCTCTAAAAACCGGATACATGTAGATTCTTCTTTGCAATGACGGAAGTTATTACACAGGAAGTACGGTAGATTTAGAAAGAAGAATCAATCAACATAAAGCTGGTGAAGGAGCAAATCATACCAAAAAGAGATTGCCAATTAAATTGGTGTATTATGAGTTTTATCCAAGAATTGATTTAGCCTTTAACCGAGAACATCAGATTAAAAAATGGCGGAGAGAAAAGAAAGAAGCATTGATAAATGGGGACTATGATGATTTACCTGAAATGGCTAAGGCTTACAGAGATACGGGAGATTTGAATTTATAAAGTCACCCTTCGAGACATTTTATTCCTGAAAAAGGAATAAAACCCTCAGGGTTCGCTGTTCTGCAATCCGCGGGCTGAGGGATTTTTCTTCAAGAAAAATTGTCTCGAAGCCCAATATCAGTTCCTCTATTTATCTTAGTTGAAAACTTGTCCAAAATCCAAGCAAAATTAAGTTGGCAAACGCTTTGGGGAATTGTAATTTTACAACTCTAAATTTAACCATGTCAAACCTAATAAAACTCCTTCCAGATTCCGTTGCTAACCAGATTGCAGCTGGAGAAGTCGTTCAGCGTCCGGCCTCTGCTGTAAAGGAATTGTTGGAGAATTCAATAGATTCGGGAGCTACTTCAGTACAACTGATAATAAAAGATGCTGGAAAAACTCTTATTCAGGTAATTGACGATGGTTGCGGCATGGGAGAATCGGATGCGCGGATGTGTTTTGAGAGGCATGCAACTTCAAAAATCAAAGAAACGAATGACTTGTTTAGCATAAGGACTAAAGGATTTAGAGGGGAGGCAATGGCCTCTATTGCTGCCGTGGCTCAGGTAGAAATGAAAACAAAACTTCACGAAGAGGAACTGGGTACAAAAATAGAAATTGAGGGAAGTAAAATAACCGCACAAGAACCAATTCAAACCAAAAATGGAACATCTATCGCCATTAAGAATTTGTTTTTTAACATCCCCGCAAGAAGGAATTTTTTAAAATCAAATCAAGTTGAAACTCGACATATAATTGATGAGTTTCAGAGAGTTGCCCTTACACACCCAGAAGTTTCATTTAAAATGATGCAGAATGGATCTGAAACCTTCAATCTTCCTCAAGGAACTTTAAGGCAAAGAATTGTCAATGTATTTGGTAAGAAATTCAATCAATCTTTGGTGCCAATTGATGAAAAGACATCGATAATGAACTTAACGGGGTTCATTGGAAAACCAGAATTCGCGAAAAAAACAAGAGGAGAACAATTCTTTTTCGTAAACAAAAGATTCATCAAAAACAGTTACTTGAACTTTGCGGTAATGAAGGCCTACGAGGATTTGATGCCCAACAAAAGTTATCCTTCTTATTTCATTTATATGGAAATGGAGCCGGCCAGTATAGACATTAATATTCATCCGACCAAAACCGAAATAAAGTTTGAAGACGAAAAGGCAATTTTTGCCATACTAAATTCTGCAGTAAAGCAATCAATAGGAAAGTACCAAGTTGCTCCTTCACTGGATTTTGATCAAGAAACTAGTTTTAATGTAGAGCCATTTCGGAAGGGAATGGATGTAAAAGTACCACAGATTAAGGTGAATCCAGAGTTTAATCCTTTTGATAAAGATTCTGCAGGGAGTTCAGTCATTCAAAAAAGTGCGACACTGCACAGAATTGAAAAGCCGAGTGGTAATCAGATAGAGGCTTTGCGGAAACTGTACAGCCAAGAAAATGAAATAGATGTGCCCCGGGAGGAAAATAAGGAGCTTATGCCTGTGGAAATTGACAAAAAAATATTTCAAATTCATAACAGGTACATTTATTCCCAAATCAAATCTGGATACATTCTTATCGACCAACAAAAGGCTCACGAACGTATCTTATACGAAAAGTTCTCTTATTCCCTGAATAACCATTCTATTTCCTCTCAAAAGGAGTTGTTTCCTGTTCAACTTGAATTTTCAGCAAGTAATTTTGCTTTACTCAAAGAGATATGGCAAGAAATACAAATCTTGGGTTTTGATATTGCAGAATTTGGCAAGAACACAATCTCTATTAACGGAGTTCCCTCTGGCTTGAAAGACACGAATTACCAAAAATCGTTTGAACAAATTTTGGAACAAGTAAAGAACAACCAAGACAAATTGAACTTGGATATTCAAGAAAGCTTGGTAAGAGCCATGGCTTTTAACATGTCTATAAAAAGGGGAAAGCAACTCACAGACCTGGAAATAAATAATTTGGTAGATGAGCTGTTTGCTTGTGAGCAGCCAGAATATGCCCTCAATGGCAAAAAAACTTACCTTACCTTTACTATAGATGAACTAAATAAACTGTTTTAAATGATAAGTAACTTACTAAGAAACCTTCCTGAGGTAGTAAAAAATCTTTTGATTATTAATGTTCTTATGTTCATTGGGGTACAAGTTTTTCCTCAATACAGGGAGATGCTGGCCTTGCACAATATTGGTAGCGAGTTGTTTATGCCACACCAATTAATCACCCATATTTTTATGCATGGGAGTTTTGCTCACTTACTTTTTAATATGTTCGCTTTGGCAATTTTTGGCTCAACTCTTGAGAAAGTATGGGGAGGAAAGAAGTTTCTCATTGTTTATTTTGTTTCGGCTGCTGGTGCATTGGTACTTCAGTTGCTGTTCAACTATTACAATTTTTCCTCTGCTTTGGTAGGATATTCTGCCTCGGAAATAGAACAAATCATAACAATAGCTTCAGAGGGAAGGTATTACCCAGATTCGCAAGGATACTTACTTCCAGCTGTTAAGGCTGTATCAATCAATAATGTGGGAATGGTGGGAGCCTCCGGTGCTATTATGGGGTTGTTGGCTGCTTTTGCTTATTTATTTCCAAATACGGAATTAATGTTGATTTTTCTGCCAATTCCAGTGAAAGCTAAGTACTTTATTCCATTTTATATGTTGATTGAATTGTTTTTAGGTGTGAATCGATTTGAGTGGGATAATATTGCTCACTTTGCACATTTAGGAGGTGCTATCGCTGGATTTATTTTGGTTTATTTTTGGAATAAAAAGAGAGATAATTTTTATTAATACCCATTCATTATTCTAATTTTTATGAAATCTATCCTCTTTTCCTTTGTTTCTTTTTTAATTTTCATGCTTGTCGGCTTGGTATCAGAGGCCCAATTCAATAGATATGGTGGAAAAAAAAGAACTCAAAAAATGGGTGCATTTATCAAACCTCTGAATAATACTGGATGGTATTTTGGGATAGGAGCAACTGCCACGCCAAAATTAAATTTCATTGATTACTCTCCCACACTGACCACTTCTACGTTTCAACCCTTGGTGCTCACAGCGATTAATTTAGAACAGAAATCTGAGTTAGGATTATATGTAGAAGTGGGTAGGTACAAACTTTTGAGTACTAAAAAACCAATTAGTTACATCGATTACGGAGTTTCTTATAAGCAATTCAGAGCCTCACAGAATTACGATCTGGTAAGAGAAGATTTGAGCTCTGCGGATACAAGTTTCTATGCTCAATCATTCAGAAGTCATTCTTTGTCAGTTCATTTTAATGCCAATAATGTATTGGCGATTAATAAAAACATATTTTTTCAAAATACACTTGGTGCCAACTTAGATTATGCTTTTGCTAAAAATTTAACTACTGAAGATGACTCAGGTTTTGAAGAAACTTACCAAGCAGAACCAGCACAACTGAGAGCTCAATTGCATTATAAATTTGGGGTAGGTGTGCGTATTTCCAAAATGTGGTATATCATTCCTTCTGTAGAAATTCCTCTCATAAATGCTTGGGAGTGGGAGGGAGGCCGTTCCACCTTTGGAGCGTTTAACTCCAGATACCGACCAATAATTTTTTCATTAAAGTTTACCTGGCTCACCCGGCCCGATTGCCCAAAGGTTTGGGACAACGATGACGCAACCAAAAATGGAGGAGGTCTGTAATTCAATCTTTTTTAATGTCATTCTGGAATCCGATCCTGAATCTACCTTCTCATAAAATCAAATGATATTAAACCATCTCATAGATTCCCTTTTGTCGCAAGATAGAAACCTAGAAAATGAAATTTCTGATTCAATTGAAATTTTGAAAGTAGACATTTTAGTGAAGGCCAAATTCTACGAAGGAGATTTGTTGATGACTGTGCTTTCAATTGACCCAGATCATTGGAAAGCAAATCCTACTCAATGGAATGAATTATCTGCGATTCTGACAAACCAAGAACATACAATTAAAAATCATCAAGTGTCTTTTGAA
>CBFHZD010000018.1:0-50624 GCA_965660305.1 Flavobacteriales bacterium | reverse complement strand
ATCCCGATTTGCCGGAACGCCTTTTGTGTTGTGCGGGCGGAGAGACTCGAACTCTCACACCTTGCGGCACTAGATCCTAAGTCTAGCGCGTCTACCAATTCCGCCACGCCCGCTAATATTTCGAAAAATATTGGATGCAAAGATAAGTTTTATTTTCATAAAGTCCTAACTATCTACAAAAAGTAACTGAATTTTTTTTGAGAAGTATCCTCTCATTGTATTTGGATGTGAATTATCGAAATCTTTTGTTTCGTAGTTGGAGGATGAACGAGATGCTTTTTTGATTCATTTTTTTGAATGGTTATTCTTCAAGCCAAAAGCTCTAAGCATTGGAACATTACAAAGAAAAAAGTGTTGTAATGCAATAGCTGTAAAGAAAACGCGATACAGAACTGATTTTGGCCGAGCGACTTTGGGCATAAAATCTGATTCGAAAAATAACATAATTAATTCCACGTTATAAACATCATTCAGTTTATTACTCCCATTGATTTAACGGCTAGGGGGCTTAATTTTAATTATTTTCGAAGACTGAGAACCCTTGCGAAGGATTTTCATCACAATATAAAAATCAATCTAACAAAAAATATACAACTATGTTCGACCCTAAAGAATTTGAAAAATACGCAACGATGCATGCTGGGATTAATAGCAACACGCTCAACAGCTATGTAAAGAATTTAACTCCAAATATCATTGAAGAACGTCAGCTGAATGTAGCGCAAATGGACGTGTTTTCGAGGTTGATGATGGACAGAATCATTTTTTTGGGAACAGGAATCAATGACCAAGTTGCAAATATTGTGCAAGCTCAGTTGTTATTTTTACAGTCAGTTGATGCAAAAAAAGACATCCAAATTTACATTAACTCACCAGGTGGATCGGTGTATGCAGGATTAGGAATTTACGATACGATGCAATACATTCAGCCGGATGTAGCAACGATTTGTACCGGAATGGCTGCTTCTATGGGAGCTGTGTTGTTGTGTGCAGGGGCAGACGGAAAGAGATCGGCTCTTAAACATTCGAGGGTAATGATTCACCAGCCATTGGGTGGAGCTCAGGGTCAAGCTAGCGACATGGAAATTACCTTGAAAGAAATAATGAAATTGAAAAAAGAATTGTACACTATTATTTCAGATCACTCCAAACAAGACTACGACAAAGTATGGGCTGATAGTGACAGAGATTACTGGATGACTTCGGGTGAGGCAAAAGAATACGGTATGATTGATGAAGTGTTGACTGGTACGCCAAAAAAATAAAAGCATGATGAAAATATTTCGTTCCCTGTTTGTATGTATTGGGGTTTTTCTTGTTTCTAGTTCAGCTTGGACGCAACTTACAGCGACTTACACTGAGAAGTATAAAGCTTATCGAGACGGATTAGAACTGTATGATAAAGGTGCTTTTGGGGCTGCTCAAGAAAAATTTGGGGTAATTGTAGAACAAATTAATGACGAGCAAGATGAGATACAAATTAGCGCAGAGTACTTTCATGCTTTGTGCGCTCTTGAATTGTTTCACAAAGACGCTCAATATTTATTGTCTCAGTTTGCTCTCAAGCATCCAGACTCACCCAAAACAAAAAAAATATTCTTTTTGTTAGGGAACGACTTCTACAGAAAAAAGAGGTTTAAAAATGCAATTGAGTGGTACGAAAAAGTGGATAAGTACGACCTGACGGAAGATGAAAAAACGGAATACTTCTTTAAACTGGGTTACAGTTATTTCAATAGGGATGAGTTTGCCAAATCGAAACAAGCTTTCTACGAAATAAAGGACCTGAAGGAATCTGATTATTATGGTCCTTCTCAATATTACTATTCACACTTGTCCTATCAGGATGAGAAATACCAAACTGCATTAGAGGGATTTAGAAATATTGAAAACGACCCAGGCTTTAGCCCAATTGTACCTTATTACATTTCGCAAATTCTTTTCAAGCAAAAAAAGTACGACAAAGCCATAGCGTATATTCCGTCTGCACTTGCTGGTGAAGGAATAAAAAGAGAAGCCGAGATAAAGGGGATTTTAGGGTCTTCCTACTTTAAACTAAAACGATACAAAGAGGCTATTCCTTATCTCACCGATTATTTTGGAAAAACGGCTAAGAAATCAATCGATGATTACTATCAATTAGGCTACTCTTATTACAAAACAGAGGAATATGCCAGTGCAATAAAATACTTAGGTAGAGTTGCATCTAAAGAAACAAAAAGAGCACAAGTATGTAATTTTTTGTTGGCAGAATGCTACGTAAAAACAGGTAAAAAGCAATTTGCAAAAACTGCTTTCAAGAGAGCTTACGACCTAGGTCTTGACGAGCAAATAACTGAAGACGCTTTGTTTGGTTATGCCAAAACAACTTATGAGTTGAGTTACAATCCTTACGATGAAGCGACCGAGATTTTTCATAAATTTTTGACCGAATACCCAAAGTCAACAAAAACGGATCAGGTTTATGAATATTTGCTGGATGTATATACCACCACAAAAAATTATGAGGCTGCTTTGCAATCCATCAACAGAATTGAAAACAAAAATTACAAAATAAAAGAAGCGTTTCAGAAGCTGAGTTATAATCGCGCAACTGAATTATTTTACAAGAGAAATTACACAGAGGCGATTAAACATTACGAGGATGTAAACAAATATCCAGTTAATACCCAGCTCACTTCTCAGAGTAAATTTTGGATTGCTGAGGCCCATTACAAACAAAAGAAATACAGCCAAGCTATTACAGAATACCAAGCCTATAAATCGATGCCAGGGGCTGTGAATTCTGAGCTTGCTAAAACCGTAGACTACAATGTTGGGTACGCTTATTTTGAACAAAAAATGTATCCGCAAAGTATAATAGCTTTCAGAAACTTCATCAAATCCTCTACTGACAAAGAGAAAATGAGTGAGGCAAACTTGAGACTAGGTGATGCTTATTTTTTAACTCAAAACGATGAGGAAGCGGTCAAGTACTACCAAAATGCCATTGACTTGAAACAGCAAAATGTAGATTACGCTTTGTATCAAAAATCTGTTAGTAGCGGATATTTGGCAGATTACCCAGAAAAAGAGAGGCTATTGAACTTACTCCTATCTTCTTATCCAAACTCCAATTATGCTACCAATACTGAATTCGAATTGGCGAACAATTATAGAATACAGAACAAAAATGAATTAGCCCTGAAGTTTTACAATCAAATTCTTGACACCAAAGAGGGAACCTACCAAGAAAGAAAATCGAGGTTAGAAATAGGTGGAATTTATTTAAGAAGTAAGCAGTACGAATTGGCTGAAAGTGCTTTTAAATCTTTGATTCAGAAATACCCGAAATCTCTGGAAGGAGAAGCGGCTGTCAATGAACTTGAGAAATCTTATTTGGCTCAAAATAAAATTGCTGAATTCCCAGATTTATTGACTTCTTTGGGAGTAGAGTATTCTCAATCTAAGCTGGACTCTACGCTTTGGTATCCTGCAAATCAGTCCTATTTAAATGCCGATTGTGATAATGCCATCAATGGGCTTTCTGCTTATTTGAGTAAGATAGAAGCTCCGAGAAATTATGTAACGGCTCAGTTTTACTTGGGTGAGTGCAATTACCTGAATAAGGAATATGAAACGGCATTGTTTCACTATAATAAAGTAATTGAAAAAGATGAAAAGCACATGCTAGAAGCTTTGTTTCATGCTGCAAACATCAACTACCGACTGAAAAATACGGAAGTGGCGAACAGCTATTACACTCAACTTGAAAAGATAAACACAGACGAATTAAAAATTCCTGTTATGAATAAGGGATTGATGCTGACTCATTATCAGTTGAAAAATTACCCAGAAGCTGTGACTTATTCTTCTAAAGTATTGGCCAAAAGCCAGCTGAGTAAATCAGAGCAAGAAGAGGCAACTATGATTCAGGCGAACTCTTACTATGAATTGGGTAACAACAAAGATGCCGAAATTTGGTTCAAAAAAGTGGTGAAATTATCTACTGATATTGACAAAGCAGAAGCGGGTTACAAATTATGCGAAATTCATTTTTTAGCGGATGAATACAAGCAGGCAGAGGCAGAAATTTTCAGTTACCTCAAACAAAAGCCTTCCTACGATTATTGGCTGGCCAAAGGATTTATATTGCTGGCTGATGTGTATGTAAAGTTAGAAGATAACTTCCAAGCAAAAGCAACTTTACAAAGTGTAATTGACGGGTACACCACAGATGAAGATGACATCAAAACGATAGCGCAATCCAAACTGGATGCCATCATTGCTGCAGAAGAAGCAAAGGATAACAAAACCCAAGAATTAATTGAAATAGAAATTACAGAGTAAATCACAAGTATGAAAAGAATATTTCAAAGATCATTATTTATTTTTATTGCGTTGTGCGCGTTCCAAGGTTTTGCTCAGAACGACACCATCATTGAAGAGATAGATGCAATAGGAAAGGGAAAGAGAAGCATAAAGCCTACACCAAAGGCAGGTTTGGTTCCTAGTTTGGTGGAAGACACTTCAAAAACTCAAATCAAATCAGAATTTGTGTTTTATGAATACACCGCTCCCTCAGAATTGCAATTGCAACCTATTTCTCCGGCTAAATTAAAAGTGATTCAGCCACTTGATAAATTAAAAAGAGGGTACGTAAAAGGAGGAATTGGAATGTACACTACTCCTTTAGCCGAAGTTTACTACAACTCTCTTAGGTCCCGAAACAGCAGTTGGGGCGTTCAAGGAAGACATATTTCCTCTAATAGCTCTTTGGAAAATACAGGTTTTAGTGGGTTGAGTGAGAATAAAGCTTCCGCATACTATCAACATTTTACGAAAAAAAACTACTGGAAAGGAGAGCTGAACTACAAAAGAGACGCAAATCATTTTTATGGGTTCAATCCAGAAGACACAGCCATAGAAAAGGAGCTGATTAACCAAGCCTTCAATAATTTTGGTGCTAGAGTTTCTACTTCTACGTTTGACACCGATACGGGCGATTTAAACTATTCTGGTTCGTTGGCCTACTACAATTATTCTGACAAATACAATGCTCAGGAGAACAATGTATTATTGGATTTTAATGCGAAAAAACTCATCAACTCAGAGCAGTATTCGCTTGATTTTGGAGTAGACTTTAACAATTATAAAAGCCAAGAGGACATTTCATTTCAGCCCTTGTTGTCGGTTGCGCCAGATCCTATTGTTACCAATAACACCATTGTAAAGGTGATTCCATCGGTGATCACTTCTGGAGAAAAATGGTACGTAAAAGCAGGGATAGGAGTATTTGCAGATATTCAGGACAAAACAAAGTTTCATTTTTATCCCAACATTGAGGCAAAGTATAACTTCTTGGATATTTTTATTCCATACATCGGTATGAATGGAGGTTTGAAAAGAAATTCTTTTAAATCATTTACTCAGGAAAATCCATTTTTGTTGTCGCAAGTAAACTTGGCAAACACCAATACCCGTTATAACATTTATGCGGGAATAAGAGGAAGTATTTCCAATGCGATTTCGTTCAATGTGCAAGCAGCTCGAAAAAGCATTTACGGACAAGCTCTATTTGTGACAGACACCTTGTATTCTATTGGGAATAGAATGAATGTCTTGTATGACTCCATGGATGTAACTGAAGTAAGCGCACAGGTGATGTACGACAAAAGCGAGAAATTAAGAGTGTTTTTGAAAGGGAAGTACAGTTTCTTTTCTCCATTGAATCAAGCGCATGTATGGAACTTGCCAGCTCTCGATATTACCCTTGGTGGTGTTTACGATTTGGCTGATAAAATACTGGTTCGTTCAGAAGTGTATTTTATTGGAGAAAGAAAAGCAAGAGTAAACGAGCTTGGAGAAGATGTAACGATAGAAACAGATGGTTCTTATTCAGTAAACCTCAAAGCTTTTGTGGATTTTAACTTAGGTTTTGAATACAGATATAGCAAAACAATTTCAGCTTTCGTCAATTTCAACAACCTCATTAGCCAACGTTATTTAATGTACTATCAATATCCTGTTCAGGGAATTAATATTATGGGTGGGGCAACTTTTAGGTTTTAGAACAAGCTTAATCAAAAATTTCGTCACTCAACTCTTGACTTGTTTCTTGAACTTCGTCACTTACCTCTACTTTTACTGGTTCTTCCGAATCTACAAGGTCTGGTTTTAATAATATGAGAGTGATTGCAGCAACCAAAATAACAACTACGGCTAAAATAAATTTTTTAGATTTTTTCATTTTTATTTTCAATTGGATGAGTTCTAAATTAACAATTTTTCAATGATTTTAGCATTACTTTTTCATTTTGCCTTTATTCGTCCGTGTTCTGAGATGACTCTAAGCTTAGTTCCTTTCGATATTTTTTATCCGTTGTAAGATTATCTTGTAACTTTGTAATTAAAAGGTATGATGATGAAATCTTTGAGAGAAAATTGGATAAAAATGAAACCTTATTTTATTGATATTTGGCAATATTTATTAATTATTGTCATCTTTATCATTGCCGCACTATTTGTCTTATAACTATGATCACAGTAAAAAAATTCACATTCAATCCTTTTCAGGAAAACACCTATGTCCTTTTTGATGAAACCAAAGAGTGCCTTATCATTGATCCGGGTTGTTACGAACCTCTTGAGCAAGAAGAATTGACCAGTTTTGTAGCCCAGAATGAGCTCAAAGTAACGAAGCTACTTTCTACCCACAGTCACATCGATCATGTATTAGGAAACAAGTTTGTGATGGAAAAATACGGTGTTGATTTATTTATTCACTCTAAAGATCTTGAGACATTAACCTCAGTGGAAACTTATGCGGCTTCTTATGGATTTATGAATTATTCTGCTTGTACAGTTCCAAGTAATTTCTTGAAAGAAGGAGAGAGCGTAGCTTGGGGTAACTCAAGTTTGGAGATAAGATTTGTACCGGGTCATGCACCTGGGCACGTTGTTTTTGTGGCCAATGAAGAAAAATTTATCATCAATGGTGATTGCTTGTTTCAGGGCAGTATTGGCAGAACTGATTTGCCTGGAGGCGATCACCAAACTCTGCTCGATAGCATAAAACGAGAGCTGTTTTCATTGCCAGACGATTTTGTGGTGTACTGTGGCCATGGACCCGAAACGACCATTGGCAACGAAAAACTGCACAACCCTTTTTTAAAGTAACCCATTTTTATGATAGATAAGAAAAAAAAAATAGAATACAGAGAAGAAAAAGCCTTGCTGGTGGGAGTAATCACCCAGCAGCAAAGCGAGGATGATGTGCGCGAGTATTTGGATGAATTGGCATTTTTGGCAGAAACAGCTGGAGCCGTAACCCACGGAAGATTTACTCAAAAAGTGGAATACCCCAATCCTAAAACTTTTGTAGGAAAAGGAAAACTGGAAGAGATAAGAAGGTATGTGAAGTCAAACTCTATTGATTTGGTGATATTTGATGATGAATTGTCTCCGTCTCAGCTCCGTAATATAGAGCGAGAACTAGAGGTTAAAATACTGGACAGAAGTGGGTTGATTCTCGATATTTTTGCGAGTCGAGCACAAACTTCCCATGCACGAACTCAGGTAGAATTGGCTCAATATCAATACCTTTTACCTCGACTTACCAAGATGTGGACGCACCTCGATAGGCAAAAAGGAGGTATAGGAATGAGAGGACCTGGTGAAACGGAAATAGAAACAGACAGACGAATTATTGGAGACAAAATTTCTTTGCTAAAGAAAAAGTTGGAGAAAATAGACAAGCAGAAATTTACTCAAAGACAAAACAGAGGGAAATTGGTACGAGTTGCTTTGGTTGGTTATACTAACGTGGGTAAATCTACTATTCTCAATTTATTGGGGAAAGAAAAAGTATTTGCTGAAAACAAGCTTTTTGCCACGCTAGATACAACCGTCCGTAAAATAGTATTCCAGAACATTCCTTTTTTGTTAGCAGATACAGTAGGGTTTATTCGTAAACTTCCACACCAGTTGGTAGAGTCATTTAAATCTACACTGGATGAGGTGCGAGAAGCCGATTTATTGTTGCATGTGGTTGATATTTCTCACCCAGCTTTTGAAGATCATTACAATACCGTAAACGAAACTCTAAAAGAAATTGAAGCACTGGATAAACCTACAATTTTGGTGTTTAATAAAATTGATGCTTTTTCTTACGTAAAAAAGGACGAAGATGACTTGACTCCTGTGTTGCGAGAAAACATATCGTTGGAGGAACTAAAAAAAACGTGGATGAACCGAATGAATGAAGATAATTGTATCTTTATTTCGGCACATCAAAAACTAAACATAGAAGAGCTACGCGAAAAAATGTATGCTCAAGTAAAAAAAATACACATTACAAGATTTCCGTACAATGATTTCTTGTATCAGAATTATGAGGAGTAAGAGTTGAAAAATAACACGTGAACATTTCCCTCCTTGTGTAGGGGTAGGGAGGTGACTTTTGCTCCATAATCATTCACGGAATCTCCCTCAAAAATTGGTAAAACTCTAAGGGTTCAGTTACTACAAGATTGCGGGCTGAGGGATTTTCTGAAAGAAAATTGTCTTGAAGCCCAACTAAGAAAGATCAAGAGATTGAATGAAAATAATAACGCGTGTTATCCTGAACTTGGTTCAGGTTCTCACAAAGAATATTTCACGGAGAATTTTTGTAATATTTCAATGAATAAAGATCCTGAAATAAATTCGGGATGACTGATGAAAAGTAAATGAAAAAGAACATCAAAATACTATGTTTTATCCTAGGAATCAGCCTATTCACTTTCTCTTGCAAAACCCTGAAAAAGGAACAAGAAAAGCAACTGCAAAACTCGTTCATCTCGCAAGATAAGATAGGAAACATCTATCACATTTCGGACATGAAAATCACGAAGTTTTCCTCTGAAATGGATACCATCCAGACTAATTCTATTTTTAGCAGCGGCTCTATTTCTTCCATTGATACGCGTAATCCTATGCAGTTGATGTTGTTTTATCGGCAGCAACAAGAGATTCAGCTGCTAGACAATACTTTGTCGCAAACAAATAAAATAAACTTACAGTTTTTTGAATGGATTGATTTAGCTTGTATTTCCAACAGGGACAATGCTTTTTGGTTGTACTCTATCACAACCCAATCGCTCATGAAAACAGACAAAAACGGGAAGGTTGTGAGTAAATTTAATAACATTGGTCAGTTGGTGCAGCGCGATATTTTGCCAACTCAATTGACTGAATACAACAATCAAGTCTACCTTTTTGACCCCAACCAAGGTTTGTTTGTGTTCGATTTATTTGGGAATTACACCAAACGAATAGAGTTGAAACAAGCTGAAAAAGTGAAATTCTATGGAAAAACAGTCTTTTTTAGAGTAAAAAACACCATTTTTAGCTATAATTTGATCAGTTTTGACAAAAAAATAGAATTTGAATCTGAAGAAAATTTTGATGATTTTGAGGTTGGGAAGGGTGGAGTTTTGGTTTTGAATAATGAAAGTATTATTTATTCATCAAAACACTAAACATGGTATCATTAATTCTTTACACTACTTTGGTTTTAGCAATGATAATTTTTCACCTCCTAAAAGAGGACATTTGGAATGTCGCTTTATTCGAATTCTCAGTAGTTCCATTGGTGTTTTTGTATCCCGGTATTTTGAATTTAGACTGGGTAAAAGATTTAAATTTATTTCTGTCCTCCTCCATAGCTTTTTCCTTATTGCTTCCCATTCTTTTTGTTTTTCTCTTAAGCAAAAAACGGATGGCTTTCAATGGCACGATCAGGTGTAAAAATTGTAAGCAATATCTTTCGAAAATTAAGGATGCGAAGCTTTTTGATAAAGGGCTTTTGGAATGAAACGCTGCGAGAATTGTAAAGGATGGAACTCAATGAGAGTGCCGAAGACTTGAACAAAAAAAATCCCATTTTGAAAAATCAAAGTGGGATTTGTTAAGTTGTTCTGATTATGATTTTACTTAAATGCCGGTATCCCCGTAATATCCATTCCAGTAATCAACAAGTGAATGTCGTGCGTTCCTTCGTAAGTAACTACTGATTCTAGATTCGCCATGTGACGCATGATAGAATACTCATTGGTAATTCCCATTGCTCCGTGAATTTGTCTGGCTTCACGAGCTACATTCAAGGCCATTTCTACGTTGTTTCTTTTTGCCATTGAGATTTGTGCCGTAGTGGCTGTTCCAGCATTTTTTAGCTGTCCCAATCTGTAAGTCAAGAGTTGAGCTTTAGTGATTTCCGTAATCATCTCAGCTAATTTCTTTTGCATTAATTGGAAACTTGCAATCGGTTTTCCAAATTGAATTCTTTCTTTAGAATACCGAAGCGCAGAATCGTAACAATCCATGGCTGCTCCTATCGCTCCCCAAGCAATTCCGTATCTCGCAGAATCTAGGCATCCAAGTGGCGCACCTAATCCTGATTTGTTGGGTAGTAAATTTTCTTTTGGCACTTTTACGTTGTCAAAAATAAGTTCTCCAGTAGCAGAAGCTCTTAATGATAGTTTTCCGTGTGTTTCTGGAGTAGAAAATCCTTCCATTCCTCTCTCTACAATTAATCCATGAATTCGTCCTTCTTCATTTTTTGCCCACACAACTGCAATGTCACAGAAAGGTGAATTTGAAATCCACATTTTTGCTCCATTCAATAAATAATGGTCTCCCATGTCCTTGTAGTTGGTCAACATTCCCCCAGGATTACTTCCGTGGTCAGGTTCTGTCAATCCAAAACTTCCAATAAATTCTCCCGTAGCCAATTTTGGCAGGTACTTTTTTCTTTGCTCTTCGTTTCCGTAGGCATAAATAGGGTACATCACCAACGAACTCTGAACTGAGGAAGTAGAACGCAATCCACTGTCGCATCTTTCAAGCTCTTGCATAATCAATCCGTATGAGATTTGATCTAATCCTGGTCCTCCATATTCTTCTGGAATGTAAGGTCCAAAACCACCAATAGCAGCTAATCCTGGAATTACTTGCTTAGGAAATTCAGCTCTTTCGTAGTAATCTTCTATAATTGGGCTTACTTCTTTTTTTATCCATTCACGTGCCGAATCTCGAATTAACTTGTGCTCGTCAGTCAATAAATCATCTAAGTTGTAATAATCTGGCGCTTGAAACTGGTCGGTTCTCATAAATTTGTTTTTAACATTTAATTACCCAAAAGTATAAAAATATACACTTATGTTTTGGTTTTGGTCTCAAAGATTTTTGAATTGCTGAAGGAATCCACGAACAGCTCAGCTGTATATAATAAGTTCTCGAATGAGTTTTCACTCTTTTTGAGTATATTGAATAATGAAAAAAATCGTTTTCTTGTTTCTTCTTGTCATTTCTCTCTCTGGTTGCACGCTGATGGCAAAGTTAATCTTTGGTATAAAGACCCCAAAACCAAGATCCGTAAGTTATATCCAAAATTATTCAGAAAAGCATGGATTGAATCATTTTCCACATTATTCCATAAGTTACGAAGGGTTTTTAAATTTTTTTTCAAATGGAGAACAATTAAAAGTCCAGCCTTCCATAAATCAGGTTGTCGTTTTTAATGAAAAATCACAGTTAATTTCTTTGAGAGATAGTGTGACTTGCTCCAATGATTACATGGACCTTATCACGGAATATAAGAATCGTGAGGTCACACAAATAAACCCCAACATTTATTTTTCCGATGTGTTTTGTGATTCGGTTTCGGCACTTTCAGGTGAGTTGAGGAGTTTTGAGCAGGATGAAAATGGGCCGCTTTTTGTTTTGACTTGGGCCAGTTTTGTAGGTCGCTTAAATAAGTCGAACACTAAAGTATGGGCAGACTCTATTGCAGGAATTCTGGCTAACAGTAATGGTCAAGCCATTTTTTTGAATTTAGATTTAAAAGAAGGCTGGGAAATAGATTTGGAATGAGTAGGAATTACGAATAGACTCAATACCTTTTCCATTTTTTTTCTAATTTTAACCTTCTAAAAATGCAAAATAATGGCAAATAAAATAATGGTTTTAGGTTCGGGAGAGCTAGGAAAAGAATTTGTAATCGCTGCAAAGCGAATGGGACAAACAGTAATCGCTGTGGATAGCTATGAAAATGCGCCCGCTATGCAGGTAGCAGACCTACATGAAGTGATTGACATGTTGGATGGGGAAGAACTTGATAGGATTGTCGCCAAACATACGCCAGATTATATAGTGCCAGAGATTGAGGCAATAAGAACAGAGCGCTTTTATGACTACGAAAAACAAGGAATTACGGTAGTGCCGAGTGCCAAAGCCGCAAATTACACCATGAACCGGAAAGAAATTAGAGATCTGGCGGCTGTAACATTAGGATTAAAAACAGCGACTTATTTCTATGCTACTTCTGGCGAAGAACTAAAGACGGCAGTGAATAAATTAGGGATGCCTTGTGTGGTAAAACCCCTTATGTCTTCATCAGGCAAAGGGCAATCTGTGATTAAAACAACAGAAGACATTGAGAAAGCCTGGAAGTATGCCGTGCAAGGTTCTCGGGGAGATTTGATTGAAGTAATTGTAGAGGAATTCGTTCCGTTTGAATCGGAAATCACTTTGCTTACCGTAACCCAAAGAAACGGTAATACCCTGTTTTGCCCACCGATTGGTCACGTACAAGAAAGAGGAGATTATCAGCAAAGTTGGCAGCCTGCCGCAATCGAAGAATCTTTGTTAGAAACAGCTCAAAGAATGGCTGCTGAGGTTACTCAAGAATTGGGTGGAGCGGGAATTTGGGGAGTTGAATTTTTCTTAACCAAAGATGAGGTGTACTTTTCAGAACTATCGCCAAGACCACACGATACGGGTATGGTTACTTTAGCAAATACTCAAAATTTCAATGAATTTGAATTGCATTTTAGAGCCATCATGGGAATTCCGATTCCTGAAATTAAGCAATTACAAGCCGGTGTGAGTGCAGTAATTTTAGCAAAGGAACATGGGGAAAACCCCACCTACGAAGGCATTGAAGAGTTGCTTGCTGACCCCAATACCGACATAAAGATTTTTGGAAAGCAAGTCACAAGGCCATACCGAAGAATGGCAGTTGCTTTGGGATACGATAAAATGGGGTGTAACATGACTGACTTGATTGAAAAAACAAAAACTTTGGCTTCCAAAGTAAAGGTGGATTAATGTTAGAATAATAGCTATTATATGTTTCAGAAAGAGCGGTGTAAGTCATCGCTCTTTTTTTTGAGCTTAGACAAAGATGGAAAAGATGAGCAGAAAATTTTGCGTCTAATTTTCTTTCAAAAAACAGTGAAAATTAGTCTGCCAGTTATCATCGCCCACATTGTCCAGTTACAATCTGATTTAACTATATGTATTTCAGCGTTTTATTTTGTATTCTATTCCCAAAAATTAAGTAAATATTTATCCTTTAATTTTAGGTTTTTTTAATCAAAAATGATTTAATTTTGTCCTTTAGAAACTACCTCTTACTCATAAAAAAACTCATTCCATGAATAAAGAATTGTTCGAAACCAGACACATTGGTACTTTAGGAAACGACAAAGAGATGATGCTGAAAGAAATTGGCATTGACTCTGTTGAAACATTGGTTGACCAAACTATCCCAGCAGCAATTAGATTGAAAAAAAATCTAACTATTCCTGCCGCTTTATCAGAATTTGAATACCTAAACTTAGCCAAGGAGATTGGAGCTAAGAACAAAGTATTTAGATCCTATATTGGAATGGGATATTACAATACAATTGTACCTCCTGTAATCCAGAGAAATGTGTTGGAGAATCCGGGTTGGTACACTGCTTACACTCCTTATCAAGCTGAAATTGCTCAAGGAAGATTAGAGTCTTTGTTGAATTTTCAAACGATGGTAAGTGATTTAACTGGAATGAATATCGCCAATGCTTCATTGTTGGATGAATCAACGGCTGCAGCCGAGGCGATGAGCATGTTGTTCAACACAAGAAAAAGAGATCAAGTAAAGAATAATGTCATCAAGTTTTTTGTCTCTCAGGAATGTTTTCCACAAACTATCGATGTGGTAAAAACGAGAGCAAAAGGATTTGGTATTGAATTGATCATTGGAGATCACAAAGAATTTATCCCAAGTGCAGAATATTTTGGTGCTTTAGTTCAATATCCGGCAGCAAACGGAGAGGTACACGATTACACGGAATTAACTGAGTCACTTCATGCTCACAACGCCAAAATTGTGGTGGCTGCTGATATCATGAGTTTAGCTATCTTAACTCCTCCAGGAGAATGGGGAGCAGATGTGGTAGTTGGAAACACACAAAGATTTGGTGTACCAATGGGATTTGGTGGTCCTCATGCAGCCTATTTTGCAACCAGCGAAGAGTACAAAAGAAACCTGCCTGGAAGAATCATAGGAGTTTCCAAAGACAGACATGGAAACAATGCTTTGAGAATGGCACTTCAAACTCGTGAACAGCACATTAGAAGAGAAAAAGCCACTTCAAACATTTGTACGGCTCAAGCTTTGCTTGCCAACATGGCTGCGATGTATGCTGTGTATCACGGTCAAAAGGGAATAAAAAGAATAGCAACTACCATTCATTCTCTCACGAGTACATTAGCAAGTGGATTAAAAGAAATGGGTGTAGATGTTCAAACAAAAAACTTTTTTGACACCCTAACTATTTCTACTTCGGCACTGGCCAAAGTAAAAGAAATTGCATTGAAACAAGAGATGAACTTCTTCTACAAATCGGACACAACCTTAAAGTTGAGTTTGGATGAGACGACTTCTTTGAAAGATGTAAACGAAATTTTAGCTTTGTTTGCTGAGGCAACAGGGGTGAATTCAGTTCAAATAGAAAAAGGAGAGGAAGCAATATCATTTGATTCTAAGTTTAAAAGAGATACTGAATTTTTGACTCATGCTGTTTTCAACATGTACCACACAGAAACGGACATGATGAGATACATAAAGAAATTAGAAAATAGAGACATGTCATTGACTCATTCCATGATTTCTTTGGGGTCTTGTACAATGAAATTGAACTCAGCCAGTGAATTGATGCCAATAACATGGCCGGAATTTGCAAACATTCATCCATTTGTTCCTAATAACCAAGCCGAAGGGTATCATCAAGTAATCAATGAACTAGATGAAATGCTTTCTGAAATAACTGGTTTTGATAAAGTCTCTATGCAACCAAACTCTGGTGCGCAAGGAGAATACGCAGGGCTTATGGTGATAAGGGCATACCACGAAAGCAGAGGAGATTTCAATCGGAATATTATGATTATTCCTTCTTCGGCTCATGGTACCAATCCAGCGAGTGCTGTAATGGCAGGAATGAAGGTAGTGGTTACGAAATGCGATGAAAAGGGAAATATTGATGTAGAAGATTTGAGGATAAATGTAGAAAAGCACAGCGAAAATTTAGCAGGTGCAATGATCACTTACCCATCTACACATGGAGTGTTTGAGGCTTCTATCATTGAAATTACAGATTTGATCCATGAACATGGAGGACAGGTGTATATGGATGGAGCAAATATGAACGCTCAAGTAGGATTGACCTCACCAGGTAACATTGGAGCAGATGTATGTCATTTGAATTTGCACAAGACTTTTGCAATCCCTCACGGAGGTGGAGGTCCAGGAGTTGGACCAATAGGAGTTGCTAAGCAACTTACTCCTTTCTTACCAGGAAATCCATTGATAAAAACTGGAGGAGACCACGCAATTACTTCTATTTCTGGCGCTCCATTCGGTAGTGCATTAATTTTATTGATTTCTTATGCTTACATCAAAATGTTAGGAGAAGAAGGAATAAGAAAATCTACGGAACACGCAATTTTGAATGCCAACTACATCAAAGCGAGGTTGGAGAAGCATTACGGTATTTTATACAAGGGCGAAAACGGAACGGTAGCACACGAGATGATTTTGGATTGTAGAGAATTTAAATCAGAGCTGAATGTTGAGGTGGCAGATATTGCCAAAAGACTGATAGATTACGGGTTCCATGCACCAACAGTTTCGTTTCCAGTGGCTAGTACATTAATGGTAGAGCCAACTGAAAGTGAATCAAAGGCGGAACTAGATAGATTTTGTGATGCGATGATTTCCATCCGAAACGAGATTAGAGAAATAGAAGAGGGAGTTTACGGCAAAGAGAATAACTTGCTGAAAAATGCCCCTCACATATTATCGGATGTGATGGAAGACAATTGGCAATTTGCTTATCCAAAGAAACAAGCTATCATGCCTTTGCCTTATTTAAATGAATTTAAATTTTGGGCACATGTGAGTAGAGTAGATCAAGGATACGGAGACAGGAACCTGATTTGTTCTTGTCCAAGTATTGAGGAATACGCGTTGGACGAGGCGTAAATAATTAGCTGATTAGCTGGTGTTTTAATTAGCTAATTGATAGTTTGAGAGAAAAATTTAAACCCTTTGAGTCCTTATCATTCAGGATTCAGAGGGTTTTTTGTATTTACTACCTTTAAGAAGAATTAGATTAAAGTGGGTAGGAATTCAACTTTAAAGGAAATAAGGCTAAATTCTTTATCTTTGAGATGAAAAACAGAAAATTTTATGCCGACAAAGCCTGCTACAATTCAAGAATACTTAAATAACATTCCAGAAGAACGTCAAGCTCCTTTTGATACATTGAGAAACACAATTTTGGAAAATATCCCCGAAGGTTTTGAAGAAACAATGAGTTACGGAATGATTGGGTATGTGGTGCCACACTCTATTTTTCCGGCCGGTTACCATTGCGACCCAAAGTTGCCCTTACCGTTTGCTAGTATTGCCAACCAAAAAGGATTTATTGCCTTGTATCACATGGGAATATATGCCGACAAAGCTATTTACGATTGGTTTGTATCGGAATACAAGAAAGTCTGTAAATACAAGCTTGACATGGGAAAGAGTTGTATTCGTTTCAAGAAAATGGAAGACATTCCCTTTGATTTGATAGCCGAGTTAATGGGCAAATTCACACCTGAGTCTTGGATTAAATTGTACGAGTATAATTATTTAAATAAATAGTCGTTCTTTACACAGAGTTGCCATTATGAAAAACCAGCATCTATTTTTAGTTTTATTTCTTTATACAGCTTTCTCCTTAGGAGGTTGCAAAAAGAGTGTTCAGCGCGCATTTTATCCGCCCGTAGATGAATACATTAACATTACGTTGGTGTCTTACAATGCACTTCAGGTTCCTGGAGGTTGGGCTTATGTAAATGGTGGTCTTAAAGGCATTATTGTCTATGCTCGTGGAGGAAATGAATTTGTGGCTTTTGACAGAAATTGCACATTTGAAGAAGAGAATTCATGCGGAAAAGCTTCTGTATCATCCGATAATATAACGATTGAGTGCAGTTGTGACGGCAGTACCTATAATATATTTGATGGTTCAGTAACCAACGGACCTGCGGAATTACCTTTGAAAGGTTACAACGTAACTTTTAATACGTCCAATAATACGCTGCGCATCTTTAGCTGATTATTCTACGCTTTTTAGGTATCTGTTTTTGGAACTAAACAGAAAGAAATTGGTGAGAAAAGTGAAAAAGAAAACACCATCTTGGGTTTCCAATGTATCTTCAGAGAAGAAGGAAAGAAGCGAAATACACAAACAAATGAGGTAAAAATAATTTCTTTGTTTGAAACCAAAACCAACTGGAAACAGAAGGAAAAACAAGAAAAATCCTAACCCGACAATTCCAACAGCTATGGCTGTTGACAAATATTGGTTGTGGGACCTCAATTGATATCTCTCCTCCAAGTTTGTTCCGTTCAGCTTGTAATGAGTTTCAAATACGTCTGCCACATCTCCAGTTCCGTAACCAAACCAGGGTTTATTTCCAATTATTTTAGTGCCAACTTTCCAATATTCTAACCTTTGAGCCAGAGAGTTTCCGCTTGCATTCACACCTGCCAAGTAGCCATCTAACTCAAACATGATACTGTGCAAACGAGCAATAATATTGGTGCTCGCATGCAAATAATTTGGCACCCCACTCTCAATGTTTTGAATGTCCCAGTCTGTAAGCTGACGAACTCCTTCACGATCTTTTTTTAATCCTTTTGAAGTGAGGTACCTAATTAGGATAAACTGCGCTCCAGCAACACTATCCTTAGGGTAAAAGGGCTGATTTGAAATGCGCTCCCATTCTTCTTTTAGTTCAGTTTCACAAACAAAATCCTTGGCATAATTGCCATTATCAAAAAAGTTGTAGAAATAATCATCCTCGTATGGATTTCCGCTTTTGGTTAAAATGGGTTTGTTCTCGGTATCAATTTTAATAGTGGTATAGGTAGAATAGAGGTTTTGAACAACAAAAGTTCCAGCAATAAGAATAGGAGCTAAAAGAAAAAAACCATAAACATTTTTCTTTTTGAAAAGATAGTACAAAGAGATTAAGAATAATGTAATGAATCCTAAAACAAGTCCCGTAGCCGATTCCATAAAGGATAAAAAATACAACAAGAACAGACTGGAAGATACACCAAATATCTTGAGTCCTAAGCTTTGATTAAAGAGTTTGGGAATCAGGAATAAACTCAAAACGATCATGAGCGATAACCTGATATGTGAAATGAACTGAGAAATATCCCTCAATTCTAGTATTTCTTTTTTTGCAGGCATGACTCCTTGGTACACCAAAAACCCATAAACAGAACTGGCAATTACGGATAAGGTAAAAAGTCTGACAATGAGAAAGTAATGTGATTTTTTTAGTCGATGAGTGGTACTAAGCACGATAGGGAAAGCCAATAGCGGAATTTTAATTCGCAGGTCTTTCAGGCCGTATTCAAGGTTTTCGCTGTAGAACAATCCTATTACAAAAAGAAGGTATGCACCGGTAAGAAAAAGTGCAGTCTTGTTATGAAAAAAGGCTGAAAACTTCTCTTTTACACCGCCTTCAATGAACCAGTTAACGATTAATGAGAGGGTACCTACACTCATTAAAAACTTTGAAAAAGGCATTCCAATCACGATCAAACTCAAACAAAATACGTGAGTCCAATATCCAGAAATGAATGAGAAAAAAGTATTAATTTTTTTCATGAAGGATTACTTTTTTGGAGCAAGTATGTTGTTGTATGTTTCTGGATTTGTTAATGTTTTAGTGGCTTCCAATACAAAATTGTCTGTTGATAGTTCCAATTCCATTTGACCATCTTGGTAATAATACCTACCAACGATCTCTCTTTCTATCAATTCTTTTATTTCTCTTTGAAATTTTTTCAAGTCTCTATCTTTGTTGGGAGATAGTTTTTCTTTGAGTGCCGCATACTCTGCTTCTGAAGATTCAAAATATTGTTCATTCTCTGCAACCTCTTTCAGTTTTTCTAACAGCTGCTCGGATCCTGTGCGGTATTCAAAATCCTTTGAGCTGGCGAAAGATATAAAGTCATCGTATTGCTTTTCGGAGAGTTTAAAATCTCTAGGTTTCGTTATATTTTCTTGGGAGTAATAAAATTCAGTAGCAAAATCAAAAACAATGTTTTCTCTCATCAATGCTCCAGAGATAGGTGAGTAAGAAGGGCTTTTAACCTCGAGGTCTGGGGTTATTCCTCTACCATCGGTTACAGGTCGTCCGTTGGAGGTTGTAAAATTGTGAACCATGGAGTCAGATATATTTGTTCCTTTTCCAGAAAGGTTTCTGTCGCTATAGTCAAGTTTCTGAATGCATCTTCCGCTTGGTGTATAGTATTTGGCAACTGTAATTTTTATGATGGAATTGTATTCCATGTTTTTCGTTTGTTGAACAAGGCCTTTTCCAAAAGATTGATTTCCTAAAACAACTGCTCTGTCAATATCTTGCAAAGTTCCTGAAACAATCTCTGAAGCCGATGCGGAACCTTTGTCAATTAAAATAACAAGAGGCATTTTAGTGTCCATCGGTTTGTTTCTTGCAAAGTATTTCAAGTTATTCTGCCTATCTCGTCCTTTTGTTTCAACAACTAATGTGCCTTGTGGTACAAATAAGTTTACGATGTTCACCGCTTCGTTGAGTAATCCTCCAGGGTTTCCTCTGAGGTCGAGGATTAGGCCTTCCATTTCGTTCGAATCTTTCAGAGTTTTGAAAGCTGACGCAACTTCGGCACTTGATGTCCCCATAAACTGAGTGAGTTTGATGTAACCAATTTTGGGAGTTACCATATCGTAATAGGGCACTGTGGGCATTTTAATGATTTCTCTTGTTACATTAATTTCAAGAGGTGTCGTTTCATTTTTTCTCTCAACAGTTAATTTTACATCCGTTTCCTTAGCCCCTTTCAGTAATTCGCTTACCTCAGATGCTGATTTACCTTTTACTGATTTACCGTCTATTTCCGTGATTTTATCACCAGCTTTGAGTCCAGCTTTTTGGGCTGGAAAATTTTCATAAGGATTTGTAATCAAAATATAATCGTCTCTTTGCTGAATGAGAGAGCCAATTCCTCCATACTGCCCACTTTGCATCATTCGGTAATCTTCAATGTTAGATTCTGGAATGTAGTTGGTGTAGGGATCCAAGGAGCGCAACATAGCATCAATTCCTGTTTTCATCAATTCTCCTGGATTGGTTTCATCCACAAAACTTAAATTAATATTCTTGTACACTTCACTGAAAATGGTGAGGTTTTTAGAAATTTCAAAATATTCATCTGTGGTTGTTTGTTCTTGAGACCAGTTAATGTGGCTCCAAACAATAAGTAGGACTAAGGTGTAATATTTTTTCATGGTGTTAATTTGATTAGGGGACAGGATCATGTCCGTGACCTCCCCACGGATGACAACTCAATATTCGCTTTGCTCCAAGCCAACCTCCCTTTAACGGGCCATACTTCTTGAGCGCCTCAATGGTATAGCTTGAACAACTGGGCGTGTAACGACAAGTTGTTGGCAGAAGTGGCGAGATGAGATACTGGTATACCCGAACTATTAAAATGAATGGATAGGACAGTATTGTTTTCATTATTCTTTTGTTAAACGATTTAAAAGTACAATTATTTTCTGTTCTAAAACAGCATAAGGAAGAGGTTTCTTTTCTAGGTAAATAAAACACAAAATCATTTTTTTATTTTGTTTTTCTAGAGAGTTGTAAAGTGAACTTTTGTTTAGCCGATATGCCTCTTTTGCTCTTCGTTTTATTTTATTTCGATTCACTGCAAGCCTAACTTTTCGTTTGCTCACACTTACCATGACCTGGGCAGGATAATTTGAATCTATATTCACTTCCTTTGCCATGATCATCCAAGGGTATTCAGTAAATTTGATCTTGTCTTTGGATAAAAAAAGGGAGTCAATAAGAATTTTGCTGCAAAGCCTTTCTTCTTTACATAATGTATTTTTCATCTTATTGAAATTAGGAGTAAGAGGAGAAGACTTACCTCATTAATTAGAGAGTTTTGTCTTATTCAGTTTTGCCATCCATGTAATTCTCTATCGCTTTTTTCATCGAAGGAACTTTTGGCATAGGCGCTTGAACATCAATTCTCAAGCCTTTTTTTAGAACAGCATCAGCTGTAGATTGCCCCCAAACTGCTATTCTGGTTTTGTTTTGTTTAAAATCAGGAAAATTATGGTACAAGGATTCAATTCCTGATGGGCTAAAAAACACGAGCATATCGTAATTTACGTCCGCTAAATCCGATAAATCAGAAATTACTGTTTTATACATGATTGCTTCCGAAAAGTTAATTTCATTGTTTTTTAAAATGACAGAAATACTGCCGTTGTGTTGTGCTGAGAGAGGAAGTAAAAACTTTTCTGACTTATTTTTTAGAATGAGTGGCATTAAATCCTGAAAAACAGCTTTCCCGAAAGAGATTTTTCTTTTTCTGTAAACAATGTATTTTTGAAGATACTTTGCAATACTTTCGTTGGTGCAGAAATACTTCATTGTGTCGGGAACTTCAAATCTCATTTCTTCAGCCATTCTGAAGTAATGATCTACTGAACTTTTACTCGTCAAAATAATGGCAGTATGATCCTTGAGTTCAACTCTACTTTGTCTGAACTCTTGTCCAGGAATACCTTCAACGTGAATAAAGTGCCTAAAATCTACTTTGATTTTTCTCTCCTGTGCCAAGTCGAAATAAGGAGATTTTTGCCCCTCTTCCGGCTTAGGTTGAGAAATCAAAATGCTTTTGATTTTCGTTTCTGTTTTCGTTACACTCATAGTTCAGTATTTATAAGTACTTGATTAAAAATAATACAGGGATTAATTCTAGGATGCAAAGGTATAAAATTATGTGAAAAATAGAAATGTTTCCTAGTAAATATGCACTACTGCCCAACATATTTAAAAGCCAAACTAGCAAAAAGAGTATACTATTTAAATAAACATTGTAAAACGGCAGATAAAAGACTAGAATGAGACCAACAAAAAGTACAAGTACATTAAATTCATTGTAGGCGAGTTTTTTTCGCAAAAAATCGGTGTCGCCAGAAAAGTTAATGATTGAAAATATGTAGAGCGCAAACAGCTGAAACACATAGAGACCCAGAACAGAAAAAACACCTTTTATTATACCTGATACTGTAAGTTCAGGCTGTAAAAGTGCGCTCACTCCCAACCCGGCAAGCAACACAAAACAAAGTTGCATAAATACGCTGCCAGAATTCGTACTTCCTGTCTGCAGAAGTGGATCAAAGTGAGTAGAGTCTGAGGAAACGGTAGAAATCAGATTTCTAAAAAAATGAGTTTTAGATGTTTTCAGGTAAATCAAAACCAATGCAACTCCCAAAAAGATGTAGAATGCCAGCGAAGTTGGCTTTTCAACAACCTGATTATGAAGTTCTATGGCAGAGAGAAAGGGAAGCAAAGTATTTGGGTTTATCTAACAAAATATAAGGCGCAAAAATACGCTTAATAATCTGAGTTAGCAAAAAAGTATGGAGAACTGAAAAAAAAGAATGAAAAGCCAATAAATATGAATTCTTTTCCTTTTTTTTGTAGGATAAATCAAAATTTAAAAGCTAATGTCAGCATCTAATTACCAAGCTCAAATTGATGAGTTTATGAGTTATGTTCAAGGTATTATTCCAGCAGAGCCCGAATTTTTACAGGCTGTATTGGAGGTTGCAGAAACTGTAATTCCTTACATAGAAGAAAATCCGAAGTATAAAAAGGCTAAAATTCTAGAAAGAATGGTAAATCCTGAGCGTGTAATTATGTTCAGAGTTCCTTGGTTGGATGATAAAGGTGAAGTTCAAATAAACAGAGCTTACCGAATAGAAATGAATAGCGCTATTGGACCTTACAAAGGTGGTTTGCGTTTTCATCCTTCTGTTAATTTAAGTATTCTTAAGTTCTTGGCTTTTGAGCAAGTATTCAAGAATAGTTTAACAACATTACCGATGGGTGGTGGAAAAGGTGGTTCAGATTTTGACCCAAAAGGAAAATCAGACAATGAAGTGATGAAATTCTGCCAAAGTTTTATGTCAGAATTGGCGCGTCATATTGGGCCAGATACGGATGTGCCAGCAGGAGATATTGGAGTAGGTGGAAGAGAGATTGGATACATGTTTGGTCAATACAAGAGATTAAGAAATGAATTTACTGGTGTACTAACTGGTAAAGGAAAAGAATGGGGAGGAAGTTTAATTCGTCCAGAAGCTACGGGATACGGATGTGTATATTTTGCACAAGAAATGCTGAAAGCAAATAACAATTCATTTGACGGAAAAGTAGTCGCAATTTCTGGTTCTGGTAATGTTGCACAGTATGCTTGTGAAAAAGCAACAGAACTGGGAGCAAAGGTTGTAACCATGTCCGATTCTTCAGGTTATGTTTACGATGCAAATGGTATTGATGCCGAAAAACTTGCATTTATCATGGACCTTAAAAACGTGAGAAGAGGTAGAATTAAGGAATACGCAGATAAATTTGGGGCAGAATTTCATGCAGGAAAAAGACCTTGGGGAACCAAAGTAGATATTGCTTTGCCTTGCGCAACACAGAATGAATTGAATGGAGAGGAAGCAAAAACATTAGTGTCCAATGGTGCAATTTGTGTCGCTGAAGGAGCTAACATGCCAACTACCCCAGAGGGTGTAGCTGCTTTTGAAGATGCAAAAATCTTATTTGCCCCAGGAAAAGCCTCCAATGCTGGTGGAGTAGCAACTTCAGGACTTGAAATGTCGCAAAACTCAATGCGATACAACTGGACAAGAGAAGAAGTGGATGCGAAATTGTTGCAAATCATGCAAGATATTCACGCTTCGTGTGTGGAATATGGAACCAAAGATGGACACACTGATTACGTAAAAGGTGCCAACATTGCAGGGTTCGTAAAAGTAGCAGAGGCTATGATGGCTCAAGGAGTTGTGTAAGAGTTCACAAACTTAACTTATTATTGCCCGTTTCGATTTGACATTGAAACGGGCTTTTTTTGTCTTTATACTCATCTTATTTGATTGTTCAACAGGTTTTTGAGTATAAAGATGAATCCAAGGTAAGAATCATCCTGTTTTTTTTTGAAAAAAAAGTTTTGCGAATCATTTTTTTATATACATTTGGCAAAATTTTAATAAAAGTTGAACTTATTAAAGACTTTTGATTTTCTATTTGAACGAAGAAATAAAATAGAAGATGGGTTTTGGAAATCCAACAAAAGAATAAAGGATATTTCTTCGATTGCTGAAAAAGCAAGCTCTATTGGGTTGTCCCCTTACACACTGCTTCCTGTAAGTGTGGTTATTCGTGTATAGATAGTACCGAAATTTCGGAATTTAATTTCTCTGACAAGAAGTAAGAGATCAACAGGCATATTATGCCCAAAAACTATCTATATCAAACAAAATGAATACAAAATATACGGACTTAATCGACCAAACATTTGATTTTCCACAAGAAAAGTTTTCTGTAAGTAATAACCAACTTTCTTGGCACGGAATTAATCTTTCAGAATTAATACAAGAACACGGAACTCCATTAAAGTTCAGTTATCTACCAAAGATTTCCGAAAACATACAAAGAGCCAAAGATTGGTTTGCAGCAGCTTTTGAAGAGCACCAATACAATGCCCACTATAATTATTGTTATTGCACAAAGAGTTCTCATTTTTCACATGTTATGAATGAAGTTCTCAAGAATGAAACTCACATAGAAACTTCCTCTGCCTTTGACATCAATATTGTGGAATCACTGTATGAAAAAGGAAAACTTACCAAAAATAATTACATCATTTGTAATGGTTTTAAAAGAGCTCAATATGTGGAAAATATCACCAGAATCATCAACAATGGGTTCAAAAACTGTATTCCAATCATAGACAATTATGAGGAGCTTCAACTCCTATCTGAAAGAGTAAACGGAAGCATGAATGTGGGAATCAGAATAGCAAGTGAGGAGGAGCCTAAGTTTGAGTTTTACACTTCTAGGCTAGGAATTGGTTACAAAAACATTCTCAAATATTATAAAAATGATATTGCCCAAAATGAAAAGGTACACCTCAAAATGTTACACTTTTTTATCAATACAGGAATCAGAGATAACGCGTATTACTGGAATGAGCTAACAAAATGCCTAAAGGTGTATGTTGATTTAAAGAAAATTTGCCCAACCCTCGATTCATTGAATATTGGAGGAGGATTTCCTATTAAGAATTCTTTGGGGTTTGATTACGATTATGCCTACATGATTAGTGAAATTGTGAGAATCATCAAAGAAACTTGTGAGGATGCAGATGTAGATGTTCCAAATTTATTTACTGAGTTTGGATCTTTTACGGTAGGTGAAAGTGCGGGTGTCATTTATGAAGTACTTTACCAAAAACAACAAAACGACAGGGAGAAGTGGAATTTGATAAACTCTTCCTTCATGACAACTTTGCCAGATTCTTGGTCCATAAGCAAGCGATTTATTATGCTGCCTATCAATAGATGGAACGATGAATATGAAAGAGTATTGCTTGGAGGATTGACTTGTGATAGCGATGACTATTATAATTCAGAACAGCACGTGAATGCGATTTACTTACCAAAATACCACAAAGAAAAGCCTCTCTATATCGGGTTTTTTAATACGGGCGCCTATCAGGAGTCTGTGGGAGGCTATGGAGGATTGCAACATTGTCTTATTCCTCATCCAAAACACCTTATTATCTCAAAAAACGAAAAGGGAGAATTGGAAACCAATGTATTTAATGAACAGCAGACGCAGGAGAAATTTTTAGATATTTTGGGCTATAATTGAAAAAGATATAAGACCGCTTCGCTCAAAGATATAAGAGAAAAGAGCAATGATTAGTTGCCTGTTTTAAAAGGGTTTATAAAGCCTTCCCGAGAATGAGAACAGCTAACAAAAACCTGTAACCAGCAACTAACTAAACCAAGAATACCACAAGCTAACATTAAAAAAATGAAAAAAACTTACGCAGGAATTCCAGAAGAATTCGCAAAAATAGAAAAGGCAAACATAGTTTTGTCAACAGTGCCTTATGATGGAACTAGCACTTGGCAGAAAGGAGCAGACAAGGGTCCGCAGGCATTTTTACATGCTTCTGAAAATATGGAGTTGTATGACATTGAAACAAGATCAGAGGTGTATAGGCAGGGAATTTATATGCCTGATTCCATAACAGAAAACTCTTCGCCCGAGGCTATGACAGAGGCGGTTTACAAATTGACCAAAGAGTATCTCTTAAAAGATAAATTTGTTACCACTTTTGGAGGTGAACATTCTATTTCTATTGGTGCAATAAGAGCACACAATGAAGTGTTTAAAAACCTCACGGTTCTTCAGATTGATGCGCATGCAGATTTAAGAAAAGAGTACGAAGGCTCTTCTTGTAATCATGCTTGCGCGCTTTATGAAGCAAATGAAACAACTAACCTCATCCAAGTTGGAATAAGAAGTATGGATGTAGCAGAAACTAGAGTGATGAACATGGATAATGTGTTCTTTGCTCATGACATGGCTCAAGATGAATTCTGGATGGATGCAGCAATCGAATTAATGACTGACAATGTTTACATCACCATTGATTTGGATGGTTTTGATCCTTCTATTTGTCCTGGAACAGGAACTCCTGAGCCCGGAGGATTGATGTGGTACGAGTCACTAGAGTTTTTCAGAAAAGTGTTTGAACAGAAAAATGTTGTTGGTTTTGATATCGTAGAGCTATGCCCAAATGAGATTGAAAAATCATCTGATTTTTTAGCCGCCAAACTGTATTACAAGTTGCTTACCTATAAATTCGAACTGAACAAAACGGATGATAGTATAGAGGAGTTGCCAGCAACCACTTTTGTGCCAATTGGTAAAAACAATAAATTCGATACTCAAAATGATTAACCTATCCGATATTCACATTATTGGTTATCACTTGGGTGAGAAACTAAACCTAGAAGCTGTTCAAAAAGTCTTAAATTTTGAGGTGGTAAAAAGTGATTCTGTCTTTTTGTTATTGAAAAATAGAACCGATAAGTATTGCTACATAAAAGATTACGGCAGTGTCGTTTTTGCGGGTTTTTCAGGGTCAGAGATAGAGGAAGTGTTGGAGATTTTGAACCCAAAGGTTATGCCAAAATCAGAATTTCCAGAAGAAGAATTTAACCTTGTTGTGGGGCAAGACAAGAGTTTTTCGTTGGATGTGAACACCATTTACACTCCCACACTTTCTATGGATATACTTCATATTATTTTGTTCAATTTAGGACAGGCTGTTGCCTTAGACTTTTATCAACTAAAGGTGAATGAACTATTGGAGAAAACAAGAGAAATTTCCAACCAGCTTGAGTTGTCTGGAAATGTGAAGGCAACCAGAATAAAGTTGAGAAAATTTGTAGGAAAAACAATGGGATTGAAAAACCGCATGGCAGAGAACTTGTACATATTTGAAACTTCAGATTTGGCATGGAGCGATGCAGAACTTGCAGAAATTGACTCCCGACTGAGAAAAGAGCTGGAAGTATTAAACAGACACAGAGGAATTCAGCACGGATTTGATATCGTAAAAGAAAACTTAGATTTATTCAGAGACATACTGAACCACAAACACAGTTCCAACTTAGAATGGATCATTATCGCATTGATTGCGGTAGAAATTATACAATTATTAATAGATAGATTTATTTAACAATGACAATTACAAACTTTATAGAAAACCACTTTTTACATTTTAATTCAGCTGCCTTGGTGGATGCAGCCAAAGGATACGAAGCACAATTGGAACAAGGTTCTAAAATGCTTGTTTCGCTAGCTGGTGCTATGAGTACAGCCGAAATAGGAAAGATATTTGCAGAAATGATTCGACAAGATAAAGTGCATATTATCTCTTGTACAGGAGCAAACTTGGAGGAAGATATTATGAATTTGGTCGCTCACTCGCATTACAAACGTGTACCCAATTACCGAGATCTTACACCACAAGACGAATGGGATTTATTGGAAAAAGGGTTGAATCGTGTTACCGACACTTGTATTCCCGAAGAGGAGGCTTTTAGGAGGTTACAAAAACATATTTTCAAAATTTGGCAAGAAGCAGAAGAGGCAGGAGAGCGTTATTTTCCGCATGAATTTATGTACAAAATGCTTCTTTCAGGGGTGTTGGAAGAGTATTACGAGATCGATATAAAGAACTCATGGATGTATGCGGCAGCAGAAAAAAACCTACCGATTGTGGTTCCAGGATGGGAAGACTCTACTATGGGAAACATTTTTGCATCTTACGTGATGAAGGGAGAGTTGAAAGCTTCGACCATGAAATCAGGAATAGAATACATGACTTTTCTGGCAGATTGGTACACGGATAACTCAGAGAATGGTATTGGCTTTTTTCAAATTGGGGGAGGAATAGCAGGAGACTTTCCTATTTGTGTTGTTCCAATGTTGTATCAAGACATGGAAAGAACCGACACACCCTTTTGGAGTTACTTTTGTCAAATATCCGATTCTACCACAAGTTACGGAAGTTACTCAGGGGCAGTGCCTAACGAAAAAATAACCTGGGGGAAATTAGACATGGATACTCCAAAGTTCATCGTGGAGAGCGATGCAACAATTGTTGCTCCATTAATTTTTGCTTATTTATTGAAACTTTAATGACAAAAAAAGAGCGCTCAAATAATTTTTTTTATTAATATTAACCCGAATTTGTATACACCGAATCAAACTTCATAGAGCAATGAAAAGAGTAATTGTAGATTACATTAAAATTCCCGAAGAAATTCTTCAAAAATTAGTTGAAAAATATCCAAATGGGTACAACAACAGAGACATTATTACTTTTACTAATGCCAAGGGTGAAAGAGTAGAAGCAGTTGAGCTTAAAACAGAAGATACGTGTTACTTAGTAAAAGTCAGTCAGAAGCTAGAAGATAGAATGGACGATTTTGAAATCGATGAAGACGAGGAAGAGGATGACTTGGATGCAGACTTCGCAGATGACCTCTCGGACGATTTAGAAGGATTACCTGACGAGGACTAGGGTTCTTGAATAGTTTTGTAAATTTGAGTATAATTTATAGTTATGAAACCTCAATCTTTGGCCAAGGGCGATTCTGTGGTAATTCTCTCTCCTTCGGGAAAAGTAGAGGAAGAACAGATCAAAAAATCAGCTCAAATTGTAACTAACTGGGGATTACAAGTGCGGTTTGCAAGCCATGCTTTTAGTTCCCATTTTAAGTTTGCAGGAACTGACAATGAGCGTTTATCTGATTTGCAAGAAGCCTTGGATGACAAAGAGATTAAAGCCATATTCTGTGCAAGAGGTGGGTATGGTTTGGTAAGAATTATAGACCAAATCGACTTTACAACATTCCAAATGAATCCTAAGTGGATAGTTGGTTTTAGCGATGTTACTGTCTTGCACAATGAGCTGAATAAATTAGGTGTTGCTTCTTTGCATGCTCCCATGCCAAACAGCTATGATTCTACTCCTGAGGCTGCAATGGATTCTCTCTACAAAGCCTTATTTGAGCCCAATTACCAAGTTGATTCAGTTTTTTCAAGGGAAGAAATAGTAGGTGGAAATCTCGCTATTATTTACAGTTTGTTAGGCACCAATTCTGATTTAAACACCGATAATAAAGTATTATTAATAGAAGATATTGGTGAGTATGCCTACAACATCGATAGAATGCTACATGCACTAAAGAAAGCTGGTAAATTGGATAAACTCAAGGGATTGTTGGTCGGTCAGTTTACCGACATCAAAGAGGATGGATTTGGATATTCGGTGAAAGAAATAATTGAGAATTGTACAAAAAACTACAATTTTCCAATTTATTTTGACATTCCTGTTGGTCATGTAGCAGACAACCGAGCTGTCGTTTTGGGGGATTAGTTCAGCTTTTCAGAGTAAGCTTGTATTACCTCTTTCGTGTTGTTGTTGTAAACAAATGCTACAATTTCTAGGTGATTGGTTCTCCAAGTTCCATCAGTGACTACAAAAGTGGAGCCTTCCACAATTTTGTCGCCAGCAGAAACAGAGCCGCCTGTAATAATCTTCTTTCCTTCCCACCCATTCATGCATTTTCTTAGCACATGCTTGTGCACATATTCAGCGATTTCACCTGCTCCTCCATATACTGGATTTCCACCATTACCGTTATATAATTGCCAATCCACAATGCTATCTTCCAATAAATAGAATACAAGACTGTGATCATCAGCTAATGAATCGATGATTTCTACTTCGGCATACGCACAAACTCTATTTGTGGAAGGATTAAATGTCGATTTAGTTTGAAGTTTTATATCGGGCGAATTAGTCAAAAATGACCTAATGTCTGTTGAAAGATTGAAGTTGTATATATTGAGTCTTCCGGGGGTAAGTGTGAATCCGTCTTTTCTGTTTAGTACAACTGCGGGAAGTCCTTCACCAGGAATTAAATCATTGTAAATTTCTGTTCCTCCATCAGTTCTGAAGTCTGTTTGAAACTTTGGAGCCTTTGCTGCGACAGGTGAGGCAAATTGGTCAGTAACGTGCAATCCTACCGGGATAACTTGTTTGCCAATCCCCGATTTAATTGTGTCTATTGCATGAGCTATTCCTGGACAGTTATTACAATAGTGTCCCGTAAAGTCTTCCACCAGAATACCTCTTTGGGAATTGGTGTTAGCTGGAAAGGTTGGTGCAGCACAAATGCCGTCTGCATTTCCCTGAACAATAGGCCTAGGGTCTTCAACTTTGTCACAAGTTACAAAAGCTAGTACAACTAATAATAAGGTTAAATTTCTCATGATATAAAGCTAAATGGGATTAAAAATACAAAAAAACGGATTAGAAAGTACTGGTCATCGAAAACGTCAACCCATTGGATGCAGGCACAACTCTGCAAACTCCTCCTACACAAAATATTCCCGCTCTTTGCCTACCGTAACTGATAGAAAAACGATTGGCATTGTGAATATATCCTACAGAACCATAGAGGTAATGGATTCTTTTTTCTGATTCCTTGTTGCCGTAATTGAATTGATCCAATACAGCAAAAAACCAACTTGGAGAAATGGTATATTCAACCAAGGCTGTAGCCCAATTTCCTTGGTCTTCATAAAAGTTACTTTTTTTGTTTACCCCTAAGTGTTGCGCTTCTACCCGAATGGTGTTTTTATCGTTGATATTATAAGTAACATCCAACACATGAATACGCGCATTTACAACACCTGTACCGGTTTTTCCTTCAATGATGTCTTTGTCGTATCTCATGTTGAAATAGGAATAAGTAAACTTCAGGTTTTTCGTTAATTTTCGCTTTATTTCCACATTAAAGTCGCTGAAATATACCCGATTACTTGGCGTGAAAAACTTGGTGGTATAACCTTGTCTCAAAGAATCGTTTCTGATATTGGTAGTGTCAGGAGCAAATGCAGCTGACCAATTCACAGAAATCTCGGTAGCGTACTTTCTTAAGTTAAAGGGTTTCTTGTATTCGTCAGTTCCTCCTATTTGGATGTTCTTTTTTCTTTTTCTTGCCAATCTGTAAGAGACATCTCCCTCTAAGGCAATTTCACCATTGGGTTGAACTGCATAAGGATATAAAGTTGCCGGCAAATTATAGGTGTGTTGCTTCGAGGTAGAAGGAAGGTAATTCATAAATAAATTAGTTTGTCCTTCATTTCTATCAGACCTAAAACTCATGTTGTCAATTTTTTTGGCACTAAAGGAAGCGCCAAACCCACGCTGAGAATAAGCCGTATTTACCAGTAAAGCCTGTCCTTTTTTATAAATAAAATTATTGTCTGCCGAAGGATCATTTATTTTTTCAACGTATTCTGTCGCAAATGAAAATCCTCCTCGGTATAAGTTCAGCCTACCGGCAAAAGCACCTACATTTTCAGGGAGAACAAAAGCTTGGTTGTCGTCTTCTTGGTATTTACTTACGAAACTTCCTCCTAATACAACTCTTGTTTTCATGTTCATTTCAAGAGAATCGGACAATTCATTGATGACAACTTCACCGTCTACACCTCTCACTATTCCTGCTCCAGTTGTAAAGAATATTCGTTGTTTTCCGTATATTCCTTTCAGGTAAACTCCTCGATAAGGTTTGTACTTCAGTCTAAAACCATCCATTGCATTGTCGTATCCCAGCTGTCTTTCCTCGTAGGCTCTAAAAATCATTCCGCTTCCAAATTGCTCGTAATAATTTCCGGCAGTTACCTCAAGATTGTCCATGGAATAGGTTGCATATTTGTATGCAATACCAGAACCGCGGTATCCTGTTGGAAATCCTTGAAGTGCGTTTAAGTAGGATTCATAACGAATTCCTGCTGCAAAATTTCCTCGAGTATAATTGATGTTAGCAAAACCATTCATCAAAGTTTTTTCTGGAACAACAGGTGCGCCAATCAAGGAATCTTCGTTGTAATATTGAACATCGGTTTGCACATTTCCGTGGATTTGCCCTATGTCTTTGTTGTTATCTTCTTGGGAAAAGGTGTAGAATCTTATGAGTATTCCTAAGAAGATAAGAGCAGTTTTTTTCATAAACGTGAATTGTATAAGGCATAAATTTAACCATTTAAGACTAACAGAAAAAATAAACTCCAATAAATTGAAATATAATGTGTCCGTCTATCAATAATCCAAAATAGAGGTCTTTTTTGTCCGGTGATGCTTGTAGTATAAGTGTTCCTGCCACGATGTAGCTCATCACAAAAAAGATAAATTGGCTTGTGGAAGAAAACGTAAAAATGCACAACAAAGAGACCAAAAGAAAAATAAGAGCAAGTCCTTTACTTCCTCTTATGCCCACTAACTGTGGCAGGGTGTTTTTTTCTACTTCATCAATCTCAATGTCTCTAATATCAAAAGGAATAGTAATTGCCAAGATGTAAAAGAATATCCAAAAAAAGCTCTGTACCCAACTGATTGGGTTCCAAATAGAGGTGAACAGATAGGGGATGATTCCACATAAAACCCCCCAGCTTGAAGCTATCAGAAAAATCTTGATCATGGGAAAGTCCCTCAGTCCTTTGTAACTGTATAAAAATGAAATTATTCCGAGCACAGCCAGCGGAAAAATGGAATACGGATGCGAAAGTAATGGGTTAAAAAGTAGCGCCCCAACCAATGAAACAAGGAGAATAATCTTTGCCTCTTTTTCGTGCGAAACGACCCAAAGGTTGGGAGAGTCGTTTTTTAGTTTTGAAAGCCGTGTTAGCCTCTGGAAATTATATGAAAATAGGGTAGAAAAGAATACAAATAATACTAAAGACAAGTTTGGTTCTCGATTTAAAAACTGAAAAGTCATGAGCACAAGTGCACTGGCTCCTATGGAGATCCAGGTGTTTGAAAACACCAGAAACCTAATCAGTTTCATTTCTTTTTGATGATGTAAATCTGACTTGAATAGGTTCCGTTTTTCGCTTTTAAATTTGAAATAAGACCGTAGTAAAATCCTCTGAAGTAAGCGCCCAAACTATTTTGATTGCCGTTTTTATATTTTTCGCTTTCTAGGCTAATGTAAAAAGAATCAAACTTCATTGGTTTCATGTCAACTACTTCCATGTCGAACTGTGCAAACAACTCCTTAATATTTTTTGGTCGAAAATGGTATAAGTGGATTGGTAAATCGTAAGCAGCCCAATATTTTTTATATTTCTTCGCATCAAATGAATCGCAATTCGGAACAGCTATAATTAAGCTTCCGTCTTTTTTCAACTTATTTTTGATTTCTTGGATGTCTTTTTTGAGGTCATATACATGCTCTAGAACATGCCACATTGTTACCACATCGAATTTTTCAATTTCTTTGTTGTCATGCACTGTTTTGGCGATGTCAAGATTCAGTTTTTCTTCTATTGCTTTTCTGGAAGAGTCGTCCATCTCAATTCCCGAAACATCCCATCCTTTATCTTTCATAAATTCAAGAAACACTCCGTTTCCTGCTCCAATATCCAGATGCTTTTTTCCTTTGGAAACTGACTTTACGAGTTTTTGCTTTTGCCTTAAAGTGATGAAACGCACTGCGTGAAATAGCTTGTTGATTAATCCCTTATTGGTACCGCTGTGAGAAACATAGTTTTCTGTTTCGTAATATTTCCCTATTTCTTCCGTGGTGGGCAAAGGTGAAGTGAATCTAAAATTGCATGCTGAACACTCCTCAATATCAAAACTTTCATCGTTTATTCTGAAGTTTCTTCCTTCAATAAAAGTGCTTTTGTTATCACTATCGCAAATCGGACAGGTTGTTATTTCAATCATCTTACATATAGTATTTCAATGAACAAAATTACCCAATTTTGTGAGATAACCTTAAATATTTGACATTCAATTAAAAATGAAATCTGTTAATTTTAATTAAATCGGCAAAAATTAGAGGACCCTGAGATAAGAAAGCAGGGAGAATTCCTATATTTGTTTTCCAATTATACAAAAATTATGAATTATAGAAAGATAAACAATATTGTAGGTATAGGTATTCTGTTGATAGCTTCCTTTGTATTTATTTCAACTGTAGAGCCATCCACAAGCCTTTGGGATTGTGGGGAATACATTGCTACTTCAAACAGATTGGAGGTTGGTCACCCACCTGGGGCACCCACATTTATGATGCTGGGTCGATTAATTTCTTCTTTTGCCTCTCCAGAAAGTGCAGCCTACATGGTGAATACTCTCTCTGCATTATCCAGTGCGCTCACAGTTTTATTTTTGTTTTGGACGATTACACACCTTGCAAAAAAAATTCTATTAAAAGACGAAGAAGAACTGAGTGCAGGTTCTGTCATTGCCATCATGGGCGCAGGTCTTGTAGGTGGCTTAGGTTATATGTTTAGCGATACGTTTTGGTTCTCTGCCGAAGAAGGCGAAGTGTATGCCATGTCATCATTCTTTACTGCCATCTCGTTTTGGGCCATCCTGAAATGGGAAGAAAATCACACAAAGGTTTCTTCTGACAGGTGGATAGTTTTAATTTTCTTCTTGATTGGAATCGCAGTAGGAGTTCACCTGCTTAATCTGCTTGTAATTCCTGCAGCTGCTTTTGTCTTTTATTTCAAAAAGTATGAGTTTTCCATCAAGGGGTTTTTGATAACTGGTGTTGGCTCCATTCTTTTGTTAGGAATCTTGAACTCTGTTTTCTTTCCAGCAATCTTATCGTTATCAGATTCTTTTGAAAGGACCGTAAATGGTTTAGGTGCAGGTTTTAATGTAGGTACATTCCTTTTCTTCTTTTTAGTTTCCGGAGCTTTAGGGCTAGGTCTGTTTTTGTTTCAACGTTCCGGAAACCGTTTAATGCATACCATTACTCTTTCTGTTACGGTGATGATTATTGGTTTCTCTACCTTCGCAATGATTGTAGTGAGGTCCAATTCAAATCCGCCTTTGGATGAGAACAACCCAGAAACAATCCCTGCCTTGATGTCTTATTTTGGAAGAGAGCAATATGGAGATTGGCCACTGTTGCACGGTCCTCACTGGAACTCACCACAAAAAGGCAATACGGGAGAGGTAATTGGTAAAAAGTATTTTAAAGCCTACACTACCAGCGTAAAAGGTAAAAAGTACTCTTTTCAAACCGAATTTGAGGCGAATGAATTTCTTGAATCGGTGAATGCACAAGGAGCAAATATTGAAGAAGAATATATTGTAACAGGAAATAGGTTCGAACAAAAATTTCCTCCCGGAAACGATAACCAATACACTGTTTTTCCCAGAATGTTTGATACTCGAAAAGATAAAATTCAGGGTTACATGAATTGGTCGAATTATAAGGGGAATAGAGCTGTGAGAGCCAAAGATCCAAAAATGAAACAAGGTAACGGATTTGCTGATGCTTTCATCCCAACTGGAGCAGAAAACTTCAGGTACTTTAAAGATTATCAAATTGGCTGGATGTATTTCAGATATTTTATGTGGAATTTCGCAGGAAGACAGAATGACATTCAGGGACATAATGAATATTACGGAGGTGATGGGATGTTGTATAAAGGTGCTTTGACCAGAGGAAACTGGATATCTGGAATCAACTTTATTGACAAAGAGAGAGTGGGTACTCAAAACAACTTGCCTCAAACCATGCAACAATTTGAGGCCTACAACACTTATTATTACTTACCCCTGTTACTAGGGTTATTGGGGTTAGTCTTTATGATAGTAAAAGCTCCAAAGGATGCGTTTTCTATCTTTTTGCTTTTTGTTTTTACAGGATTAGCTATTGTGATATACTTAAATCAAAGACCTTACGAACCAAGAGAGAGAGATTACGCTGTTGCTGCCTCTTTTTATGCTTATGCTATTTGGATTGGGTTGAGCGTTATTGCCATCTACAAATGGGCTATGACAACCGACATGAAGCAATTTAGAAATGGAGTGTTAATAGCTCTTGGCTCTGGAGTTTTGTTTTTCTTGGTTGAGACTGTTTCGGGGGCTACTCACGAATTTTCATACTCTGTTTTGTTCATGGCGGTTGTAGGAATAGGAATGATTGTAGTTCCAATGTTTTTGCATAAATCAATAAAAAGTAAAAAGGCTCTTGCCTACATGGCAACCGTTATAGCCTTGTCTGCTCCTGTAATTATGGGAGTCCAAAACTGGGATGATCATGACCGAAGCGACAGATACTTTGCGAGAGAAATAGCAAAGAACTACCTCAACTCTTGTGATGCAAATGCTGTGTTATTTTGTTTTGGAGATAACGATACATTCCCACTTTGGTACGCTCAGGAGGTAGAAGGGATAAGAACGGATATGAAGGTCATGAACTACAGCTTGTTGAGTTCTGATTGGCATTACAATCACCTAAAGAGAAAGACCTATAAAGCCGAAGCCGTTGAAACTTTATTAGATGAACCGGAATTTAGAGCTGGAACTAGAGACATAATTGTTATTAGTCCGAGTAATCAGCAAATTTCGGCAAGGGATTTTATTGAGTACATGAAAAATGGAAGAGACCAAAATCCAAGAGATTCAAAATTTGGATATGGAAGGGTTCCGTTTAATAAACTGTATATTGATGTGGATAAAGATGCTGCTATTTCGAGTGGATTGGTAAGAGAAGACCAAAGAGCGAGTATGGTAGATAAAGTTGAATGGACTTTATCAGGCGGATACATTACCAAAGCGGACATGGCCATTATTGATATTTTGGCTGCATATAAATGGGACAGACCATTGTGTTTTACCTCAACTGCTATCCAGGGAGGAAATAAGGGGTTGAGTAAGTACCTTCAAAAAGAAGGAATGACAGCCAAGTTTGTTCCAATTATGAATCCAGGACATAATAAAGAAAAAATGTATTCCTTGTTGATGGGAGAGGAGAAAGATGTAAATGGTGTAGAAGGAAGTGATGGATTTAATTGGGGAAATATAGAAAAAGAAGAAGTTTTCTGTGATTATTATACCATGAGAATGATTCGTTCTGCAAGAATGCATTACATGCAATTGGCAGAATCCTATGTGAATGCAGCATTTAGTTTAGAAAGAACTCCAGACACCACAGGAGCAAACGATGCTAAAGTAAAGGAATACAGAGAGAGAGCAATTGCGCTCCTAGATAAACAGTACGAAGTGTTCCCTATAAAGAGCTGTAAGATTGATGAATTATTGAATTACACAGCGATGATGTACTACAGAGCCAAGGATACTACCAAAGGATTTGAGAGATCCAAAGAATTGGCGGAATATTACAGCGAAAATATCGACTATTTTGCCACTCAAAACTCGAAGTATATCTCCGAGATGTTCCAAGAGATTGGTGATTTTATGGGGCATTTTGATGCGTTGGCTCAGGGAACTGGTGATGATTCATTTTTACTAGCAAATTACAACCCACAAGGCTATGAAGCCCTGGCAGGCAAATTTCAGGAAGCGGTTTTAGAAAATAAAAACGTGAGCGAATTGATTCAGAGGGACATTTACACAGTTCAGCAAACGAGGAGACCAGGTGCACTTCCTATTGATTTTTATCAGTATGCTTTACCTCAGTTTTTGCCAGATGCAGATAAGGATGGTGTGTCAGATTTTACAGACAGATGTCCTTCTACTCCAGGAAAGGTTGAAAAATCTGGATGTCCGTAATTTAATATTTTATTCCATAAAGAGGCTTTCTAAAAGAAGCCTCTTTTTTTATTTAACACAAAAAAACTTAACACAAGATGTCATTCTCAAATCACAATTTCAACACTAAAAAAGTACTTGTTCGAGTAGATTTTAACGTCCCTTTAGATTCGGAGTTCAATATTACGGATGACACTAGGATGAGGGCTGCTTTGCCAACGCTAAACAAAATATTGTCCGATGGAGGGAGTGTGATTGTAATGTCTCATTTAGGAAGACCAAAGCTCGGATTTGAGAAGAAATTTTCATTGAGTCATTTGGTTTCTCATTTAAGCGAATTACTGAATAAACCGGTAAAGTTTTGTGAAGATAGCATAGGGGAAAAGGCACAACAGATGTCCAAAGAATTGAATCCTGGTGAAGTATTATTGTTAGAAAATTTAAGGTTCTATAAGCACGAAACGGCAGGAGATTTGAATTTTGCCAAAGAGTTGGCCAAGCTGGGCGATTTTTATGTGAATGATGCTTTTGGAACTGCGCATAGAGCTCATGCTTCAACAACCATGGTGGCTAATCATTTCATTGGCAATAAATCTTTTGGTCATTTATTGGAAAATGAAATCAATAGTTTGGAGAAAGTTTTATCCGCACCCAAAAAGCCATTTACGGCAATTATTGGAGGGGCCAAAGTATCGGGTAAAATTAATGTGATTGAAAATCTACTGGATAAAGTTACAGACATCATCATTGGTGGTGGAATGAGTTATACTTTTATCAAGGCACAGGGCGGCCAAACAGGCGCTTCTTTAGTGGAAGATAATCAGATTTCTACAGCGTTAGAAATCATAGAGAAAGCCAAAAAATTAGGTGTAAATTTACACATACCAGAAGATACTGTAATTGCCGATTCGTTTAGCAATGAAGCCAATCAGTCGGAATGTGATATTTATGAAATACCTGAGGGTTGGATGGGATTGGATATTGGACAAAGAACAATAGAAAAATTCAAAACAGTGGTGAGCAATTCTGCGACCGTGCTCTGGAACGGACCCATGGGAGTTTTTGAAATGGAAAGTTTTGAGAAGGGAACAAAAGCAATTGCTTACAGTGTGGTAGAAGCTACAGAAAAAGGTTGTTTTTCCTTAATTGGAGGAGGTGATTCAGTTGCGGCAATCAATAAATATAAGCTAGGAGAAAGTGTGAGTTATGTTTCTACAGGTGGAGGTGCCATGCTCGAGTACCTGGAAGGAAAAGAGTTGCCGGGTGTCATGGCTATCACAGAAACAGAGGGTTTTAAAGTCACATAAATCGATCCATTACTATTGATTTATGGACTAAAGCTTACTAACTTTGCTGGTATAACCGAAAACAACATGAAAAAAATAATTGCCTTAGCAGGAAGCACTAGTAAAGAATCAATCAACAAGCAGTTTGCGCATTTTGTTGCAGATGAGTTGGATGAGGCAGATGTATTAAAGCTTGATTTAAACGATTTTTCTCCTCCTTTGTACAGCATAGATGCAGAAAAAGAAAACGGCACACCGAAAGAGGTTGTAAACCTCAGTAAATTAATAAAAAATGCTGATGGAATCGTTCTTTCGTTGGCTGAACACAACGGAAATTTTTCCGCAGCGTTTAAGAACGTATTCGACTGGGTCTCTCGAGAAGATGCCAAAGTATTTGAATCTACACCTGTATTTCTTCTATCTACCTCACCAGGAGGAAGAGGCGGAGCCACAGTAATGAATATCGCTTTAGATAGATTTCCTCGTCACGGAGCAAAAATACCTGCTCAATTTAGTCTTCCAAATTTTTATGATAATTTTAAAAATGGGAAACTGGTAAACGAAGAACTATGGTCTCAATTAAAGGAGAACATAGAAGTGTTTACGAAATCCTTGTAGATTGAATGAGTTTTGTTTTGATAGCAGATACATACACCAGTAAGGAAAGAGATACTCCCAATAAACCACCGCAAATTATATCCAAAGGATAATGTACACCGAGGTAAATTCTGCTGTAACTCACGGCACCTGCCCAAAGAAACATGCCTAACCCAATTCTTTTTATCTTTTTTTCAAGAAATAAGAAGATGAGAGTGGCCAACCCAAATACATTGCTGGCATGTGAAGAAACAAAGCCCCATTTTCCTCCGCAATGATTATTGATTAAGTGGGTTTGTTCCATTATTAGTTCATTGTGACATGGTCTTGGTCTTTCAAATACATTTTTAAATGCTTCTACCGATAAAGTGTTGGTAAGAGCAAACGTAACAAGGATTAGCAAGGTAAGAATAGTTCCTTTTTTTGCACCATAAAAGCGATAAAGCAGGAATACTAGAAACCCATAAAAAGGAACCCAAAAGAATTTATGACTTACCCAATACATCACAGTATCAAAAAACGGGTGGTGTAATCCATTAAAAAACAGAAATAACTCTGTGTCGATGTGAATTAAGGAGTCAAGCATGGCTATTCTTTTCGTTTGAAAGCATTGGTGCATTCATCCCCTTTATTGAAAGAATAGGAAAGAGTGAAACCAGCGAAAAAATACCAGTCTTTCAATGCAGGATTTCCTCGATCTCCACCTATATTTTGGTTGCCAACTTCCTTGTAGCTTCGGTCGGCTAGAATTGGTGTTAATATACCTGATTCCTCTGCCAAAACTTGAGGGTTTGCGTATTTTCCACTCACATCATCTAAGAAATCTGTAAATAAAATGCGAGCTCCATATTCAAATGACCAAGCCCAATTTTTATTGATGTTTTTTTTGAATCCAATCCCCACGGGAATTGCAAGTTGATTTAGTTTGTAGTAATCATCTGGATTTTCAGAAGTGTTTTGCCCTTCGGTTCCAAGCGCTTGTAAATCGTACCATTTGTCATTGTACAGTCCTTTTGGTTTGAAATTGAACCCGGCAATTCCGAAAAATAAATAGGGGGTTTGATTCAGCTTTTCAATCTGACCTGCTCTATATCTATTGAAGTTTACCTCCATAATCGCTCCCAATTCCAATACCGTGCTTTGAAAATTCAGGTTTCTATTTCGTTGCCAGTTGTCCTCCGATTGAATGTCATAAGCTTCAATTTTCCCATAAGTAAATTGCAGTCTAAAAGAGTACCTGTCATTTCTGTGGTTTCTTTTATACATAATACCCAAGGCAGGGTTCGTGTTCTGATCAAAATGCTTCGTGTTGAGGTCGCCAATGTAGTAGGAAGACCCAAAAAAGAATGATACTTCTTCACTTTGGCTGAGGCCTGAAAATGAAATAGCGCATATCAGAAGAAGTAAAATAGAGTGTTTCATGAGCAAGAATTACGACAATAAAATACATTTATTGCACGAATTGGCTGTAAAGATAGTAATCTTGTTTCAAAGAATCGGAAATAAGAAAACCAATCTCTTTACAGGAAATTGGTTTTCTTAAAAATGGAATATGAAAAGGGTTTTGTTCCTCTTAACCGTTGTTCATTTCGAGTGAAGTTTCAAAAGTTTCAATTTTTGATTTTTTTGCTTTAGTTGCGCTTTTCGTTGCTTTAACGGTTGATTTCTTTACTGAATTTGTTGTAGGTTTAGGTATATCTCGAGTCGCATCGATCGTTCTTACCTTCAATTTTTTATCAGGATTATTTGTTAAATAATCCGATGTATCTTCTGATTTTCTTACGCTCTGCTTAGATCCAAATAAGCTTTTAAGGAATGTTGATAGTCTCATTTAAGTTCTTTTTTCAGTTAGATTTACTCGAATATAGAAAAAAACTTAGAAACTAAAATGTGCTAAATCACAACGTTAACTATCTTTTTAGGTACAATTATTAATTTTTTAATGCTCTTTCCTTCTAGGTAATGAGTTGTTTTTTCATGAGCCAAAACCGCCTTTTCAATTTCATCTTTACTCATGTCAGTTGGCAACTCTAATTTGAACCTCATTTTTCCGTTAAATGACACAGGGTAAGTGTGATTCGCTTCGATGAGATATTCCGGTTTGAATTCTGGCCAATTGGCAAAAGAAATACTCTGAGAATGGCCTAGTTTATTCCACAGTTCTTCACAAATATGTGGAGCGTACGGAGAAGCTAGGATAATCAATTGTTCTAGAATCTCTTTGTTGTTGCATTTTTGGGCTGTTAGTTCATTCACAGCAATCATCAATCCACTTACTATGGTATTAAATGAATAGCGTTCTAAATCTTCGGTAATTTTCTTGATGGCAGTATGAAGAGTTTTTAAGGATTCCTTACTGGCTTCTCCATCCGTTACTGTAAATGTTTCACCTTGGTGAAATAACCTCCACAGCTTCTTTAAGAATCCATTTACCCCACTAATTCCATTCGTGTCCCAGGGTTTTGCTTGTTCCAGAGGGCCCAAAAACATTTCGTAACACCTTAAGGTGTCAGCTCCAAATTTAGCCACCAACTCATCGGGAGTTTGAACGTTGTATTTGGATTTACTCATTTTTTCTACTTCACTTCCACAAATGTACTCTCCGTTTTCGTTGGTGATGAATTCGGCATTCTTGTATTCTTCTCTCCAGTTTTTGAAAGCATTAATATCTAATTTATCATTGTTGACAAAGGAAATATCGGTATGTAATCTCGCTGATTTATATTCTTTTCTCTTGTCGAAGGATACGAATTTTCCACTTTCCTTATCCCTATAAACAAAACTACTTCTCCCCAAAATCATCCCCTGGTTTATTAGTTTCTTGAAAGGCTCTTCGAACGAAATGTAACCCATATCGAATAAAAACTTAGTCCAAAAACGAGAGTACAATAAATGTCCGGTTGCGTGTTCCGCTCCTCCAATGTATAAATCTACCTGTCCCCAGTAATCTGCTTTTTCTTTGGATACAAAAGCCTGTTCGTTTTTAGGGTCCATGTACCTTAAGAAATACCAAGAACTTCCTGCCCAACCTGGCATGGTGTTCAATTCCATTGGCCAAGTACAAGAACCATTTTGCTTCTCGTTGTCCTTCAGTATCTTTTTGTTTCTGCACCAACTCCACGTTTTTGCATTGCCCAATGGCGGTTCTCCATCTTCGGTAGGTAAGTATTTTTCTACTTCGGGTAATTCTATCGGTAAAAATTCATCCTCAATAGTTTTTGGAATGTCATTTTCAAAATACACAGGAAAAGGCTCTCCCCAGTATCTTTGTCTCGAGAAAATGGCATCTCTCAATCTATAATTGGTCATTCCTTTTCCACACCCTTTCTCTTGAATTGCTTTGATAGCTGCTCCAATTCCTTTTTTTGCATTGAGTCCATTCAAGAAATCTGAGTTGGTTAAAAGCGCAGATTTATCTTCGCAAGCTCCTTCCGAAATATCTATGTTTTCAAAAATGTTTTTTATTTCAATTCCAAAATGAGTAGCAAAATCCCAGTCCCTTTGGTCGCCCGCAGGAACAGCCATTACAGCTCCAGTTCCATAACTTGCCAGTACATAATCTCCAATCCAAATTTGCACCTTTTCACCCGTAAAAGGATGTATGGCAAACGCTCCGGTATTTACACCCGTAATGTTTTTTACGTCAGCTTGTCTGTCTCTTTCGGTTTTTAAACTCGCTTGGTGCACGTAGTTTTCCACTTCTTCTTTTTGTTCTTCAGTGGTAATTTCTGCAACCAATTCATGCTCCGGTGCCAACACCATAAAACTTACTCCAAAAATTGTGTCAGGGCGAGTGGTGAAAACTTCAATATATTCCCATCCTAAATCCTTCCCTAAGGGAAGGACTTCTATGTTAGCTTTGTTATTGTTCGCAAGCTCACTTTTGCTAGTTGGATCACTTGTGTTTATATCTTCTCTTTTTGCGAGCTCACTTTCAATTTTTTTTAGGACATTTTCTAAATCATTAAATACTTCTTCGTTTTTAAATCGAATTACTTTGTACTCTAAGTTTTCGAGAACGGCTGTTCTTGCTTCGTCTTGTTCTTGTTGTGACTCGTGAATTTTTCCGTCAACCTCGATGATTAGTTTTTTTGTTAAACAAACAAAATCTGCTATGAAATCATCAATTAAATGCTGTTGTCTGAATTTATGTCCTAACCTTTTCCCTTTTAATTCCGCCCAAAGAACTGCTTCCGCTTCTGTAGGATTTGCTCTCATTTCTTGAGCCTTTTCCAACAATAAGTGAGAATGATTTCCTCCAGTCATATAAGCCGGAGAATTTGACGAACGAGCCTGCGAGTCTTCAGAGGCATTAGCCTGAGAATCCGCAGAGCTATCGTCAAGTCCTTCCCTTGGGGAAGGATTTAGGATGGGAAACCTTATCGAAGCCCCCTTCGATTTTCCTATCCAGTTTTTCTGTTGTTCTTTAATAGATTCACTCCAATCAATTGTGTTTAATCCTTGAATCAATCGCTCGGCATAAGCCGTAATTCTCATGCTCCATTGCCTCATTAGTTTTTGAACTACGGGATGTCCTCCACGTTCAGAAACTCCATCTTTTATTTCATCATTTGCCAGCACAGTTCCTAATGCTGGGCACCAGTTTACCATAGTGTCAGAGAGGAATGCCAACCGGTAATTCATCAAAATATCGCTTTGTTCTTTCTCCGTAAATTTACCCCATTGGTTAGCAGTAAAAGTATCTGTTTCTTCGCAAGCAGCTTTTACGTTTGCGTTTCCTTCGGTTTCAAAAACAGCAATTAAAGTCTCTATTTTTTCTGCCTTGTTGGTTGCTTTATTGTACCAAGAATTGAATATTTCTTTGAATATCCATTGTGTCCATTTGTAATATTCTGGCGAAGAAGTTCGCACTTCTCTGTCCCAGTCAAAAGAAAAACCAATTTGGTCCATTTGTTGGCGGTAACGGGCAACGTTTGTTTTGGTAGTAATATCTGGATGTTGACCAGTTTGTATTGCGTATTGTTCAGCTGGTAATCCAAAAGAATCGTATCCCATTGGGTGAAGGACATTGTATCCTGTCAATCTTTTGTAACGGGAATAAATATCAGAGGCAATGTAACCTAGTGGATGCCCCACATGAAGCCCAGCACCTGAAGGGTAAGGAAACATATCCAAGGAATAAAACTTTGGTTTTTCAGAATTTTCTTGAGCTGCAAAAGTCTTTTTATCTGCCCATTCTTTTTGCCATCTTTTCTCTATCTCACTGTGATTGTATTCCATTGATTTTTCTTTGGGTATGTAATTCAAGTGCAAAGATAGGGATTAATTGAATTTTAGAAAGTGGATAAAAGAGAAGAGAAAAAAGACAATATTTTTCAATTCAATTCTCCTAACAGGTATTTTTTCTCCTGTTAGGTATGAAAGAAAATAAAGGCTCGAATTCCAGAACAAACCTAACAGGAGGGGAAAACTGTTAGGAATCGTAAAACTAATTTTTAAACCTTATCAAAATCCAACAACTCCATGTCAATGGTTCTGTTCACCATATCCACTTTTTTGATTTCTATGGATACTTTAGATCCCATTTTTAATTCATCACCAAATTTCTTTCCAACCAATTTTTTTCCATCTTCTTCAAAATAAAATCTATCTTGAGTAATCGCATTAGTTCGGATTAAGCCTTCGCATTTGTTTTCTATGATTTCTACAAATATGCCGAAACTCGTTACCCCCGAAATAGTTCCTGCAAACTCTTGGCCCACTTTGTCTTCCATGAAGACAACCTGCATGAATTTGGTAGAAGCTCGTTCAGCCTCGGTAGCTTTTTTCTCCTGGTTTGAGAAATACTTGGATTGTTGTTCTATTTCATCTTCGCTAATGTTTGGTGATTTCTTATCCAAGAAATTCTGAAGAATCCTGTGAAGCATTAAATCGGGATACCTACGAATAGGCGATGTGAAATGAGAGTAGTAATCAAAAGATAATCCGTAGTGTCCAATGTTTTCGGCTGAGTACACAGCTTTTGCCATGGAGCGAATGACCATAGGTCCAATAAAGTTTACTTCTCTGTTTTCCTTAGCTTCGGTCAATAAGTTGTTCAGGGCAAAAGAAAGAGGTTTGTCTTTCACTTCTTTTATTTCGTATCCATTGTCCGCTACAAAACGATGAAGGTCTGCTATTTTTTCTTCGCTAGGTTGGTCGTGAATTCTATAGATGTTGGGGTATTTCGCCTCTCCTTTTTTAGGAACCCCTATAAATCGAGATACATGTTTGTTGGCCAAAAGCATAAATTCTTCTACCAACTTATGGGCTTCTTTGGAGGTTTTTAGTTTCACGCCCACAGGTTTTCCGTTTTCTACAATAAATTTAACCTCAGTTGATTCAATATTCAGAGCTCCAGAATCCATTCTTTCGGCTCTCATTATTTGAGCCAAATCATTCAAGGTGTTTATCTCTTTTTGATAATCTCCTTTTTTGGTTTCAATACGCTCTTGAGCTTCTTCGTAAGTAAATCTTCGGTTGGAGTTTATTACTGTTCTTCCAAACCAGCTGTTTTTTATTTTGGCATTCTTATCCAATTCAAAAACAGCAGAAAATGTTAATTTTTCCTCGTTTGGTCTCAGCGAACACACCTGGTTGGAGAGTATTTCGGGCAGCATGGGCACAACCCTGTCTACTAAATACACGGAGGTTCCTCGGTTTATTGCCTCGTCATCAATGATGCTTCCAGGAGTTACATAATGCGACACATCGGCAATGTGAACTCCTACCTCAAGGTTTCCATTTTCTAATTCTTTGTAAGAAATAGCATCGTCAAAATCTTTTGCATCAAATGGGTCAATCGTAAGGGTATCTATTTTTCTAAAATCTCTTCGCTTTGCGATTTCTTTTTTCGAAATGGTGGTGTCCACATCTTCTGCAGCCTGCAATACTGCCGCAGGAAATTCATACGGAAGTTCAAAATCTTCCATAATTGCATGCATTTCGGTGTTCGTTTCGCCAGATTTCCCTAGTATTTTAGTGATTTTACCAAATGGTGAGTTTAGTTTTTCGGGCCAGTTTATCAGTTCTACAACTACTTTGTCGCCATTTTTGGCTTTATTCATGTATTTCAAATCAATAAAGAAATCAACATGTATTCTTCGGCTGTCGGTAATCACAAAAGCAAATTTCTCGGAAACTTGTAAAGTTCCCACAAATTCAGTTTTTTTCCTTTTCATGACTCTGTCAACTGCGCCTTCTGGTTTTTTCTTTCTCGAGTTTTTAATCAAAGAGTAGCTTACCAAATCTCCATCTAGTGCGTTTCTTGTTTTTTCTTTAGAAATGTAGATGTCATCTTCTCCTTCTAGTAATATGTAAGCACTTCCCTTTGAGGTAAACTCAATGATTCCCTCGTTGCTAGAGAATGAAGAAGCCATCACAAATCCTTTTCCTTCTGGAACAATCACCTTGTCTCGGTGCATGTCTTCCATCATCTGATGAACTAATTTTTTTTTCATCGGTTGATGAAATCCTAGAGCTTTAGCTACTTGCTTGGAGTTGTATGATTTGTTTTTGGATTCAGAAAGTAAATGAATAATCTTTCTCTTAAGCCCTTTTTTAAGGCTTTTTTCAGTCTTTTTTGACATAAATTGTCGGTTATTTTTTTGTTAATAGATTAGCTGTAAAAACTTGTAATTGTAGTTTTGCCCAATCTTTGGCGTAAAGATACAACTAAACTATCGAACTGAATAAGATATAGATATTAACCTAAATTAAAGAAAATGAGAAGAATAATGACAACTGTAGTCTTTATTGGAGCGTTTTTGCCCTTATCTTGGGCACAGCAAACCTCAGATGAGGCAACAAAAAAAGTGGATGAAGGAGTTTTGGCGCAATCGGACGAAAAAGCAGAAGATGGATGGAAAAAAGGAGGAACATTTGCAGTGAACATTGGCCAAGTAGCTTTGTCAAACTGGCAAGGAGGAGGACAAAGTAGTGTTTCAGGAAATTCGCTACTCAGTTTGTTTGCAAACTACAAAAAAGGGAAAAAAGCTTGGGACAATTCATTGGACATGGCCTATGGTTTAATTAGTCAAGACTATGGACCTTGGGTAAAAAGTGACGACAGAATTGAATTGAACTCAAAGTATGGTCAGCAATTCAAAAAGAACAAGAAACTTTATTACGGTGGTTTATTGAATTTTAGGTCTCAATTTGCACCAGGATTTTCAGATATAACTAACACAAATTTAATTTCTAGAGTCATGTCACCAGGTTATTTGACAGGTGCAATTGGTATAGATTATAAGCCAAACAAAGCGTTGTCTGTTTTTTTAGCACCGGTGTCTTACAGAGGTACTTTTGTGCTAGACGATAAATTGAATGCTGTTGGTGCTTATGGCGTGGATACTAATTCCAGATTGAGAAATGAACTGGGAGGATTGTTCATGGCGAAATATCAAAAGGATGTGATGAAGAATGTGAACTTAAAGACTCAGCTGACTTTATTTTCAAATTACATGGAAACTCCCCAGAATATTGATGTGCTTTGGGATGTATTAATTAGCATGAAAATTAACAAATACATTTCGGCTAGTATTTCAACTACCTTGATCTATGATCACGATATTTTGTTGCCACTGACAACCACAGACGATAATGGAAATGAAATTTCGTTTACTGGACGAAGAGCTCAGTTCAAAGAAGTATTGAACATAGGGTTTAGTTACAAATTCTAATCATCAACCTACAGATGTCGCAGAAAGAGGTCCTTGTTTCAAGGGCCTTTTTTTATGCTAAAATTTTTTCCGCCTGATTTTTATCTAGTCTCAGTTGATTTTTTAACTGATCTAAGCTGTCAAATTTTACTTCGGACCTCAGTCTTTTAACAAAGTTTAATGTAATTTCCTGTCCGTAAATGTTCTCTGAAAAATTTAACAAATGTACCTCCACAGATACATTTTCCAAAGAATTTACAGTGGGGTTGGTGCCAATGTTGAGCATAGCTTTGTGCCAGGAATTTCCGACTTTGGCCCAAGCAGCATAAGCTCCATTCATTGGAATTATTTTTTGAGCATCCTCAATGAATAAATTCGCAGTAGGAAACCCGATGGTGTTACCAATTCGTTTCCCTTCAATTACCTCGCCAGTAAGCGAAAAAGGATAGCCCAAATATTCATTTGCCAAATGAATGTTTCCATCGAGTATGGCATTTCTAATTTTGGTGGAACTTACGTTGATGTCGTTGATGTCTTGGGCAGAGATTTCTTCTACTTCAAAATGGTATAACTCGCTTAATTCTTCTAAATATTCAAAGTTTCCTTCGCGATTTCTGCCAAATTGATGGTCGTATCCTATGATGAGTGTGGATACCTTTAGCTCTTTTACCAAAAAATCGCGCACATATTCGATAGCGGAAATTCTGGAAAACTCTTTGGTAAATGGATAAATGATTAAATGATCTATACCTGATTTTTCTAGTCTTTCTATCTTTTCTTCAAGCGTGTTTATCAGCTTTAGGCTGTTATTATCGGGAAATAAAACAAGCCTTGGATGAGGCGAAAAAGTAAGCATAACCGATTCCCCGCCAGCGGCATGAGCTTTTTTGTTGAGTGATTCGATTAGTTTTTGGTGACCAAAGTGAATTCCGTCAAATGTGCCCACGGTCAAGAATACTTTTTTGGTCGGATTAAATTCGGTAATGTTTCGGTATATTTTCAAGACAAAAATGTTTACTCCTTCAAAGGTATTTTTTTTCTTTAAATCTATTGGTTATTGTCTCAAAAAAAGTAATTTTGTACCAAATTTGAATTTTCAATTTAACCTAACTCAAATAATATGTCTGTAAAAGGAAAAATTTCTCAAGTAATTGGACCCGTAGTTGATGTTACTTTCAGTGACCAACAATCGCTACCAAAAATACTTGATGCATTAGAAGTAACAAAAGCAAGCGGAGAAGTTGTTGTGCTTGAATGTCAACAACATACCGGTGAAGATACAGTAAGAACAATCGCAATGGATGCAACCGAAGGTCTGAGAAGAGGACTAGAAGTAACTGCAACAGGAGCTCCGATTAGTATGCCAACTGGTGAGCAAATCAAAGGAAGATTGTTTAATGTTATTGGGGATGCAATTGATGGGTTAGGAGAAACAACTCAAGAAAACAAAAAGCCAATTCACGCAAAACCACCAAGATTTGAAGATTTATCAACTTCTACAGAGGTTCTTTTCACGGGAATTAAAGTAATTGATTTGATTGAGCCATACTCAAAAGGAGGAAAAATTGGACTGTTCGGAGGAGCAGGAGTAGGGAAAACAGTATTGATTCAGGAGTTGATTAACAACATTGCAAAAGGGCACGGAGGATTGTCTGTATTTGCAGGAGTTGGAGAAAGAACAAGAGAAGG
>CBFHZD010000017.1:0-55347 GCA_965660305.1 Flavobacteriales bacterium | reverse complement strand
GAAAGTAGATTGGTATGACAAGATTGAGAGGTTTAAATCGTATCCAATCCTTCCCAATGAGAAGGGATCCTAAATTCTTTGTATTAAAAAGTCCTTCCCTTTGGTAAAAATTTAGGATGACTTAACTATTTCAACCCCAGTATCTCTGGTAATTTTCTTATCAAAGCCATTTCTTTAAATTCCTCACGAGCTTCTTTCGCAGGGCTTCCAAGATAAGTTTTTCCCTCTTCCATATTCTTCATAATTCCGGCTTGGCCAAGTGCTGTTGAGTTCTTTTTAAGAGTTAAATTTGCTGGAATCCCCACTTGCCCCCAAAGGGTTACGTTGTCCTCTATAGTCACGCATCCTGCGATTCCAACTTGTGCGGCAAATCTACAATTTTTGCCTACCGAGGTGTCGTGTCCAATGTGAACTTGGGCGTCAATTTTAGTTCCTTTTCCGATTTTTGTAACTCCACTCACTCCTTTATCAATACTGCAACTTGCGCCAATCTCCACGTCATTTTCAATTATCACTGAACCACAAGAATGCAACTTATTGTGAGTATTTTCTTTAGTTTGGAAGTAAAAAGCATCCCCGCCAATTACGGTATTGGCATGGATAATTACATTGTCGCCAATAATGGTGTTGCTATAAATAACCACGCCTGGATAAATAATTGAATTTGCCCCAATCGTTACGTTATCTCCAATCGTTACATTAGGAAAAATAATAGCGGATTCATCAATTTTTTGATTTTTGTCACTCCATTTTTCAACTGGGCTAAAATGTTTGGTCAGTTTATTAAAATCTCTAAAAGGATTCTCGGAAATAATTAAGGCTTTTCCCTCTGGGCAATCTACTTCTTTGTTTATTAAAATAGTGGTAGCTGCTGAGGTTAAGGCTTTCTGATAGTATTTTTCATTGTCTACAAACACTAAATCTCCTTCTTCCACTTGGTGAATTTCATTGATACCTGAGACCAAAAAATCGGGTCTTCCAATGAATCGACAATCTATCAATTCTGCTACGGTTCTTAGGCTGTGAGAGTATGGAAGTTTCATTTTGTATTATTTAAAGTTGCTCAGTTTTAGTGTTAAAATTATTCTAAAGCTTTATTCTTCTTGTTGGTTTCAACCTAGTCTTGATTGAATAGATTTTTTTATCACTTCAAAGTTTGTTTTTAATAGTGAAAAATCTTTGGGTACTTCATTTTTACACAAAGAATCTAAAGTTCTTCATCGTAAGTCAACCAGCCGTGAGTCTATTCTTTATTATTTAATAATTATTATCTCAAACTTGCACCAAGCTTACTTTCTAATTCCCCTTGAATTTTTGTCATGATTTTTTCAATCTGCTTATCTACAAGAGTTTTGTTCTCATCCTGAAATAAGAAACTTACAGCATAGGATTTCTTTCCTTCAGCTAAATTTTTCCCTTCATAGATGTCAAATAGCCCAATTTCTTTTAATATTTTTCTATCTGCTTTTTCTGCAATCTCTTTAATTTCTTCAAACTTCACACGTTTATCAAGTAAGAGGGATAAGTCTCTTCTAGAAGAAGGAAACTTTGCCAATTCTTTGTATTTCGTTTTGTTCATCACCATCAATTGCAAGACATTATCCCAATTGATTTCAGCATAATACACAGGTTGTTTAATGCCAAAATGAGACAATACTTTTTTGCTTATTCTTCCAAAATCTGCAACAGGTTTTTTATTGATAGAAATTGCCAAGCCTTCAGCCAACAACTCATTTTTTGTAATATTTGTATGGAAGTTCTTCATGATTCCCAATCGATTCAGTGTGTTTAACACTTCTTTTTTAATCGAGAAAAAGTCTACTGTTTTATCCTCATTATCCCAGTTTTCAGATTCCTCTTTTCCAGTGATGAATAAACTTAAGACTTGGTTTTCTTCGTATCCGGATTCAAACTTGAAATAGGTTTTACCAAACTCATACAGTTTGAGGTCACTTTGTTTACGATTTATATTGTAAATGATAGCCTCAATGCCATTAAATAATAAGGACTGTCGCATCACATCTAATTCGCTACTCAATGGATTAAGCATTTTTACTGCGTAATCTGAATTGATTTTTTTTGATTGAAAATCATTTAAATAGCTTGATTTGGTTAAGGAATTTGACATGATTTCTGCAAATCCATTGTCACTCAACCGATCCGATACAAGGTTGATAAGTGCTCTGCTATCACTTTTTTCTCTATAAGTAATCGAGGTGTTTAGTTTTTCTGGAACCGGAATGTTGTTGAATCCAAATATTCTTAATACTTCTTCAGTGATATCCGCTTCTCGTAACACGTCATTTCTAAAAGCCTGTACTTCTAGAACTAAATCTCTCCCGTTTTTAGAAATCGTTTTAATTCCTAAATCGTGTAATATGGAATCAATTGTGTCTTCTGAAATTTCAGTACCAATTAATTGGATACAATTGTCATAATTAAAATCTACTTGGTGATTTTTGATTTCAGAGGGATAAAATTCTTTAATCTCAGAGGAAATTGTACCTCCTGCAATTTCTTTAATCAGTAAAGCTGCTCTTTTCAAAGCATAAATAACAGATTCTGGATCAATTCCTCTTTCAAATCTGAACGAAGCATCTGTATTTAATGCTTGTCTTTTTGCAGTTTTACGAACTGATACTGGATTGAAATAAGCACTCTCCAGAAATATTGAAGTTGTTGAATTACTAACTCCAGAATCTAATCCGCCAAAAACTCCAGCAATACACATTGGCTCGTTTTCATTGCAAATCATTAAATCATTGGCATGAAGTTCTCTCACATTTTCATCCAGTGTAGTGAATTTTTGTTTGTTCTCTGCGGTTCGAACCACAATTTTCTTACCTTTTATTTTAGCTGCATCAAAGGCATGTAGAGGTTGACCCAATTCATGCAATACATAATTTGTTGCATCTACAATATTGTTAATAGGAGTAAGACCAATCGCCTTCAGTCGCTTTTGTAACCACTCTGGTGAATCTGACACAGATAATCCGCTTAAGGTAACTCCAGCATATCTGGGACAAGCTTCTGGGTTTTTTATATCAATTTCAATATTCAGATTCGTATTGTCGATGTTCCAATTTGCCACAGATGGTGAACAACATTGAGCATCTTTTGGCAATATTGCTTTGTGTTTTAATGCCACCATTAAATCCCTGGCTACTCCAAAATGACTCATGGCATCAGCTCGATTCGGTGTGAGTCCGATATCAAAAACAACATCATTTTTCAAATCAAAATACTCAGCTGCCGGAGTACCAATTTTGGCTGTATCCTCTAAAACCATTATACCTTCATGACTTTTTCCTAATCCTATCTCATCCTCTGCACATATCATTCCCACAGATTCTTCTCCTCTAATTTTTGATTTTTTAATCTTAAAAGATTCTCCTTCTTCTGTATAAAGGATTGTGCCTACTGTGGCTACAACTACTTTTTGACCTTTATCTACGTTAGGAGCTCCACATACAATGTTTAGAATTTCGGAACCAATATTTACTTTAGTCTTTTTCAGTTTGTCTGCGTCAGGGTGTTTTTCTGCTTCTAGTACTTCACCAATCACCAATCCTTTAAGTCCGCCCAATACCGACTCAACAATTTCAGTTTTTTCAACTTCCAAACCTATGTCAGTCAGGATTTCTGAAGTTTGTTCAGGTGTTATTGATAGGTTTAAATAATCGTTTAGCCAGTTGTAAGATATCTTCATCTTGGTGTAGTTGTTTCAGTTTTTCTTAAAGAATATAAAGATACGAGTCTTATAAGAAATTGTGTTTAATTTTAGGCAAAAAAAAACCATCTCGATATCGAGATGGTTTTTCAAAAAGTTTATTAGCTAATTATAATTTATTCACTTTCAAAGTTAAACTTGATTTCAAGTTAGCTGCTTTGTTTTTATGGATAATGTTTCTTTTCACTAATTTGTCAAGAATACTAGTTACAACAGGTAAGAATGTAGTTGCTTCTTTTTTGTCTTCCATTCCTCTCAATTTCTTGATAGCTGTTCTGGCAGACTTGTGGTAATACTTATTTCTAAGTCTTCTCACTTCTGTAGATCTAATTCTTTTTTTTGTTGACTTGTGGTTAGCCATAATGTGTAAATTTATATTTAGTTGTTAACTATAGTAGCCCGTAGGGGAATCGAACCCCTCTTGCAGGAATGAAAATCCTGAGTCCTAGCCGATAGACGAACGGGCCAAAATGTCTTCCCATTTGTTGTTTTGGGAATGCAAATTTAGAACAATTTTTTTAATTCAAAAAAAAATGTCACTTTTTTTTAAATTATTTTTGAATCCGCACCAAATTGGAACCCCATTCTCTTTCCGGTCTTAAGCTGAATGCTGTCTCCAGTGGTTTTTATTTGATGAACAGAAACCTCACTAACGTGTTCGTAAAGAGGTGCATAAAGGTCAAAATCTAAGACATGAATCATAAGGTTTTCTATGATATCTTCCATGTGTCCTTTGTCAAAAATTAACTTTTCAAATTCAGTGTAAAGAAATCCCATTTTACGTTTTCCTTCGGCATAGAAATGGTTTTCTGAGTTTATAAATACGCGTCCAACTAAATAGCCAGAATCATTTACTCTGTTGAAACGGAATGAATCAGCTAAAAAATTATAGATATTAATGATTCCAGTGTAGCCTCTGTTTTCATTTTCTTGCAAGTAAGCTGTATTCCAAATAGAGTGGTTTTCATCAAACTTAAATACATTAGAATGTAGATTGAACACGAGAATATCTCCTGCAATCGTGATATGAAATTCAAATTTACTTTTTTCGGTAAAATCGATTATGATTCTTTCGTCTTTTGAACATACTCTTTCCTTGATTTGTTCCACAACCTTCTGCGCTACCTTTTTCATTTCCTGAAACTGGTCTAAGGTGTTTTTAAAAATGTCTTGTTTCAACGTTGATTTTGAACAGAGAGTTGCTGCGATTTGATCCAATTCTTTATTTTCCATTTACCATGTTTTAGTACGCTTTAGCAAATATAACTCGCTCTTTAGATGGGTTTCCACTTACAATACAAGTTCCTTCTTCTTGCTCATTATCCAACAAAATACATCGAATGGTAGCTTTCGTGTCCTCTTTTATTTTTTGTTCAGATTCTTCTGTTCCGTCCCAATGTGCCGAGATAAAACCTCCTTTTGTCTCAAGAACAGACTTAAACTCTTCGTAAGAGTTTACTTTGGTAATGTGCTCGTTTCTGTAATCCAATGCTTTTGTGTATATGTTTTCTTGAATTTCATCAAGTAGTGAAACAACATATTCTGCAATTCCTTCTTGTGTTACTGAAGATTTGCTCTGTGTGTCTCTTCGTGCTAATTCAACTACATTGTTTTCAACGTCTCTAGGGCCGATAGCCATCCGTAAAGGAACTCCCTTTAGTTCGTATTCAGCAAATTTCCAACCTGGTTTTCTGTTGTCATCGTCATCAAGTTTTACGGATATTCCTTTTGCTTTGAGCTCATTTGCAATTTTAGTTGCTGACTCCATAACTTGTTTTAAGCCTTCTTCATTGCGGTAAATTGGTACAATTACCACATGTATTGGAGCAAGTTTTGGTGGAAGTACCAAACCAGCATCATCTGAATGAGCCATAATAAGTGCTCCCATTAATCGGGTTGAAACTCCCCAAGAAGTTCCCCAAACGAGCTCTTGTTTCCCTTCCTTGTTTACAAACTTAACATCAAATGCATCTGAGAAATTTTGTCCCAAAAAGTGAGAGGTACCTGCTTGCAATGCTTTCCCATCTTGCATCAAGGCTTCTATACAGAGTGTGTCTTCAGCCCCTGCAAATCTCTCGCTATCGGTTTTCCTTCCTTTAAGAACAGGAACGGCCATGTGCTCTTCCGCAAATTTTGCATAAACCTCAAGCATTTGTTCTGTTTCAGCAACTGCCTCTTGTTTGGTAGCATGGGCAGTGTGTCCCTCTTGCCATAGGAATTCAGCTGTTCGCAAAAACAGACGTGTTCTCATTTCCCACCTTACAACATTTGCCCATTGGTTTACAAGAATAGGGAGGTCTCTGTAGGATTGAATCCATTTTTTGTAAGTACTCCATATTATAGCCTCAGAAGTTGGTCTTACAATAAGCTCTTCCTCAAGTTTGGCCTGAGGATCTACCATCAGCTTACCAGGTTTTTCTGGGTCATTCTTAAGCCTGTAGTGAGTAACGATTGCTGCTTCTTTGGCAAAACCTTCAGCATTTTTTTCTTCGGCCTCAAACATGTGTTTAGGAACAAAAATTGGGAAATAGGCATTTTGGTGTCCGGTTTCTTTGAACTGTCTGTCCAATTCATCTTTCATTTTTTCCCATATCGCATAGCCGTATGGCTTGATTACCATGCATCCTCTTACACCCGAGTTTTCGGCTAAATCGGCTTTTACAACCAATTCGTTATACCATTCGGAATAGTTTTCGCTTCTTGATGTTAATTTTTTACTCATAATTATTATTGTGGCACAGTATTTGTTTTTCTTATGCAAAGTGATGCCCTCAAATTTAGATAAATTATCGTAAATTAGAGGTGAATTGCAAAGAAAGGTATGCACCATTAAACTCAATTATTATGAAACTTAAGTATCTATTACTCTCGACTCTCGCATTTATCAGCGCTTCTTCTTTTTCTCAAGATGGTTTTGAAGACTTCGATGATGTGTATTCTGATAATACAAGACCTGTATTTTCATCTAATGCAAAGGAGTCTAGTGCAGATGAGTATGTTAAGGGAGAGGATCCTGGAACCTGGATAGAACAGGATGAATACTACGATCCGAATTATAACTCCACAATTGATTCTTCTGAGGGTAATACCTACATTACCAATAATTATTATGGAGGAAACTATCACTATTCCGATCGTTTCAATAGATTCAACAATGTAAACAATGGTTGGAATGATCCTTATTGGAACAACGGCTGGAATTCATGGGGAGTAGGAGGTTGGAATACATGGGGGAACCCAGGTTGGAATGTTGGCTGGAACTCATGGAATGGCTGGGGCGTAGGATATAATATGGGTTGGGGAAATCCTTACGGATTTAATCGATGGAATAGATGGAACACATGGGGGAACCCGGGTTGGAACAATCCATACGCTTGGGGAGGTTGGAATCCATACATGAATAATGGTTGGGGTTTTAATAGTTGGAATTATGGTTGGAATAACCCTGGCTGGGCTTATAATCAAGGTTTTAATCATGGGGTCATGGCTGCAAACGGACATGGGTTTGAAACTAATTCACGTGGTATTTCATACGGACATAGAGGTAGTAGAACTTCAGGGTCAAGGGTTTCTTCTGTATATGGAGATAGAAGAGCAGGTGCCAGAGGGTATAATTCATCTGGAAAAGCTATTAGTTCAAATGCAACAGCATACAGTGGAGCTCAATCAGAGGGTTTTTCTATGAGAAAAACTCAAACAGGAAGACAAACAGGTGTGGTTGAAAGAAATTCTTCTCAAACAAGAAATAAGTCCATTGGTTTAGATAATGCACCAAGGAAAATAAACTCGGACAGGGGAATGGATAGACAAGTTTCAAATAGAGGGAACGAAGTAAGAAACTCGAGACCTGCATCTGGAACGTCAATGCCGAGAACATCTAGGTCCAATGTTTCCAATTCTTCTACTGCTGCTAGATCAGTGCCTTCAAGAAGTGGAGCAACTCCAAGAAGTACCTCTACGAGAACTAGTTCGCCTAAGTCGGTTTCTCCAAGAACATCTACTCCCAGAAAAAGTACGTCCGTAAGAACCTCAACGCCCTCAAGGTCAAACAGAGTAGCGATAGGGTCACCTTCAAGAGCGACAGTTGGTTCTAGTAAACCGAATAGAAGTTATACGCCAAGTAGAACAAATCAATCTAGGACAAGAAGCTATTCCCCTAGTCGAAGTAACACTCCAAATAGAAACTATACGCCTTCACCAAGGTCAGTTACTCCAGCGAGGAATAGAAGCTACACTCCGAGTAGATCGACTCCTTCTAGGAATAGAAGTTATACTCCGAGCAGAACAACCCCTTCTAGAACTAGGAGTTATACTCCGAGTAGAAGTAGCTCGCCAAGTAGAAGTAGTTCTCCATCTAGAAGTTCAGGAGGTAGCAGTAGAAGTTCTTCAGGTTCATCATCGAGAGGTGGTAGAAGATAAGCGACCTCAATTCAATTCTTAAAACAAACAAAATGAAAAAGTTATTTATAACTCTTATTGGAATTACTCTGTCCATGCACATAAGCTCTCAAAACGAAGTAGACGCATTGAGGTATAGCAACCTTAATCCAACTGGAACTGCAAGATTCACGGGATTGGGAGGAGCCATGGGAGCTCTGGGAGCTGACATGGCAGCAATAGGGATTAATCCCGCAGGAATGGGACGTTACAGTAGATCGGATTTTAGTTTTACTGGAAATGTAACTTTTGCAGGTGCAGAATCTAGATATAACAATTCATTTGATGAGGACAGCAAGGGAAATTTTAATATTCCCAATCTAGGGGTTGTGTTTGCTATTCCTGTAGATTTTAACAAAGCCAGTTTGTGGCGCTATTTCCAGGTCGGTTTTAGCACGAACAGAACCAATGATTTTCATGGAAGAACGAAAGCCGAAGGAATAAATGATAATTCTATGCTATTGTCCTACACAAATTATTTGAACAACAATAACATTCCGTTGTCAGGAATCTCTGACTTTTATGAAGGTCAGGCTTTTGATGCGAATCTTATCATTTTTGATTCTTTGTCCAACCTTTACTTGCCTTGGTATGACACTGCCAACTCTCGAATTAATCAAATGAATGAAGTAACTACGAGAGGGGCTCAATATCAAACAGATATTTCTTTTAGTGGAAATTATGATGGAAAAATTTATGTTGGCGGAAGTATCGGTTTCCCCAGAATTCGTTATAATTCAACAAGAACATTTACAGAGACGTTTGAAGATCCCGACTCTTTTTTGGATACAGAAAATTATACATTTGAGGAAAATGTAACCACCACTGGGAATGGGTTTAACATTAAGCTAGGAGCTATCTTTGTTCCTGTAAAATCGGTCCGACTTGGTTTGGCCATTCATACGCCAACATGGTATACAATGAGTGATTCGTATAATACGAACTTTACTTCTAATTTTATTGACAACTTTTATAACCAAAGGGCTGAGTCTCCAGAAGGAATTTTCGATTATAGATTGCGCACTCCGGGTAGGTTGATTGCAAGTGCTGCTTTCTTATACAAGAAACGTGGATTGATTTCTTTGGAATACGAGCTTGTTGATTATTCCAATGCAAGTTTAAATGGAGCTCAAGGAGCGATAGCACCCTACGATTTTAAAGCAGAAAATAACACGGTAAGTGATATTTACCAAACAGCTAATATATTGAAGGCTGGAGCTGAGTTCAGAGTAACAAACCATTGGACAATTAGAGGTGGATACGCTCATTTTGGTTCGCCTATTAAAGATGAAATAACACTTGTGGATTATGCTAGGAGAAACATCTCAGGAGGTTTAGGATATAAAAACCGAAGTTTTTCATTGGACTTTACTTTCATGAGGTCTCAGTGGCAAGAGGAGTCTTACTTATATGACCCAGAATTGGTAGAACCTATTATTACTGACAGATTCATTAATAATTTTATGGTAACTGCAGGATTTAGATTTTAAAAATGAAATTAAATTACATAAAAAAAGCTACTCATCGAGTAGCTTTTTTCCTTTAATTAAAGGTTGAAATTAATCCAATCCTCTGAATTTTTGAAAGGCTTCAGTTCCGTTTGATTGAGTTTTTTTGAGCCATAACTCATCATTTTTCAATCGGGTAATAGTCCATTTTTCTGGAGTTATTTGCCCATCGATGGTAAGAATTAAAACAGTTTTTTCTTTGTTGAATTCCCAAGTTCCCTGATCCGTTGGTTTAACCCCTTGAGGGGTTTCCCCTCCCGAGTAAAAGCTTTCATTGTTTTCAATAGTTAGAGTTATTCCTCTTGAAAAGTCTGAGATATCTGTTCCTCCATCAATGGATTCAATTAGTTCCCAAGTATTAATAAGTCTTGCTTTTTTTGTCCTGAGTGATAGGCTCGGTCCATCTTCATATTTATTGCAAGATACGGTTGCGAACAGAATAGAAGTGATAATTAAAAGTGAGGTGGTTTTTAGTGATTTAATCATTTTTTGGTTGTTTTCAATTTGTATATTTCTTCTTTATTTATTTCTACAGGGTATTTGTCGTTCAATTCTTTGAGCCACTCTGTTTCTAAGTGCTTTTGATATTCAGAAATAACTGTACCTCGTACCTCTTTCAGTTTTTTGTTTTGAGGAGGAAGAGTCTCTTTTAATTTTAAAAATACATACTTGCCATCAATTAGTTTTAATTCAGATATTCCTGTCTTCAACTCGAACTGCGACAATACATTGTTGTCTTCAATTTCCATTTTCCCAGCTTTTACTGATAGGTCTAACTGAGACTCCTGATTTCCGGCCATCAAAATTTCTTGTGAAGTTTTCCCAGAATCTTTTGCTAAGCTCATGGCTTTCATAATAATCTCTTTTTTTGAGGAGGAGTAGATTTCAACATCAGCTCGTTCTTTCCATAAATATTTGTTTTGTGTAGCTTCAAAATAAGCCTGAAGGCCTGTGGTATCTTTGCTAGATTTGGTCCATACTTTTTGATCAGATATTTCAAACAATAATATTCCATCCTCAAATTCTTTTACAAGAGACTTGTACTCCGGATACTTTACAAATAATTGTGATTTTTCATAGTTAAAGAAGTAATCATTCGTAAACTCTTTGTAGTTTGACTCAATATCCTGCTGAGAAGCAGGTAGGTGAGAAGTGAGGTAGTCTCTGTACTCTGATACCAAAATTTTTGTTTTGGGTTTAAAAAAGCCTGGTTCTTTTTTGAATGTGAACGCAACGTCATTGTCTTCAGCTTTTAGTCTTCCGATATCTTCATTGTTAAAACTATTTTTAATCCATTTCGATGATTTGTTTTTATAACGGTATTCAGCCTTCAATTTGTTCACGAAATGTTCTCTTGTTTTTCCGCTTCGGTCTCCTCTTTTAATGTTAGAGAGGATTTCACTTTTCATTTCTTCAAAGCTACCTACTGGTTCCGATTTTAATTTTTTAACGATATGCCAGCCATAAGATGTTTTTACTGGCTTGGATAGGTCTCCGTTGTTTTTTAAACCAAATGCCACTTTTTCAAATTCTGGTACCATTCTTCCAGACCCAAACATAGGCAGTTCTCCACCTTTATTGGAGGAAGTGTTGTCATCAGAATACTCTTGTGCTAAAGAGGCGAAATCTCTTTTACCTGAGGTTAATTCTTGGTAAATGTCATTAATTTTTGATTCTGCGTTTGCTTTCGTTTGCTCGTTTGCATCGGCAGGAACTTTAACATAAATATGTGCAACTTGAACTTTTCCTGGGTTCGGTCTTTTGTCATTTACTTTGATTAGGTGATAACCAAATCTAGTTTTTACAGGCATAGAGATACTTCCTACTGCGGTATTATATGCAGCATCTTCAAAAGGATAAACCATTTGAAAAGCTGTAAAATAACCTAAGTTCCCTTTGTTGTCTTTAACTGATGGGTCCTGAGAATATTTTAGTGCTACCTCTTCAAAATCAGCGCCATTCATTATTTCCTCTCGGGCTTTCATGATTTCTTCATAGGTATTCCCTTCCATGATTAAGATATGACTTGCATTAATTTCAAACTTTTTTCTTTCGTAAGCTTCTTTCACTAATTCATCTGTGGCACTTGGATCAGAGAGGTATTTTTCAGCAGATTTTTCTACATAACCTTTAAGTTCGTTTTTGAGTCTTGGAATTGTGTCAAGTCCTTCGTTGCGGGCATCGGCTACTTTTAACTTGTACTTTACAAACATTTCGGTGTAAGCATCCAAAGAGGCTTTGTCGTATTTTACATCAGAATTATTTTTTGTGTAATTGTAAAGAAATTCATCTTTCCTGATTTCTTCACCAGCTACCTTCAGCAATACAGGGTTGTCCTGCGCTAAAATAGTATTAAATAAAAAAATAGAGATTGATAAGATTAGAGTTTTCTTCATTGCTTTTTTGTTTTTGAAATTCGAAAGGCTAATTTACCCTTTTTTTAATAAAATTAGAATGTAACTGTAAAAACCTATTTTAGGCTGTAGTTCGGAGCCTCTCTGGTAATGGTAACATCATGTGGATGACTTTCTTGAATGCTGGCTGAAGTTATTTTAATAAACTTAGCTTCTTTTAAAGATTCAACGTCTTTGGATCCGCAGTAACCCATACCAGACCTTAATCCACCAATAAGTTGGTGCATTACTTCGCTCAAATACCCTTTGAATGGAACTCGTCCTGAAATTCCTTCCGGAACTAGCTTTTTATCGTCATTTTCAGTGTCCTGGAAATACCTGTCTTTTGATCCTTTTTTCATTGCTTCCAAAGAACCCATTCCTCTGTAAGTTTTGAATTTTCTTCCTTGATAAATTACTGTTTCTCCCGGAGACTCTGCAACTCCTGCAAACATAGATCCAAGCATTACAGAACTTGCCCCAGCGGCAATAGCTTTTACTATGTCTCCTGTAAATCGTATTCCACCATCTGCAATGATGGGAACTCCTGAACCTTTCAATTCCTCTGCAACATTCATGATCGCAGACAACTGCGGAACTCCTACACCTGCGATAATTCGAGTGGTGCAAATTGATCCAGGACCGATTCCAACTTTCACAGCATCAGCACCTGCATCTACCAGCATCCTTGCAGCTTCTGCTGTTGCTATGTTTCCTACAATAACCTGCAAGTTAGGGTAGCTCGCTTTTACAAGTTTTAACTTGTCTATCACTCCTTGAGAGTGACCGTGAGCTGTATCGATTACGATAGCATCTACATCAGCTTTTACTAGGGCAGAAACTCTCTCAAGTGTATCGTGTGTTACTCCAACTGCCGCTCCAACTCTCAGTCTTCCTTGTTCGTCCTTACAGGAATTAGGGTGTTTTTTTACTTTAATTATGTCTCGGTAAGTGATTAACCCTGTTAATTTGTTGGATTCGTCAACGATGAGTAGTTTTTCTATTTTATGTTGTTGAAGGATTTTTTCTGCCTCCACCAAGGATATTTCGTTTATTGCAGTAACCAACTTATCCGAAGTCATTACTTCTGTTATTTTTTTGGAGTTTTCCTTTTCAAACCTTAAATCTCGATTTGTCACAATTCCTTTTAATGTTCCATTGTCATCGACAATAGGAATTCCGCCAATTTTATACTCAGCCATTAGATTTAATGCATCACCTACAGTGGCTGTTGAAGTCAAGGTAACAGGGTCAGTTATCATTCCGCTTTCGCTTCTCTTTACTTTTCTCACTTCTTTGGCTTGTGATTCAGCCGACATGTTTTTGTGTATAATCCCAATTCCTCCTTGCTGCGCAATTGCAATTGCCAGTTCCGATTCGGTAACCGTATCCATCGCTGCCGAAAGGATAGGAGTCTTTATTGAAATATTTTTGGTGATTTTGCTGTCCAAAGTTACTGCATTTGGCAATACGTTTGAATAAGCTGGGATTAAAAGGACATCATCGTAAGTCAGGCCTTCTTGTACAATTTTAGAATGAGACATGGTCGTTTGTTTTTCTGTAATTGCATGCAAATGTACGGCTTTTTTTTAGGATTTGCTCTTTTTTTTTAAGTAAGTGCTAAACTCTGAAGGTGATAAACCTTATCAGTTTCCTTTTGAAGTTGGTGTATGGTGGCAGAATAGTTTTTAAGGTGGTAAATCCAACTCTTTGTTTCATGACTGATCGTGAGTTAGAAAACTCTAAGAATCCAAATTCGCCATGTGCTTTACCGATTCCGCTGTGGTTTACACCTCCAAATGGTAAATGAGGTTGAGCAAATTGAATGGTGGTTTCATTAATGGCGGTAGTACCTGAGCTCGTATGGCTTAAAATATAGTTCGTGTTTTTTCTTGATTTTGTAAATAAATAAAGCGCTAAAGGTTTTTCAGTGCTATTTACGATGTCAATCACTTCACTGAGTTTGTTGTAAGTAATAATGGGTAAAATTGGCCCAAATATTTCCTCCTTGAACAAAGGGTTTTCGATGGTTATGTTATCCAATAGAGTAGGCGAAATAAAATTGATCTCAGATTCCCTTTCATTTCCATGAAGCACATTTGCACCTGCTGAAATTGACTTGTCCAGCAATGCGCTTAATCTATTAAAATGGAGCTGGTTTACAATTTTTGTTTTCTTTTTATCCAAAATTGGAAACTGTTTTTCAATTTGAACAATCAATTTTTCTTTTAATTCATCTGCTTTACTTTCATGCACCAAAATGTAATTAGGAGCAATACAAGTTTGTCCTGAGTTAATGAATTTACCCCAAATAATTTTTTGTGTCGCATCATATAAATTTGCGGTTTCATCTACTATTGCAGGATTACGACCTCCCAGTTCCAAAGTTACAGAGGAGAGATTTTTTGAGGCTGCGGACATTACAATTTTTCCAACCTTCGGACTTCCTGTAAAGAAAATATGATCAAAGGGCAGCTCCAATAACTTCGTTGACACCGAAACATCTCCTTTTACAACAGAGATTTCTTGTTCCGAAAATAAATCGGTAATCATTTTTTCGATGAGATTTGCCGTGTTAGGAGTATGTTCACTTGGTTTTACAATGGCAGTACAGCCTGCTCCGATGGCAGACACCAGTGGCCCAATGCACAGGTTGAAAGGGTAATTCCATGGGGAGATAATGAGTGTAACTCCCTTGGGTTCGTAACGCACATAGGACTTTGTTCCCCAAAAAGCCAAAGGAGCCGAAACTTGCTTTGATTCATTCCAATCTGCGAGGTGAGAAATATGCTGTTTTATTTCATCTATAATTGGTTTTATCTCGGTCAGGAGAACTTCTTCTGGTTCTTTTTCAAAATCCTTGTAAATCTCCTCACAAATTAGCTTTTCATTCCTTACCAACCAATTTTTAATCAATCTTAACTTTTTAAGTCTGTCTTTTACGGAACAGGTTCTTAGTTCGTTATTGAAGTGCGATTTTTGAGAATCAAATAGAGGTTGAAATGTGTTTTTCATGATTTTTTGCTTTTTACTCTTGCAAGATTAACTTTCTTAGTAAGTTAAAACCAGCAACAGCTGATTGGGAAATATTTCTTTCTCGGTTATTTCCAAAATTAAACTTCTTTGAGACCACCTTTGTTTTACCTCTGGCAGAAATCCAAACAGTTCCTACAGGTTTATCCACTGTACCTCCCGCTGGCCCGGCAATTCCAGAGATTGAAATAGAGTAATCTGTATTGTATTTTTTTCTTATTTCTTCGCTCAGTATTTCCACTACTTCTTGGCTTACAGCTCCCTTGTTCAGTAGAACTTCTTTTGGTACATTCAGTTCTTTTTCTTTGATGTCGTAGGAATAGCAAATGATACTTCCTTCGTAAAAAGAGGAACTTCCCGGGATTTTGGTCATTAGATGAGAGGCATAACCTCCAGTGCAACTTTCTGCCAAAGAAATTGTTGCGTTCCTTTCTAGCAATAAGTTGGCCAGAGTTTCTTGCATGGTAATGGTGCCTTCCCCAAAAATATATTCTGGAATAATTTCATACAATTCATCACAAAACTTATTCACTTTGGAGGAATCTCCTTGGTTACTTGTAACTCTTAGTTTTACTAAACCAGGAGAGGGTAAATAGGCCATATCAAGGTTTGCATTTCTCAGTCTGTTTTCCCAGTCCTCTATAATTTCAGCTAAAAATGATTCTCCAAGACCGTGAGTTAAAACCGTGCGATGAGCCAGCTCTTGTAACTGGAATGTTTCTTTTATTTTCGGAAATACACCCGTTTCCATCAAGTGTTTCATTTCGTAGGGAACTCCTGGCATAGAAACAAATACTTTTCCATTTCTTTCGAACCACATTCCGCTGGCTGTTCCCATTTGGTTTGGTAACACAGTGCATGCCTTTGGTAACATAGCTTGCATGTTGTTTGTTTCCAAAAAGGGTTTGTTTCTTAATTTAAAATAGGCTTGGATATCAGATAAAACCTCTTGATTAAGTTCAAGTTCTGTGTCAAAATAGTCGCACAGTACTTTTTTGGTGATGTCATCTTTTGTTGGGCCTAATCCGCCAGTAATCAGTATCAAGTCTGCGAAGGACTCGGCTCTTTTTAGGGCTTCATGAATTTCTTCTTCCGTGTCCGATATGGTTGTTGTTCGGTTATTTTTTATTCCGATTTTTGCCAATTCTTGACCCATCCAAGAGGCATTTGTATTGATGGTTTGGCCTATAAGTAGTTCGTCTCCAATGGAGATTATTTCTGTTTTCATTTGTCATTTTTGAAGGATTAAATGTACGAAAAGAGAAGTTTAGGTATTCGATTTTATTGGTTTATTTGTCCTTTTCCTGTTAACTATCATAATTCAAGAAAAAGTGAGAAAGGAATTATAATCTTTTTATTGATTCAAAAAAATGAACACAAACTGAAGCTCACAGAATAAGAGATTTAAAAAAAGCCTCGATGAAAATCGAGGCTTCAGTTTTTTAATTTAATTTTTAGCCCTTTTGATTAGGCTGTGCTTTCCTTTATTTTACTCTCTTAATGGAGCATCCAATGTTTTTTGTAATAGGGTTTGAAATTTCTTTTCCTTCGGCAAGTTCATTCATGGCATCCATTAACCAGTGTTCTTTTACTTCTTCTTTCATATCTACATTGTCATCTATCGCTCCTGTATAAACGAGATCATGTTCGCTATTAAATAGAAAAACATGTGGCGTTGTCATAGCATTTAATTGATCTGCCACCACGTGTTTTTGATCGATTAAGTAACGAATGTCATTATAATCCTTTTCTACAGCATGTTCTCTCATTTTTTCGAAAGAATCGTCTCCTTCTCTTTTGGCTTCATTTGAATTGATGAGTGCAAAACCTATTTCTAGTTCATTTGCTTTTTCCTGAATGTCATTATATCTATTTTCCCATCCTTGTGACTTATCGCCATTCCCCACAACGAACGGACAAGTGTTACATGAAAAAATAAGTAAGGATCCGTTTTTTTTACCCAGACTTTCTATATGAAGTTCTTCGCCCGAAATATCCTGTAACTTTGCTTCAAGAGCAGGATTGGCATCACCAATTCCAAATTTTGTTTCTTGAGTTTCTATCTGGCTTGTTTTTCTCTCATTTTCTTGTTGCTGCTGTTTCTCTGTTCCACAAGTAACTACTAAGAGTGCTGCGAAAATTGTTAGAATTAAGTATTTCATGTTTTCAATTTTGAGTATTAATTTTCTTCTTTTGTCCAGTCTTTTGTGTTTAATTTATGGTAAACAAAGCTTAGTTTGTTGGCAATATCGTGATTTTTGTCTCTGTCACCACTTGCCTCTTTAATCTTGGTTTCTTGTTCCATCAAAAAATTACCTACATCTATCGTGTGTTTCCCTTTTTCAAAAATTTTTATAATCGTAGAAACATACCAATCGTATTCTATCGGATCGTGTTCTTCTTTTACCTCAATTATTCCCCAATGAGATTGGAGGATGTGAGTCATCATGTCTCTCAAGTCCTCATTTTGTAGGTCGGTGTGTTCTGTGTAATCTTCCATTAGTTCTCGATGTAATCTACGGTAAGTGTATCGTCTGTTTTGGTGACTTTTACTAGTCCCATTTTGGTTAAGGATTTCATTCCTTTATCCCATTGCTTGTTGCTCAGTTCCAATGAATTTTTCAATGCATTGAGCTCCATTGTTTTTTTGCTTTTTATCGCCTCAAAAATGGCTTTTTCATTGTCGGCTAAATCAAGCTTTTTTTGTTTAACTTCTGGCCTCATTTGAGGAAAAAATAATACTTCTTGAATGGACTGATTGTTAGTTAAAAACATAATTAATCTATCCATTCCAATTCCCAAACCTGATGTTGGTGGCATACCATACTCCAGTGCCCTAAGGAAGTCATTGTCAATAAATTCTCCAGCTTCATCGTCACCTCTGGCAGCAAGTTTCAATTGCTCCTCAAATCTTTCTCTTTGGTCCACCGGATCGTTTAGCTCACTGTATGCATTCGCTATTTCTTTTCCGCATACCATCAACTCAAATCTTTCTGTCAATTCTGGATCTTCTCTGTGAACCTTGCACAGCGGAGACATTTCTTTTGGGTAATCGGTAATGAAAGTAGGTTGGATGTAGTTTCCTTCACATTTTTCACCAAAGATTTCATCAATAAGTTTTCCTTTACCCATTGTTTCATCCACCTCAATTCCCATATTTTTGGCAGCTGATCTTAATTCATCTTCCGTTTTATCCTTGATATCAAATCCAGTGAAATCAATAATGGATTGTCTCATGGTTACTCTTTTATACGGAGCTTTGAAATTGATTTGATGTTCTCCAAAAGTAGCTTCAGTGGTGCCATTTACTTCTGTGGCTACATTTTCCAGTAGTTTTTCAGTAAAATCCATCATCCAGTTGTAGTCTTTGTAAGCTACATAGATTTCCATGGCAGTAAACTCTGGGTTGTGAGTCCGGTCCATTCCTTCGTTTCTAAAGTTCTTAGAGAACTCATACACACCATCAAATCCTCCCACAATTAATCGTTTGAGATACAGTTCATTGGCGATTCTCATGTACAAAGGTATATCCAAACTGTTGTGATGAGTAATGAACGGTCGCGCAGCTGCTCCACCTGCAATTGGTTGTAGAACAGGAGTTTCAACTTCAAAGTATCCAGCCTCATTAAAGAAGTTTCTCATGGCATTGAACATTTTTGTTCTCTTCATGAATACTTCCTTTACCTGAGGGTTTACAACAAGATCCACGTAGCGTTGGCGGTATCTCAATTCGGGGTTTGTAAAGGCATCATGAACTTTTCCTTCGCTATCTGTTTTTGGCATTGGCAATGGCTTGAGTGATTTACTCAGCAAAGTCATTTTTTCAACGTTAATTGATTTTTCACCAACCTGTGTCGTGAAAAGTGTTCCCTCTATACCAATGAAATCGCCTATATCTAGTAATTTTTTATAGACATCATTATACAGTGATTTATCTTCTCCTGGGCACATTTCGTCTCTATTGAAATAGGCTTGAACTCTTCCTGCAGAATCCTGAATTGAGGAAAAAGAAGCTTTTCCCATGATATTTTTAGTCATCAATCTTCCAGCTACATTCACTCGTTTTCCTTCTACATAGTTTTCTTTCACTTCCTTCGATAAAGTATTTACGGGGTATAGAGCAGCAGGATAAGGTTCTATTCCTTGATTGATTAGTTTTTCACGAGTTTCTCGTCTAATTATTTCTTGTTCAGATAATTCTAAGCTCATTGTACTGATATATTTGGCTTGGTTTAAATTTGGTTGTAAATATACGCAAATTGTGGGGAGTTTTGTTTTCCTTTTTTAGTATTCACAATCGTCAATTTGCTCTGGCAATATTTTTTAAATCCTGATTTTTATTATTAGTTATTTCTGTAAGTTTGTAAAAACATAACTCATTCGAATGAAAGTATCTTTAATAGTAGCAAAAGCGATTAATGAAGCCATAGGAAAAGACAACGATTTGATTTGGCATTTGCGTGATGATATGCGTTACTTTTCTGATACAACAAAAGGACATTACGTCATCATGGGAAGAAAGAATTTTGATTCCATTCCTGATAAATACAGGCCTTTGCCAGATAGACCTAATGTCATAGTGACTCGAAACAGTAACTTTGTTGCTGAAAATTGTGATGTTGTGAATTCTGTAGAGGAAGGACTAGAATTGGCAAGAAAAAATAATGAAACCGAGGCGTTTGTTATTGGAGGAGGACAAATCTACAAAACTGCATTGGATAATAATTTACTCGATAAATTGTACATCACTTTTGTCCATCATTCTTTTGAGGCAGATGTGTTTTTTCCTGATTATGATACAAGTAAATGGATAAAGACAAGCGAAATTTTTCATCCTAAAGATGAAAAACATGAATTTGGATTCTCCTATGTGACCTATGAAAAGAAATAGAGTTTGAGTTCTTTATCCAAATCAATAAACAGCAATTCTTCCAAGAGGTTGTATTTAGTTTTGGAGCTGCTTGCCATTTTATTTGGCTTGGCTTACACGGTTCTTTATATTCAAGAAGTACAAAGTTGTTTTGTGTTTGCTATACTAGGGGCTCTGTTTTACGCTTATTTGTGCTTTGTAAAACAAATTTTTGCCGAAGTTTTTCTCCATTTTTTTTATGTGTTAACTGCTATTTATGGTTGGTTCAATTGGGGTGAATATGGCACAAATAAGCATGCATTATCCACTCACTTAATTATTTTATTCATTACCCTTATTTCGTTTGTCGGAGTAGGTTATTTCCTCAAGACAAAACTAAAACCAAAACTCCCTTTTTTGGATTCCTTTACAACAGTATTTAGCATTACAGGAACTGTTCTGATGGTTAATTTTATTCACGAAACTTGGCTTTATTTACTAGCGGTAAATGTTGTATCCATGTTTTTGTATTACCAGCGAGGAATGAAAATGAGTGTGTTGTTGTATGGTTTTTATGTTTATCTCAGTATCGCGGGATGGTATGGTTGGGAACTATTTATTTAATTGATAACATTCACTCATAAAAAAATGTTCTATTCTTTGTTTTTTGAGTCTAGTAAAATAGTCACAGGTCCGTCATTTATCAGCTGAACTTTCATGTCTGCTCCAAACTTTCCGGTTTTTACACTCGTATGTACTTCAGATTGAAGGGATTCGATAAATTGAGTGTACAAAGGTATTGCGAATTCTGGTTTCGCGGACTTTTTAAAAGAAGGACGGTTCCCTTTTTTTGTGGAGGCAAAAAGGGTAAACTGACTCACAACAAGCAGTTCTCCTTGATTATCGTTCAATGACTCATTCATTTTGCCACCAACATCACTGAATATTCTAAGGTTTGTGATTTTTTTCACCAGCCAATTAATATCTTCTTGTGTATCTGACTCTTCAATGCCTACAAGAACTAACAACCCATTATTTATTGAGGAAAACTCTTCATTTTCTATATGAACAGATGCCTTTGTAACTCTTTGAATGATTGTTCTCATAGGATATGATTCATTAGACCAATACGCTTATTTTTATTTGGGAGCATACAAGCTTTCTCGGAATCCTGGATTTTCATCGCCAAAATAGAGGTTGAGGTAGTTTTGGTACCTAAACTCTGCGATTTCTCCCTCTTCAACAGCGGCCTTTATGGCGCATTTTGGCTCGTTCACATGCACACAGTTATTAAACTTGCAGTCGTTCATTAATTCTCTCATTTCTGGAAAGTAATGATGGATTACCTCTTGTTCAATGTCAATAATACCTAGTCCTTTTATCCCTGGGGTGTCAATAATGTGCCCACCAAATTTAAGCTCATGCATTTCGGCAAAAGTTGTCGTGTGTTTTCCTTGGTTATGCGAATCTGAAATATCACTCGTTTTGATGTTCAGAGAATCATCAATCAAGTTAATTAGGGAAGATTTACCAACTCCTGAATTTCCCGAAAAAACTGAAGTTTTGTCTTTCATTTGTTTTTTAACTTCATCTATGTTGATGTTCTTTTCAACGGAAGTTTTTATACAGGTATATCCAACTTTTGAATAGGTGGCAATTAATGAATCGAGTTCTTTTAATTCGTCTTCATCAAGAAGGTCAATTTTGTTAAAAATTAATGTGGTTGGAATATGATAAGCTTCGGCTGTCACCAAAAATCGATCTATAAAATTGAGGTAGGTTTTTGGGTAGTTGATTGTAACCACCAAGAAGGCTAAATCAATGTTGGATGCAATGATGTGTGCTTTTTTTGACAGATTTACAGATTTACGAATGATGTAATTCTTTCTGGTTTCAATTTCCACGATCATGCCATTGTCGTCTTCTTGCATTTCTACCACAACATTATCTCCCACCGTCACAGGATTAGTTGTCTCAATTCCCTTGAGCCTGAACTTACCTTTTATCCGGCATTGAATAACGCTTCCGTTTATGAGTTTTACGGAGTACCAACTCCCAGTTGATTTTATGACAAGTCCCTTTTCCAATGTATTTGTTTAGAACTCAAAGGTAATGCAATTCCCTTCAAATTGAAACAAGGTGCTCATTCGTTTTCAGAGAATTAATGAAATTGATTGAGAATGACATTAGTTGCCTTAAATTTCATTATTTTTAAGAATTATTTAATCACAATCGCATTTCATGTCAATAGAAATAAAGAATGTAACCAAGGAATATGGACTTCAAAAAGCGCTGAATGACATTTCATTTACTGTAAATAAGGGAGAAATACTAGGTTTCCTGGGACCAAATGGAGCTGGAAAATCTACATTAATGAAAATTATTACTTGCTATATTCCTCCCACTGCAGGTACGGTGATTGTGGATGGTTATGATGTGCTGGAAGATTCTCTAGAAATTAGAAAAAAAGTAGGGTATTTGCCCGAGCATAATCCTCTGTATCTAGATATGTATGTGAAAGAGTATTTGAGTTTTATTGCAGGTGTGCACAAGCTTTCCAAAAAAAAGGAAAAGGTATCGAATGTGGTAGGATTGGTAGGATTGGAATTAGAACAAAACAAGAAGATTGGTGAATTATCGAAGGGTTACAAACAACGAGTGGGATTAGCTCAAGCCTTAATTCATGACCCTAATGTTCTTATTCTTGATGAACCAACAAGTGGTTTGGACCCAAATCAATTGGCAGACATCAGAGAAGTTATAAAAAAGATTGGAAGAGAGAAAACGGTCATGTTTTCTTCGCACATTATGCAGGAGGTTGAAGCAATATGCGATAGAATTGTAATTATTAACAGAGGTAACCTCTTGGTGGATAAAGATGCGAGCCAAATCATGAATGCTAATTCTGACAGGCAAATCGTAAAAGTAGAATTTGACAAACCTGTATCCAAAACTGAATTGAAGCAAATTTCTGGTGTGAGCAAAGTAAACGAGTTAAATGCAAACGAATGGAAAATCATCTCAACGCGAACGGATGATTTAAGAGTGGAAATCTCGAAATTTGCGAATAGTAAAGGCTTGTTGGTTCTTTCTCTCCAAAAAGAAACCCAGAAATTGGAGAGTGTTTTCAAAGAATTGACTCATTAAGAAAAAACTGAATTACATCAATGAAATTTAAAATAGTATCTGATTTTAAGCCCACAGGAGATCAACCAAAGGCAATCGAGGAGCTGGTAGAAGGAGTGAATACCGGTGTTGAGAGTCAAGTTCTTTTGGGTGTAACAGGTTCTGGAAAGACCTTTACAGTTGCGAATGTAATTCAGGAGACGAACAAACCCACTTTGGTGCTTTCCCATAATAAAACTTTGGCAGCCCAGCTGTTTGAAGAATTTACCAATTTTTTCCCTGAGAATAGAGTAGAGTATTTTGTTTCGTATTACGATTATTACCAGCCAGAAGCCTATCTGCCAACGACAGGGACCTACATAGAAAAAGATTTATCCATCAACGATGAGATTGAAAAACTCAGAATTAGAGCAGCTTCTGCGTTGTTGTCTGGGAGAAAAGACGTGATTGTTGTGTCCTCTGTTTCTTGTATTTATGGAATTGGGAACCCAACTAATTTCAAGGACAGTATTCTTCAAATAAAAGTAGGATTGGTGGTAACAAGAAATACTTTTTTGGCTCAATTAGTGGATAATTTATACTCTCGGGCTGGTTTGGATTTTGAGAGAGGAACATTCAGAGTAAAAGGTGATACGGTAGATATTAATTTACCCTATGCAGACTTTTCTTTGCGAATTGGTTTTTGGGGAGATGAGATTGAAGAAATTGAAACTATTGAAAACGACACTGCTCGAAGAATTGAAAAATTTGATGAATACAGCATTTATCCCGCGAATATCTTTGTAACGAGTAAAGATACGATTCAGAGCGCGATTCATGAGATTCAGGCCGATATGGTTGAAAGAACAGAAGCTTTCAAGGCAGGTGGTCAACATCTAGAGGCAAACCGTTTGGAAGAAAGAGTTACTTTGGATTTAGAAATGATTAGAGAGCTGGGTTACTGTTCGGGTATAGAGAATTATTCTCGATATTTTGATGGAAGAGTTGCCGGTTCTAGGCCTTTCTGTTTGTTGGATTATTTTCCAGATGATTTTTTAATGGTAATTGATGAAAGTCATGTTACTCTGCCTCAAATTAGAGCAATGTATGGTGGTGATAAATCAAGAAAAATTAATTTGGTGGAACATGGGTTTAGGTTGCCTTCAGCCATGGATAATAGGCCTCTTAAATTCGAAGAGTTTGAGCAAATAACCCCACAAACTCTTTATGTATCTGCTACTCCAGCAGATTATGAAATGGAGAAAGCTGAAGGTGTATTTGTAGAACAATTAATAAGACCTACGGGGCTTCTTGACCCAATCATTGAGGTGAGACCGAGTAAAAATCAAATAGATGATTTATTAGAGGAAGTTCATAAAACCATCGCCAAGAATGAAAGAGTTTTGGCAACCACTCTTACCAAAAGAATGGCGGAAGAACTGCAAAAATACTTGGAAAAAGTAGGAGTGAGAAGTCGTTATATCCATTCTGATGTGGATACATTGGATCGAATAGAAATAATACAGGACTTAAGAAAGGGAGTGTATGATGTTTTGGTAGGAGTAAATTTATTGAGAGAGGGATTGGATTTGCCAGAAGTGTCACTCATTGTTATTTTAGATGCAGACAAGGAAGGATTTTTGAGGTCTGAAAGAGCTCTGGTTCAAACCGTAGGAAGAGCCGCAAGGAATGTAAATGGAAAAGTGATCATGTATGCCGATAAGATGACAAATTCCATGCAGAGGACCATTGACGAAACAGAAAGAAGAAGAAGTGTTCAAATGGCTTATAATAAGGAGCATAACCAAGAACCTAAACCGATAAAAAAGAATTCGGAAAACACACCTTATAAGTTTGAAAACAATCTTGAAAAAACACCTACACTCGCAGCTGAGGAGGAAGTAGAGTATTTGACAACGACCCAAATTGAGGAAAACATAAAAATGACTCAAAAAGCCATGGAAAAAGCTGCCAAAGAATTCGATTTTGTGGAGGCCGCCAAGTTGCGAGATGCCATAAAACTTTTGAAATCAAAATTAAAAAATTAAATGTATAGCTTAAAATAAGGCAACCCAAATATAAACCCAGCGTATTTTAATTAGAATAAACTCATTATGAAGAAATTATATTTACTACCAATTTTATTAATATTCTCCAATTTGGTTCAATCTCAAGTGAACTCTGCAACTAATTATAGACAGGTTCCGGGGAAAACAGTCCCATTCAATGGCGAAAAATGTGCGTCTCATTACCTAGATGAATTACTCAAAGGATTTGACCAAGCATATTTGCTAAACAGACAATCAATTGAAAGACATACACAACAGGTACTCCGGAAATCGTCAGTTTCTCGTTCTGGTGGTGTTAATAGAGGAACAGTGTTTACGGTTCCCATTGTTTTTCATGTCATGCATGAAGGTGAGAATATAGGGGATTCTACCAATATTTCAGATGCTCAAATATATTCTTGCATAGCTGCACTAAATAGAGATTTCAGAAGGAATGCAACGGATGGAGGAATCGCTCAATCTGGACCACTCGGTACTGATGCAGAGATAGAGTTTTGTATTGCTAAAAGGGATCCTTTTGGAAATTTGACAAATGGGATAACCAGACATGATATGTCTGGAATTCAAGGGTACATAGATAGCGGGGTTTATCACAGTGGAACTTGGCGAAGCGATGCATCAATGAAAGCAATGGTTCAATGGGATCCCGCACAGTATATTAATGTTTGGGTAGTCAATAAAATTAAAAGTACCACCAACATATATCAAGGTGGAGGTGGAGGAGTAATAGGATATGCTACTTTTCCGGGTGGATCGCCTACTTCTGATGGTATAGTTATTCGATTTAGTGCAACAGGAAATGATATCCTTGGTACAAATGGGTTTAATTTATGGTCTTCAACAAATAATAATAGAGTTTTGACCCATGAAATGGGGCATTATTTTAACCTTTATCACACTTTTCGGAATACGAGTTCCTGCACTGTAGCTACCCCATGTGCAACTTCTGGCGATTTATGCTGCGACACTCCTCCAACAACAGTAGGAACAGGGAATGCTTGTTCAACATTGGTATGTCCTTTGGACAATAAGGAAAACTACATGCAGTATCAAAATGAGTCTTGTGCCTCTGATTTTACGCCAAATCAAGTCTCTCGGATGAGAGCAGTTTTGGTTTCGGGTGGTCCAAGATATAGTCTAACTACAAATCAAAATTGTTCACCACCCAGCCAACTAGATCCATTTTTATCTGATGTTATTTACCCAGTTGATACAATTTGTGCATCATTAATTCCCGGTTATGCAGTTGTTTGTAATGGAAACAATGATACATTGAAAAGCTTCAATTTATATTACGATGTAGATGGTGGAACTACGAATATTTATCCTTGGCAAGGAAGCATCGGTCCCAACTCTTGTGATACCATAGCTTTGCCCTCTCTTGCAATTGGTTCTGGACCTCATATTTATTCAGTACGTATAGATTCAACTCAAATAAATGCAACTGTAAATGATTCTGACCCTTCAAACAATGAAATTTCCAAACCTTTTGTATCTAATGCTGGTTTTTCTGTATTGGTGGATATTACAACTGACTGCAGTGCTCAAGAAATTTCGTGGCTTATTAGAGACACAAATGGAGTTGTTTATGAAAGTGGTAGTGGTTATTCTCAGCAGATTCAAACCATTTTTGAATCTGTTTGTTTAGATACCGGTTGTTATGAATTTGTTATTTATGATTCATGGGGTGATGGACTTCAGGGTAAGGGGTTTTGTGGATTTAATGGTAATTTTAAAGTGACTGATGCTGGCACAGGTCAAGTTATCGCTAAAACAATTAATGCAAACTTTGGCGATTCATCAATCACCTCTTTTTGTCTGCCTTATAATACTTCACTTATACCAGGTTTTATTGGATGTGATACCGTATATCCTGGTTATCCAGTTTTTTTAGTTGATACTTCTGTTTCTTTTCCAGCAGCTTACAAATGGCAATGGGATTTTGGAGATGGAACAACTTCGTCACTTAGGAATCCAGTTAAGCGATATTCAAACCTAGGAACGTATAATGTGAAAATGGTAGTAGAAAATGCTGCTTTGACCGATTCAGTCACAAAAGGAGGGTGTGTGGTTGTAATACCTACTCCGCCAGGGTTTTGCGATACTTTATACAACTATGATGAGGCGTTAGACTCAATGATTTTTTACAAATTGCTTGGTACCTGGGGATATTACCCTGGGCACAATGGAGCAAACATAACGGGATATGCTGAACCTTTTAACTTAAGTGGGCCAAGTAACTCAATTCAGCGAGTTGTCTTACCAGTAATTAAAGCTGATGCTGGAACTTCTAATTCTTCTGTTGTGATTAATATTTATGATGATAACGCTGGTTCACCAGGATCAATTTTGTCTACAGATACCATCAAAATTAATAATCTTGTGGCAGGTGTAAGTAATGAAGTTTATTTAACTACACCACCATTTATTACTGGAAATTTTTGGGCAGGTATGGAGTTAGAATACGGAAATGGTGATACCTTGGTAATTACCACTGCTAATAATAGAATAGGAGGGGCTAACACTACTTTTGTTAAAACTGGTGGTGTTTGGCAAAGTTCGGCTGGGGTAGCGGCAATTAATACATCCTTGGGACTAAGAGTAATATATACCGACCTACCTGCAACTGGGACTTTAAATGTTTCTAGAAATAGAATTTGCCAAGGTCAAAGCACCAATTTTAGTGCAACTGGTTTGTCAAATTACGATTCATTGAAGTGGTTTTTCCCTGGGGGTAGTCCTTCTTTTTCTACAAATCCAAGTGAGACTGTTGCTTATTCGGTCGCAGGAACTTATAAAGCAATATTATATTTAGAAGGGATTTGTTCAAATGACAGCTTGATTACTACAATAGTAGTTGATACTTCAGGTGCCACAACAAGTTTTACAGAGTCCTCTTTGGCGATTTGTGAACAAGATACTGTGTCATTTGATGGAACAGTTACAGGAAAGGGAACCATCTATTGGTCATTTCCTGGTGGTACTCCAGCCTCATCTAGTTTGGAGGATAATACAGTGTTTTTCTCTAATCCAGGTGTTTATTCGGTCAAAATGAAAGTGGATAATGGCTGTGGTTCAGATAGTTTAGTGAAAACTTTAACTGTACGAGATTACCCAATTACAACTATATTTCCCGGAGATACAACAATTTGTGACGGAACATCGATTAACCTGACTACCAATGGCGGGTCATCCTTTTCTTGGAGTACAGGAAGTTCCTCTCAAACTGTTTCTGTGTCGCCAAATTCAACCACTCAATACTGGGCCGTAGGAAGTAATGCAAATTGTGCTGGAGACACAGCTTATGTAACGATTACAAATAATCCAATTCCAAATGTTATGGCTAATGCAAATCCGACACTTATTTGTTTGGGTGATGCTATTTATTTCAGTATGAACGGATCTAATGCGATTAGTTATGATTGGGATTATGGAGACGGAACAACCTCTACTGTTCCAAATTCCTCTCATATTTACTCTGCACCAGGAACTTATACGGCCACCCTAACCGGAGTCTATGGGTTATGTGATAGTTCAGATTCTATTCAGGTTATTGTGAATGATTGCACCGGATTGGAAGAAGAAAATTTAGCCTCATCGATTACTATATATCCCAATCCTGCAAATAGCTTGTTGAATGTTTCGATAGCCGAAAGTAATTTAAACTCCATTACGATGGCAATTTTTAATAATGCTGGAGAAATGGTTTATTCGTCTATGATTCCATTAGAAACAAAACAAACAAAAATTGACATAGATGGTTTTGCAGAAGGGGTGTATTTAATTCGATTTAATTCAGAATCCCAGATTGTAAATAAAAAACTAATTGTTTTGAAATGATTTATTTGTTTGAGTTTAGTTGACCCATACTTGTTTAAAACATGACGAATTTCTATACTTTGGCACAGGCTAATACTTAAGGCCTTCTCTTCCAGAGAACAAATTTATTCGGGATATAATTCTATCTTTGTGAAAAACAAATTCTGTGAAAGCGACTCTTATAAAAGTATTAAAAATCATCATTCCTATGGGAATTGGCATTTACCTTACCTGGTTTTTTTACTCTGGGTTAACTCAAGGGGAAAAAGATGCAATTCCAGTAGCCTTTAAGAGCGCTAATTACTTCTGGATTCTTCTCTCTTTGGTTGCCGCATGGCTAGGTCATTTAAGTAGGGCTTATCGTTGGAAATTTTTGATGGAACCTCTTGGATATAACCCAAAGCTATCGAATATGTACCATGCTACTATGATTGGGTATGTGCTTAATTTTACGATTCCGAGAAGTGGTGAAATAGCTCGTCCAGGATTTTTATCCAAAAAAGAAAACTTACCTTTTGATAAAGTTTTTGGAACCGTAGTGGCAGAACGAATTATTGACGTAGTTATGCTATTATTGATTATGGGAGGAACTACCTTACTTGTAGGTAAGGAGGTGATTGATAGTTTCACACAGACAGATGAAGAATCAGGCCCACCGTATCTGTTATATGCGATAATCGTACTCGGTTTATTGGGAGTTTTGTCTTTTGCAATTTTTCCTAAAATAAGAAAGTTTGTGATTGACAAGTTACTGGGAATGTGGCAAGGTGTAAAAACTATTTTTACCATGAAAAAAAGAGTTCCATTCATTTTACACACGCTTTTTATTTGGGCAACCTATATCATCATGATGTGGCTGATGGCTCAAGGTTTTGTTGGAATGGAAAAAATTGGGATTCAAGAATTGATGGTTTCTTTTGTAGTGGGCGCAGCAGCAATTGCAATTACCCCTGGCGGCATTGGATTATATCCAATTTTTGTCACTGCAGCACTTGTCTATTTTGGATACGACAAAGAAGTTGCTTCTAGTTTTTCTATTTTAGTTTGGTTATTAGTAACACTGCTGTTAGTTGTGTTAGGGATTTATTCTCTGTACGCCATTAAGATTAAATTTTCTAATGCAGAAGTGGAAGACCAACTTAACAACTAACCTGAGGAATGGCAAAAATTAAAAAAACATATTTCTGTCAGAATTGTGGTGCTCAATCTCCGCAATGGGTTGGAAAATGTCCATCTTGTGCAGAATGGAACACATTTGTGGAGGAGGTTGTTTCTAAAAATGAAAAGAAACTTTTTTCAACGGGTCCAACCACAAAACGAATCTCAAAACCAGTGGCAATAGGAGAGGTTTCGGACGAGAAACACAATCGAATTATATTTAAAGATACAGAACTAAATAGAGTTCTTGGTGGTGGATTAGTTCATGGTTCTCTCGTTTTGTTTGGCGGTGAACCTGGTATTGGTAAATCTACTTTGATGTTGCAAATGGCCTTGCAACACTCCAAAGCTCGTGTTCTTTACGTCTCGGGAGAGGAAAGTATGAAACAAGTGAAAATGAGAGCAGATCGCATAGGTAAAACCTCAGAAAACTGTTTTTTACTGAACGAAACCAAGCTGCAACATATATTTTCTCATGTTGAGGAGTTTCAGCCTCACATTTTAATTGTGGATTCTATCCAAACCCTTCATTCAGACTATTTAGATTCTTCTCCGGGAAGTATTTCTCAAATTAGAGAATGTACAGGCGATTTAATGAAATTTGCAAAAGAAACCCAAACCTCAGTTTTTATAATTGGCCACATCACCAAAGATGGAAGCATTGCAGGACCAAAAGTGCTGGAGCATATGGTGGACACCGTATTGCAGTTTGAGGGAGACAGAAATCACATTTACAGATTACTGAGAACGACTAAAAATAGATTTGGTAGCACCAATGAATTAGGTATTTATGAAATGCAGACGGGTGGATTAATTCCAGTTTTGAATCCATCAGATGTATTGCTCAACAACAATGACGAAGCGTTGAGTGGAGTGGCAATTGCTTCTACCATGGAAGGAATGAGACCAATGTTGGTGGAGGTTCAAGCGCTGGTAAGTACTGCTGCTTATGGAAATCCACAGCGAACAACTACTGGTTTTGATACAAAGAGATTGAACATGCTACTTGCAGTGTTGGAAAAACGATGTGGTTTTAAGTTGGGAGCTAAAGATGTATTTTTGAATATAACCGGAGGAATTAGAGTGAATGATCCTGCTATTGATTTGGCTGTCGTTTCGGCTGTTTTGTCTTCCAATGTGGACATGCCTGTTAGCAAAGATATTGCCTTGGCTGGCGAAGTGGGATTAACCGGAGAAATAAGACCTGTTTCACATATTGATCAACGAATTTCTGAAGCTCAAAAACTTGGTTTTGAGAAAATGATTATTTCAAAATACAACAAAGGTGTGAAGCAATCCGACTTTGACATAGAGCTTATTCAGGTTGGTAAAATTGAAGAAGTATTTAAGCACTTATTTGGAAATGAATAGGTCGTAATAGCTTTTTCATTTATGGAGTTTCCTCACAATTTATCTTGGAATACATTATAACAATAATCTCGATATTTGGCTGGTAAGAAGATTTACAACTGTTAGAAGAAAATTCGTGTTAACTCTCCAAAATCTAACCTTTTTCCTGTTGTTGTTTTCATAGAAAGTCGTGAAACCTCTACTTTTTGTGTAGGAAAAATAGCGCTTGCAGTTCGTTTTATTTCTTTAGCATCTAGTTTGGGTGAGTAGGTGTTTATAACAATAAATCCACCAGGCTCTATCAATTCTTTGGTGGATTTTAAGAGCTCTTGGAATTTATCTTCTAATTTCCATCTTTCTTTTTTCACACCAATCCCAAACGCAGGAGGATCCATCACTACACCCCGATATTTATTTCCTCTTTTCGACTCTCTTTTTGCAAATTTCAATGCATCTTCCAAGACCCATTTTATATCTTCAACACCAGAAGATACCATATTTTCTTTACCCCAGTTTATTACATTTTTTACACTATCGCAGTGGTAAACCTCTGCATGATTAAGTTTTGCCACCACCGATGCTGCGCCAGTATATCCAAACAAATTGAGCAGCTTATGGTCTTTTTGTACTTTATGTTGAATAAAATCCCAATTCGTTTGTTGCTCTGGAAACAAACCAACATGCTTGAAATTGGTGATTTTTAAATTAAAAACAGCTTTACCAAATTTGATTTGCCATTCATCCTCAGCAGCAGGATTCCGTTTAATCCATTCTCCAGAAGTGGAGGTAGTCTCAATGAATTCAAAATCAACTTTTTTTCTCCATTCTTCTTCACTTAAAACTGCAGGAAAATAGGCGTTTCGGTCCGGACGAATGGTGTAAGTATTTCCCCATCTTTCTAGCTTTTTTCCAAAACCGGCATCCAGTAATTCGTAGTCTTTCCAGTTTTCTGAGTATATCGTGTGCATGTTTTTTCAATTGTTTAAACAAAGGTAATTGGAATTGATTAGAAACAATCTATTTGAGTTAAACATTATCTCCCTTCCATTTAATCTAATACCTCTGGAGCGCCAGCCTCTTCCATTTCTTCACCTAATCGATCAACTGCTTTGAAGTAGCTATCCATTTTAGGTTGCAATTCACCAAAGATGGTTATAGCTGTCTCTAGGCTTTCCATATGCAATTTTGTAGCTCCATACGAATTATTGTATCCTCTTGCTTTCCATAATCTGCTGGACATTGAAAGGTCATTTTTTTCTCCCACTTCATTTTTGGTTGGGCTTCCGTTCAGCTCAATTGATAGTCGATTTTTTATTTTCAATAGTTCATTTACCTTGGCAGTCAACACCTCATTATTTGTAGTGAGGTATATTAAATTCTTTTTGTGGGCTTCTAATCTGGCATTTGATTTAGTGAAATTATGGTTGTATCGATTCACTAATTTCGTTAATTCAACAATCGCCTGATTGTGTTCAATTTGTTTGTCGGCCAATGGATTTTTTAGTGTGCTTGTTCTTATTCGTTCTACCTCAAATGTTCTGGGATTTGCAAGTTGAGTTAGTTTTCCATTCATTCGTTGGTAAAGCGTAACACTGTATGTCCCTTCATTTGCAAGTTGATAAATATCTCTGTTTCTTGAGTCGATAGTCAGGGTTGGCGATTTAGTCATTAAGTTCCAATTCACTTGATTTATACCTTTGGTTAATGGACCGTAAAGTTGAGAAACTAATTCTCCATTGCTGTTTTTGATATGCAATACTGCTGTTGCTATTTCCTCTTGTTTCTCTGCATCTAAGGCGTCCCATCCCGGGAATTCTATGTTCTTACTTCTGCCAGATACAAGAGTAGTTTTTAGTTCTTCAATTTCCGATTTTTTAGAATTAGTTTTTTTGGATAAAGTTTTTACCTCTTCATCCAGAATACTTTCCGTTGAGGTGTATCCGGCCTTTGCTAATTTTTCCAGTAGTTTATGATCTACCTTTTCGGGAAGTTCAGTTTTTTGTCGAGCTTCTTTCATTGACACAAAACTTTCTTTGAGGTAATAAGAAATTACAGCACCATAGGGTGGATTTTTTGCAGCGTAATTGGCGCTACCACCCGAACTCGTTCCTCCTCGCATTTGGTTATATTGAAGTGCTTTTCTTGGTTTGAATAATAGGGCATTTTCTGTAATACTTGTTGTGTTGATTTCACGGAGTGCACTGTAATCGTCCAACACATAAAAACCTCTTCCAAAGGTTGCCAATACCAAATCGTTTTCTCTTTTTTGAATCACTAAATCTCGCACCGGAATTGTGGGTAAACCAGCAGAAAATTTATGCCATTCTTTACCTTGATTCAGGCTGATGTATACACCATATTCTGTTCCAAGAAAGAGGATGTTTTGTTTTTGATGATCTTGTACAATTCTCCATGTGATTGTACCTGCAGGTATTCCATTTGAAATGGATTCCCACGTTTTTCCTCCATTCTTGGTCATATATACGTAAGGATTAAAGTCTCCAAATTTATGATTGTCCAAAATAACATAAGCAACTTGTTCATCATACAAATCGGCTTTGATGTCATTCACAAAAGCAGTAGATGGAACTCCAGGGAGGCTTTCAACATTTAATTTGATCCATGTTTTTCCTCCATCTTTTGTACTTTGAATTATTCCATCGTCCGTTCCTGCATACAATACATTTTCATTTATTTTAGATTCAGCAAGAGAAGTGATTGTATTGTATGTTGACATGGCATAAACATCCCAGGCATTATCCATGCTTTGCACTCTTCCCATAACTGGCAGAGCAAATCTTTCTTGGTTTTTTGTCAAGTCACCTGAAATAGAGGTCCAGCTATCGCCTCTATTTTCTGAGCGCCATACTTTTTGGGAACCAAAATAAATCCTCTTGGGATCGTGTTGACTGACTAGAATAGGGGAGTCCCAATTAAATCTTAATTTGGGATCATTTGCTCCAGCTTGAGGCTGAATATTCACAGTTTCTCCATTCGTTCTGTCAATTCGGTGGATGTTTCCTTGTTGCCATTGAGCATAAACGATGTTGGGATTTCCTGGTTCTGTTGCTGGTTGGTGACCATCGCCTCCCAAAACTACTTCCCAATCGGAGTTTGTTATTCCTACTGATCTTACCGTTCTGGAAGGACCTGTTTGTGTATTGTTGTCTTGTGTTCCTCCATAGATATTATAAAATGGTGTTGCATCATCAACAGCTAATTTGTAATACTGTGTAATAGGAAGGTTTCCAACGTATTTCCAGTTTTTGGATTGATCGAAAGATTCATAAATTCCGCCATCTGTTCCTACTAACATGTAGTTGGGATCATTTTTTTTGAAAGTCAAGGAATGATTGTCAGAGTGTTTGTCTTTTTCGGTCATGGTGTAGAAAGATTTTCCTCCATTGTCGGAGACAAGCATCCGCACATTCATTAGGTAAATTTTATCAAATTCAAAGGGTGAAGCAACCAATTCTTGGTAGTAATGTGGACCAGTTCCTCCCGAAACAGTCTCGGACATTTTGTTCCAACTACCTCCGCTATTATCAGTTCGATACACAGCGCCTTTTCTCTTTTCAAGTTCTACTGCGGCATACAATACATTAGATTTCATGGGGGAAATAGCTAGCCCAATTTTTCCTTTATTCTCTCCTGAAATTCCTTTTGTAATTTTATTCCAAGTTTCCCCACCGTCAATACTTTTGTAAATGGAAGAACCAGGTCCGCCTCCCATAAGAACAGCTACATTTCTGTGTCTTTGCCAGGTTGCTGCATACAAAATATTGGGATTTTTTGGATCTATAACTATATCTGTTGCACCAGTCCATTCGTTCACTTCTAGGGTGTTTCTCCATGTTTTTCCTCCATCTGTAGTTTTGTACAATCCTCTTTCGCCACCTGAACTCCAAAGAGGACCTTGAACTGCTACCCAAACAATATTTGAGTTGGTAGGGTGAACAATGATTTTTGAAATGTGTTCACTTTTCTTCAGGCCCATGTCTTTCCAAGTCCTTCCGCCATCATTACTGTGATAAATCCCATGGCCAATTCCTACATGACGACCTCCCACATTTTCTCCTGTTCCTAGCCAAATAGAGGCGTTGTTATTTGGGTCAATAGTAATACAACCAGTTGAGTAAAAAGGCATATTCTCGGTAATTGCTTCCCATGTAGTCCCGGCATTTGTTGTTTTCCAAACACCACCAGAACCAACCGCCACATACCAAGTGTTTTCATTCTCAGGGTCAATGGCAATGTCTGCAATTCTGCCAGACATAAAGGCTGGGCCTAAACTTCTGAATTTAAAACCATTTAAAGCTGTTTTTAAAGTCGGTGCCTCCTGAGTTTTTAGTTGTCCAAATGTAAGGAGAGTTGATAGTGTAAAACAGATTGCAATAGAAATTTTTAATATTATTTTCATGTTTTTTGTGTTTTGAATTGCCCATGAGTATAAAGGCACCAACTAAAATAAACAAACTTTAGGAATTATGACTGAATTAGTGATAGGTGGTAAAATTGATAAGTAGGTAGAGATGGATTTTAGTTCAAATCAATCCACCCAAAATAGTTCACTTGCAATCCTATCTGCTAATAGTTTTCCAGATTGTGATAAAGTGAAATTTTCTCCTTTTTGTATCAGAGAATTATCAATGATAAATCGCTTACTTTCTTTGATGAAGTGAGTAACAAATTGCGAGTTAAAGTTATCTTTTAGATATCCTCGGTCTATTCCCCAACTTGTTCTAAGCGATGTCATAATGTATTCGTTGTACCTGGTTTGATCGTCTAGCGTTTCTTCTTCGAAAATCCATTTGTTTTCATTCGCACCTTTGATGTAGCGAGCGTTGTTTGATACATTCCATCTTCTAGTTTTGCCGTTGAAACTGTGAGCTGACGGACCTACTCCTAAAAAATGCTTTTGTTTCCAGTAAGAAGAATTGTGTTTGGAAGTATGTCCTTTTTTACTGAAATTGGAAATTTCATACTGTTCGTATCCATGCTCGGCCAGGGTGTCCACCAAAGTTGTAAACTGCTGCGTAGTAATGTCTTCATGCGGTAGCTGATACTTTCCTTCCGAGATGTCGTGGTGCATTGCAGTTCGTTCTTCTGAAGTTAAACAATAGGCTGAAATGTGATTAACATCGAGTTGTAAAGCTTTTTTTATGTTTCTTTTCCACTCTAGTTCAGTGAGATTGGGTATTCCATAAATTAGGTCAATGGTGATGTTATCAAACCCAATTTCTTTGGCATTCTTAATTGCATTAGTTGCTTGTAAAATGGTATGGGAACGATTCATGAAAGCAAGATCTCGCGCAACAAAAGATTGAATTCCTACACTCAATCGGTTTACTCCACTTTCCTTTATCGAAATTAGTTTTTCTCGAGTGAGATCATCGGGGTTAGCTTCCAAGGTTATTTCTGCATCTTTATCCACACAATATTCTCTCTGGATAGTCTCCAGAATACTAGTCAGTTCAGCTGTGTTTAGCACACTGGGTGTTCCTCCTCCAAAATAAATAGTTTGAATAGAATTGGTATTCAGGTATTCTTTTTTTACCTCTAGTTCTTTATTAATGCAGTGAATGAGTTCCGTTTTATTTTTCATGGAAGTAGAAAAATGAAAATCGCAATACACACAAGCTTTTTTGCAAAAGGGGATATGGATGTAAATTCCTGCCAAACTAGTTTTTTTCAAAAGTACTTCTTTTTATTATGAAATACTTTTAGAGTTTAACTTCAATTAATTATTCAGATTTGTTTACCTATTTTTTTGCCAAAGATTTAAGTACATCAATTTTGTGTTGAACAATCAAGGCAAAAAAGATTCGAAAATTGGGAGATTACCCAATACACTTAAACCGTATTTTTTGAGTGGGTATCATAAAGAGGCAACAATTCCTTCAAATAGTATGGTGAGTTTTTTCTCAGCTTTACCAGCAACTGCTATGATATCCTCAATATTTACAGGTTGTAAATTGTTATAGTCGCACTCATCCGTTAGCACAGAGATAGCAAGTACAGGTAATCCCATGTGATTGGCAGCAATTACCTCAGGGGTAGTTGACATTCCCACGGCATCAGCTCCAATTCTATCTAAATAGCGGTATTCGGCAGCAGTTTCTAGCATTGGGCCCTGAACAGATACGTAAGTTCCTTCGTGAAGCGGAATTTGGTTTTCCTGAGCTGTTTTTCTAGCAATTTGATTTAAAGCACTGGAATAAGGTTCGCTCATGTCAGGAAATCGTGTTCCTAATTCTGGAATATTTTCCCCAATTAAAGCATTCGATTGTAAATTAATGTGGTCTGTAAGGAGCATTAAATCTCCTTTTTTGAAGGTGTTGTTAATTGCACCAGCTGCATTTGAAACCAAAAGATGAGCTATTCCCAATAGCTTCATAACGCGCACTGGAAATACGATTTCGTTCATCTTGTAACCTTCATAAAAATGAAATCGACCTTGCATAGCTACGACCTGTTTTCCTCCCAATTTTCCATAGATCAATTTCCCAGAATGGAATTCAACTGTAGATTCAGGGAAATGAGGAATATCGGTATAGGACAGCACTTTTTCAATTTCTATTTTTGTCACAAGATTACCTAATCCGGTACCCAAAATAATGCCGATTTCAGGTTCAATAAATCCTTGTTTTTTTATGTATTCGGCCGATTCTTTTATGTGTTGAAGTTCGTTCATTTTGTAAGTTTTGATGTATTCCGTTAACTGTAAACTGAATTAATTTCAATCTGTTTTTGTGTCCGACCATATTTTCCAGGCGGCATCAGCTTGTTGCCTAAGCATAGAAAGTCCATTAATTACAGTGGCTCCTCTGGCTTTTCCCAGTTTCATAAATTCAGTAGTTTCTGGATTATAAACTAAGTCCATTAAGGTATGTGAATCGTTCAATATATTATACGGTATATTTGGTTTGTCTTGGATATTAGGAAACGTACCAAGCGGTGTGCAATTGATGATGAGTTTGTGAAACTTGATGACATATTCATTCACTTCTTGGTAGCTTATTTCTCCTTCTTTGGGAGTTCTGGAAACAGAAAGTGTGGTGATACCCAGTGAATGAAGCACTTGTTTTACTGCTTTTTCTGCACCGCCTGTGCCTAGAATAAGCGCTCTTTCGTGGGAGTTTTCCAGAAAAGGTTTTATTGAATTTCTAAAACCTAATACATCTGTATTGAATCCTTTGAGTAAGGGTTTATCATTCTGCCAATTTACTGAAACGGTGTTTATCGCACCCACTTTCTCAGCTTCACTATCTATTTCATTTAAAAAAGGAAGGATAGTTTCTTTGAATGGAAAAGTAACGTTGAATCCAAGTAAGTTCTTATTATCATTGAGTAATTGTGGCAATTCCTCGATGCTTTTTAGTTCAAAAAGCGAGTAGCTATGATCAGAAAGTGCTAGTTTTTCGAATTTTTGTTCGAAATATGTTTTTGAGAACGAATGTGAAAGTTGGGTGCCTATAAGTCCTAATTGCATTACGAATTAATTTTATTGGGAGAAAATTTATCTAATCCCAACACCAAAATGATTCCAACAATGAAAAATAGGATAGAGGCAATTAAAAAATGAGGTTGGCCAAAGTTCTCCATATAATTTGTGGGCGAAACGCTCGAAGAAGTTATCACTTTGTCGTAATTCAATCCAATTGAAAAATCAACGATGTTGTCGTTTCCATCCATTACTTTTTCTGGAATACTCCAAGGCCACAATTTGTTTAAAGCTCCAATCATAAAACCAGTAAGTAAAGCCAAGGTTAGGTTGTTGTGTTTGTTCAATGCCCAAGTCAAAAATCTAGCCATGGTTACAAGTCCTACAATCATTCCTAATCCAAAAACGACCATCGTAATCAGTGCGCTGCTTTCGTGATTGGTGAGCAATCCTTCTTTTAAGGTATCGTGCAGAATATAAGAATACATTCCCATAATCAGTAAAATGAAACTTCCCGAAATTCCAGGAAGAATAAGAGCTGAAACAGCAATTGCTCCACAAAGAAACACAAAAGGAAGGCTTTCGTTTACTTGGCCAATGGGTAAAAGGGTAATTCCAAAGGCAATACCAATTCCTAATACCAGAGCTACAATTGGTCCTAAATTCCACTTGGTAACTTGTTTTCCGACATAAATGATAGAAGCGATAATGAGTCCAAAAAAGAATGCCCACACTACCGGAGGATAGGCTTCCAAAAGTTTTTCAACAGCAACAATTCCAATACCAATTCCAACTACCATACCTCCCAAAAGAGAAACAAGAAATGAACCGTTGATTTCCTGCCAAACAGCTTTTGTTCCCTTTAATTTCCAGGTCTTGAGTAGGCTGGGTTTAAATGCTTTTATTGATCCCAAAAGGTTTTCATAAATTCCGGTAATAAAGGCAATTGTACCCCCCGAAACACCTGGGATTGTTTCTGCAATTCCCATTGCCATTCCCTTGAGTGCAGTCAGTATGCTGATCATAATTTTATTTTATTTGTAAAAATGTAAGTGGAGTTATGGTTGTTTCGTTACCTGAATTTTCCACTTTTTGTAAGGTTACTTTTTTGTCATCGGTTTCAAATTTGTTTACCCCAACCAAGTTGAGTTCACCTGAACCAAAGGCTAAGATTAATTCATTGGCCGATTTTTCAATTTCATTTTGAATAAAACCAGATTCTAAGGCTTTGATGTAACCACCATTTTTCTCAATTTCTTGAAAAAACTGCCAACCCTTTTCTGCTAGTTCTGCGGTTAAGTTCTCTATAAAATAAGAGCCGCTGGCAGGATCAACTACTTTGTCCAGGTACGATTCTTCTTTGAGAATGAGTTGAACATTGGATGCTATTCTTTCTGAAAAAGATTCTTTGTGAGAATCTACAGAATCGAAAGGTGCAATAGTGAGTGAATCACACCCGCCAATTATTGCACTCATGGCAGAAGAAGTTGCTCTCAGCATATTGTTTTTAGGTTGTTTGTCGCTCCACAACAACGAAGAAGTTACAGCGTTTATGGTAACCTTTTCCGTTGAAGTTTCAAACGCAGATAACACTCTGTTCCATAACACTCTAAAGGCTCTAATCTTGGCAATTTCGGCAAAATAGTTTCCGCCAATTCCGAAGTGAAATTGAAGATTATTGGCAATATCTTGATTGGAAACAGATGCATTCAATAGATCAAAATATTCTACACCATGCGCCAATGCTATTCCCAGTTGTTGGATGGTATTTGCTCCACTTTGCTGGAAATATGAATTGCTAGTTGTCAGGGAATTCAATTGGGATGATTTGTTTTTTTCGAGGTGAGCGATACATTCCTCAGAGATGTGTTTTATGGATGAATGCCAATTTCCTTTTCGAGCAAAGTTTCCCAGGAAATCAAAAGAAATACTTCCAGCTAATTCCTCAAAATTAATGTTTCTTTTTGAGCAGAGGTTTTTCAGTTTTTCTACAAATTCAGAGGTTTGAGGTGTTATGTAGTCAATTGAAATAATTTCAATCATGACGTCTTGGAGCAAGGTTTCGAGGTCGTTAATTTCGCCCACAAAGGTGATTGAGTTTACTCCGTTTGAAAGTGCTTTCAATGCAAGAGCATTGGCTTCTTTTTCGGTGGTAACCAAAATGAATACACTCATCTTCCAGTCATTTGAATCCTTGTTCTCTTTGGAGCTGAATTGTATTTGAGCTTCTGAATTTTTTGAGTTTTCTTTGTTGTAATTAGGAATGAGATCAATGATGTTGGAATGTGTCCACTCCAGCTCAGAGAATGATTTTCCCTTCAAGTCTTTCTCTATTTTTTCTTGCCATTTTTCTAATGAAACGGATGAAAATTCTTCGAATAATTGTTCCTTTTTGCTCATAAGTCAAAAATAGGGATATTTTTAGTTTTATTGAAAGAAGAAATCATTTAAAAAACTACCTCTGATTCAAGAATAATTGAATAGTTTGTAAATTCTTGCTTTCTTTGTGTTGAACAACCCCTGACGCAATCCAAATGTCCAAAATTCAGAAGAAAATATCTATAAAAAATAAGAAGGCTTATTTCGATTACGAAATTTTGGATAAATATACAGCTGGCATTCAATTGTTGGGCACCGAAATAAAATCGGTAAGAGAAAGTAAAGCGAGCATTAAGGAAGCTTATTGCTATGTCGATAATGGCGAAGTTTTTATCAAAAACATGCACATTACGGAATATTCCAACGGAGGATTTATCAATCATGAACCCTACAGACTAAGAAAGCTGCTGCTCAACAAAAGAGAAATTGAGAAAATCGAAAAAAAATTGAAGGATGTTGGAATTACCTTAGTTCCACTCTTAATGTTTATTAGCGATAAGGGATATGCCAAACTGGAAATTGGAATAGCAAAAGGGAAGAAACTGTATGACAAAAGAGAGAGTCTAAAACAGAAAGATACCAAACGAGATTTGGACAGAATGATGCGAAACTAATAGCATGGAAAAACCAAAATTATACCTGATTCCAGGTTTCTTGACCAACAAAACCATTTACAAGGATTTTTTGGAAGACGAACGGTTTGATTGCGAGGTGTTGGAATTTATATTGACAGAATCGGCAGAGGAAACCATAGAGAACTATGCGGGTAGATTGGCAAAAAAAATAAATACTGACCAATCTTTTTCAATTTTAGGAACTTCGTTTGGCGGGATTTTGGCCGTAGAGATTGCCAAACAAATTGAGCCCAATTCAATTGTTTTCATTTCTTCTGTTAAAAACCGTAAAGAAATGAATCCGCTCATGAAATGGGAAAAAAGTTCTTCTTTACTGGATTTTATTCCAAGTAAAATAGTAAAGAGAACAATAGAGGCAGGCTATACGATTGGTAGTAAAATTGTTCCCGATTTGAGAGAAATAGACAGTGAAGAAATCAATGAAATGGTTCATTCTATTGATGGAAGACTTGAAAAATGGATCATTAAAAAAATAAACACGTGGCATGGAGAAAACCCATCTAGAAATTTCCTACACCTTCATGGAGATAAAGATCACATTTTTCCGATTAGAAACATCGATCAGTGCGAGGTCATACAAGGAGGAAATCACAATATGATTTTGACCAAATCAGGAGAAATAAGAAACCGTGTGCATGAGTTTTTGACCCAATCGACTAAGAAATAAGCTTTTTCAACTCACCCAAATCTTCTTCATAATCCACATCGGCCAAGGTAGCAAGCTCACCATGAGATAAATCTGCTCCTTCTACATCCCTTAAAGCTTCGTAGAGAACAGTGGATGTACTCCACGTTTTGTTGTCAAATACTTTGGTAAAAGTGGTGCGTGTTCCTATCAAATAATAGCCTCCGTCTTTCGCTGGCCCAAACACAAAATCACTGTGATTTAATATTCTAAACCCTTTTTCTATTTCCGTTTGTGTGAGTTCGTAGCAATCACTTCCTATGAGTAATACCTTTTCATATCCCTCGTCTTTTGCCGCGATAAAAGCATTTCTCATTCGCTCTCCCAAATCAGTTCCTATTTGGATTGATTGCTTATAAACCGTATCATCAAAAAATGAATTGTCACCCATTTCATCTGCATAACACACCCATTTATCGCAATCTATTTTTCGTGTAATATTGGCTGTATGTCTTACTAGCTCTTTGAAAATAACATAGGCATTTTCTTTCCCGATAGTTTTGGCAAGCCTAGACTTTCCATTTCCCACTTTGGGGTTTTTTGTGAAAACAATAAGGAGATTTTTGGACATATTTGGAATTAGTTTCTTAATTCTGGTTTTAGCCATTTTCCCCATTTAGAGTTGTAAGGATGAACTTTTTTGGTGATTTGTTTTTCATGATATAAATCGTATCCATTGTTCGCCCAATCGAAAATTCCTCCATATAAATTAAATACTGAGGTATATCCTGCCTCCCTTAGTTTTGCTCCAATCTTGCCGCTTCGATAACCAACAGAGCAATACACCACAATCATTTGATTTTTTGGTAAATCCTGTACCGATTTCAAACTAAAATTATCGTATCCCACGAAAATTGAGTTTTGAATGTGACTTACTTTGTATTCGTTTTTTTCTCGCGCATCCAAAAAAACTATGTTTTCACCTTTTGTAGATAAAGAATTCGCCTGTTTAGAACGAATAATTGGAACGGATTTTTCTGCCATTTTTTTTGCCATTTTATCAAATCCTTCGGGATTTTGCGACCAGGAAAACAAGGGCATAGCAGCAATAAAGAAAACTTGAGAGATATGTTGAATTATTTTTTTCAAGGATGTAAAGTATTTGTTATAATAATTAATGTTTCAAATATAGTAGAAATATCATTGTGCCTGGTTTCATTATAATTACAATTTGTAAAAACCAACAAAAGAAATGAAATTTCTCATGGGGTAATTAAAATTGTTTTTTTTTAGAGGATATTCAATTTTAATAAGGGGAAATTGATAGACTTGGATTGTAATTTTTGTATTATTGTTCAATCTAAAATGAATAATCATATGAAAAATAATACAACCTATATATTGTTATTTATTGTTCTTCTATTGGGAGGTGTAGCCTTTTGGGTAATGAAAACAGATTCGAGTAAAGGTGGTGGAAAGGCGTTCAGCGATTTTGAGATTGAAAACACAGAAGATATTACCAAATTTGTGATTACCGAGAGCACTGGAAATGTGGCCGAATTGTCCAGAGAAGGTGACATTTGGATGTTGAATGGAGAGTTTCAAGCCCGACCAGAAAATGTAGATTTATTGCTGAGGACATTTAAGCACATTGCAGTGCAAAGTGCCGTTCCCAGTGAACTGAAAAAAACAGTTGTAGCTAATATGGCTGCAAGAAATAAGAAAGTTGAGATTTTTGTAAATGATAAACTCTCTAAAACATATTTTGTGGGTTCACCCACAAAGGATCATTATGGAACCTATATGTTGTTAGAAAAAAATGGTAGAAAATCTTCAGAACCTTATGTTATGCACATACCTGGTTTTAATGGTTTTTTGGAGAGCAGATTTTTTACCAATGTGAATGATTGGAAGTACTCAGGGGTTTTTGTTTACGATGCTCTGGATATAGCAAAAATAGAAGTCTCCTTTCCATCCCAACCGTCAGATTCATATGCCATCAACCAAATTGCGAAAATGGTAACTCTTACGGGAGTAAATGGCGAGGCTGTGACCGGAGTAAATAAATCATTGGTGGAGAATTACGTATTGAATTATGAAAAGATATATTTCAATCGAATTGCTGAAATTAGTAAACAAGAAGTGGATTCAATTTCCGCTTTATCTCCGGTTTACACGATTTCGGTTACGGACAATTCTAACAAAACAAAAACAGTAGATTTTTATCTGAAATTAAGCGAAAACCCAACCATAGATGAGGTGACAGGAGTTGAAAATTTGTACGATTCAGATTACATTTACGGAAGGGTAAGAGGAGAAGAGGAGATGTTGATTTTCCAGTACTTTGCGCTAGGCAATGTGTTTGCTCCAAAATCGTATTTTACTCAACAATAAAGGATAGACTATGACTGATATGAGCGGCTTTTCTAAGCGAGATAAGCTAGATCCAGATGAGTTTTATTATTCTCCTGAAGGTTATATTATTTTTACCGAAAAGTACCTATTGAAAAGAGGATACTGTTGTAAAAATGGATGCAAACATTGTCCTTATGGTTTTGACAAAAAATCAGGAAGAATTTTGAAAAAGTAATTAATTCATTTTCTTTTTTGTTCTCAGGTAAATGGTTTGTCCCTGTCTTGGGATTACACCTTTGTCAAGTCCATTTCTTTTGTAAAGTCGCTTTAGTTTTACCCCATAAAGTTGGGAAATGTCTCTCATAGTTTCTCCAGTCTGAACTCGATGTGTTTCTTCCTTAGCTTTCCATCTTTTAGGTTTCAGGAAGATGCGCTCACCCTCCTGTAATGTATGTGATTTACTCAAATCATTGTACTTAACAACCTGCCATTTCCTGATAGCAAATTCTTTTTCTAGTTTTTCGTATGAATCATTTTTCTTTATGATAATGTAGGGAACAAGATTAGCAGTTTTTGAGACTGAATGTCCAATTTGAACGGTAACGGTTTCGTTCGTTTCTTTATGATCTGTTTCCTTTTCGTTTTTCTTTTCTTTCTTCTCTTTCTTTTTCGCAATCAGAGGCGCATTATTTTTATTGGTTTCAGAATCATACTGTGAAAGGTTGTATCTTTCTATAATCCCAATCAATAGTTTGGGATATTTTGGATTCGTAGCGTAGCCAGCTTTTTTTAGTCCGTGAGCCCATCCTTTATAATCTGTTATGTCTAATAAAAATAAGCCTTCGTATCTCTTTTTCTTCAGAAATTCCGCATGATCATCGTAAGATTCGCTGGCCGACTTATACTTCCTAAAGCATTCATCTTTAGCATCGTCATCTTGGTAATAGGTTTTACCAGTCCAGGAAGAGTGACACTTAATTCCAAAATGATTGTTTGCTAGGCGAGCCAGGTTACTATTTCCGCTACCGCTTTCTAGAATTCCTTGTGCTAGTGTAATACTAGCCGGAATTTTATGTTCTTTCATTTTTTGGATGGCTACATCTTTCCATTTATCAATGTAATCTTGGGGCGTTTGTTTTTGGCCAAATGTCAGAAAAAAGAGGCCTAATAGCATCCAAATTGTAAGTCCAAATGTTTTAATCTTCATAAATCTTTATCTTGTTTCTTTGCTCTATTCCTTTTATTCCCTGCATGCCACCAGTGTGAATTAATAGAATAGAACTGTTTTTTGGAAAGTAGTTTTCTTTCAATAGTTCCCACACACCAAATGCCATTTTACCATTGTAAATGGTATCCCACTTTACATGGTGTTCTTGATAGAAACCTCTGACGAAAGTAAGTAATTCTTCTGTTAGTTTTGCATACCCTCCAAGATGAAAATCCGTGTTTAATTCAAATGATGCCATCAGTTCTGACGTTAGTTCTTCGTCATTGGTTACAGACTGTATATGGTTGTAAATATCTTTCGTGAGGAATTCTCCACCTTTGAGAGCGGAAAACCCAATAATTTTGGACCGTCCCTTATTTCCAAGTATTATTCCTGCAGCAGTTCCACCAGTCCCAATGGGGCAACAAATATAATCGTAGTCGCAGTAGTTGGGAATTATTTCCATACAGCCATTAATTGCATAATAGTTGGTTCCGCCTTCGGGAATAAGATAAAAAGATCCAAATTCATTTCTTAGATAGTCTTTGAAGTCTTGTGTATGTTTTATTCGATAGGTTGCTCGATCTATGTAATGCAATTCCATGCCATCTTTTTTGCATTGGGCGAGTGTAGGATTGAGGGGTAAAGTTTCTTCTCCTCTAATCATTCCAATAGTTCGAAATCCAAACTCTTTTCCTGCTGCGGAAACTGCAGCAATATGATTGGAAAAGGCACCACCGAAAGTAAGGATAGTTTCGTTTCCTTTTTTCTTGGCATTTAGTAAATTATAAAGTAGTTTTCTGAGTTTGTTTCCCTGAATGATAGGGTGGCTCAAGTCCTCCCTCAAAACATCTACAGTTATATTTTGCTTCTCAAATAAAGGAAGTTTTAAGTTCTGTATGGGTGATTTGGAGAGTGGAGTTATTCGTTTCATATCGTACAAAAGTAGTATTATTTCATCAGCTTTTAAACACATAAAAGTTGGTAACTAAAGCAGTTTTTTTCATTTCATGTAGTTTGTTTACAAAAAAATATTGTTATATTGAGGTATTATTAACATAAAAAAACAATTATGAAAAAGAACATTTTATTCGTTGCAGCATTATTTGCTGGAAGTTTCGCATTCGCGCAAGGGAGTGTAACTTCAATGAAAAACAAAAAAGGTCTAGAGTACTTGCCACAAGCAGGAGACTGGGCAATTCAGTTTGATGCTGCCCCAATGTTGACTTACGTTGGAAGTGCATTTTCAAATGCTGGAGCAACATCTCCCGCAGCTGCATCTTCTTTTGGAAACGGAATATTTGTCGGGAAGATGTTTACATCGCCAACTGAAGCTTGGAGAGTAAAGTTAGGAATTAACTTTACGAGAAACTCTGTTGACGCTACGGCATACAACGGAGATAGAAGCTTAGAATATGTTTCTACCACTAACACCAACACAACTATGGTTTTGCTTGGTTTTGGAAAAGAGTGGAGAAGAGGACATAATAGATTACAAGGTTTTTATGGTGCCGAAGGATTACTTCAAATAGGTTCTTTAACTCCTGTGGTAAGCTATGAGTACAGCATGGATTTAGAAAAAGCCGTACAGGAAGGCTTTGAAACTGCTGGAACTCCAAGAAGTAATGGAGTAACAAGTTCATCTGCCCTTGGAATTGGTGTTCGAGGATTTATGGGAGTTGAATATTTTATTTTACCAAAATTATCAGTAGGTGCTGAATATGGATGGGGAATCGGATATATGACTTCAAGTGGAGAAGGTGAAGCAGAGGTATACAATGGTACAGAGGTTATAACTGTAACGAGTAAAGGAGATGTGAATTCTGGTATTGTTATCGATAATGACAATGGTGGAAATATGTTCGGAGGAAGTGCAAGTTTTAATCTAACTTTCCATTTTTAAGAACTATCTTTCTTAAACGAAAAAAATCTTCCTTCGGGAAGATTTTTTTTTTGCCCTATTTTTTGAAGCTTTATACTTTTAATTCAAGATTATTTTTTTTGAGTTCAGAGATTAAATCTGACGTTAATTCAAAGGTGTTTTCTTCGTATTTACTTTCTCTATGTAAGTAAGATTTTTTACTTTCTATGCTTCTCAGAAACCTTCGAGCTTTTTGTTTCGTATCTATTATAATTCCTGGTGTTGGAGCATTATTTCCGCTCTTGTCTTTTGCGATCATTGTAAAATAAGAAGAGTTACAATGTGTGCAAATACCAGATTGAATATTTTCAGATTCAACTCTTACACCAACAACCATTGAAGTGTTTCCTGTAAAATTAATAGAAGCTTTCAAAGTGACGAGTTCACCGACTTCTATCGGGTTCAAAAAATTCACCTTATTCACCGAAGCTGTTACACAATAATTTCCAGAGTGTTTACTCGCGCAGGCAAAAGCAATTTGATCCATCAGGTTCAAAATATATCCTCCGTGGATTTTACCACTAAAATTGGAATGGGAGGGAAGCATCAGCTCGGTAAGGGTAATCTGTGAATCTTCAATAGATTTAAACATAATTTCATTCTTTTTGTAAACGTTATTCTTTTCAAATTTCAATTTAGTCATTTCTTAGGTCATTTCCATAAAAAATGAAAGCTGTCAGAAGAAAACAATACCTCGAAGGCTTTATAAATATTTATCCAGAATACCACGAACAAAATCAGAGTTCCAGTTTGTAGAGCCGGTTTTTGTCAAAACAATATTTCCATTCTTATCTATGATATATGTTGCAGGTAGACTACTAGAAGTTATTTCGGTGGGAGTATTTGACACTTCATAATAAACAGGAAAAGTATAGTGGTTTGATTCTAAAAAAGCAGTCACTTTCTCTTGGTTATCATTGGCTACAAAAAGAAATACAACTTCACTTTTATAAGCCTCATACAATTTTTGGAAGCTAGGCATTTCTGCCACGCAGGGAGGGCACCAAGTAGCCCAAAAGTTAACAATAATTACTTTGTTTTTAAACCTGTTAAAGTCAACTGGATTCCTATCTGTATTAACGAGATTCCAATTGTAATTACTTAATCTGATTTGCTTTTCGGCAGGAATTTCAGAGGGTGAAAAATGAAGGTATCTACTTACAAATACTTTGAAATGAAAACCAAGAGGTGTAAAGAAAATAACGAGGATAAAACCTACGAAAAGAATGTTTGATTTGTGTTTTTTTAGGAATTTCATTTCATGTGGGAATAGAGAGCAAATATACATCTTAGTTTCTTTCATTTGTGTAACAAAGATGGCACTTGGGTGTTCCGTTGGTTATAATCAAATCTAAAAAGACAACTCTCTTTTATGAATGTACAATGGAATAGCCACGTTAGAATTACGAAACAAAAAAAACCCCTTTTGATTTCTCAAAAGGGATTAAACTAATTTTTTCACGAGAATCCAGAACTTCTGGCTCCGTGCTTCCAACTTCTAACTCTATGCAGAAGCGTTTTCTTTTTTGATTAAGTTAAGGGCAGAACCTTCATTGTACCAATCAATTTGAGATTGATTGTAAGTATGGTTCAGCATGATTGTGTCTTTGCTTCCGTCAGCGTGGGTTAACTCTAGAGTTAATTGCTTGTCTGGTGCAAACTCATTTAAATCAACAAAGTTGAACGTATCGTTTTCCTGTATCAAGTCGTAATCTGCTTCGTTTGCAAAAGTTAATCCAAGCATTCCTTGTTTTTTCAAGTTTGTTTCGTGGATTCTTGCAAAAGATTTTACGATAACCGCTACAACACCTAGGTGTCTTGGCTCCATTGCTGCATGTTCTCTCGATGAACCTTCGCCATAATTGTGATCTCCCACTACTACCGAAGGAACTCCTGCAGCTTTATAGGCTCTTGCAGTTGCTGGAACTGGTCCGTACTCTCCAGATAATTGATTTTTTACTTTATCCGTTTCTTTATTGAAAGCATTAACTGCACCAATCAAACAATTGTTAGAAATGTTGTCTAGGTGACCTCTGTACTTTAACCAAGGACCTGCCATAGAAATGTGATCTGTTGTACATTTCCCGAAAGCTTTGATTAGCAACTTTGCATTGTCAATTTTATTTCCAATTGGAGTAAAAGGCGACAACAACTGAAGTCTTTCAGATTCTGGTGAAACCACTACCTCTACTGTGCTTCCATCTTCAACTGGAGCTTCGTACCCCGCATCTTCTACATCAAACCCTTTTGGTGGTAGTTCAAATCCAGTTGGCTCATCAAACTTTACTTCTTCACCATTTTTATTTGTCAATGAATCTGTCATTGGATTAAAATCCAATCTTCCAGCAATTGCTACTGCAGCTACCATTTCTGGAGAGGCTACAAAGGCATGAGTATTTGGGTTACCATCTGCTCTTTTAGCAAAGTTTCTGTTGAATGAATGGATGATTGAGTTTTTAGGTGCATTTTTTGGATCACTGTATCTTGCCCATTGCCCAATACAAGGTCCACAAGCATTTGTGAAGATTGTAGCATCCAGGTCTTCGAAAGTTTTTAGTAATCCATCTCTTTCGGCAGTAAATCGAACTTGTTCACTTCCAGGGTTGATTCCAAATTCAGCTTTTGTTACCAATCCTTTTTCAACAGCTTGTTTTGCGATAGAAGCAGCTCTCGATAAATCTTCGTACGAAGAGTTGGTACAAGAACCAATTAATCCCCATTCAACATCTAGCGGCCAATCATTCTTGGTAGCCTTGTCTGTCATTTCTTTACCAGCTTCAGTAGCTAAATCTGGAGAGAATGGACCGTTGATAAGAGGTGATAATTCGCTCAAATTGATTTCTATCACTTGGTCAAAATACTTTTCAGGTTCAGCATATACTTCTGGATCCCCAGTTAAGTGAGCTCTTACTTCATTTGCTGCATCAGCTACTTCGGCTCTGTCCGTAGCTCTCAAATATCTTTCCATAGAATCATCGTAACCAAAAGTAGAGGTAGTTGCTCCAATTTCAGCTCCCATGTTACAGATTGTACCTTTACCTGTACAAGACATAGATTCAGCACCTTCACCAAAATATTCTACGATGGCTCCTGTACCTCCTTTTACAGTAAGGATTCCGGCCACTTTCAAAATAACGTCTTTTGGCGCAGACCAACCAGAAAGTTTTCCAGTCAATTTAACTCCAATTAGTTTAGGAAATTTAAGTTCCCAAGCCATTCCTGCCATTACATCCACAGCATCGGCTCCACCAACACCAATTGCTACCATTCCTAATCCACCAGCGTTTACTGTGTGAGAATCGGTACCAATCATCATTCCTCCAGGGAATGCATAGTTTTCTAAAACTACTTGGTGAATAATACCAGCTCCTGGCTTCCAAAAACCAATTCCGTATTTATTGGAAACAGAGGCTAAAAAATCGAAAACTTCAGAAGAATTTTTTCTGGCAAATGGTAAATCTTTTTTAGCACCTTGTTTTGCTTGAATTAAGTGATCACAATGAACAGTGGTAGGAACTGCCACTTGGGGCTTTCCAGCTTGCATAAACTGTAAAAGAGCCATTTGAGCTGTAGCATCTTGACATGCGATTCTGTCTGGAGCAAAATCTACGTAATCTTTTCCTCTGGTAAACGCTTTGTTCGCATTTCCATCCCAAAGGTGATTGTACAATATTTTTTCAGAAAGTGTAAGTGGTTTTCCAGTTACAGCTCTTGCAGCATCTATTGTGCTTCCCATCCGGCTGTAAACTTCCTTTATCATGTCTATATCAAATGCCATATTCTTGTTTTGAAGTTTTATAAATAATTCTTGCGAATTTAATTAAATTACCGATGAAAAGAAAACTCTTAATCTGAAATTTCACTATTTAGAATATTATGAAATAACATCGGCTTTCTATGAACAAAAATCGGATCCTTAGAGGAGTAATTAAGGTTCAGGTTGATATACATCTTGGTATTTTGGAGAAAGAAAGTAACAAACAAAAGAGTAGGGAGATTACAGAAAAAGAAGACTCAGATATTTTGCATTTTGACATAAAAATGGAAGAACCTTTGGAGGTTTTACCAAGACGAATTGAAAACAGACTAAGCTTGTGTGGAAAAGTTTGCAGAAAGAGACACAGACATAAATGAATTAAGAAATCTGGAGATGTTCCAAAACCAATTTATTCGTCAAAATGAAGTAATAGATTTTTTAATTCATGACATTAATGTTCACGAAAACACTTTGGTAGAAAGTGTAAAGCAAAATCCTGTGGCTCGCGATCATCGATTATTTTCCGATCATGATGGTTTGAGAGACAGAATTGAGACTTTTTTGAGACGGTACAAAGAACTAAACCCTGAGTTTATGAGGTATTCGACAAAGTAATTGTAACCTTAATTTACAGTCCATTTTTGATGAGCCCCAAATATATTTTGGTCTTTTTTCTTCACTTTTATCTAGTTTCATAGGAGCAACTAAGATTATATAAATACCTTTGACCTGATATAAAAATTACAGAATGAAACGAATTAAAGAATACAAAGAGGTATTTGAAGTAGAAGGGCCATTGGTGCTTAAAGATTTAAAATCGAAGTACAGAAGTTTGGTAAAAGAATGGCATCCAGATAAGTTTCAGGATGAAGCTAAAAAGGAAGAGGCAGGAATAAAAAGTTCTGAAATTATAGATGCCTATCATTTTTTGGTAAGCATAGCGCCAGAGACAAAAGAAGCAAATTTGAAAGAGTACAATGCTACCATTTTGAATTCGAAAATAGCGGATTTTCAGCATGACAAAAACATATTTGAAGTAACTTTTACGGATGGAACTTCTTACGAGTATTTTGGAGTTACAGAAAAGTTATTTGCTAAATTCTTGAATAGCGATAAGCAATTTAGATTTGCAAAAAGACAGATTTTTCACTCTTTTCTTTACAGAAAATCGAAAAAGGAGGCTATTTCAGCTTGATTTATTGACAAAAAGACAAAAAAAAGACTGAGTATTCACTCAGTCTTTTTTGTTTGGTTTCGATTTGTTTACGATTCTTTTTCCGGTTCCATTTCAAAAGATTCCATGAACTTGGTGGTGAAGTTTCCATCTCTAAAGTCTTGGTGTCTCATAAGTTGTCTGTGGAATGGAATGGTTGTTTTAATTCCTTCTACGTAATATTCTTCCAAAGCTCTTTCCATCTTGGTGATTGCTTCTTCTCTCGTTTGGGCCACTGTTATGAGTTTACCAATCATAGAGTCATAGTAGGGAGAAATAGTGTATCCAGAATACACATGAGAATCAATTCTTATTCCGTGCCCTCCTGGTTCATTGTAGTAACCAATCTTTCCGGGACTAGGTCTATAATCATTGAAGGGATCCTCTGCGTTTATTCTACATTGGATAGCGTGCATTTGAGGTTCGTAGTTTTTTCCGGAAATTTTGTGTCCTGCAGCAATTTTTATCTGCTCACGAATCAAATCAAAGTTAATTACTTCTTCGGTAATAGTATGTTCTACTTGAATTCTCGTATTCATCTCCATAAAATAGAAATCACGGTTTTTATCAACCAAAAATTCTACTGTTCCTACTCCTTCATATTTTGCAGCTTTTGCAGCTTTTATTGCAGCCAGTCCCATTTTTTTTCTAAGCGCTGGCGTCATGAATGGCGAGGGAGTTTCTTCAACCAATTTCTGGTGTCTACGCTGTATAGAGCAATCTCTCTCAGACATGTGACAATGGTTTCCGTGTTGATCACTCGCTATTTGAATTTCAATATGTCTTGGCTCTTCTACGAACTTTTCCATGTACATTCCGTCATTCCCAAATGCAGCTTTGGATTCAGTTCGAGCTGACTTCCATGCTTCTTCAAGCTTTTCTTCTTCCCATACTAATCTCATACCTTTTCCACCACCACCAGCAGTAGCTTTTAGCATAATAGGGTAACCTACATTTTTTGCCGTTTTTTTACATTCAGCAAAATCTTTCAAAATTCCTGCTGAACCCGGTACACATGGAACTTTTGCTTTGAGCATCGTAGCTTTTGCAGAAGCTTTGTCTCCCATTCTGTCAATCATTTCGGCACTGGCTCCAATGAATTTAATCCCGTGATCTTCACAGATTTTTGAAAATTTCGCATTTTCTGATAAAAATCCATAACCAGGGTGAATGGCATCAGCATTTGTGATTTCAGCAGCAGCTATGATGTTGGATATTTTTAAGTACGATTCAGTACTTGAGGGAGGGCCAATGCACACAGCTTCATCTGCAAATCTAACTGGCTGACTATCTTTGTCAGCTGTCGAATATACAGCTACTGTTTTGATTCCCATTTCTTTACACGTCCTAATGATACGTAAAGCAATTTCACCTCTATTAGCAATTAATATTTTCTTAAACATTTTTTCAGTCTTTAATCTTAAGCGGAATTAGGTTTAAAATCTGTATGGATTTCCCCTATATTTCTGCCTGAATGAATATTGTAAAGTATGTAGCGTATTGCTCTTCATGATTCATGAAGTACGCCTTTTGAGTAGTAAGAGATTATGGCTCAACCAAAAATAATGGTTGGTCAAATTCAATTGGTGAAGCATCGTCAACCAATACTTTTACAATTTTTCCGCTTACCTCTGCTTCAATTTCGTTGAATAGCTTCATTGCCTCTACGATACACAAAACGTCACCTGGTTTAATCGTATCACCTACACTGACAAAAGCATCTGATTCTGGATTTGCTGATCTGTAGAAGGTTCCAATCATCGGAGATTTTACAGTAATGTAATTTGAAGTATCCTCTTTTGCTGGAGCAGTTTCTGCCGGAGCAGCTGCTGCCGGAGCAGGAGCCGGAGCAGGAGCAGCAACTGGTGCCGGAGCGGCAACTGGTGCTGGGGCAACATGAGCAACGTGAATTTCTTCTTTTTCAGATTTTATTGTGATTTTAAAATCTTTTTTTTCAATTTCTACTTCTGTAACTTTTTGTTTTGCTACAAATTTTATTAAGTCTTGAATTTCGTTAAGATTCATATTTTTGTTTTTGTTTAGGTTCAAATATATTTAAATATTTCTGTTTGAAAAGAAATAGTGCTTAGTTCATTGATTTAAGAGTCGTATCCCCAGGTTAGGTACATAGCTCCCCAAGTAAATCCACCTCCAAAGGTAGATAGAATGATGTTGTCGCCTTTCTTCAATTGGGACTCCCAATCGGATAAGCAAAGAGGCAGTGTTCCAGCTGTTGTGTTTCCGTATTTTTGAATGTTTATCATTACTTTTTCAGTACTAAGTCCCATTCTTCTTGCTGTAGCATCAATAATTCTCAAGTTTGCTTGGTGAGGAACTAGCCACGAAACATCTTCTGCTTG
>CBFHZD010000016.1:41968-55384 GCA_965660305.1 Flavobacteriales bacterium | reverse complement strand
AATCCAGTAGTTGAAGTAAATACTCCTCCTGATAAACCTGTTACTGTTGGTGTTGGATCAGAAGCGTTTGTGCAATAAGCTGAAGCGCTGTAGCTAAACGAAGCATCGTCTGCTGGCGTTACAGTTACATTAAAGCTTTGGTTCAGTAGGGCAACTGCGCCATCTTCACCTCCGTCACTTAAGCTGAATAAAAAGCTATCGCTCACTGTAGCAGAACCATCGTGATAATAAACCACTGTACTGTCAATGATTGCAGCTAAAGTAAACGTATCTGTTATTGCCAATGTATCACTTCCATTCGCTACCAAAACTCCATTTAACGGAGCATTGGTAAGGGTAAAGATTATTCCTGTGGTTGTGTCATCCTGGTCAGTCACATTGATCATCGTATCATTAAGCATTACATTACATCCATTTTTAACGTTTGCTCCTGTATTAACAGTTAAAGAAGGAGCTTCGTTCACATCTGTTACATTCACCTCAATCTGTAATGCCGTTAAATTATTTGATGAAAACCCATTGTCCGCAACAATGGTTACTTCATACACATTATTCGAATCATCATCCAATGGATTTTCATAATTAGGTGAGGCAGCAAATTCAAAAACTCCTGTTAAACTGTCTATGGTGAACAAGGCGGAATCAACTCCCTCAATACTATATCTAATATTGCTATCTAGAGCTCCTCCATTCCCATCATTGGCATCAAAGTCAGTAACCATAACTGTATTCTCTGCCGTATTGTAAAGCAAAGTCGTGTCATCAAAACTAGGCGGGTTACCTCCTGATCTGTATATAGCGTAAGCATTACTATCTAATAGACCTTCTCCACTTAAATCTGAAGTTTCATCCAAGCGTTTTCGTACATTTGCTTCTCCCCCAACTAAACTTGTTAATCCAGTACTATTAAGTGGAGATCCACTGAACAGTTTTGCTCGTGCATTACTTGGAAAAGTTAATGATGGTGTACCTATTATTTTTATATCTCCTCCTTTAATAGAATCAACAAGTGAAGGTCTTCCTGCATTCAAAACAATAGCATTGTCAGAAGTACTGGCGGTATTGATGTCTTGAGACAAAGTAAGGTCGCCATTTTCAGTTTCTACCAATATAGTATCAGCAGTAAATAGTCCGTTTAGTGAACCAACAGTTCCTATTTCAAGGCTATCGGCATCTCGGTAAGCAAGACTCCCTATACGATTACTGCTTGTTCCTCCTGCAACAGTGGTTACATTATTAGCACCATGTTGTAAGGTGAAATCTCCGCTTCCTGACAAACTCAAAGTATTTGCTAGGATGGCTGCTGTTTGCGTTACATCTCCTGTTGAATTAAGACTGATATCTCCTGAAGTTGCTATCAGTGAATCGTTGATTGAAAGGTCTCCTCCGTAGAGAGTTATATTGCTCTTTGAAGTAATCGCTTGAGAAATAGACAGATTTTGTGACGTATTCGTGTCTCCAACAACAACGGTATCAGCATTTAAGACTAAAACATTGAAATTAACAGATTCAGAAAAGTCCGAGGAATCGGAAGATACTATTAGATTTCCTGACGTCTCAATTGTTGTGCTACCAGATAAATCAAATTCATCACTATTTATAAATATGGCACCAGTTTGAGTATTGTTCCCTACTGTAAAAACAGCTCCGGTCACGACCTCTATCCCTTCAGAATTGTTTGCTGTTGAAGCTCCTTTGTAACCCGTAATGAAAATCTCTCCAGATTCGGAAGTTACCGAAGATGTCCCGCTAATGTTGATACCATCATTTTGTTGAGAATTGGGGTGTGAGTAATTACCACCTCCTGTACCCGTGAGGGTTATGGTAGAAGATCCTGACGTTTCAATATCACTGTTCTGCACTTTGATACCAAAATTTGTAGCACCATCACTTAGATTTTCACCTCCACCGGCTCCAACAATCAGTACATTCCCCGTTCCAATAATTTTACTCATGTTTAGTGCCACCCCATGGTGTTCTTTTCCAGATCCTCCTCCAGAAAACTCAGCAGCCCCATCAATGGTAATATGATGACCAACGATTTTCGACCTATCTGCTCTCACTCCTCGTGAAGCTCTATAACGACTGTGCTTTCCTTTTAAGGATACATTTCCAGTACCTGCATCAATTATCGAATAGACGGACAATTGCACACCGCTTTCTCTTTGATTCCAACCATCCGCATAATCAGTAAGAGGATCAGTTCCTCCACCCATAATAACATCATTATTATTACTTATTACAGAAGTAGAATCTGAGTCGCTTCCTGCTTTTAGCAGGATGTATCCTGCTGAATTATCATCTGCATCTGCCCAATAGGTGATGGTTCCTTTTGAAATAACATCTTTGCCTCCAGCCTGAATGATACTCAAAGACGACTTAAAGAATATGGATGAATCTGAAGTAATGTTATCATTCAGATTTAAAGTACCTCCATAAACTGAAATTGAACCAGCGTTCGATATTAAGGTATCGATAGAAATAACACCTGAATTACCCTCTTTTCCAATGAACAATGCATAATTATCACCAGAAACTATAGGTTCTTCGATCGTTATATTCTCACTAACTGAACCAATTGCCTCGATTTCTAAATTCCCAACTGCTAAGCTATCCGTAATCACAGATGCTCTTATGATTGCATTGTCAGAATATTGCAATTTACCTCCTGTAATCACCCAATTTCTGCCTTCATTACCCGTACCAGTTTCACCATATTCAGAAACAGTTAAACCCTCATTTGCTACAAATACAGAGATCCTTTGAGTAAAATCTGTTCCTGATATTGTCGCTTTCACTTCAATCTCGCCCAGACTGTCTCCTGAAGTCAGTGACAAGGTATAGGTCCCATCATTATTATCTACCACATTGTTAATTGTTCCAGTACCCTTTGTTATCACAAAAGAGATTGGCCCAACGGATACGTTAGCATTTACGCTATCAATGTCTTTCAATTGAAGGGTAAGCGAGGTCGTTCCGGTTACTCCTCCTCCCCTCAGGATTACTTCGTCATCTGCTGTAAGTGTACTCGTCCTAACATCTGCGACCTCATAGAAAAGGATAATCCCTCCAGAGCTTCCATTACCACCTCCAGCACCACTATTGGAAGGTACATAGCCTCCACCTCCACCACCGCTTCCGGAGTTAACTGTAGCATGGATAGAACCATTGGAATTATTTGGATAATCATTATCTCCACCTTCGCCATTACCACCAGCTCTGTTTCCATTTGTGAAATTTGTAGCAGCGGTATTCCAGGACCCACCAGAGCTGAAGGATGATCCAGAACCAGAATAGCAATTTCTTCCACCACCGCCACCAGAACCAGCAGCTATTTGAAGGTTATGAAAATCCCATTGAGAGCCTGAATTATCTAACTCCACCACATTAGCTGGTGAAGCTCCAGAATTAGACCCCGTTTGACCGGCCTGTCCTGCATTCAAAACGGTGCCCCCAGAACCTACGTTCGGTGGAGCACCACCCGTTCCGCCAGCACCTCCACGTATTCCTTTTTTACCTCCATTTGCTTGTACAATTGTTGTAGAGCCTTCCTTAATAAAACTACTCTCTCCATCTGAGCCATCGGCATTTCCCGTTCCTCTATAACCTCCTTTTCCAATTTGAAAGTTGAAAACCTGATTTGGAGTAACAGGAAAAGTGTTCAAACGCCTTACTTCTGCGCCAGATCCACCGCCACCACCACGTGTACCTGCTGTTCCACCAGCACCTCCACCTCCGCCTCCAAAGACAAAGAAATCAACGGTATCCACCGTAGTTGGTACCTGCCAGGTAATTTGTGAGGAAGTAGAATCATCTGAGTTATACCATAGGCGCTTTCCAATGGTAGTGTTGCTTACAGAAATATTTTCTTGAAAAGCAGCAGGCTCTGGAATGATAGTAAAACGGTACAAAGCATAATTACCCGCTCCTAAAGTGGGCGAGAAAGTTGTGGTCGTTTCATCTACACCATTACGAGAATTATTGACTCCTACTAGAGCAGATAATCCTGAACTAGCTGCCTCGCTTCCACTAAATAATTTTGCAATTCCAGCTGTACCTGTATTCACTGTAGGATTACCAACTACTTTGATATCGCCACCACTCACTGAACCTATCACTGCATTTCTTCCCGCATTCAAAACAATAGCATTGTCAGAAGTACTGGTGGTATTGATATCTTGAGATAAAATAAGGTCTCCATTTTCAGTTTCTACCAATAAACTATCAGCAGTAAATAGTCCATTTAGTGAACCAACAGTTCCTATTTCAAGGCTATCGGCATCTCGGTAGGCAAGACTACCTATACGATTACTGCTTGTTCCTCCTGCAACAGTAGATACATTATTAGCAGCATGTTGTAAGGTGAAATCTCCACTTCCTTCCAAACTCAAAGTATTTGCTAGGATGGCTGCTGTTTGCGTTACATTTCCTGTTGAATTAAGACTAACATCACTATCAGTTGCAATCAGCGAATCGTTGATTGAAAGGTCTCCTCCGAAAATAGAGATTGGACCTGCTGCAGTAACAGGTTCCGCCATGGTAATGTTAGCCGTGTTGGTGGCTTTACCAATGGTTAGTCCAGTTGAGGCACTATTCAAATTGATATTCTCGTAAGTAAAAACTCCGTCAAAGCTGTTATCAAGTGGTTCTAAAACAATAGTTCCTGAGGTATTCACGTTGGCATCACCTATAAAGTTCAGGGAATTTGTTTTAACTAAAATATCTCCAGAAGTTATTGAATCAGTTCCTATCTCCGCTGATGCCCCAGAAATTATCACCAAGCCCTTGTTGTTGGCTGGAGCAGAACCCTCTATCAATACATCTCCAGTTCTTGTTTGAAAAGAAGCTACTCCACCATCTAAAGAAACTCCTCTTTTGTTAGTTGTACTTCCGTTACCTGCTAAACCTTTAATTGTTATTGATCCGCTATCTGTAGTGATGGTGTGTTGTTTCCCTGCGCTTATATTTGTTGCATCTAGGAAAAAGTTCACACCCGGGTTGTATGAAGAATTACTATTCAAATTACCACCAATTCCATCAATCAAAACTGTTCCGGTACCAGCTGTTTTTATTTCAGTACCATTTACTAATCCATCTCCGTATCCTACAACATCAACACCAATAGGGAAATCAGAGGATAAGGCAGTTCCTTGCCATCCTTTTCCTTTAATAATTATATTCCCTCCAGATGCATTTAACTCGGTTTTATCTAGAAAAACACCTCTGTATATACCTTTATTAATTGTGGTAGCGGTAGTGGTTCCTACTGCGTAGGAATCCGCGTTGGCTCCACCGGCTAAAGTGATATTCCCCCCATTCGATTTTATATCGAAAAAGGCTAATGCAATATTTCCTTCGTTGCTAGCATCATTATCTGCATTTAAAACAACATCCCCTCCTTGAGAGGTAATGCTTCCTCCGTCTGATAAAATAGCATTTGATGCTGAAATTAATATGGAATCATTTGTTGAACTCGCAATAGTCGAACTTACTGTTACATCGCCTCCATAAATTTTAATTGGACCGGCTACAGAAGTCGCACTTCCAATTGTGATATTACTTGTATTCGAAGCCTTACCGATAGTAAGGGCTGAGAGATTTTGGCTATTTCCGTTTAGCACATAACCAGAAAGTGGTGGATAACTGATTGAATTACCTTGAAGATAATGACTCGAACCAAAACTAGATTGATAAGGCTCTACGGTGAATGAACCATTGGTATTAACATTCGTAGGGTCACTTGAAGTTTGCAACAGGTCAGATCTAAATGTAATGTTAGCTGTAGAAGACAGCACAGATGAATTGGCTAAACTTCCTAAAGTTACCCCAGGCAGATATAAATATCCTTGATTGGCTGTACTTGAAGGGTCATGTTTAGTCTCAATTTCTATGGGCCCCGCTTTAGATAAAATATACCCACCACCGTTAAAGGCCACACCCCATACGAGTGAACTACCCCTTTGACCTGAAATAAAAATCTTTCCATTATCACCTGAAGCATCTCCAGTTGAGGACACTCTCATTTCGTTTACAGAGGAAATACCTCTGTGATTTATAGCCTCTCCTATTATAGTAATTGCATTACCCGTTGTTGCCGCAGAAGTAATTGATGTGAAGATGGGAGCATTAAAAAGAACAGCATGTGTTTCGGATCCAGCATCACTCTCATTATTTTGTTTTCCATGTATGTATACACTACCTGTGTCAGCATCTATGTCAGGATTGTTATTTTGGCCAAAATAAATTCCTGTATTTTTGCCATAAGCTTCACCTTTAATTGAAATACTTCCACCATTAGAATGAATTTTAGGACCTGCCAAAGCAATACCTCGTTGATAGGAGGAAGTACCTTTCGCAAATCCAGAGCCCGAAATATTACCCCCTGCAAGTGTAATGTCTCCACCGTTACTTATAAAGGTAGGCCGATCTATATCTGAATTATTGACTGTTTCATCTATCAGAATATATCCACCATTACTGCCATCTGTGTTTGATGCAAGTAAAATATTGCCACCTTGCGTAGTAAGTTCTAAATGGGAATCACTCGAATTATCAGTGATGTTCCCTGAGGCAAGAACCTTGATATCACCTTGCCCAACAGATACTGTTAGATTATTTAAATCAATATCTCCTCCGTAAATAGAGATTGGCCCCGAAATTGAAGCTGGATTACCAAGAGTAATATTGGCTGTATTTGATGGTTTACCCAACACCAATTCGCTTATCATAGGATCAAAGTGTAATTTTTCTGTAGAAAAGGCAGCATCAAAACTTGTTGTTGCGGGTTCAATAGTAAGTGCACCTGAGGTAGTTACTTTATTGTTGTTATTGGTTCCTTGCAAATTAATTACATTTCCAGAAATCAAGACATCCGAAGTACTTGAAGCAATATCAGATCCAGCTTTTGCGCCAAATCGAACACCAGAGGAAGCAACAAAAATTCCTTTGTCTCCTCCGTTCAATGAAATAGCACCTGAATTTGCTAAAATATCTTGGTTCTGAAGAAAAACTCCATAATTGTTACCCTCTCCAGTAATTTCAATCTTTCCTCCTCCAGTAGCTAATATTTCTTTAGGATTCTCATAGTTAAATACTACTCCGTAAGAGGCCGAAGATACTCCTGTGATGGATACAGCATTTCCAGCGGATTTATCAGAGATAAGGCTAAGATACTTGTCTCCGGTTGAAATATTATTAACCGGGGTTGTAAAATTCACTCCATAAAAACCTGCGCTTTTCCCATTTATCGCAATGGATCCTTGACCAGAGTTTATCATCAACTTTCCAAAATTAAATATTCCAATGTTATTGGGTAAATTATTTCCAGTGGCATTGTTCGTACTTTCTCCCCTAATTATAACATTTCCACCTCCGGACTGGATAGTAGTTGCATCATCACTTGCTGTGTTACCAAGCATAATTCCGTTTGTGGTACTACTAAAAGCATAGCCATCAGGAATTCCATCATTTGCAATACCACCATTGCTGCCATCGTCAAAACCTCCGGCAAGTACTATATTACCTCCTCCTGACAAACTACTTGCAACAAGACCATTTGTGGAGTTCATGGTTGTATTATTTCCAACAGCAATATTTCCATTTCCAATACTATCACTATCTGCCCAAAGAATAATATCACCCCCATTGGTTTGCATATCTAGGTCATCTCCAACCAAAATATCTTGAGCAGCTTTCAACAGTATATGGGCGTTTGAAGCATTAATTGTCACATCACCTTTTAACTGAACCCTGCTTCCAAAAATACTTAACGGTCCATTCAGTTCAGTATCTACAGCCCAATCTGCACCTGTATTGGCTCCATTTTTATTTAAAGTTAATCCTGACAGGGTATTTATATTTTTAATTTCTAGCCAAGCTGATTCAGTTGCACCAACGAAATGGTTGGATGTAATTGTCCCAGAAAAATTCATAATTGTTCCCACAACAAAGTCGGAAGTCCAACTTGTGTTTGGGGCAATTTTAAGAGCTCCAGTGGTTGAGATTATCAATTTATCTCCAGAGTTCTCCTCGATCTCATCAGTAATAATATCAATATTGGCTGAAGATGAAGTTACGGTAGGTAAAATTCCATTGACCGCAGTTGCATCTTTGCGATTACCTAAATAAACATTTTGATTCTTTAAATAAAGGTTTGCATTTGTAGATAACGAGATATCGCCAGACTGACTTAAGATTTGAAGTGTGCTACCGGCATCATAAAAACCAAACCACAATCCATTTTCAGTGGTCACGTTAGAGTTTCCTGTAATTACGATATCACCTCCTGAGAGCCCGGTTGACTGAATAAGCGATGCTCCTGAACCGATTTCATGATTAACTAATATGCCTGAAAAACCTATCTCAGAAACTCCCGTAATGGAAATTGCGGTATCTTTTGTACTGGCAGAGGTCATAGCCATTTGACCTTGTGCAAATTCAATTCCATGGTCACTTCCACATTTTCCATCAATGGTGATAGTCCCTGTGCCTGAGTTTAATACAAATCCAGCACTGACATCCACACCATTCCCCCTTTTTGAAGCATCGTAACTGCCCAAACCAGGGTCTGCATGCCCTTTAATGATGACATCACCACCTCCAGAAAGCAAGCTTACATTAGTTCTTATATCTATAGCACTTCCGGTATAACCCGCACGATAAGCATAACCATCAGGAATATCATCGTTAGGAATTCCACCATTACTTCCATCATCTAAACCTCCAGCCAACACAATTTTCCCACCGGCTGAATTGATGGTATTGGAACCATCCAAAATTATTTCATTATTAGCTTGTCCTGTAGCTCTATTGGTGGTGTTAGACCATAAAATAACATCTCCACCATTCGTGGTGAGATTCTTGTTGGTATAGAGATAAATCAAACCATCTGTTGCATTTACAGGTGAAGACAATTCATTTGATTTAAGTAAAATCCCAGCTCCCATAGCGTTAGTGGTTAGGTCTTCATTAACATTAATAACTCCTGCATGTACTGCAATGGAGCCTTTAATTTCAATGGCATCAGTTATGGTTACGGCAGAGGAGTTTGTAAAATCGATTCCAGTCATTCCATCATAAGAACCAAGGGTGAAGCCTCCTAAATTCGCAAACCCATTGATATTTAAAGATTCAAAAGTTCCTGACAAGTTAATGTTTGGCGATCCGTTATCGTGATTCCAATCCACATTACTCCCATAAGCTCCGCCATGAGGTGCAACATATAAGTGACCTGTGGTAGTGAGGTTTGCCTCTCCATGAAAGTCATCTGAAACTAAAATAATAGCTCCAGAATCTGCATTTAAATTGTTGTTCCTATCCATTCTAAACTCCACACCTGCCAATCCACTAGATCCTCCATTACCCACAATGGTTTCGTCTGCCCAAATGAAAATATCACCGCCATCGGTAGTAATGTCCGCCCACATTCTTAACGAATTCCAGTTTGAATTTACATTTGCCACAGAGGGTCCATCGCCTACGGTTAGTCCATTCCAAGTAGAAGTTCCGGAAGTACTTGAACTACCTCCCATCCAAACATGACCACCATTAGTCGTAATGTCAATTGAATCAAGTTCAACACCCCCTGTATTGTCGTTGTCATAATCGGACCAGAGGATAAGGTTCAATTTATTAGAGTTAGAACGAATGTTTTTAAGAACTCTTATCCTAGCAGCATATTGGGTTGCTCCTTGAGACCTCAGGGTTAAGGTTGCGTTGGCACCACTTGTTTTTGTAATCGGATCATTCAATATTATATATGCTCCCTGAATAACAATGTCCGAACCTGCATTGAGAACGTCCTCAATTACGCTTGTATTAATTGTTGCTGTGCCAGTAGCAGAAATAATCACTGGATTAGTCCCGGTTTTAGTCCAGTTCGTACCCGAATTACCGGTTTCTCCCGAAGACGATAGGGTTAACGATTGTGAAAAATAAGTAGAAGATATTAGGACTAATAAAAAAGTGAAAATTGGCTTCATGACAAATTGTTTTTTTTAGAATACTTGATGTAACTAAAAGTACATGCTAAATTAATTTATAAAATTACTGATTATTTAGCACTGTAACGCTCTACATTTATACGACAACTTATTGTAAATCAAAACTATTTTTCTGAATCTTGAAAGCATAAAATTCTATGCCTGGGCATAATCGAAGGAAGACAAAGCCTTCATAATTTTCGTATTCGTTGCTTTCAGTGCTTGTTCGCTCCTCTACAAAGGGATGTCGGCATAAAATGCTGGGGCAATGTAAATTATGAACTTAGGATTTTAAACTCAATTAAAGACTCTCTGGCTGCTCGAGCATCAAAGGCTATCTTAAAAAACTAGATTCCGATCAAGGTTAGACAGAAATTGAAAATTTTACTTTTTCAAAAAATCTATATTTCTTTTTAATCCATCAAATTTTGTTCGTTTCACAGCTGAGTTTTTAAATAACTCCCTGAACACCTCTTCTGTCAAATCTTCCCAATCTCTTTTGTTCAAACCTAGCAAGTAATCTTTTGGGTTTAACAAGGGTTCGTTATGTGGAGTTGAAAACCTATTCCATGGGCACACATCTTGGCAAATGTCGCATCCAAACATCCAATCTTCCATCTTGCCCTGAAACTCTTTGGGGATTATCTCGTCTTTTAGCTCTATCGTTAAATACGAAATACATTTGGAGCCATCTACCACATAAGGTTCTGGAATTGCATCAGTGGGACATTCGTCTATGCAAGCGGTGCATGTTCCACAATAATCCTTCACCGGTCCGTCAGGTTCTAGTTCCAAATCAATAATTAGTTCAGCTATAAAAAAGAAAGATCCTGCTTGTTTGTTTATCAAATTAGTATTTTTTCCAATCCATCCCAGTCCACTTTTTTTTGCCCAAGCTCTGTCGAGCACTGGAGCAGAATCTACAAAAACTCTACCTCCTACCTCTCCAATTTCTTGCTGAATGAATTTCATCATTTCTTTCAATTTCCATTTGATGATGTAATGATAGTCTTCTCCATAAGCATATTTAGATAGTTTATAGGAATCCGTTACTTGCTGTTTTTCGGGGTAATAATTAAGGGCAAGCGACACCACCGATTTTGCGCCATCTACGAGCAATCGCGGATCCAATCGTTTATCAAAATGATTTTCCATGTAGCTCATGTTTCCATGCATATTGGAACTCAACCACTTTTCTAGCCTCGGAGCTTCCTCCTCCAAGAACTCTGCTCGAGAGACTCCACAGAACATAAAACCAAGCTCGTAGGCTTTTTGTTTTATCAAGGCTGTATGACGTGCTTTTGAATTGATTCAGTAAAGTTAATCAAATGTTATTGAAACGATTTTGAGTTGCAAAGAAAATCGAGTATATTTGCAAACTGCTAATCTTCTACAAAATGGAACTTCGTCCATTGGAATGATGAAGCAAAAACTAAACTGATACATGGCCAAATCACAGGAAACTTACAACAAGAAAGAAAAAGAAAAAAAACGTCTGAAAAAACGTCAAGAAAAAGAAGCTAGAAAATTAGCAAGAAAAGAGGAAGAGAAAAACTCTGGACTAGAGAGCATGATGGCTTATGTGGATGAATTTGGAAACATTACAGACACACCGCCAGACCCAACAAAAAAGAAAGTTGAAATAGAGGCCGAAGACATTGTGATTGGTGTGCCAACCAGAGAAGCGGCTCCAGAACCAGATCCAATAAGACAAGGAGTTGTTGAGTTCTTTAACGATGAAAAAGGATTTGGATTCATTAAAGAAAACGAGACCAACGAAAAATATTTCGTTCACATTAGTAGCACAACCGAAGAGCTATTCGAGAACGACAAAGTTCAGTTTGAGCTAGAAATGGGGATGAAAGGAATGAATGCGGTAAGAGTAAAAAAACAGTAACCTCAACAAAAGTTAAACAAAAAGCAGTGGATTGATTCACTGCTTTTTTTATGGAAAATTTGTCCCGTCCTGAAATAGCGATACACTAAAACCCAAGTGTAATAAAAACATCAGACATATTGGTTAATTCAAAGCGAACCCAAAAAGATTACTCACTCTCTTTTAAGTTACAATTAGTTGAAGAGGTAGATCAAGGATTTGGAAATTACACCTTTGACCTACTAGGTTTTAAACCTAATCTTTCGTAACTTACTGATGACATCAAGTTTCAAACCATTACAAAATGAAATATTTAAATCTAATTTTAATCCTTGTTACTCTATTCAGTTGTAAAAAGGAAACTTCCGAAACCTCCAATATCGAATATCCAAAAAATGGAGCTTATGGAACAAATATTCTATTTGGAGTGGATACTTTAAGAGTAACCGAAGAAAACAATTCCTTTAGAGCTATTATACCCGAAGGCGGTTCTTTGAAAATTGAACTGAAACTTATGGGTGGAGAGACTTGGTTTTATGCCAATGAACAAAATTGGATAGTTTCTGATTTTTCTGATAGTACACAGACATTTACAAGTTTAAGTAATGGCATATCGGATTTAGAATTAACCAATGCCGATACAATGAATGTTGATACTGTTCTAATTAAATATTTTGAGAATGGAAACAAGGAAACCAAACGAAAAATATTAATAAGAGAATAAAAACGTTTGTTTTTGCTCAGTGACAAACCTAAAGTTAAGCAAATCGAATCTGCCCTAATTTCGGTACATTAACCTTTGCACAAAATTCAAGATGATATACTAATAAGATAGTTCTCAAGACAGTCTTGGCATATCTTGGATTAACACTAAAGCCTCTGATTTAGTTGGTTAAGAAAAGAAAACAACCGTATTAAGTCAAGTAACTCCATATTTGAAAAACTGAACCTCAACAAGCCCTTCTAGAACAAACCTCCCTGAGAAAAACCCTTGTCAATCCCTAAATGCCTGAAAGCCTTTTCGGTAGCTTGTCGACCTCGTGAAGTTCTCATCAAGTACCCTTCTTTTATCAAAAAAGGTTCGTAAACCTCTTCAATCGTTCCATCTTGCTCACCTACTGCAGTCGCAATGGTTTTGAGCCCCACAGGTCCACCTTTAAATTTTTCGATAATAGCTGAAAGAATTTTATTGTCCATTTCATCCAGTCCATTGGCATCTACATTCAGTGCTTCAAGCCCTATTTTTGTGATTGCTTTATCGATACTTCCATCTCCTTTAACTTGAGCAAAATCCCTTACTCTTCTCAACAAAGCATTTGCAATCCTTGGAGTCCCTCTACTTCTGCTTGCTATTTCATAAGCCGCTTCATACTCAATAGGCACATCCAGAATACCAGCTGAACGTTCAACGATATCTGTCAATATTTTAGAGTCGTAATACTCCAACCTGGAGTTTATTCCAAATCTTGCCCGAAGTGGCGCTGTCAGCAAGCCAGAACGAGTAGTAGCGCCAACCAACGTAAACTTACTCAATTCTATTTGCACGGAACGAGCATTGGG
>CBFHZD010000016.1:30110-41868 GCA_965660305.1 Flavobacteriales bacterium | reverse complement strand
GAATCAATCATGATATCAATTCTAAAATCCTCCATAGCAGAGTACAAGTACTCTTCAATCACAGGACTTAATCTATGGATTTCATCAATAAACAAAACATCTCCTTCTTCCAGATTGGTGAGCAATCCTGCCAAATCACCAGGCTTGTCCAGTACTGGACCTGAGGTTACTTTGAAGCCCACACCTAGCTCATTGGCTACGATATTTGAGAGTGTCGTTTTCCCAAGTCCAGGAGGTCCATGGAGCAAAACATGATCAAGCGCCTCGCCTCTTTGTTTAGCTGCTTGTACAAAAATTTGTAGGTTGTCTGTTACTTTTTTCTGCCCCGTAAAATCATCAAATGATTTAGGACGTAATACTTTTTCAAAATCCGATTCGGGACTTACAAATTCTGCTTCTTCACGAAAATCAAATGATTCTTCTTCCATAGTGTGTATTGATTAGTCAAATATAAAAAATTCTGAATGATCCTGTCGGTAAAGTGAAGAAGGAAATCTATTAAAAAATTGCACATGACTGCCAAGGGTTTATTTATAGTATTCCCTCAATGCTCTCAGTTGTTTTTGATTGATGACTTCTAGAAGTTGTTCATCGCTTGCTTTTTTCACATGGAGCAATGATTTAAATTGTTTGAGCAACACTTCGGCCGTTTTCTCACCAATTCCCTCTATTTCTGTGAGCTCTGTGCCAAAAGCATTCTTGCTCCTTTTGTTTCGGTGGTGTGTAATTCCAAACCTGTGAGCTTCGTTCCTCAATTGCTGAATGGTTTTTAGCGATTCCGATTTTTTGTCGATGTACAAAGGAACCGAATCCCCAGGGAAAAATATTTCTTCTAACCTTTTGGCAATTCCTACAATGGCTATTTTGCCCATCAAACCCAAATCATTCAGAGCTTTTACTCCCGAACTCAATTGTCCTTTTCCTCCATCTACAATAACCAACTGAGGCAAAGGTTGGTTTTCATCAAGCAGTCTTTTGTATCGCCTGTACACCACTTCTTCCATCGATGCAAAATCATCGGGACCTTCTACTGTTTTGATATTGAAATGACGGTAATCCTTTTTTGAAGGCCTTGCGTTTTTAAAAACCACACAAGCTGCTACCGCATTGGTCCCCTGGAAGTTAGAATTATCAAAACACTCGATATGAAATGGTTTTTCTTTCAGTCGCAAGTCTTTCTGAATTTGATCTACGATTCGGTTTGCATGCCTTTCTGGATCCACAATCTTCAGGGTTTTTAGCCTGTCGAATTTGTATTGCCTCACATTATTCATCGAAAAGTCTATCAATTTTTTCTTGTCTCCAATTTGAGGAACAATCATTTTTACTGACTCATCCAATCCATAATCCACCTCGATGTTTGTAAAGATTGTTTTGGACTTACTTCTAAATTTGTTTCTCAACTCCAGAATAGCCAACTGAAGCATCTCTTCATTTGTTTCCTCTAGTTTTTTCTTGATTTCGATGGTACTCGACTGCACAACAGTTCCATTTATCACCTTAATAAAGTTCACATAACCCGCATTTACATCTGAATCAATAGTAAATACATCCACGTCATTTATCTTAGGATTCACCACCGTAGATTTTGAATGATAATCCTTCAGCAGTTCTATTTTCTCTTTCATCTCCTGAGCTTTCTCAAACTCTAATTCTTCAGAAAATCGCATCATTTCACCTTTCAAATAATCAATCACTGTTTTGGTTTCTCCTTTCAGGATTTGCTTTATTTGTGCAATATTTTCATTGTAATTCTCCTCCGACTGCAAGTTTTCGCAAGGGCCTTTGCATTTTTTTAGGTGATAATCCAAACACACCTTGAATTTTCCTTCTCCAATATTCTCCTTCGATAGGTTAAAATTACATGTTCGTATGGGATAAATCTCTTTGAGTAAATTAATCACCACGCGCACCACTTTGGGATTTGTAAATGGACCAAAATATTCTGACCCATCCTTTATCACATTTCTGGTAGAAAACAAACGAGGAAATCGTTCCTTTTTTACACAAACATAAGGATATGTTTTATCGTCTTTGAGCAGGATATTATAACGCGGCTGGTGTTTTTTTATCAATGTATTTTCCAGGAGCAAAGCATCATATTCAGTGGGAGTTACAATGTATTTTATCTCCTCTATTTTACTTACCAGCACTTGAGTTTTTGCCTGTTGATGCTTCTTTGTATTGAAATAAGAACGCACTCTATTCTTTAGGTTTTTTGCCTTACCTACATAAATTACCGTTCCCTTTTTATCCAAATAGCGGTATACACCCGGAGAGTCAGGCAATATTTTTAACACGTTGGATATGGTTTCTTTTAATTCCAAAAAAACAGATTTTATCTATTGTCCTAAAGTAATAATATTCGACAATTAAGTTAAGATATGGTGCAAAATTAGTATTTTTGATTTTAATAAAATTTATCATACATTTATTACACAATCACAACATAACCGATAATGAACATTAACAAAATAATGGTGGCTTCAGATTTCACCTCAGTTTCAGACAACGCCATCGATCATGCCCTTCTACTTGCTAAAGCATCACAGTCAGAGGTATTTGTATTGCATGTAGCACGAGAGCAGGCAGAGGTAAATACCGCTAAAATAAAACTAACGAAACAGATAAACGAAAGGAATCTGGGTGAAACAAAAACACATGTTGTGGTAAAAATTGGAAATTTCATTACCGAAATAGGAAAAGCTGCAAGCGAAGTTGGCGCTCAACTTATCATGATGGGAACCCACGGCCCAAGAGGTTTTATCCAAACAGTGACAGGAGGAGATGCAATGAAAGTGGTTTCTCATTCAGAAAAACCATTTATCGTAGTTCAGGAAAAAGGCATCAAAGAAACAGGATATGACGATATCGTAGTTCCGTTGGACATGACCGAAGATTCCAAGCAGAAATTGGATGAAGTAGCAGACATAGCAAAATATTTCAACTCAAAAGTACACATCATTGCAAAGCACGAAACAGATAATTCATTGTACACTAAGTTGAAAAACAATGTGATATTTGCAAAAAAATACTTCTTAGAAAAGGGGATGGAACTAAACATTGTGATTACCGAACCCAAAACTGATTTTGAAAAAGAAATTATTAAGTATGCTAAAGAAAATGATGCTGATTTAATTGCTATCATCAACTCTTTGAAATGGAATATTTTTGGAAGTTTATTCGCCTCAAGAAGAGAAGAAGACATCATCACGAATAAGGAACAAATCCCGGTATTGTGCGTTAATCCAGTTGATGTGAAGTCAGGATATTCGATGTAAAAACTAAAAAAAGAAAAAAAAAGAAAAAACCGTTAGATCCCTTGAGGTCTAGCGGTTTTTTATTAAAAAAACCAAAGGCAATTTCAGTAATGCTTGTTACAAAGTAGTTCTTTTACTACTTTCGATAATTATTTTTTGACTGCCATTATCCGTCAATTTTAAATCACAATAAAATGAAAGACTTATTAGATAAATTTGAAAACAAACAACCAGAAATTGTTTTTGAGTGGAAGGATTCAGAAACAGAAGCCGAAGGTTGGGTAGTGATCAACTCACTGAGAGGTGGAGCTGCCGGTGGTGGAACAAGAATGAGAGTTGGATTGGACAAGCATGAGGTTACTTCTTTGGCAAAAACAATGGAGGTGAAATTCTCAGTATCCGGACCCGCAATTGGAGGAGCGAAATCAGGAATTAATTTTGATCCAAATGACCCCAGAAAAGAAGGAGTGCTAAAAAGATGGTACCATGCCGTAGCCCCTTTATTAAAAAACTACTACGGAACAGGAGGAGATTTGAATGTAGATGAAATACATGAAGTAATCCCTATGACCGAAGATTGTGGTGTGTGGCACCCACAAGAGGGAGTATTTAATGGACACTTTCAACCTACAGAACCTCAAAAAATCCATAGAATAGGACAATTGAGAAGAGGTGTTTTGCAGGTAATTGAGGATGAAAATTATACGCCAAAAGCAGCTAACAAATATGTAGTTGCAGACATGATTACCGGATGGGGAGTCGCTGAATCAGTCAAGCATTATTACGACATTTATGGTGGAACTGTAGCAGGAAAAAGAGTCATTGTTCAAGGATGGGGAAATGTAGGTTCTGCAGGAGCTTATTATTTGGCCCAAAGCGGAGCGAAAATTGTTGGGATTATTGACAGAGACGGAGGTCTTATCAACAATGAAGGATATTCATTGGAAGAAATCAGAGAATTATTCTTGACCAAGAAAGGGAATGCCCTTTCTCACCCAGACATGATTCCTTTTGAACAAATCAACAAGGAAATATGGAAATTAAATGCAGAAGTATTTATTCCTTGTGCTGCCTCTCGATTAATCAAAAAAGATCAAGTAGACAATATGATTGGAGCAGGAATGGAAGTGATAGCTTGCGGTGCCAATGTACCCTTTGCGGATCAAGAAATATTCTTTGGACCAATCGCAGAATATACTGATAGCAAAATAAGCATCATCCCTGACTTCATCTCCAATTGTGGAATGGCAAGAGTATTCGCTTACCTCATGTCCAATGATTTACCGCCAGTAATGACAGATGCATCTATTTTTGAGGACACTTCGAATGTAATCAAGGATGCGATTCAAAAAACATACAACGTATCCAGTTCGAAAACGAACATTGCAAAAACAGCGTTTGAAATCGCCTTAAAACAACTTATCTAAAAATCACAAACCATGGAATTAGTAGTAGTCGTAATATTCATATTGGGTTATTTAGCCATTACCCTAGAGCACAACTTAAAAATTGATAAACTGGTACCTGCACTCCTCATGATGGGAGCTGCCTGGGCGGTGGTTGCCGTTTCTCACCTTCCCGTATTTGAAATTACGGAGCACGGAAAAGAGGCTTCCAGCATGGAAACAGTCTTACTTCATCATTTTGGAAAAACTTGTGAAATTTTGATCTTTCTTATCGGTGCCATGACCATTGTCGAAATCATTGATTATTTTGATGGTTTTGCGACTATTAAAAAGTTCATTAAAACCAATAAAAAAAGAACACTCCTGTGGATTGTAGCTAGTTTAGCTTTCATTCTTTCGGCCATTATTGACAACCTAACAGCTACAATTGTTCTCATCACCATATTAAGAAAACTAGTTACCTCAAAAGAGGATAGAATGTGGTTTGCAGGAATGATTATCATTACGGCTAACGCAGGTGGAGCCTGGTCTCCTATTGGTGATGTAACCACCACAATGCTTTGGATGGGAGAAAAAGTAACCACACTTCAACTCATTGAATACTTGGTTTTACCTTCATTGGCTTGTATGGCTTTGCCGACTCTAATCGCAAGTTATTTACCGGCATTCAAGGGAGAATTTGAAGCTCCAGAGACCGAAGGCGAAACCAATAAATACGGTGCAAGAATGTTATATATCGGTTTGCTTCTGATTGTTGCAGTACCCGTTTTTAAAACTCTGACTCACCTACCTCCTTACATGGGAATGATGCTTTCATTAGGAATCTTTACCATTTTTGCTGAATATTTTAGTAGCCGTAACTTTAGTCATGGTGCCATTGAGAACCACCACAGTCCGGTGCATACTGCTTTGGGCAAAATAGAAATGCCTAGTCTATTGTTTTTCTTAGGAATATTAATGACTGTAGCAGCATTGGAATCTTTGGGAATGATTTTAGATTTTGGAGACTCGGTAGTAGAAAGTATCGGAATCAATCCATTTATATTGATTTTGGGTGGTGCATCCGCGATTGTAGATAATGTACCGTTAGTTGCCGCCAGCATGGGGATGTTCCCAAACATGCTAACTGATGCACCCGAATGGCATCTTATAGCTTATGCAGCAGGTACTGGAGGAAGTATGCTTATCATTGGTTCTGCTGCCGGAGTAGTTGCTATGGGAATGGAAAAAATTTCGTTCTTCTGGTATTTACAGAAAATCGCATGGCTAGCCCTAATAGGTTACTTCGCGGGCATCGGTGTATTTTACTTGATGCATATTTAATACTAATAAGATAATTCCCGACAAAACCTCCGAGAAATCTCTTGGAGGTTTTTTTATGCAATAAAACTTAACATGATACTGTTTACAATTAAAGATTCTACCGAATTAAGATTCACGACAGTTGTGTATTTTTAACTCGTAAAAAAAACTAACAAATAAAAACCAATATGATACAAGAAGCAGCAAGTGCAGGAGCAGCAATGGATTCAGTTGCAAATTCAACAATAGCAGAAATGTCTGTAATGGAAATTATCAATGAATCTAATTCCTGGTACATCCTTATTCCTCTTTTGTTGATGTCGGGATATGCCATCTATATCTTTGTGGAAAGATTCATGACCTTGAGAAGAGCCTCAAATGATGAAAAACAATTCATGTCGAGAATTAAAGATTATGTGCAAGATGGAAAATTGGATTCAGCCAAAAACTTGTGCGAAACCACAGATAGTCCAATTGCTAGAATGGTGGACAAAGGTGTTTCTAGAATTGGAAAACCTATGCAAGACATCAAAGCTTCTGTAGAAAATGTTGGAAAACTTGAAGTGTCAAAATTAGAAAACAACCTTTCCGCACTCGCAACTATTTCAGGAATTGCACCAATGATTGGTTTCTTAGGTACAGTATTGGGAATGATCAAAGTATTTTATGATTTAAAAAACACAGGAATAAAAGCCAACTTTTTAGAGTCTCTTTCTGAAGGAATAATGATGGCAATGGTAACCACAGTAGCTGGACTTATTGTAGGAATTTTAGCTTATTTTTTCTATAACTTTTTAGTTGCAAGAGTAACCAAGGTGGTTCAGAATATGGAAGCGCACTCTATCGAATTCATCGATATCTTGGAAGAACCAGGTAAATAAAACGCTTTAATCTTCCGCGCAGAGTACAGTGTAGTTCCTAAATAGACAAAAAAAATTGTTTGAAACATGAGTTTAATCAGCCAAAATAAAATAAAAATTGAAGGAGGAATGTCATCCATGACAGACCTTGTATTCTTACTTTTAATTTTCTTTATCATACTTTCGGCCCTGGCCAAAAATGCAGTAGATGTGGATTTACCTCAAGGTGGAGCTTCATCGCCATCTAAACCAGCCCTAGCCAGCGTGGTAATCAATCCTGATAACACCATAACTCTGAACAACAAAACGGTAGAATTAGCTCAAATTGAATCAGCTATTCTTGCTGCAGTTGCCAATGATGAGGAAAAGGTAGTTGAACTTTATGGTGATGTAAACTCCAATTACGGAACTGTTTTTGATATCATCGAAATCTCCAAAAGAAACCAACTCAAGGTGTTATTGATGTCTAAAAAGTAATGTAACGCAATTTATCAGTGCAACTTTTCGTTTAATATGAAATCCAAACTACTATGAGTGAACAAGAAAAGAAAAACAAAAAACTAGGAATAATAATTACAGGTACGTTTCACGTATTGGTTGTTTTGCTATTGTTTGCTTTTTCAATGTCTACTGATGGTAAAAAGGAAGAACCCGTTATGTTGGTAATGGACTTTTCGGCTGGATCCAGTTCTGCTGGTGGAAGCAGCGCTGCAAGCAAAACATCGGAACCTACCGAAGACCCTCAACCTGTAAACAAGGTAGACCCTGTAAAGACTCAGACTCAAGAATCTCCGGTAAAAAAATCAAACAAAGCTCGAAGCGAAAGTGCTACAAAAAAGAATTCAAACGAAAAAAAACCAAATACCGATGCTCTAGCAAATGGAGCTTTTGGAGGAAATGGAACGGGACAGGCCAATGGAGACGGAAATGGAGAAAACGAGGGAATTGGTGACGGAGAAAATGGACCTGGTGTAAAAGGAAAGATTGGAAGCTTAGGCTCAGGAGACGGCATACCACCTGCTGTGGTTAATCCTACTCGTGATCAAGAGGGAAAAGTAGTGATTGAAATTACGGTGGACAAAAAAGGCTCTGTAATTGATGTGAAAGTTTTATCCAATCACAAAAAAACGACAACCACTGATCCAGTGCTTCTTAATCAAGCCAAAAAAGATGGGTTTAGATATAAATTTAAACCGGACAACAGAAGAGCTGAACTAAGCAAAGGACTTAGAATTATAAACTACGTACTCCGATAAATCAACGTGAACACTTATCAAGAAACGATTGATTTCCTGTTTACACAGCTTCCTCAATTTCAAAAAATTGGTCAGAAAGCCTATAAAGCCGATTTAAGCAACATCAAATCCATTTGTTCTATCCTGGGCCATCCGGAAAGGAATATCAAAACAATTCATGTAGCCGGCAGCAACGGAAAAGGCTCTACTTCTCACATGCTTGCCTCTGTGCTAAAAGAAAGCGGCTATAGCGTTGGATTGTATACCTCTCCTCACCTAGTAGATTTTAGAGAAAGGATAAAAATAAATGGAGAAGAAATCTCTGAAAAAGAAGTCGTTGATTTCGTTGAAGAATTTCAGCCAAAATTAAGCAATATAAGACCTTCATTTTTTGAATGGACAGTTGGGCTTGCCTTCTATTATTTCAATAAAAAAAAAACCGACATCAATGTCATAGAAACCGGATTGGGAGGTAGATTGGACTCTACCAATGTTATAAACCCTCTTGTTTCGGTTATCACAAATATTTCTTTGGAGCACACCGCAATACTTGGGAGCACGTTGGAGCTAATTGCCACCGAAAAAGCAGGAATTATAAAACAAAAAACACCAGTTGTAATAGGAAAAACACAAAATGAAACTGCTCCAGTTTTTCGACAATTGGCAAAGGAGAATAACGCTGAAATTTATTTTGCTGACCAAGAATCAAGAACTACCTACCAACTAGATTTATTAGGAGACATCCAACAAGAAAATGCCAGAACAGCTATGAAAACGTGTTCTGTTCTCAATTCTTTGGGATTCAGTATTACCGAATCGGATTGTGATACTGGACTTAAGAATGTGATAAAAAATACGCGCCTAAAAGGTCGGTTCCAAGTAGTAAAACAAACTCCACTCACTATTTTTGATACTGCTCACAATCCAGACGGAATAAGAATTTTGTGCAACGAAATAAAAAAATCAAAATCTGAAACTATCCATGTCGTTGTAGGAATGGCAAACGACAAAATTCACAATGAAATGTTTGCCCACTTCCCTATTCAAAGCGTATTCTATTTTTGTTCTTCAACAAACGAAAGAGTGCTTCAAGGAGAAGACTTAAAAACAATAGCGTCTAAACTGGGAAAAACAGGCACGGCCCATTCCAGTGTAAAAAATGGTTTTGAGGCCGCCCAAAAGAAAGCAAAACCTAAAGACACCATTTTGGTAACGGGCAGCAATTTTGTAATTGCTGATGCACTTTCCTAAATTACTAGCGCATAAAAAACCCCTCAAAAATAACTTCTTGAGGGGTTTCAGTTCTTATTGGTTTTTTACTTACTTCTGTAAAGCAAAACCTACTCTTCTGTTTTTAGCCTTACCAACGAGCGTACCTTCCGTTGATTCTGGATCAGAATCATTCATAATTTCAGTTTCAAATCTATCTTCACCCAAACCATGGCTCATTAAGTACTCCACCACATTTTTTATTCTTCTACTTGCTAAGTCAAGGTGGATTTCATCCCCTCTTGCAGCAAGTGCCTCATCTTTGGTAATGTGTCCGTACACATTCAATTTCATTGAAGGATTCTCTATTAACGTAAGAGCTAATACATCTAAGTCTTCTTTTGATCTTGGTAGCAAAGCAGATTTCAAATAGGCAAAATACACCGTTGAATTATCTACTATTTGTTCTGGAGTAAATCCATCTACAGAGCTACTTGCCTTGCTGTAAACTACTCTTTCTATCTCTGCTTCATCAATGTCACCACACTCACACTTCTCCCCTTCTTCAAGAACCTTTACAACTACTTCGTCAATGTAATAATAGGCATAAGGAATTTGTGCTCCGTTAAAACCTTTCTTTTTTCTCAACTTTTTCCAATCTGTGTCAGTTGTCTCATTAAAATTTCCAATTGTGATAAACTTCTCTCCTCCGTTAGCAACAAATTCACCACACATTTTTTCCCAGCTGTATCGCTTTTCAAAAACCTTGTTGTCTGCAATTCTTACAAACTCTTCTTTCTTACCCAAAACAATATCCTTTTTGGTATCTATCTCAATTGGATTCTTTGATAAGAATGCACCCAAATTATTCACTGCATACTTTGACAGATCAGCAAGGCTAACTTTGTACGAAACACAATATCGAGCTCCTTTGTTTAGCTTTTCTTTCAGCTCCCTAGAAACATATGTCCTTGGATCTTTTCCTCTGTAAGAGTAAGCAATTATTCCCGCATAATTATCTCCATCTGAAGGTTCTTCTTTCCCATAAATATTATCTGGAACACCAATTTCTGTACCTTGTGCAGAGGTAGAGAATAAATCAGCTCTCAATGCTGTAGGCGAAAACCAGTCCATTGCTTTATTTACTTGCTTTAATCGCTTTAGCTTCCCTTTTGTACCCTCAAAACTGTGATTTTCAACCAAATTGTTGTCGTCCTGAGCAAAGGAATTTCCTGTTAAGGCAAAAGCCAAAAATGCTCCGATAATGTATCTTTTTTTCATAATTTTTCTTTTTATAAGTTTTAAAAATAAGAATCTATTTTCAATTACCAATACTTGAACTTGATTAAATCAAATATCGGAAAGATAATTTACAACTTCAATGCCAAAATAATTTAAACCAAACGCTTAACGGTTTATTAACAGAATAAAAACTCAGCAAGAAATAAAATTAGGAACATACAAATCCTCTTTATTGTAGCGGAGAGGAATACCTGTGTCTTTTCTGTAAATATCCTTCCCCACACCGTTCAAAATCGCTTGTCCTGATGCAGTATCCCACTCCATACATGGGTAATCTCTTGGGTAAATATCGGCCAAACCATCCGCTAGTAAACAAAACTTTACTGAACTAGCTACTTTCAAAAACTCTATGGATGTGTACCTCTTTGTTATCTCTTCAAATGAATTAAAAAATTCTTCTTTTGTCTGTTTTCCTCCTGTTACAACCAAGGTGTCATTCTTAGTTCTATTTCTTGGCAGCCTCTCCAAATTATTAAATTGGGTATCTGAGGTTGTTGTAAAAAACGAACCCATTTCCTTCCCCCCAAAATACACTTCGCCCAAAACGGGAATAACAATTACTCCAAAAATTGGGTGTCCCTCTCTAACCAATCCTATGTTAATGGCAAAGTTATCTTTTCCGGCAACAAATTCCTTTGTTCCATCTAATGGATCCACAATCCATAGCTCACTCCATGATTTTCGTTTTTCAAAGTTTACTTCGTTCCCTTCTTCGCTCAATACCGGAATACCGGTTTCTTTTAATCTATTTATGATGTATTCCGAAGATTTAAGATCTGCTTTTGTTACAGGCGAATTGTCAGACTTTAGTGTCAGTCCCAAGTCCTGAGTTCTAAAATAGTTTAGCACAATTTCGGCTGCTTCTGTGGCTGCATGCACAGCGATAAGATATTTTTCTTCCAATTCTATTTTCATTACAGACTTCTATTTTCTCTAAATTTTTGTGCTTGCCTTCGAGACACCTCAACTTCTTCTCCGTTCTTTAGAGTAAGCTTAAGTCCTCCGCTAAACCAATTATCCACTTTATCAACCCAAGTCATGTTAACGATATGCTTTCTGTTCACTCTAAAAAACTCCTTCTCATCAAGTCTTTCCTCAATTTTGCTCAAAGACCTCAGCAGCATTGGCTTTTGGTCATTAAAATAAACTTTTACATAATTCCCAACAGATTCGAACAAACGGAC
>CBFHZD010000016.1:29422-30097 GCA_965660305.1 Flavobacteriales bacterium | reverse complement strand
ACAAACCAGCAATTATCGCCATCCTTGATAAAAATCTGATCTCCATAACCCAATTTAGAGGTAGGAAGTATTCGTTCGTTCTGATTTTGCTCCTCTAATTTTACCATTATCTTCTTCAATCTTTCAGGGTCAATGGGTTTTAAGATATAATCCAAGGCATTTACATCAAAGGCCTTGAGGGCATATTCATCGTAAGCCGATATAAAAATTACTTTTGGTATATGCTCAAGCTCTTCCAACAAGTCAAAACCAGTTTTTTCGGGCATTTGAATGTCCAAAAAAATCAAATCAGGTTTATTCTCTTTAATCGAAACTATCGCCTCATCTGCATTCGCACATTCATCTAAAATTTCTATAAATCTGTACTCAGCAAGCAATGAAATAAGCTCCTTTCTTGCCAGTCGCTCATCGTCCACTATGATTGTTCTCATCTCTCTTTATTTAAAGGTAATGTTATTCGAGCCACAACTTTTCCATCAGTTTCAATCAACTGAAATTTTGCTTTCCTTCCGTAAATAAGCTCTAATCTTTTTTGTGTATTTCTAATTCCAATATTTGTCTCAGAGTCAGTTTTTTCCAATAATTTTCCAGGATTTATTATTTCTATTGTATAAAATCCCTTTTCCTCCTTGGAATGTATTTTCAGCTTTCCACCTTGTTTAATCTTAGATATAC
>CBFHZD010000016.1:28199-29259 GCA_965660305.1 Flavobacteriales bacterium | reverse complement strand
TACCAACTCTTTCTTGGTGTGCACCAATGAATTCCGCAACACATTAGAAAGCTGGGTTACCGCCTGCTTGGAACGAACAGGGTCCTCATCAATCAAAGCCCTAATGCTATTCATCGCATTGAACATAAAATGCGGGTTTAATTGAGATTTCAAATTTTTCAATTCTGTTTCGGCACTCAGAGCTTGTAGCTGAATATTTTTAAAATCTATGAGTCGAGCTTTATAAAACAGAAGATATCCAAAATAAAGTATATTCCAAAAGAAGTAAATAAAGGTTCCAAAAATCCAATCATTCATTGACACAAGAGAAGGGGAAGTATCAAAAACAAGCCAATTACTGGTGTTGATAATTAACGAAAATAGGAATCCTAGTAGAGTACTCGAAACTCCTATTTTTAGCCAAAGTTTAGTCAATTTGTTTTGTAGCCAGCGTCTTTTGTTTACATAAAGACGATAATAGTGACTCAATGCCAGGTTAAGAATAAAAACACACAACAAAAACAAAAACAAATCGAAAGTAAAACCAGCTGGTTTAATATTAAAAAGAGCAATTACAACAATTAAACCGCCCCAACCTATAAGCTGAAAAAGTAGGTATTGAATTTTATAATTTACTTTTATTTCGGATGAATTAGCCATGGATTGACTAAGTTACATTTTTTTTGAAATATCCTATTTTTTTAATGATAGGCGGGGCATAAGGCGATAAAATATTATGACAAAAAAACCAAACATCAATAAAGATATTAACAGATGAAGAGGCTGAGCAAAAGCTTTCATCCCAAAGTAATACATGATAATACCTGCAGAGATTTCTAACAGGGTAAGCACAACTAAATAACGAATAGGTGCCTTAAATCGAGGGTTCTTGTATAGCTTGTAAAACAGAAAAACTATACTGGCAATGACTAAGTAAGAAAATGTTCTGTGGATGATAAACATTTCATCAAACCCATCGGCAATATTCTCGCGTGGAACTCCTGCCTTAAAAAGTGTATCAGTTTGCTGTCGTACTTGAGTTCCCAAAACAATTTGAAATAACATCACAAAAATAGACATA
>CBFHZD010000016.1:25991-27953 GCA_965660305.1 Flavobacteriales bacterium | reverse complement strand
GCAGCCAACACAATTGTAATTAATGCAAAAACTCCCAGCAGGGCACCAAACAATCTATTTATATACTCTGTCCAGGTATGAAACACATTAAAGATGGCATAATCGTGTTTTGTGTATTTTGTCCAATTTTGTGGGTTGTATTCTTGAGTTGCCACAAATTTTGAGTTTGATTTCCAGAGTGCTTCCTCATGAATAATCATTTGTCCTTTCACAAACTCTTTTCCTTCCTCCCATTGTAGTTGAGCTTCCTGGGTAGGAGGAATAACATAACCAAAACACATAGGCCAATCTGGACATCCCATTCCAGAGCCCGTCATTCGTACAACACTTCCCGCTACGATGACCAAAAAAATATTGATAAGAACTATCCAAGAAAAACGATTTAAAGTCTTCATACCTAATTTATTGTTTTATTATAAAATCTGAAATGGCAAACAGCACCTCTCTGCTTATAGTGGTTTCTATTTTTGCGTATTCTTCTGGCATACCAGAATCGGCAGGTTGCAACAAATGATTGAGCTTACCGAAGCTACAAAACTGAATCGTACGTTGCGAAAACAACTTGCCTCTTGATTGTTTCAGGGCATTCGCTATTTCCTTCATATTGGGTTCAAGAGGAACCTGAATATCTTTTCCTCCGCCAATTGCCAAAACTGAGCACTTCAATTTTTTTAAATAATGCTCAGGATGAATATAAACGAAACTTTTGTACCAAGCTCCACCCACTTGACTCATGATTTTTTGCACCTCGATTTCCAACCCACTTCCTTGCAGTCCTTTTTTTGATAAATAATCGGTCAAATAGAGCTTTAATTCCTTCGTTTTTCTCTCTCCAGAATTATGCAATACAATCTCATCTATACCAAGAAATAGCTCCTTTTGTTCTTGAATAAACTCCTCGTTCATTCCCATTCCTTTGTAAGTAAACTCTCTTTGTAAATGCATCATGTCCCTAACGGGCATTCCAGGAGCAGCCAATAAAATCACAAAATCGATTTCTTGTTTGTGTTCACTCGCATACCAAGGAGCCAAAATCCCTCCTTCACTGTGCCCTAGTATTCCTAATTCTTTCACTTCTTTTCTCTCAGAAACAGCTTGAACCACAGCACCTAAATCTCTGTAAAAATGATGTAAATCACTCCCTGCATAGGTTCCTGTCGATTTCTCAACGCCTCTGTCGTCATACCTAAATGAACCAATTCCTCGTTTTGCCAAATGATCGGCAATTACCGCAAATGACTTATGTTGAAATATCTCTGAATCTCTATTTTGAGGACCTGAACCTGTTACCAAAATCACGACTGGGTATCGCTTACCATCGTTGGTGGGTAGTGTGAGTGTTCCCGACAAAGTAACTGAGTCGGTTGCATTGTAAGCCTCAATTTCTTCGGTGTAATAATCAAACGGAGGAATAGGACTTTGAGGTCGAAACAATGGTTTTGGCTTTTCCTTCTTTCTATTGAATGTAACTGGAAAAGAATTAAAACTCTGATTCCAGTATCCTGTTATATCTCCTTCTGCAAGTTCCCCTTTAAATTCAACAGGAGCGCCAATGCTTTTGACCAAAAAGTAAACTTCGTTATCAGAAAAATCGAAGCTATCCATTTCAAAAACAAACTCTTTTAAACTTTCTTTAGACGCACCTTGCTTGACAATTAACTCATTTTTGTCTTCAGAAAAAACCAATTCCAAATCAATTATTACATTAGGTATATCAATTTTTCCGTACCATTTACCCTCAATGGATTGACCAAAAGAAAACAGAGAAAAGTAGAAAAAAACAAGGAACGATAATTTTTTCATCTTGAGTATGAGTTAGGGATGTTTTTGGTCATTCAAATTTACTATTCTAATCAGGAATATGCTACAAAAATCAATAACCATTTTCATTTTTTCTATACCAAGGCATAAAAGGAATAAATATAGTAATCACTTTCTTGACATTAAGCAATTTTTAAAACC
>CBFHZD010000016.1:24544-25650 GCA_965660305.1 Flavobacteriales bacterium | reverse complement strand
TACTTCTTCCGCAAATTAACATAAAGCCCCCTAGAGAAAATACTCATGAAGATTTCTCGTCTGTAAGGATTAACAAAATATCACTTCAAGACATTAACCTAACTCTTCCTCAAACCTCGGCAGACATGTTGCAAAAAAATGCAAACATCTTAGTTCAAAAAAGTCAATCTGGAGGAGGAAGCCCAATAATTAGAGGGTTTGAAGCAAACAAAATATTACTTGTAGTGGATGGAGTGCGAATGAATAACGCAATTTACAGAAGCGGACATTTGCAAAATGCCATTACCGTAGATGCCAATATTTTGCAAAACACCGATGTGTTTTACGGTCCTGGATCTGTGATATACGGAAGTGATGCATTGGGTGGAGTTATTCATTTCCATACAAGAAATCCCGAACACTCCCTAGACACAACCTTGGCCTTATCAGCCAATGCAATGGCTAGATTAGGAACAGCAAATGGCGAACAAACTTATCACGTAGATTTTAATTTAGGTTCAAAAAAACTAGCCTCACTCTCTTCCATAACATTCAGTTCTTTTAGCGATTTTAAAATGGGCAAGAATAGAACGCACGGCTATTCTGATTTTGGAAAAATTAAAGAATATACCCGAATAACAGAAAATGGAGATGTTGTAGCAATGAATGAGGATGAGAACACTATGCCAAGAACAGGCTACCAGCAGCTTGATGTGTTGCAGAAGTTGAGTTACGAAATGAAAGAAGGAATAAACCTCGGGCTAAACTTACAATTCTCAACCTCAACTGACATCAATAGATTTGACAAATTAAATGAATATAGAAATGGTTCCTTGCGTTTTTCAGAGTGGCACTATGGTCCACAAAACAGATTGCTCACTTCACTGAAACTCGAGAACAAAAACAAAACTAAGTTCTCTGACTATTACACCATTATTGGGGCATTTCAAAAAATTGATGAGGATAGAATTTCAAGAAGCTTTGGATCTACAAGCAGATTTACCGAAATGGAAGATGTGTTTGTTTACAGTTTGAATGCCGATTTTTTAAAAAAACTATCCAACCACGAGGTTGTCTATTACGGAGCAGAAGTAACACACAACCAAGTAAATTCAACAGCCACGGTA
>CBFHZD010000016.1:14035-24446 GCA_965660305.1 Flavobacteriales bacterium | reverse complement strand
AGAAAACATTATCACTGGAGTAAAAAATCCAACCCAAACCAGGTATCCAGGAGGAGAGAACAGAATCACTTCACTAGCTCTTTACACAACCATCGACAAAAAAATTACAGAAAATGTAGTCGTGAACCTTGGTGCTCGATACAGTCACTTCGTCAATTACTCCGAGTTAGCTGATTCTACCTTCACTGATTTCCCTTTCAAAACTATTGACTTTAATACAGGAGCACTTTCTGGAAGCTTTAGCGTGAAATACGAAGAAAAAAACGGAGCAAGAATAGAACTAATTGGCTCCTCTGGTTTCCGAGCACCCAACGTGGACGACTACGGAAAAGTATTTGAAAGAAACGGCAATTTAGTTGTTCCTAACAACAACCTAAAACCTGAATTTGTTTACACAGGTGAATTAAACATTTCGAAAAAATGGATAAAAAAGGAAAGAGAATACCTTCATTTGAAAGCTGCAGGATTTTACACCTCACTGACCAACGCCTTGGTGTTAAATAATTATGAATTAAACGGAAATGACTCCCTAGTATATCGGGGCGACAGAGTAAATTTAGTTTCCAATCAGAATATCAATTCAGCCATGATTTATGGCGCATCTTTTGACATTAGAATTGCTTTTACATCCTACCTCAAACTCATTGGAGCCATCAACTATACTGTTGGTGAAAATCTTACGAATAACACTCCTTTGTCACATATTCCTCCAATTTTTGGAAGAGCTGCACTCAATTACACGAGTAAAAAAATGCAATTGCAATTTGCTAGTCAATTCAACGGCATGAAAAAAATAGAAGATTATGGACCAGATGGCACTGACAATCCAGAGGAAGCAACAGTTGACGGGTCACCAGCTTGGGCTACATTCAACTTATACTCAACCTACAAAATAACTCCCGCTCTGAGTATTCAATTGGGAATAGAAAACATCTTGGATACCCACTACAAACAATTTGCCTCGGGCGTCAGTGGACTCGGGAGAAACTTCACTTTTGCATTGAGAGGGAAATTCTAGAGCTTTCGACACCTTCCTTTCATATCCTTATTTTTAAAAGTAAATCGGCCTATTTTTGTATCTTTAGCCTTCCACCACATGGAACAACCAAATCATGAGTAAAAGAGCAAAATACAAATACGACCCCAATACGCTCCAATATCAGAAAATAGAATTAACTCTAAAGGGAATTTTATTGAAGGTATTGAAATATATGACCGCAGGTTTATTGATTGCCGGCATCATTATTTTTGTTTCGTATCCATTCATAGAAGATTACTCAACGAGAAAAGCACAGAAAGAAATCGAATTTTTACAATCCAATTATGAATCACTGGATTCTGAAATGGACACCATTGTTGCTGTGTTAAAAAACCTTCAAGAAACAGACAACAATTTATACCGAGTTATTTTTGAAGCCGAACCTTATGAAAATAAAGAGCTCACACGAAGAAACTTGGTAGAACGCAGAACTCATCAAGATTATGTTATTTCATTGAAGGAAAGAATACAAACTATTTCAAGTAGTGTGGTTGGCCAATCTCATTCTTTTGATGAATTGATCAAACTTGCTTTAAACAAAGAAAAATTATTACAATCTGTTCCTTCAATCATTCCGATTGGCGACAAAGAGCTAACGCGATTATCTTCCACTTTTGGGATAAGAAACGACCCTATTTATAATGTTCCAAAAATGCACTCGGGACTAGACTTTACTGCACCTACTGGTAGCAAAATATACGCAACAGGAGACGGAACTATAGAAACCATGGGATACAGCAGCGGTGGATATGGAAATCACATCGTTATTGATCATGGTTTTGGCTATAAGACTCATTATGCACATTTGAGCAAATTTGAAACTAAGAAGGGAAAAAAAGTAAAAAGAGGAGAATTAATCGGACGAGTAGGTAGCACAGGAAAATCAACTGCTCCTCACTTGCATTATGAAGTAATTAAAAACGGGCGAAAGATTGACCCAATCAACTTCTTTTTTACTGACATTACACCTGAACAATATTCACAATTAATAGAAAAAGCCAAAAATACAGGAGGCTCATCTTTAGATTAAGAAACCATGGAACCAATTCAACTTAATGACCAAAAATTATTTTACTCCATTGGAGAAGTTGCAAAGATGTTTGATGTAAACACCTCTCTCATTCGATTTTGGGAAAAGGAATTTAAACAAATAGCACCCAAGAAAACCGAAAGTGGAAAGCGTAAATTTACACAAAAAGATATCCGGAGCTTCGAAAAAATTTACGAGTTAGTAAAAGAAAAAGGTTTTACCTTAGCCGGAGCAAAAGAGGAATTAAAATCATCAAAAAGAAACTCTTCTAAAATAACTCAAATTGAGTTGAAACTGAATCATATAAAAACTACATTAGCAGAACTTTTAAAAGAGAAATAAGTAAGCAAACAGACATCACCCCAATACAATGAAAGAAGTAACGATTATAAGAAGAGAGAGATTCTGTTCTGCACACAAGCTTTGGAATCCAGAATGGGATGCCAAAAAAAACGAAGAAACATTCGGTGGTTGTTCAAACCCCAATTGGCATGGACACAACTACGAGCTAATAGTGAAAGTAGCAGGTGAAATTGAACCAGAAACAGGTTTTGTAATGAACCTTAAAACTTTATCCAAGATATTAAAGCACAAGGTAATCGATAAATTGGATCATAAAAACCTGAATATGGATGTTGACTTCCTGGCCAATAAGAGGACTACCACAGAGGTAGTTGCAGTTGCTATTTGGGAGGAAATTGAAAATGAAATTAAAGAAAAAGGCGGTAAATTAATTAGCGTAAGAGTAAATGAAACTGAGAACAACTCGGTTGAATATTTTGGAGAAAAATAAAAAGATGGGATACAAAAAAACTGAAGAGTACGATTTAGAAACAACAGAAAAAATGTCTGGTTTCTACCAAGAAATCTTAAAAGATTTAGGAGAAAACCCCGAAAGAGAAGGGCTATTAAAAACACCAGAAAGAGTTGCAAAAGCCCTGCAATTCTTGACGCATGGATATGATATTGACCCAAAAAAACTGATTCAATCTGCCATGTTCAACGAAGATTACAGCCAAATGGTTCTCGTCAAAGACATTGAAGTATATTCGATGTGCGAACACCACATGCTCCCATTCTTTGGAAAAGCTCATATCGCCTACATTCCTAATGGAAAAATTGTTGGATTGAGTAAAATTCCTCGTGTAGTGGATGCATTTGCAAGACGATTACAAGTGCAAGAAAGATTAACAAACGAAATAAGAGATTGCATCCATGAAACACTTCAACCTTTGGGAGTTGCTGTAGTTATTGAAGCAAGTCACATGTGTATGCAGATGAGAGGAATTGAAAAACAAAATTCAGTGACGACAACCTCAGCGTTTACAGGGCAATTTACTGACAAAACCACTAGGCAAGAATTCATAAAATTAGTATCTTCGAAATTACATTAAGATACAAAGACTAGTTAACATGGAAGAAAGAAATCAATTCAACTCAATTATCGATGCAGTAGCTCAAGAAAAAACAATGGCAAAATCGTTCATGGCGAACGTATTCTCCTATATGTTTGCAGGACTGCTACTTACTGGATTTATCTCTTGGTATTTTGCTGATTCAGGAATGGTATTCACTTATTTGTTTAATGGTCAAACTGGGAACCCTACTCCACTCTATTACATAGCCGCATTTGCGCCTCTAGGATTTGTACTCATTATGGGAATGGGTTACAAAAAACTAAGTGCATCCGCCATGTTGATTTTATTTCTGGCGTTTGCCACACTAATGGGTGTCAGCTTAAGTACGATCTTCATCACCTACGACATGGGCGATGTTTCTACAGCATTTTTCTCAGCATCCTCTGTTTTCGCTGTCATGTCAGTGGTGGGTTACACCACAACCACTGACCTTACCAAGTTAGGCAACATTCTGTACATGGGATTAATTGCCATTCTTATTGCAATGGTAATCAATTTCTTTATGCAAAGCAGCATGATGAGTTACGTTATCAGTGTAATTGGAGTCATTATATTTACAGGATTAACGGCTTACGATGTTCAAACTTTGAAGAGGATTGGTGAAGGATCCGAAATCGGTACAGCCTCAACACGAAAAAGAGCTATTTATGGCGCGCTTAACTTGTACCTAGATTTTATCAATTTGTTTTTGTTCTTGCTCCGTTTAATTGGAGGTAGAGATTAAAAAAATAAATTTGTAACAATTAGAAGATTCATTACTTTTACAAAAAAAGAAACAAATGTCAGATAATTATTTTCACGAAAACTCAGGAATTATTGGTTATGTTTACACAGCTGTTGCAATCATAGTTGTAGGTTACCTTATTTTCTTCTAGGTCATAATTTGACTGCATTCATCTAGGAGTTGTGCCCAACTCCTCCATCTTATTTCTATGCCTTTCGATACTATTTTTTCTTGGATAATTAAGAAAAGAATAGAACAGATAGAGCATTTTACTCACAACCCTATTGATACGCAAAAATCTGTTTGGGATAGTTTACTTGAAAAAGGAAAACACACCGAGATAGGTAAACAGCATGGTTTTGCAAACACCTCAAGTTACCGCGATTTTAAAAAAAACACTCCGCTTAGAACCTACGAGGATTTTACCCAGTATATCCAAAAATCAATAGCAGGCAAAGAAAATGTGCTTTGGCCAGGAAAAACTCAATGGTTTTCCAAGTCATCTGGAACCACTGACGCCAAAAGCAAATTGATTCCAGTAACTCAAGAAGCCATTCAGGAATGTCATTACAAAGGAGGAAAAGATTTACTCAGCATTTATTACCACAACAATCCAAGTGCTCGGCTATTTTCTGGAAAGCATTTAATCCTTGGAGGAAACACCTCAGTAAATAAATTAAATAGCGATAGTTATTTCGGAGATTTATCAGCAATTATCGTAAAAAACTTACCCTTTTGGGCGGAAATAAGGCGAACACCCAGCAAACAGATTACTTTGATGGAAAACTGGGAGGAAAAGATCGAAAAAATGGCAAAAGCCTCTCTCCAAGAAGATGTAAAAATAATAGCCGGAGTTCCCTCTTGGATGTTGGTGTTACTGAACAAAATTCTAGAAGTTTCTGAGGGAAAATCACTCACAGAAATATGGCCAAACCTAGAATTATACATGCATGGTGGAGTAAATTTTGAGCCTTATCGCAATCAATTTAACTCGCTTATAAATTCCTCCAAACTCAATTATTACCAAACCTATAATGCCTCTGAGGGATTTTTCTCTTTGCAAAATGAGAACAAAGCAGATGATATGCTGCTAATGCTCGATTATGGCATTTTTTATGAGTTTATACCCATGAGTGAATTCGATGGAATAAATTCAAACACCATAGAGTTAGAGCAGGTGCAACTCAACGTGAATTATGCCCTGGTTATTTCAACCAATGGCGGGCTTTGGCGCTATATTGTTGGAGATACAGTTAAATTCACTTCACTTTCTCCTTTTAAAATAAAAGTTACCGGCCGCACCAAACACTTTATTAATGCCTTTGGAGAAGAATTAATCATAGAAAACACAGACCTTGCTCTAAGGAGAGCTTGTGAACAAACCGATTCAAACTTCAAGGAGTATACCGTAGCACCAAAATACTTGAGCGGGAATGAAAAAGGAGCTCACGAATGGGTCATTGAATTCACTAAACCTCCAAAAAACTTACTTCAATTCACGAATATCATAGACAACACTTTAAAAGAGTTGAATTCTGACTACGAAGCTAAGCGAAATATGATTTTGGAAAAGCCCTTTATACATTTGGCTGCAGAAGGAACATTTTCAAATTGGTTGAAATCAAAAAACAAACTGGGTGGGCAAAATAAAATCCCTAGATTAAAAAACAACAGAGAGTTTATTGAGGAGATTCTTCTGAAATAAAAGTCAAAAAAAACTAACTTTACAACAAGAAAAAAATACGATTGGATGAGTAAAAAAGGCATTGCAATATTAGGTTCTACAGGTTCTATAGGAACACAAGCCCTTGAGGTAATTGAACAGTTTCCCGAAAAATTTGAATTAGTAGTGCTTACAGCCAACAGAAATGCTGATTTGCTAATCGAACAGGCTCTTAAATTCAAACCAAACACAGTTGTAATTGTAGATGAAACCCAGTACCAGAAAGTAAAAGATGTACTGTGGGAACACGACATAAAAGTATATGCTGGTGAAGATTCTTTGAATCAAGTGGTAGAAATGAACGAGGTAGAAACAGTGCTTACGGCAACCGTTGGCTATTCTGGATTATTACCCACTATTCACGCCATAAACGCCAAAAAAAATATTGCGCTAGCCAATAAAGAAACACTTGTAGTAGCAGGAGATATCATTACCAAACTAGCTCAAGAAAAAGGAGTGAACATCTACCCAGTAGATTCGGAACATTCAGCAATCTTTCAGTGTTTGGCAGGAAACTTTGATAACAAAATTGAAAAACTCATTTTAACCGCTTCGGGAGGACCATTTAGAGGAAAAACATTAGATGAGCTAAAATCCGTAACAAGAGAACAAGCTCTGAAGCACCCAAATTGGGAGATGGGAGCAAAAATAACCATTGATTCTGCTTCGTTAATGAATAAAGGATTAGAAGTAATTGAGGCAAAATGGTTGTTCGGAATCCCTGCAGAAAAAATTGAGGTGGTCGTTCACCCTCAATCTATCGTTCACTCGGCAGTGCAATTTGAAGATAGTAGTATTTTGGCTCAAATGGGAATTCCAAGCATGAAAGTTCCTATTCAATATGCCTTAACTTACCCTGAAAGACCAAAATCAAATTTTGAACGTTTTAGTTTCTTTGATTATCCCAATCTTACGTTTGAGAAACCAGATATGGAAACTTTCAAAAACCTAAAACTAGCCTTTGAAGTCATAAAGCAAGGTGGAAATGCCGCTTGTGTACTCAATGCGGCAAATGAAATTACAAACAAAGCTTTTTTGGATGGAAAAATCTCCTTTCTGGACATTGGAAACATCAACGAAAAAACGATTGAAAAAACAACTTTTATCACTCAACCTTCCCTAGAGGATTACATCCAAACAAATACCGAAGCAAGGAGAATTGCACAAGAATTCTGTAACTAACCGCTCATACGATACTACCACTCATGGAAACATTTTCTGTTATTTTACAATTATTACTGGCCCTTTCCATTCTTGTTATTTTACACGAATTGGGACACTTTATCCCTGCTCGATTATTTAAAATTCGGGTAGAAAAATTCTACCTCTTTTTCAATCCCTGGTTTTCGTTATTCAAGTATAAAAAAGGAGACACAGAATATGGAATTGGCTGGCTCCCTCTTGGAGGTTTTGTAAAAATAGCCGGAATGATTGATGAGTCCATGGATACGGATCAGATGAAACAACCCCCAAAACCCGATGAATTCCGTTCCAAACCAGCTTGGCAAAGACTCATTGTAATGATTGGCGGAGTGGTTGTAAATATCCTACTCGCCTTCTTCCTATACGCCATGATTGCCTTTGTATGGGGTAAAGACTATGTGAAAAATGAAGACTACGTTCATGGAATAGAAGTACTTACTCCTACCCTCGTGGGAGAAGACTTATTTCAAAATGGGGACAAAATAATCTCGGTAGAAGGAGAACCGCTGGATGAACTGATGCAGGCAAACAACAAAATGTTGATTAACCAAGCAAAACACTATACAGTTGAAAGAAATGGGAAGCTAGTTGATATCACTATTCAAGACGAAGGGATCGATTACATGCTAAAAAAAGAAAGCATTGTGTTTATCCCCAGAGTGCCAACACAAATTGATTCAGTAATTCCTGATGGTATTGCCAAAAGGTTGGGATTAAAAAAAGGAGATCACATTACCGAAATAAACGGGAAAGATGTATCCATGTTTGATCAATTTAGAAAAGAACTATCAGCAATGAAACAAAGTGAGACAGATTCTTTTGATTTGATTGTAAACAGAAATGGAAAAGAACTTGCCTTCGTTTCTCAGTTTGATACTACCTACAAGCTAGGGTTTCAAAATGTATTCTTTCTTACTCATAATTTCAAAAAGACTCATGTAAGCTATACCTTGGGCCAAGCGATTCCCGAAGGGATAAAACTAGCAAAAACAACTTTGATGGATTATGTGAATCAGTTCAAACTTATTTTCACAAAAAAAGAAGCTGTAAAAAAGGTCGGGGGATTTGGAACTATTGCCAAAATATTCCCAACCACTTGGGACTGGAAAATATTTTGGTCCAGAACGGCTTTTTTATCCGTAGTACTTGCCTTCATGAACATTCTTCCAATTCCGGCTCTGGATGGTGGACACGTTATGTTCTTACTGTACGAAATGATTTCAGGAAGGCCGCCAAGCGACAAGTTTTTGGAAAAAGCTCAAATGTTTGGATTCTTCATTCTCCTTTTTGTCATGCTCTATGCCAATGGAAATGACTTTTACAGATGGTTTACTGGACAATAATGATGTATTACACTTTTATAGGAATAGCAGTTGTCGTAGTGGCGTTTTTTATGGCAGCCACACAAAAGGCCAGAGGATACAATTTTTGGCGGTATTTTATCGTTTCGATAGTTGTAGTTGCAGGAATTTATATGATGATAGAAAACTTGATTTTAAATCCTAAATAATCATTGAACAATCAAATGGTTTTTGACAATCATTGCTGGGAAGGTGCAAATCTTTTACTATTTTTAAACACCGGTGCACACGTTTCCCGAATCCTTAAGAGGGAACAATGAAGACAAGACCCAATTATTGATAAAAAATTACGCTTGAAATCAAAAAAACTATACTCTTCTAAACAAATATGGAAAATCATACTTTCTATTTTTGCGCTAATCATCATTGGTCTATCACTATGGTACACAAATTCGCTTGCAAAAAAAATTCAAGATGAAGAAAGGTTGAGAGTGAAATTGTGGAGTGAAGCTGTGAAGAAACAAGCTCAACTTATCAAGTTAACCAATCAAACCTTTGACCAATTGAGAGCTGAGGAGAGCGGCAACATTCAGGATTGGGCTTTCGCACTGAAAGAATCAAGCAGAGAGCAAAACGACTACACCTTTATTTATTCCTTTCTGTCCAAAAACAACAACATTCCAAAAATATTGGAATATGTTGACTTGAAATCGGGCAAGAAAGAAATCACCTTTTCGGGAACAGATATTCCCTTTAGCAAAGAAGACTTTAACTCAGAAAAAGACTACAACGACTCCGTAAAAACGATTGTTACAGGTTGGGATTCCATTAACTCTCCGATACAAATACCTAATACCAACCTACAATATCAAATCTTACATTACGGCAACTCTAAGTTATTTGAAGAGCTTAAAAACAAACAAAAATCGCTCATTCTCTCTTTTGAAAATGAATTGATCGCTAACTCTTCCTCTATTCCAATTTTATATGTTGATAGTGCAACAAATGAAATTAGAAGAACCATAAACATAGAACAAGAAAAATTAAGGGATTCTGCAACCATAGCGCAAACGATAGCCCTTCTCAAATCTGAAAACCCTCGAATTGAAGTATCATTTGGAGAAAAAAACAAGGGATACATTTATTACGCAGAGTCCACTTTACTGAAACAATTACGATTTTATCCTTTAGTACAATTAATTATCATCTTGTTGTTTTTGATGGTTTCTTATTTCTTGTTCAGCACCTTTCGTAAAGCAGAACAAAATCAAGTTTGGGCAGGTATGGCAAAAGAAACAGCTCATCAATTGGGAACACCTCTTTCGTCTTTGATGGCGTGGCTCGAAATAATTAAAGCAGACGGAGTACCAGAGTCCTCTATTAATGAAATGAACAAAGATATTTTGAGATTGAACACCATTACAAATCGGTTCTCAAAAATTGGCTCAGAGGTAAAAACTACGGAAGAAAACATTTATTCTGAAGTTGAAAAGTCACTCGAATACCTCCGGAGTCGTGTATCTAAGCAAGTAGACTTAAGTATTTCAGGTTCCAACAATGCAGTAGCAAACATTAACACCTCCCTATTTGAGTGGGTGATTGAAAACATTACAAAAAATGCTATTGACGCAATTCAAGGAAAAAAGGGCTCCATTAGCTTTCTCGTATCAGAGGATGAAAAAAGGGTTATTCTAGACATTACTGATTCAGGTAAAGGAATTCCTTCGTCTAATTTTAAATCCATTTTTAACCCAGGGTTTTCAACCAAAGAAAGAGGCTGGGGACTTGGACTAAGTCTTGTAAAAAGAATTGTAGAAGAGCAATTGAAAGGAAAGATTTATGTTCTTTCTTCCAAAATTGACCAAGGAACTACGTTCCGAATTACATTAAAAAAATAAGTTTTATTCATTGGTTTTTCATTATCCTTCCTTTTCAGGCAGGAATCTTAAAACGAGAATATTGCCTGTTGAATA
>CBFHZD010000016.1:0-14025 GCA_965660305.1 Flavobacteriales bacterium | reverse complement strand
AAGTTTTATTCATTGGTTTTTCATTATCCTTCCTTTTCAGGCAGGAATCTTAAAACGAGAATATTGCCTGTTGAATAAGATTGCTTCCTACCCAGAAATGACAGTTGGAAAGTTATTTTTCTAATATTCAAACTTTAAATACCTTTGCTAAAATTAAACTCAAAACAATGTCACTCTATAGAGATTTATCGCTTGATGAACTAAAACATTTTGAACAAGAATTCAAAGAGTTTTTGGCTGTAAATGGAATTGATTCTGATTTGTGGTTAGAAATAAAAAATAGCAACCAAGAAAAAGTAAATCAATTGATTAGCTCATTCAGTGATGTAATTTACAATTCTGTTTTGATGAAAATGGAATACATAGAATTTGCCACCGAACACGATATAAAATACTTTTTCTACGGAAAAGAGAAGGCCGAACTGATTGGATTACAAAGTAGTGAAATAACATTTGAAGACCCAAAAAAAGTTCTGCAAGCAATTGAAGAAAAAAAAGTCTCCATCAAGACCTATAAAACGAGTAAAGTTTACACCAAAAAAAGAGAAGTTGAACTGTTTGAAATGCTTAAAAACGGCTGTCAACCTTCTGATGGAAGTATGTTTAAAACATTGTCAGGAATTGTTTAGCCTAACCTGTTAGCTACTGATTCTTGTGCAACCTGTGCCATTTTCTCCACTTCCACAGCAATAGACTCAGCATCAAACCCACATTCTTTGTATAATTCTGACTGAGTTCCATGTTCAATGTAACGATCTGGAATTCCCAGTCTCTTTACTTGGGCTTGGTAACCATTTTCGGACATAAATTCAAGCACAGCCGAACCAAGTCCACCGAGAATTGTTCCATCTTCGACTGTAATTACCTTGTCAAATTTAGTAAACACCTCGTGTAAAATTGTTTCATCCATTGGTTTAAGGAATCGCATGTCATAATGAGCTATACTTATACCCTTTTCCTCAAACTGCTTTTCAATTTTTGAAATAAAAGTACCTGTGATACCAATTGTCAAAATAGCTACATCTGTACCATTCTTGAGCTTTCTCCCTTGTCCAATGGTCAGTTTTTGCATTGGTTTTTTCCAATCTGGGGTAATTCCTTTTCCTCTTGGATAACGAATTGAAAAAGGACCATTTTCGTCAGCTTGAGCAGTGTACATTAAGTTTCTTAATTCCAATTCATCCATGGGTGCAGAAACAATCATATTAGGAATGGATCGCATATAAGCTAAATCATAGGCTCCATGGTGAGTTGGTCCATCGGCACCAACTAATCCACCTCTATCCAAACAAAATACCACATTAAGATTTTGAATAGCCACATCATGTAATACTTGGTCGTATGCTCTTTGCATGAATGAAGAATAAATGTTGCAAAAAGGAATCATTCCCTGTGTAGCTAATCCTGCAGAAAAAGTTACTGCATGTTGTTCAGCAATTCCTACATCAAATGCTCTATCAGGCATTGCCTTCATCATAATGTTCAAAGAACATCCAGTTGGCATTGCAGGAGTTACACCTGTAATTTTATCGTTCTTTTCTGCCAACTCTACAATTGTGTGTCCAAATACATCCTGAAACTTTGGAGCATCCGTAGATTTCGGCAAAACCTTTACTATTTCTCCAGTTTCTTTGTTAAATATTCCAGGAGCATGCCACACCGTAGTATCGCCCTCCTCAGCTGGTTTAAACCCTTTTCCTTTTTCTGTCAAGCAATGAACAATTTTGGGCCCGGGCAAGTGTTTAATTTCATTAAACAGCTTCACCATTGCTTGAACATCATGACCATCTACAGGTCCAAAGTATCGGAAATTTAAAGATTCAAAATAATTACTCTTTTGATAAATACTTCCTTTCAAAGCATCGCTCACTTTATGAACGATTTGTTGAGCACTCGCCCCAAACGAACTTAATTTACCCAATAAATTCCAGACTTCGTCCTTCACCTTATTGTAAGGTTGAGAAGCTGACAAATCTCTTAAGTATTCTTTCAAAGCTCCAACATTAGGATCAATGGACATACAATTATCATTCAATACGACAATCATGTTTGAGTCTTCTATCCCTCCGTGGTTCAATCCTTCAAAAGCCAATCCAGCTGTCATAGCTCCGTCTCCAATTACTGCAATGTGCTGTCTCTCTTTTTCTCCTTTAATTTGGCTGGCAACTGCCATTCCGAGCGCAGCCGAAATTGAAGTAGACGAGTGTCCTACTCCAAAGGTATCGTATTCACTTTCACTTCTTTTGGGAAAACCACTAATTCCTTTGTACACTCTGTTAGTGTCAAACACATCTTTTCTACCTGTTATTATTTTGTGGCCATACGCTTGGTGACCCACATCCCAAACCAATTGGTCGTAAGGCGTATTGAAAACGTAATGAATCGCGGAGGTAAGTTCTACCACTCCCAAACTAGCACCAAAATGGCCTCCTTTTTCAGAGACGACATCCACAATAAATTGCCTCAACTCCTTACAAAATTGCGGTAATTGTTCTGGTGAAACCAGCTTTTTTAAGTCCTCAGGACTATTAATTTTGGAAAGGAGTTCTCCTGCTTGAAAAGGCATAAGCGTTTAGTTTTCGTTCAGGAACTAAAGATAGATGAAATTATTGTAAAAATCTATTTTGTTTAACATATTTTACAATTTGATAAACAATTTAAATTTGAATAGAAACTATGCGATGAATAGGAATAAAAACTCCTTTCTTGAGCACGATGTGATCTTCACCTACAGCCCAAATTGTAGTATTCACCTCTTTAAGCCCTTCGGAATCTTGAAAAATAATTTCAATTTTATCGTGAAATAAGTTTCCAAGTTTTTCAGCATCATGCAATTTTTTGAGCAGTGCTTTTTGTTCCTCTGGCGTTCTTAACTTTATTGGGTCTGAAGGGAATATTAAATGTTCCACTTCTTCTTTTTCTATTTGTTTTGCTGCTAAATGTTCCATACTAATTTGATTCAAAAGTTACTTTTAAAATTGTGTTGGAAGAATCTGTCAGTTTAAAAGAATCGTCTATTCGGTGCCCAACAACCCAAAAAATCTGATTGTTACTAAGCAAAACCCAAGTATTCTCTTTTTGCATTCTGGATAGTTTTTTGTCTATCAAGAAATCACTTACTTTTTTCTTTCCTCTCATTCCAAAAGGACGAAATTTGTCTCCTTCTTTCCACTTTCTTAGCACTATTGGAAACTCAATTTTATCAGAGTCCAAGAATGCATAGTGTGAATTGGGCAATAGTTCTACTTCGTCAATCGGAATTTGCTTAAATGTTAATTTTACTTGAGAAGTTACGAATTTATTTTGATTATTGAGAACAAAAATTTCATTTTTTTGTTCAGAAATTTCTTCAATAAATATAGACACTCGATCTAGCAGCAACCTGTGTGTGGGCGAAAAAAACTGTTTTCCTATCGGTTGTTTTCCCTCTAACACTTCTATCATTTGGTCGGTTTGCGACCTGTCAAAACCATATTTCCTCAAACCTTCAAATAATAAAAGTTCTTTGTGTTGTTGTCCAATCAACTTTTCTATGCAAATTTCCATTCGTCCATCTTTCTCTGAGATTAGCGATTGAAACAAATGGTTCATGGAGTCATTGTAAAAACTAGCTACTTCCTTTAAGTTATTCAAATTTGAATGCATCGTTTGAGAAAAACTAGTATTTAACTCATTTAAAACCGGAATCACGTGATTACGAATTTTATTTCGCTTGTAAGCATCCGAAGAATTACTCGCATCTTCGCGGTATTTAACTTGGTGGGTTTTGGCATACTGCCTCACTTCAGTTTTGGTGGATGAAATCAAAGGCCTGAACACACCTTGGGACAGACTTTTAATCCCCAATAAACCTTCAATCCCCGTTCCACGAGACAAATTCAACAAAAAAGTTTCAATGGAATCATCAAAATGATGGGCTGTGACCAAATAATCACATTTTAATTCTTTCATCAACTCACCAAACCATTGGTAGCGCAACTCTCTTGCTGCCATCTGAGTTGATACATGATTTTCTTTTTTGTATGAATCGAGCGAAATTTTCTTTGAATAAAACTGAACTCCATTTTCTGAGCACACTTCGTTTACCAAGGTTTCGTCTTGATCTGAGTCAATTCCTCTCAAACCAAAATTGCAATGAGCCACAACACAATTTAGTTTCAGAGTGCAAAACAAATCCAGCAGCACCATAGAGTCAACTCCTCCGCTTACGGCAAGCAAAAACTGGGAATCTTCAGAAACTCCAGATTCTGCAAATTGTTGTTTTACTTCCTTTTTCATGTCTCAAAAAAAAGCCATCTCAAATTCTGAGACGGCTTTAGTTTTTTGTTGGTTTTTCTTTATTTTCTTGCCAAGGCAACTGAAGCCTTGATATCTACTTCGCTCCATGTTTTGCTCACTCCATCTTTTCCTTTGTGCAAGTCGTAACAAGCCACATTAAGTGAGTCCATCGCCTCTTGGCCATTCCAATTTAGCACATCCATAGTGGCTGTAATAAACATAGAATCATTTTGGATAGTGTATTCATAGGGCAAATCTGTAGAAGTACCATTCATCTCTAAATCTAACTTACCTGTACCTTCTTCTCCTTGATGAAAAGTACCTTTTATAAATTCAGTATTATCCATTACACCAAAAAACAAATTAACTAGTTTCCAGTCTCTGTCTTTGTTTCCTGTAAACAAACTTGATACTGGAACAGAAAAAGAAACTCCATCCAAAGCACCTTCTTTAGTTTCTGATAATTGATATTCCTTTACGTTAATCTTTCCAAACTCACCTCCCACTCCAACTTTATCAGTCGTTTTGTAGGCAATCCATTTTAAACTCACCGTTTCAGTATCTATTTGATACATAGCTTCATCCGCCACAGTTGTGGTTTCTACTTCTTTGGTTTCTCCGCAAGAAAATAATGATAATGCGGCAATTGCTAATCCTATTGTTTTTATCTTCATGTTGTATTTTTTTATTTAAAATTATTCAAATTCTATTAGAACTGCATTCTTATCCACAGTTTGGGATTGTTCTACTTTAATAGTTTTAACAACTCCATCAATTGGTGATTTTAAAACATTTTCCATTTTCATGGCTTCCAGAATCAAAATGGAATCACCTACTTTTACTTCCTGCCCGATTTCCGCCTGAATAGATACCACCAATCCTGGCATTGGAGCCTTTATTTCCTTTATGACTTTATTGGCCATATTACTCATTCCCATATCCTTGAGCAACAAATCATACTTGTCTTTTAAACTTACTTGATAGGTTTTGTTATTTACCTTTAAGGTTGCCATTTTTTTATCCTCATCAAAACTTACAGTTTCAATGGAATATGACCTGTTATCAATAATCGCATGTTTCTTGTCGGCTGAAACAGAAATTACATCTAATTTCTTATTCTCTGAATTTAGTACCACTTCGGAATCAGACAAAATCTCAAGGTCAAATTCTTTTTGATTTATTGTTGCTTTAATCACTCGTCATAAATTTTAGTAAAGATAGGCAAATTCTATTAAAATATGTGTTAATTTGGAACTTGAAACATTCTGTAAAACGACTCCATTACAGTTTTTATGGCGCAGTAATTTTAAAACCCATTTTCATTGAATTCTTTTTTATCTCACTTGTTTTTGTTTGTCTGGGCACTATTGAGCTTTTCCTCCAAAAGCTATAGCCAAAAGAGCCCACAACAGATAATGGATGATTATGTCTGGGAAAATTGCTTTGAAAACAACCAGCTTAAATCAGCAAAAGTCAAAACAATACGCCAATCCTATTCCATCAAAAAACCTCTAAAGCCCATTGTCAAAGCTGAATTTAAACAAAAGTTTTGGGAAATAAATCCTCAGGGTCAAGTTACCCTTCACCTGGTCTCTATTCCTTTAAATGACTCAATTATTGATACTGCGGTTTCATGGTTTTTCTACGAAAAAAATAGATTATCCATCCATAAAAAAACTGGGATTGGTGGGATTGCCGTTAAATCAATACAATATCGAAACGAAAAACCTTATTGTTACACCTATGGTAAGTCCCAAAATCAGAGTTCAAAAAAAACAATCCTTGACTTGACCTCCTACGTAGAGGAACGAAAAGAATACATCCAGACCACTGAAGTTGGAAAATACGGAACCATAGAAAAACACTTGAGTAGCGACAGTGTTGTTTTCAAAACTATTTACACCGAAATAAGGGAAGATATTACTAAACTTACTTCCGTCAAATTTCCGCTCAACGCCAAAAACGACTATTTTGTTTCCCAAAAAAAAGATGAAAACCATTCAACTTCGATTTGTATCAATTCCAAAAACTCAGATTCAATTTGTTTTGTAACTAAAACAAACGAACAACAAAAGGTATTGAATTATGAAACTTACAACTTGACTCAACAGAAAAAAACACACTTTACAGAATTCATTTACAATGAAAAAAGCCAACTTCTGCAGGCTATGATCAAGAAAGACTTAGAAAGCCAAAACATTGAAATTATTAAATATCGCTATACCTTTTATGACTGACACGGCTATTGAAATTATTGGCTACATCGCAATGGCTCTCATTGCTATATCTTTCCTAATGAAAGAAATTCGATTGTTAAGAATCCTAAACCTTTTGGGAGCATTTGCATTTATTGTTTATGGTATATTGTTGAAACAGGCGCCTATTTATCTTCTCAACTCTTTTATACTCTTGGTTCACGTGTATTATTTGTTAAAACCGAAAACCGAAAAAAAATAATTGTGGCACACTGTTTGTTTTATTCACATTGAATAAAATTTCAACACCATGAAACGTACTAACACCACGCTTAAGTTAATCAGCTTAGCTTTTCTCAGCCTCTTTTTTTCCAGTGAAACTGTTGCAAAATCAACAGAAGATCCTGTTGTAAAAAAAACTAAAAACAGCATAAACTATAGAGCTATCAGCCACCAGGCATTCCAAGCAGGAGAGCGCCTGACTTACAGACTCCATTATGGATTTATTGATGCTGGCGAAGCTGTCATGGAAGTGAAAAACACCAATAAAAAAGTAAAAGGAAGAAATTTATTACATGTAGTTGGAACTGGTAGAACTTTAGGCTCGTTCAATTGGATATTTAAGGTGAATGACCGATACGAGAGTTACATCGATTCGGAAGGTGTATTTCCTTGGATGTTTATCCGAAGAGTGGATGAAGGCGGATTTAAAATAAATCAAGACTACATTTTTAAACAGAACGAAAACAAAGTAAAAACACAAGACAAAGAAGAGTTTAAAGTAACTGAAGGAATCCAAGACATGCTTTCCTCCTTTTATTATGCCAGAACCATCGATTTTAAACATGCTAAGATAGGTCAAGAATTTGCCATGGATATGTTCTTGGATGATGAAATCTTTCCATTCAAAATAAAATATATGGGAACAGAAATTGTAAAAACAAGAAAGGGAAAATTCGATTGTATCATTCTGCGACCACTCATGATGAAAGGAAGAGTTTGGGAAACGGAAGAAAGCATGACTATTTGGGTAACTAATGATAACAATAAAATACCCGTATTAATGAAAACTAAAATTGCCGTGGGGTCAGTAAAAGCAACCTTGACAGATTGGGAAGGAACGGTCACTCCAATAACAAAGAAATAAGACAGAAAAAAAAGGACCAAATAGTTGAGTCAGAAGTATACCATGACACTACTATTCGTTTTAAAAAATAGGATTCATAAAATCTTAATAAAAAGAGTCAACTCCTAAAATAATTTGTTTATTTTTGACCAAAAGAACAAAACAATGAATCTACCAGAAAATTTAAAATTCACTAAAGACCATGAATGGGTTTTGATAGAGGGAAACACTGCAACCATCGGAATTACTGACTTTGCTCAAGGAGAACTTGGTGAAATCGTCTATGTAGAAATAGAGACTGAAGGAGAAACTTTGGAGAAAGAAGAAGTTTTTGGAACAATTGAGGCAGTAAAAACTGTATCTGACTTGTTTATGCCATTATCAGGAGAAATCACTGAATTCAACTCGAAGCTAGAAGAAAACCCAGAAGCAGTGAATGAGAATCCATACGAGGACGGTTGGATGATAAAAATGACAATTTCTGATGATTCTGAAATTGCTGACCTCCTGGATGCTGAAGCTTACAAAGCTTTGATTGGATAATCAGAATTGTATAAAAATCCGCACAATTCATGTTGAGTTAATACGAAATAAGGATTAATTACGTATTTTTAGCTTGAAATACTTAAACTATGGAAATAAAAAAGACCGAAGAAGCAAGTATCGAAAAAAAGAAAATATCACTTTTCCTCCTGGGATTAATGATAGCCTCTATTTTCGTTTTACTTGGTTTCGAATTAAGATCTGCACTGAACAGCAAACTCGAGCCTTTGGCTGAGAAAGCTGGAATGGACGATGAAATTATTGAAGAAGTGGTACTGCAGGAAAACACACCGCCACCGCCACCACCACCGCCACCACCGCCACCAGAACCTGAAGTAATTGAGGTTGTCGATGATGAAAAAGAGGTGGAAGAGCAAGAAATTGCAAAAACTACAGAGGTAGATCAAGAAATTGAAATATTCGATGAGCCCGAAGCTCCCAAAGTTGAGCAAATATTCACCGTGGTTGAAAAAAACCCAAGTTTCCCTGGTGGAGAGGAAAAATTATTTGAATACCTAGGAAAATCAATCTCCTACCCACAAATGGCAAAAGAGGCTGGTGTAAAAGGTAAAGTTTACGTTCAGTTTGTAGTTGAGAAAAATGGTTCAATAACAGACATTAAAATTATCAGAGGAATAGGAAGTGGATGTGATGAGGAGGCTAAAAGAGCAGTAAAAAACATGCCTAAATGGGAACCTGGTGAACAACGAGGAAAACCAGTTAGAGTGCGTTTTGTTCTGCCAGTGAACTTTTCGCTACGTTAATCGTTGTTAGCATCCTTTAAATAATTGTCAGTCTTAGTTTTTTGATTTATAGACAAATTATTTATATCTTGTTACAGATAAAAGTTATGAAAAGATTTTTTTACATAGTAATAATCGCGAGCTTATTTCTTGCTAGTTGTACAAAAGACGAGCCATTGACTCCTTCTAACTCAGAAATGGGATATGGACCACAAATGATAAAAGGCGATGTAGTTGTGGTGTTGAGTGATGAGGATGACGATTCAGTTTTTGAAGACATCACAGATCCAGAAAAAGAAAATAAAGAGAAAACTAACAAAAACGCGAAAAACTAAAACTAAACAAATCAAGTGAACCATTCGTAAACGCGAATGGTTTTTTTATGCCCCAATTTTTTCTAATCAATCACCTATGGCCAATAAATACTCCAGTCATCTTCACGAATTGATTAGCTCCTTGACAAAAGCTGAAAAGCGCTATTTCAAGATCTATGTTTCTCGGCATACTGCAACTGACTCACAAAACAATGCCCAAATTCTTTTTGATGCTATCGACAAACAAAAGGAATACGATGAAGAAATCCTCTTACAGCAATTGAAGACACACGCTTTTGTCAAAAAATTCTCTATATCAAAAGCAAGACTTTACGATACAATTCTAAAAAGTCTGGATGCTTATTACAGTGAAAAATCCAAAGAGCAACTTATTAGAAACGAACTTCATTTTATCGAAATTCTTTTCGCGAAATCTTTGTACAAACAGGCATTAAAGCGATTAAAATCTGCCAAAAAGCAAGCGCAGAAATACAACAAAAAGCACCTCTATTTAGAAATCCTTCAATGGGAAAAAAAACTGATTGAAAAAGATAATTACCAGACTTCAACCTTAAAGGCACTAGCCCATTTGAGCGAAGAAGAGGAAGACCTAATCAAGAGTATTTCCATCAATTCCAAACTGTGGAAGTTAAAATCGCTGTTATTTCAGAAATTGTATAAAATTGGAAGAGCAAGAACAAAAGAAGAAGTTGACTTCTTAAAACAAGATCTGGAAGGTGCTATTAACTCCATGGATATCCCAGAAAAAAAAGTAGGACTCTCCTATTTATTCAACCATTTAAGAAGCGCCTATTATTTTGGCATACAAGATAACAAGAACAGTTTGTCCTCGGTATTAAAAACAATAAAGCTTTTAGAAAAACACCCGAACGAATTTGGGGATGAACCTAATATTTTGATTTCAAGCCTCACCAATGGAGTCTATTTATCTTTGAAAAATAAGGACATTAAAGAAGCACAAGAACTCTACTCCAAACTAAAACATTTATATAAGATTCACAGAGAAACCGGCAGCAACGATTTGGTAATTAAATTAAAATCCAGCCTCTGGAGCATTCAATTATTACTGATCAAATTAACGTGTAACTTCGCTGCATTCGAAACCTTAAAAACGGAAATCATAGAATTTATTGGGGTAAATGAAAACAAAATAAATAGTTCAAGGCTGGCATTTTTCTATTACAATCTTGCTCACATTTTGTTTATTCAAGATAAATTTTCTGATTCCTTAAACTGGATAAACAAACTATTGAACAACATCAGCATTGATGAATCTCAAGAAGTTTATTCATTTGCTGAAATACTTAATTTATTCATCCATTTTGAATTAGAAAACAATGACTTGGTTCAATATAATTTAAAATCAACCAGACGTTTTTTAAAAACTAGAAACAAGTTATTTGACTACGAAGAAGTTATTTTAGCCTTTTTCTCAAAAACCACTCGCCCAAATTTTAATCGATTTGACCTCCCAGAACAACTCGAAAAGATGAAAAACAAAATTACCAAACTGGACAAAACAGAGTTACAACAAATTCCTATGGAATATTTCGAGTGCATAAACTGGGCTGACAGTAAACTAAAGCAACAAAAACTGAGCGATATTATGAGAGAAAAAAATAAATCGATTCTTTCAATTCAACTATGACTTTGTCGCAACCAATCATCTAGCATCCATCTTTATTTAGACTAATTAAAAATAATCAACTCAAATCTTTACACCGCATTGTTTTTTGCCTATTTTTGTAACCGAAATAAGAAATAATCAATCGCGATGATAAAAGTAAGTGATAACGCAAAAAAGCAGGCTATTCGTCTTATGGAAGACGAAGGTCAAGTTGGCTATTTTATTCGTGTAGGTGTAAAAGGTGGAGGATGTTCTGGATTGATGTACGAATTAGATTTTGACAACGAAATAAAAGATACAGACAAAGAAATAGAGGACAATGGAATAAAAGTGGTGGTGGACAAAAAAAGTTACCTCTACTTAGTTGGAACCGAATTAGACTTTTCGGGAGGCCTAAATGGAAAAGGTTTTGTATTTAAAAACCCAAATGCAGACCGAACTTGTGGATGTGGAGAAAGTTTTTCTCTTTAACTAATTGAAGTAATTAACATGAATACGAAGTACACTGAAGACGACTTAAAGGAAGATTTAAAAACTCAAGAATATGAATTTGGGTTCACTACCTCTGTGGAGTCCGAGAAGATTGAAAAGGGACTTAGTGAAGACATAATTAGAAAGATTTCTGCGAAAAAAGAGGAGCCTGAATGGCTCTTGGACTTTAGATTAAAATCTTTTGAAATATGGAAGAACATGAAAGAACCCGAGTGGGCTCATGTAAACTATGAAAAACCAGACTTTCAGGACATTCACTATTACTCTTCTCCAAAAAAAGAAGCGAAAGATTGGGACGATGTGGATCCTGAGATAAAAGCAACAATGGATAAGCTCGGTATATCAATGGATGAGCAAAAAAAGCTTCAAGGAGTTGCAGTTGATTTTGTTATGGATTCGGTTTCTGTTGCCACCTCTTTCAAAGAAAAACTAGGAGAATTGGGGATCATATTTGGATCATTTAGTGATGCTGTGAAAGAGCACCCTGAATTAGTGAAAAAATATTTGGGTACTGTTGTACCACAAGGAGACAATTTTTATGCTGCTTTAAATTCAGCAGTTTTTACAGATGGTTCGTTCTGTTACATTCCAAAAGGAGTAAAATGTCCGATGGAGTTATCCACTTACTTTAGAATTAATGAAGCCAATACAGGACAATTTGAACGAACTCTTCTAATTGCAGACGAGGATAGTTACGTAAGTTACTTGGAAGGTTGTACGGCTCCAATGAGAGATGAAAACCAATTGCATGCAGCAGTAGTGGAACTTGTTTCGCTGGCCGGTGCAGAAATCAAATACTCTACGGTTCAAAACTGGTATCCGGGAGATAAAGATGGACAAGGCGGAATATTTAATTTTGTTACAAAAAGAGGGATTTGTGAAGGTTACAAATCAAAAATATCTTGGACTCAAGTTGAAACAGGATCTGCGGTAACTTGGAAATATCCGTCCTGTATCCTTAAAGGTGATTCATCGGTTGGTGAGTTTTACTCAATCGCTGTTACCAATAATCACCAAATGGCAGATACGGGTACAAAGATGATTCATTTAGGCAAAAACTCTAAAAGCACAATTATTTCCAAAGGAGTTTCTGCCGGAAAAAGTGAAAACTCATACAGAGGGTTGGTTCAGATACACAAGAATGCAACCAATTCGAGGAACTTTTCTCAATGTGACTCTTTGCTCATGACAGACGAATGTGGAGCACATACATTTCCTTACATAGAGTGTAACAACAAAAGCTCTAAAGTTGAGCACGAAGCAACTACCTCAAAAATAGGAGAAGACCAATTGTTCTATTGTTTACAGAGAGGAATAAGTGAAGAAAAAGCGATTAGTCTGATAGTAAATGGTTATGCCAAAGACGTATTAAACAAATTGCCTATGGAGTTTGCTGTTGAAGCTCAAAAGCTCTTAGAAATATCATTGGAAGGTAGTGTTGGGTAAAAGACAAACTAAAACTTTAGTAAAAGGTAAATACACTTGTATTTACCTTTTTTTATTGATATTTGCGGCTGTTTCGTCTGTCAATGAATGAAGAAAGTTTACTAAATCTTGTTTTTCAATAGGAGATAAATTTAGTGGTTCTATCATGATCGTATCTAAATTTATCGGGTTAGGCACAAACGCGTATAAATCATTATAGAACTCAACAACCTCTTCTAGTGTCTCAATGCTGCCATCGTGCATATAAGGAGCTGTGAGCGCCACATTTCTAAGCCCTGGGACCTTGAACTTACCTAAATCGGATGAATCCTTTGTAAAGTCGAATCTACCTTTATCTTTATAGTTCACTTCATCATACATTCCTATATTTCTGAATTCATCTCCTGTAAAGTCAGGACCAAAATGACAATCAAAACATTTTCCTTTATCCAAAAATAACTCTCTTCCTCTTTTTTGAGATTCACTCAGTGCCATTGGATCCTCATCATTCATCCATTTGTCATGGGGCGCAGTTCCATCGCTTTCCAGACTTCTCTGAAACTCAGCCAATGCTCTAGTTGCATTATCCCTTGTGGGCTCTTCCATATAAATCTTTTTGAACAGTCTCCTATAAAGTTCCGATTCATTTAATCTTGAAATGGCTTCTGATAGGTTTAGACTCATTTCTACAGGGTTTTCAATAGGACCTATCGCCTGTTCTTCCAATGAAGAAGCTCTTCCATCATAAAAAAAATGGGGTCTGCTAGCCATATTCATAACGGAAGGAGTATTACGAGTTCCCAAGCTATCATTTACCCCTAGGGATAAAGCTCGGTTATCTGCAAAAGCAAATTCAGGTTTATGACAACTCGCGCACGAGATAGATTGATCTTGTGATAAAATTGGATCAAAAAACAGCTTTTCACCAAGGTCTATCTCTGTATTGATATTCTTTACCTCTGAATCTATACTTCCACAAGCAAACACGAATAATAATGTGATAACAGTAATCCATTTCATATGACAAATTTACAAAATGAATTGAAATAATCGAGTAACATTCATCACATAGGTGGGATATTCTACAGATGAATTTCGCAAGAAACATCCCAACAAAAAAAGCCCAATCAAGTTGATTGGGCTTTTACTGTTTTTAGGTTAGTGTCTGTTATTACTTCTTGATTTGGATGTATCCGTTGTAAACTTTCTTGTCGTTTACATTTGTTCCTAAATCAATGATGTAGAAGTAAGTTCCATCTGG
>CBFHZD010000015.1:0-56021 GCA_965660305.1 Flavobacteriales bacterium | reverse complement strand
ATGAAAACGATTTCCTATTACTTTGTCTTTAAATTGCCCTAAATCCTGATTTAGACCTTTCAATGAATCGTGTGTTTTATAGCTTCCATGAAGTCCTACCTCATGTTCTTTTTTTATAGATTGAATTGCGTTCTGAACATAGTTGTTGAAAAATGAATAGTCTGCATTTTTAACTTTGCCTACTTTGTTGTTTCGGGGAAGAAAAAAGAAAGTAGATTTCACTCCTTGATGAATATTATAATTGGCTAGTTCTATTACGTTTTGCCAGGGCCTGAAGGGTTTTATGACCTGAGTAAATCCGTCTTTTATGGCTCTGAGGTAGTGTTTCTTTTCTAACGAAACTCTTATACGATGTTTCCATCCACTGGTTACTTCATCGATGTCGTGGGTGATTGTGCAAGAATAGAGTTTTCTTGGTTTGAGTTTTTTGTTCGTTAACATTTCTATAGCTTCCTTCAGAATGTCAAAATAGTAATTAGTCAGAGGTAGCTCTGCAATTCCTAATTTTTTTTGAATGCTATTTTCAAAAACAAATCTACCGTAATAATCTTTTTTTTTGGTCTCTAATTCTTGTGCTCCACTCATTAAGAACCAGCCTGCATTAACGATGTCATAATGAATGATTACCCCGTTATCTTTTTTTTCTAAGATTGATTTTTTTTCAATAGAATTCATCAAAAATGGGATAGGCATTCCTTTCCACTTTTGTTTTAATATTGAATCAGTTTTTTGAAGTGGTGTGTCAATCTCCCCTCTTACTAATTCTATTTTTGCTTCTTTTTCAAAAGCAATGGATAGTGACTCAATTATCTCTGTTGCATCGTAGGCTAAGCAAAAATTTTTTAAGAAGTAGGAAAGTTTCGGTTCCATTGTTAGTTCTTTTTTGTTTTTACTATTAGTTTGTCGACTAGTTTTTTTATGTCTGGTGATACGTTGAAATAGTATATGGGAAACACAAAGGTGAGTAGGATAACAAAACCTATTATTATTCCGCTAGCCAGCAAATTTAGGTAGTTGTTTTCTAAAACGATAAGGGTTGGTGTAAATGATAGAACCAAAAAGCTTATGGTGCCTATGATTAGTGTTTTTAGAGTGGAAGTAGAAAATGGATGGATTTTAAATTTAAAATATATAAATATTAGTTTCATAAGATTATATCCAACCATCGCAATTAAGGTTGCTGTTGCAGCTCCCTCCATGCCATATATAGGGATTAGGTAAAGATTCAAAAAGATATTGGAAACACCCAAAACGGATACAAAAAGTAGGTTGATTCGATAATACTTGGAATAAATAATGATAAATGAATTTATGCTTGTCAGCATATCAAATAACTTTCCAATTGCTAAATAAAGAAAAACATATTTACCAACTTTTAATTGTTCGCTGTATTTAGTCAGAGATAAAAGGTTGTCCATCAAGAACCAGATGCTAAAGAAGACGCCAAGTCCAAATATAAAAAGCGTGATAGACGATTTTTTATAAATGGAAGAAACTCCTTCCAGGTCATTATTCGACATTTTTTCTGAAATAATGGGATTGGATATTTTTAAGATAGAAGAAGTAGCGGAACTCATAACATTGCTCATGAAAAACATAATGCCGTATATCCCTGTTGATACCAACCCTAATATCGATCCTACCATTACGGTGTCTAGCTTAAAACTCAGCTGAGCAGAAATGTCATTTAAAAGGGAGAATAAATTAAATGTTTTTATCTCCTTTCTCTGAGAAATAGATGTTTTTAGTACGCTATTAAAGGAGAAATGAATAAAATTTTGGCTTAAATTATACCATAGTAACAAGGTTATAGTCAAGAAATAGTAAAGGAAAAACAGGGCGATAAAAAATTCAGTACCAAATGAAAAGGTCACCTTCAAAGCAATTATAAGCGGGAAATAAATTTTTTGGATAATGTTTTGAATAACATCAGGTATAACAATTCGTTTGTTGGTAACAGATACAATAATTAAAAATCTTTGAGCCAAAAGCAACAGAATAACTATGGGTAATAAATGAGCGTATAAACCTATATTACCGGTTTTGTCTATCTCATATGTTTCTAAAAAAGCCACTATCGAATCTTTCAAGGAATAATAGATTACCACGAAAACTGAAAATTGAATTAAAAGCTTTTTTAATAGCCAAGATTGAAAAGCCCCGATTTGATTGTTGAAGCTAGGAAAGTATTTGTAGTAAACTGCAAATACTCCGAGTTGAGCATAAGGAACAAAAAGTGCGCTCAGACTTAAAAGAAAGTCAATAAGCCCTTTGCTTTCTATGTCAAGTGGGTAGATATATAAGGTCGAAATCAGGCCCACAAAAATTCCGATATAATTTACCAAACTATTTTTTATCCCTTGTCTTTGGATAATTCCCATATAACTTTTTTTGCAACCAGAACAATGATACAATTTTTTAATCAAATTTATCTATGCTATTTGTATATTTGCTTTACAAATTACAAATAAATGTTGGACTTAAATAATAAATCAATTTTAATCACAGGCGGAACAGGTTCTCTGGGTAAAGCCTTAACAAAAAGAATTTACGACCAGTTTCCTGATGTGAAACGAGTAGTGATTTTCTCTAGGGACGAGCAAAAGCAGTTTCAAATGGCTCAAGAATATCCGGGAGACAAATATAAGTCTATTCGGTTTTTTATAGGAGATGTAAGGGATAAAGAAAGATTGGTGAGAGCGATGAATGGGATTGATTGTGTGATTCATGCTGCGGCTATGAAACACGTCCACTTGGCAGAGTACAATCCTTCAGAGTGTATTAAGACCAATGTAAATGGTGCAGAAAATGTAATTTATGCCTGTCTAGAGTCAGGAGTCAAAGATGTGGTTGCTTTGTCGACTGATAAGGCTTGTGCCCCTATAAATTTATACGGAGCTACTAAATTAACTTCTGATAAATTATTTGTTGCGGCTAACAACATCAGTGGAAAAAATGATATCAGATTTTCGGTAGTGAGATACGGAAACGTAATGGGGTCAAACGGTTCGGTGATTCCTTTCTTTATTAAGAAAAAAGAACAAGGGTTTTTACCTATTACCGACCCCAATATGACTAGATTCAATATTTCTTTGGATGGAGGAGTGGACATGGTTATGCATGCTCTAGGGAATGCTTGGGGCGGAGAAATTTTTATCCCCAAAATCCCTTCTTACAAGATTATGGATGTGGCGAAAGCCATTGCTCCAGATATTGAACATAAAGTTGTAGGAATAAGACCTGGCGAAAAATTGCATGAAGAAATGATTACTGCTTCCGATTCTTTTTATACGTATGACTTGGGTAAATATTATACAATATTGCCAAGTGTTACTCGTTGGGACTTAAATAAATTCATTTCCGAATTAAATGCCAAAAAAGTAGAAGAAGGATTTACTTACAATTCGGGTGAAAACGAGGACTGGGAAACGATAGATTCATTGAGAGATTTGATAAAAGAACACGTAGATTCAACTTTTGAAGTGTAATGAAAAAAATACCTTACGGAAGGCAACATATCGATCAAAAAGATATTGAAGCAGTAGTTTCTACGCTTCAGTCAGATTATTTAACTCAAGGGCCCAAAGTCAAGGAGTTTGAAGAAGCTTTTGCTCAATATGTAGGTGCTCAATATGCCGTTGCCGTTAACAATGCCACAGCGGGATTACACCTGGCAGTTTTATCTCTAGGGTTAGAAAAAGGAGATAGGGTAATCACTACTCCCATCACTTTTGCTTCCTCGGCCAATTGCATCCGATTTGCGGGAGCTGAAGTATGGTTTGCCGATATTGATCCAGATACTTATGTCTTGGATGTAAATTCGGTAAAAGAATTAATTGAGTCAAAGCCAAAAGGATATTTTAAGGGAATAATCCCCGTGGATTTTGCGGGATTGCCTTTAGATATGGAAGAATTTCGAAAACTGGCTGATGCTCATGGTCTTTGGATTGTGGAAGATGCTTGCCATGCTCCTGGCGCTTATTTTACAGATAGTAAAGGAGTCAATCAATATTGTGGAAATGGAAACTATTCTGATGTTGGAGTTTTTTCATTTCACCCAGTAAAACATATTGCTTGTGGAGAAGGGGGGATGTTGACTACCAATAATAAAGAGCTTTATGAGAAACTAATGTTGCTCAGAACCCACGGAATTACCAAGAACAACATGACCGAAAATCATGGAAATTGGTACTACGAAATGAAGGAACTTGGTTTCAATTACCGTCTTACGGATTTTCAAGCAGCCTTGGGAATTACTCAGTTGAGTAAAAATGAAGCAGGAGTAAAAAGAAGAAATGAGATAGCTTCAGACTACAAGAAAGCTTTTGAAGGAAAGATTAAATTTCAATCTTTGCCAGCAAATTGTTACAATGCTCATCATTTATTTATCATTGAAGTAGCCGACCGAAAGGGGCTTTACGATTTTTTGCATGAAAATGGGGTGTTGGCACAAATTCATTATATCCCTGTTCACACTTTGCCTTATTACCAAGAAATAGGGTATGAACATGCAGATTTAAGCCAATCAGAAACTTATTACAGCAACTGTATTAGTTTACCTATGTTTCCAACTCTCACCAAAGAGGAACAACAATATGTAATTGAAAAAGTACTCACATTTATTAATGAGTAGCCTTTGCATCATACCAGCTCGTGGCGGCAGCAAACGAATTCCTAGAAAAAACATAAAACCTTTTTTAGGTAAGCCGATTATCGCATATTCCATTCAGGCTGCGTTAGATTCTCAACTTTTTGATGAGGTAATGGTTTCTACCGATGACCTAGAAATAGCTGAAATAGCCAAACAATATGGAGCTAAAGTTCCGTTTATGCGTTCAGAGAAAAATGCAGATGACTTTGCTACTACCTATGAGGTAATAGAAGAAGTAGTGTTGAGATATAAAAGCGAAATAAACAGGGAATTTGATACGGTATGTTGTTTGTACTCTTGCGCTCCTTTTGTAACTAAGGAGAGTTTAAAGAAAGGATATACTGAGTTAATCGAAAATAAATTTGATACGGTTTTTCCAATAATTGCTTTTAGTTTTCCCATCCAAAGAGCTTTGAAACATGAAAATGGAAAAATTGCTATGATTGAAGAGGCTCATTTGGTTACCCGCTCGCAAGATTTAGAAGAACGGTTCCACGATGCAGGTCAATTTTATTGGGGGAAAATAAATGCTCTTTTACAGAGTAAAAAATTATTAACTTCAAATTCTGGCGGAGTTATTATCTCAGAGTTAGAGGCTCAAGATATAGATACTGAAACGGACTGGAAATTGGCAGAGCTTAAATATCAATTGATTCAATGATTTTTCCAACTAAATACAAATGTTTGTCTCAAAACGAATTTGAAAAAGGAGAATTTAAGATTGTGCCAATCCGATACTCGGATAGGATAGAAATTATGAAATGGCGGAATGAGCAGTTGTATCATTTAAGACAGCCAGAACTTTTGACAGAACAAGTTCAGGATAAGTATTTTAAAAATGTAGTGGCCAATTTGTTTGAAGAAGAAAAACCAAATCAAATCCTTTTTTCATTCCTTGAAAATGACGTATGTGTGGCTTATGGAGGTTTGGTTCATATTAATTGGATTGATAAAAATGCGGAAATATCTTTTGTAATGAATACTGCTGAACAAGAGAGCAACTTTGAGTTATATTGGAATAGATACTTAGAATTAATAGAAAAAGTCGCATTCAGGAATCTAAATCTACATAAGATATTTGTTTATGCATTTGATTTAAGACCTCACTTGTACACAGCAGTTGAAAAGGCTGGTTACACTAGGGAAGCAGTATTAAAAGAACATTGTTTGTTCGAGGGCAAGTTTATAGATGTTGTTATTCACTCTAAAATCAACTTATTATGATAGTACAAATATTGGTAGATAATAAGAATTCTTGGTACGTTCCTTTTGCACATGCCCTGAAAGAAGAATTGTCAAATTCAGTTGATTCAGTTTCGGTTATTCATGACCACTCTGAAGTTGTTGAGGGTGATGTTTTGTGTTTGGTTAGTTGTGAAAAGTTGTTTAAGAACTTAGGTCTGAATAAAAGTAATATAGTAGTTCATGAGAGTGATTTACCCAGAGGAAAAGGATGGTCTCCAGTAAGTTGGCAGGTTTTGGAAGGGAAAAATGAGATACCTGTTACTTTGTTTGAAGCCTCTACTGGTGTTGATTCGGGTGATATATATTTCCAGGAAAATATTCAGTTGAAGGGAGATGAATTGTTGGAGGAAATTAAAAACAAACAAGGATTAGTAACAAATCGTTTAATTCAACAATACGTCAAATTCTATCCTGAAGTTTCTGGAAGAAAACAGGTAGGAGAGTCTACTTTTTATGATAAAAGAACTCCGAAAAATAGTGAGTTAGATATAAATAAGTCTATTGAAGAACAATTTAACCTATTGAGAATAGTAGATAATGAGAGATATCCAGCCTATTTCATGAAGAACGGAGTTAAGTATACCTTAAAAATAAGTAAGTAGAGTGAATAGTTTTATTATTTTATCGGAAAAATCATGGAATTCAGGATTAGCGAAAGAGTTGGCTATTCTGACAGGAGAAAACTGGGTTTTAATTTCTAAGAAAGAAAGCTTTACCAAAGCTAAACTAGATGAGTTAGGTGCAAAAAAGATATTTATTCCTCACTGGTCTTATATAATCCCGGCTGAGATTTTTGAAAACTTTGAATGTATTGTTTTTCACATGACAGATCTGCCTTTTGGTAGAGGAGGTAGTCCTCTTCAAAACTTGATTGTAAGGGGGTATTCAGAAACTAAGATTTCTGCAATACGTGTTGAAAAAGGTTTGGATACAGGAGATGTATACTTGAAAAGAAGTCTTTCGTTAGAAGGAAACGCTCAGACAATTTTTGAAAGAGCGAATCACATAGTGTTCAAAATGATTTTGGAAATCATGAAAACTAATCCTATCCCTAAAAAACAAGAAGGAGAGATTGTATCTTTCAAAAGAAGAACTCCCGAAATGAGTTCCATAGAGAAATTAGGGGAAATGGAAGAAATATATGATTACATAAGAATGCTGGATGCTGAAGGCTATCCCAAGGCTTTTATAGAAACCAAATCATTCAAGTTTGAATTTGATAGTGTTAAGAAACAAAAAGATAATACCTTAGAGGCAAATGTTAGAATTATTAAGAAATAAAAAAGTACTCGTAGTTGTTGCTCACCCTGATGATGAATTGCTAGGGTTGGGAGGAACACTTAATCGGTTGGTGAATGAATTTTCTTCAAAAATTCGGGTTGTTATACTTGGAGAAGGGCTTACCTCAAGAAGTGATAATAGAAATACAGAAGAATGGAACCGAGAGTTAGAAACTCACAGAGCTAATATAAAATCTGCTCAAAAAGTAATTGGTTATCAGGAGCTTTCGATTCACCAAATTGCGGATAATAGATTTGATTCTGTTGATCTATTAGATATTATTAAAATTGTTGAAAAAGAGAAACAGGAATTTAAGCCTGAATACGTGTTTACTCATCACGGTGGAGATGTAAATATTGACCACCAAAGGACCTTTGAAGCTGTAATAACGGCATCAAGGCCCATGGAGCAAGAAACTATAAAAGGAATATTCGCCTTCGAAACACCGTCTGGAACAGAATGGAGGGCTTCAACAGATCCAAGGCATTTTATACCCAATATGTTTGTTGAATTAAAAGAAAAAAATGTGTTTGCAAAAATAAGGGGTATGGAATGTTACAAGTTCGAAAAGAGGTCTTATCCCCATCCTAGATCTCCAGAAGCTCTAAAGATAGTTTCTCAGAAATATGGAATTCAGGTAGGCTGTACATTTGCCGAAGCATTTATGTTGGTTAGATTAAAAAGTTAACAAATGATAAAAGGAAATAAAGTATTTATAATTGCTGAATTATCAGCAAATCATAATGGAAGTCTCGAGAATGCTATTGAAACTATAAGAGCAGCAAAAAGAACAGGAGCTGATGCTATAAAGCTACAGACCTACACGGCAGATACAATGACCATTGATTGCAAGAATGAACATTTTATGATAAATCATGGAACTGAGTGGGATGGAGAATATTTGTATGACCTGTATAAGAGGGCTACTACTCCATGGGAATGGCACAAACAATTGTTTGAAGTAGCTAAAGAAGAAGGGCTAATTTGTTTTTCTTCTCCCTTTGATAAATCAGCTGTTGATTTTTTGGAGCAATTTGACGTACCAATCTATAAAATTGCCTCATTTGAAATTCAAGATATACCTCTTTTGGAATATGCGGCAAGTAAAGGAAAGCCAATAATTATTTCTACAGGAATAGCAGAATTGGAAGATATTGAATTAGCGGTTGAAACGTGTAAAAAAGCAGGGAATAATGACATAACTATATTGAAATGCACTTCTGCTTATCCCGCGGATCCTAAAGATGCCAACTTAATCACTATACCAGACATTAAGGAAAGATTTGGAGTAAAAGCGGGATTGTCTGATCATACTTTGGGAATAGAGGGGCCAGTTGTAGCAACGGTACTTGGCGCCACGGTTATTGAGAAACACTTTATATTAGATAAATCGATTGGAGGTCCAGACGCTCATTTTTCATTAGATGAGAAAGAATTTACTGAGATGGTTTCGGCCGTGCGTAAGGCAGAGGAGATGATGGGGGAAGTAGATTACGAAATGACTGAAAAAAAGAAAAAGAGTCGTCAGTTTTCTAGGTCTTTATTTGTGGTGAAAGATGTGAAAAAAGGAGATAAAATTACCGAAGAGAATGTAAGAAGTATTCGACCAGGATATGGTATGCATCCTAAATATTTAAAGGGAATTCAGGGGAAATCTTTCAGTCAGGAAATAGCACGAGGAACCCCTTTAAACGAAAAATTAATAAATTACTCTTTAGTAAAAAACGTTTTATAAAGTTTGTCTTAAGTTAAACCAATAATGAATATGAAACTAAATGTATTTAAAAACTTAAAACTGTATAAGTTGGCCAGAGAAATAAAGGTTTTTTTCCATGATGTGGCTATTGAAAATAAAGAAGTGAAATATCAAAAGATATTGTTTTGTCCAATAAATGCCTCTCAAATTAATACAATAAGGGAAGGGCTGATTGCAAAAAAATGTCAATTAAAGGGAGCTGAAGTCAGCTTATTATTCCAAAGGCATAAACTAAAATCATCACTCTACTACAATTCATTTATGAAGTACCAATTGTATAGGTTTAAGATTGGTATTAATGTTAGCTTTCTGAGGACTCTTGGCTTAAAAAGTTTTTTTGCTCTGAAACCAGACTTAAAAATTGACAGCGATAAGATGTTTACTGAGGCCATTAAAAACAAGGTCGACTTTCACAAGTATGAATATAAGGAGATCCTTATTGGGGACTTTATTCTTGCTGACACTATTAGAGAACAACTTTGCCCAGAGCCTCTATGGGAAGATCCAGATTTTATTAGTCTTTTGAATAGAAAATTTGTTACAGCCATAGAACTTTTTGAATCTTATGATTCAACATTAAATAGTCTAAAGCCCGATAAGTTAGTTATGTCACATGGTATTTATTCTATTTGGGGAATTCTCTTTCGGATTGCCAGAAGTAAAAATATACCAGTAGATGTATACAACGGCTCCTACAGAAAAAACACTCTTAGATTTTATCATAATACACCTAACGCTCCAATGCCTATGAAAGATTGGGATGAACAGTACTGTGATTTACCACTAACCTCAGGTCAATTGGATCTGGTAGATCGTTATTTGGAAACAAGAGATACTCAGAGCGAGGATAATATAAGTTTATTTGACGATTCAAAAATTGACAATGAGGATTTAAATCTCTTTTTAGATGTTGCAAAAAGTCAAAAAGCAAAATTATGTTGTTTGTTTTCTAATATAGGTTGGGATGCATATGCTTTTGCGGGAAACAATTCATTTGAAACCATGAGTTCTTGGATATTTTCGAATATAGATTTTTTTATAAAGAACCCGTCACACTTTTTAATAATTAAATGCCATCCTGCGGAGGAATATTTTAAAGTGCCAAATCAATACAGAGTTAAAAGTATAATTCAATCTAAATATGATAAGTTACCTTCTAATATATTTATTTTAGACGAATATAGTTCAGTAAAACCTTTTGATTTATACGAGTTCTTGGATATAGGACTTGTTCATATTTCTACTGTTGCCATGGAGATGGCGCTAAAGGATAAAATTGTTCTTAATTCTGGTGAAGGTAGTCAATACTCATCAAAAGGATTTACAATAGATCCAAAAAGTGAGAAAGAATATTTTCAAAAATTACAGGGTTTGCTTGATGAAACTATTTCATTTGTCCCTGATAAATTAATGGCTAAAAAGTATCTGTTTTTCCGATTTTTTCGTGAGGCTATACCTATGAATTTAATGTCAATAGAGGATATTTATTCTTTCGAGAATTTAAGCTTTAATTCTTTAAATTCATTTATGAATGAGAGGTATTCTAATTTTATCTCTGAGGGTATTATAGATGACGGACCATTTATATTGCCTGACCATTTAATATCAATGGATCATTGAGATGGTTTTGTAGAGTAATAACTTCTAGAATTATTTTATCTTTGAACGAATCAAAAAACAAATTGTAACAATGAGCGAAGGAAAAAAATTTGGTATTATATCTTATCCAGATAGCAGGAATAAAGGAGATGAAGTTCAGTCAATTGCAGCTGCTCGATTGTTGGATAGGGTGGATAGCTATGTTCCTCGAAATGGTATTCATAAATTTAAGTCAGAGGAAATAGTCAATTTAATCTGTAACGGTTGGTTTAGTACAGATACCAATGCTTGGCCTCCAAGTTCTGATTTAAATCCATTATTTGTATCATTTCATGCGACTAAAGACAATGATTCTCATAATATTCTTATTAGAGAAAAATATAAGGATTATTACAAGCAGTTTGAACCCATAGGGTGCAGAGACCAGGATACGGCAAATAAATTTAAGAGCATCGGGGTGGATGCATACTTTTCTGGTTGTATAACCTTAACCTTAGATAATCCTTTTGGTGATGAGGTGGAACGCGAAGGTATCTATATTGTTGATCCTTTTTACAAGTTTAATTATGACAAGGCTTACGTTAAATATTGTTTGAACTTATTAATTCCTAAAAAGTACAGGAAGGAAGTAATTTATAAAACGCATTGGCGAAACTCGGAGGAAAACTTAAGTGTAGCCGATAAGTTTAAAGAGTCTGAGGAGTTACTCAATCAATATGCTAAAGCAAAATTGGTTATTACTTCTAGAATTCACTGTGCTTTGCCATGTCTAGCAATGAATACGCCCGTAATCTTTGTCGATATGGGTTATGATACAACAGCCAGAAGAGATAGGTTTAAAGGTATTTTGGAGTTATTTAACACCATTGATGGAAGTTATTTTCCCATGTCAAAAAACAAACTTTATTTGTTGCCATTCAGGAAATTAAGACTTTATAAACTCATGAAGCCTAAAAAAGCTTTAAAGATTAATTGGGAAAACCCTGCTGCTAATCCTCAGAAACATCTATCATTGAGAAGTAGAATAAAAGAAATAGTATCGAATTTTAAAAATAGAGTATAGGAAGTTAATAGATTAACAACGACCTTCGTTTTCAATTATTTTTAAACAAGCTTCAATTTAACTTTTTAAAATATATTTTTCACTTACATTATGGTAAAGACATATTCTTTTATTATCCTTTCCTACAATAGACCTATTGAAACATTAGAGGCTGTGAAAAATGTGTTGTTTTTTGTGTCAACACCGAAAAATGTATTCAAAGAAATAGTAATTGTGAATAATAATTCGTCAAAAGATTATTCGCAATTTGAGGAATTTGTATTGGAAAATGTTCAATCAAAAGATCATGAAATAAAATACATAAAAAATGATCGTAACTCTGGGGTGGCTGGTGGAAGAAATATAGCCATGAAAGAAGCTACGGGAAGCATATTAATTTCATTAGATGATGATGCTGAGTTTTTTGAAAATGATTTAATAAGTAAGGTGGATGCGTTATTTGAGAAATACAGAAATGATAAGGTTGGTATTTTAACTTTTAAAGTGATTAATAGAGATAAATCAATCATTATAGCCTCCAAACGAAAAGATAGGTTCAAGAATGATGAGTTTTTTACGAGTTATTTTGCGGGTGGGGCTCATGCTCTGAAAAGGGAGGTGATTGAAAATGTTGGAATGTACGAAGTGACGGAATTATATGGTGCAGAAGAATATGATTTATCTTACAGAGCCTTGGATTATGGATATAGAATTGTACATACCTCAAATTTGAGTATTGATCACAAAAAGAGTAGTGAAGGAAGATCCAAAAGAGCGGAAGAGTTAGGGATGATGCTTAAAAACAAATCTTTGTTAGCCTATAAGTATTTAAATAAAAAATATTATCACACGCATTTACTTTTCTGGTCATTGTTTTTTCTAAGAAATTGCGGTCCAAAATTCAGTATTCTCATTAAGTATATTAAATCAACTCAGACTGAAACTAAGTCAATAAAGAAAAAACCAGTGAAGCGAAGTACCATCTCCTATATTTTGTCGATTGATGGAAGACTGATTTATTAGCTTGTTGAGGATTTTTGAGTTATTTGCGAATAGAAAAGTACAGGTTTTTGGTTACCTCTGTTTTATGCAAATCCCCAGAATATGTTTGTCTTTATTCTTGTTTCAAATCAATAACAAACAGTGGTAAAGTTTTCCGATTTTAACTTTCATTTTATTATGAACTTGAATCAGGCACCAAAGTATATTGATAGCTCAACTTCACTTTTCCTTTTAGAATAAAATAAGTCAAACTTTACCAGAACTTTATTTTTCATAAACTTTTTATTCAATAATGAGACCTTGTTTCTCTTTGTAGTACTGATATCCAATAAAACCTGCAAAAAGTAGAACGGCCAACCCAAATATAAGGGTATATGTTCCTCCCGCATAAAATGATTTTGGCTCAAATTTCAATTGAATGTTGTGTTCTCCTTTTGGAATAACTGCCGATCTCAATAGATAATTTGCCCTGATCAAGTTACTTTCATTTCCATCTATATACAACCTCCATTGTTTACCATCCATCCATATCTCTGAGAAAACGGCTAGTTGATCTGAGCTGGAGCTGGATGTATAATTAATTTCATCCGGAGTGTAGTTTATCAGTTCAATTTTCCCACTCTCGGAATTTTGTATGTTCAATTGTGATAGTTGGTTGCCAAATTCATTCTTGTTAATTATTGCAGTATTGGCAGTGTTTATAGAGTCCAAGAGGGCTATTTCCTGATTGGGTGTGTATGCAAACTCCACATTTTTTACAAACCAAGCTTTACCATTTGCTTGACTATTTCCTTGTAATTGCCCCTGTTGATTAATGATATATTTGGTATTCAACATATTCAATACATTCATATTACCTTTTGAAATATGTTTGTCGATTATGTCCTGATATCTTTGGTATTTTACCGGACTATATCCACCAATAGTATTGTGATAATACGAGCTAGCAGTATTATTGAAAGTGTTTATTGAAAGGTCGAGGAGCCTATAATCTTCTCTGTTTTTTTCAATGGATAAAATTTGTCTATCCGCGGGCCTTAATGCTGGTGCTCTATAGGCTTGAACTTTAGACTTGTAATCATCAAATCTGTAATACCTGGCATTCACAGTGAGCATATCAAAGGCTATGAGACCAAATATTCCAAGTAGCATTACATTGTATTTTATTTTGTTTTTTAAATAAAAGTGAATGGCTAGTGTAGTTAACGCGATCAATAATAAAGCTCTAAGCGAATCACTATTAATATATTCTTTTCGGGCATCAAGTAAATCGAAAAGTTGTAAACCTTGTTGCACGTAGCGATCATCTGCTGGATTGGATAGCCCTGTTAAATTAGGCAGGATAGTCATGCAAAAAAGGATGAAAGCCATGAAGCTACCACTGACAATCCAAAGTTTTTTTGTGGTCATACCAGTTTCTGACTTTTTGTAAATGGCATGCAAAATAAAACTAGCCAAAACTGGAATGATGTAGCCAGTTACGTTCAAAATAGAAGATGGCGCCCTGAATTTATTGTACAAAGGAAAGTAATCAAATAAAATTCTTTGAAGCACTTCTAAGTTCTTTCCAAGTGAGATGAGCAAGGTAAATAGAACACCGATGAATAGTCCCCAAACCCAAATGCTTTTTGTGTTGGATAAAGTAAGTATCATTAAAAACACCAAAATAACTCCGAGGTACATAGGCGATTCGGTAAACGGAAGTCCCCCCCAGTATAGAGGAGCTGCTTTCATGCCATACTTTTTTGCCAAAGGATGGTCAGGAGTTATGATCTCGCTACTGGATCCTCCACTGAACCCAGGAATAATGGTAGAGACAATATCAGTAGTGTTGTTGCTCCAGGCCATAGCATACTCCCAGTCTAAGCCAGTAGTTGGCTTGTCAGTACCTGCAACGCTTGATTCATTAGAAGTGAGTATTTTTTTTCCTCTCATCGAAGCTTCCGAGTGCACTTTCAAATTCCAGACCCTGTCAATGTTACTTCCAAGCCCTAAGGATAGAGCAACTAGCCCGGCTAGTAAAATCTTCCCAAGATTGATGAATTGTTTTTCTTTTATAAAAATGATAGTTTTTATAACTAAGTATGGAAATATCAATAACGCTAAATAATAATTCATTTGCGGATGTCTGGTGTAGATACTCAACCCGATACCAATGGTTAATAAAAAAGCGCCAAGAAGGTGTTTACTTTTTTCAAACAATACATATATTCCTGCCAGGATTAATGGGGTGTAAATAAGTGTTTCAATTTTCGAAAAATGCCCTGTTTTGTACAGCACAATGTTGTTGAGTGAAAAGGTTATTCCGAAAGCCATTATAAGACTAAGAGTTTTAGAGGCTCCCATGATTTGAGCAAGTAAATAGGAGATTAGTAAACAGAATAAATAATTTCCAAACCCTCTAGAGGAGAGAGAATGTTTAGCCTTCATAAAGTATTTATAAATATTACTGTTGGTAGTTGCCCCATGTAAAACATCCATTCCGCTGAAAATTCCGGGATTCCATAGGTAATAATCTCCTGTTTTTTCCTTGTAAACTTGTCTAGCTCTGTCTTTTGCTAGTCCCTGTGAACTATCTGAACCTAAAATTACCTTTCCATCAAACTCAGGTTTGAAGTAAATTGCTGAAAGGATGATCATAACCAGAATGGGCCAAAACTTTTTTAGATATTTCATGTGCTTATAGTTTTACTTGAGTAAAACTAATCGTTTTTTTTATTTCTCCCAATACAATAAAGAACTAACTACAAATTTTGCTGGGTTTTAAGCGAAGTCCTGCGTTTATAATGTGAATGGTTTAAAAATTGACAAACCACATTTGAATAAGCATACTTTCGTTATATTTGCCCAAATAGAGTAAAAATTATAGTTTGAAATACACCCTTATTATACCTGTTTATAATCGTTTGGATGAAGTGAAAGAATTACTTGAGTCAGCTGAATTACTTGATTTTAATAGAAATCTTTTTGAAATTCTCTTCGTTGATGATGGCTCCAACGATGGCTTTATTTCATACATTGAGAATTATTCATCTCATTCTGGATTAGCCATTAGATTCATAGCTCAAGAAAATAAAGGGCCGGGTGAGGCCAGGAATAACGGAATGAGAAATTCAAAAGCTAGTTATTTTATTTTTAACGATTCAGACTTATTGTACCCTAAAGATTATTTAACAAAAATTGATGAGTCTTTACAAAAAAATGATTTTGATGCCTTTGGTGGTCCAGACGATTGTCACCCTTCATTTTCTTCCTTATTAAAAGCTATTAATTATGCCATGACTTCGTTTATAGGCACAGGAGGGACTCGTGGAGGAAAGAGGAGTGTGTCTAAAAAGTTTTATCCAAGATCCTACAGCATGGGTATAAAGCGCCAGGTGTTTGAAAAAATAGGAGGGATGGGAAAGTTAAGACACGGTCAAGATATGGATTTTTCTGCAAGAATCTACCAAGCTGGATATAGTGTTGGTTTAATTTCAGAAGCCATTGTATTTCATAAAAGACGGACAAGCCTCAAACGCTTTTATAAACAAATTTTTAATTGGGGTGTAGCAAGAATTAATCTAGGCAAAATGCACAAGGGAATGCTCAAACCAGTTCACTTTCTTCCAGCAAGTATTGTTCTTTTTACCATTTTTACACCACTTCTAGTGGCCTTTTTTAGTAGTTTGAAGCCACTGCTAATTTTGTTAGTTTTAGGATTATTGGGAGTTCTTTCCATAGCTTTTATACAGTCTTTTATACAGTACAGAAGTTTTAAAACCTCTTTGTTGTCTATGGTCACTCTTCTTATTCAGGTTTATGCCTATGGTTTGGGGACATGGAGTGGAATCATACAATCTCTATCGGGAAGGAAAGAGGTGAAAGGTTTTACCAAGAATTACTACAAGTAAGTTATATTCTATCCACCAACCTCTCCAGCACATATAAAATCATTTTCTCCACAGTTTTCTTGTAGTCTTTGCTGTATTCTTTGAGGTGTCTGTTGGCAATGACTGCACAGATTGTAGCAGTTTTATGTCCCATCATTCCGCCAAGGGCATACAAAGCTGAGGTTTCCATTTCAAAATTCATCATTTTGAGACCGTTGAATTGGAAGTTCGTAAGCTGTTCGTTTAGGTTTTCTTGTTTGGTTTTTAGTCTCAAGATTCTACCTTGAGGGCCATAAAAACCATTTCCTGTAATTGTAATCCCCGAGCTGGCTTCTTGTTTTAGCAGTTCAATGAGAGCGGTGTTTCCTTGAGCAATGTAGGGTTTTGTGGTATTGATACTCCAATTTACTTGAGAAAAGAAAGCTTTTTCGAGGTCAAGTTCTCTCTCGCTGGATAAGTTTTTGTAAAAACCAGCGAGACCGTCAAACCCAAGTCCAAACTCTGAAACAACAAAAGAGTCAACGGGAATTTCTGGCTGTAAGGCTCCTGAAGTACCCAATCTGATTACGGTGAGAGGTTTGGTTTCTTTGTTAATGGTGCGTGTTGTTAAATCAACATTGGCAAGAGCGTCCAGTTCATTCATTACAATGTCAATGTTATCTGCACCAATTCCTGTTGAGAGTGCCGAAATCCTTATTCCTTTGTAAGTTCCTGTGTGGGTAACAAATTCCCTGTTGGCCACTTTATGTTCGATGGAATCAAAGTATTTGGATATTTGTTCAACTCGACCTTGGTCGCCCACAACTAGCACAATATCTGCCAATTGGTGGGGCAATAAATGAAGATGAAATATGCTTCCGTCCTTATTTACAACCAATTCTGATTCTTCTAATGGAAGCTGAGATTCGTTAAGACTACCGTTCATACTTTAAGGTTCTAAATTTTCAGTTTTTGTTTCTGTGTTATTTTTATTTGTCATTCTCATGGTCCTTTCTCGATACAATTCTTGTTCCGCTATTGCTCCAAAAGAATCACTCGAAATGACAAGACTTTGCTTAAAGCAAATCAGAGCTAATGATACTTCGTGCTTCGTTCTTTGGTCACTGAGCGAAACGCAGTGATTTCGGCTGTGCCCACTTCGTGCTTCGTGCTTCCCACTTCGTTCTTCTAAAGTCACTTCTCACTTCGGTCACTGAGCGAAACACAGTCATTTCGAATGTGCCAACTTCTAACTAGTTATCCAAAGAGCCAAATACTTTTTTTAATAGGTCTGTGGCTCTGGCTGCAGGATCTTTTCTTATTTTGTTTTCTTCTTGCGCCATTAAGGTAAATAGTCCGTCAACAGCTTTGTTTGTAACATATTGATCCAAATCGGGATTTACTTTCTCTTTACCAGTCAAAAGAGTGGATTTATTGTACAAGCTAGCCAATGGGCTCCACTGTTTGGTGAGCTCCACTTTATCAATTGAAGCTTTTGCAATGGGAGAAAAAGCTGTGATTAATTGCGCTGTTGTTTTATCTTTTAAGAATTGAGTTGCTGCGCCTTCGCCACCTTTCAGAATGGTGAAACCATCCTGAATGCTCATGTTCTTAATTGCATCCAGAAAGATGGGTGCAGCTGTTTTTGTGGCATCTTCTGCCGCTCTGTTCAGTGTAGTTTCGAATGTAGCAATTTGTTTCTGAAGCAAACCTTTGTCATCCAAGAATTCTTTTACTTGGATTGCATCTTCGGGAAAAGGCAGACGGATAAGGCTGTTTCCATTGAACCCATCAAGCTTGGAAGCTAGAGAAGATGAGTTGTTTATTGCGACATTCAACGCTTCTTTGAGCCCCGAAATCACCTCAGTGTTAGTCAATTTATTGTTGCTTTGTTCGGTGGGTAGGAGTACTTCGCCTGCTATTTGTTGTGCGACTTCACAAGACAAAAGAAAGCAAAATGTAGCTCCAATTAAGATTGTTTTTTTCATGGTTTCGTGTTATTTTTTTTCAGTTAGATTCAAATCTCGTACCAAATTACTAAAATACTTGCTTTCTCTGTATCCTTGGCTTTCAATTTTTGAAAATTTCGTCAGGGAGTTTTAATTTATACAGACAAAAAGACATTTTATTCTTAAAAATCATGACAAACTTTCTTGTTTTCAGCGATTTATCTGAGTGGTTCTTGTTTTGATAGGAACTTAATGCATTCAAAATAAAGAGAAATGAATCCAGAGAAATTTACAATAAAAACACAAGAAGCTTTGCAAAAGGCTCAACAAATAGCGCAAGAAAATGGGCAACAGCTTATAGAGAATGGTCATTTATTTAAAGGATTATTTGACGTAGATACCACTATTTTTCCTTTCATGATGAAGGAAGAACAGGTGGATAAAGAGATTTTTGAAAACGAATTAGATGCTATTATCTCAACCTACCCAAAGGTAAGTGGTGGTAGTGTTCAATTATCTTCGGCTGCTGGAAAAACCTTGTCTAATGCGCAACAATATGCTACCAAAATGGAGGACGAGTTTGTAGCGCTAGATCATTTGTTATTTGCCTTGAGCGAAGCCAAAGACCGGGTTTCTGATTTGATGAAGAAACACAATTTAACAACTAAACAACTTAAAAAACACAGTATGGACTTAAGAAATGGAGATAAAGTAACTTCTCAGTCGCAAGAAGATACTTACCAATCGTTGGAAAAATATGCGAATAACCTAAATGAATTGGCGAAGAATGGAAAGTTAGATCCAGTAATCGGTAGAGATGAAGAGATAAGAAGAGTGTTACAAATATTAACGCGAAGAACAAAAAATAACCCTATCCTTATAGGAGAACCAGGAACAGGAAAAACAGCAATCGCTGAGGGAATAGCTCACCGAATTATTAGCAATGATGTACCAGAAAACTTGCAATCAAAACAAATTTACTCCTTGGATATGGGAGCTCTCATTGCAGGTGCCAAATACAAAGGTGAGTTTGAAGAAAGGCTTAAGGCTGTGGTGAAGGAAGTAACCAAAAGTGAAGGAGAAATAATTTTATTCATTGATGAAATTCATACTCTAGTAGGTGCTGGTGGAGGGCAAGGAGCCATGGATGCAGCCAATATTTTGAAGCCTGCTTTGGCAAGAGGAGAGCTACGATCTATAGGCGCAACAACTCTAGATGAGTACCAAAAATATTTTGAAAAGGATAAAGCTTTGGAAAGAAGATTTCAAAAGGTTTTGGTAGATGAACCAACAACTGAAGATGCAATTTCAATTTTAAGAGGAATCAAAGAGAAATACGAGAATCATCATAAAGTTATGATTAAGGATTCTGCAATTATTGCTTGTGTTGAACTTTCGCAGCGTTATATTTCAGATCGTTTCTTGCCAGATAAGGCCATTGATTTGATGGATGAGGCCGCATCAAAATTAAGGATGGAAATAAATTCTAAACCAGAGGAGCTAGACGAAGTGGATAGAAAAATAATGCAACTGGAGATTGAGCGTGAAGCGATTAAAAGAGAAAAAGATAAGAAGAAGCTAGATCAATTAAGCGAAGAAATTGCTAACCTGAAAGAAAAATCACAAGAATTACGTGTGCAGTGGCAAGGCGAAAAGGAGGCGATTGAAAAGATTCAAAACGCAAAAGAAGAGATAGAAAACTTGAAATTTGAGGCAGATAGGGCTGAAAGAGAAGGGGATTTTGAGAAAGTAGCAGAAATTAGATACGGACGAATCACTCAGCTTCAGAAAGAAATGGAAGAAGGGAAAATAAAGTTGAATGCGATTGAAAGTAAAGTAATAAAAGAAGAAGTGGAAGTAGAGGATATTGCAGATGTGGTGTCCAAATGGACTGGGATTCCTGTGAATAAGATGATGTCGAGCGAGCGAGAAAAGCTGTTACTTCTTGAGTCTGTATTGGAGAACCGAGTGGTAGGTCAGCAGGATGCAGTGGAGGCTGTTTCTAATGCTATCAGAAGAAGCAGAGCAGGAGTTCAGGACGAGAAAAAACCGATTGGTTCATTTATATTTCTTGGAACTACAGGAGTTGGTAAAACAGAATTGGCTAAAACACTCAGCGAATATTTGTTCAATGATGAAAACTCTATGACTCGAATTGATATGAGCGAATATCAGGAAAAACATGCAGTTTCTCGATTGGTTGGGGCTCCTCCTGGCTATGTTGGTTATGAGGAAGGTGGGCAGCTGACCGAAGCAGTGAGAAGAAAACCTTATTCGGTGATTTTGTTGGATGAAATAGAAAAGGCACATCCTGATGTGTTTAATATTTTGTTGCAAGTATTAGATGATGGACGATTGACAGACAACAAAGGTCGATTAGTTGATTTTAAAAATACAATTATCATTATGACCTCCAACATTGGGTCACATATTATTCAGGATAACTTTGAAGGAATGGAGGACAATAGTGTGGGAGCAAAAGAAGAAGCGGAGAGAAAAACTAAACTAGCTGTATTTGATTTGCTCAAAAAATCGGTTCGACCAGAGTTTTTGAATAGAATTGACGAAACGATTATGTTTCATCCTCTGAACAGAGAAAATGTGGCTCAAATCACCAAAATTCAATTGGATATTCTTGCAAAACGACTGCTGAAAAATGGATTGCACATTTCGGCAACGGAACAGGCAATAGAATGGCTGGCTCAATTGGGTTACGATCCTCAATTTGGGGCGAGACCTATTAAAAGAGTGATTCAGAAAAAAGTGATGAATGAGTTATCCAAAGAAATTCTTTCGGGGAAGATAGATTCGGAACAGCCCATTGTTATCGATAGTTTTGAGAATAAAATTGTTTTCAGAAAGGGAGGTAAACAGTAAATGTATAAATACAAAAAAGCCAAAAGAGACTCTCTTTTGGCTTTTTTGTGTTATGCTATTACAGAGTGAAATTACGGAATCAACACTTCATCTATAACATGTGCTACTCCATTTGTTTCGTAATTATCAGTTCCTGAAACCCCAACAGCTGAGGACAAACCTCCTATTAAGGTAGTCCCATTGCGCTGAATTTAAGTTCGTATTGTCAGATTCACTTCTGAAAACTCATTTCGAAAGGAGTTCTGTTGAGAATGGAATTTCCCAAGGTCAATTCATCCGCATAAGCCAATTCGTCTCCCACCGAAACACCTCTGGAAAGGATTGAGGTTTTTATGCCTAAGGATTCAATTTTTTTATAAATGTAAAAGTTAGTGGTGTCCCCTTCCATGGTGGTGCTCAAGGCAAATATAATTTCGGACGTTTTATTATTCGATAATTTTCCTACCAATTCTTCAATTTTCAGGTCGTTTGGTCCAATTCCATCCATGGGAGAGATTAGGCCTCCCAACACATGGTACACACCCTTGAATTGGAGTGTGTTTTCAATAGCCATTACATCTCTTACATCTTCTACCACGCAAATCAGAGAATGGTCTCTATTGGGATTCGCACAGATTTCACACACTTCAGAGTCTGCAATGTTTTGGCATTTTTTACAGTACTGAATCTCATTCTTTAATTTCAATATCACTTTTGCCAAACTCTCAATATCTTCTGGGTCTTGTTTCAATAAATGGAGTACAAAACGAAGTGCACTTCGTTTTCCGATACTCGGTAATGCCGAAAATTCTTCTACCGCTTCTTCAACTATTTTTGATGGAATATTCATAGAGAGTAAAGATAAATAATTTGATAAAACAATGCGACATATTTACGAACAAGGAAGTGATTTTAATGCCCACCATTGGAAGTAGAAGAGAAACTTAAAACCAAGAAAATCAATTTAGTTTCAGTTTCTTTCTTAATTTTGAAAAAGAATAAAAAAAACACAATGAAATCAATTTTATATATACTATTGTCAGGTTCCCTTTTGGCGTGCAGCATAGGAGGTAAATCCACCAGGAACTCTGAGAGTGCAACGAGTGTTGAAGCCAACGAAGAATCGAAACTGAAATCGCCTCAAGGAATGGTTTTTGGATTTTATAACGTTGAAAATTTATTCGACACCATTGACAATCAATATACCATTGATGAGCAGTTTTTACCTGATTCAGAAAAGAAATGGAATTCACAGAAATACAAAGAAAAACAGGAGAATCTATCCAAAGTGATTTCCTCTTTTGATAAGGAATTGCCTTTGTTTTTGGGCTTAGCTGAAATTGAAAACAAATTGGTTTTGGAGGATTTAATTAATCAGAAATTACTGCAAAAAGGAAATTACGGAATTGTGCATGCTGAAAGCCCAGACAAAAGAGGAATAGACATTGGGTTGATTTACAGGAAAGATTACATGAAGGTTTTGAATTCAGAGAATATCGAGATTTCATTAGAATCAGACCCAGATTTTGCAACCCGTGATATTGTGTATGTTCATGCTGAGTTAAAGGAGAAGGATGAGGTCCATATCTTTTTAAATCATTGGTCTTCAAGAAGAGGAGGTGAAAAAGAAACGGAGCATAAGCGTGTAAAAGCAGCTACAGTTTTAAGAGAAAAAGTAGATGCTTTATTAAAAAAGGATCCGATGACGAAGATTGTAATTATGGGAGATTTTAATGATTACCCAACAAACAATAGTGTGTATAAAACTTTGAGAGCCAAGGGTACTCCCGATTTCGAGAATGGACAATTATTCAATATGGCTTATCAACTTCAAAAAGAGGGTGTAGGTACCTACAATTACAGAGGAGACTGGGGAATGCTTGATCAAATGATTGTGAGTAATGGTCTTTATTCTCCTGATAAAGGAGTGAAAGTAGCTCACGACAAGTGTTTAATTTTACAAAAGGATTGGATGATGTATACCGATAAAAAGTATGGAGATAGAAAGCCAAGTAGAAGTTACGGTGGCCCAAACTATTTCGGTGGATATTCAGATCACCTTCCGGTTTATTCAATTTTTAACTAACTTATATGGGAATTTTTAGTAGAAATAAAAGCGAGTCCAATTCAGCGTTGAACTGGAACAAATTAAGTAGTATCTCGGATTTGGATGAGGCCATTGAGCTCTCTTTTCAAAAACCAGTTTTATTGTTTAAGCATAGCACAAGGTGTTCCATCAGTGCAATGGCACTTAACCGCACAGAAAGTGGTTGGGACATAAAAGAGGAAGAATTAGCTCCTTTTTATTTAGATTTGATAGCTCATAGAGATGTTTCGGCCGCAATAGCTGAAAGGTTGAACGTGTTTCATCAATCGCCACAAATTATTTTAGTTAAGGATGGGAAAGCCGTGCTGGATGCCTCTCATAATGAAATAAGAGTAGATTTGATTAAGACTGGGTTGTAGTTATTTTTTACCAATAAAAACAGTCAGTCTTCCTGTTGAAACTAATTTTTTTTCCTCATTGGTGATAGTAACCTGCCACACATGAGTTGTTTTTCCTTGATGAACCACTTCGGCTTTGCCATAAACGAGTCCTGAGCGAACAGCCCTTATGTGATTGATGTTTAGATCAAGACCCGAAGAAAACTCTGTTTCGCTATCAATAAGTAAGTGTGAACCAATACTGCCCAAAGTCTCTATGAGTGCAGCGGAAGCTCCGCCATGCATAATTCCCATAGGTTGATGAGTTCTATGATCTACAGGCATAGTTCCACAAATATAATTTTCTCCTACCTCTGTATAAATGATTCCTAAAGTTTCCATTAAGGTATTGTGAGACGATGCGTTTAGTTTTGTTAGGTCCGTATTTTTCATGGTGTTAATTGGTAGTGTGCACAAGTAATTATCCCTGCAGTTTCGGTTCTTAGTCTGGACTCTCCTAAGGATAATTCATTATATTCGAGCGATTTGGCCTGTTTTATTTCCTCTGGAGTAAAATCTCCCTCTGGTCCTATGAGAACAAGGGTAGGTTCATTGCGTACTAGGTTTTGGTTATACAGTAATTTTTTTTCAAAATCTTCTTCGCAGTGTGCGATAAACTTCTGGTTGCTTTTTGTTTGTTGTACAAAAGAAGAGAACGAAACCATATCATGAAGAACTGGAACATGGAATGACTTTGACTGTTTGGCAGCTGCCAAAATAATCTTGTTCATTCTCTCGTTTTTTATAACTTTTCTCTCTGATCTTGAGCAGAGTAGGGGTGTTATCTCTGAAATTCCAATTTCGGTAGCTTTTTCCAAAAACCACTCCATCCTGTTGTTGTTTTTGGTGGGAGCAATCCCAATATGCAGGTTGTTCTTTTTTTCAAAGGTTTGTTTGTTCACGATTCGAACAAAACATTTTTTAGAGGATACCTGAACGATTTCGCATGTGAATAAACCACCTTTTCCGTCCATAACAGAGAGGATATCTCCCTCTTTTTTTCTCAAGACTTTTGTGGCATGAATGTGTTCCTCTTTCTCAAGAGTTAGCTCTGTTTCTATATTGGGGTTGAAAAATAATTGCATTGAGTTACAAAGATGCGAATTTATTGGCAAATGAGTTGCTTAGAATTTACTCCTTCTTTTTTCGTTTGCGCCAATTGAAGTTTCTGTGGTTGATAAGAACGGCTCTCACGGAAATAAATAAGGTGTTGGTGTTTTTGAAATCCCCACTGTTATCAATGATGTTGTATCCCAATTGAAGGTGGGCCCAAGATATTTTATAACCTATCAAAGGAGCAATGCCTATTCTTGTGGATTCAAAATTTGTTTTGGCAACAATGTTCGCTCCGTAGGTGAAATCGACTCTACTTGGCTTGTCCCAAAAACCCAATGTGAAACCCAAAATGTTTGTGTTCAGATTGTAGTCAAAACCTACATTGAAAGCCATGGTGTTTGGTTTGATAAGTTTCACTTCTTTTTTTTGAAATTCGTACCCAAGCTCCAAGCAATTATATTTCCCCCTCTGAATCCCGAGATAGGGACCACTTTTAAAAACTGTTACCAAGGGTTCTTTTTTCTTAAACAACCCACCCGAATTCTGACTGTAAACCTCCTGAAGAGAAACGACCATCAAGAAAACAGAAAGCAGATAGATAGGTTTTACGAATTGAAACATAAAATAAATGAGTTATTCTGCCCAAAATTAAGGGAATAATTGCGAGTAGAAACTTTTTTTAACAAATAAACAAACAGAACATCCATTTGAAGAAACCGTTAAAATGATTTGAGTATTATTTTAGTTACTTTTGTCGCATGCGAATTGATATCATAACCTTACTTCCACAATTATTGGAAAGTCCATTTTCGGACTCGATTTTGAAAAGGGCTCAAACTAAAGGATTGGCCGAAGTGCACATTCATGATTTACGAAGTTATTCTAAAAACAAGCACAAAAAGGTGGACGATTACGCCTTTGGAGGTGGAGCAGGAATGGTCATGACGATTCAGCCCATTGCCGATTGCATAGAGGCATTGAAATCTGAAAGAGATTACGATGAAATCATGTACATGACACCAGATGGGGAAGTTTGGGATCAGCCAACTGCCAATAATTTGTCTATGGGTACAAACTTTATTTTACTCTGTGGCCACTACAAAGGAATAGATGAGCGGATAAGAGAAAAATACATAACTAAGGAAGTTTCTATTGGAGATTATGTGTTGTCAGGCGGAGAATTAGCAGCTGCTGTAGTTGCGGATTCACTTATTCGATTAATTCCTGGAGTACTCAATGACGAAACTTCAGCTCTTACGGATTCTTTTCAGGATAATTTATTAGCTCCACCGGTATATACCAGGCCAGCAAATTACGAAGGAATGGAAGTGCCAAAAGTATTGCTTTCAGGTAATTTTAAGGAAATTGAAAAGTGGAGAGCCGAAAAGGCACTAGAACGAACAAAAACAAGACGTCCTGACCTTTTAAAAGATTAAAAAATCAGAAAAGACAAAAAAAGATTAAAAAAAAGAGGGGTGCGTAGTTTATTTACAAAATAATATTCGTAATATTGCAGTCCGAAAATCGAGGAGAAAAACACACAGTTATGAATTTAATTAGCGAATTACACAAGGAATTAGAATCGGCACACAACCTACCAGATTTTACATCTGGAGATACAGTTGCTGTAACTTATAAAATTAAAGAAGGAGACAAAGAAAGACTTCAGGTGTTTCAAGGCATTGTTATCCAAAAAAGAGGAGGAAACAACACGGCTACAGAAACATTTACGGTAAGAAAGATGTCTGGAACTGTTGGTGTTGAAAGAATTTTTCCGATGGCTTCACCGCTAATTGACGAAGTGAAAGTAATGAAGAGAGGAAAAGTGAGAAGAGCGAGAATCTTTTACCAAAGAGAAAGAACTGGAAAATCAGCAAGAATTAAAGAGAAAAAGAGATTTTAGTATCCAACCTATTTTAATTTCAATCAATGAAAAACCTCATTCCGTAAGACTCGGTTTGAGGTTTTTTTATTACCGCTCGTGTAATTTTCTCTTTCTGTAAATTTTTTGGATATACATTTGTATGGTCTATTATTTCAACTAATTTAAATCCAAAATGAAACACTTTTATTTTTTTGCACTCCTATTTATTGCTGTTCAAGGCTATTCTCAAGTGGCAAGAGTAGGAGGCATTGTAATCGATAAACAAGAACAAACACCAATAATTGGCGCAACCGTATTCCTTCAAAAGGAAGGAGGCATTAAAAAAGGTGTTTCGACAAATGAAAAAGGCCTATTCTTTTTCGATTCAATTCCTTATGGTAGTTACAATCTTGTAATTTCCTCTATAGGTTTTAAAAAAAATGAAACAGAAGTTTCCATTAATCAGCCAAGAAATTTCTTAGGGAAACAAGAGATGGAAGTTTCGGTTACTCAGTTGAATACACTTAAAGTAGAGGAAAAAGAGCCTTTGGCTGTTCAAAAGGGCGACACAACTGAATATAATTCGAGTGCATACAAAACAAACAAAGATGCAACCACTGGCGATTTAGTTGAAAAAATGCCAGGAATTACCAACAGCAATGGACAGGTGAAAGCTCAAGGAGAGCGAGTAGGTCAGGTATTGGTGGATGGAAAACCTTATTTTGGCCAGGATCCTAAATCGGCTTTGAGTAATATTCCTGCTGAAGTTGTTCAAAAGATTCAGGTATTTGATGACGAAAGTGACGAGAGTAAAGCAACAGGATTGAAGGACGGAAACACGATTAAAACCATAAATATCATTACCAAACCAGAATATAAAAACAGTAAGTTTGGAAATGTGTATGCAGGATATGGTTCTGACAATCGTTACAATGCGGGAGGGAATTACAACCTATTTAATGGTGATCAACGAGTTTCTTTCGTGGGATTGTTCAACAATGTGAATCAGCAAAATTTTTCTTCTGAAGATTTGGTTGGTGTAACTGCAGGTTCTGGAAAAAGAAGCTGGGGAAACCGAGGTGCAATAAGTGCTAGTGCCAATAGTTTTTTGGTTCCTCAACAAAATGGAATCGCCCAAACTGGTGCAGGAGGAATAAATTATCAAGATACTTGGGGCAAAACAGAATTCATAGGAAGTTACTTTTATAACAATACACAAACTGATGCTTTTGAGCAGAAATTTCAAAATTATTTTTCTAATTCAGATGTAAATCAAGTGTATGACGAAACTGATTCGTCCTACACAAATGATGTGAACAATAAGTTGAGTTTACAAGTGAAACACAGTTTTTCCAAGAAAAGCACGTTGACCTTCAGAACTAACGCAAGTTTACAAACCAATTTGGGAGAGTCATTCACCAATGGGATCACAAGTTTTGGCAATTCGCCTATCAGTAGTTTAAAACGAGATTTTAATTCTGATTTATTGGGTTACAACGCTAATTCTAGATTGTTTTATAATTATCGTTTCAAAAAAAGAGGAAGGTCGTTTTTTGTAATGGCAACCAATCAATTGACCGGGAGTGACGGTGTGAGTAATCTTTTTTCTCTCGAAAGTGATTTTGCGAGTTCTGCGGACAGTTTAAATCAAGAATCGACTATTATTACCAAAAATAATTCTTTTGGCGGTAAAATTCGTTACACAGAGCCAATTGGAAAAAAAAGCGGGATTTCTTTTGATATAGCGGCCGAAAAAACAGAAGGTAAAACAGATAATTTAGCCAATGGTTTTTCAGAAACAGAAGGAACTTATTCTGATTTACTTCCGCAATTTTCTTCTCAGTTCAATTCTGATAATTTCACTCAATCCTATTCTTTTGGATATCGATTTTTCAGTAAAAAAATATTCTCTTTCGTTAGAGCCAAATATCAAATTACGGATTTAAAAACCAATAGTATTTATCCAGGAGTGGCCCAAACTCAAAATACGTTTCAGGCCATATTGCCATTTGCAATGATGAAGTACACGATTTCGAAAAATAAGCAGTTTTTTGTCATGTACCGAACTTCCACAGAGGATCCTTCTGTGAATGAATTGCAGAATTTTTTGAATAACTCTAACCCGTTTCAGCTTCAGATTGGAAATAGCAGTTTGAAACAAAATTACACCCACAGAATCATGACGCGGTACATTCATACCAACACCAAAAAAGCAACCACCTTTTTTGTGATGGGAAGTTACTCTTTCTCCAACAATAGAATTACTTCCACTACCGATTTTTACCAAAGAGATACAGTTGTGAATGGCGTATTGCTTGGAAAGGGTAGAATATTGAATAGTTATACGAATTTAAGTGGATACCAGAACGCACGGGTATTTTGTTCTTATGGAATGCCAGTGAAGCGGCTAAAAAGTAATTTGAATTTAGATGGAGGAATTACCTACACCGAAACGCCCTCTTTGGTAAATGCTGTGAAAACTTTGGCAACCAATACCGAATATGAGGTTGGGGCTGTATTGAGTAGTAATATCAGTGATAAAATAGATTTCACTTTATCGGGAAGAGCCTCATTAAATGACATCACCAATGGAGATGGGAGAGGTAACTCGACATTCTTAACTCAGAATTACAAAGCAAAAGTGACCCTTACTTTTCCAAAAGAAATAGTGGTAAGAACTCAAGCAAATTATCAAATGAATGATGGTTTTAGCGAGGAGTTAAGTCTTAATTTCATTATGTGGAATGCTTCTGTGGCAAAAAAGATTTTTAAAAGTAAAAAGGGAGAAATTAGCATAGGTTTGTATGATTTACTCAATCAAAACGACCAACTTACTGTAACAACGAATAATACCTATGTGGAGCAACTGCGTTCTCGTTCTTTACAGCGGTATGCACTTCTTACTTTTAGATATACATTCAAACAATTTGATAAACCAAAAGAGGATCCAATGGATCAATTTTACCGCAAAAGATAATTATTATTACTTACCTTTGTACAAATAAAAAGACACTATGAAATTAGCATTATTAGCAATAGGATTACTGGGAATAGGAATAGCAGGAATGGCTATCAAAATGTTTTTTAACAAAGGATATTTGGAAAAATCTTGCGCTAGTGCCAGCAGAATGTTCAATGAAGAGGGAGATGGAAGCTGTCAGTTTTGTGGAGCAACCGAGAGCGAGAAATGCAAGTCAGATGAAATGCCTAGTCCACAGAAATAAGGGTTTGAGGGGATTCTAAGAATTCTTCTTGAGGAATTTCGAACCCAACAATTAGAATATAGAGACCGACAGAAAGCATAATTAAACCGATGCTTATACCAATTGTTTGAAGCACTTTGGGGTTAATGTATTTTTGTAACTTACTGGCAAAATATATTTTAAGAACATCAACAAAAAACATCATGCCCAATGTGGCTGAAAAAAAGATAAATATTCCTTGATTATCTAAATGTAATTTCTTGATACTGGAGGTGCAAACCACAATCCAAAATACCAGAACCGATGGATTGAGTGAGTTTAAGGCCATACCTTTCATCAGGTTTCCAATGTAATTTACCTTGATGTTTTCCGATAAGTTTAATGTCTCGAGGTTCTCGAGTAACTCTTCGTTCTGGTCATTATTTACATCTTCTTCACTTAAATGAAACGCTACTTTAGGTGGTTTTAAATTCTTAATTATGGAGAATATCCCGAAAAGAATGAAAACTCCTCCAAACACATAATTAATCCAAGAATACTTGTTGAGATACTCCAGGGCTTTTGAGGCACTGAACAAGGCTAAAAATAAATAAATAATATCACTCAACAATACACCTATTTCCATGAGCATTGCCGCTCTGAAACCTTTTCTTAAGCTCGTGTTGATGAGCTCAAAAAATACTGGTCCCAAAGAAAAACTCAAAACAAATCCTAAAATTAGAGCTGTTGTAACGATATCAAACATGAGGTAAATTTAGGAATTTTTCCCATTTGTGGAGCAATTCTCCCTTAATAACTCTAGGGAATTTTATTTGGGCACCTTTTTTACCAATGTAATCTAAAAAATCATAGAATTGATTCACTTTTATTTGTTCAATGAACACTTCTCTTAGTGCTGAGGTCCTCTCTGTGGCATAGTCGTCATTCAATTCACAGAGGTATTTGTCTAGTTGTTGTTTGAACACATTTTTATCGAATACATCATCGCTTCCGATAAACCATTTGTGAGCAAATAAATTTTCGTACGCAAACGCGGTCACACAAAATTCAGGCACTTTTATATTCATTGCTTTGCATGTGAGTTCCAAGGCTTTGTTCATGTTGTCTACCGACAGGTGTTCTCCACAAATTGTGAGGTAATGTTTTGTTCTTCCAGTAATAATGATTTCCGCGTTTTGTTTATTTACGAATCGAATAGTATCGCCTAAAATATACCTCCAAGAACCAGAGCAGGTGGAAAGAACGATGGCGTAATCTTGTTGTTCTTTTACTTTGTCAATGGTAATGATTTCGGGGTAACTTACCAGTTCCCCCTCTTGATTGAAGTTGTCGTCATTGAACGGGATAAACTCAAAGAAAATTCCATTATTCAACAGAAGTTTCAGAGGAGTTCCGTTTCCAGCACTGATCGCCATGAAACCCTCGGAAGCCAGATAGGTTTCCATGTACTCAATTTTCTTACCAAGTAGTTTTTCGAAGTTTTCGCGATAGGGACCAAATGCAACACCACCATGAACCAAAACACTGAAGTTTGGCCATATGTCATGAATGGAATTGAGTTCGTATCTGGCGATAATTTTTTCGAGTAAAATTTGTATCCAAGAGGGTATTCCTGCAATAATACCAATGTTCCAATTTGGAGCCTCTTCTACCATGCGTTCTATCTTTGTATCCCAATCGCGCAGGTCTGTAATTTCCTTTTCTGGTTTGTAAATGACATTCATGAAGGCAGGTAAGTTTGCATTGATTATGCCACTTAGATCTCCCTCTTTTCGCTTGTCTATTTTCACCAATGAAGTGGACCCACCTACGCCTAGTACATGGGTGTCATAAAATTCGTTTGGAAAATTGAAATGATTCAAATATTGAATCTGTTTTAAACTGGCTCTTCTTATTTTTCTTAATAAAGAACGAGATACTGGAATTTGTTTACTGGGACTACCCGAAGTTCCAGAGCTAAGCGCAAATTTATTTATAATGCCGGGCCAAGTGATATCTTCTCCACCTTCAATCGTTTTTTTCCACCAAGATTCGTACATCGAATTGTAGTCAAAAATCGGAACGAATCTTTGGTAAGTCACCACTGGATCATCAGAATTGAGAATTTTATTGAATCTGTATTTTCTCCCAAATTCTGTATCCTTCGCTCTTCTCAGAAGTCTTTTTAGCGCTCTTCGCTGAAGCTGGATAGGCGATTTTAATTCTCGTTTCGACCCAATTTTTGTGGTTCTCTTCAATACGCTTTGAAGAATATTTGCTTTAACTGCCAATGACGTTGTCTTAGTTGTTTATGATACGAAATATACCACAACCAAATATGATTTCAAATAAAAACATTCTATCTTTCATTAAAAGTTCGATTTAGTTAAATGAAAGCACTTAGAGATTGGCAAGATTTTTTATATCTTTCACCATCATGAACTTTTTATTCTAATACACTTTCACTTTATGCCAAAATCAATGCCCTTTTTTCAGTCTCTTATTCCTGTTTTTGTCTTAATGAGTTTATTGACAGTGAATATCTTATTCATGGATGGAGAGTGGTGGGGAGCTTACAGCAACCAACTTATTTTATTAGTTTCGGGTGGTTTTGCCTTGTTAATGGGTTTGTATTACAAAGTAAGTTTGAAAACAATTGGAGTTGAAATATGGGAAAACCTAAAAAGCGTTTCGATTCCAATTGTAATCTTAGCAATGGTCGGTGCACTAAGTGGTGCTTGGCTCATTAGTGGAATTATTCCAGCGATGGTTTATTATGGTTTATCTATTTTAAGTCCCGAAATATTTTTACCAGCCTCTGTTATAATTTCAGCAATTATTTCAATTGCTACGGGAAGTTCCTGGACAACTACTGCCACAGTAGGAATTGCCTTGATTGGAATTGGATCTGCTATGGGTATTTCCACAGGAATGATTGCAGGAGCAGTTATTTCAGGTGCCTATTTTGGGGATAAGATGTCGCCATTAAGTGATACCACCAATCTGGCCCCTGCCATGGCAGGCACTGATTTATTTACTCACATCAAATACATGACATATACGACAATACCCAGTATTGTAGTCGCCTTAATTGTTTTTACTATTCTCAGTTTTGTAAGTCCTTCAAATGGGGAAGCAAACACGAATCAATTGTTACTAGATATCGAATCTTATTTTACCATTACGCCTTGGCTTTTTGTAGTTCCTGGAGTAGTGGTAGCTCTCATTTTGTTTAAATTAAAGCCTATTTTGTCGCTGTTTATTGGGGTGTTGTTGGCCTTAGCTTTTGCTCTTTTTTTTCAGCCTCAAATGGTGGGTTCTGTTCATGGCAATAGCTATGTTACCGAAGTGATGGCAAAAGTTATTTTTACCGAATATCAGATTGAAACGAAAAACGAACTCCTGAACGAATTATTTGTTTCCAAAGGAGTGATGGGGATGCTTTGGACTATTTTGCTTATCATTTCTGCAATGATTTTTGGGGGAATCATGGATGGAGTAGGAGCTTTATCCACCATTACAGAAGTGTTGTTGAAAAAGGCTAAGTCTATTTTTGGTTTGTTTGCGAGTACAGTAGCGAGTTGTATAGGACTAAATGCCATTGCATCTGATCAGTATTTAGCCATCGTAATCCCAGGAAAAATGTATAAAAGTGCCTTTGAACAAAAAGGATTAGCACCAGAAAATCTTAGTAGGACTTTGGAAGACTCCGGGACAGTTACTTCCGTACTTGTTCCTTGGAATACCTGTGGGGCCTATCAAAGCAGTGTTTTGGGTGTAGGTGTTGGCGAGTATTTTCTTTTTGCAATTTTCAATTGGTTAAGTCCTATTATTACCCTTGTTTTTGCTTATTTCAAAATAAAAATAAGGAAAACCCGATAAAATCTTAAACCTCCCATTTTTTGCCAGTGCGATAAACCGTGCCTTTGAAAAGAGCTACTTTTTCATCATCTTGGTTAAGAATAGAAATCGTGTAAATCCCTATTTTGGACGTTAAACTTTCTTCTACCACAACTGTTCTTAATACATCTCCTTCTTTCACTGGTTTGGTATGCGACACCGATGTTTCAATCGATACGGATTGTATTCCATGTCCGTTTGCCGAAAAAGCCAATGCGCTGTCTGCTAATGAGTAAGTGATTCCGCCATGGGCAATCCCAAAACCATTCAACATTTCTTTTCTTACTGTAAGCTCCAAAATTACAGAGCCAGGTTTTTCTTCCAATCGCTTTATTCCCAGCCATTGGCTGAATGGGTCATTCAAAAACATCTGGTCTATAATTTTACTTGTTGTACTCATAGATTAGAAATTTATTTTTCCAAAGATTTTAATACTCCAGAGTTTTGCGTTGGCAATTCAATTTCTTTTAGGTTTTTATCTGCCTTTAACTCGAGTTTAGGTGTTTCAACCAATTTCATTTCATCAATTAAATGAGTTGCTCCCGCATATTTATCGATAACAAATAACACATACCTGATGTCCACGGTAATGTTTCTGCACAGCTTTTCGCTAAACATAACATCGCTCATGGTGCTTTCCCAGCTTCTATCAAAGTTGATTCCAATGAGTTCTCCATTAGCATTAATTACTGGACTTCCTGAGTTTCCTCCGGTGGTGTGGTTACTTCCAGTAAAGCAAATAACAAGGGTAGAATCTCCTTCGCTATACTTTCCGTAATCTTTGTTCTGAATCAAAGAAATGAGTTTTTCTGGCACATCAAATTCGTCATTGTTTGGGATGTACTTTGCCATAATTCCTTCTGCTGTGGTTTTGTGTGTGTAACGCATTCCATCTCTTGGTGCAGAACCTTCTATTTTTCCATATGAAATCCTCAGGGTACTGTTTGCATCGTACCAATATTTCTTTGTTGGAAATACAATTTGTATGGATTTTGAATATTCCTTCATCAATTCATTTATTTTGTCTTCATTGGAGTAGTAGGTAGGAATTACTTTGCTTCTCAAGGCATCATAAAAGCTTTTTACCATGTCATATCCTTTGTCTTTTCTGATTTTGTTTAGGTTCTTTTCCGAAGGATTATCCAGGTACTTCAACAATTTTTTATCGGATAATAACATAGATTTTTCAAACATATCATCAATGATTTTGTCCATATTTACAAGGTAACTGGACTCGGAAAGCAGATTGTTTGGATGAAATTCTTTGCCAACATGATTCAAGGCAGTGGAATATAAACTCTTCCACATTCTTTTTTCAAACTCGATCTGAGCTGGGTAATCGATAAAGGCTTGGTAATTTTTTTTCAGTTTTTCCAATTCAGATTCTAATTTTCCTGCAGCTCTATATTTTTCTGAGTTTTCTATTACAGAAACAAAATTATTGATATACCTCACGGTTTTGGGACCGGAGTATATCATTTCGATGTAATAATCAAAGGCTTTTTGGTAAGCTTCATTTTCTTGATAAAGAGCTTTTAATGAAGGTAGAAGTTGTCCGAATTGGTTTTTTAGATCTTCCTTGTCATTGATTCTTTGGGTGTAAATCCTTTCTTGCTCTTTTTTCTTTGCTAATGCGTTTTCTTTTTCCAATCCAAAGTTTTCACCTTTCCATTTTTTCCAAGCATTACTTACTCCACTTTGGTAGGAAGCATAGCGAATTCTTAACTCTTCACTTTGTTTCATCGTGGAGTTTATAACTTCTAAGGATTTTTCTCTCATATCTATGCGAGCAGGATTGGTTTTGTTCATTTTTTGATCTACCGCAAAAGAAGTAAGAAATTGTTGCGTTCTTCCCGGAAACCCATACACCATCGAAAAATCTCCTTCTTTCACACCTTTCAAAGAAATAGGAAAAAAGTGTTTGGGCGTGTAAGGAACATTATCGGCCGAATAATCCGCTGGCTTATTTTCTTTGTTCGCATAAATTCTGAACACCGAAAAATCACCCGTATGCCTTGGCCAAACCCAGTTATCAGTGTCAAACCCAAATTTTCCTATGGCTGAAGGTGGAGCTCCCACTAATCGAACATCGGTGAAACGCTCATAGACAAAAGCGAAATACTTATTTCCATAATTGAAAGGTTTAATCTTTGCTTTGTATTCCGTGCCCTGGATCAATTCCTTTGTAACCTCAGTGGTTTTTCTTTTCATGAAAGCGTCTTCGCTTTCTCCTTCCGCTTTTTTACCTCCAAGCATTTGGGAAGTAACGTCCTCTATGCGCACAATAAAGTCAACATATAAGTTGTCATTGGCCAATTCTTCACTTAAGTTTTTTGCCCAAAAACCATCTCTCAGGTAATTCTTTTCTACCGTGCTATGACTTGCTATTTGAGAATATCCACAATGGTGATTAGTGAATAACAAGCCTTTATTGGAGACCACTTCTGAGGTACAACCGCCATTGAAATGCGCTACGGCATCTTTCATGCTCGAATTGTTTACCGAATATATTTCTTCAGCCGAAATCATTAATCCTTTGGATTGCATGTCGCTGTAATTAAGTGCTTTTATAAGGTTTGGAAGCCACATCCCTTCGGTTGCAAGCAGAGCAGGAGTTATAAAAAGTAGAGCCGTAAAAATCGAAATAGTTTTTAGTTTCATGGTTTTGTGTTTAATTCAAAACAAATATAGCGAAACTCAGAGTTTTCTTCTGAGGTATAAAAGTTAAATTTGTAAACCAAGTTCAGTTTATTTTATTGAACTTCTAAAATAGAAAGTGTACTTTTGAGGCTATATTTATATCTAACTATGCTTCAATTTGCTTTCCTTTTAGGAATCGTTTTTATTTGTTTTAACCTCATTTGGTTTTTGTTTTCCTCCATTCTTAAAATGGTTTTGGGCAAAACGGGGGATGTAGAAAAGTACATCTTGAGAGTTTCTCAAAGTTATTTTCTAGCTTCTGTATCAGCATTGGCTACAATCAACTATGGGCAACATTTTTATTCTCTAAATGTCCTTGTTGTAGTTGGATCTATCGTGTTGTTTTTATACTTGATTAATAAAATTGAACAACGAAGAAAAGTGATGCAATTCAACATGCAATTAAATAAAAATTACGTTTCATTCAATTCTTCTAATCTCAAGTATGATATTATTGTGGCCTTGCTTACAGTGATTTTTTATGTTTATGCTGTTTATAGCCCTGCTTGTGTGCAAAATGGTATCAACGATTGGTTGTACGAGTCAATTACCAACTTGTATGATATGTTTTTTGTCGGATTTGTGATAGGAATAATTGGCGTATTTTTTATAATCAGTATCTTTATCAAAGGATTTGTTTCTTTTCAATTGATTTACAAACAGTTTTCTGAAATGATCAATGGAAAAAAGCCCACGGCTTTTGAGGAGAAAGAAGGATTCACTGATTACGAAATTGTAGAAGAGGACGATTAAAACTCTTTTGTATTAAACCAAATATACCCTTGGAAAAACAAAAATACATTGCCAAAACTCTCAAAGGATTAGAAGAACCTTTGAAACAGGAACTGGCTGAAATTGGCATCAATAAATGCCGAGTAACAAATCGAGCTATTGAGTTTCATGCCACAAAAGAGCAGCTTTACAAAGCCAATTATACCTTTCGTACTGCCATCAATATTCTGAAACCTTTGTTTCAGTTTAAGGCAAAAAATGAGCAAGAATTATACGATAAGGTGAAGGAATTTGAATGGGAGAGTATATTTGGGTTAGACAAAACCTTTGCTATTTCGCACTCCGTTCGTTCTGATATTTTTACTCACTCTCAGTACATTTCATTAAAAACGAAAGATGCCATTGTAGATCGTTTTAGAGAAAAATTCAATTCGCGACCTAGTGTTGATCCCAAACAACCCGATGTAAAATTCAATTTGTTCATCAGAGGAGAAAAATGTTCTCTGCTATTGGATACTTCGGGAGATGCCTTGTTTAAGCGAGGATATAGAATTGAAACCAACATGGCACCACTAAACGAAGTGATGGCAGCAGGTCTTATTTCGCTATCGGGATGGGACAGGAATTCTACTTTGGTAGATCCAATGTGTGGTTCAGGAACCATCTGCATCGAAGCGGGAATGATGCTTTGTAACATTCCGGCAGGTTATTACCGTACGAGTTTTGGTTTTTTTAACATGGCTGATTTTGATTTGGATTTATGGAAAAAAGTAAGAAATGAAGCCAAGGATAAAATTGATTTGACCAAAGGAATAACCATTCATGGATCGGATCTGGCAATGAAATCAATCCGAATTTCTCAAAAAAACCTAGACAATGTTCCCGATTTGAAACGAATTGTGAGGTTCAAGGGAGAAGACGTTCTTGAACTTTCGGCTCCCAAAAAATCAGGGACAATGATAATTAATCCGCCTTACGGAGAGCGAATTTACAAAGATGAAGTAGCTATTCTTTACCAAAGACTGGGAGAACATTTAGAAGAAGAATTTAGCGGGTACACGCTGGGAATATTAAGTTCCAATAAAGAAGCGCTGGATCTTATCCACTTAAATAAGCAACGAACGGTAGATTTAATGAATGGATCGATTGAATGTGATTATCGTTTGTATCGTATATAGGCCTCCAGCTGTTTTGTCTCTTTTTAGCATTTATTAACACAAAAAAATCATTTACTTTCGTTTCTTTGCAAGTGAAAACAACCTTTATTATGAATAAATTATTAATTCTCGCCTTCCTATTTTTTGTTTCTTCTCCATTTTTTTCTCAAAAAAATGAAGAATTAATAGACGGAACAATTGGGGTGGTTGGAAATAAGGTGATTCTTCATTCAGAAATTGAATCACAATTGGCTCAGGCAAAGCAAGAAGGGTATGATCTGGGTGAGAATTCTCGCTGTTTGATTTATGAGCAAGTGATGTTTCAATCATTGCTCATGTACCAAGCGGAGGTGGATAGTTTGGAGGTGACAGCAGATATGGTAAATGGAGAATTGACGAATAGAATAAGGTATTTCGAAAATCAAATTGGCGGTAGAAAAAAATTAGAGGAATTTTACGGAAAATCCATTGAGGAAATCAAAGCAGAATTTTACACCACCATTGAGGATAGAATGAAAGCTGAGCAGATGAGAGGAAAGATTACTGCTGGAATTAATATTACTCCTTCTGAAGTGAAAAAATATTACAACAATTTACCACCAGATAGTATTCCGTTGGTGGGGTCAAAAGTAGAAGTGTCGCACATTACTGTTGCTCCGCAAGTTTCTGAAGATGCAAAAAAGGCAACAAAAGAGAAACTAAATAGGTGGAGAAATGAGATATTGAGCGGAGAAAGGACGTTCTCTACCACAGCTGTTTTATACTCTAACGATCCTGGAAGTAGAGGAGAAGGCGGAGATTTTGATTGGGTTTCGAGAGGAACATTTGTGCCAGAATTCGATAGAATTGCTTTTAGTATAAAAGAAGGTGAATTGTCTCAGGTGTTCGAAACTGAATATGGTTTCCATATTCTTGAGTTGTTTGAAAGAAGAGGAGATCAATATAGAGGAAGACACATTTTGTTGATTCCTAAAATAAGTGATCGAGAAGTAATGAATGCAAAAAGGAAACTAGATAGCATTTCTGAATTAATCAAAAATGGAACTTACACATTTGAAGAAGCGGCAAGGAAATTTTCCGATGATAAAGAAACACGCTACAACGGAGGATTAATTTATAACCAACAAGCGGGATCTTCCTTGTTTGAGATGAGTGAATTGGACAAACAAATATTTTTGATTATCGATGATTTGGAGGAAGGTGAATATTCTCGTCCAATGTTGTCTCAAGGAAAGGATGGACAGTTTTATCAAATGGTTAAGCTAAAGACAATCACCAAGCCTCACAGAGCAAATCTGAAAGAGGATTATCAATTGATTTTGCAGAACGCAACAAATGATGCAAAGTCTGAGGCGGTAAAAAAATGGATTAAAGAAAAATCTAAATCAACTTATATTAAGCTGCATCCCGACTATGTGCAATGTGAATTTGTACAAGATTGGATCAACTAATTCATACCGTTCACGGTAACCTGCAATTAGTTCCTACAACAAAGTTATAATCAACCAAATAAATTGGAACAAACTCAAATCTTTTTTTATTTTTACACCCTAACCAAAACCCCATAAAGAAATGACACAATTTAATTCCGATGCAGAGGCAATAGACAGTTTGGTTGTAAAGTTTGCAGAGTTAAAACGAGAAATTGGCAAAGTAATAGTGGGGCAAGAAGATGTAGTGGACAAAGTGTTGATTGCCATTCTCAGTAATGGTCATAGCTTATTGGTTGGAGTTCCAGGATTAGCAAAAACATTACTGGTCAATACTATTTCAGAAGTATTGGGGCTTTCTTTCAACAGAATTCAATTTACCCCTGATTTGATGCCTTCAGACATTGTTGGTTCGGAAATTCTGGATGAATCCCGAAATTTCAAATTTGTGAAAGGACCTTTATTTGCTCATATTATTTTGGCTGATGAAATCAACAGGACTCCACCAAAAACACAATCTGCACTGCTCGAAGCGATGCAAGAAAGAGCTGTGACAGCTGCAGGTACAACTTATAAATTGGACAAGCCGTTTTTTGTTTTGGCAACTCAAAACCCAATAGAACAGGAAGGAACTTATCCTTTGCCGGAAGCACAATTGGACAGATTTATGTTTAATATTTGGGTAGATTACCCAAGTTTTGAAGAAGAAATGGCAATTGTAAAAGCTACAACTTCCAACTCTAGTGTCAATATTTCCAATGTTTTGACTGGAGAAGAGATTGTTTTTTATCAAAATTTGATTAAGAAAATCCCTGTGCCGGATAACGTGATGGAATATGCTGTGAAATTAGTTTCTAAAACAAGACCAAATTCCAGCTTATCCAACGAAATGGTAAATAAGTATTTGTCATGGGGTGCAGGACCAAGAGCTTCACAATATTTAATTATTGGGGCAAAAACTCATGCCGCTATCAATGGGAAATATTCGCCAGATATAGAAGATGTTCAGGCGGTTGCTGAATCTATTTTACGTCATAGAATTGTACGGAATTACATTGCAGAAGCAGAAGGGTATACCATAGAGCGAATTATTAAAGAGCTGCTCTAGTTTTCTGTGTCATTGCCTTAATCTCGGCAACTCCCCTTCATAAAAAATCGTATATTTAACCTAGAATGTATGACATGAAGAAAATCATAGCTTTTTTATTCCTTTTTGTTTCCGTTTTTGGGATTGCTCAAAACAGGAAATCCTATAACTTCATCGAGAATAAAGGACAATGGAATAAGAATGTTTTATTCAAATCAGATATTGAAGGAGGATACCTTTATTTTCAAAAGAATGAATTGGTCTATGATTTTTATGCTCAACAGGAATTAGAATCTTATTTCCATGCTCATCACGAAAAAGAACCACGAAAAAAGTTTGATCGTCTGAATTGTCATTCTTATCGAGTTGAATTTGTAGGGGGAAATACGTCACAAATAATAGCTTCAGACAAACAGACTACTTACTTTAATTATTTTTTGGGTTCGGATAAATCCAAATGGGCAAAGAATGTAGGGAGTTATCAAACCATGCGTTACGAAGAAATTTATCAGAACATTGACTTGTTTTTTTATACCAGTAATGAAGCCTTAAAATATGATTTTATCGTAAATCCTGGAGCTAAAACTTCAGATATTAAATTGAATTATAAGGGTGTAGAATCAATAGAATTATCGAGAGGAAAACTGATTGTTTCCACCACAGTAAATAGGATAGTGGAAGAAAAGCCAATTGCCTATCAAATCATTCAGGGAAAACGTGTAAACGTGCCATGCAATTACAGCCTTTCAGAGGGAGAGGTTGGTTTTGAATTTCCTGAGGGGTACAACGAAAAATTCTCATTAATAATAGATCCTACTTTAATGTTTTCAACCTTTTCGGGTTCAACAGCCAATAATTTTGGTTACACAGCAACTTTTGATAGCGATGGATTTCTTTATTCGGGTTCTACCTCATTTGGGGCGGCTTACCCAACCACCATAGGTGCTTACAGCATTTCGTTTAACGGTGGAATTGTGGATGTTGCCATTTCAAAATACGATACATCAGGTACCGCAATGGTATACTCTACCTTTGTGGGAGGTTCTAGCGATGAATTGCCTCACAGTATGATTACAAATTCCAAGAACGAACTATTCGTTTACGGAACTACTAGTTCTCTCAATTTTCCCTACACAAGAGGTTGTTACGATTCCACGTTCAATGGAGGAACAGCATTGAATTTAACTTCGGGATTGGGAGTTAACTTTATCAATGGATCCGATATGTTCGTAATCCGACTCAGTGAACCAGGTGATAGCTTAATGGCAGGAACTCTAGTAGGAGGAAGTGCCAATGATGGCTTGAATTCCTCGACCATGAATGATTTGAAATACAATTATGCTGACGAAGTACGAGGAGAAATTGAAATAGATAAAAACAATAACATTTACATTGCTTCTTGCACGCGCTCTTTGGATTTTCCTGTTTCGTCAACTGCCTTTCAGCCTTCTCATGGCGGTTCAGATTTAGATGGAATAGTATTTAAAATGGACAACAAACTAACTCGTCTGATTTGGTCCTCTTATTTGGGTGGAAACGGAGACGATGCGGCTTATTCACTTGCATTAGATCGAAGCGATAATGCTTATGTGGCTGGTGGAACCAATTCAAGTGATTTTATAAAAGTGACAAACGCTATCGATACCGTTTTTTCAGGAATAAGGAGCGATGGCTTTATCACCAAAATCAACACCACAGGTTCAGCAGTTCTTAGCTCAACTTATTACGGTACAGATGAGTATGACCAAATTTATTTTATCGAATTAGATAGAAAAGACAGTGTTTATGTATTTGGGCAAACCGACAAGATGGATTCCAGTTTCATTAAGAACGCAGCTTATTTTACTTTCAATAGCGGACAATTTATATCCAAAATATCACCTAATTTGGATACTATAGCATGGTCAACAGTTTTTGGTTCTGGTGGAGGTGGTCCCAATATTTCTCCTACGGCTTTTTTGGTAGATGTGTGTAATAAAATATATTTATCGGGTTGGGGCGGAACCACCAATTTATTTGGAACCACAAACAATGCCATTACAACCACTGGTATGGATACCACGGCAGGAGCTTTTCAAACTACTACCGATGGCAGTGATTTTTATCTCATGGTGCTGGAGAGCGATGCCTCCAATATTGTCTATGGTTCATACTTTGGAGGACCACTGAGTGCCGAGCACGTGGATGGAGGTACCAGTCGTTTTGACCGAAACGGAAGAATGTATCAATCGGTCTGCGCTGGTTGTGGTTTTAATTCCGATTTTCCTATTAAACCTTCTCCAGGTGCGGTTTCCGCAATAAACGGCAGTAGCTGTAACAACGGAGTTTTTAAATTTGATTTTAACCTTCCCATTACCTTGGCCGATTTTGATGTCAATCCAATTTCTTGTCTCGGTGACACCAGCTTTTTAACCAACCGGAGTTTACGAGGCACCTCTTTTTTCTGGGATTTTGGAGATGGAACCAATGCAACAGGGCGTAACCCAGTAAAAGTATATTCCAGCCCAGGCACCTTTTATATAACCCTTGCTGTTTCAGATACAACGGCTTGTAATTTTTCCGATACAATAAGCAAGCAAGTAACTATCCTGTCCGACTCGTCTTGGACCTTGCCCAATGATACAATTTGCGACAGTAGTTTTAAGCAAATAGGTTTTTTGCCATCCTCTAATCCTGCTGTTACCTATTTGTGGTCTCCCAGTACTGGATTGAGCGACACCACCATATCTAACCCTATTGCCTCTCCAGCCAATACGACAACTTACACGTTGTTGGTCTCAAATGGGATTTGTACCGATACGCTTCAAATGACAGTTGTAGTTACACAGCTGAGGTTGTCGATACCCACTGACACCACTCTATGTGTGCCGGGAACTCCCATTTCTATTGTTGCAAATACTTTTGGTACTACCAATGTCTTTCAGTGGTCTTCCAATCCTTCGTTTACCGATCAGCTCAATACTTCGTTGTCTAGTCCATTGCTTACAGTTTCGCCATTTGTTCCAACTACTTATTACATTCGTATAGGTGAAAATGGATGTTTTTTAGAAGATTCAGTGAGAGTTTCGCTCTTTGAAGGGCAAATTCAGTTAGATACATTCATGGAAATTTGTTTGGGTGATTCTGCACAAATTTTAGCAACAGTTACCAGCCCTGATTCACTGACCTATAGCTGGAGTCCATCTATGGATATCTTGTCTGGTAATGGATCTAATTTGATTTGGGTAAAACCCAATGCAACTACCACTTATACCCTAACAGCAACAAATAGGGCAGGATGTGTCATTACAAAATCTATTCGTGTTAGGGTTTCACCGTTGCCCTTATTTCCTTTTGGTGTTACAGCCAATCCCGATACAATATTTGCAGGACAATTAGTTCAGCTCAATGTGGTACCCAAAGGGTATAATTACAGTTGGACTCCTTCCAGTTTAGTTTCTAACTCCTCTATTTCCGACCCCACAACTTCTCCAAGTTCCACAACTACTTTTGGAGTCACAGTGGAAGATACAACTTGTGCTCGTTCGGCAGAGGTGACGGTAGTTTTAATAGATGTAGTATGTGGGCCGCCAGATTTATTTGTTCCCAATGCATTTTCGCCCAATGGCGACGGGGAAAACGACCTCTTGCGGGTAAGAGGAAACAACATCACCGACATGACTTTGCGTATTTATCACCGCTGGGGTGAAAAGGTGTTTGAGTCGACCGACCAATCACAAGGGTGGGATGGAACCTACAAGGGAAAAGAATGCGACCCAGCCGTATTTGTGTATTATTTGGATGCAACTTGTTTGGGCGGAGAAACCTACCAAGAAAAAGGAAATATTACCTTGATAAGATGAGACATTATTACTAAGCCGATGTTGCGTCATACTCTGATTACTATTCTTATGGGATGTTAAACACGACTAAATATGATAGGTACTCGTTGCAAACGAGCACCAGCGGTTCTTTAAAGAATAATCATTTTTTGCAAAAAAAAAACAACTAATGATTTTCTAAACCAGTAGGTTTTTTATATCCCTGAAAGGGTTGTTTTAATAATTCTTTTAGCGAAGAATTTGTTTTTTCATCAGGGAAGGTATCGACACCGTACACTATTTTTTTTCTGTCCAGCTCCATATAGGTGCCAAGTAACCTGTCCCAAACAGAAAATATATTTCCGTAATTTGAGTCTGTATAAGGCAACTTATAATGATGGTGTACTTTATGCATGTCTGGCGAAACAATAAAGTAGCTTAACAACTTGTCTGCCTTCGCTGATATTTTTAAATTGGCATGTGTAAACTGAGAAAAAACCAAAGATATAGATTGGTACAACATGACTATTGCAATGGGTGTTCCTGCAACAAAAACTCCCAATAAAGTAAATGAAAAACGAATGACACTCTCTATGGGGTGATGCCTGTTTGCGGTCGTTGTATCTACCTTGTGGTCAGAATGATGAACCAAGTGAACCATCCACAGAGGAGCAATTTTGTGTTCGATGTAATGCGCTAAATATGCTCCAAAAAAATCGAGGAATAAAACTCCTAGTAGAACATAGAGCCAGAGTGGCATTTCTGGAATCCAATTAATTAAGCCAAAATTATTTGATTCTACCCAGTCGGCAGTTTTAAGGATTAAGAAAGCCAAAGCGAAATTAATAACGACTGTCGTAAGCGTAAAAAATAAGTTAGGAAATGCGTGTTTCCATTTTTTATAATCGAACTTAAAGAGTGGAAAATTTCCTTCCAAAAACCAAAAAAATGCAATTCCACCTACTAAGATGATACTTCTGTGCAAGGAGGGAATCGTTTCAAAATAGTTAACCAGCGTTTCCATGTTTTTTATTTTAAATATACGTATAAAACTCCATTTTGAAAATAAAAAGTAACATCAAGACAGAGAAATGCTTAGTAGCTTGAAAGGAACAAGCAATTATAACAAGTGATTTTCAGTTTGTATTTGATAGGAGGTAGAGGAGATAGGAACTGCCAGCAGAGAATGAAAACATTTGGAGCAATTGCCTAATTAGATAAGTGCAGTGGAACCCAAAAGGTCAAAGAATGCGCTTCAGTTTTTTATGTGGCCTCCTTAGGTTAACTATCTGTCAGGCAAAATCTAACAAGAAAAATTAGAAATAACTAGGATTGGAGAACTGAGATTGTTTCCATTTCTTCTTTGTTTCTTTTTATTTCTTTCCGACCTCCTATTCAATTATTTTTTATAGGTTTGTTTTCAGAAAATTTGATAATTAATCCCCTAAAACAAACAAATGTCACTAAAACGAATCGCACTAATCCTTGTGATTTTTGCACCCTCATTTTCTATCGTATACGGTCAGTTTACTGCAGTGGCAGTTAATCTTTCACTAAATTCTGGATTGGAATTTGGATCTGTAGAAGTTCAGACTAGCACCTTTGAACTGAATTCCTTGTCCGAACCTATTTATGAGACTAAGAAAGTGGGGAACTCGATGTGGAAATTCGGGGTAGGTTATAACTATATTTTCGGGCCTAGATTTGGTTATGGCTTTGAAATTTCCGGTGGACTCGGTTTACCCTCTACCAATTTTTACGAATACAGTGGGGGAGGAACTACAGGTGTTCAGACTTATGAGGTGAAAGAAAAATTAGACTTTATTGGGCTAGGATACCTGGCTGATTTTGCAGTTTTGGGAGATTTGGAAGGAGAATTTGCTCTGACTGTTGGTCCAGAAATTGGCATTCAAGGATCAAGATTCGTTACGACTTTTGATGATTATGAGGCTGTTTTTTCTCCCTTTCAAGACTATACTAGAGAAATTAGTTGGCACCGAAATGTAGAAGAAAACAAAGTAAACATTACTATGTTTTCAGTTTTTTTAAAAGTAGGAGGAGCTGTACAATACCAAATAGCTGATTATTGGTATGTTTTTGGTGGACTCAAGTATGCATTTGCCTACTCAGGGTCTGACAATGATTACGTAGTTAGAAACAATTGGCTGGATTTGGATTTAGGATTTAAATTTATGATGTTTTAAAAAAAAATAGAAAAGGAATTAAACAAAAAGAAAAATGATGAAGAAAATTGCGTTACTAGTATTGATTGCACTCGCAGTAGTGAGTAACTCCTATTCACAAAAGAGAATCAAAACAACACAAAAAATTGTAAACCTTGAAGAGGGAAGGAAGGGCGAGATAATTATTGCCTCCTTATCGGTAGAAGATGCTATTTATATGGTCACAACTGTAGGAAGAGGAAGAAGGTCCACTACTGCCATTACAAAATACGACAAAAGAATGAAACTCCTGAAAAGAACAGATTGGGATCTGGATTACAGGGAAGGAATCTTTACCACTATGCAAGAATTGAACGGTAAACTGATCGTGTTGTTTGAAAACACTGATAGAAAAGCTAAAACAACCGAGGTTTTTACTCGGTTTGTTGATGAAAAGACGCTGGCCTTAGGCAAGAAAAAGAGTCTATATCAAAAAGAGTTTGAAAGCCGAAGAGACATGTATGGGATGAATATTCAAATAGAGAATGATTACTTGCTTTTGTACCAAACTCTTGAGGGAAAGTCCAAAGATAAATTGAGAGCTAACTTCAGAGTTCTGAATTCAGAATTGGAAAACGTGTGGGAGAAGGACATTGTCTTTCCTTTCATTAACAAGAAGTCAAACTTTTTGGATATTGAGTTGAGTAACAAAGGGAACATTTATTTTGTAATCTCCAATAGGAACGATCAAACCAAAGAATGGGATAAATACTTATATGCCATTACATCAGAAGGAGGATCTGTATTAAAAGACAATTTAGGAGACTTGCCAGAGGACTTAACCGACATTAACCTGCAAGCAACAGAAGAAGGAGATATCATAGTGGCGGGCTACTATGGAGAGGAAGTAGAAAGAGCGTACAGAAAGGGAACCTTTTATGGCGAGTATAGTGGTGAAACATTGAGAATAAGGAAAGTAACAAGTGGTTTGTTACCCATTACTTTACTGATGGAAAATAAATCAAAGAAAGTTAAAAGAAAATCAGTTAGAAAAAGTAATAAAGGGAAAAACACAGGATTGGATAATTATTTTCAAGTAGATAGAATTATCACAAAGGAAGATGGCGGAGCAATTATCATAGGGGAGCATTATCATTATTACGTTACTACTCAAACAACTACTGATGCAAACGGAAGAACTACCACAACTACAACTTCTCACTACGAGTACGATGATATCTTGGTTGTATCTGTAAGCGCAGGCGGAGAAATAGAATGGGAAAGAATTATTCCTAAAATGCAACACACCACAAATGGTGCACCAACTTCGTCTTACACTTTGGTTGTTAAGGAGGATAAAATGTACTTTATTTTCAATGATGATCGAGAAAATCATAGCGCTGACAATGAAGAAACAGATAATTTTACGGCTAAAAGAAAGAACATTGTCATTTCGGTGTATGAATTGAGCTCAGCCGGTTATTTGCAAAAAGATATCTTAACGGATTACAACGAGATTGAAGGTTCTTTTATGCCAATGTACAGTGAACAAATTGGAGACAACGAGGTCATGTTGTACGTCATAGGTAAAAAAAGAGCTAAGAAAGCACTTTTTGTCACTTTTGATTAAGGAAATAGGCTTTGCAGTGAAAAGCACCTTCAGCAGAAGGTGCTTTTTTTATGATTTTTTTTGAACGAAAAAAACTACACTTTAGCCTTTTAGAGAAAAGAGATATAATAGTATATTTGTACAAATATCAGAAAATGGAACCACAAGTAGGAATAATAATGGGCAGTAAGTCAGACTTACCTGTAATGCAAGCAGCAGCTGATGTATTGACAGAATTAGGAGTAAGTTATGAGCTGACCGTTGTATCGGCACACAGAACACCGGAACGTATGTTTGATTATGCAAAGGAAGCAAAGGCAAGAGGGCTAAGGACCATCATTGCTGGAGCAGGAGGTGCAGCGCACTTACCAGGAATGGTAGCCAGTTTAACCACTTTGCCTGTAATAGGTGTGCCAGTTAAATCCAGTAATTCTATTGATGGATGGGATTCAGTATTGTCAATCTTACAAATGCCGGGAGGAGTTCCTGTTGCGACAGTAGCACTTAATGGAGCAAAAAATGCTGGAATTTTAGCAGCCCAAATGATAGGAGCTTTTGATGAAGCAATTAGCGATAAATTAGCTCATTATAAAGAGACTATGAAAGAGAAAGTTATGAATAGTTTATCTGAATTATGAAAAAGTTAATTGCTTTACTCAAAAAAAGAACACCCAAATACATTCAGAATAAATGGGTGATCTCTTTTTTAGTTTTATTTGCATGGGTGCTGTTTTTCGAAGACATAAATCTCATTGCTCTGTTTCGCACAAAATCGAAAATAAACAAGCTAAAGCAGGAATGGGTTTTTAAAGAAGAACGAATAAAACAAGCAGAAGAAAAAAAAGCGATGATTTTGAGCAATCCAGAAAAGTATGCGCGAGAAACCTTTTGGATGAAAAGAGAAAACGAGGAACTGTTCATTATTTCTTCCAAAGACAAATAAAAAATCAAACCTACAAACTAAAGTAATAAGGGGCTTGCACAAGTAAATTGTTACTCCCTTCACTGAAAAACACATTTTTTTTAAAATGAAACTTAAAAAGAGTTGGAAAAATAAAAAAAACTCGTAGATTTGCACCCCGATAAATGGTAAAATAGTATTTAATAAACAGTAAAATGCCTACAATACAACAATTAATAAGAAAAGGAAGGACTTCAAACACGAAGGTGAGTAAGTCTATTGCACTTGGATCATCTCCACAAAAGAGAGGTGTTTGTGTGAGAGTTTACACAGCAACTCCTAAGAAGCCAAACTCTGCAATGAGAAAAGTTGCAAGGGTAAGGTTGACAAACGGAAAGGAAGTGAATGCTTACATTGGTGGAGAAGGACACAACTTACAGGAGCACAGTATTGTGTTGGTAAGAGGAGGAAGAGTAAAAGATCTTCCTGGTGTAAGATACCATATCGTAAGAGGTTCTCTTGATACTGCTGGAGTAGACGGAAGAACGCAAAGAAGATCAAAATACGGAACAAAAAAGCCTAAGAAATAAATATACCCTCACATTTTTGTAGGAGTATTATAACAACAAGTTATGAGAAGAAGAACCGCCAAAAAGCACAGAATTTTACCTGACCCAAAATTCAAAGATGTGCAAGTTACCAAGTTTGTAAACAACTTGATGATGCATGGAAAAAAAGAACTAGCGTTCGATATTTTTTACACAGCATTAGAAATCGTAGAGTCTAAAATCGAAGATGAATCTCCGTTGGAAGTATTCAAAAAAGGATTGAAGAACATTACACCAGACGTAGAAGTTAGAAGTAGAAGAGTAGGAGGTGCTACGTACCAAATTCCACAACCAATTAGAGACGGAAGAAAAGAATCGCTTGGAATGAAGTGGTTAATTTCTTTTGCAAGAAAAAGAAACGATAATACGATGGGGCAAAAATTGGCTTCAGAGATTATGGCTGCTTTTAAAGAAGAAGGTGGTGCATTCAAAAAGAAGGAAGATACATTAAGAATGGCTGAGGCAAACAAAGCGTTCTCACACTTTAGATTTTAAGAGATGGCAAAGAGAGACTTAAAAAAGACACGAAATATAGGGATTGCTGCTCACATTGATGCTGGTAAAACAACAACAACTGAGAGAATCTTATTTTATACAGGAATCAACCATAAAATTGGTGAGGTACACGATGGTGCTTCTACAATGGATTGGATGGAACAAGAAGCGGAAAGAGGAATTACCATTACTTCTGCTGCTACGACTTGTACTTGGAAATTTCCAACAGACAAAGGTGCTGCGCTTCCAAATACTGAAGAATTTAAAATTAACATTATTGATACTCCAGGTCACGTGGATTTTACCGTAGAGGTAGAACGTTCGCTAAGAATTTTGGATGGAGTAGTTGCTTTGTTTAGTGCTGTTGATGGGGTTGAACCTCAGTCAGAAACAGTATGGAGACAAGCCGATAAATATAGAGTGCCAAGGCTTGGTTTCGTAAACAAGATGGATAGACAAGGTGCTAATTTCTTGAATGTATGTAACCAAGTGAGAGAGATGTTAGGAGGTAACCCGGTACCGTTGCAAATTCCAATTGGAGATGAAGATAACTTTAAAGGAGTTGTTGATTTGATTTCAATGAAAGGAATTGTATGGGATGAAGAAGGTTACGGAATGACCTACAAAGAGGTGGAGATACCTGCAGATTTACAAGAAACTGTGTCAGAATACAGAGCTAAATTGATTGAATCGGTTGCCGAGTATGATGAAACGTTGATGGAGAAATTCTTTGAAGATGAAAATTCAATCACAGAGGAAGAAGTAATTGAAGCTTTGAGAAAGGCGACTATTGACATGTCAATTATTCCAATGATGTGTGGTTCTGCCTTTAAGAACAAAGGAGTTCAGGCTATGTTGGATGCGGTGATTAGATTCTTGCCTTCTCCAGTAGACGTAGAGGCAATTGAAGGAATTAACCCTAAAACTGAAGAAGCTGATTTGAGAAAGCCAAGCGCTGACGAACCTTTTTCAGCATTGGCATTTAAGATTGCAACGGATCCTTTCGTAGGAAGATTGTGTTTCTTTAGAGCATATTCAGGAACGTTGGATGCTGGTTCTTACGTATTGAATACAAGAACAAACAAAAAAGAGAGAATTTCAAGAATTTTCCAAATGCACTCTAATAAGCAAAATGCAATTGATAGCATTGAGGCTGGTGATATTGGAGCAGCAGTAGGATTTAAAGATATCAGAACAGGGGATACATTGTGTGACGAAAAGCACCCAATTGTATTAGAATCTATGACTTTCCCAGCTCCAGTAATTGGTGTGGCTATTGAGCCAAAAACTCAAGCTGATGTGGATAAGTTAGGTGTAGGATTGGGTAAGTTGGCTGAAGAAGATCCAACTTTCGTAATCAATACGGATGAAGAAACTGGTCAGACGGTTATTTCAGGAATGGGTGAGCTTCACTTAGAGATTTTGATCGATAGATTGAAAAGAGAATTTAAGGTTGAAGTAAATCAAGGAGCACCTCAGGTATCTTACAAAGAAAATATTACTCAATCAGTTGATCACAGAGAGCTTTACAAAAAGCAATCTGGGGGTAGAGGTAAGTTTGCTGATATTGTTGTAACCATTGAGCAAGGTGATCCAGAAAAAGAAGGATTGGAGTTTGTGAATATCATTAAAGGTGGTAACATTCCGAAAGAATTTATCCCTTCTGTTGAGAAAGGTTTTAAAGAAGCAATGAAAAACGGTATCCTTGCAGGATTCCCAATTGATTCTTTAAAGGTGACATTGAAGGATGGATCTTTCCACGCAGTGGATTCAGATCAGTTGTCTTTTGAGATTGCTGCAAAAATGGCATTCAAGAATGCTTGTAAGCAAGCAGCGCCTGTATTGCTTGAGCCAATTATGAAACTAGAGGTGGTGACACCAGAAGTTAACATGGGTGATATTGTAGGTGATTTGAACAGAAGAAGAGGTCAAGTAGATGGAATGGATGACAGAGCTGGAGCTAAAATTGTAAAGGCTAAAGTTCCATTGTCAGAAATGTTTGGATACGTAACTCAATTGAGAACTATGTCTTCAGGTAGAGCGACATCAACGATGGAATTCTCGCACTTCCAGGAAGCACCAAGAAATGTAACAGAAGATGTATTAGCAAAGGCTAAAGGTAAATTAGAAGCTTAAAAATTGTATCATGAGTCAGAAGATTAGAATAAAATTAAAATCATACGATCACAACTTGGTAGATAAATCTGCCGAAAAAATCGTAAAAACTGTTAAGTCAACAGGGGCAGTGGTAAGTGGACCTATTCCTTTGCCAACGCACAAAAGAATTTACACCGTATTGAAATCTCCGCACGTAAATAAAAAAGCGAGAGAACAATTCGAATTAAGTTCGTACAAAAGATTAATAGACATTTACAGCAACTCTAATGCAGCGAAAACAATCGATGCATTGATGAAATTAGAATTGCCAAGTGGTGTAAACGTAGAAATTAAAGTTTAAGTAGAGAATTATGGCAACTGGATTAATCGGAAGAAAAAAAGGAATGACAAGCATCTTTGATGCCAATGGGAAAAATATTCCTGTTACTGTCGTTGAGTTGGGACCATGTGTTGTTACTCAAGTTAAAACTGAAGAAACTGATGGATATTCTGCTATTCAAGTAGGATTTGAAGAAAAAAAGGAGAAAAATACTCCTGCTGCAATGAAAGGTCATTTCAAAAAGGCTAAATCTGCTCCATTAAGAAAATTAGTAGAATTTGAATCATTTCCAAATGAAGTGAAACTAGGTGATACAGTTTCTGCATCAGATGTATTTGCAGAAGGTGAATTTGTGGATGTAGTAGGTACTTCAAAAGGAAAAGGATTCCAAGGTGTTGTTAAGAGACACAACTTTGGAGGAGTAGGACAAGCAACTCACGGTCAGCACAACAGATTAAGAGCCCCAGGTTCTATTGGTGCTGCATCTTACCCAGCAAGAGTATTTAAAGGGATGAGAATGGCAGGTCAGATGGGTAATGTTAGAGTTAAAACTCAGAACTTACAAATCGTTAAAGTGATTGCAGACAAGAATTTGATATTGATAAAAGGAGCTGTTCCAGGTTTTAATGGAAACTTCGTAATAGTAGAAAAGTAATGAGCATAGAAATTCAAAACATTGAGGGAAAATCTTCGGGAAAGAAGGTTACTTTAAATAAAGATATTTTTGCTGTGGAACCTAACGATCATGCAATTTACCTAGATGTAAAATGGTATTTGGCAAGAAGAAGACAGGGGACTAGTAAGGCAAAAGAAAGAGCTGAAGTAACAGGTTCTACTAAGAAGATTAAGAAACAAAAAGGAACGGGTACAGCCAGAGCTGGTAGTATTAAGTCACCATTGTTTAAAGGTGGAGGTACTGTTTTTGGTCCAACTCCTAGAGACTATGACTTCAAATTGAACAAAAAATTGAAGAAGGTGGCTAGAAAATCGGCACTAACTTACAAAGCTAAGGGTTCTGATATTATAGTAGTAGAAGACTTCGTAATGGAAGTGGCTAAAACAAAGGAGTTTAAAATAATTCTAGAAAAATTAGGAATTGACTCACAAAAATCGCTATTTTTGTTGCCCGAAAAAAACGACAATATCTATTTAGCTGCACGTAATTTACAGAAGGCTAATGTTGCAACAGCAGACTCAATTAGTAGTTATGACGTAATGAACGCAAACAAACTGGTCGTAACGGAAAGCGCACTAAAAACGATAGATACTTATTTAGCTTAATACGCAAAAAGATGACTGAGATTTTAAAAAAACCGATAATTTCTGAAAAAACAGAATTTGCAATCGAACATAACAACACTTATACTTTTGAAGTAGATAAAAAAGCAACGAAAGTAGACATCAAGAACGCAGTAGAGAGCTTGTATGGAGTGAAAGTGAAGAAAGTGAATACAATGAACCTTGGAGGTGGTAAGAAAGAAATGAAGCACACTAACAAGGGGTTGATTTTTCAAAGAACAAAAGCGATTAAGAAAGCTATGATCACTCTACAAGATGGGGAGGAAATAGATTTTTACAGCAATATATAATACACAATGGGAGTAAGAAAGTTAAAACCAACAACACCAGGTCAAAGGCACAAGATTGCTGATGATTTTTCTGATATTACTACTTCAAATAATCCTGAGAAGAGTCTTTTAAGACCAATCAAGAAATCAGGAGGTAGAAATAACCAAGGGAAAATGACAATGCGTTACCGTGGTGGTGGTCATAAGAGAAGGTATAGAATCATTGATTTCAAAAGAGATAAGTTTGGAATTGAAGGAGAAGTAACAACAATTGAATACGATCCAAATAGATCTGCAAGAATTGCTTTAGTTCAATACACTGATGGTGAAAAGAGATACATTATCGCACCAGCTAAACTTATGGTTGGGGATAAAATTGTTTCTGGAGAAGGTGTTGAGCCAAATGTTGGTAACGCGATGTATCTAAGTGAAATTCCATTAGGTACTACCATTCATAATATTGAATTACACCCAGGTAGAGGTGGTATTTTAGCAAGAGGTGCTGGAACTTACGCTCAATTAAATGCGAGAGAAGGGAAGTACGCAATTATTAAATTGCCTTCTGGAGAAACGAGAATGATTTTGTTGACTTGTTTAGCAACGATTGGTTCAGTTTCTAATCCTACCCATAACCTTGTAAGGTCAGGAAAAGCTGGAAGAAGCAGATGGTTAGGTAGAAGACCAAGAGTAAGAGGTGTTGTTATGAACCCAGTAGATCACCCAATGGGAGGTGGAGAAGGAAAATCTTCTGGAGGTCACCCAAGATCGAGAAATGGTATTCCTGCAAAAGGATACAAAACTAGAAGTAAGACTAAAAAGTCGAATAGATTGATAATTGAAAGAAGGAAGAAATAATAGATAAAAATGAGTAGATCCTTAAAAAAACCGCCATTTGTATACTATAAGTTATACAAGAAGTTAGATAAAGTAAATGAGTCTGGTAAAAAGACTGTAATTAAAACTTGGTCAAGAGCTTCAACGATTACACCAGATTTTGTTGGTCACACGTTTGCTGTGCACAATGGAAATAAATTTATTCCTGTTTATGTAACAGAAAACATGGTAGGACATAAATTAGGTGAATTCTCACCGACAAGAAACTTTAGAGGACACGGAGGTAAGAAAGGAAAAAAGTAAATAAGTAAATTATTTTAAGAAATGGGAGCTAGAAAAAGGCTAATGGCCGAAAACATAAAAGAGGAAAGAAAGAATTTAGCGATTGCTAAATTGAATAAATGTCCTATACCAGCTAGAAAAATGAGATTAGTAGCTGACCTTATCAGAGGTGAGGAAGTTGCAAAATCATTGATTATCTTGAGACATAATCCAAAAGATGCCTCTGGATACCTAGAAAAATTGTTGTTATCAGCAGTAGCTAACTGGCAAACGAAGAACGAAGGTGAACAACCTGACAATTTATACGTGAAAGAAATCACCGTGGGTCCTGGTCCAACTCTGAAAAGAATTAAACCAGCTCCTCAGGGAAGAGCACACAGAATTAGAAAGAGATCAAATCACGTAACTATTTTAGTAGACACTTTATAATATGGGACAAAAGACAAATCCAATAGGAAACAGATTAGGTTACATCAAAGGTTGGGATTCCAACTGGTATGG
>CBFHZD010000014.1:0-56155 GCA_965660305.1 Flavobacteriales bacterium | reverse complement strand
GATATTGAAAAGTTCCCAATCCTCCCGTGACCGAAACTACAAGTGGTGTCACACTTGTTGTATTCAAACAATAAGTGTCTGGTAAGGGATTTAATGTTACTACTGGATCTGGCACTACATAGATGTATGCACTGTCTGAGTGTGCAGCATCACAACCTTCTCCATCTAAACTAACTACAACATTATATACATTTGTACCTAATGAAAGTCTACCTGAAGGTGGCAAATAACTAGATGAGTTTCCGTTATTCGTTATTGGTGAGCCAGAGTTTTGCCACTGATAACTTACCAATCCAAATCCTCCAGTATAACCTACAGTCAATGCTGTATCGATTGTTCCTCCTACACAAATACTTTGACTAGCCATAGGTTGTAAAGTAATCACTGGATCAGCTTTTACCTCTACAACAGAAACTTCTGAGGTTACAAGCCCACAACCTCCTTCTGAGAAGGTAACTTCACAATAGTAGTAAAAAGTACCTACACTATCTGCCAAAGGAGTATAAGTAGAATCGGTTGCTCCAGAAATCTGAACAGCACCAGCATTAAGATTATATGGATGCTTGTACCACTGATAACTAGCAGTACCTACTCCATTCTCTGCGGAAACTATTAATGTATTTAATAAACCATCCAAACATACTTCTTGACTGTCGATTGGTTGAACTCTTATCCTTGGACTTGGATTCACTACAATTCCTGCTGGCTGCGAAACAACTTCGCAACTAGACCCAGATTGAGTAATCCTACAATAATAATAAACCGTTCCTTGATTGTTAGTTGGAGGTACAAAGGTTGAATCAGTTTCACCGTTAATTAGTGTTCCATTTACATTGGTATCAGCCGAACTACTGTACCACTGATAGCTGTAGTTACCAACCACATTGACGGCTTGTACAACTAATGTATCAATGAAAGGAGCATTTACACAAACCGTATCAGGTTTTGGCTGTAAAAGCATTTCAGGAGACGTGATAACAAAAACTCTAGCCAAATTAGAATTCATCGCATCACACCCGTTACCACTTAACGAAACTGTTACATTAAATTTGTATTCACCAAGACTTGTAAAAACAGGAGGCATGTAACTCGCACTGTTTCCATTGGTTGGAATTGGACCACCATTATAATTCCATTGATACGTTAAATTTCCAAAACCTCCGTTGTAATTTACAGTTAGAGGGGAATTTAGGGAACCACCTATACATACAATTTGACTATCAATAGGGTGCGTTGTAATTTGTGGCTCTGGAATAACAGTTATCACTGAGACCTCTGATGTCACTGAAGAACAACCTCCACTTGGAAATGTGGCGCGGTAATAATAATAAAGAGTACCTAAAGAATCTGTGTTGGGAGTATAGTTAGGATTAATTTCCCCAACTAAAGAATCTCCTCCAGCATTTAAATTTATACTATTAACAAACCACTGATAAGTTGGAGTACCAACCCCGTTTTGAGTTATAGCATTCAACGAGTTAGGGATTCCTCCAACACACACTCTTTGACTGTCGATTGGTTGAGTTAGAACGGAAGGCATAGGATTAACCTCAATTTTAGCTCTTAAAGAGGTTGCATCACAGTTTAATCCTGATTGTTTAACACGACAAAAATAATACAACGTATCAACTGTTGAAGTTGAAGGTAAAAATACAGAATCCGTTGCTCCTTGAATTTTTGTACTACCCAAAGTGTCATCAATTGTATTACTGAACCACTGATAAGAATATGATCCAAGTCCTCCCTCAGCTTGCACTAAAAGTGTATCAACAGAACCAGCTCCTACACAGTAAGAAGCTGAAACTGGCTGTACTCTAATATTAGGGTCTGCCAGTACATTTACGGTATCTTTTTGAGAAGTCATTGCGTCACATCCTTTTCCATCCAGTACTACATTAACAGAATATAAGTTTGTTCCGATGACACTAAAAAATGGGGGCAAAAAGTCACGCAGAGTATCATTAGGTAAGATAGTATCATTCAATAACCATTGGTAACTAGGCACACCAACTCCACCCGAGTAACTCACAGTCAAAGCTGAATCTAGGGTACCTCCGGTACATATCGTTTCATTGACTAATGGTTTGGAAACAATTTGTGGATCTGCTACAACTGTAACCTCACTCAAGTTTGACTTTATACTAGAGCAACCTCCCTTTGAAAAAGATACCTCACAGTAGTAATACTTGGTACCTACTGAAGTTAATTGAGGCAGGTAGCTTGAAAAAGTCTCTCCAACCAAACTAGTTCCCCCAGAATAAGAAGCTGATGTATTTTCATACCACTGATACGAAACTGCTCCCAGCCCATTCGAATGAGTCACCCGTAACGTATCAAAATCTCCTCCAACACAAATTTCTTGCAAAGGAATAGGCTGTGCCACGACATTTGGTTGAGGAAATACCTGGATAGAGTCTATCTGACTCACTACACCGCAATTTAATCCGCTCTGAGTAACAACACAATAATAGTAGGTTGTCCCCAACGAATCCACACTTGGTAAATAGGTTGAGTCGATTTCACCATTTAATTTTGTTCCCCCAATGGTATCCTTAATCGTATTGCTATACCATTGATAGGAATAAGAACCAAAACCTCCATTTGCTCTAACAACCAATTCATTAACTGAGTTTGCTCCTTGGCAGTATGAGGCAGAGATTGGCTGATCTACAATCGTTGGGTCTGCCAACACATTTACCGTATCTTTTTGAGAAGTCATTGCATCACATCCTTTCCCATCTAAAACCACATTGACAGAATAGACACTTGTACCGGTGGTACCAAAAGATGGAGGCAAAAAGTCTCGCAAAGTATCATTAGGTAAGATAGTGTCATTCAATAACCACTGATACCTTGGCGAACCGACTCCACCAGAATAGCTCGCAGTAAGAACTGAATCTAAAGTACCGCCAACGCAAATCGTTTCATTCACAAAGGGTTTAGGTGTAATCGCAGGATCTCTTTTTACTATCACCTCACTCAAGGCTGAAGTTACACTGGTACAACCGCCTTTTGAAAAAGATATCACACAATAATAATACGTAGTTCCTTCTGTATTAGATCCAGGTAAATAACTGGAAGAAATTGCTCCAGATATCGGGCTACCCGAAGTATTGGCAGAAGTATTTTCATACCATTGATACGAAACAACTCCCAATCCTTTTGAGTGACTAACTTTTAATGAATCTAAATCACCTCCAACACAAACTTCTTGATAAGGAATTGGGTTAGTATCTATACGAGCTTGAGGAAAGACTTGAATAGAACTAATTGTACTCGTTTCCTCGCAATTTAGTCCGCTTTGGGTCACTACACAATAATAATATTTAGTCCCAACAGAATTTACAGATGGAACATAAGTTGAATCAGTCTCACCTATTAATTCTGTACTCCCATTCTGGCTGTTGACCGTATTGCTATACCATTGGTAGGAATAAGAACCATGGCCACCACTGGCATGAGCAACCAATGGAGTGACAATACTTACACCCTGACAGAATGAATCCGAGACAAGAGGAGAAATGACAGGGTCTTCAAACACAGCTATACTGGCACTGACAGATGAACTTATCTCACAATTTGGACCACCAACAGACACAGTTCCCGTGACACTATAATTACCAGCAGTATTAAAATTGGAAGGCAAAAAAGTGGAGGCCGTGCTGGTCTGTGTAACACCGTCCAAAGTCCAAGAATAAGTTGGGTTATTGTTACCACCTGTGTATATTAAAGAAAAGCCAGGATTGATTGTTCCGCCAACACAAATCGAATCATTAACCAAGGGAGTTATGATAATATCCGGTAAGAGTCTCACAGAAAAAAACTGTGTATCCAAACACCCACCTGGTGTGGATGAAGCAATTACTTCGTAATAAACCAATTGAACTGCATTAGAGGTATTCACCAAGGTATCATCAATAATGCTAGTTGTTTTGTAACTCGTAGATTCTCCCGTAACGTTTGGATTATCAATGGCTTTCCACCTGAAAGTAGAAGGAAAATTTACCGCTGCATCTAAATCCCAATTCAATTCGCCAAGGCAAGCCGTCAATGAATCGATTTTTATTTCCGGGTAAACCGAAATAGTTTTAGTAGAAACCGACTCACAAGACAAATTCGTTAGCGGAACCAGCGTAGATGGGTGCAACGGAGTTACAGTAAGCTCCAAAGTAAATTGTTGAATTGCATTGGATTTATTCACTAGAGTAATTTCCGTGGAGTCTGATGAATTATCCAAAATACTACTTGAACAACCTGCACAACCAGCAGGATAAGTTACCGACCAATTGTATTGAACTGGAAGGTTAAAAGAATCACAAAAAGGGAGCACAGAACTGCTGTAAACCTCTACTGGGAAAGGAGAACAATTTATCGTATCGCTCGCTGAAATTACACTTTCAGGCGGTTTAACTACACAAATTGTGTCGGCATATACACTTGTACCGCAATTATTTGCAATGAATAATTCAATTTTAAATGTACCTGAAGAATCAAACCTAACATTTGGCGTCATGGTACCTCTAATCCATACTGTCCTATCGGACGGCTGATTACCATTAGAGCCAAGGGCACCTGACAAAACTGTCCAACTTGCTGCTCCTGCGGAGCTCAATGCAGTTATTTTCCAGTAATACGGAGCACTGGAGGAAGTCGAATCACAATTACTCCCGTTACCTGAGGCTGGTATCGTGGCTCCGAAAAAAGAAGTATTATTGAGCTGCAATGAACTACCCGGACATATAAATTCTCGAGATTTAGTGAAAGAGGCAATTGGCAAAACGCCTACTTTAATAGCTCCTGAAGCACTAGGCTGAACACCGTTGGAACAAGGATTGGTTGTTTCAATTATAGGTTGAAAAGTATTATATAGTAAACCATTGTTTGTTGTCACAGTTCGCCCACAAGAGGAAAACCCATAGACATGGGTCAAAGTTGCTGGAGTATTTGGATGAATGAACGTTTCAATCGGACTTCCATCTCCCCAATCCAAGGTATATACAGTTCCATCAACATTATCTGGGGGAGTAGTAAAAGTGAATTGTACCGAATGAGGGACGCAACCTTCCGATTGATTAATAAACGGAGTCAACGATGCCGGCTCCGGTGTACTTCCAATATAAACTGGGTAGGTTTGAATAGAACTACAACCTGAAGAATACTCTACTAAAATTGAGAGACTGTAAACTCCTTCACCATAAAAATGCAGTGGTCTTATATAGGGAGTCGGTATTGTGTCTAACTGACCGTCTCCCCAATCAATACTAACATTCTGTATGGATGTTTGATTCCTGTTAATTAATGAATCAATCAAAATAGTTGCAGAATCGGTATTTCCAGATAAACATCTGTAAAATTGAGATTTTGAAAAATTCATGTGAGGACTGTAAACATCAAGACCAGTTACATTCAAAGAAAAAGTATCACTCACAGAGCAACTTCCTATGGAAACGTTTAAAACATACAAACCTGAATCGTTCAAAGAAATATCCGGAACTAATAGGTTTCGAGAGTTGGTTATAAATCCATTTGGACCTGACCAACTGTAGGATGACGAATAATTTGAATCCATCAAAATGGTAGGGCTAACAATTAATGAATCTCCTGCACATTGACTTCTATCTGAACCAACATCAACAGAAAAAGTAGACAACAGATCTACAAACACAACATTGCTGGATGTTGAACAAATTACAGCACCATTTTTGACTACTTCTGCTGTCCGTCTAAAATAAGTATCTTGACTGATACCGCTTGGAGTATAACCCAATGAATTTGAGGGGTTGATTGTACTCCAACTCGCACCGCTCCCGGTCCCTGAGGTTTCCCATTTATATCGAATTACATGACCTGAATATAAAGAGGCAGGTGCTACGCTAATTAAAGCATCTGGAATATCACCAGAACAAATAATCTGACTGCCACTTATTGAACCCGGGTCTAATAATTCTACAATCACAGTATCATAAACAACACAAGAATCAACTTGTACGACTACCGTATAAACACCCGAAGTAGAATCGCTCAGATTAAACGTGAGTTGGGAAGAGCTATTACTGAGCAAGGAGCCATTTAAACTCCAAGTATAAGTTGGAGTGGAACCTGATGGATTTGTAACAACAGCTGAAATTGTTACCGAATTAGTTTGGCAATAAACTGTATCTTTGCCTAAATCCACTGATACACTTGAGCATTGTGAGCTTGCATTTTGATTAAAAATTAAGACCAAAAAAAGAAAAGAAAACCCACGAAACCAATTATTTAGGCTATTTATTAAATGTACCCTGTTCATATATTCTAAATTAGTATGAAAATTACTAAAACATTATACACATTCAGCACTTCACAGGGGTTTGGGTAGTACATATGTAGTAAAAAAAACAAGATTTACTCTGTTTTTAATTCATTAATTAACAACATTTTAAATAAAAAACCACAAACACTCCTCCTCAATGCTCTTCATCTTTTTTGCCATCATTTTGTTCTCTCTCAACAATGTTCTTTGGAAAAAGAACTTGAAAACCACAGCGGTCACTCCTTTAATGGCTTACCGAGCCTTGTTCACAACACTCTTTGCCCTTACTTATGTTTTATTCCTTGAAGAGACACACACGATCACCTCTCACGAATTTATTAAGATGTCAATTGGTTCGTTATCAGGAGCTCTTGGTTTGTTTTGCATGCTGTTCGCACTGAAACATGTTTCCCTGCAATGGATCGGCATTTATAACCTTGTTGGTGTTGTGTTCACAGCTATGTACCTCATCATCTTCGATAATTTCAGCGTCACAGATTCTATAACTGGAACCGTAATTATTTTTATTGGCTTCGGTTTATTCATAACCTCCAACTCAACAAACAAAGTAGCTATAAGTCTAAAAATGCACGCATTACTCATTTCGATGACCTTCTTCTTTGCCGCAGTGTCCATCATTCATTGGAAAAACTTAATTTCGGAGGTCCCTCCTATAGCCATCATAGCAAACCAAGAAGCAATTGTGTTCATAACGAGTCTAATTCTCTCATTCAAGACCTTTTCGACCAAAGAATTAAGGGTAATAGCAACGTCAAAATTCAAACCAGTACTCCTAATGAGCTTGATAGTTCTTGGAGCCTTTAGCTCCAGTTTGATGGGCATAAAAGTTACAAATCCGCTTGTATCCGGATTACTCTTTTTGGCCAGCCCTTTGACTACTATTTTACTTAGCTCTTATTTTTTTAAAGAAAAGGTAACAAGAAGCAATTGGCTTGCAATTGTTATCATATGCTTAGGCGCATATTTCTTGCATACTCAAACTGCGTAAAAATTCTAATTACAACAAAAAAGGCGAAGCCAATTCTTTGAATTTCAAAAATTTCGTCTCTCGCACCAATTGATTCAATTCTTTATAAACCTTCTTGTTTTCCTTTTTTGCACCTTCATGGTATGTCAATTGAAGCAATACATATTGAAAAAACAAACGGATATATTTCTCATAGCTTAGCTCTACTCTTTTTAAGTTTATTAGCTCTAAATTTTTTCGAGCTACTTTTAAATTTTCTGTTTGGATATTTATATAAGATAAGCCAATTAGATACAAAGCATTAACAGTGGTTGAAGACCACCTATCAGTCTCAAACAAAGATTCATAGTAAGAATTGAAAAGAGTTTCCAAAAACTCCGGCTCAGCAACAATGATAAGAGCAGGAACTATTTCTTCCAAGAAAACACTCACTTGCAAAGATTTACATTTTTGTAAAATTTCACTTTGCAACTCAGATGAGATAGAGCCTTCTGACAAAATAAGAGCACAATAATACCGACTTTGTAAAACTGGATAAAACTCATCAAAACCAGCAGGTTTTTCCGTGGATTCAAACATAGCGTTGTTTGAAGAATAAAACTGCGCATAAAACTTCATTAATCTCACAAAGAATAAATCTGATATAGTCGCTTTATTACCTGCAATTAAATTCAATACCGAATCATATCTACCAATGAGGTTGGCGTAATCGATATACAATAAAGGAACAGTATTACGGAAAAAATCCAAAGGAATCAACTCTTGGTAAATCCTGAATGAACGATTTTCTGAAATTGAGTTGAGCGCAGTAGACACAATCATTGAAAACTTATGTATCTCAGTTCCTCCTGCTTGCCAGAGATCGATCCTAGAAAATATATCTTTGAGTAACTTAACTTTATTCTTTTGAATTAATGTCGCTACAAAATATCCAAAATAAACAACATTTTGATCATTTAACAAGCCCAATTGAATAAGCTCGAAATCTTCAGGTGAAATTTCCTTGAGCAATAAAATTCTCTGGAGGTTCTGCTGATAGTACCATTGCTCGTAACTCTGTCTGTTATTCTGATAACTAGAAAAAGAGGTGAACCCCAAGAAAGAAGCCAATGTATCCACTGTTGTTATGGACGGAGTTCTTGACTCCAAAAAACCAAACAACCTTCTTAAAGTATTAAAACCGATTACTTTTTGAGTTGCTGTCTCTATTTCCTCTTTCAAGAATTTAAGATCTCGGGTTGAGCCCACAGAAATATTCGCTTTTTTTTGAATGTCGATTAGCAATTGTGAATACCTCGGTTCCATTATGTTATAGGGCTAGTTTTTATTAAAGCTGTGTATGTAAAGATAAACCGTTTCAGCGAAAACCCAAAACCTTGGAAATTACTAAAATAATTATATCGGTGGCAACCTATTGATAAGGCAGAAATTCATGTTTTGAGAGACCGAATAATAACCACCGAAATAATTTATACTAAGGTAGTTCTTTAACGATTGGGATAAGGCCCATATTTAGCCCATAAAGAATAGATTGCAAAAAAAAGAAGCTTAACAGCTTCTTTTTTCCACTTTAATCACTCTTTATACCTCCACCCCTTTCAACATTTTATTCCAGTAAAGTCTCGGTAAAATATATTTCTTGAGCCACCATAATCTGCGGTGTTCTTTCGAGGAATCAAACACTAGCATTTGTTTAAGCTTAGGATCTGGCGTGAAGTTTGAATCATAGTCAAACTCGGCAAGCACCATTTTCCCATAACCCGTAACCAAAGGACAAGAGGAGTATCCGTTGTATACTTTCGAGCTCAGCGGGTTTGAAGCGATCAATCGAGAAATGTTTTCTACAACAATTGGAACTTGCTTTCGTATTGCAGCTCCAGTTTTGGCCGTAGGCAAAGCAGCCGCATCACCTAATCCAAACACATTGGCATATTTCTTATGCTGCAGTGTTCCATGGTCAACATCCAACCAGCCCGCATCATTGGATAAATCAGAATTTTTTATAAAATCTGGCGCTGTTTGTGGCGGAGCTAAATGCAACATATCAAAGTGAATTCCCCACCTTCCATTTTCTTTGGAAACAACAATATTCTTATTATTGTAATTGATTGATTCATCAATCTCCTGGGAGCTATTATCTTTGTCCTCCATCACAACACAACCACCTGCCTTGGGATCTTTGGTAACCTCGTACCATGCAATTCGACTTTCAGCATCAACTTCTACCAATTTGTGGTGATACCTTACATTTATATCTTTTTTATTAATTACATCCATGAGCGTTTTGGCAATTGGTTTCACTCCAAAAATCACTCCTCCTGGTGTAGCGAAAACAACATTTGTATTTTTTCTGACTCCCGACTTTTTAAAATATTCTTCGGCCAAATACATGATTTTTTGAGGGGCTCCACCACACTTTATAGGGGTAGCTGGCTGAGTAAACAGTGCAGTACCTCCTTCAAAGTTTTTTAAAACTTCCCAAGTGTGTTTAGGATTGGTATAGTTACTACAGACCACTCCCTTGTCAATGGCTTCTGTCAAACCTTTAACCAACGAAGTATCAATTTTAATTCCTGGCGAAACAACCAAATAGTCATAATTCAAAGTTTTTCCGCTGGAAGTAATCACAGAGTTATTTTCACAATCAAATGAGGATGCAAATTCTTTTATCCAGTTTACACCTTTAGGCATTACGGACGCCATGGTTCTTTTAGTCTTTTCATAATCGTAAGCATCGGCACCTACAAGAGTCCATGCAGGTTGATAATAATGAAACTCGGCCGGTTCTAGAAGCGTAACATTAACTCCTCCCTTTTTCAGAAATTGGGCAGCAGTCATAATTCCTCCTGTTCCTCCTCCAATAATTAATAATTCTTTCATTTTTTAATAATTTTTGTTGAATATGGATAAAAATTATTGAATTAACTGTAACAAATGTTACATTACACGGCTTAAAACAAAAAAAAGGAAGGCCTCTTTAGACTCCTCCCTTTTTACAATTTACCCATCTAATCCCCATCTCTCAAAAAATTCTGTACAAGCTACTTTATTAATTCACAGTATTTTAATGTTCATCATACAAAAATCAGTAACCACCGTTTCGTTTTCGAACAAACCATTCAACACTGAGGAATAACAGAAGAATAAAGAAAATGATTTTTAGTTCAATTAAGTCGTCAATTTGTTTTTCTTGATAGCTTACATCTACCATATTATTGTCATTTGCAACGGTCAAAAACAGATTTTCAATCGCCTCTAAGTTCACTGAAACCCCACCAGTTTCGGATGAAATCTGATACAATAATTGGTGGTTTGCTTGTGTGTTTTTCAATTCCAATCCAGTCTCATTCACCACAAAATCACCTTTCTTTACGAGGTTTTTTTGATTTAATTTCACACTAGCTTCATAGCGATAAGTACCCGCAGGCAATCTTCCTAAGTCCAGCGTATACTTATTTCCTTTGGGAGAAAACAAATACTCGAAAATCTCATGTTGTTCATTCTCCAACTCAAACTCTACTTCTTCATTATTCACTAGTTCGTAGCTCTCGTTGTAAATCTCAGCAGCGAATATCGCCTCTTCTGAATTTTCGTAAGATGGTTTTCCTGTCACCCTGAATTTACTTTTATCCTTTTTCGCAACTAGCAATTGTGCAATTTGCTGAATAAACGAATCAAACCCATTATTACTTGCCTGTTCTGCGTACTCTTGAATTCTCCACCTCCAAATCCCTTCTCCCACCAGAATACCAACATTTTTCTCAGAAATGGAACCAAAGGATAACATAGGATAATTGGATTTAGCCTTACCGATTCGCTGAAAAAGTAACGAACTAAAAGAGTTTCCTAATTTGTAGGAGGTTGAAAAAGGAACTTGCAGAGGACTTGCCTTTTTCAGGAGTTGCTCCGACTCAGGCGACAAAACAAAGTCCTTAAAATCTGAATTTACCCAAATACTCGCTTCTGTAAACTCTCTCACATCATCAATCTTTAACCCTGTTTTCAGGATATCCAAACTGGAAAAATCTGTTTCGTTTCCAAACATCATGAATAAGGGAACTGAGGATTTGCTCAAAGCAGAAAGTCCCTTGTTTTTTGCTGGTAAATTATGAGTTATAACCAAATCATAACTTTCAATTTCTTTCGGCAAATTAGCTGCAAGTTTTACGTGAAGCTCATAATTTTCATTTGAACTAAGACTATTCTTAACAGCTTGAACATCAGGATGTGGTGAACCCGCCAAAAGCAATATCTTTCGTTTGGATTTAAGCACCTCAACATAAAAGGAAGAGGCATTGTTCACTGTTGTCAATTCACCCTCTATTTCTTTGGCTACAACAGAATATTTCTGAAGACCAACTTTGTCCGCTTGCACTTCAAACCTTACTTTCTGAAGTCCTTTTTGTGAAGAAATTTCAACAGGTTTAGAGCTCAAAACAGCCCCATTCTGAACCAAACTTAAGGTTGTTTGTTTCCTATTTATCTCATTCGAATTTAAGGTTACTTCAACTAAAAAGGTATTACCTTGATAAGCTAGTCTGTTGTAAAATAAATCCTGAATCCAGACATCCTTTTGTGGAGTAGAATCTCCTAACAAAACTGTATGGACTGGAACATTAATCAATTCCTTAACCTCATAAATAGGATTTTTGCCTTGATTGTAAATTCCATCCGAAGCTAAAATTATAGCTCCTAAATTTCTATTGTAATATCGCTCTTGAAGCTCCTCAAAAACTTTTGAGATATTCGTGGAAGATGAGTTGAAATCAAGAGTATTTCCTTCGTTCAACTCTCTTCCAAATGTATAGGACACTACTTCAAACTCGGAAGATAGTTTATTTGATAAATCAGCTATTTTTGGGGAGTACTCAGATACAAATTGAGCTGAATCAACACGAGAAATAACCGAAGAAGAGTTATCCTTAACCAGAACTACAATTGGCTTATCTACTTTAGTTTTAATGAATTCCAAAAGTGGCTCTAACAATAAAAAAAGAACAACAAACAAACTGGCAAAACGAAAAACACCCAAGAGTTGTTTCCAAATCTTGGGTAATTCTTTCAATTTTGAATCATTTCGGTAAAGAAAATAGGCTCCTAAACTTGCAACAACTATACAAATTGCAAGGTACCAAACTGGCGAGTTTAGAAGAATTTTCAATCCGTAAATCTATTTATTAAGTTAACATTCCTCCGCAAACATGAATTGTTTGCCCGGTAACATAAGCACTCATATCACTTGCTAAAAACACAACAACATCAGCCACATCTTCTGGCGAACCTGCTCTTTTTAGCGGAATATCTTTTACCCAACCTTCCACAACTTCTTGATCCAATTTGGCTGTCATTTCAGTAGCTATGAATCCTGGAGCAATGGCGTTGCTTCTGATGTTTCGAGAACCCAATTCCTTAGCAACAGATTTTGTGAATCCTATCATTCCTGCCTTTGAGGCTGCATAATTTGATTGACCTGCATTTCCGTTTACACCAACCACTGAAGTAAGGTTGACTATAGAACCTTTTCTTTGTTTTAGCATTGGTCTCTGGACTGCTTTTGTTAGGTTAAAAACCGACTTCAAATTAATACGAATCACATCATCCCAATCTTGCTCAGACATTCTCATAAGCAACCCATCTTTTGTAATTCCTGCATTGTTTACCAGTGCATCTATTTGTCCAAAATCAGCCATCACGTCATCCACAAGTTTCTGTGAAGCATCAAATTCTGAAGCATCTGATTGATAGCCCTTTGCTTTCACTCCCATTCCAATCAGTTCTTTTTCCACTTCTTTGGCCTTGTCAGGAGATGATAAATAAGTAAAGGCTATGTTTGCACCTTGTTCAGCACACTTTATAGCTATCCCCTTGCCTATGCCTTTGGAAGCCCCTGTAATAAGTACAACTTTATCTGCTAATAATTTCATTCTACTGTTTTTTTATCTTGGTTGAGTTCAAAGATAAGTGTTAAATGATAATTGACAAATCATAATTAACATTTAAAAAATCATGAACACCTCTAATATTTGGTGTACTTTTGTGCTGTAACAATTTTTGAATTTTTTTGAACGAAAACATGGAAGACATCAAACTAAACACCATTGAAGAAGCGCTAGAAGACATTAGAGCAGGAAAGGTAATCATTGTGGTGGATGATGAAGACAGAGAAAATGAAGGGGATTTTTTGACAGCAGCCAGAAACTCAACTCCAGAAATAATAAATTTTATGGCTACGCATGGCCGTGGTTTAATTTGCGCACCCCTTTCAGAAAAAAGATGCGCTGAATTAGACCTTGAACTGATGGTTCAAAATAACGATTCACCTTATGAAACACCGTTTACAATTTCGGTAGATTTATTGGGTCATGGATGCACAACGGGGATATCTGCCAGCGACAGAGACAAAACGATAAAAGCATTAATTGACACAGAGACGAAACCTAACCAACTAGGAAAACCAGGACATATTTTTCCGTTAAGAGCAAGAAATGGTGGAGTTTTAAGAAGAGCAGGACATACAGAGGCAGCAGTAGATATATCCAGAATGGCTGGTTTTGAAGAAGCAGGAATCATTGTAGAAATATTGAACGAGGATGGTACAATGGCAAGATTGCCACAACTCATGAAAATCGCAAAAAAGCACGACATGAAAATCATTTCTATTGAAGATTTGATTTCATACAGGTTGCAAAACGAGAGCCTTGTTGAAAAACAATTAGAAATAAAACTTCCCACTGAACACGGAGATTTCAATCTAGTCCACTTTTCACAAACCACGGATGGGAAAGAGCATTTAGCCTTGGTAAAAGGAGAATGGGAAAAAGATGAACACGTACTAGTAAGAGTGCATTCAAGCTGTATGACTGGCGATATTTTTGGTTCTTGCCGTTGCGATTGCGGACCTCAACTAAAAACAGCCATGAAGATGGTGGAAGAAGCCGGAAAGGGAGTAATTCTATACATGAATCAAGAAGGAAGAGGAATTGGCTTATTGAACAAACTAAAAGCCTACAAGCTGCAGGAAGAAGGATATGATACGCTTGAGGCGAACATAAAGCTTGGATTCAAAGGTGACCAGAGAGACTATGGAATTGGAGCACAAATTTTGAGAAAACTTGGGGTTACAAAAATGAAACTGATGAGTAATAATCCACAGAAAAGAACTGGATTAATCGGTTACGGACTGGAAATCGTAGAAAATGTTCCCCTAGAAATTGAAGCTAATGTTCACAACAAAGGTTACTTAGAAACAAAAAGAGACAAAATGGGTCACACGCTAAAGATGAAATAACCCAACAAAAAGAACACATTAAAACAAAACATGTTCATCAATACAAATTGAAAGAGCATGTTTTTTTTACGTTAAAAACACACCAAATGCAACAAGATCTTAAAATAAACAGAGTGCCTGAATCCACGAACAATTCACTGCGTGCTTGGAGCGCTGCTGACGAGTTACTTATTGCTAATCTCAATGAAGTAAAGTCCGATTCTGTACTCATTTACAACGATGCATTTGGTTATTTAAGCGCCCATGCTCAACCCAGAAAAGTGTATGGTGCTCTTGATGCAAAAAGCCAAGAGAAAGCAACCATCGAAAACTTTGCCACCAACTCACTGAATACGGATAATTTTGTTCCTTCTTCCCTCCTATCTGAACTTCCGGAGAAAGTAGAAATTGGTATGATGAAAATTCCAAAATCCTTGGAACTGTTTGAGTTATTTCTTTCTCATTTTATAAAAAACTCCACTCAAGACGCTGTTTTATTTTGTGGTTTTATGACCCGAAATTTCACCAAACAATTATTAGAAATAGCCCAAGAGTATTTTGAAGAAGTGGAACAATCCCTTTCTAAAAAGAAAGCTCGACTGTTAATTCTGAAAACTCCAAAAAAGGTTTCGGAAAAATCAATGATTAAAACTATTCCATTCCGGGACGAGGAGATTAAACAATACTTTGGCGTATTTTCTTCGAATCACATTGATTATGCAACTCAATTTTTAATTGATAATCTTGAACCGCCAGAAATTGTTCACTCTGCATTAGATTTGGCATCCGGCAACGGAATTTTAGCAAAAGAAATTCAGAAACAATTCCCTGAGTCTGAGCTCATATTAGTGGACGATTCAAAACTAGCTGTAGAAAGCTCAAAACTAAATTTAAAAGGAGAAAAAATCACTTTTTTCCACAACAATAATCTCGAAGATATTTCCTCCAATTCGCTGGATTATGTAGTGAGCAATCCGCCTTTTCATGTTGAATACGAAATAGATATCAGCTTACCTCTTCGCCTTTTCAGAGCTGTTGAAAAAAAATTAGTGAATGATGGGAAATTTCAGTTAGTGGCAAATTCTCACTTGAACTACAAGCCACATTTAGAAAAAATATTCAAAAGAGTGAAGGTAGTATTTGACAACGACAAATTTGTGGTGTATTCTTGCTACAAAAGGTGGGACAAAAACCAAGAATGGTAGAAATTCGTCTCGCTGTTTTTTTTTAAATTATCGCACAACTAATAAAACAAACATGAGACAAGAAAAACTTACAAACTTAAGGCCCGAAATCCCAAAGGCTCAAATAACTAAGGGGATTTCGGAAATGGAAGAGTTCCAAAATACAGCGCTGCGACAAATCATCAAGTTTCAGCACGAGGTGATCTTGCTTATATTCGCCAATTATGCCAGAAAAATACACAAGGACTGGGGATCTCTTTCTAACGAAAAGAAAGAAAGATTTATAGACAGTGTAATGAGTAAAAACCAACAGCTAAAAAATCAATACATTGGGGTAATAATGGGCCTGATGAGTATTGAAGAGGTACAATTTTACCAATCTAATTCCTCCGAAATAAACAGACGGATTACTCAAATCATAAAACAAAGAATACAAACTAATTTGGGAAGTATCTAGTTTTTTGTACCTTTTTGGTAAACAAATAAATCAGCCAAAACTCTTATGCCATTCAACCACATTGAATACAAAAAACCCATTTATAAAATAAAAGCTCCTCTTCGGGATCATTTGGAACAGTACTCCCGATTATCAAACATTTCTCTTACTTATGAGGATTTACTTCGCTACCAACAGTTAATCCCTATAACAGACGAAAACGGGAAAGATACAAATTGGTTTTCAGCACTCTACCCCATCGAAGAACAAAAATACTTTCAAGAAGAACTGGTGAAAATTTACCAAACATTGGTAGCAGATGGGGATATTTTGAATTACGTAAAAGTCGGCAGCATCGATTTCTGCTCCTTTGGAAATTCCAAACCATTTAGAATCAAAGTAATCAATGAAATAAACGACAACTACGACTATTTTTATGTCAAAAAAGCCGATGCATCAAGAATTTACGGGCTTGAATTGGAAGAAATATTCTCGCCAGACAAAGTAACATTTCTTGTAAATAAATCTACATTGATTGAAGACCACGTGGTAGGCATTCCCTGCGATGAATTTATTACGAGAAATAAAAAAGTAAAAATTGAAAACAGACTGAGGTTTGCGAAGGAATTTGTAAAATTCAATGAAAGGTGCTTTGTTCGGTTACTCGGAGACATGCGCGCCTATAATTTCGTTGTTGAAATCACACAAGATTTTGACAACGTTCAATACCGGCTCAGAGCGATGGATTTTGACCAACAAAGTTACGAAGGAAGAAAAAACATGTATTTACCTCAGTACTATAAGGACAACCTTCCACTGGTAGATCTGGCTAGAGAATTATTGACAGACGAAATGGCTCAGCAATATATGAAGCAAGAAAGGGTGGCAATGAAAAAAAGGTACCTCGCCTACAAGCAAAGAACTAAATCTTTGCTAAGACGAATGAAAAAAGACACAATCTCGAGCAAGGAAAACATTGAAACTCTAAAAAAAGAATTTGCTGTTTACTACAACAATCCTCAATTTTTAAATTTAAAAACGATGGGGCAAATCTTAGAGCTTCATTTAGAAACGAAGCTAGGTATAAAGATTTTTTAACAAAAAAACAGTCAGAAAAAGACTTCCAACTATATGAATTGCAAATAAGTTAAACCGAAAGGTATTACATTTACCACAACAAATTAAAAGTATAAGTGAGTTAACAAAGATAATGCCTTGGTAGGAATTTTAATTCTTTTCTGTTTCTATTAAATGGAATACAAAACCCTAACTTTCATTGTTTTGCCAATACTTTGGAACTGAAAAAATTTTAAAACAATAACAAAATGAACAACTTTGAATTTTATAACCCAACCAAAATTATTTTTGGAAAAGGTGAAATAGCTAAACTTAAAAATGAAATACCGAAAGATGCTAATGTCCTTGTCTTATTTGGAGGAGGAAGTATAAAAAAGAATGGAATCTACGAACAAGTTTCTGATGCTTTGGAAGGGTATAAATGGACAGAATTTGGAGGAATACCTCCAAATCCTGAATACCAAGTATTGCTGAAAGCTCTTGACGTCATCAAAAAAGAAAAAATTACATATCTCTTGGCTGTCGGTGGCGGTTCCGTAATCGATGGAACAAAGTTTTTGAGCTCTGCTGCGCTATTCGAAGGAGATGAGCCTTGGGACATTTTGAAAAACAAAATAAGAACGGAGGTTGGAATGCCTTTTGGTACCGTTTTGACATTGCCAGCAACCGGAAGCGAAATGAACTCGGGTGCAGTAGTAACGAATAAAGAAACAAGCGAAAAGTTTGGAATGGGAGGACCTGGGTTGTTCCCTCAATTCTCAATTTTAGATCCTTCGGTTGTTCATTCCATACCAGAAAGACAAATAGCAAATGGATTAGCAGATTCTTTTACCCATGTTTTGGAACAATACATGACATACCCCAATGATGCGATATTACAAGACAGATTTGCCGAAAGTATTTTGAGTTCTATTCTAGAAACCGCACCGAGAATCATGGAAAATCCGGGAGATTACAAATCGGCTGCCAATTTTATGTGGAACTGCACCATGGCACTCAACGGGATGATCCAGAAGGGTGTGCCTACAGATTGGGCAATTCATGCTATGGGGCATGAACTCACCGCCTTCTATGGAATAGATCACGCAAGAACTTTGGCTATTTTAACAAAAAGTCATTACACATTCAACTTAGATTCTAAGCAAGAAAAGTTGGCTCAATGTGCCGAGAGAGTGTTTGGAATTACTGAAGGTGATCAAAAAGAAAAAGCGGAACAATGTATTGAGGCTATCGAAGAGTTTTTTCTTTCAATCGGAATAAGCACCAATTTATCTAGCTATACCGACCAATTTGAGGGTACGGCACAAAAAATTGCACAACGATTTACAGAAAGAGGTTGGCTGGGTATTGGCGAATTGGGGAAATTAACTCCAGAACATGTTGAGACCATTGTAGAGATGAGTTACTAAAGCTTTGCGCTATGACACCCGATTCAGACTTTAAATTCTTATCTTTTGTAGATCCTGATTTCGAACCAACTCGAGAATTACAGGAACAATACAAAGGTGCTTTTCAGGTTAAGAACATCAAGAAAAAAGATCTATTACAACAGAAAGGTGACTCAAAATCAAAAGCCTTTTTTGTGAGAAAAGGACTGTTAAAAAGCTATGTTTTAGACGAAAAAGGTAAGGAGCATATTTTTATGTTTGCCCCAGAAAATTGGATTGTCACTGACATCAACTCCGTTGTGTATTTTGGTGAAACGGAGCTATTTATTGAGGCCATAGAAGATTCAGAGGTTGAAGTAATACAGGGGGAAGCTTTTTTGAAACTAACGGAAGAAGTTCAAACAAATCATAAATCTGAGGTGCAAAAATTACTGAAACGAAATGCTGTTCTTCAAAAAAGAATTATTTCGCTTATGAGTAAATCAGCGCTTGAAAGGTATGAGGATTTCATTGCAACCTACCCAGGAATTGTTCAACGAGTTCCACAAAAATTAATAGCATCTTATCTAGGAATCACACCACAGGCATTGAGTAAAACCATTTCCAAATCTTACAATAAATAAAATAATGTTAACCTAGATTAATCCAAACCCATTCAACTATACCGATATTTGAATTCTCGATGAATTGTTTAGTTTTTAATAGGGTTAAGCAATTATACATAAAAGGTTCTGACGAAAGTTAGAGCCTTTTTTTGTTGACTATTCTCACACATATAACGTAACTTAGTGAATCATTACAAACCACTAAATTCTTTTATGAAAATCAATATATTTTGGCTACGAAGAGACCTAAGACTATCGGACAATGTTGGGTTTTCTGAAGCCTTAAATTGCGACTATCCCGTTCTACCTATTTTTATTTTCGATAAGCAAATACTGGACGAACTGCCAGAAGACGATGCCAGGCTAACTTTTATTCACGACACGTTATCAGACATGAATACTGAATTAGGAAAAAATGGATCGGGAATAAAAGGTTTGTATGGAACCCCAAAAGAATGCATCGAAAAGTTGACCGAAGAACATGAAATAAACGCAATTTTTACCAACCGTGATTATGAACCGTATGCACTAAATCGCGACAAAGAAATTGGTGAATTTCTTTCATCAAAAGGGATAGAATTTAAAACCTTTAAAGATCAAGTCATCTTCGAAAAATCGGAGGTAACGAAAGACGATGGAAAACCCTACACGGTTTATACTCCTTTCAAGAACAAATGGTTGTCGCACTTTGATGAATCCACCATGATAAAGGATCATAATTTAAAACTTGAAAATTGCTTGAAGGGTAATTTTGAATTTCCTTCACTTTCAGAAATGGGGTTTGTAAAAAGTGGGATAAAAGTTCAGCCGATAAACCTCTCCAAACTGGATGAGTATGAAGAGACGAGAAATTTTCCAGCAACGGACGGAACAAGTTATTTAGGGCCTCATTTACGATTTGGAACTGTTAGTGTTAGAAGCATCATAAGAAAACTAGAAAAGAAAGACGCTGTTTTCTTGAGTGAGCTCATTTGGCGAGAATTTTTTATGCAAATTCTGTATCATTTCCCTCATGTCGTTTCAAATAACTTTAGGTCCAAATATGACGGAATACAATGGAGGAACAAAGAGGAGGAATTTGAAAAATGGTGCCTCGGTAAAACAGGATATCCAATGGTAGATGCCGGAATGAGGCAACTGAACAAAACAGGATACATGCACAATAGAGTAAGAATGGTAACCGCTAGCTTTTTGGTAAAACACCTTTTGATAGACTGGAAATGGGGAGAAGCCTATTTTGCAAAAAAACTTTTGGATTATGACCTTGCCTCAAACAATGGAAATTGGCAATGGGCAGCAGGAACTGGTTGCGATGCTAGTCCTTACTTTAGGGTCTTTAATCCCGAATCACAATTAACGAAATTTGATAAAAAAATGCAATACATACAAAAATGGGCTCCAGAATATCAAGAACTTATATTTCCACAACCAATGGTAGAGCATAAATTTGCAAGAAAAAGAGCCATAGCTACATACAAAGAAGGAATTGAGAACTAAGCGATTATGTAAGACAGAAATAACAATCTTATGAAAGCTCTACAATGTAAACAAAGAGCTATAAGGAGCTTTTCTAAAGTAATAAAACCGAGAATATGAACATACTTATAACAGGCGGTACAGGATTAATTGGAAAAAGGTTAACGGAATTGTTGATTGAAAAAGGGCATTCAGTCTCTGTACTGAGTCGTTCCAAAAAAAAATCATCCGACTCTATTCGCTATTATACTTGGGATTTAAAGAAAAAAACCATAGAAAAAGAAGCCATAGTGCAAGCTGACGTAATTGTTCATTTGGCCGGTGCCAATGTTGGCGAAGGAAGGTGGACAAGCAAAAGAAAAAAGGAAATCATTGACAGCAGAATCAGCTCTGGTAATTTGCTTTTTAACACGGTCAAAAAACACAATCCTGATTTACAGGCATTTATTACCTCTTCAGCAATAGGTTATTATGGCATGACTACCTCAGACAGAGTATTCATTGAAACAGACAAACCGGGATTTGATTTTTTGGCTAACGTATGCTTAAAGTGGGAAGCCGTGGCGGACCAATTCAACAAACTGGGTATCAGGACAGCAAAGCTCAGAACAGGAGTTGTACTCGACAAAAACGAAGGAGCTTTAGCTAAACTCATCACACCTATAAAGTTGGGAATTGGATCAGCTCTTGGCTCTGGAAAACAAGCAATGCCCTGGATTCATCTTGAGGATATTTGCGGAATCTACCTTCACTTAATTGAAAACTCGCAGTTACACGGAGCGTTCAATGGCGTAGCACCCTCCAAGGATAATAATCATGATTTTTCTAAAGCTGTGGCTCAAGTGATGGATAAACCATTTTGGTTTCCAAAAGTTCCCAGTTTTGCACTTCGTTTGTTATTGGGAGAACAATCCGTTATTGCCCTTGAGGGATCACATATTTCAAGTAAAAAAATTCAAGAGTCTGGATATTACTTCCAGTTCAAAAACTTGAGGGATGCATTGACTGAAATACTAGACTAATTCAGGTTTTACTCTTTCGAATAGCATCTTGAACCACTCTGTAAATTGATCAGGAAACATATTTATTTCGGTTTGCAAATCCTCTGTGGAGACATAACGAAAACTGGCTACTTCCTCTTTATTTATTTCCGGCATGTTATTGGTAACACCAAAAAACACATGATCCAACTCATGTTCAACCATTTGGTCATCCAACTCAGCTCGATAAACAAAGCTAAACTTCTTTTCTAATGACGATTCCATTCCCATTTCTTCCTGCAATCTTCTTTTAGCTGCATCCAGGGTAGGCTCGTCTTGCATGGGATGAGTACAAGCTGTGTTGCTCCATAATAATCCTGAGTGATATTTGTGCGCAGCTCTCTGTTGTAAAAGCCATTCGTTCTTGTCATTGAATACCAAAACAGAGATAGCTCGATGCAAAATTCCTTTTCGGTGAGCTTCCATTTTTTCTACAAAACCAATCACTTCATCTTCCTTATTTACTGCAATTACTTCATTTGGATTCATCCTACCTTATATTTTTTTACCAATTCTTCAAATCTGTTTTCTGTATCGTTTGCCACCAAGTTTGTCACTATCATCATTTTAGTTTCCTCTGAAACACTTGATTTTTCTAAGTTTTTTTTGATATAACTTACATCTCTTTCTATTTGATTTGAGTATCCAAGAAAGGAAGGCGCATTCATCTGAACCATTAATCTAAGGTGAATATTCTCCACATTCCGATTCATTTTTATAGATTGTTCTAGCATGTCTTTTCCCTCATTGAACCAACTGTATTTCGAGATTGGATTTGATACATACTGAGCCATCATCATTTTGCACACACCTTTATAGGCAATGATTGTTATTTTTTCCTTTAAATCATTCGAATTGATTTCAGATTTCAAGAAAGATTCTGCGCTTACTTTATTTTCTACTTTTTGAAAACTCTTCCTAAACGAGTCCAATTCATTTCCACAAAAAGAGGAAACAGATAAAAGCGCGATGAACTGAATTAAAAAGAATTTTTTCATATTACTCTCATTTTATAATCAAAATATGACTTAGTCAATAACGCAAACTTCATAGGATTACTAACTCTTATCCTATTTGATTTTATATCCTCAACATCACTGTTTATCAATTTTTTTAGTAGTTTACTATAGTATTTGTAAGCTGTGTACACACCAAATTTAGCTGATTCGGGAAGTCTTTTAATTCCCTCAAAGGCCTCATCAAAATCTTGTTGAATTTCAAGAATAATTTCAGCCTTATTTGCTTCACTTAGTCCGATCCCTTCCAGATGTGGAAAATAAACACGATTCAACTCCTCTGAATCAGCCTTTAAATCTCTCAAGAAGTTTACTTTTTGGAATGCACTACCCAACTTCATTGCTGGCTCTTTCAATTCATCGTAAATCTTTTGGTCTCCGTTCACAAAAACTTTCAAACACATTAAACCTACCACATCTGCTGAACCATAAATATACTCTTGATAATCTTCAGTAGTGGAATAAATGTTTTTATTCAAATCAAACTTCATACTTTTCATAAAAGCTTCAACTAACTCATAATCAATACTGTATTTTTTCAATACGTCCTGAAATGAATTTAGAATTGGGTTTAAACTAATCCCCCTATCTATGGCTAACTTCAAGTCTTTCTCAAACTCCAAGATTAATGTTTCTTTGTCATAGTCATGGAAAGTATCTACAATCTCATCTGCAAATCTCACAAAACCGTAAATGGCATGGATATCATCCTGAATTTTTGGCGATAACATTTTCACAGCTAATGAAAAAGACGTGCTATAATTAGTAGTTACAATTTTACTTGCCTCGTAGGACACTTTATCAAATATACTTTTCATACTTTTCTTTCTTAACTATTTACTGTTTCTTCTTTTGTTGTAGCCCCCAATTTCTCTATGAGCCCACTCACTACTTTCCCCGAGATAAGCGAAGGAGGTACTCCCGGGCCTGGTGAAGTTAATTGACCTGTAAAATATAAATTTTCTACTTTTTTACTCTTCAATTTAGGCTTCAAAAAGGCTGTTTGTTTCAATGTATTCGCAAGTCCATAAGCATTCCCTTTGAACGAATTATACACTTCAACAAAGTCGGAATGTGCAAAGGATTCGTAAACTTCTATATGAGGACGAATGTCCTCACCAATGTGCTTGGCAAGGCGCTCACAAATCATGTCAAAATATTGTTTTCTTAGCTCTTCAGAGTCGTTGGTTAGCTCCGTTGAAACGGGTACTAAAAAGAACATATTCTCTTTTCCCTCTGGAGCAACTGAATGATCAGTTTTACTTGGACTACAAACATAAAATAGAGGCTTTTCTGGCCATTTGTGTGTGTCGTATATCTCTTTAGCGTGAACATCAAAACTTTCATCAAAAAACAAATTGTGGTGTTTTATTCCTTCCACCCTTTTGTTCACTCCCACGTAATACAACAAACTTGATGGCGCCATGGTTCTTTTATCCCAATATTTTTCAGAATAATTACGTTCCGACACCTCTAGCAGTCTTTGTTCTGTATGGTGATAATCTGCTCCACTAACTACGATATCAGCTTCTATCATTTTTCCGTTTACTACAACTCCAGTTGCTTGAGAGTTAACTGTAACAATCTTTTCTACTCCTGAGTTTGTATGGAATTCTACACCTAAATTTTCGGCCACCGCTACCATTCCTTCTACAATTTTACCCATTCCTCCCATGGGATACCAAGTGCCTAGAGCCATATCAGCATAATTCATCAAACTATACAAAGATGGCGTATTTTGCGGTTTTGCTCCTAAAAACAATACTGGGAACTCCAATAGTTCAATGAGTTTTGGATGCTTAAAGTAGCTCCTGATGTGCTTACTTATTGGCTTAAACAAATCGAGAGACATTCCCTTTTTTGCGATATCCAAAGTCATAAATTCTGTAATGGACAGAGAAGGTTTTGTTACAAACTCTCCCATTCCAATGTTGTACTTTGTTTGTGCCTCACTCATGAATTGTCTCAGCTTCTCGCCTGAGCCCTTTTCGTAACTTTCGAAATAAGACTCTAACTCTCCCATGTCAGAAGGAATATCATCTGGCTTATCACTCCAGAAAACCCGGTAGCTCGGAGATAATCTGACTAACTCATAAAAGTCTGAAACTGTTTTGCCAAAATCTTCAAAATAACGATCAAATACATCGGGCATCCAATACCAACTAGGACCCATATCAAAAGTAAAGCCCTCTTTTTGGGTCACTCGGGCTCTTCCACCCAAAGATTCATTCTTTTCATATACAGAGACAGCAAAACCTGCCTTTGCCAAATAACTGGCTGCTGAAATCGAGGAAAACCCAGATCCTATTATTACTACTTTTTTCTTCATTTGGTTTATTCAATCACCCTTTGGTGAAAACTATTACATGGTTAGATTAACTATTCCCGTTTGGAAGTTATAATTGATTACACACGATCCAATAACTCTACAATGGAATCATGTGCTACAATATTATCAGGCAAGCTGCTTTTATCCATATCCCGCACATTATTCCCAATGATGTGCATTTTCTCATTTCTTTTGGAAAGGATGTTTTTACTTACCGTTTGTAAATAACCCAAAACCTTTTCTCTAACTGGTTCAACGGTAAAATAGCTGATGTACGTTATGTTCTCAAACACATGTTGCAACTCATACAAGTTCTCCAAGGGGACGCTTGGACCTAAAAATACGGATTTATATCCTTTTAACATCAATTCAAAGTGTAAATAAAGTATCCCGATGTCATGAATCTCATTCATTGGCAAGTACAATATATAAGTCATATCGTCATTGGGGCTTACGTTTTGAACACGTTCTATATTCACTAAAATTTTCTGTTTTATTAGCGTAGAAATGAACCTTTCGTGGGCAGGACTTATTGTATTTGTTGACCATAAGTTACCTATATCAGTTAGCAACACCAAAAACTCTTTGAGAAATACGTCTCTAAATGAATTCCTTGCCAACAATTGGTTGTAGGTAGCTTCGAATAAAGACTGGTCAAAATTCAGCATGGCAATTTTGAAATTGTTGACGGCTAATGAATTTTCTTTATTCTCAATAGTTATCTCCCTTACCTTATCGTTTAGTTCTTCTTCACTGATATCCGCGATATGAGAAATTTTCACTCCACTATTATTGAGTACGGCAATGTTTAATATTTTTCTTAAATTTTGAAGACTATAAGTTCTGATATTACTGTCAGACCTTTCAGGTTCTAGCAAATTGTATCTTTTTTCCCAAATTCGGATTGTATGGGCCTTTATTCCACTTAGGTTTTCTAGGTCTTTTATTGAAAAAGAATTTTTGATTGACATGTTTTGTTTAATATTTTATGAAATATATTAAACTAAATTAAAACAAATATTTTTAGAAAGGAGAATTAAAGGTATAAATTTGTCAAAAACACAGCATATTTAGTACTTTGAATAAATTTTACCTCGTTAAACAAAATCAGTTCTTCTTTTTGAAATCTCCATTTTTCCAGGCTCTTACGAACTGACTCCAAGCGATAGGGTTTAGCAAATTGTTAGGTGGAGCCTGTCCTGCATAATAAAGTCTAGAATGAACATCTTGCATTTGCCACTTAAAATTAAGCGAACCACCAGCGGGATATGCCTCTTGTTTTAGCGCCAGGGTTTCAGGATTCAAATTATTCTGCGCACGAGTCAAATCATCATTTGGAATATCAGTGTTCAAAAATGCATCTCGAAACTGCTCTCTGGAAGGCCAAGGGTAAACATCCAGTTGAGCTAACTTTACTGTATCTTCTTCTATTGCGTGGATAAGAGAGTATCTTCCATTACTCAAAGAGTCTGGGATAACATAAGTTGATTTTTTATATCCAATAGAGGAAAAAACTACTGTATCTCCTGGTATTGCTACAAAAGAGAAAAAGCCATAGTAATCAGAGCTTGTTCCGCGAAAAGAACTCTTTTCTAATACAGTCACAAACGGGACTGGCTCCAAGTTTGCACCTGACACAACAACTCCCGAAATTTGAACATACACCTCCTTTGCTGTGTCTGTTTTTAAACCAGTTGAGTCTGTCTGGGCAAAACTAGATAGGCTTGCGGCAAAGAGGATTAATAAAAATATGTAAAAACTCTTTTTCATGATGAATAAAGATAAGAATAAAGGAGTGTAAATTTCAATTAATCAGTTAAGAGTTGTTAATTAATCTTTATAAAATACCCGCTTAACTCTCTGCGATATGGAAGTTAGCACTTCGTAAGGAATCGTATCCATTGCCAAAGCCATATCTTCAATAGAGTTGTGATTGCCAAAAATTTCAATCTCATCGCCTACTTTTACTGTCAGTCCTGTAATATCTATCATACAAACATCCATACAAATATTACCCACCAAGTCACAAGCTTGATCTCCCCAATAAAAAGAAAAGTTTCTATTTCCTAAACACCTTCTTATCCCGTCTGAATAGCCAATTGGCAGCATAGCTATGGTCATTTCAGATTCCGCCTTGGTTTTTCTTCCATACCCTATTGAATCACCCTTTTCAAGTTTTTTGGTCTGAATAACTACTGTTTTCAGCCTACTTATTGGCTTAATTTCTGAAGAGTTTTCGCCAACATTTATTCCATAAAGACCAATTCCTAAGCGAACCATGTCGTATTGATAACCGTTGTAATTTTCTATACCAGCCGTATTCAGCACATGGCGATGAATAGAGTAATTGAGATTACTGATGAGGTAGGACGAGTGCTCGTCAAATTTATTCAATTGCTTTAACGTGTATTCCTTTTCGGTCAAATCATCTGCGCTGGACAAGTGAGAGAATACCGAACGAACGAACACTTCGGGCTGAGCAAATAAATATTGAACCAATGCCGGCAATTGTTCTGGCAAAAAACCCAATCTATTCATCCCTGTTTCCAATTTTATATGAATTGGATAGTCCTTCTTATTTGACACTATCAGGTCTTTTGTTAGCTCGTCTAACATTTCTAAAGAATATACTTCTGGCTCAAGATCATATTTAATCAAATCCATGAAGGTTTCTGGTTCTGGATTCATTACCACTATTGGCATTGTTATCCCTTTTTTTCTTAGCGTTATCCCTTCATCTGTGTAGGCAACTCCAAGATAATCTACTTTTTCATTCTCCAAGAATAAAGGAATTTCTGTAGCACCCGAACCATAAGCAAAAGCCTTGACCATGACCATAAGCTTGGTTGAGGAATCAATTTTTTTTCGATAAATTGCCAGATTATCCGATAATTGATTCAAACTAATTTCCAGTACAGTTCTGTGATTTTTTTCTTCTAATACTTTAGCAACCTGCTCGAGCCTGTGATTTCTACTTCCCTTTATAAGCACGTAATTGTCCCTAAAACTATATTCTTTTAATTCTTTCAGCAATTCTGTGGTTGAATAATACTGAACCAACTCGATGTTTTGGTTCAGTCCAATTAGTTTATCCGTACCCACGACCAATATCCTCGATACTTCACTTGAGTTCAATAATTCAATTAGTTTGGAATCAGAAAACGGAGTTTCTGGAATTGCAGTCATTACGAGCGTAGTTGGAAAATTCTTAGCTTGAGCTTTAAGGTATTCCAACGAAATAACCAAGGAAGAATAACTAATGTTGTATCCATCATTTATGATAGTGGAATTTTCAATGCCTTTTTTCATTTCCAATCTCAATGCTAGCGGTGACAAATGATTAATCCTTTCTTGAATCACCAGTTTATCATAGCCCATTTTTAAGAGCACCGAAACACAAATTTTACAATTCTCTATGGAGAATTTATCTTGAAATGGAAAAGTAAATCCATCCATTTTATCATCGTAGGTAACAATTTCTGACACATTTATGAAAAGTTGTTTTTTTTCATCCAACTTTTCTTCTATATCTGTAAAGCCTTCCTGGTGAGCCTCTCCCATCCTTGTCAAAACACCCAAAGAAGGCTTTATCATTTTTGCCAATTTTCTCATCTCCCCGGGCTCGGAGATACCCGCCTCAAAAATCGCCAAAGTATGATTCTCATTCAGTAAGAAAACCGAAAGTGGAACTCCAATTTGAGAATTAAAACTTTTGGGACTTCTGCAAATCAAAAAATCTGGACTAAGCAATTGATACAACCACTCTTTCACGATTGTTTTTCCGTAACTCCCGGTTATTCCTATAACGGGAATATTAAATTTACTTCTGTGATAAACAGCTAATTGTTGCAATGCATCCAGCGTATCTGACGCACGAATTACCGCAACACCCTTTTCTTTTATCTCCAATTCTTCAGAAACTACAAATACCTTAACCCCTTTTTGAATCAGGGAATCAATAAAATCATGACCGTTTCGCTTGGAAGTTTTCAGAGCAAAGAAAACCGTTTTAGAGGAATTTTGAACGGAACGGCTATCAGTAGAAACATGATTAACCTGACAATCGTTCGAATGCAGCAACTGACCTTGAATAGCCTCTGCAATTTCTTCAACTGAATAGTTCATCGTTTCATGGATTTGTTAAAACATACCCTACATAAAGGTTCGTAGGCTTCCGTCTCACCAAGCATTACTTGTTGTTCATCCGTTGTTTTTCGGTGCGAAAACTGAGCCAGTGAACCGCATTTTACACAAATTGCGTGTACTTTAGTCACATATTCCGCTGTGGCGATTAAAAGAGGCATGACTCCAAATGGTTTGCCAGCAAAATCCATATCCAATCCCGCTACAATTACTCTAGCTCCATTATTCGCCAATTGATTGCATACTTCTACCAATCCGTCATCAAAAAACTGAGCTTCATCAATTCCTATCACTTCCACTCCGTCTGCCAACAAAAGAATATTACTAGAGGAAGAAACTGGTGTAGATCGGATAGAATTTTGGTTATGACTGACTACATCCTCCTCGTTATATCTCTTATCAATAGAAGGCTTGAAAATTTCCACTTTCTGTTGAGCAAATTCCGCTCGTTTCAGGCGCCTTATAAGTTCTTCTGTTTTTCCAGAAAACATAGAACCACAAACTACTTCAATCCAACCTCTTTTTTCGTTTCCTTGTGTTAATGATTCTAAAAACATGTGCTCCTAATTTGTTTCAAAAATACGAATTAATAAGACATAAAAAAAGGGATAACAAGCGTGTCTTGTTATCCCTTTTACTCATTAACTAACTCTTTATTGGTTTGAAACTTCAGCTCTCATCTTTCTGCCTCCGTCAATCTCAACACCATTTATTCCTTTCAATAGTTTACCAGCTACTTTTGGTGCTACATCTACAAAACTAAAGTTGTCCATCATCCTTATTTTTCCTAGATTTTTTCCTGCAACTCCTCCTTCTTGGCACAAAACCCTTATTAAGTGTCCTTTATCCGAAAAATCTTTTTCACCCACATTTAAAAATAAGGTAGTCGTTTCTCCATCCACATTTCTATTGAATCCACGATTATCTCTGTCACCTCTTCTATCACTTCGGTCACTTCTTACTCTTCTGTCACCTCTGTCTCTCCCTCTATCTCTATCTCTTCCACTTCTATCTCTATCTCCTCTTCTTCTTTCATTCCCTCTGCCTCTATCTCTATCTCTTCCACCTCTAGAATCGTCATTAATATCACGAGCGTTTTCGTAATACGATAAAAACCTATTGAATTCAGCCGATACAAATTTTGTAATAATCTCTTCTTTCGATAATTCCTTCAATTTTTCATCAACGGCTGCCAAGTAAGGGGCAATCTGTTCTTCTTTAACCTCTACTTCAACCACTTTATCCACCAATTGCATCAATTGTTTCTCACAAATATCTTTGCCTGTCGGAAATTTCTTTTGTTCAATCTTAGAGTTTATAATTTTCTCTACAAACCTCAATTTATTGGATTCGCGGTTATTCAACAACAAAATAGAAGTTCCTTTTTTTCCAGCTCTTGCCGTTCTTCCAGATCTATGTGTGTAACTTTCAATTTCGTCTGGTAAGTTATAATTGATAACGTGTGTAATATCATCCACGTCTATTCCTCTTGCCGCAACATCGGTCGCGACCAAAAGCTGAATGTCTTTATTTCTAAAAGCTTTCATCACTCTATCTCTCTGTGCCTGAGACAAATCACCATGTAAAGGTTCTGCACTGTAATTGCTTTTCATTAACTTATCGGCCACTTCAGAAGTTTCTCTTCTCGTTCTACAAAATATTACACCATATATATGTGGTTCAAAATCAATGATTCGTTTTAAGCCATGAAATCTATCTCTATCATTCACTTTATAAAAATGGTGTTCTATGTTTTTGGACGCTGCATTTTTAGTACCTACAGTGATTTCTATTGGATCATCCATGTAGGTTTTTGCAATCCTCACTACTTCCTTTGGCATGGTTGCAGAGAACAACCAAGTTTGTTTATCACCAGGAGTATTGTCTAAGATGGCATCAATATCTTCTTTGAAACCCATGTTTAGCATCTCATCCGCCTCATCTAAAGCCACATAGCTTACTTGCGACAAGTCAACTCTCTTTCTTTTGATCATATCCATCAATCTTCCCGGAGTGGCAACTACAATTTGTGCCCCTCTGTTCAATTGACGAATTTGAGTCTCTATACTTGCTCCACCGTAAACAGGTACGATATTCGATCCTCTAAAATTCCTAGAAAATTGTTGAAAATCTTTACTAATCTGAATACACAATTCCCGGGTAGGACAAATAACCAAACCCTGTGTGGTTTTACTCTTAAAATCTACTTGATTTACCATTGGGAGACCAAATGCAGCAGTTTTACCTGTTCCTGTTTGAGCTAGCCCTACTAAATCTCTTTCGGTTTCTAATAATTGTGGTATTGCTTCTTGTTGTATTGGAGAGGGTTCAACAAAACCCAAAGACGCGACAGCGTCTAGGACCTCTTGCTTGAGGCCAAGTTCTTTAAATGTCATTTCTGATTTTTTTTAATTAATAATTACGAATAAAAATCTCTCAAAAAAAATCACATTAACACGACATAACGAGGTTCAAGAAATCCTTATTCCGCGTCAAAGGTAGTGTTTATTATTAACAATAAAGAACAAACTGTTGACAAACAAAAAAAGGCACAATCAAATAGACGTGCCTTTTGTAAAAAAATATCGATTAAATTACCTTCTTCGTCTTCGCTTTTTCTTAGGAATAAAGTTGTAACCTACTGTCAAGTGAACGGAATGTTGATAAGAATCAAAATTGATATTTTGAGTCACTGGCATCAAGCTACCCACATATCTAGCGCCAAATCTAAAACCTTTTTCAAAATCATACATTACTCCGGCTACAGCCGCAATGTCCAATGCATTGTAATCAATTTTAAATTCGTTTGGTCTATCAGTATTTGATGTGTTTACGGTCGTTTGATCGTAAATCGTTACACTATTAGTCGTTTCGTTTATCTCAGATTTCCCTAAAAACAATCCAATTTGAGGCCCTGCAAAAACACTGATGTAACTTCTTCTTCCGTATTTACCTGTATTCGGCTGCAAGTTGAACTTGAATAAAATCGGGATATCAAGGTAAGTCAGCTTATTATAAATATAGTTTTCGGTGATTACCGAGCTCAATGTATCCTCACGAAAAGACTTTAACACCTCATTATAGTTTCTTAAACTAACTGAGGGTTCTACTTGAATTCCAATATTCTCAGTAATAGAATAGTCGATAAACAAACCAAAATTGTAACCAAAGCCACCTGTCTTAGCGTACTGCAGGTCTATCTGATCCACTTCTGGTTTAATGGAGTTCACTTTAGAAGCAATTGCTCCCGTTGCAGACTGCGGAACTTTATAATATCCCAATCCAGCCCTAACTCCAAACTTTATTTGAGAGAACACCCCTGTTGCAAACAACATGAACGAACTCAAAACTATTATATTTTTAATACTCATAAGAACAACTTGGTGATCGATTTATTTTGTAAAGGCATTTACAAACTGAAGCCCCCAAGGTTCTTGCTTGTATATCACTAATCCGAAAGAAATATCCTTAGCATTCCAGGACACCTCCTTTTTGGCTGTAAACTCTAGATTAATCGTAAAACCTCTTTCTGCCCCGTTTGTTGTCAATTGGTAACCGAAATTTTCTACCGAACTAACTGTTGTTGGCTTTGCAATTCGCGCAACATAATTATGATGAACAGTGTTGTTACCGTCCGGGTGTCCATTTTGATAACCTACAATATTGTCTACTATCATGTAAGGAGCCAAATAATAGGTACCTTCTACATTGGCAAAGAACTTTGTAGTTGTATTCAATTTAACGCTTTGTCCTGAAACCTCCATTTCATAATTCGAGTTTGCTTCAACGTAGTCCGCTTCTAAATGTTTCGTAATGACCGAATCATCCGCATTCGGAATAAAATTGTAAAAGAACGTTGGTACTGAATTTCCTAAATTGAATTTTGGACCAACTTCATCAAAAAGCGTTGACCCCTCTGTAGTTGTAAAGGCATCCTTCCAAGCCATAAAAACAGCATCGCCTTTGTACTGTTCCTTCAATGACTCAAAACGTGGAAAACCAGAGCTTCCACATGGCCCACACCAAGTAGCTGTCCTTTTACCCACAACAGCCATATTTGTTTCTGTCACTTCTAAGGTATTGTCAGATTCTTCCATTTTTGATGTCTTTCGACAAGATGCCACTGCTAATGTAACAAAAGCAACCAGAATTATATTTTTCATAATGTTTCGTATTTATTTATTTTATGTAAGTATGAACTTGTACTGTCAAGGCCATAAGTTTTATCAAAATCTAATTTAAAGTACACTCATTTTTATAATACCCATCCAGGTAAGAACCTGTCTCACAAGTTGTGGTAGCGTCATTTTTCTTTCCTGTAATAACGGTTTCCGTGGTCGTTGATGGCAATGGAGAGGTAGGAGTTGAATCTGTAAAAGTACAAGTACAAGTGTACTCTTTAGAACCACAACTGGACAACACAATTAGGCTCACAACAGATAAAAGCAACACAATATTTTTCATTTCATTTTATTTTATATTTGACCAATTTACAACTTTTTTTTGAAAAAATAAGGGTTAGGACATTTTCTTATTCGTCACCTTCAAAATACTACAACTATTTTCAGTTTAAATAAGTTTTAAAAAATCAAACTTTTTTTTCATCTTGCAGAAGATTATAACACAATAAAATGCCTACTTGTCAATTTTGTAAAAAAGATATTTCTATTAAGTCTCAGAAAGCAAAGAAGTTTTGCTCTACTAATTGTCGTGTAAAAGCCTATCAGAAAAGGAAAAGAATGAGCCCTTCTATGACTTGTTACATTTGTAAACAGGGGGTTTTGACTTATCGCGTAATGCTCAATAAAGCTCCTCAGATAAAATGTACAGCTTGCAACACCATTTGGAAAGCTGAATAATGGACCTGGTTCGTTTCTTTATCCATTACGGATTACACTTCCTTTTCCCAATTTTAATTGCTAGGGTGTTTTTTCAAAAAAAATGGAAAATTGTTTCTGTAATTTTTCTACTGACCATGCTCGTTGACTTGGATCATCTATTAGCACAGAATATTTTTGTAACCAACCGCTGTAGTATCAATTTCCATCCTCTTCATTCCTACTTTGCCATTTTAACTTATTTCACAGGGCTATTTTGGAAAAAAACAAGAATAATAAGCATGGGACTCCTCCTTCATATGACAACCGATTGGCTGGACTGCCTTTGGATGAATTAACAACTAATTTCTTCCCGGATGTGGCTTGGTGAATTTTTTCTTGGGTAAAGGCTTTTCATTTTTCTTTGGCATTGGCCCTCGCAAATGAATAATTAAACCATTGAGAAAATTACGAAGCAATTGATCTCCGCATTCTTGGTAATTCTTATGGTCCTCTTTTTGAAAGATCGCGTTAAGTTCCGGTTTGGTCATTTTAAAATCTACCAACTCCAAAACCTTCAGAATATCCTCATCTCTTAATTTATGAGCTACTCTTAGCTTCTTCATGATGTCGTTATTTGTTAGCATCGTTTCTTGTGTTTTTTTTCTCTGTTAAACCAAAAAAGTTGGCGTTTCAATCAACTTATTCGGTATTCTTCTTTTTTAATGGGCTTGTAACCAATTGTCACCCGTACTCATTTCAACTTCCAACGGAACAACAATTTTGACAGCATTCTCCATATTTTCTTTTACTAGTTTTTCCATCACCTCAACCTCATTTTTATCTACATCAAAAACGAGTTCGTCATGAACTTGTAGCAACATGCGCGAATTCAGATTCTTGGTTTTCATCTCCTTCAACACATTAATCATGGCAATTTTTATCAGGTCTGCCGCTGTTCCCTGAATAGGCGCGTTTATTGCATTTCGTTCTGCATGACCTCTCACTATTGCATTACTTGAATTTATATCTTTCAAGTTTCTTCTTCTTCCCAATAATGTTTCTACATATCCATTAGCTTTAGCTTGCACAATAGCCTCGTCCATGTAGGATTTAATTTTAGGGTATTTAGCAAAATAACTGTCGATAATTTCCTTGGCTTCTTTTCTCGGAATTGATAATCGTTGACCCAAACCAAATGCCGAAATCCCATAAATGATTCCAAAGTTAACCATTTTGGCTTTGCTCCTCATTTCTCTTGTTACTTCTTCCATCGGAACATCAAATACTTTAGATGCCGTTGCTGAATGAATGTCGTACTTGTTGACAAAAGCCTCTATCATTCCTTCATCTCCACTTAGTGCGGCAATAATTCGCAATTCTATTTGAGAATAATCAGCTGCCAAAAGTGTGAAATTTTCATTTCTTGGAATAAATGCTTTTCTGATGTATCTCCCTTTCTCTGTGCGAATAGGAATATTCTGAAGATTTGGATTTACCGAACTCAAACGTCCAGTTGCGGCAACTGTTTGCATGTAACTTGTATGAATCCTTTTTGTATCCTCGGCAATCAACAATGGCAAGGCATCCACATAAGTAGATTTAAGCTTTTTTAAGGAACGATATTCCAGTATTTTTTCAAATATATCGTGTTTTCCAACCATTTTGCTCAATGTATCTTCACTTGTAGAATACTGACCCGTTTTGGTTTTTTTAGCTTTTACATCAATGTCCATTTTTTCGAAAAGAACCTCTCCTAATTGTTTTGGTGAATCTAAGTTGAAATCTGAAAAACCAGCCATTTCTTTTATCTCACCTTCTAGTTTAGCCAAATCTACCTCTAGTTCTTTAGAAAAATCAGCCAACGCATTTATATCCAGGTTCACTCCTTCTCTTTCCATTTTTTCCAAAACAGGAAGTAATGGCATTTCAATCTCCCAAAACAACTTTTCTGTGTTTGTTTCTTTCAATTTTTCTTCAAACAGTGTTTTCAACTGAAAGGTAATATCTGCATCTTCACAAGCATACTCAAACACTTCATTAGGATCCAAATCACGCATGTTTTTCTGGTTCTTCCCTTTTTTTCCAATTAATGTCTCAATGGAAATAGGCTTGTATCCCAGATAAGTTTCGGCCAATAAATCCATGTTATGTCTCATGTCAGGCTGAATAAGGTAATGAGCGATCATCGTATCGAATAATCTTCCTCGAATATTCAAACCGTAATTTTGAATGACAGCCAAATCATACTTTAAGTTATGGGCTATTTTTTCAATATTTTCACTTTCAAACAAGTTCTTAAATTCATTTAACACAACATGAGCCTCTGCCCTATCTGACGGAAAAGAAACATAAAACCCTTCTCCCTTTTTAAATGAAAAAGCAATCCCTACAATCTCCGCAAGCAAGGCATCCAAAGAAGTGGTTTCGGTGTCAAAACAGAATGATTTCTGCTTCATTAAAGTTGAAATAAGTTCAGCTCTTTTTTCTTCCGTGTCTATCAATTGATAAGTATTCTTAACAGTTTCAATTGTTTTGAAATCGACCGCTTCGGGTGATTGTAAATCTGCAGAATTACTGGCAGCAGGTGCAGAAAACATATCTAGTTGACCTTCAGTTGTGGTGTTTTGAATTTCAACACCAAAAGCTCTTTTTGCCAAAGTTCTAAATTCCAATTCGCTGAATAACTCAATAATTTTGTCCTTGTCTGGCTCGGACATCATCAAGTCTTTTTCATCAAACTCCACAGGAACGTCCAAAATAATGGTTGCCAATTTTTTAGAAAGTAACCCTTGTTCAGCAAAATTGATTACGTTCTCTTTTTGCTTACCTTTAAGCTCTTCGGCATTGGCAATCAAATTTTCTACCGAGCCGTATTGCTTAATTAATTTTTTAGCAGTTTTCTCACCAATTCCCGGAATTCCCGGAATATTATCTACGGCATCGCCCCACAACCCCAGAATATCTATTACCTGTTTTGGGTGCTCTACTTCAAAGTTTTCGCAAATTTCCTTTACTCCCAAAACTTCAGCAGGTTTACCCATTCGGGCAGGTTTATACATAAACACCTTGTCGGTTACCAATTGGCCAAAATCCTTATCTGGAGTCATCATGTAGGTAGTAAAACCAGCTTCTTCAGCTTTTACTGAAAGTGTACCGATTACATCATCTGCTTCGTACCCCTCTTTCATCAAAATAGGAATGTGAAAAGCGCGAATAATATCCATAATGATGGGTACCGATTTTTTAATATCTTCGGGCGTTTCTTGTCTATTTGCTTTATAAGCAGCAAACTCTTGTGTTCTTAGGGTTGCAGCAGGAAAGTCAAATACAACCGCAATGTGAGTGGGCTTGTGGTTATTCAAAATATCTAACAAAGTATTGGTAAAACCTAATACAGCCGAGGTGTTTAGTCCTTTTGAATTTATTCTTGGGTTCTTTATAAAAGCGTAGTAAGCTCTGAAAATTAATGCATACGCATCCAACAAATACAATTTCTTTTCTTCTTCCATTTTATCTTTTTTTTAGTGCTTTTTCTCAATCATTTTACAAATCTCAATAAACTCATTTACGGAGAGTTGCTCGGGTCTTTTGTTAAAAATCTCTTCCTCTTTAAGGGTGTCTGGTAATACAGATTTCAGTGAGTTCCTCAAGGTTTTTCTGCGTTGGTTAAATCCAAGTTTTACAACTTGCTTGAAGGTGCTCATAGAAATACCCAAATCAAAATCTTTCTTTCTTATTAATCGGATAACACCCGATTTCACTTTTGGTGGAGGATCAAAGGCTCCTTCGGGTACAGTAAACAAATAATCTACCGAATAAAACGCTTGAATAAAAACACTGATTATCCCATAATTTTTATTTCCTGGGAGAGCGTTCACTTTTTCTGAAACTTCTTTTTGAAACATTCCCACAACCTCAGAAACAAGTTCTTTGTTTTCGAAGATCTTATTTAGAATTTGGGCTGAAATAAAATATGGAAAATTACCAAAAATTTTAAAAGACCTGCCTTCGTTCAAAGTTGATAAATCCAATTTCAAAAAATCGTAATCCACAATATCTAACTCGGGATAATTTTCTGACAGGAAAGTGATCGAGTCACCATCAACTTCTACAACACTCAGGTTGTTGTATTTCTTCATGAGATATTTAGTAATCGCTCCCATTCCTGGCCCCACCTCTATTACTTTTTCTTGCTCTTCTGCATTGTCGTCCATGGCACAAGCGATATGTTGACAAACGGTCTCGTCTTTTAAAAAATGTTGACCTAAATACTTCTTTGCTTGTACCATTTTATATCTTGAATTGATTTTTCTTACCCCCAATTTTTGACCTCTCTTGGATTCTATTTAATAAACCCTGTTTTTCTTTATTTAGACACCAAGGTCAAAATTAAAAAGAGTGAAACACTATTTGATTATTTCGCTCAGTTAATTTTACGATAGTAACTAAAATCCCATTCATCTACAAATTAATCCTCTCGTCCTCTAAAATTCTGTAATACTCGGTATTTTTATTATTTTTGATTCAAATTTAAAGCTAAAACATGAAAAAAATAACCTTAATCTTAGCATCTGCCTTCCTCTTGGGAAACAGTTATGCTCAAAAAAACAACATCAAATTCAATGAGTTCGACCTGGATAATGGATTGCATGTCGTGTTACATAAAGACAACTCCACACCTATTATTGCTGTGAGTGTTTTGTATCACGTTGGATCAAAAAATGAAGTAACAGGTAAAACTGGTTACGCACACTTTTTTGAACATTTAATGTTTGAAGAATCGGAAAACATTGCGCAAGACCAATATGCAAAAATAGTTCAATCGGTTGGGGGAACTATTAATGCTTATACCTCTAGTGATCAAACCTACTACCATTGTGTTCTTCCTTCCAATCAATTAGAACTTGGATTATGGATGGAATCTGAAAGAATGTTGAACGCAAAAATAACTCAAGCAGGAGTGGACAACCAAAGAGAAGTGGTGAAAGAGGAAAAAAGAACCTCTGATAACCGACCTTATTCTAGTTGGTACATGGAAATTTCAAAGAGAATGTTTGAGGGGACGAATTACGAATGGACACCTATTGGTTCATTTGCAGATTTGAACGCTGCTTCCATTGCAGATTTTCAAAATTTTTATGACACCTATTACGTACCTAACAATGCTACGTTGGTTATTACCGGAGATATTGATGAAAAAGCAGCTAAAAAGTATATTAAGAAATATTTCAGTTCAATCCCAAGTGGAAATGGGGAAATAAAGAGGCCAAAGGTATCAGACGCATTACTAACAGAAGCAATCGTAGACACCGTGTATGACAACATTCAGTTAGACGCAGTTTTTCAAGCCTACAAAGTACCTGCCCAAGGCACAAAGGACGCTTACGCTCTAGAGATGTTATCCACTATTCTATCAAACGGAAAAAGCTCAAGATTGAACACTGCCTTAAAAGAGAACAAACAAATGGCTCTCCAGGTAGCTGGATTTTCAATGAACTTTGAAAGTGCAGGTTTTTTCGCAACCTTAGGATTGCCAAACCAAGGTTATACAGTTTCGGACATTCAAAAGGGTATAGTAGAAGAAATAGAAAAACTTCAAAACGAATTGATTTCAGAAGAAGAATTTCAAAAAATCAAGAACATTTCTGAATCGAATTTTGTGAGTAGTAACTCCTCCATGAAAGGAATTGCAGAAAGTTTAGCTACTTACCATGTTATGTTTGGAGATGCTGAGTTAATCAATACAGAGCTGGAAAAATACCGAGCTGTTACAAGAGAAGATATACAACGTGTGGCTAAAAAATACTTAGTTCAATCGAATAGTGTTACTCTTTATTATTTACCAAAAAAATAAAGTCAAGCCATTAGTATCAATTTTAAAAGAAATATAATCATGAAAAACATAATCATATCAATAGCTGCAATGCTAGCAATTACTGCTTGTAGCACAAAAGAAACAGCTCTCGACCGAAGTATTCGACCAAGTGCTTCTGAAGCAAAAGAATTAAAAATAGGAGAACACGAAGAATTCACTCTTGAAAACGGAATGAAAGTATACGTGATAGAAAATCACAAACTACCTACAATCTCTTACAGTCTATCCTTTGATATCGACCCAATTGTAGAAGGTGAAAAAGCTGGATACACCTCAATGGTGGGCGACTTGCTTGAAGCAGGAACAAAAAACAGAACTAAAGAAAACTTGAACAAAGAAGTAGATTTTATTGGGGCAAATGTAGGTGCTTATTCAGGAGGTGTATACGCATCAGGATTATCAAAATACAACAGTAAATTGATGGATATTTTGGCAGACATCACATTGAATCCAATTTTTCCTGAAGATGAATTGACAAAAAGTATCACAGAAAGTGTTACCGCAATCAAATCAAACGCCACAGATGCAGATGCCATAATGGGAGATGTGAAATCCGTAATTGTTTATGGCAAAGGACATCCTTATGGTGAATTTATGAGTGAAAAATCTCTCAAGAATATCGAGTTATCAGATGTAAAGGGATATTACAACACATACTTCAAACCAAACAATGCCTTACTTACAATTGTGGGTGACATTACAAAAAGTGAAGCTGAAGAACTAGTAAAAAAACAATTTGGAGGATGGACAAAAGGAGAAGTACCAACTCATACTTACGACAAGCCAGCTGAACCAGCATCACCGCAAGTATTTGTTGTGAACAAAGAAGGTGCTGTTCAATCAAACATTCAAATTAGCAACATCGCTGAAATAAAATTAGGAGACGCTGATTACGAAGCTGCTCAGGTATTCAATCAAATATTTGGAAGTGGATTTGCAGGAAGATTATTTCAAAACCTAAGAGAAGACAAAGAATATACATACGGAGCTTATGGCGGAATAAGATCCAACAAATTGATTGGAAATTTCTCATCAAGTGCCAAAGTTAGAAACGAGGTAACTGATAGCGCTATTGAGCAATTTCTTTTTGAAATAAACAGAATTAGAACTGAAGAAGTAACAGCAGAAGAATTAAAAAATGCACAAAACTACATTGCTGGAACTTTTGCTCAATCCCTTGAAAGCCCGAGAACAGTAGCTAGATTTGCTGCCAACATAGACGAATACAAACTAAGCAAAGATTATTTCAAAAACTACTTGAAGAGAATTGATGCGGTGACAGTAGCCGACATCAAAAGAGTAGCTACAAAATACCTGAAACCAGGAAACATAAACATTATAGTAGTTGGAGATGCTGCAGAGGTTGGAGAAAAGCTTACTAAGTTTGGTACGGTAAATTACCTCGACAGAGAAGGAAATAAAACTACTGCTCCAAGTAAGATTAAGCCAGCTCCAGAAGGAACTACTGCCGAAACGGTAATGAATGCCTACATGGAAGCCATTGGAGGAAAAGAGGCTATTGCAAGTATAAAAACTCTGACAGGAGATTATTCTATGACAATTCAAGGTATGGATGTTATCATGACAAATAGTTTTAAGGCTCCAAACAAAACAAAGTCGGAAATCAAAGTGCCACAAATGGGTAATGCAGTGGTTCAGGCCTCTGCTTTTGATGGTACTAAAGGAATGCAATCCATGCAAGGACAAACAATGCCAGCAGACGAAAACACAAACATTGAGTCTAATATTGAAGGACGTTTAGTTCCTGAAATGGCTTACGCTGAAAATAAGGTTACAACAACTTTAATCGGTATAGACAACATAAACGGAAAAGATGTTTACGTAATTGAAGCAGTTTACCCAACTGGAAAAGAATTGACTCTGATGTACGATGTTGAGTCAAAACTAAAAGTAAAGGAAATGTATGTGCAGTCAACACCTCAAGGAGATTTTAATATCACTCAGGAGTTTAGCGATTACAAAGCAATAAACGGAGTATTAATTCCTCACTCTTTGAGCGGAAAACAAGGACCTCAATCAATGGATATGAAACTTCAAACTGCAGAAGTAAACCAACCGTTGAAAGACGAACTTTTTAAACTGTAAGAAAACATAAAACCATGAAAAGCCACCTCTCGAAATCCTCGAGTAGGTGGCTTTTTTCTTGTAAAGAGAATTAGTATCTTACCCTGCATTTCAAAATTTACATTTATGCTTCAGCACCTAGATCTTAAAAAAATTATTTTTTTGGATATTGAAACTGTCCCAATGGAATACAATTTCAATGAATTACCAAAACAAACCGTTGATTTGTGGGATAAAAAAACTAAGTACATTCAGCGCCATCAGGAAATTAGTGCGGAAGAAGCCTATTCAAAAGCAGGAATTTATGCTGAATTTGGCAAAATAATATGTATTTCGGCAGGGTATTTCGCTCAAGAAAAAGGTTCGTTGACACTTCGAGTAAAATCCTTTTATGGCGACAACGAAAAAGAAATACTCCAACAATTTAACTCTTTGCTGAATAAAACCCTGAAAGACAACTACATGTTGTGTGCCCACAATGGAAAAGAATTTGATTTCCCCTTCATTGGCAGAAGAACTTTGATAAACGGATTGGAGCTACCTTCTCAGCTAGATATTGCAGGCAAAAAACCTTGGGAAATACAGCACTTAGATACCATGGAATTGTGGAAGTTTGGAGATTATAAACACTTTACTTCTTTGGACTTATTGGCTCATGTTTTTAACATCCCATCTCCAAAGCAAGATTTGGATGGTTCCATGGTAGCCAAAGTTTACTACGAGGAAAAAGACCTTGAAAAAATAAAGGAATACTGCCAAAACGATGTAATTACCATTGCCCAATTATTATTGAAATACAAAGGGAAAGAAATCATCGAAAAATCCAACATTGAAATTATTACAGACTGAAATAAACCCGAAAAGAAACTGAATTGAACTATTTTCCTTGTATTTTTGTTTTTTAAAACAATTTTTATGAGTTTTTGGAGAAGAGTTCGTCTTTATATTTTGGGTGTTGGAATCGGTTCGTTGATGGTATTATTTCTTTTTGGCGACAGAGGCTGCGGAGGCTGGTTACCGGGAAACAGGGTAAAAACAAGCATCATGGAATCACTTTTTGAAACCAGTGATTTTACAGATTGTAAATTAACCTGCAATGAATTTACCAAAGAAAAAATTCAAGACATCATTGTTCAAGGAACAGTTTTATTTGAAGAAAGCAATACAAAATCAAACCCAAGGGAATACAAACTGAAACACAATAACACTTCACTTACATTTGCGGTACCTACAAATCCGGAATCCCCCGTTTTTATTATGGATGTATTTGAAAAAGAGTGTGCCGACTGCGACACCTTATCAAAAAAACTGAACAGAACAGTAAAATTAAATTTCAAAAAAACGAAATGATAAATTGTGTTAAAAGTGCATAAATTAAGTTTCTATCACTTTCATACCTCAATAATTCTTATCATTTTCGCGTACAAATTAGTCCAATGAGCAATAAGTCAGATCATAGAAGCAACAATCCTGAGCACGTAGCCATCATTATGGATGGAAACGGAAGGTGGGCTTCCAGTCATGGAAAAGACAGACTGCACGGGCATAACACAGGTGTAGGTTCTGTTAGAGAAGTATTGACTTCTGCTCAAAAACATCACATCAAGTTTTTAACACTTTACACTTTTTCAACTGAAAATTGGAACAGACCTAAGGATGAAGTGGACGGGCTCATGAATTTGTTTGCCAAAACCATTGCAGAAGAAATAGAAGAACTTCATGAAAACGGTGTAAGAATTCAATTTATTGGAAATATTGATTTACTTCCTGATTTTGCCAAGCAGGCACTTTTTTCAGCTACCGAATACACACAAAACAATACAGGAATTACACTTACTCTGGCATTGAGTTACAGCTCAAGGTGGGAAATCCTGAATGCAACAAAACGCATCGCAAAAGAAATAAAAGAAGGATCACTAACTGAAAATGAAGTAAACGAAGATTTATTTAGCAGTTACCTGACAACAGCCAATATACCAGATCCAGAATTAATAATACGAACCAGTGGAGAATTTAGAATTAGTAACTTTTTGCTTTGGCAAATTGCCTACTCCGAATTCTATTTCACTGACACACTTTGGCCAGATTTTAAAGAAAAAGACTTTGAAATAGCAATCAATTCATACCAAAATAGAGAGAGAAGATTTGGAAAAACAAGTTCTCAAATCAATCAACTTTCTTAATACTTTAGCATACTTTATGAAGTTTATACTCCCATATGTTTTCCTAATCTCGTTTTTTCCTGCGATTGTGCTTGGGCAAGACTACGCATTTTCCACAAACCAAATAAGTTACGAAACTCCCAAGAAATATGAAATTGGAGGTATTTTGGTTGATGGTGCAGTAATTACCGATGTAGAAAGGATAATCTCCTATTCGGGCCTTAGAAGAGGGAAAGAAATTACAATCCCTGGAAATGACATTTCATCTGCAATAAAAAAATTGTGGGAAGTAAACAATTACTCTGACATCAACATTTACGCAGACAAAGTGGTGGGAAAGACAATTTTCTTAAGAATATCGCTGAAAGAAAGAAGCAGAATGTCTCGTTTTCAGTTGAAAGGACTTTCTAATTCTCAAGCAAAATCATTGAAAGAGAGCCTTGATTTATATAGCGGAAAACTCATAACCGAAAGCCTGCTGGATCACACTAAGTTTATTTGCAGAGATTACTTTGTAGAAAAGGGTTACCTCAACACGAAAGTGAACATTACGAGCGTTCCAGATTCTGCGGTGAACAACTCTCAAATCCTGGTTATTAATATCAACAAAGGAAACAGAATTAAGATAAATAAAATTGAGATTGAAGGGAATAACCTAACCGAGAAAACAAAATTCCCGCTGAGCCTTATTAAAAAAGAAACCAAAGTTTTATCTGACTCAAAAATCAAAAGAACCTTTAAAGATACAAAAGAGAAAAAGTGGTACAGAGTATGGAAAAGATCGAAATTTGAGGAAGAAAAATACGAAGCCGAAAAACAACAGATTATCGCTTTATATAATTCCAAAGCGCTAAGAGATGCAAAAATTACTTTTGATACGGTGTATGAAAATGATCCTTCTACGATTAACATTAAAGTAAAGATTAATGAAGGAAACAAGTACTATTTCAGGAACATCAATTGGGTTGGAAACACGAAATACTCCACGGGTAAGTTGGACACCATTTTGGGGATAGAAAAAGGTGACGAATACAACAAAATGAAACTCGAATCAAAACTATTCATGAGTCAATCTGAACTGGATATCAGTTCGTTGTATATGGATGAAGGTCACTTGTTTTTCCAAATTACTCCGATCGAAAAAACTGTTGAGAACGATTCTATCGATATTGATATCGTAATTTATGAAGGTAAGATTGCCCGAATAGGAACTATTTCTATCAATGGAAATACAAAAACCAACGACCACGTCATACGAAGAGAACTGAGAACCAAACCAGGAATGATTTTTAGTAGAGCAGACATCATTCGTTCGCAGCGAGAACTAAGTAACCTCGGTTATTTTGACCCGGAAAGAATGGGAGTAAATCCAATTCCTAATCCCGCTGATGGAACTGTTGATATTGAATATACGGTAGCTGAAAAGCCATCGGATCAAATAGAACTTTCTGGAGGATGGGGAGCTGGAAGGTTTGTAGGGTCTTTGGGACTATCCTTCACAAACTTTTCTATGAGAAACTTTTTTGAAAAAGAATCTTGGTCACCACTACCAACTGGAGACGGACAAAGATTGAGTTTGAGAGGATCAGCAAATATCTTTTTCCAATCGCTGAGTCTTTCTTTCACTGAGCCTTGGTTAGGTGGTAAAAAACCAACTTCTTTCAGTGTAAATGCCTATTACTCGCTCCAAAAACTAACACAAGCAAACAGAGGAGAACCTGACTCTAGAACTTTTGATGTATTGGGAGCCTCAATTGGACTAGGAACTCGATTAAAGGTGCCGGATGATTTCTTTACTCTATACGGTGAATTAGGTTACGAATACTACACATTAAATAATTACAATTTACTAGATGGTTTTGATAATGGATTTGCAAACAACCTGAGTTTAACGCTAACTTTATCAAGAAACTCTGTAGACCAGCCTATTTACCCAAGAAGTGGATCAGAACTTACACTTACCGTTAAAACAACAGCTCCTTATTCTCTATTTGATGACAGGGAAGACTATAGCGATTTGACGAATCAAGAAAAATTTAAATGGGTAGAATACAACAAAATTAAATTTGTATCAAAGTGGTACACTCCCCTTTCAAAAGACAGAAAGTTAGTACTTCACTCGAGTATTGGATTTGGTTTCTTAAATTCATTTAGCAAAGAGAAAGGTGTATCACCTTTCGAAAGATTCTTTTATGGAGGAAGTGGACTGACAGGATTTAGATTAGCAGGTAGAGAATATATTGCTTTGAGAGGTTACGAAGACAACTCTATTTCATCGCAAGGTGGAGACGCTTTGATAACCAAATACAAAGTAGAATTGAGGTACCCAATATCCTTGAATCCAAGCGCCACGGTTTTTGCCTTAGCCTTTGGTGAAGCAGGAAATTCTTGGAATAGTTATTCGGAATACAATCCATTTGATGTGAAAAAATCAGCGGGGTTTGGTGTGAGACTATTCTTACCCATGTTTGGGTTAATTGGACTGGATTATGGTTGGGGTCTTGACCCACTTTCTCCGGGTGATTCTGGATACAGGCCAGCTATTCATTCAGCAGGGGTTTTCAAACCTCAAGGACAATTTCACTTTACTATTGGCATGAATATTGGAGAACTGTAATTAAACTCACACAAAGAGCCTCTTATTTTTGAGTTTCCTTTATAAGTTTAAAAATATTAAATTTGTCTCACTATTTAAAAACAGAAGTCATGAAAAGAATAGCCCTAGTAATAATTGCCGCAGCTTTTTCGGTTGCAAGTTTTGCCCAAAAGTATGCTTACGTTGACACAAAATATATTCTAGAAAACATTCCTGAATACATTCAGGCTCAAAAAACCTTGGATGATTTATCAGAAAAATGGGAGGAAGATATAAAAGCAAAACAAACAAACATTCAAAAAAAGTTTCAGCAATATCAAGCGGAAGAATTGTTGTTGCCAGCAGAAATGAAAAAGAAAAAGCAAGAAGAAATATTTTCATTAGAAGATGAATTAGCTAAGTTTCAACAAGAAAAATTTGGAGTTGAAGGCCTTTTATTTCAAAAAAGAAAGGAATTGATAGAGCCGATTCAGAACAAAGTTTACAACGCTATTAAAGAGTTAGCTTCTGTTGGAGGTTACGACTTCATCTTTGACAAAGCCAATCAAACCAACATCCTTTATGCTAGTTCAAAACTGGATAAAAGCAAAAGAATATTAAAAAACCTCGGTTACGATACCAAATAAAAAACAATAAAACACTAATACAACTACAATGAAAAAAATAATCGCACTATTAGCTATTGCTACTCTTGGATTCACGGGAAATGCCATCTCACAAAAAAAATATGGACATGTAAATTCACAAGAAGTACTGAAAGAAGTTCCTGGGTATTCTGCCTCTGAAAAAGAAATGGAAAGATACAGAAACTCTAAAGTAGCTGATTTACAAGATTTGCAGAAGAATGTGCAAGGTGCTTACGAAAAATACATGGCTGAGAAAGCTACGTTACCAAAAACGATTCAAAAATCAAGAGAATCAGAAATTCAGGATATGCAATTAGCCGCACAGCAGTTTGAAACTAAAGCACAAAAGCAAATAGAAGACAAGTATTTGGAGTTGATGGAACCATTAACAACTCAGCTCAATAAAGCCATTAAGGATGTTGCTAAGGCAAACGGATTTGCTTACATTTTTGACTCATCACAAGGGACTTTGTTATACTTTGACGGAGGAGAAGATGTAGCTGCTTTAATTATCGCTCAACTAAAAAAGAATGCTTCTGCTGCACCTGCAGAAACAGAGGAATAATTTTAAACAAACTCTAAATGGTATTCTGCCTCTTGCATCAAATGCAAGAGGTTTTTTTTGTTTATTTTTGAAGTAAGAAAATCTCCAACATGTCTCAATCCATAATTTCTACTTCCATTGAATACCTTAAAGGGGTTGGTCCGAAAAGAGCCGAAATTATAAAAAAAGAGTTGGGCTTATATACATTCGAACAGTTACTCAACTACTATCCTTTTCGATACATAGACCGAAGTAAGGTTCACTTGATAAAAGACATCAATTCAACTGAAATTCATGTTCAGTTAAAAGGAAAAATAACACGAGTTACAGAGGCAGGAGAAAAAAGAGGAAAACGACTTATAGCCTACCTTCAAGACGAATCTGGCTCGATAGAATTAGTTTGGTTCAAAGGAATAAAATGGGTGAAACCCAAATTAATTGTTGGAAAAGAATACACCATATTTGGTAAACCTAGCCAGTTTAGTAGTTCTTTCAACTTGGTTCATCCCGAATTCGAAGAAAAACAAAATAATGCCGCGCTTCAAGCCAATCTTCAGCCAGTTTATAGTTCTACCGAAAAAGCAAATTCATCGGGACTAAACTCGAAAGGAATTGCAAAACTGACCAAATCATTGGTTCTGCAAATCAACTCTCAAGTACCCGAAACTTTGTCGCATGCTATTCTAACGGAAATGAAACTAATGCCTAAGGAAAGAGCGCTTCGTGAAATTCATGTTCCGAGCAATGCAGAATATTTAAAAAAAGCCATTTTCAGGCTTAAATTTGAAGAGTTTTTCTTTTTACAACTCAGGCTATTGAAACAAAAAGTAATTCAAGAACAAAAACTCAAAGGATTTGTATTTGACACCATCGGAGATAGTTTCAATACGTTTTACCAGACCAAATTACCTTTTGAACTGACCAATGCTCAAAAAAGAGTAGTAAAGGAAATAAGGCATGACATGGGAACTGGTAAGCACATGAACCGATTGCTTCAGGGAGACGTAGGAAGTGGAAAAACACTGGTAGGCTTATTGTCCATGCTTATTGCCAAAGACAATGGGTTTCAGTCATTACTCATGGCTCCCACAGAAATTTTAGCAACTCAGCACTACTCCACCATAGCAAAATATTTAGAAGGAACAGGTGTTACCGTTTCGTTACTCACTGGTTCTTCCAAAACATCAGAAAGAAAAATTATACATGAACAATTACTTTCTGGAGAATTGGATATCTTAATTGGAACTCATGCTTTGCTGGAAGACATTGTTCAATTTAAAAACTTAGGACTTTCAATCATAGATGAGCAACATAGATTTGGAGTGAAGCAAAGATCTAAACTCTGGAAAAAAAACACCATACCACCTCATGTTTTGGTAATGACTGCAACTCCAATTCCCAGAACTCTTGCTATGACAGTTTATGGAGATTTGGATATTTCGGTCATTGATGAACTACCTCCAGGAAGAAAGGAAATATCCACAACCCATAAATTTGACAAAGACAGGTTGTATGTATTTAAATTTATGGAAAAACAGATTGCTGAGGGAAGGCAGGTTTATGTTGTTTATCCATTAATTGAAGAATCACAACATCTTGATTTCAAAGACTTGATGGATGGATACGAAAGCATAGCCAGGCGCTTTCCATTGCCCAAGTATAGACTGAGTATTGTACATGGTAAGATGAAAGCTGCGGACAAAGAATACGAAATGCAGCAGTTTGCCAAAGGTCATACACAAATTATGGTGGCTACAACAGTCATAGAAGTTGGAGTGAATGTACCCAATGCAACAGTTATGATTATAGAAAGTGCCAATAAGTTTGGCCTGTCACAATTGCATCAACTAAGAGGAAGAGTTGGCAGAGGCTCCGATAAATCTTATTGCATCTTGATGACCGATTATAAATTATCCGAAACAGCTCGCTCAAGAATCGATACTATGGTAAGGACTAACGATGGATTCGAAATAGCTGAGGAGGATTTGAAACTGCGAGGTCCTGGAGATATTTTAGGAACTCAGCAAAGTGGAATTTTGGATTTAAAAATTGGTGATTTAATCAAAGACAACAAATTGGTAGCGACCGCAAGAAATTTAGCCAGCGAACTCTTAAAAAAAGATCCTGGACTAGAACTACAAGAAAACTATCTTATTCGGCAACAATTAGCCGAATTGATAAGAAAAAAGCCAAACTGGGGACGAATATCTTAATCAAAAAAAAGCCCTCAATTTCTTGAGAGCTTTCATCAATTCATAAACAAAGTATTTACTGACCTTGACCAAGAGAGAATGCTCTCTTTCCGTCAAAGAAATAGAGGTTTTCTGTCTTAATGACGTCAATTCCTTTGTCTTCGGCATTGTTCAATAATTGAATGATGTCATTCTTAGTGATTGATTTTCCATCCACATTTTTGAATCTACATCTCCAGTGATCGGTACAGAAAGTTTCTTTAAACCCATCAGGAAATACTTTAATTCCACGATTCGTTATCATGTCCAATTTAATATCTCCAATTTCAATATTTCTAAGTTGCCCACCAATGTCATTAGGATCCATTCCATCCCAGTGCACAAACAAATCTACCCCAATCAACTCTTTGTTTCTTCTTGGTTTTCTATTGTACTTTGGTAAGTTTAGATTGATGTTAGTCGGTGAATTCCTTACTGGCATTTTGGTAGGAAGCTGTCCTAAATTAGCAATTACTGCTTGAGCAAATTCCTTTGTACCAACTTTTTGAGTGCTGATTTCTTCGTCAAAAATATCTACCGTATGAATCCCTTCTTCTATCGTTTTCAACCAAGCATTCTGAATCTTATCAGCTATATCATTCTGTCCAATATGGCTCAGCATCAAAATAGCTCCTTGAATCAAAGCCGAGGGATTTGCAATATTCTGACCCGCAATCGTTGGAGCAGAGCCATGAATTGCCTCAAACATAGCGTGTTCCTCACCAATGTTACACGAACCTGCTAATCCTACAGAACCCGTAATCTGTGCCGCAATGTCAGAAATAATATCACCGTATAAGTTTTGCATCACAATCACATCAAAATCTTCTGGAGTATCCGCTACCTTTGCCGCCCCAATGTCCACTATCCAATGGTCCGTTTCTATTTCTGGGTACTCTACTTTAATTTCATCAAAAACTTCATGGAATAAACCATCCGTCTGTTTCATGATGTTATCCTTGGAGAAACAAGTCACCTTCTTTCTGCCATAGTTCTTTGCATACTCAAAAGCATAACGAATAATTTTCTCACACCCTGGGCGACTGATTAGTTTCAAGCACTGCACTACTTCATCCGTTTGTTGGTGTTCAATTCCGGCATACAAATCTTCTTCATTTTCTCTTATGATTACCATATCCATTACTGGATGCTTGGTTTTCACGAAAGGATGCAAACTCATACAAGGACGAACATTTGCATATAATCCTAATGTTTTCCTGGTAGAAACATTTAAACTCTTGTAACCTCCTCCAGATGGAGTTGTGATTGGTGCCTTAAGAAATATTTTATTGTTTCTGATTTTTTCCCAAGATTCAGTTGCAATACCCGATGTATTTCCAGAAAGGTATACTTTTTCGCCCACCTCAATCTCATCGTATTCGAGTTGAGCGCCTGCGGCCTTTAAAATTTCCAATGTAGCATCCATAATTTCAGGACCTATTCCATCTCCTCGTGATATGGTTATTCTTTTCATTATTATGGTTTTGATTTATATTTTTTTTGTTCGTGATTTTATGTAGTCATTAAAATGTTCATTCATTTGGGTTAGCGGAACTGAAAACACGGGAACGTTAGTTCCAATATTCTCTTCGATAAACTCCGTTATTTCCGTGAACATCAGTGATTTCGTTTGTGCCGTAATCACGGTATGTGTCGTCTGTTCAACTTTTCCATTTTTTTGAATGTAGTAGCTATTATCTTTATCAATAGAGGCACTTGCAACTAGCTCATTTTGGAGTAAATCATACACTAAGCGAGAGGCTTTTTCCATGAGCTCATTCTCTAAATAAATAATAATGTTTACCATCCGTTTTATTTTAGGATAAAAATAATCAAAAGAACTATAAGTTTTTATTTATAATATCTATCGAAAGAATAAAAAATCCTTATGTAAGTAGCTTTTCTCAGAAACTATATAACTACTTAAATTTACGAAAAACATCCTAGTTGAACAACAACGACAAATTAATTGAATAGAAGAAAGTTCAGGTTTAGTGATATAAGATTAGAAGAATTATGATTAAGCTATGATTCAATCACCACTTCAAAAAAAACAAACTTATTAGTTGGGGTTTGTAATCACTGGAGATTTCATAGCTTCTGTTCTTGCTACGCCAACAGGATTAGAAAGTGTGTAGGAAGAAAAATCGCGAGGAGCCTTCAAGCTAGTTCCTCTCAAGGTGAGTGTTGGCGTAACAATATACACCGTACTGTCAGAGTAAATGGTATTATCACGCAGGTAAATTTCTTCCGAAAGGAGTGTTTCATCTTTATCATTGGTGATTTTTACATTTTTTCTAAAAATAAGAGACTCATTGTTTGCTCCTGTAAGTCCGAAGCCACAAGTGAGTTCTGTTACTTGTTCTCCCTTTTTATTGAAAAATTGCGCCCGCACACCTTCAGGAAAAACGGTGTAAAGGGTATCAGTGGTATAATTGTGAACGATCGGGGCTTGCAACACTCTTTTTACCCTGCCAGAGTCGGAATAAGTTAGTTTCACATCAGTAGAAATCTCATCAGGCATTGATTCCTGAGAAACGGTTTTCATTTTTTTTAAATCACTACTCTGACACGAAATAAAAGAGACCATCCCGAATAAAAGTGATACTAAAATAATACGATAATGATTCATTAATCTTTTCTTTTTACTCCAACGAAAAATTAGTTTTCTTTTGTATTCAAAGCTAAACAAACTCGATTGATTTGCATAAAAAAAAACCGTCCATGATTCCTCAGGACGGTTTTACAGTTCTTATTTTACTTTTACTTTACAGTGGTAGAATAACCGTTGCAAGTTTTGTAGGATTGCCCCGTTTGTAATCCTTGAGAGAATACATCTCCTTTTTCTGGAAACCTTGCTTTGTAGCGCGCCATGTCTTTCGATGCTTTGTCAGAAACACTAGAATCAACAGCTTTTGCCTTTGCTGCCATGTCATAGGCTGCCCAGTTTATCGCTTGGTCATCAAAGCGAGAAGTACCACAAGCCGATGAAGCAATAATTGAAGCTTTAATGAGGTAGGCATCCCCGTTATTTCCGTTTATTTTTAAAGCTTGGTTTGCATAATCTCCAGCCTTACTTCTATTTCTTTTGTTCAATAAAATTTTAGCTGTATTAATAAGCATGGATTCTTTTTTCCCGGCATCTTCAGTCATTTCAATCGCTTTGTCGTAGTAAGTAATTGCTTTTGAATTACTTCCTTCTTGCAAGTACATTTGAGCTAAACCTTCATAACCTTCTGCAGTTGGATTATTTTCTACATCAATCACAATCAATGTTTTAAAAACTGTATTGTCCGTGCACTCTCTTTTTTTCAAGGTATTCAATACTTTAGCTCTTAAATTATCGTCTGTTTTTGCCTTTTCAAATTTCTTCTCAATTACTGGCAATAATTTATCGCAAGTCAAACAAGGTCCTAAGAATTTATCCAATGCATCTTGTGCTTTGTCATAACCATTTTGCCCCTCGTTCCTGCTAACTACCTCAGATAATCTGTCGTATTCATTAACCAATACTTCACAGTCCATTTTTTCTTTATTTTTCAAAACTGCTAAGGCATTTGAGTAATAGTAAATAGAGCTTGCTCTTGTTTGGCCGTTTGACGAATCAATAGATTTTTTCATTACCTCAACACCTTTCGATATTTTACCCATTTTTATCAAATCGGCTCCAAAATTTTCGTTGATTTTAGCGTTATCACCAAACAATTTGATACTTTGCTCGTAAGCCCAAACAATTGAATCTGAAAGAGATTTTTTTCTTTCAGGACTAGCGCCTTTTTTAAGCTTGTTCATGATATAAATTCCGTTATCATACAAGTTAGCATTGTATTCTGGACAAACCTTTACAGCTTCCACCCAGTAGGTGTAAGCATCTGTATAAACCTTTTGTGTTAAGTAACCCGTGTATAAAGAAAGGTTTTTCTTACACTCTTCTGGATTGTCTCCTAGGTTTCCGGTTTGTGCAAAGGAAGTTATAGTTGCTATTGAGATTAAGGCTGATACTACTATACGTTTCATTGTTCTATTTTTTTTCTTATTTAAATTTTCTTTTTACAAACCACCTGTTTTGAACTTGTGGCATAATTGAAATACCGAAATACACGGTGGTAAAGTTTTCTTGAATCAATCCGTTTTCGGTATTTCCTCTTCGTCCTGTTTCTACTCCTATATTCAACATGGAGAGTGACCTAAACTCATTTTTTGAGGTGGCACTTTTTCTCAGTGGTATTCCCAATCCAAAACTCGTGCCAAACTCAGTAAGCTGAGTGTTATCAAATTGCAAAGAACTGTTCCCTGTTCTGAATCCAACACGGTATTCTATCCTTTCGTAAAACTTAGCAGTTGAAAACACATCTGTTGGCCTATACCTCAGTCCTAGAGCAAATGAGCTACTAGAAGCAAGGGTATCAGAGGAACTTTGTTGATCAAACACCTCTTTGTAGGAACTCCAGTCCTGTCTGTTGTATTGAACAGAAATATCTAGGTTTTTATTAAAATTAACAGATGCTCCCAAAGACAATGATGAAGGAATTGAAATTTCCCCTTGGTTCTCTTCAAAATATTGTAACGTATCCTGAGTAACTTCTGTTGAAGAAAAATCGGTGTAAGTCCCAAAGAAATCCTCTCTTGTTGCATTCAATTTTGTACCCAAAGTGTAGGAAGCCCCAACAGAATAGGTCATTTTTTTACTTAACCTTTGTTTAAATAACAATCCCAATTGAAAATCAATTCCATTGTATGTTGTTTTCTGTGACAGCATTGAATTTAAAGCTACCGGATCATTGGGAAATTCAACTCTTCTTGTTTTGTCGCTATTTCCAAACAAAAAATTAACACTTCCTCCGAGTGACAAGCTCATTGAATCCGACTTCATCAGGGAGTATCCTCCCGAAACGAAAACATTATTCACTCCTCCCTTTCCCCGATAATTATAGGTTACATCTCCAATTGAGGGTTCATTATTCGTTGTTGTAATATTATAACCGGTTGTTGTAAAAGGTTTTAAACCCAATGCCAAACCAAGCTTTTTATTTACTGGAAGACCAATACTCATTCTCGTAAAATTTGTACTGGTTAGGTTTGCAGAAGAATTTGCTGACGATAACTCCAAAAAATTAGTCGCACCGCTCAACTCAAAAACAGGCATATGTGGCGACAACGAGGATAACGATGCGGGGTTTGCCAGGTTTAACATATTAAAGTCTGACAACGAGACTGAAGCTCCTCCAATAGCCGAGTATGCCGGAGAGTGCAAACGGTTGATATCTCCTAGCCCTATTCGAGAATATGGAGAAATACCAGTTTCTTGGGCATTAGTATCTGTGTAACAAAAAATAGCAACAAAGGCTACCAGTATTCTAGTGAGATGTGTTGTAAAGAAGAATTTCATTTAGTCCGATCAATGTTAGATTTGGTTCTACAAATATGTTACTTTTTAATTCCTTATCAAAGAAAGTTGCATCTCCACCTGTCAAAATCACTGTTAAATTTTCATAAATAGATTGGTATTCCTTTACCACTCCTTTAATTTCGGCTACTACTCCATTCACCGCACCAGAGTGAATAGAAGAATGAGTTGTGTTTCCAATTAATTGAGGATTGGCAACAGGATCCAATTTAGGCAACCTGCCAGTAAATGCATGAAGCGCCTCATACCTCATTTGCAAACCAGGAGAGATCCCTCCTCCAAGATAAGTTCCATCGCAATCGATAAAATCATACTTCACACAAGTTCCACAATCAAGCACCAAGACCGATTTACCTGGGAACAGAGAATCAGCTGCAACCGCATTTGCTAATCTATCATCTCCAAGCGTTTCTTTCGTATAATATCCATTTTTTATTGGGATTTGAACCAAATGAGAGAGGTGAATAATAGGACAAGTAAGCATCTCATCCAAAATATCTAATTCATTCTTCTTTACACAGCTTACCAGACAAAACTCAACATCTCTGTTTTTTAGAAACCGAGATAA
>CBFHZD010000013.1:27731-59731 GCA_965660305.1 Flavobacteriales bacterium | reverse complement strand
CGTTTGGAATAGGTATTTCAAGGGTTTGTTCTTTTTCCGCTGATTTCTGACTTAACATTTGCTCGTAATTCGCTATACGCGCCTTGTTTTTTGCTCTTCGTCCTTTTGGGTTTTGATTTACCCATTCGAGCTCTCGCTGGAAGTGTTTTTGTCTTTTACTTTCGTGCTTCTCTGGTTGTTGTAATCTTTTTATCTTTTGATCCATCCAAGAGCTGTAATTTCCTTTCCATGGAATTCCTTTCCCTCTATCTAATTCTAATATCCAACCTGCAATGTTATCCAAGAAAAACCTATCGTGCGTCACGGCAATTACCGTCCCAGCATATTGATTGAGGTGTTGCTCCAACCACTGAACAGATTCTGTATCAAGGTGGTTAGTTGGCTCATCCAATAGCAATACATCGGGATTTTGTAGTAATAATCTGCACAATGCAACTCTTCTTAACTCACCACCAGAAAGGTTTTCAACCGAGGTGTCACCTTCTGGAGTTCGCAGAGCTCCCATTGCCATTTCTAGCTTACTATCAATATCCCAAGCATCCAATTGATCAATTTGACCTTGAACTTCACCTTGTCTGTCAATCAAAGCTTGCATTTTGTCCGGGTCGTTCATGATCTCTTCATCCATGAACTTATTATTTATTTCTTCGTACTCGGCCAAAACATCCATCGTTGACTGAACTCCTTCTTGTACAACCTCTTTTACTGTTTTAGTAGGGTCCAACTTTGGTTCTTGAGGCAAATACCCAACGGTGTATCCCTCTTGAAACACAACTTCTCCTTGGTAATCTTTGTCTAATCCTGCAATAATTTTCATCACAGTAGATTTACCAGAACCATTGAGTCCTAAAATTCCTATTTTTGCCCCATAAAAGAAAGAAAGATAAATATCTTTCAGGATGTGTTGCCCGGATGGAGTGGTTTTATTCACTCGATCCATCGAGAATATTATTTTTTTATCGTCTGACATTCGTTTAAATAGTTAGTCGTTAGTAATCGGTGTTTGATTTAATAAACCTTTGCCTAAGAAAGGTTTTACTAAGGTAATGAAGTTGTGATTGAATTGGAAATTGGAAGTAGAAATATTGTTAAAAATCTTAAAACTCGATTTAAATTCATCTAAATTAAATAGATTCGTTGATATGAAAAATTCTTTCTTTTTAGTTATCACTATTTGTTTCTGGTCAAGTATTACCTTTAGTCAAATTGTTATTTTGACTGAAATTGAAGATTCAATCATTGAAAAAATCAATTGGAAAAACGATTCTATTTGGTTAAATCAGCAGTTGAATTTTGAGAAAGAAAAGATAAAATCAAAAAAAATAGTGAATTATCAATTGGTGAAAGTCGAAAAAGAAAACTTTTATGAAGGACCATTTGATAACTTGGATGTAGATTCCTTTTCACCTCAAAAATTTCATTACGGAGACTCCATCCTAATTTTTCATGGAATGAAGTTCTACACATACATAGGAAATTCCTCTTGGGGCTTTTTCAGCACCTATCATTTGTTAAAGATAACGAATAAAGTTCTGCTCAAACTATCTGATGCTGTTTTAAACCAACTAAAAATAAGAGCCGAAAATACGTGCGAGCACGGATGGGATCAGTTAAGAGGACAAGCTTGTTATCAATGTATGAATGAATTCAGAATAAAAAGAGATTCTAGCTCAAAAGAATAAAATAAAAAAAATCCTTCTTGTAAACAAGAAGGATTGAGAAACTATTAAATGTATTACTCTATTCTACTATTATTCTTTTTGTCGTTTCTCCTATTTGGTTACTCACTCTAATCAGATAAACTCCAGGTGCAAAATCTTGCGTTTCTATTGAATAGTTCCTTAATCCATTCATCGATTTAGAACTAATTAATTTTCCACTCAAGTTGAAAAGATCAATGGTTCCCTCTGATTGTAGGTCTGAGAAAGTAATCGTCACCCTTTCATTGGCTGGATTCGGAAATAGATTGAAATCAATTCTGGAATCAATCTCCTTAAAACCAACTGAATTATGCGATATAACCGTAAGATTAAATCCGCTTCTCAAAATCCCTGATGAATCCACAGTGATTGTATCGTGATAAAAATTTGAACAACCCGAGAGCGAATCATAAATGAATAAGGATATTTGATAGGATCCTGGTGAAACATAATTATGGGTTGGATATTGCGTGTAAGCAACAGTTCCATCCCCAAAGTTCCAAGTATAGTTCATCGCAGTACCTGCGCCATAAGAAGAATCGACAAGTATTACCTGACCTGGTGTTGTTTGAGTAGGGTAAAAATAAGCCCTACAATTTGTGTCAATCATAACACAAGAAGAAAGAGAGGTACAAGCAATCGCTGAATCGATAATCATGACAGCATAATCGGTTGTAAAATCTGTAGGCGTGTAGGTTTTGTTTGTCGCTCCAGGAATCACAGTCATCCCTCCTGCCATAACTGAACAATCTTTGTACCATTGGTAAGAAACCCCATCTACTCCTGCGTTAATAGTATGTCCTGTTACAAACAATGAGTCTGCACATTGAGAGTTTGAGACAAAACTAAAAAATGTGGCTAGAATAAATAATAGTGTATTTTTCATATTTCGATTTTTTTTCAATTTAAAGATATAAAAATAACAGACAATTTATTTCATATTATTCAAATAATCAGTCACTTTAGTATCTTTCTCTTGTTTTTTTAGTTTTGAAATTACAGATTCGATTTTAGTTAACTCCATGCTAAATTCGCTCATTTCTCTTTCTATTTTAGACTTTTTAGTTGGTTCAGAAACAAGTGACAATTCTGTTTTCAACTCTTCCATCCTATTCGAAATTCTGTTTTTACCAGTTATCAACCCCTGATATCCCACCATTTTCATCCACCAAGCCGAAGAAGATAGAACCACATTTTCGTACAAAGGAATGGACTTAGATATTTCTGTTTCATCCAATCTTGATAAAAAATTAGAGTATTGACTCAACAATCCGTACTGAGCAAATCCGGTGGTTGATTTTGCAGCCTCCAAAAAGAAATTGTGATTCGATTTGTTGCCATACTCGGCATACAATCCAGCAATTATTTCTTTTACGGTGGCACTCTTTTCAGTTTCAAGGTTTTTCGCCATAGAAATAGCCTTATCTGGATTTACTTTAGCCAAACCATCCAAACAAGCTCCAACTACTTGATAGGAGCTATCTTTCATTCCATTTTCTAAAGTTACTTCATGATTATTATCAGCACTATAATACTCCGTTAGAGCCTGATATGCATTTTTCCTTACGGATGAAACCGAATCTGAGGTCAATTGAATTAAGGTCTTTTTCAAGGCTATTTCATGATGCTTATTTACACCTTCCAAATTAGCCATTGCCATATTTTTAAATTCATAAAATGGATGAGACAAAAGCTTATAAATAGCATCTGAAGCCGGAATACTTTTCTCATTTTTCAATTGCTCCAAAGCCTCTTTTTTATCCAAATATAGCGGTGCGTTATTCAGTTGATAAATCCATTGCTCTATGGGTTTGTCTTCAGTTTTTTTGCATAAAATAACTTTTTCAGCATCAAAATTAACCAACAAGGGTTTTGAAGTTTCAAATTCAAAAGATTGTTTTTGCTCATTCACAAAAACAGATTTTCTTTGAACCTCACCCACAGTGTAAATATCAATATCAATGGGCAATTGGAAAAGAGGAAATTGATTGAAGTTTTGTTTTTGTTCAATAGTCACTTTGAGTTTATTTGTTTCTTCATCGTAAGATTTAGTATAATGTATAGTAGGATGCCCTTTGTCGAAATACCATTGATTGAAGAACCAATTGAGATCTTTTCCAGAAACTTCTTCAAACGATAGCCTTAAATCATGTGCCTCGGCAGCTTTGAATTTCATTTTGTTCAAAAAATGATTGAGCGAGGTAAAAAATGCATCGTCACCCAAATAATACCTCAGCATATGAAGAATTCTTCCTCCTTTGTTGTAAGAATGGCCATCAAACATTTCCATTTCACTCTCATATTCAAAATTCACCAAATCGTGATAACCTCCCTGAGTACTTGAAAGAAAATATCCTCTTGCTTCTCCAAAAGCGTTCATGTCAGCTTCTTCTCTGCCATGCTCATATTCATCCCATAAATACTGGCTGTAGTTGGCGAATGATTCATTGATGGTTAAATTAGACCAAGATTCGGCAGTTACTAGGTCACCAAACCAATGGTGAAATAATTCATGAGCAATGATCGATTCATTGTCGGAGTCTAATAATTCTCTGTCAGTTTGGTATAAGAAATCACCATGAATAACCGCTGTTGTATTTTCCATAGCTCCCGACACATAATCTCTCACAACTATTTGGTTGTATTTGTACCAAGGATAAGTCACTCCCAGTTTATCCGAAAAAAACTGAATCATTTTCGGAGTTTTTCCAAAAATAGACTTTGCATATTGGGTGTATTCAGGTTCGGTGTAGTAATTCACTTCCATTTTGCTTCCGTCCGGACGAGTCCAAGAATCAGTAGTTACATCAAATTCCCCAACTGCCATCATGAATAAATAGGGAGCATGTTTCAATTCTTGCTTCCAACAATCGGTTCGTGTTCCGTCTTCATTTTTTGTAGAAGAAATCAATTTCCCGTTCGATAAAGTCAGGTATTTGTCCTTCACGGTAATTGAAATTTCTTGCGTAGTTTTTTCGTTTGGAGAATCGATGGTAGGAAACCAACAAGAACTGGACTTCGTTTCTCCTTGAGTCCAAATTTGTGGCATTTTGTTTGGGTTTTCCTCAAGTGGATTTATGAAATATAGCCCTTTTTCATCTGTGATTGCGCTACTTCCACTGGCTTCCAATTCGTTCGGTTTGGCTGTGTAGTCAATTCGAATTGTGTACTTGTCTTTTCTGGTGTAAGTTTTCCCTAAATCGATAGTCAATTTCATTCCATCGTAGTCGTATGACAAAGCACTTGATGAATCGCCCATTATATAGTCACTGTTACCAATTTCGTAACTTTCTACTTTGTGAATATCAAATCCTTTGGCATCCAAAACTAAGGTCGAAACATTGTAAAAATAAGGTTGGAACGTTAACTCAGCCCGACCTATTAAATGTTGTTTTTCCCAATCGAATTGGACATCCAGCTTGGTATGAAGCAAATCATTTACTCTAGTATTGGTAGCTTGATATCGAGTCAGGGTAACAAATTCTTTCTCGTCTGACTGAACAGTGAGTTCTGGCAACGCCATAATTTCTGCAGGCTCTTGAATCCGAGCCTCTTTTTGTGATTTGCAGTTTGCTAATATTACTGCTATTGTTACTACTGACAATATATATTTCATGATTTGTTTTGTATCTATTTATTAGTTTTTCACCCGACACTGCGGGAAGGGGTAAAGAGCTAATAGTTTTCATTAGTTAGTCACCGACCTGAGTCTTTTTCTCTTTTTTATTTTTTCTTTGTACTATTTTCTCTTAAAACTACTTAAGTCCCGCCCTTTCTAGCAATGCATCAGGATTTGGTTCTTGACCTCTAAAACGCTTATACAGAGTCATTGGGTGTTCGGTTCCTCCTTTACTCAAAATATGGGTCGCAAAACTCATTCCTGTTTCTCTATCAAAAATTCCGTTTTCTTTGAAAAAAGCAAATGCATCTGCATCCAATACTTCTGCCCATTTGTAACTGTAGTATCCCGAACTGTATCCTCCATTAAAAATATGAGAAAATGCCACTGACATACAGTTTTCAACTACGTCTGGAGTAAAACTCGTTTGATCAAAAGTTTTTCTTTCATGGGATTTTACATTATCAATTCCTTCAGGATTTTGTCCATGCCAACTCATATCCAGTAATCCAAAACTTACCTGACGAAGCGTGGCAAGCCCTTCCATGAAATTTGCCGATTCTTTTATTTTCTCTACAAACTCCATTGGGATAGTTTCACCTGTTTCGTAATGTTTAGCAAAAAGATCCAAACACTCTTTTTCGTAGCACCAATTCTCTAAAATTTGACTAGGAAGCTCTACAAAATCCCAGAAAACGCTGGTACCAGACAAACTTGGATAAGTTGTATTGGCCAACATTCCGTGCAATCCGTGCCCAAATTCATGGAACAAAGTAGTTACTTCATCAAAAGTCAAAAGCGAAGGTTTTGTATCCGTTGGTTTTGTAAAATTGCACACATTAGAAATGTGAGGTCGTTCATTTATTCCATTTACAATTTGTTGAGATTTGAAACTTGTCATCCAAGCGCCATTTCTTTTACCTGGTCGCGGAAAATAATCTCCATAAAAAATAGAAATTAACTGATTATTTGAATCATACACTTCATACGTTTCCACATCTGGATGATATTTGTCAATACTGGTTACTTTTTTGAAAGTGAGACCGAATAATTTATTGGCCACTGAAAAAGCTCCTTCAATTACGTTTTCTAACTTGAAATAGGGTTTTAGTTGCTCATCGTCTAAATTGAACAATTTCTTCTTTAGTTTTTCGGCATAGTAAGAAGAGTCCCATTTTTGAAAATCTGTGATACCGTCCAGCTCTTTGGCAAATTGCGCCAATTCCTCAAATTCTTTTTGCGCAAATGGTTTTGCTTTGGAAAGCATTTCATTTAAGAATTCGTTTACCTTGTCAGGACTCATTGCCATTCTCTCTTCCAACACAAAATGAGCATGAGTTTCGTACCCCAATAAATTAGCTCGTTTATGCCTTAATTTGGCAATTTGTAGCGTATTCTCCTCGTTGTTAAAGTCATTATTTTCAAAAGCCCTAGCTCCGTAAGCGATAGCCATTTTTTTTCTCAACTCTCTGTTTTCGGCATATTTCATAAAGGGACCGTAACTCGGAAAATGAAGGGTAAAAACCCACCCCTCAGCTCCACTAGCCTTGGCAGTTTGAGCAGCAGCTTCCTTCACTCCTTCTGGTAATCCTGCTAAATCTTCTTCAGCTTGTATGTGCAATTCATAGCCATTTGTTTCAGCCAATAAATTCTCACCATACGTCAATTTGAGTTTAGACAATTTTGTGTCTATTTCTCTCAGTGTCTTTTTATCGTGCTCAGTTAGGTTTGCTCCATTTCTCGAAAATCCTTTGTAGCTATTTTCTAACAATGTCATTTGTTCCGGAGTTAAGGCTAACGAATCTCTTGTTTCATACACTGCCTTTACTCTTTGAAATAATTCAGGGTTCAAGGTTACATCATTACCAAACTCTGTGAGGAGTGGCGAAACTTGTTGGGCTATTTTCTGAATTTCATCATTTGTTTCTGCCGAATTCAAATTAAAAAACAAACTAGACACCCTATCCAATTGCTGTCCAGAAAACTCCATGGCCTCTATCGTGTTTTTGAAAGTTGGAGCTGCCGAATTGTTTGCGATATTTTCAATCTCCTCTCTGGCTTCAGCAATAAGTTGCTCAAAGGCGGGAAAGAAGTGTTCATTCTTCACTTTAGAGAAAGGTGCTAAATCGAATGGTATTAAAAGTGGATTATCTGTGTGTGACATGAGTAAATGTTAGATCTGTTTTTTGTGTGCTAAAAATACGATTTTCAACAATACTTATCCATTTATTTATCCAATAATGACAATAGTTGGTATAAAAAAAGAGGGACTGAAAAAGTCCCCCCTTACAATTTCTCTATAAGAGAATTAATATTCCGATTCTTCTATTTATTCAAACTCCTCAATCAATACTCCCATTTTTCCCATTTGCGAATCCCTTAATGCCTGCATCACCTCTGTTTGTGTGTTCATTACAAAAGGTCCATATTGGGCGATCTCCTCTCCTATTGGCTCACCCGAAAGCAACATAAATCGTGTGTCTTGGTGTGCCTCAAAGCTAATCTTTCCAGCCTCTCTCTCGTACACAATCATATCTTTCCCTATTACCTCTTCTCCGTTTGTAATTCCTTCGCCATCCAGCAAGTACAGGATAGTGTTATACGAATCAGGAATTGGTATTTCAATCTTACCTCCTGCTTCTACTTCTCCTCTCAATAAAGTTTGTGGAGAATAGGTAGGTGCAGCGCCTTGTTTACCGCCAAGCTCTCCAGATACAATCCAAATTTTGGATTTATCTTCCTCTATCACCGGTGTTTCTTCTTTGGAGATAGGTTTATAAAAAGCTGGTTTCATTTTATCCTGACTAGGAGCATTCACCCAAAACTGAATGAACTCCAATTCTCCTCCATTTTCTACTAAATGTTTCGGAAATCTTTCGCTGTGAGTTATTCCATGTCCTGCAAACATCCACTGAGTTCCTCCCTCACTTACCAAAGCATTGTTACCCAAAGAATCTTGGTGATTTACTTCGCCCTTAAAAACGAAAGTAACAGGAGAAAAACCTCTGTGAGGATGTGGACCTACGCCCGCATCTTGAACTCTTTGTCCCCCGGGAAGCTTATTTTTCCAATGATGAATAAGAAGAAAAGGATCTACAAATTCTACTCCATCAACAGGTAAGGGTTGATCCAATAAATGTCCACCCATATTTACTTTTTGGGCAGGAATGATTGTTTTTATTTGTTTAGTCATAAGTTTAAGTCTTTATGATATAAAAGTAATAGAAACTCATTTTGGAACAATTCATCTAGATTAAGATTTTGTAAATCACAATTAGTAAATGAATGGTTCTATTTTAAAACCTTAATCAAAGTAATTTCTATGGCGAAAAATAAGAAGGCCAGAAGGAGAAAAAGTTTCCATAGCTTGTCATTGGAGTCTAATACCTCTAATTCAAAATCAGAAGATTCTTCCTCTGAAATATAAGCGACAGAAACCCAATCATTAGTCATTAAAGCCGATAATTCTTCGGAAGAGTAGAATTGAAATTTACTTTCGTTCCTGTGGTAGTTTACCCCAAAAGAATAGGCTATTTTATTCTCACTTATCAATTTATAACTTCCAGATTCTTTAATATTTTCTCCCAAAAACAATTCTACCTCACTCCCGGAAATTTCAGTTTCGGGTATAAAATCAACTGTCCCCGATTCATTTAATATTCGAACATCTTCGGGTAAGATTGATTCACTCTTTATTCTCACAGAGTTGGATCCTGCGAATACAGAGGACTGCGGTGAAACTCCGCTAGATTCTGCTATTCGAAGTAATGTGGTAACAAAAAGAGAATGACTCGTAAAATTCGAGAAATTCGAACTCAAGGAAACAGAGGTGGCAAATACCTTTCCTTTTTTTGATTGATTCAGTGCGATGAATGGATTTCCATTTTGAGTTTTAGCCAAACTATTGGTTCCTGCTCTTGTTGAAAAATCAAAAATGTACTGATTTGAGATAACTGGCAAGTCCATATTTTTCGGGACTTTCTGGAAAACATCCATAAAAAAAGGATGCTCAAAATCCAACCAAGTCACCTTAGTATCAGTCGTATCCTTTTTCATAATTCTACCACCCATTGTGGCCAGCAGAAGTTCGTTAGTAGTTTCAATGTTGGCTTTATCACCAGGAACAATAAATAAGGTACCTCCAGAATTTACAAAACCTAATAATTGAGTAATAAAACCAGATGAGAATGAATTAATTTCGTTCAATATGATCAAATCACTTTCATCAAAACTCCCGTAATCTAAAGAGGAAACTACAGCGTTTTCTACCTTAAAAAAGTCGTCCTTAGCAAACAATTGATTGATACTCCCAGTTTTACCATCCAAATAATCGTTCGATGAGTTGATGACCAAAATTTTTGACTCAGGCTTTAGTAAATAAGAGAAATAGTAAGAATCATCAAAAATTGCAGAAGCATCTGGATATTCTGAAAGCGACAAAACCCCTGCAACTTCACCTGGGTCCTGAACCGAATAATCCAATGAAATTTCAGTCTCTGAATTCCCTCTCACATCTTCATTTAACAAACCTTTTACCTTTCCATTTAAACTCAACTCAACTTTCAATTGTATATCGTCAGAAGTAGTATTGACTATTCGGGCGTAAAGTTTTTCTCTTTTATTCACCATGCGCACAGGAGACTCAAACCAAATTGAATCGATCCATACATTGCCCGCAAAACTTCCTGAAACTGGCAGAAAAGTAGTGGCTATGGATGAATCCATCTTCATGTCGGATAAATCAGATGTTGATTTTTGAAAATCCGAAATATAAAAAGCTAGTTTATTGTTAGTAAGCTCCTTATTCAAGAAATCAATTTGTTTTTGCTCTACACTGCTCATATTCCTTGAAGAGGAACTAATTTCAATTTCACCCAACTCATTCACAAATTCTTGCTTTGTAAGGAACCTTTGATGAATGGGTTTGAAATCATTTGTAACCAATAAAAACTTATCATTCTGTTCAAAATTATTTACAACTCGCAATGCTTGCTCTTTGGCGTTATCCAGCACGGTAAACTCATTCCACTTGTTATTCATACTCAGCGAATTGTCTACATAAACTGATACTATTTTTTCTCCCACTAACTGGCCAGATTTTCCGTCCTTTATGTATGGTTGAGCAAAAGCAAAAACAAGAGCTGTAAGAGCTAAAATCCTTGAAATAAGAATGAGTAAATGTTTGAGGTTAGATTTTTTTGATGTCTCCAGTTCAACTTGCTTCAACAAACTAACGTCAGAAAAATATACCTTTTTGAACTTTTTAAAATTGAATAAATGAATAATTATTGGAATGGAAATTGCCAATAAAGCCCATAGAAATTGTGGATAAATAAAGTTCATAGCTCAAATGTAATTAAAAGAAGAAAGAGATTAGAACATAGAAGTAAGAAATTAGAGGTAGGATCATTGTTCAGTGGATGGAAATTAAATATTTGATGGTAACCATCAAATATTTAAAACACAAATCAATATTAATCCTACTTTTACGCATTCAATCTGATAAAATGACAAGAAATCAAGCTTTTGCATTACTCCACCTTTGCGTTTTGTGCTGGGGATTCACCGCTATATTAGGAAAATTAATTTCCTACGATTCGGTTTCTTTGGTTTGGTGGAGACTGCTAGTCGTTTGTCTCAGTTTGTTGGTTTATCTCTTTTTAGCCAAAAGAAAACTAGTTCTGAACAAATCTATTTTTTTGAAAACTGCTGGAGTGGGAATAATTGTAGGAGTTCATTGGCTTTGTTTTTTTGGAGGAATTAAAGTTGCAAATATTTCTATCACAATGATTTCCTTTTCAACCGGAACCTTTTTTACATCGCTTATAGAGCCGTGGATTTATAAACGAAAAATAAATCCAAATGAAGTGATTATCGGAGTTTTAATAATGCTTATCATTAGCATTATCGGATTAACGGAATTCGAAAATTCAGAAAATCCTATTGGCGGAATTATTTTGGGCTCATTGGCCGCTCTTACCGCTGCATTATTCTCTACGCTAAATGGAAAGCTAATTCAACAATCCAATGCTTTTACCATTTCTTTTGTGGAGTTAATTTTTGCTTTTATTCTGGTTTCGATGGGGCTCCTTTTGTTCTTTGAAATCCCTGGGAACCTCCTATCCCCTTCCACATTGGATATTGGCTACATTCTGTTACTGGGAATCGGCTGCACAGCTTTTCCATTTATAGCCAGTGTGGAGGTTATGAAAAAGCTCAGTCCTTTTTCGGTAAACTTAGCCGTAAACCTAGAAATAGTGTATGCCATCATTTTAGGATATCTCATCTTTGGCGATGGCGAACAAATGACTCCTACTTTTTATATCTGTGGGATTATGATTGGAGTTTTGATTGTGTTTAATGAGGTACTGAAAAGAAGGAGGAAGAAGAGGTTAAGTATTGAAAAGGAATAAAGGAATCATGCTGAATTGAGCTCAGCATCTTTATGCGTGAAAACATAATTTGAGATAAAAAGATGAAATATCCTTTGCAAGTTTGCAAACCAAGTTTGGAACAACGGACGAAGAAAAATATAAGTTTCATACTACACCAACTTCTCCGCTACCAAATACTCGGCAATTTGCACTGCATTGGTTGCGGCACCTTTTCTTAGGTTGTCAGCTACAATCCACATATTCATTCCATTCTCAACCGAATGATCTCGTCTTATTCTCCCAACAAACACCTCATTTTTTCCTTCGGTATATTTGGGCATTGGATACACATTCATATCTGGATTATCTTGCAACACTACACCCGGTGTGTCCGCAATCATTCTTCTCACTTCTCCTATTTCAAATGGTTTCTTTGTTTCCACATTCACCGATTCAGAATGACCACCAACTACTGGAACTCTTACCACAGTTGCGGTAATTCTTATCGATTTGTCATTGAATATTTTGTGAGTTTCGTTCACTAATTTCACCTCCTCAGAAGTATATCCGTCTTCTAGAAAATCACCGCCATGTGGCAAACAGTTTTTATCGATTGGATAGGGATAAGCCATTTCCCCTTTTCTTTCATTTCTTTCATTTTCCATTTGGGTAACCGCTTTTACCCCTGTTCCTGTAATTGATTGATAGGTGGAAATAACTAACCTATCAATACCAAACTGATTCTGAATTTCTGACAAAGCCAATACCATTTGTATGGTGCTACAATTTGGGTTTGCTATAATTTTATCTTCCTTCGTTAGTTCAGAGGCGTTTATCTCTGGCACAATTAATTTTTTATCCTCGTCCATACGAAAGGCAGAAGAATTGTCAATCACTGTAGTTCCTTGGGCAACGAACAAAGGAGCAAATTCTAATGATCGCTCACCACCTGCAGAAAAAATAGCAATATGAGGAGCTCTGTCGATAGCTTCTTCCATAGAAATAATAGCGTGCTTACTCCCACCAAACTCAATTTCTTTTCCCACTGACCGCTCTGAGGCTACCAACATAAGTTCTGTTATTGGAAAAGAATTTTCAGCTAAAACCTTTAATATTTGAGTTCCTACCATACCAGTAGCACCTACAACCGCTATTTTCATTTGTTCGTTTTTTATAAATGTTAAATAGAATAGAATCCTATTCTGTCCACAGCAAAATTATTATATTTAAAGAGAAACTTATTTAATTATGCGGTATTTCTTAATCTCCTTTCTGATTTTTTTGCACTTCGATGAGTTACTCGGACAATTTACCGATAACTTTACTGATGGAGACTTCACTGCAATGCCAACCTGGATTGGAAACACCGCTGATTTTTCTGTTACAGCGGGAGAGCTGCAATTAACTGCTCCAGCTGTATCCAGTAAAAAATATTTGTGCACCAACTCACAGTCAATCGATAACGGCATTTGGGAATTTAATGTTAGAATGACTTTTGGTACATCTTCTTCTAATTTTTCTAAAGTTTATTTAGCCTCAAGCAGTTCTAATCTTTCTGGTTCGCTCAATGGTTATTTCGTATTAATTGGTGGAACTGATGATGAAATTTCGCTTTACAGCCAAACTGGGACAAATACAACAGAAATTATTGATGGGAGAAACAGAACAATTGGAGGGTCATCGGTAAATACCACAGTAAGAGTTACGCGATCAAACACTGGAGTTTGGGAGGTTTTTTCGGACACGAACTCCTCTGCCATTTCCTTTATATCCGAAGGAACAGTCACCGACAACACCCATACACAGAGTTTATTCTTTGGTGTAGAATGTAACTTTACTTCTACCCGATCCAACCGATTTTATTTTGATAATTTTAGCGTTTCAGGAAATTCAGCTGTGGACAATATTAAACCAATTCTCGACAGTGTTTTGGTTGTATCTAGCACTCAATTAGAACTTGTTTTTTCAGAACCTCTAGATCCTGTAAATTCCCAGTTAATTTCAAATTACAGCGCAAACAATAGTTTAGGAAATCCCATTTCGGTCAATCAGAACCCTTTTGACTTTAGTCGGATCTCTTTAACATTCGTCTCTCCTTTTGCTTTGGGAGTTAATAATTCACTTTCGGTGAACAATGTAACCGATGTAGCCGGAAACATTATCAATTCTACTCAAAAAAACTTTGTTTATTTCATTCCGTCAATTCCCAACTACAGAGAAGTTGTGATCAATGAAATTTTTGCAGATCCCTCTCCTGTAATCGGTTTACCCGATGCCGAATTCATTGAATTATTCAATCCCTCAAACAATTATTTTGAACTATCGAATTGGGAAATTACTGATGGAACAAGTAATGCTACATTACCTAACTATACATTGGCACCAAACTCATTTGTTATTTTATGTTCCAATACAACTTTAGCTGATTTCAGCTCATATCCCAATGCCATTGGACTTCCTTCCTTTCCAAGCTTAAATAATTCTGGAGAAATAGTTACTTTACTAGACGATCAAGGAACAATCATTGACGCACTGGATTACAACCTTGCTATGTACAGGGATGAAGTAAAAGATGACGGAGGATTTACGTTGGAGCAAATCAATCCACAAGTCAATTGCTTTAATCCATCAAACTGGACAAGTTCCAATGACCAAAATGGAGGAACACCTGGGAATAGCAACTCTGTTTTGAATCTTTCCCCTGACACTACAAAGCCTCAAATCATATCATGCTTTGCTAACTCAAACTCCTCAATTAACCTCACATTCGACAAAACAATTGATACGACTGCATTCTTTTCCAACCTCATCATATCCAATGGGATTTCTGTTTTATCATACAGCTTACTCAATAATTTTGGAACGAGCATCGAGCTAACCATTTTTCCTCTCTTAGATACGGGAACAGTTTATAACTTAAAAACTGATACTCTGATGGATTGTGACGGCAATTTAAAGGCAACGGCAACAGAATTTGTATTAGCTCATCAAAACAAACTAGGCGCAGTTATAATCAACGAAATTCTTTTCAATCCATATGCTGGCGATGAGGATTTTGTGGAGTTCTACAATAATTCTAACAACTATTTTAATTTAAAAAATTGGCAAATAGGTAACGATGACAATGGCGTGGTGGGAAATTTAAAAAGTATTGAAGACAACTATATTTTGAAACCAAAAGAATATGTAGTTGTAACCAAAAACTCAGCTCGAATAAAAAATAGATATCCATTTCATTCTGAATCAAAATTCATTGAGATGGAAAGCTTACCTACTTTTTCTAATGATAAAGGGACAGTATATTTGCTTATACCCTTGGGAGATGAATCGGATAAATTCACATACACAGAAGACCTTCATTTTGATTTATTAAGAGATAAAGAAGGTGTTTCATTGGAGCGCTTGGATATTGACAAACCTACACAAGACATTTCTAATTGGCACTCGGCTGCGGAAGAAGTGGGATTTGCTACACCAGGGAAACAAAACTCCCAATATACTCCCGTATCTAAAACTGAAAACACATTGAGCATTACTCCTGAGATTTTTTCACCCGATCAAGATGGTTTCGAGGATTTATTGACCTTATCCTATAGGATGCCTCTAGCAGGATTCGTGGGAAGTGTAACCATTTTCGATTCGAAAGGAAGACAAACCAGGGCTCTGATAAAGAATCAATTGCTTGCGCAACAAGGCAGTTTTACTTGGGACGGAACTACGAATAACAATCAAAAAGCAAGAATAGGAAGGTACATTATTCTATTTGAGTATTATGACTTAGAGGGGAATGTAAAATCGGAAAAAACAACTTGTGTAGTTGGTCATCGGCTGTAAAAGATTTACCTAATCAGGTTAACATGACCAAAAGCTTCCTGAATCTCTCCACTTTCATAACCAAACACAAGCCTATAGATGTATGAATCGGTTTCAACTAATTCACCTTTCGCATTTGTACCATTCCAACCTTTACTTGGGTCATTGGATTCAAATATCAGTTCACCCCACCGATTAAAAATTAGCAACTCGTAGTCATCTGGATCGGTTAATACGGGAATAAATAAATCATTTAATCCATCATTATTGGGAGTGAAAGAGTTTGGAACAAACAATTCTGATTTTACAAGAACTCTTCCGACTATGGAATCGGTACAACCAAGCTCATTCTCTACAACTAGCGTTGGATAAAAATATCCATCTTGAGAATAGCTAAAAGTTAAATTATCAAAAGAAGTAACTGAAACTCCAGGCAAAGGAGAGAAAGTGGATGAAATAAAGTTTTTTGAATTATTGGTAAAATTCACATTTGGCGCATAACTCGGAATTGAAATATTGATAGGCGAAAAATTGGCTATTGGGCTAGGTAACACCGATAGTTTTGACGGAATAGTCAAGGTGTCTGCACAGTTTGCATCTGAAGCAATGAAAGTAATGGTGTAATCTCCAGGAGCAGCATACACATGAGTTGGAGAAATAGCAAAAGAAGTATTCCCGTCACCAAAATCCCAAAGAAAATTAAATGAAGTATCCGTGGAAGAGGTAAATTGTATCGGTATTGCATCTCCATAACAGACAGTTTCAAGGTCTACATCAAAATTAGGATTAATTTCTCTGTAAACTGTAAATGCTCTGTCATAAGTGGTATCACAACCAAAATCTGTATATGTTAAGCTAATGTTTTTTATTCCAGATTGAGCATACGAAATTCCATTTTCATTTCTTAAAATGGAAGAAGGTTTGGATGCATTTGCTCCAAAACTCCAATCTATTTTTGTGGTATTAAAAAAGCTTCCTCCTGCTGAAAAATCAACCGAATTGTTTTTGAAACATTGGTTGTCTGGAACTATAAAAAAGGGATCTAAAATGGGGTAAATCCTAACATCACGAAAACTGGTATCTGCACATGTTGATTGCCCTTTTACTATCAGTGAAACTCTAAAAGTTCCAGAGTCGAGGTAAGTATAGGTTGGAGAGGGCAATATTGAAGTATCCGAAAGGGTGGTTAAATCACCAAAATTCCAATAATAAGCCATTGGATTGGTACTACTTTGTGAATAATTTGTGGTGAATGAGTTACAACCTGTGGTTATCGAATCAATTCTTGAAATGACCTCATTGTATACTCTAAATGTGTCGCTGTAAGTCGTATCGCAACCAAATTCTCTGTAACGAAGTGATACTGTCTTTACACCCGATGTTGCATAGTTTACACCATTTATAACAGAATCATTGTAGGATGCAGGATTTGAACCAGCCCCAAAATCCCAATTCATTTGTGTAGTTGGCGTGTAATTCCCTTTTGCTTTAAAGTCAAAGGAGTTGTTTTCGAAACACTGGTTCTTGGGGGTATCAAAAAATGGTTGCAAAATAGGAAACACACGCAAATCAATGAAAGATGTATCCGAACAAACTGCCGAATAAGGATCGGCAATTAATCTTACTCGGTAAACCCCAGTATCTGGATAGGTGTAAGTTGGGTTTCTCAACACAGATGTGTCTGCTAAAGTTGTTGTATCTCCAAAATCCCATAAATAGGTTGTTGCATTAATACTCAAGTTGCTAAAATTTACCGTGTAGCTATTGCAAATCACTCCAGGATCGAATATCGAGGATACCGAACGAATACAATTTAGAACATTAAATTGAAAATCCCTTCTGGTTACGCTTAACAAGACACCATTCCTGTATTCTTTAACGGCTATTCCTACCACAAACTGTCCTAATCCCGCAGGAGTTCCGGTAATCAAACCAGTGGCACTATCAATGGTAATCTGAGGCGATGAGGTAACTTGGTTCCCAACATTAAATCCTACACCCCAGTTTATTCCCGTAAAAGGCGGTGGAGATGGATTTGGTGCTGGGTTTATATTGGTTCCACCCGTGTATGGAGTAAATAACTCATATACGAGAGAATCGCCATCCAAGTCTGTTGCTGAATGATCAAATACAACGGGGTCGTTAATGCACAATAAGATGGGAGGAAAATTATTAAACGATGGGCTACTGTTGCAAGCCGAATCATTTGGAGGAATAAAGGAATGATAAGTATTACCCATATTTCCAGGCGTTGTTATATTAACGATTGTTGGGTTTCGGCAACAACGCTGGTAAACAATGTCATAACCTGATGGTGATGGAGGCAAAGTAATCGTGTCCGTATAAATCGCTCTTTGAATACAAATATTTGGAGGAACCACTAGGCAACTCGAAACTGTGTTTACTGGTACCAGAGTAAATCCAGGTAAAGGAACGTTCAATTGGGTAACTAAGCTTCCCGTACTGCCATTAAAAATCCCCACCTTCGCAAATGGATCGAATGCTGCTCCTGTTCCGTTACAATCTCTGTAAATGGTGAGCTCTATTTCATATAAATTGTTACCTAAACATCTGTAATTCATCTCACCACCCACTAAATGAGCAGAAAAAGAAGCTATACTCGTAAACACGAGAAGTAGAAGGATGATTGTTTTTATATGTCTAAACCAGTTTATCAACATATCATTTGTTTCATGAATACGAATCACCAAACAAAATAGTTGTCAAAAGTTTCGATTATTCACATCCAAAGATAGTGAATAATTTTATGAGATATTTGTAAGTCCCTACTTCGTCACAATAACAAGGTATTTACTCACACTCCAGAACTTATCTGAATTTATAATTTTAAGCGTTTCAATATTTTCATCACCTATCAGCTCATAAGAATCAGCAGGATGAGTGGTTATTACGTCCACTTTTTTAACCCCTAAAGCGATTTCCTTCAGTTCTTTAATATTGACTTCGGTAAAATATTTTTTGTTAAAATCATCTTTCAGCTTTTTGGTTTTTCCTATCCCTATCAATCCGCCTTCAGAGGTAATCACATTGTTTTCTTTTAATTCTGCTTTGGTTCCATATGCATAATAGGCAGTATGTAATGCTATGTCCTGCTCTTCAATAGTTTCGTTTTTATCTGCTATCACGGCAAGGTTATTCTCGTATGCAGCCATCAATTCATCAAAAGCTACTCCCATGTCACTCAATTCACTTTTCATTCCCAATATTTTCACCTCTCTCTCCTCTGCCTGTTTCGTGAGACTTCGCACAAGGGTTTCTAATTCATTGAGTTGACCTTTGGAGTTTTTCAATTTAAAATTCATAGAGGCAATCTTCTTTTTGTTATCGGCTAACAAGGCTCCCAATTGTTGTAAATCAGATTTAACAGATTCGGCAGATTGTTGAATTCCCTCTCCATTCTGGGGAATTAAAACCGTATTTTCTTTATCTCTAATGGAATTCAGGTTATTCTGAATATCCAAAATAAACTGAGAATATTCAGTTAGTAAAGCTTCCTTCTCTTCTAATTGTTCTGTTTCCAATTTCAGTTCCGCATTTTCTTGTTTCAAGGTGTCCAATTCAGCTGTTAATTCAGCTTCATTTCCACCACAAGAGGCTAAGAATAATAAGGATGTAACTATTAGGACTAAATTTTTCATGATAATTTAAATTATTGTTTAACTAGATTGATAACAAAATAAGTAACGAGCTTAAGTTCAAAAAAGTATAACTTATTTTTGCTTTTGCAAAGGGTTAGCAGTTATTTCTTTGTATTCCTCCCTGGTTCTGTAAATATCCAATGCCAAATACAAGGCATTTCTGAAAGAAGATTCTGATGCTTCATTCTTTCCTGCAATATCAAAACCTGTACCGTGATCTGGAGAGGTTCTTACGATAGGTAAGCCAGCTGTAAAGTTGACTCCATTACCAAAAGAAAGACTCTTGAATGGAACCAAACCTTGATCGTGATACATGGCCAAAATACCATCATAATAAGTGTAAACAGAACTACCAAAAAAACCATCGGCTGAATATGGTCCAAAAGCCAACAGTCCCTTTCCTTTTGCTTCACTTATTGCTGGTAAAATAATCTCTTTTTCCTCATCACCAATAACTCCATTGTCGCCCGCGTGAGGATTTAGTCCGAGCACAGCAATTTTTGGTCTCGATATTCCAAAATCCTTAATCAAACTGTCGTTCAATTGAGAAATGGATTCTACAATTTTATCTTTCGTTAAGCTCTTTGAAACTTCCTTTAAAGGAATATGTCCGGAAACAACAGCTACTCTCAATTTATCAGCAACCATTAACATCAGCGCATTATCAACATTCGATAATTTGGCCAAAAACTCCGTATGTCCGGGAAAGCTGAATTCAGAACTTTGAACATTATGTTTATTTATGGGTGCCGTTACCAAAACATCAATTTTAGAAGCAGCCAAGTCATCCGTGGCAGCCTTCAAAGATTTTATTGCATACTCGCCACCTTCCGGAGTTTCCTTCCCAATATTGAGCTGCGGATCTTTATCCCAGCATTTTTTTATGTACAAAGTCTTAGATTTAGGTTCCATTCCCTCTTCCAAATTGGTATGAGTCATGGCTGGTAAATCCAAAGATTTCCTGTGTTGCGACAATAAACTTGCTGAACTATAAATGACAGGAGTAACAAAATCTAACAGTCTATTATCCGAAAAAGTTTTTAAAATAACTTCTGGACCAATACCATTTATATCTCCTATGGAAATCCCTACTCTTACTGGCTTTTTATTTGATGTATTTGACATAATAGAGGTTAAATTCTTTTTTTTGCAATTTTAAACCTGAGGTTTATTAATTTTGTACTCTCAAAGGTAAAATTTTTTTACCCAAAAGAAATAAAAAAACCAAAATGAACATAACACCAGAACAAGTTTTAGATGCATTAAAAAATGTAATAGAACCTGATTTAAAGAAAGACATTGTTTCTCTTGGACTCGTGTCTGATATAAAAATAGAAGGGATGAATATCTCATTCAAATTGAGAATCAGCAATCCTGCACTTCATTCCAAAAAAAGAATGGAACAAGCTTGTATTTTTAACCTCGAAAGATTTATCAGCAAAGAAGTTGAGGCTGAGATAGAAATTTCGGGTATAGGTTCAGAAGAAACCGATCCTAACTTAAGAAAAATATTGCCTGGGGTAAAAAACATAATCGCTGTAGCTTCAGGAAAAGGTGGTGTTGGTAAATCTACTGTAACTGCTAATTTAGCTATTAGTTTGGCTAAAAAAGGATTTAAAGTTGGATTGATAGATGCTGATATTTATGGACCTTCCATGCCTCTCATGATGGATTGTGCCTACGACAAACCTACGATGGTAGATGTGGATGGAAAAAGCTACATCTCTCCAGTAGAAACCCATGGTGTAAAAGTAATGTCCATTGGATTTTTTGCAGATTTGAATCAAGCCATTGTATGGAGAGGTGCCATGGCTAGTAAAGCAATCAGACAAATGTTCATTGACACCTATTGGGGAGAATTGGATTACATGTTGATTGATTTACCTCCTGGAACCGGAGATGTTCACTTAACTTTGGTACAATTAGTTCCAATTACGGGAGCTGTTATTGTCAGTACTCCACAGGCAATTGCGCTTGCTGATGTGAAAAAAGGAATTCACATGTTCAAGATGCCAAATATAAACGTACCCGTGCTGGGAGTAGTTGAGAATATGGCCTATTTCACTCCAGAGGAATTACCAGAAAACAAATATTATATTTTCGGAAAAAATGGAGTGAAAGATTTGTGTGAACAAATAGATGTAAAACTTTTGGGAGAAATACCACTCGTACAAAGTATAAGAGAGGCTGGTGATGCTGGTACTCCTATTGCTGCTCAGGACGGAACTCCTTCTGCTATTGCATTTGATTTATTATCAGCAAATGTGATAGAACAAATAAATTGGAGAAACAACAACATTAAACCTACCCAAGTAGTAAAAATGAATACCCCATAATGAAAACAAAAGCACTCATTTTATTTGGCCTGTTTCTTTCAAATTTTGGACTGACTCAAACAGAGGATTCCACAAGAAAAAATCTTGTGGATGTACAACAACATACAACTGATGGAGATGTTTATAAAAACAGAAAAGGTAAGTTTTTTGCTTCTTGGGGATACAACAGATCCACATACAGCTCCAGCGATATAAGATTTTGGGGAAATGGTTATGATTTTAAAATAAAACAGGCCAAAGCAAAAGATCGTCAAACAAAATTTGATCCCAAGGTATATTTTAATCCAGGTTTATTGACTATTCCACAGTATAACCTGAGAGTTGGTTATTATCTAACCAATAAGTTATCGTTATCTGTTAGTGTCGATCACATGAAATATGTGTTGGATAATTCTCAAGAAGCCAGAGTAGATGGCTCAATTAGCAATGCCGCAAGTACCAAATGGGCAGATAACTATGAGGATAGACTCATGGACATTTCGGGTGACTTTGTAAAGTATGAACACACCGATGGATTGAACATCATTTATTTAGAACTTGATTACAACGAGTTGCTGTATCAATCATCTAACCGAAAGTTTGCAATTGATTTGGTTGCAGGATTAGGTCTTGGAGCAGCTGTTCCAAAAACGAATGCTACTTTGTTCGATTCTTTTGGCACCGATGACTTCCACCTGGCAGGTGGGTCCATTAATGCAAATGGAGGTTTTAAATTGTTTTTCTTCAAAAAACTATTTCTTCATCCTGCCATAAAAGTGGGGTATGTCTCATTACCAGACGTCATCACTAATACCTCAGGAAATGACAAAGCTTCTCAGAACTTCTCGTATCTCGAAGCCTGCATGACTTTAGGTTATCAATTTAGAATGTTGAAGAGGTAAGTAATACAATCGATAAGAAATTGAATCGCTGTTAGTTGTAAATCGGTTCGTTTCTTTACTGATTTGGCAACAGTTCTTTCTTCAGAGCTGCCATTTTAATTCCTGCAATTGCACATTCTACGCCTTTGTTTCCGTGTTTACCTCCACTCCTATCAATGGCTTGCTGCATTGTATTGTCCGTAAGCACGCAAAAAATTACAGGTACACCATACATTAAGTTCACATCTTTTATTCCCAACGAAGTAGCCTCACAAACAAAATCAAAGTGTTTTGTTTCTCCTTGAATTACACTCCCAATAGCAATCACAGCGTCCACCTCTGTGTGCTCAATGACTAATTGAGAAGCCAAAGGCAATTCATAAGTGCCTGGCACATGTTTCACCAGAATATTTTCGGGTAAAGTTCCGTTTTCGATGAGTGTGTCAAACGCTCCCTTTAATAGGTTTTCAGTTATTTGTTCGTTCCACTCGGAAACAACAATCCCGAATGACATCTCTGATGCATTCGGGATTAAATCTTTATCGTATTGAGATAAATTAGTTGAGGCTGTAGCCATAATTATTTTTTAAGTTGTGCAATAAATTTCTCTATCCCTTGAGCTTCCGCAGAGCTAGAAAATTCTTTTTTAATTCTTTCGTAAGTAGCAATTGCATCAGCAATATCTCCTACCTCTTCTTGTGCAATAGCTAATTTTTTGAGGTAAACGGGAGTTGTGAAATCATTGGTTGAATGATTCACTGCTGCCTTGTAATTTGAAATTGCTTTATCTGCTTGTTGAATTTCAAAATAAGCATCTCCCAAAGCACCTTTCGCAATAGCTCCAATCAGTTCGTCATCGAAACTTACTCCCTCAAGCGCATCAATTGCTTCGGCAAACTGCCCCATATTTAGGTAACCAACACCCATGTTGTAAGCTGCAATATCACCGGCTGGTGTTCCACTGTACTCCTCTGAAATTGCGGCATAACCGATATTGTTTTGATCTCCATCAATTGCTACCTGGAAGTTATTTGATCCAAAATTATTTTCTTGTTTCCAAATCACACTACTTCCTTCAGTTGACTTTTGAGCTTGGTTGTTGTTATACCACCAAAAACCAGCAATCACAACCGCAATTGCACCTAAAACAAGGTAAATGGTGTTTTTGTTTTGTTCAAATTTATCTTGGATTTTATCGCTAATCTCTTGTACGTCAAAGTTTTCTATATCTGCCATGTGTTTGTTTTTTTGAAAGGACAAAAATATAGTTTTTTATCCGTTTTATTCCTATCAATGTCTGATTTTTTTGATACTAATTTCTATTTATTTGAACAGAATTTCATCCACTACACGTTTTTTTAGTTTTCTATTCAATGATTCTTTTAATTTCTCCTTGGCAAAAGAAAGTTCATGTCGAAGCACAGAGGATTCTATTCCAATGACAAGCACTCGTTTTTTCAATTCCAATGATTTTGTTTTTGCGGCAATAGCATTCCCCATCATTTCAGTCCATTCCTTATGAAGATCCAATTCGTCCATTTTATCTTCAATTTTATAGGCTTTTAACAATCTTTCTATCGCCAATTTTAATGGGGTAACTTGCTTATCTCTTTTAGGAAAACTCATGTTTAAAATTAATCAAACTATTTACTTCTGCAGAGTTTTGAGAGTTATTTTTTTTCATAACTTTAGCTATGAAAACAACCGTAGAATTTAAAAGTGGTACCTATCAGCTAGATTTATCCAAACCGCTTGACATCTCCATGAGACTTTCCACAAAGTCCGATAACTCAAGTGCATGGTATGTTTCCCCCATCTCAATTGAACCTGTAAAGGGCGATGGATTTATTGGAAGTGTGGCAGAAGGTGGCTCTGTTAATTTTCGTAACATTACTTTTAATCCTCATGGAAATGGTACCCACACAGAAACTGTGGGACATATCGACAAAGAAATTCACTCCATTAACGAGCACCTTACCACTTTTCATTTTTTTAGTCAAGTTGTTTCTATTGCTCCTCTTGTTTGGGACACAAATGAAGGAACCCGGAGTAAAGGTGATTTAATTATTACAAAAGAACAACTTGTAGAAGCGATTGGAGAAAACTCACCCGAGGCCATAGTTTTGAGGACTTTACCGAATGACTCCGACAAGCTTAGCAGACAATATTCCAATTCAAATCCTCCTTATTTGTGTCACAAAGCTGCGCTTTATTTGAGGCAAATTGGGGTAGATCATTTATTAATTGACTTACCCTCTGTTGATAAAGAAGTGGATGCTGGAGAACTTTTAAGTCACAAAGCTTTTTGGAATTACCCTACAGACATTCAATTGAACAAAACGATTACCGAGTTTATTTACGTTAGCAACGAAATTGAAGATGGACTTTATTTGTTGAATTTACAAATTGCGCCATTTGAAAACGATGCTTCTCCCAGTAAACCTGTGTTGTATAAAATATACGAGCAGTGAACATTGAAGAATACAGAGCATTTTGCCTAGCAAAACCAGAAGTAACGGAAGGTTTTCCTTTTGATAACAAGACTTTGGTATTTAAAGTTATGGGGAAGATTTTTGCCTTAACAGATATCGATTCATTCGAAGGAATTAATTTAAAGTGTGATCCCGATTATGCCATTGAATTAAGGGAACACTATCAAGCCGTATCGGCCGGTTACCACATGAACAAAAAGCATTGGAATACCGTGCAAACTCAAAGTGATATACCTGACGAAAAAATTATGGAATTAATCAATCATTCCTACGAACTTGTCGCTCGTAAAAACCGTCCTAAAAAAAACTATAACAAAGGTTGATCATAGATTGGTGTTACCTGAAAAAAGTGACTTTGACACAAGAAAACAACCGGAAGACATTTTAAAGCTTTGAATCAAAACGAATCACTTGTTTTTTTTCAAAATCATAATGAGTCAACTTTCTAATTCTGTAATAGAAAGTCCAATATTGAAGGAGAGTTTGGTTGTATGAGTTTACCGCCTGATTTCTTTCTGTAAGTGAGTTATTAAAAGTCAAAATATCACTCTTTCCAATCAAAAACCGCTGCTTAGAAACGGCATATCTCTTTTCGGCAACCACCATCGATTTTTTAGCAATTTCTACCTGTTTATTCATCAAGTTAAACTGGGTGGCTTGAATGAACACTTCCCTTTCAAAATTGATTTTACTTTGTTCCACTTGGTTATTTATCAATTCGCTATTGGCCGCTTGTTGTTTCACTCGTGCTTTGTTCAATCCCCAATTGTAAATCGGCACAGAAATCCCCATGTTTACAGATTCTTGGTCTTGTAAATTGGCCAAAGACCCCTCGAGGTTATTGGCAGTTTGGGACGAACCATATGAAACAAACAAATCTGCACTAAAACTGTTTTCTCTTTTTGCTCGTTCCAGTTCCCTCTCACTTTCTAGTAAGTTCCTTTTAAAAGTAATAATCTCAGACCTATGCTCTTTTGCCATTTCAATAGCTCTTGGGATATCAACTATCATTTCAGGAACAGATGCCTCTAAACTTAATTCAATATCATCTTGAGGAGAAAGTCCTAAAAAGGTTTTGAGTTGTTGTTTACTTACCACCACATCCAGCTCAGACTGAGCCAATGTTCTTTCGGCATTGAGCAAAGTAAGTTCTATTTGCAACAATTCGCTTTCGGCAATTTTACCCAAATTGTACCTTCCTTTCGATATCTTAAATAACGTATCGCTGTTGGCAACATTTATTTGCGCAATTTCGTACCTCGAAACGTTGTTAATGACATCAAAAAACAGGCGAACTGCTTCAATCGAAATATCTTCATTTTGCTCCACACTCCGTTTTTTGGATTCCTCAAAGTTCAAAGGCTCAATTCTCTTTTGCCATTTGTATGGGTTAAATTTATTGATGGCTTGGCTGTATCCAATGTAAAAAGGTGTACTATTAAACGAGGTTCTTTCGTTTACTCCCAACACATCCAAACGGGCAACTTCTGAGGAAATAAAAACATTTCCTCCAGTCCAAGGAATGGCCTGTCGCAATTCCAATCCTGCCAAATAGTTTATTTGACTCCTTCTCTTAAAATCACTTGTTCCATCGGGTTGAGGAATCTCATCAATTCCCACATTAAGATTGGGCAAAGTTCCATTGAATGTTAAGGAAGGCAAAAAAGAACGTTTATAAGCGTAATAGCGCCAGTAATTGTTCTCAAAATTATTTGTTACCGTTTTTGCTGAAATAGTTTCTCCATGGGCGAGTTTTATGACATCCTCCAGCGATAATTTTAGTTGAGAATAACTAATGCCAGAGACAAACAGCAATAAAATGATCAGTGATTTATTCATACTTCAATGAGTTTACGGGATTTTGTTCTGCGGCTTTGTTGGCTGGTAAATAACCAAAAACTATCCCGGTAAGTACAGATATAATAAAGGATAAAAAAATGGAAAAGACAGAGATTTTCGTGGGCATTTCAAGAAAAATTTCAACCGCATAACTCAACGAAATCCCCAATATAATTCCTATTACTCCACCAAATAAACTGATGAAAGAAGCTTCTAAAATAAATTGCTGTTTGATGTCATTTTTTTTTGCTCCAATTGCTCTTCTCAATCCAATTTCTTTAATTCTTTCTTGCACAGAAGCCAACATAATATTCATAATACCAATTCCTCCTACCACCAAAGAAATACTAGCAATTGCTCCCAACAACCAATTGAATAAATCATCTGTTTCTTTCTGTTGTTTTAGGGTTTGCTCCGGAATATTCACTTTAAAATCAGACACCTCGTTGTGCCTTCTGGTCAGTATCCTATCCACTAACTTTCCGCTGGGCGAAACCTCCTCTGAGTGAGCCAACTGAACAATAATTTTATCAAGCTGATTGGGATTTTGTTCCTCTGATCTTCTACCTCGTGAATTAATTTGCACTCTGCCTCTGTCTCGAAATCGCGACAATAATGTTTCAATAGGCACATACACTTCATTGTTGTAATCATTTATCCCCATGGCTTGTAGGTTGTCAGAAATACCTCCCACATTTTGAATAATTCCTATGACTTGTAAGTTCAATTTTCCTACTCTTATCGTTTGGCCCAAAGGACTTGATTTTGGGAATAACTGCTTGCTGAGTGTACTGCCCAACAAACATACTTTTTTGTTGTTTGAATTGTGTAATTCATTAAAAAAACCTCCTTGTTCCAAACTTACATTAAAAATCTTGAAATAATCGGGGTTCACTCCTACTGCCCTGGTCTTTTTCCTAATAGTAGCACTTAATGCATAAGTTTCGTAGGCTACTTCAGGAGAAATCATTTCGATATTGGGAACAATTTCTCTGATATTATTCAAGTCCTTTAAAGTCAATCCTGGCGAAAACTTCTTGGCTTGGCCCGGTTCACTTTCCTCTTCTTCCTGTTTGTTGTCTTGTTGCTCATAGATGGATTGCACAATGACATTGTTTACTCCTACGATTTTTAATTGATCCAGAATCTTTTGTTGCGCCCCATTTCCAATGGCAAGCATAGAAATAACCGCTCCCACTCCAAAAATAATTCCAAGTGTTGTCAGAATCGCACGAAACTTATTCGCCAAAATGGATTCAAAAGCTATGTAGGCATTTTTTAACATGGGTTTTATTTCTCTTTTCCTTACTGGTTTAATTCAATCTCCATTTCCTCAGCACCTTCAGGAGCTATCATCGATATTTCGTTTCCTTCCTCTAAGCCTTCTATAATCGCAATGTACTCTTCGCTGGCTTCTCCTGTTTTTACTTGTTGTTTAATGAAACTACTTCCACTTTTTACAAAAACGTACTGAACCATTTTTTCAGTAAACACGCATTCCAAAGGAACAAACAACACTTGTTTCAATTCCTTAATTTTTATTTTGTTGGAAGTTGTCATAGCGGGTCTCAACATAGAATCTGGTTTATTTACCTTTATTTCTACCTCAAATACCTTGGCATCTGAGCCTGATTGTTGTTGGCCAATGTTGGCAACGGTTACAATTTCTCCCTCAATTTTTTTCTCCGAAAATGCATCTACCGTAATCTTTACCTGCTGTCCTTTTTTTACTTTACTGATGTCTATTTCATTCACGTAAGTTTTCGAAATCATTTCAGATAAATCAGGAATACTCGCAATGATAGGGTTCCATGTATTGACCGTTGAACCAGGTTTTACCTTTCCATTCCAATTGGAATAATATACCAGCATACCATTTTGCGGAGCAGTTACCTTAAGGCTTTGTAGTCCGGTCAGCATTTTTTCTATTTTTGCTTCAAGCTGTCTCAATTCAGTTTGTACTGCAAATACTTTTGAAACAGCCTGTTGTTGTTTCAACTTAATGTTAGTAATCGCCTGGTTGTAATTTCTTGTGGCTTTTTCAAGCGCAATTTGTGCTCTTCGCTGTACTGCTGGAGGTTCAAACTTCGATTGTTTCACCTCCAAGTCACTCTCCTCCATTGCGTATTTCAAGTTCAAAATACTTTCTCTTTCGGCACGCATCGTAAGAGCTGTATCCAATTTAGCTGATTTCAAATCCGATAATTTTTGCTCTTTGTCTATCTCCAATTGATTCAGGCTTGTCCCAATCTCAGAGGGATCTAGGGAAGCCACAAAATCTCCTTCCTTCAAAATGGTACCTTCGTCTGCCATTTCAGAAATCTTAATTTGACTCACTCCCAAACTTCTTAAAAGAGAAGGTGCATAAATATTCTGTGAATTTCGTGCTTCCAACTCACCTGTAGCAATTACCTCAATAGGCAAATCACCTTTTATTACTTTGGTTATCATTGATTTACTAACCCCTTCCGTGTTTCCAGATTGGAAATACCAAACGAACAGAGCTACTAGAACAACTCCGATTATACCTATGGCTATTTTATTATTTTTCATCTATTCTACTATTATTCCATCTTTTAATACTATTGTTTTTTGGGCATACTCCGCAATTTCGTTTTCGTGTGTTACCAACAAAATCGTCTGTCCCTTTTTATGCAGGTTTGCAAATAACTCCATGATACTCTCCGAAGTTTTAGAATCTAAATTTCCCGTGGGCTCATCTGCCAAAATCAAAGAAGGTGAGTTTACCAGAGCTCTGGCTATTGCCACTCTTTGTCTTTGTCCTCCGCTCATTTCGTTGGGTTTGTTCAATAATTTATCGCCTAATCCTACTAACTCGAGCATTTCTTTAGCTTTGGATTCACGTTCTTCTTTGCCAATTTCTTTGGCATACAACAAAGGTAAACCCACATTTTCTAGGGCAGATAATTTGGGTAATAAATTGAAGGTTTGAAAAACAAAGCCAATTTCTTGATTTCTAAACTCTGAAATTTGATTGTCATCCAATTCGTGAATGGGTTTGTTTCTTAATAAATATTCACCAGAAGTAGGTACGTCTAACGCCCCAATAATATTCATTAAAGTTGATTTTCCCGAACCCGATGATCCCATGAGCGCCAAATAATCATTTGGCTTTATAGTCAAATCAATTCCTTTCAGTGCTTGGTATTCAAGCTCTCCTGTTACATAGGTTTTGGTGATTTGCTTTAATTCTATCAAATAATTTCGGTTTGTTCATGTAAGTATAAGAAATATAATGATTGTCTCAGGAAATTAGTGTGTTAAAAAATGTAAACAGCCGAAACCTGCATTTCAAGTAAGAAAAACCACCTCTTAAATGAATTTCTCGGGCAAATAAAGACTTGGAAAAATTAATTGGTAACTTCCGAAGGAAAAAACTTAACCATACCAAGAATAGAATTGGTACATGTTCCATCTGCTTGTATTTTAAGTTAAAATTTAAATAATAATTGGGAAGTAAAAATAGTAATATAAAATCTCCTTTTAACCACCACAAGTTACAGCGCATTTTAACCAAACCAAAAATCAAAAAGAATGAATTTCATCTATAGGCTCTTATTGACATTCAACGCTTCATCATTAATTATTGTGGTCTATCTAGTTAAAAAAGAAGTTCTTATCAACAATTTAAATTGCTACCTTTTTGGACTTCCAAATTACGTATCCTATATTTTGTATTTCCTAATTCCAATTTTATTGACTTTTTTAAGCCTTATAATTGCGAGATATTTAAGCAAAGACAATATTTCTTTGGGAACGATAAAAAGTATTGAACAGGCTAATAATGCTTTTTTACCGAGTTATTTAGGATACTTTTTTGTTGCATTAAGCGTCCCATATGATCACACATTAATCTTTGTATTTGCAATTCTGTTCGTTTTTACTTTTTTATCTCAAACATTATATTTCAATCCTCTTTTTTTAATATTCAAATATCATTTCTACTATTTGACGACCACGAATGAAATAAAGATTTTCATCATTACCCGTAGAGTTCTGAAAGACCCAAAGAATACGGAGTTTGAACAGTTAAGAAGAATTAACAATTTTACATTTATAGATTTTACCAAATAATTATGAACCATTTACTTGCCAAAAAATCAAGACAAAACGGACATTTTGTTAAAATAATGTCCGATGAAAATGTATTTGATTTTCCAGATGATTTAGACAACCCTCACGAATATGATACCGATTATAAATTAGAAGATGATGAATGGTTTGCAATTGACGAATTTTCTGAAACAGAATATATAATTGACCTTCTCACGAACGATTTCAATTCAGCAGAATATAACCAAATCGTTAATGCTGATTATTCAAGTTTAAGTTATCTATGTTCCTATCAAAATGACAGATATTACTTTTTTCAAAAATTATCGAAAAGTCAAACCATAAATAAAAAATGGTTTCCATTAAATAACGAACCAGAACTAAATTCAGAAAATCCGATTATCGTAATTAAGGATATAGCTGACGCAATTTATGATAAAACAGATGACATTTTATATTTCAAAAAATTGACTTCAATCACAACGATTTTTACAGGTATTGGAGAACTTTATAGAGAGGCGACACAAGCTGATACAGAAACTTTTTTGGAAAATGACTTTATAAACCTTGTGGATGATTATGATGCTACAAAAGTTAAAAAAGCAAATAGAAAAAGGATAGCGATGGCGATGGACACTTTTAATAATTTCAATCCGGCACAAAGAAATTCAATATATGATTATATTAAAGAATATTGCAATGAATTAGAGTTTTCAGATGAAGATGAATGCTTTACTATTGGAACAGATGAAAATCTTAAACAATTATTATATGGGGTTGAACAACGATATTATACGACCCTAATTGGAAATGAAAAAAGATTAGCAAATTCAGTGACAGTGATGCAAAAAAAGAATGGTTAAAACATAGGCTATAGATCATAGATAATCAATTTATTTATGAAAGTTTAAACATATTTGTATAGTCGCCAAACTTTCAAAGTTGACCATGAATAATATAAAGACACACAGTTCTGTTTCAAAATTTGACTTGTGGTCAATTAGAAAATAATCGCTAACTTTCAGGTATAAAACCCTCATAATTAATTAAAAGAATAAAAAATGGAATTACCTAAATATCATGAAACCTTTATGCCAATTTTAGAAGTATTGAGTTCTGATGTATCAATAAGTAGCAGAGAATTGGCAAGAAGAGTTCGTGAAAATTATTATTCCGATTTACCAAAAGAACTTTTAGATAAAAAGACAAGCACTGGAGCTAACACTCTAATTGA
>CBFHZD010000013.1:2051-27721 GCA_965660305.1 Flavobacteriales bacterium | reverse complement strand
AATGGGCAAATTTGTTTTCTATCCAAAAAGAGGAATAGTGAAAATTGGAGAAAAGGGAAAGCAAGCATTGGAAAGTGGTCAATTATTATTGTCGGACTTACAAAACGACCCGGATTTCATTCAACATCGTGCGTCTGCAAAAAGTAAAAAAAAGGATAAAACTGAAATAGAAACTATTGATATTGATAACGCTTCTCCTCAGGATCTCATTGATACTGGGTTTGAAACAATCGAATCTGAAGTTAAAACAGAACTTCTTGAGAAACTTAGAGATATTGACCCGTACTACTTTGAAAAAGTAATTTTGATTTTACTAAAAAAAATGGGGTATGGCGATTTTATTGAAACTTCAAAATCAGGAGATGGCGGAATTGATGGTATTATTAATGAAGACAAGCTTGGTCTCGAAAAAATTTACACTCAAGCAAAAAGATACAATGAAAATAAAGTGCGCGAAAAGGATATTAGGAATTTCATTGGGGCAATGAGCGGAGACACTTCAAAAGGAGTATTCATAACGACATCGACTTTTGATGATTTAGCTATTAAAAAGGCAAGAGAAGCTCATCATTCAATTATTTTAATTGATGGATTGAAACTCGCAGATTTAATGCATCAATACAATGTTGGAATTCAAGTTAAAACAATCTATGAAGTAAAAGAAATTGACTATGATTTCTTTGAAGAAAACTAAAATAACTCAACCTAACAGGTTTTAAAATGACGTTCTAAAAATAAATCTTCAACTGAATTTTCAAAACTCTTTTATCCTATTTGGGATAAAAGGATAATCAGTTACTATAAATGTAACTAAAAAACTACCTACCCCAACAAACCGGTAGCTTACGATTAAGCTACTGAGAGTGGATTTCTATTTCTCCAAGCATAAAAAATTATATATTTGGATAATGACTCGTCTGTAAACTCAAGGTTACGGACTAAAAAAAGTAATGACTTAATCAAAATAATTCCTTTTATGACTTACAAAACACCCGCACACCTTCTCTTTGTATTGGCTTTTGTATTCAGTTGTACTTCTCTTCCAGAGGAAGCACCAGCCGATAACCCACAAGAAGAAAAAAAGGAAATAGATCCAAAAAAAATGCTGAGTGAGGCCTACCAATTGTTTAAAGAAGGTAAAGACAATGAATCAATACAATTGGCTGAAAAGGTATTGGCAATAGGAAATGAAACTAACAACGATACTCTCATTGGCAGGGCGCTCACTTCGTTGTGCAGAAATGCCCAAAGGGAATTGGACACCAACAGATTGGCAGAATTAAGCGAAGGGTTGAAATCGCTTGCGAAAACCTCTGGGAACAAAAAATGGTTGATGTACCGTGCCCACCAAAATGCTGAAATGTGGCGCCTAGTTGGAGACATGAAACGAGCTGAAGCTTACTATGACGAAAGTATGAAGCTAAGTGCTGCAACGAACAGCAAAGGTATGTTTATGATTGATCATTTTAACAAGTCTTTTGTGTCAACAGCACAAGGAGATTTTGAGGAAGCCGAACGGCTAATTTCCAAGTATTATGACTTGCGCAGAGAACAAGATTCTACGACTGAGGATGCTTACGGATTGATTGCACTCTCCTATTTATTGGAACAAAAAAAAGACTATGCCGGAGCACATTTAGTTGCTGTGGTAACACGGAGATTATTCAAAGAACAAAATCTTTTCCCAGAACCACCGGATGAAAAGCCATTGATTGCGGTAGAAGCTAAAGTAAAAAAGGAATTAAGCGATTCTGCTTTTGAGAAAATAAAAACGGAATCTGAAGAAGAAACTGTAACCAGTTTAATCTCTCGGTACTTGAATTAATTATGGGTTTGAAACTCTTTCCATTTGGCAGTGAAACTGAAAAAACACTATATTTAGAGTAAAATACAACACTATGAAAATACATCCAATTAACACTGGAAACTTTAAACTAGACGGAGGTGCCATGTTTGGCGTTGTGCCAAAATCATTATGGTCAAGAACCAATGAACCTGATGGCAATAACATGTGTAATTGGTCCATGCGGTGCATGTTAATTGAGGATGAAAACAGATTGATATTAATTGATACTGGAATTGGCGACAAGCAGTCCGAAAAGTTTTTTAGCCATTACCATCTGTTTGGGGATGATTCACTAAAGAAATCAATTGAAGCGCTAGGGTTTGGATTGGATGAAATTACGGATGTAATCCTTACACACCTTCATTTTGACCACTGTGGTGGAGCTATTATTCACAACAACACAAAAGAGCGTTATGAACCCTATTTTCCTAATGCGACTTATTGGAGCAATGAAAACCATTGGAAATGGGCGACTGAACCAAACGCAAGAGAAAAAGCCTCTTTCTTGAAAGAAAACATTTTACCTATTCATGAATCGGGTCAGTTAAAATTTGTAGAGCGAAACGGAAACTTTTCGAAGGGAATTATCACAGACATGGATTTTTTCTTTGCAGATGGCCATACCGAAAGTCAAATGATTCCGATTATGACTTACAAAGGAAAAAAAATTGCTTTCATGGCAGATCTGCTTCCTTCGGTCGGACATATCCCTCTGCCCTATGTGATGGGATATGATACCAGACCCCTATTAACTTTGGATGAAAAAGAGTTTTTTCTGAACAAATGTGTAGAAGACGACATCGTATTGTTCTTGGAGCATGATTACAACAATGAGTGCTGCACCCTTCAATCTACCGAAAAAGGTGTAAGACTGAAAGATACTTTTAGTTTTAAAGAATACTTTGGATAATTTGGAATAATTTTTGAAGAAAAAAAACAAAACTTAGTTTATGAAATACCTTGGTGTCTTTTTATTCCTGATTACTGCCTCTTTCGGTTTCTCCCAAGATAATGCGCAAGAAAGAGCCGAGCAAGTTGTAGTGGAGCACTTGCGAGAAATATTTGGAGACGATTATAAATCTTATGGATTTGGTGAGTTGTACAAAACAAGTCCGAAAAGAATTATGGAAGTTGAGAAAATCAAAAACAACATAGACTTACTCCGAAAAAAAAACCTGTTAACAGACAGTTCCTTGAGGTCTTATGAGCAATTGATTGAAAAAAAAATCGACACTATTAAAAGAAACAAAGAATTTTCTACTTACGACCTCAATCATTTTTTTGTGGCCAAAGAAGGAAACGATGAATACCTCTATAAAACTCAGTTTTTTCTTTATCCAGATGGAAAATTAAAAGACCTGGAACAATTAATGAAATATAAATTTATTGGGAAAGAACACGATTGGTTTTACGGGTATTACAGACGAAATCCTGTATTGCCCCAAGATGCCGTTGAGAATAAAAAAGTGTACGACTATTTTGATAAGTTGTTACTGAGCACAGATAACTTAGAATCGTCAATGGCAACAGTAATAAATGCCTATTCGGTAATTTCCAAGGTTGGGTATTTGGATACGGTTCAGTTACCACGATTATTAGCCTCTCAGTGGATAAAAAGAAACAAAGATGAAAAAGCCACAATCACGAGGTTTTCTGAGGTACAAGTCTTGAGTAGTGAAGATGTGAAATTGGGATATAAATTGTTTGTGAGCTACAAGATTAATGGCACAGAACAAGCCAGGTATTTTGAATTTGACTCCAGCTTTGTGTTAACAGGAAATCTTCCGGTAAACAAACCCTATGAGCAATACTTTGTAAAACAATGAGTTCTTCTATCATTTTTGTTTACAATGCCCAGTCAAATTTCATGAGTAAGGCAATTGACTTTGCCCATAAAATAATTCATCCCGACTCGTACTCTTGTAATTTGTGTGTGCTCACTCATGGAAACTGGAAAGAAAAATCTGAGTGGAAGTCATTCAAAAAGAATCATGACAACGAAATGATATTTTATCACATTGATGAGTTTGAGTCGCGGTTTCCAAAAGCAGAAAGTTATCCTGTGATAGTTCGGAAACAAAATAAAACCCTAACCACCCTCTTGTCCAGTGAAAGCCTGAACAAGATTAATTCTACATCTGAATTGATCCACTTATTGAATGCTGCTCTCACAAATGACTCATAAATGAATTCAATAATTCTTTTTACACTTTTTTAAATATTATAAACTGTGAATGTAATTGATCAAATGAACCGCTCGGTTTCTCTTCCTATTCGTTGTGACAGGATTGTTTCGTTGGTTCCTTCCCAAACCGAACTTTTGGTTGATTTGGGATTGGAGGAAAAAATTGTGGGTGTAACAAAATTCTGTGTTCATCCCAAAGGTTTGAAACAAAACAAAACGATCATTGGCGGAACCAAGAACTTCAACTTTGACAAAATAAGAAGTTTGAAACCCGACTTAATTCTGGGAAACAAAGAAGAAAATTACAAGGAAGGAATAGATGAATTGGCAAAGGATTTTGCGGTTTGGATGAGCGACATTTACAACCTGAATGATGCAAAAATAATGATTGGTGAGGTAGGCAGAATAACAAAAACTACCAAAAAAAGTGACCAAATCATTCGAGAGATAGAACAGTTGGAAGTAAAGCTAAAAACTGGCAAAGCCAAGGAGGCTCTTTACTTTATCTGGAAAAATCCCTACATGGTTGCGGGAAACAATAACTACATTAACGAAATGTTGAGGTTAGATGGATACACCAATTTATGTAACTCGTCTGCTTATTCTCGCTATCCTGAGTTAACCGAAAATGAAATCATTGAACTTAATCCTGAGACAATTTTATTGTCTTCAGAGCCATTTCCCTTCAAGGAAAAACAAGTGAAAGAACTAAAAAAGTTGCTTCCACAAACCGAAATCAAAATTGTAGATGGTGAATTATACTCGTGGTATGGTTCCCGAATTATTAAAGCTTTAAAATTATTTAACGCCAATGGAAGGAGCAATTAAACCGAGTTTAATCAAAAGAATTATTTTAGGAAAAAACAAGCCCTCTCCTTTTTTGAGATTTCTTTGTTGGTTTACCCTGATTTGGGATTTACTCCTTATTCTTTACTTGATGGCTACAGCCGCTGTAATTCTAATTAGCGAATCGGAATTTTCAAAAGACTCCGTACTTCAGGATTTTACAACCCAATTTTGTTTTACCTATGCCGGTTTACATGGAGTTTCTTTGCTATCGGCAATTCTCCTCTACCGCCAAAAAAAATCAGGTTTCTGGTTGTATTTGGTTACTAATGTGGCCTTGGTAGTTTCCACTTTTGTATTCTTGGAAACCCTAAAAGCAGACTACATCCAAATCACCTTTACCCTTGTGATGATTGGTTTATTTGCCTCTCAATGGAGAAAACTAGATTAATTCATTGGTATTAAACAAAAAAATCCTTGAATCTTCTCGATTCAAGGATTTGCAACTCTTCATTCAGTGTCTATTATTTTCCACCTTTTCCTTTTGAACCTTTTTGGTAGTAATGTTTTTTATTTCCAGGTTTGCTGTTTGGGTTTCTAGAATTTCTTTTTCTATTTCTGTTTTGACCCGGATTTCCTTTTGGCTTTTTTATTTGAGATTCATCAATATGAGGAGGTTCGTATCCTTCGATTATCTCTTTGTCAAAAGTTTGTTTCGTTAGCTTTTCAATGTCTCGAATGTAAGCTAATTCATCATTATCAACCAATGAAATAGCCACACCATTTGCTCCTGCCCTTCCTGTTCTTCCAATTCGGTGAACATAATCTTCGGATATATTTGGAATTTCGTAATTGATAACATGAGGCAACAACGGAATATCAATTCCACGAGCTGCTATGTCGGTTGCCACCAATACTCTTACCTCTCCTTTTTTGAACTGAGCCAAGGCCTTGGTTCTGTGATTCTGACTTTTGTTTCCGTGAATTGCCATGGCCGAAATCTTTTTGTTGTTTAATTTTTCGGTCAATTTATTGGCTCCGTGTTTTGTTCTCGTAAAAATAAGCACTTGCTGCCAATCTCCTTCGCTAATCATTTTGATGGTATAAGCTGTTTTTCTTGGCTTATCCATCCTTATTACTCGCTGTTTTATCACCTCCACTGTCGTATTTTCTGGAGTAGCCTCTACCATTACCGGATTTGTCAAAATGCCGTTTGCAAGTTTTTTTATTTCTTTCGAAAAAGTAGCAGAAAACAACAAGTTTTGTCTTTTTTCTGGCAAAATTGCCATAATTCGTTGAATATCTCGAACAAATCCCATGTCGAGCATTCTATCTGCTTCATCTAACACAAAGAGTTCAATTTTCTTCAAATTGATAAATCCTTGATTGTTCAAATCAATTAACCTTCCTGGCGTGGCAATCAAAATATCAACTCCTTGTTTCAGTGTAGAAACTTGTGGTTTCTGGTTTACTCCACCAAAAATCACAGTGGATTTCAACTCTGAGAAAAGGCTGTATTCTTTTACATTTTGTTGAATCTGCGCTGCTAATTCTCTGGTTGGTGTAAGAACCAGTGCCCTTACTTGCGGTCTTTTGAAAGTTTCTTTATTCAATATTTCCAAAATAGGAAGAACAAATCCTGCTGTTTTACCGGTTCCGGTTTGTGCCGAAGCTAGTACATCTTTTCTTTGTAAAACTTGTGGTATTGCCTTTTCCTGAATGGGTGAAGGCTGTGTGTATCCTTTTTTCTCAATTGCTTTGAGAAGGGAATCGGATAATCCCAAATCTTTAAATGTCATAATTGTGTATTCTTGGTGCAAAGGTAGTTTAAATAAACTACAATTCATATTGGGCTGGCAAGGTAGCAGTTTGAAAAAATTCTGTGACTCTGTTGTCTTTCAAGACTTACGAATGGATAACACACTAATTTGACGAAAGAAACCAAACAGTGTGAAATAACTTTTTAGACTCAGACTGTTTTCATTGAATTGAGAAAATTTAGATTTATTGAGAGTACTTCATCCTCATTTGTACTTTCAAAAACTCTCTTTTAAGAATTAATTCTACTAAGTGTTGCTGAATATCCTCCGTATCTTGGTTTCTTATTGCAGTTTCAGGAATATCCATCCGGTACAATAAATTGAGTAAAGTAGCATACTCTTTAGATAATAGTTCCTCCATTATTTCGTAAAGAGAGTTCATCAGTTCCTGCGGTGATAAGTCAGAAAAATCATATTGAATTCCTGACATCATAAAATCCTTTTGAGTCTGTTCAATCAATTTCTGATACACCTCTTGATCCAAGGTAGTCTCTAACGTTCTATTTAAAGGTTCTAATTCCATTAGTTCCCCATTAATGCAAACTGAACTATGTTCGCACCCATTTTCAAGGCTTTTTGCCTTAACTCCTGAGAGTCATTATGAACGTCTTGATCTTCCCATCCATCGCCTAAATCAGCTTCGTAAGTATAAAACAATACCACCCGGCCATTTTCTATAATTCCAAATCCTTGAGGAGCTTTGTTATCGTGTTCATGAATTTTAGGTAAACCTTGAGAAAACGTATAAGATTGTTTGTAGATTGGATGCGAGAAAGGCAGCTCTAAGAGTTCTTTTTGAGGAAATACTTTTTTAATTTCTGTTCGGATAAATTTATCCATGCCATAATTATCATCAATGTGCAAAAAGCCACCCGCCAATAAATACGTTCGCAAGTTGGACGCTTCGGATTCATTGAATACCACGTTTCCATGTCCGGTCATATGCAAAAAAGGATAATTGAATATTCCTGGATCTCCCACTGCCACTTCATCCACTTCTGTGTCGATATTCATGGAAAGTTGTGCATTACAAAACTTTACCAAATTGGGTAATGAAGTGGGATTGGCATACCAATCCCCACCTCCATTGTATTTCAAAACAGCAAACTTATAGGAAGGCTTGGCTGGCGCAAGAGCAAGTAAACTTGCAATTACAGCTATGACTCCTATCCATTTCGTTGTTTTCATTGTTCTATTTTTAATTATTTTCTTTAGCAATGAAGATTACCTCATTTCATTGAAAATTTTGGCAGCATCAAATTTTTCTGCCTCTTCACCAACTCTAATGATTTCAATTGATTCCATGATATCACCACCTCTGATGTCGTCCACAACATCTTGCCCTTCTATTACTTCTCCAAAAACAGTATGATTTCCATCTAACCAAGGAGTTGCGACATGAGTAATAAAAAACTGACTGCCGTTTGTTCCTGGACCTGCATTTGCCATAGAAAAAATTCCTGGTTTGTCGTGTTTCAAATCTGGATGAAACTCATCTTTAAAGTCATAACCTGGCCCTCCAGCTCCTGTTCCATTTGGACAACCTCCTTGAATCATAAAATCTGGTATAACTCTGTGAAATTTTAATCCATTGTAATAAGGTTCACCCGGAGCCTTCACCTCATTTTCGATGGTTCCTTCTGCCAAACCAATAAAGTTTGCTACAGTCATTGGAGTTTTTTCATGCTCCATTCTTAGTGTGATACTTCCTTTCGAAGTATTAAATTTCGTATATATTCCGTTTTCCATTTTTTGGTATTTGTTTCTCACAAAGATACATTTTTATTCCTCAAATTTATGGTACTTTTGTCTCAACAAATTAATCCATTTTCATTTTGAAGAATCTAAAAATAGTACCTGCATACCTGCTTACTTTTGTTAATGTAATTGGGTACAGTATCATGATTCCGGTTCTTCCATTTATAGTAGAGGAAGCGAACGCTCCAGACTATGTCTATGGTTTGCTGCTTTCGACCTACTCTTTTTTCCAATTTATAGGATCACCCTTTCTAGGAAAACTATCTGACTCGCGAGGTAGAAAACCTATTTTATTGATTTCTCAATTCGGAACATTTTTAAGTTGGGTTATCATTGGGATAGCTTATTTCATTCCCTACCAAACACTTGACTTTTTTGAGTTCAGTTTCTTGGGACAAGCTTTCTATCTTTCTTTACCACTCCTAATCATTGGAACTGCAAGAATCACTGACGGATTAACCGGAGGCAACATTTCTGTTACGAATGCCTACATCTCAGACATTACAACCAAACAAGAAAAGAAAACAATTTTTGGTACACTAGGAGGAATTTCTGGTATTGCCTTTGTCATTGGTCCAGCCATTGGAGGTATTACTGCAAGTTATTCTATCGGTTACTTAGGAACCATTATCGTAGCTGCTTTTGTTTCACTACTGGCCATGCTTTCCATTGTATTTTTCCTGAAAGAATCCTTACCCGAAAAGGATAGAAGAGTGTATCAAAAACATAATTTTATTAAGTCCTTTAATCTTGCCAAACGAGTAAATCTATTAAACCCAAAAGACATAGTAAAACAAGTCCTGATATTGAAAGTCATTATGAGTGCAACGATGGCTTTTTACATTTCTACGATCGTTTTATTCGTTATTGATTTGTTCTCTTTTGACGAAAAAGGAGTTGGTTATTTTATGCTCGTAGCCGGAATTTTCTTGGGCTTTAATCAAGCCTTTATGTACAAAAAAATTGTAGTGAAATTTGGTGAGCTCAAAACCTTGAGACTAGGTTTTTCTCTTATGTTTTTGGGATTTATTGCCATAACATTAACAGATACCTTATGGATTTATTTGGTTTTGTATTACATCTTAAATTTAGGAATATCGCTTAGCATGCCTGTTTTTAACTCACTGATATCGCAACATGCTGATAAAGATAAACTGGGAGAACTTATGGGAATTAGTGAATCAATCACATCTATTTCTAATGCCGTATTTCCTGTAATTGCTGCGGCAATTTTCGGTTTCATCTCCTACAATATGTATGTATTATTGGCAACTTTACCGCTTCTTGGCGCTATTCTTACTTATCGATTAATAAAAAAATTATCCTAACCATGAAAACAGCTATCAACAAAGATTTTTGGGACGAAAAATACAAAAACAACGAAACTGGCTGGGACCTCAATCAAGTTTCTCCACCCATCAAAGCTTATTTTGATCAAGTAAGAGACAAAAGCCTAAGAATTCTCATCCCAGGTGGTGGAAATAGTCACGAAGCTGAATATTTATTTCGTGAGGGTTTTAAAAATGTAACCGTCATTGATATCTCGGAAGTGCCACTCAAAAATTTAAAACAAAGAATTCCTCAGTTCCCTGAATCGCAATTGTTGCACCAAGATTTTTTCACCTTGAATCAATCTTTTGATTTGGTGGTAGAGCAAACCTTTTTTTGTGCCATTGATCCAAAATTGCGACAGCAGTATGTTGAAAAAATGCATGAAATACTGGTTCCCAAAGGAAAAATCATAGGAGTTATGTTTGATGCTCCACTCAATACTGAACACCCGCCTTTTGGTGGAAACAAAGAGGAATACACCTCACTCTTTTCTCCCAAATTTGAGATAAAAAATATGGAAGCTGCCCACAATTCTATTGGTCCTAGACTAGGTAAAGAAGTTTTTATTAATTTTATAAAAAAGTAAACAATATGGAAGCCTCGCCTATCTTATCACATGCTCAAATTATTCAGAAAATTGACAGAATTGCTTTTCAAATTATTGAAGATAACCTCAACGAATCGGATATTTACATCGTAGGAATTGCAAATAAAGGATATGTATTGGCAGAACATCTTGTTGAGAATTTGAAGAAAACGAGTAAAAACTCATTTCATTTACTAAAATTATCCTTTGACAAAAACAATTCAATTGAATGCCTAACGAGTGAGGTGAAACTTGAGATCCCGAAAGATAAAGTTGTGATTTTGGTGGATGATGTTCTGAATACAGGTGAAACCTTGATGCATGCCAGTCATGTTATACTGAGGCATGATGTGAAGAAAATGCGCACTGTTGTATTGATAGACAGGAGGCACAGATTATTTCCAATAAAAGCAGATTATGCGGGACTAACCCTTTCTACTACGCTGGAAAACCACATTGAGGTAGAATTCAAAAATGAAAAATTTTCAGCTCATTTGGAGTAAAAAATCAATCTACTAACATCATTTTCTCAAAATCACCGGAGTAAGTACTTACAAACTCTCCTTTTTCATTAGACTCAATTAAAAGCAGAGAAACAGCGTAAGAATCATTGGTTTTTAAAAACTCTAGAGTTTTTTCTTTTCCCATCACCAGAAAGGCAGTGGCTAGTCCATCTGCGATGGCAGCATCTTTAGTTACTACTGTTACGCTCAACAAATTGTGAGTAACACCTTGACCCGTAAACGGATTAATAGCGTGAGAAAATCTTTTCCCATTCATTTCCTTAAATTTCCTGTAACTGCCTGATGTTACGACTGCCAAATTATTTACTTCTATAGTTTCTTGAACAGAACGGTTTTCTCTTGTAGAATTTGGAGATTCCAGCGAAATTGTCCACAATTCTCCTTGTTTGTTTTTCCCTTTTACCTTGAGCTCACCCCCTATTTCTACCATGAAATTTCCTACTCCATTTTCCTCGAAAAAATCAGCAATTACATCCACAGAATATCCTTGAGCTATGGCGTTGAAATTAAACTCACTTCGTTTGTCGTTTTTGGTAACGAATTCTTTTTCCAGAATAAACTCTCTGCTAATAGCTAGCACCGAATCCAGTGTTGCGTTCCCTCGAGTGATCAATGAATCAGAGGATTTGATTAATTGAATTAATGGATAAACACCAGCATCAAAATAACCATTGGAATAGCTTGAAACCTCAGCAGATAATTCAAAAGAACGATAGAGATATGGGGATTTATGTTTCCAAATAGTATCGAGCTGGTTATCATTAAATCGATTAATTACCGATCTTGGCTTGTAAGTAGAAACCTGTTCATCAAACTCCTGCAAGATAGTCTGTAGCTCGCTGCTATAGTCCACTTGATTGGAATCAAAATAAGAAATATAAAAAGTTGTTCCTTGCGCCTCCCCAATCAATTCAATATAGGATTGAGAGGACTTTTTGCCGCAAGACACAAAAAACATTAAGGCAAGTAGAACTGAAAATATTTCGAAATTGCTTTTCATTCTGGGCTATTTATTGATTTTGGACAATACAATTTCATAGGACTTTTCCAGGAGTTCCTCAATAGTCAAATCCGTATTGTCCATCAAAATGGCGTCATCTGCCTGAACCAAAGGGTTTTCCTTTCTGTGTGTGTCGTTGTGATCTCTCTCCAATAAATTCTCTTTTACTTTATCTAGAGAATAGTCGTAACCTTTAGATTTTAATTCGTCATACCTTCTCTGGGAACGAACATCTAAATCTGCAGTGACAAAAAATTTCACCTCAGCAGTAGGTAAAACAGCGGTTCCAATGTCTCGTCCGTCCATCACAATTCCTTTTCTTTCTCCCATTTTTTGTTGCAAAGAGATAAGTTTTTGACGAACTTCCTTCAACTGACTAATTCCGCTTACCAAAGAAGATATTTCTGGAGATCTTATTTCGTCTTCTACATTCACACCATTAAGGTAGGTATCAGATTGATTTTTAGCAGCATTGAATTTAAAAGTAACATCAATCTTATCCAAAGAATCGATAACAGTTTCTTTCAAAATTTTTCCATCTTTGATTAACCCTTCGTTAACTAGATAAAGAGTAACAGAACGATACATTGCTCCGGTATCAATGTAATTGTAAGCGAGTTTTTGGGACAGTAATTTAGCCAAAGTACTTTTTCCACAGGATGAATATCCGTCTATTGCAATGTTTATTTTCAAAGTGATTGTATTTCTTACAAAGTAAAGTGAATATGGAGTAACTAACAAACTTGAGCCACAAACTTTTGACTGAGTTTAATAAGTTTTTGTCGCTTGTTTTGGTTCAATGCTTTCAATAATTTCTGAGCAACTCATTTATTTTGTTCGGCTTATGCGTTGTTGGTGGAACCTCAAACTCAAACCAGTCTTGAAGAGGTAAATTTAAACCAGCGTCATTGAGGTAGTTGTGCAAGGCAAGATTAAGACCTGTTGTATAAGTAGAATGATTTGCTCCAGTTGGGTCATTATGCCATAAATCATTCTGAGCAAATCCCTCAAATTTAGGTCCAGTAATTTCTATTCCAAACTCTTCCGGGTTTTGACCAATAGGGCTGTGAATAGTGGTTGTAAACTGGTGCCAAAAAGCCGACTGAATGCATTCATTTTGAAACAGTTGTCTTACAATTTCTAAGGAATCGATTGTTTCCTGCTCGGTTTGGGTTGGAAACCCGTACATCAAATACGCATGTACCATAATCCCATTCCTTGCAAAGTGCTTCCCAACTCTCGCCACTTGCCCAATATCTACTCCTTTTTTCATTTTCTCCAACAACCTATCAGACGCTACTTCCAAGCCACCCGTTACGGCAATGCAACCCGCTTTTGACATCAGTTCGCACAATTCTTGGTCAAATGTTTTTTCAAAACGAATGTTTGTCCACCAGGGAATAATTAGTTTTCTTTCAATTAATTTTTGAGATAAAGCTCTCAGCATTTTAGGTGGCGCAGCCTCATCTACAAAATGAAATCCTTTGATACCAGTTTGAGCGATAATAGTTTCCATTTTATTAACTAGATCTTCGGCTGTGGTATTTTGATAATTGCCTATATAATCCAATGACACGTCACAAAAGCTGCATTGTTTCCAATAACAACCATGAGAAATCGTTAATTTATTCCACCTGTCATCGGTCCACATCCGATGCATTGGGTTTATTACATCCAAGAAAGATACGTACTCAGAAAAAGGGAGTCCAGTATAATTTGGCGCAGGCAATTTGCTGTGGTGCACAATAGTGTTTGGGGTTTTATTCTGATACACAACTTGATTGTTCTGCCGAACAAAAGTTCTTTCTAATTCATTGATGCTAATCTCTTTATTAAGAAATTGAATAATCTTGAGTAACGGAACTTCACCATCATCTAGGGTGATGAAATCCACAAAATCGAACACTCGTGAATCTGATAATGACCTGAGCTCCGTGTTACAATAACCTCCACCCATTGCAATTTTTATGGAGGGATAAAACTGCTTAATGAATTGACCACTTCGCAAAGTAGCAAACAAATTTCCAGGAAACGGAACCGTAAAACAAACCAAAGAGGGTTGGTGCTCTTCTATTTGTTGCTCCAATAAATCGAACAAAAGATGCTCGATAGAAGTTGGTTCATAATGAAGCGAATCTTCCAATCCATCAAAACTACTCGCAGAGGTAGCAATCTGTTCTGCGTATCGGGTAAAAGAGAAAAACTCATCGACATTGCCACGAATAAAATCGCCTAATTCTTCTATAAATAAAGTGGCATAATGTTTTGCTTTGTCCATTGTACCTGCATCACCTTTTGCCCAGTTGATGTTCTTGTTTACCCTAGAAGTTCTATGACCTCTCGGAAAAAGACTCAAAACACTCAGTCGTTTCGCTGCCTCTTTATTTGGCGAACGAAGAAAGGCAATAACCTCATCTACTAGATTGAGGTATTCTTCTTTGTTTGTCCAAACAGACTCATACTCCAGTTCATCATGTTGAGCTGCCTCATTAAATGCCTCGGTTAAGTATTTTTTATTAAAAATCGCGGTAAACAATCCTATGCTTAAATCGGCTTGAGCCACAGGAACATCTTTTGATTCAAGAAACCCTTTGAGATAAGCCGAAGCTGGATACGGTGTATTCAGTTGGGTAAAAGGAGGTATAACTAACAAAACTTTCTGTGACATGGCACAAAGATACTATTCAAAATAGATTCACTTTGTGAATGGCAGCACATTTTTGTATTCAAAGCACCATTCAGCGATTAGTAAGTACAATTAAACCGTGAAAAACGACCTTTAAAATATAAAACGAACGAGAAACTAACGAAAAGTCAATAGTTCATTAGTTTTGCAGACAAAAGAAACTAAAACCCAATAAATGAAGACAACTAAAACTCTGTTTTTTCTATTTATTTTAACTCATTCTTTGAGCTTTTCACAAACAGAATCAACACTCTCCAGAAAAGAGGTTAAAAAAAATATGCCCACGTTTATTAGTATTTCTTCAGGTGGTAGTATGTCAAACTTAAGAGACTTTGCGACTTCACCTCTAGTTTACAATGGAATCCAGAAACACATCAACTTATCTAGAACAAAACTGAATAAGAATCGTGAATTTGAAATTGGTGTATCCTATAATTTTGGCAATTACTCGAACTCATTTAATGACCATTCTCTAGTAAGTGAAGTGAAAACACTTTCTGTCTTTTACTCAAAACTTTATGAGTTTAAAAAATTAAGTTCTGATAATTTGAATATCAAAGTTGGAGGTTTACTTAACATTACCGGCAATAACAGAGTTAATTCATCTCTATTTAATAACTCAATAGGACAGGAAATAATCCCTACATTACTGGGGTCCGTTAAGATTTCAAAAGACTTCAATCGGACAGAAACAAAAACTAAAAAGTTTTTGTTCTTTCGTTACACACTAAGTGAGCGCAAGAGAAATCTTGCTTTTAGACTGAATATAGGTCTATTAAATAATTCTTTTAGAAATGGTTTTGTTTATTCAGGACAAGCGGCAGTTCTAAATGAATCAAAACGATTTGATGGATATGAGTTTAAGATGTTTTCGGGCTTTAGAGCAAGTAGCTCTCTTGATTACACCCTAACTTTAAAAAACAAAAATAAATTACAATTAAGTTACGTTTGGGACGCCTACAAAACTGGAGGAGAGTTAGATCAACTCGAAATGGCGCATCACCTGATTAGATTAACTTTCATGTTTAATACAAATAACAAATAATTATGAAAAACTTATACCTTATACTGTTTGTATTTCCCCTATTTTCATCTTGTGAAAAAATATTTTTTGAAGAAGATTTAGCCTCCAACGACCCGTACCAGAATTTTGACTACTTATGGAATGAATGTGATGAGAAGTATTCCTTCTTTGATGTGAAAAATATTGATTGGGATGAGGTAAAGACAAGGTATTCAGCAAAATTAAGTCCGGACATGAGTCAAGAACAATTATTCGATGTTTTGGGCGGAATGCTTCAAGAGTTAAAGGACGATCACACCAACCTCGTTTCTAATTTCAATATTTCTTCGTTTGGTGTAAAATACGGAGCGCAAGACAATTTTGATTGGAGAATCATCGAGGATAATTACTTACCAAGAAACTATTACACCTCTGGGCCATTTGCGCATGATTTTATTTCTAATGGTGAAATCGGTTACATTAGGTTTTCGGCTTTTACTGGAAAAGTAAATGACATAAATCTGAACTTTATGTTGAACCGATACAAAAATACCAAAGGAATTATATTGGACTTGAGAGAAAATGGCGGAGGAGCCGTGTCAGATGTATTTGCGATACTAAGCAGATTTGTAGAGAAAGAAACATTACTTTATTATTCACGAATAAAAACAGGAAAAGGACATTCTGATTTTTCAGAACCACAACCCACGTATGTCTCTCCCTCTGCAAGTTTACGGTACGACAAAAAAGTTGCTGTACTGATTGATAGAGCAACATACAGCTCAGGTTCATTTACAGCTCTTTCAACCAAGGCGCTATCGAATATGGTATTGATTGGCGACACCACTGGAGGAGGTTTGGGTCTGCCTAACGGAGGACAACTTCCTAATGGCTGGACTTATCGTTTCTCCTATACTCAAGCTCTTACTCTGGACAAAAATCCTGAATATGAAAATGGTGTTCCTGCCGATATACAAGTGAATTTTGATTGGTCGGATTTGACAAAAGATGAAATTATCGAACGTGCTATTTTAGAGTTGCAATAGTTTTATTGAGCAACGAAAAAACACTGAGGTAATTGCGCACACTCTTAATTTAGGTATATTTATAGAGACGTTGAGCATTTCCACAGAGATTAAATACAGGAAGCAGTCCTTATGAAGTTAACAATTTGCATTTTACTTTTTATTTTAACGATTTCAAATGCATTTTGTCAAGCAAAAACTCGAACAAACGGAGACAAATGGGATTTTGGGTTGGAATTATTTCCAAACTATTCTATCATTTCTAAAGATTACTCTAATAAATTCACATTTGACGGATATTGCAGGGGTGATTACAAAAAGTCTTTTAGTTTTCGATTTGTCGCGAATAAAAAACTAAATAACTTCATCTGCTTGTATATGGGTGCTGGAGCTCAATTTACAGGGGAGCAAGTAAATCGTACTATATTTTATTTTGGAGAAGATATATATAGCTACGATACCGTTTTTCACAACATTAGCAATACACAATTTAGCCTGGGATTTAATGCCAGAATTACCCAAAGATTCTATTTTCATAATGCAGCCAGCCTACTTATAAATTTTAGAAACAGATTTTCTGACAAAACGATTGAAAATTTTGATAAGTTCCAATTTTACATTTACAATGACCTGCGAAACAAAACCTTGTATTCATTTTCTTATCAAGCAGGTTTTGGTTTTTATTTTATTCAAAGACAAGGATACAAGGCATACATTCAGCCAAATTTTGAGGTGATTGTCAGAAACAACAGAAAGGAAACCTCCTCTAATAAATTAGTTAAAATGTACGGAATTGTTCTTGGAACTAGGTTTTAGTATCAGATTTAGTTGGACTTTGAGTGTTTAACTCGTTTTAACAAATTTGACATATTATGCTATCTTTGAAAAAAAAAACAAAAAAAATGATTTTAAAACACACACTTACTGTCCTCCTCTTGGGTTCAGCAACTCTTGGTTTTTCTCAACGACCACAAGACCAAGACATTGAATTCAATTACACTCAGCTTCCTGCTACTCCATTGGATCAATCTATCCAAAATTATTTTGTGAAAGTAAATTTATTGTACACCGACAAAATAAATGCCGAAAAAGCCCAAGCTCAAAAAGAATATGACCAAGCCATGGCTGAATATCCAGAACTTGAGAGACAAGCTAAAGAGAGATACAACCAAAGATTGGAAAGATATAACAAGGAGAAAGAAGCATACGATAACAAATCTGCTGGAAAAAAGTTTATCGAAAAAAATGTGTTGGAAGAAAACACAAAGCCAACTCACCCTGGAAGTTACTACCCACCTTCAAAGCCTTATTTAAGGGAGGTAAAATCACAGAAAGTATTTAATGAAGAAATGTTAGCAAATAGTTACCTAAAATTAGAAGGGTTCAACCAATCTATTGAAAGTGCTTTAAAAATAACAGTTGACCTTTATGGATTTGAATATACAGAGCCTCAATATAAAAGTGAGCAAAAAAAAATGTATAATTCTAAAACTAAATCGAATTATTACAAAAACTATTCTTGGTACGAAACTTCATATAAGCACCCAATTAATCTAAAAATTGAAACTCCAGACGGACAAATTTTGTTCAACGAAACATTTTCTCACTTTAGTGAAATGAAAAAGATTTCTACTGCTAAAACAGAAGGAAGCAGACAAAATATGAACAGAGAATCTTACATTAAAATGTTAGAAGACAAGGCCGTTACTGATAACTTGAAAGAAATCAATGACTTCATTAATAATAATTATGGATTTAGAAGCGTGGTAAGAAAAACTGAAATTTTTACAATCAAAGAAAAAAAACATTCTTACCAAGATTATAAATTAGCATACATTTCAGCTAGTGAAGGTTACAGTAAATTAGTTTCTGAACCCGAAGTAGCTGTAAATAAACTAAATGAGGCTATTGTTATATGGGAAAAAGCTTTGGAAGAGTCAGACGTAGAAAATAAGAAAGCCAGAATTAACGAAAAAGTGACTTTGGTAACCTATTACAATTTAGCTGATGCTTATATTCAAACCAATCAATTTGATAAAGCCAACAATGTAATGAACCAATTGATGTTACTAAGCGACAAAAGAAGCGAAGTAGCTACCATGGATGCATACAAAGCCCATTTAGCAGACATCAAAGAAAGATGGGATAACAACAACTAATTCTTTTCAACCAATAAGTTTTAACCGAGGAGAAATCAAATTGATTTCTCCTTTTTTTTATCACAAAAAAAGGCAACCTTTTCAGGTTGCCTTTTTAAGAAGTAAGAATATCATTTATTTCCTTTTAATGACAGCTTCGCAGGCAGAAACTATATCTACCGAGTCCAGTCCATATTTGGTCATCAATTCGTCTGGCGTTCCACTTTCTCCAAACGTATCATCCACAGCAACAAACTCCTGCGGAGTAGGAATAGTTCTACACAATAAGGAAGAAACTGATTCTCCCAATCCACCTGCTATTTGATGCTCTTCTGCTGATACCACACAGTTTGTTTTCATTACTGATTTCAAAATAATTTCTTCATCCAACGGTTTTATGGTATGGATGTTTATCACCTCTGCACTGACGCCTTTTGCTTCCAATTCTTTGGCTGCTTCTAATGCTTTCCATACTAAGTGTCCAGTGGCAACAATTGTTACATCAGTTCCTTCATTCAGCATAATTCCTTTTCCTATTTCAAAAGGCATATCCTCTGGCATAAAAATGGGAACACTAGGTCTTCCAAATCTCAAATAAACCGGGCCTTCAAAATCAGCAATGGCCATTGTTGCGGCTTTGGTTTGGTTGTAATCACAAGGATTAATAACGGTCATATTTGGCAACATTTTCATCATTCCAATGTCCTCGAGTACTTGGTGAGTTGCACCATCCTCACCCAAAGTTAACCCCGCGTGAGAAGCACATATTTTAACATTTTTATCAGAGTAAGCAACCGATTGTCTGATTTGGTCATAAACTCTACTTGTAGAAAAATTAGCGAACGTTCCTGTAAAAGGAATTTTCCCTCCTATTGTCATTCCAGCAGCCATTCCTATCATATTTGCTTCGGCTATTCCCGCCTGAAAAAATCTATCTGGGAAGGCTTCCTTGAAAGCTCCCATTTTTAAAGAACCAGTTAAATCAGCGCACATAGCTACTACATTTTCATTTGTTTTTCCTAGCTCCAATAGACCGTCTCCAAAACCTGATCTCGTGTCTTTTTTTCCTAATACTGGGTAATCTTTCATAGTTTTTTATTTAAAAAATTAAGTTATAAATTTACTTCTACTGTTGCTCCTGGTGTTATTGTAAATTCTTTGGTAACCGTGTATGCAGCAGATTTTTTTCTTGTTGGCCGGTATACTACTGTATAGTCACCTGGCTGCAATCCTAGTTGATAATTTAGTTTTTCTTTCTCCAGGTTGCACACCCAGATTCTTTCTCCTCTTTCCATTGTAAACACTGAAACGACTCCAAAAAACGGAAGGTTCACATTTGCCAAGCCTGGTTGTTGAATTTGAATCGTGTTAGTGGTACTTTGATCTACCCTTACATCTTTCATCGTGATACGCGGCAAGGATAATATTTCAACATCGTATTTCCCAACCAAATAGGTATCGGCACTATTCATTCTTTGTGCATTCAAAATCTTACCCGTTTCCGTTTCTTTCACTACACATTTTATATCTGTGTATGAATTTGCAGCTCCAAGAATTCTAAAATTCAATCCTCCTTGGGGTGCATTTAAAGTAATTGTAGTATGCTCTCCTGGTGATAACTCAATGTCTGTTTTTTCAATTTCTGGAGTAGTATGAACCACTAATTTGTAGGTAGACAAAGGATCTATCCACATCGTGTCAGGTCTGTTTTTCCTATCGAGCGTATGCATAAATGTGTATTTAAGCTCTCCTGTTTTTTGGTCGTAAAAAGAAAGCGTAACATCAGTTTCCCTCGGAAGTTTTTTAGTATTTAATAAATTAACCTGAACGGTTGTATTATTAAGTGCTTCGCTCATCACCACTTTCATTACATCACGAAATGACTCTTCGGTGCTAGCATCATATGATTTTCCGATGCATTCAAAATCTTTAAGCGATTCCAAATCCATGGCGATTCCAATTACATAAGGCCGAACTTCAATCCCTTTTTCTCGTAGCATTTTGGCTACCGCGCATGGATCTTCGTCACAGGCCTCAATTCCATCTGTAATGAGTATAATCACATTTCTACATGTTTCGCAGGGCGGAAAATCTTGAGCTGCAAACTCAAGCGATCTAGCAATTGGAGTAGTTCCTTTTGGCTGAAGAGAATTTATTTTCATCTTCACTTTTTCGTAATTGTCCTTACCAAAAGGCACTTCTAGTTTGGTGTCATTACAATCTTGCTGACCAGGATATATTTTTGTTTGATGGCCATAAAGTCGCAGTCCAACTTCAATGTTATCAAGTCTGGATAATTCATCCATGGTCTCAAACATAAGTTTTTTAGCAACTTTTATTTTGGTTTGTTCTTGCCATTGGCCATTCATAGAATTGGATCCGTCAAAAATGAAAAGAATCCTTGTTGTTTCGGTAGTTTGAGCAAAATAAGAAAATCCAATGCATAGAAATACAAAGAAAACAGCTAGCTTTTTTGAAAATTCATTCATAAACATGTTTTTTTTGTTAGGATTTATGCAATTGTTATGCCACTAGTAGTCTCCCAAAGTCTCTTCCAATTGAGAAAGTGCGTTACTCAATTGTTCGTCATTTGGAGCAGAACCATGCCATTTGTGAGTTCCCATCATGTAGTCAACTCCTTGTCCCATTTCTGTTCTGAGTAGCACCATAACTGGCTTTCCATTTCCTGTAAGTGATTTTGCCTTTTTCAATGCATCAATCACAGATTCTATGTCATTTCCTTTGTCTTCGGTAATTACCTCCCAACCAAAAGCTTTCCATTTTCCTTCCAAATCTCCCAAAGACAACACATCTTCCACATCTCCATCAATTTGACGTCCATTGTAGTCAACTGTTGCAATTAAGTTGTCCACCTTATTTGCTGAGGCATACATGGCAGCTTCCCAAATTTGTCCTTCTTGCAATTCACCGTCTCCATGAAGCGTGTACACCATGCTATCTTCTCCATTCAACTTTTTGGTCATAGCAGAACCAATACCTACGGATAATCCTTGACCTAGCGAGCCAGATGCAATTCTAATTCCCTCTAGTCCTTCTTCTGTTGCTGGATGACCTTGTAACCTGGAATTTAGTTTTCTAAAAGTTGCTAACTCCGATTTTTCGAAATATCCAGCGTGAGCTAAAACACTGTACCAAACAGGAGAAATATGACCGTTCGACAAAAAGAATAAGTCTTCGTCAAACCCATCCATATCAAAATCATTAGCGTTGTGATTCATGATTTCGAAATACAAAGCCACGAAATATTCAACGCAACCCAAAGAACCTCCTGGGTGCCCTGAATTATTCGCATGCACCATTCGTACTATGTCTCTTCTCACTTGTGAAGAAATTGATTTCAATTGGGTAATATCAGCCATTTTATTGTAGTTTTTTCAAAAGTAACTTCGATTTAGATTTTGGACAAAGTTTTTGTTTTGGAATTTTTAAAAGTTATCAACGATTTTGAATCTTACTGACCATTTGCTTGGAGATAGGTTTCACCTATTCTTTCCAAAAAGACACTTGTTTACTTACCTCACAAAGTTCTCTTGAATTAAGAGAGGTAATCATAATTTACTTTCGCCAAGAATAGCGCTTCACCAGCTACTGATTTTCCCGCTTTTTGTCTGTCATGAGACTCAATTATTTCTTGAAACTCGTCAATATCAATTTTCCCTTTTCCAACATTAATAAGTGTTCCCATAATTGCCCTGACCATATTGCGCAAAAATCGGTCAGCAGTAATCTGGAACCGATATTTACCTTCTCCCAAATCAATAATTTTCGCCTCTGTTACGGAGCAATTATTGGTGAATGTTTCAGTATGAACCTTGCTGAAAGAGGTAAAATCTTGCACGTTTAAGAGCAGGTCACAAGCTTTGTTCATCTTATCAATATCCAAACTTCTTGGCACATAATAGGAAAACTGACCGAGAAAAGGATTGGCCTTAGTATGAAAGAAATAATGATAAGTTCTGGACTTGGCATCAAATCTTGTGTGAGCCTCTGGCGAAACCTCAAAAATTGAATCAACTACAATAGCGTTGGGTAGCAGACTGTTGAGCTTATAAACCAAGTTTGGAATCAATTCGTCTGCATCAAAATGTGCAAAAAACTCCGAAGCATTTACAGCTGTATCTGTTCTTCCACAACCAGTGGTTTTAATTTCCTGAGACAACAACAGACTCAAACTTTTGTTCAATTCCCCTTGAACGGTTCTGGCATTATCTTGGATTTGCCAACCGTGAAAATCCTTTCCGTTGTATGCTAATTTGATATAAAATCTTGACATAGCTTTCTTTGAAAGACAAAGATAGAAATTGAATCATCGAGAACAAAGAAATAAAATCTGATACTTTCTTTTGAAACAACATTATAGAGACAAACTATCAAGAACAACCCTATCGGACTATCAATAAATGCACTCGGCTTTTTGTCATCCTTTTCCTTAAGTACTGGCATTATGTTCAAGATGTTTCATAAGTCATTTAGTAAAATCATCTTATTTACTGGATTTATTCTTTTCAATTTTGGCTTTTACCAGTTTTATTTTTTGGAAAGAAAACCTAAAAATAATCAGTTTAAAGCCCAGTCATCTTTCTTTTTAATATTCATTATAAAAAACACCCTGATTTTATCACTAAATAAAAACACCAAAACATTGGATAAACAAAAAGGATTTTCTATTTTTGCAGTTCGAATAATAAAAATTAATTAATTATGTACGCAATTGTAGAGATAGCAGGGCAACAATTCAAAGTTGTGAAAGACCAAACTCTTTACGTTCATAGATTGCAAGACGAAGAAGGTAGCTCAGTTACTTTCGATAAGGTTTTGATGATCGATGATAACGGTAAAGTAAAGCTTGGCGCCCCGGTTATAGAAGGTGCTTCAGTAAAGGCGAAAGTCGAAGAACATCTGAAAGGTGATAAAGTTATCATCTTTAAAAAGAAAAGAAGAAAAGGATATAAACTAAAGAAAGGACACAGACAGTATCTTACGAAACTGACTGTAACAGGAATTTCATAAAAATTATAAGACATGGCTCATAAAAAAGGTGCAGGTAGTTCGAATAACGGACGTGAATCAGAATCGAAACGATTAGGTGTAAAAATCTTTGGTGGTCAGGCTTGTATAGCTGGTAACATCATCATTCGTCAGAGAGGTACAAAACATCATCCTTCTACAAACGTAGGAATGGGAAAAGACCATACTTTGTTTGCTAAAACTGATGGTATCGTAACATTTACTAAAAAGAAAAATAACAGATCTTTCGTATCTGTAGTTCCTTTCGAGAACTAATTTTTTCTACAACCCATATTGAAACACCTCATTCTCCGGATTGAGGTGTTTTTTTTGTTTAAAATCTAAAAATTGAAATCCATACACTGTTCTTGAGAAAAAAGAACAAAACGTATAAGGATAACTATTTTGTAACCCGTTGCATATAATTATCGCACAATAAACCTTATCTTTGAAATATGGAACAAGGAGAAATAGTTGTATCAATTGAACAAGGCAAAATCAATTACGAAGGGCACGAAGTATTGAATTCGATTGATATTGAATTGAGAAAAGGAGAATTTGTTTACTTAATTGGAAAAACTGGAAGTGGAAAAAGTTCACTACTGGATGCTATTTACGGTGAAATAAAATTATCGGAGGGTCATGCGTCTGCAGTTGGTTTTGACTTAATGAAATTAAGACAAAAAGACGTACCCATGCTCAGAAGAAGAATTGGAAATGTGTTTCAGGATTTTAAACTATTGTATGACCGAACCGTTTATGAAAACCTACGATTTGTGCTAGAAGCTACCGATTGGAAGGGCCGAAAAAAAATGGACGAGCAAATCGAAAAAGTGTTGAAAATGGTAGGGATTGTTGGAAAAAACAACAATTATCCTCATCAACTTTCTGGCGGAGAGCAACAGCGTGTTTCAATTGCCAGAGCTTTGCTTAATGAACCAGATTTGATTATTGCGGATGAACCTACAGGAAGTCTGGATCCTGAAACAGCCAGAGAAATAATGGATTTACTTATTAGTATTTCTCAAAGAGGCGTTACCATTTTTATGGCAACTCACCATTATAAAACTATTGAAACCTATCCGGGAAGAATTTATCAATGTGTGAACAAGACAGCCCAAGAAATGGCTATCAAATACAGTTAAACTTCAAATGAAATTTTACCACAATAAAATCATCTGGATCACCGGTGCTTCCTCGGGAATTGGAAGAGCTTTGGCCATTGAGTTTTCCAGGCAAGGTGCTTCCCTCATTTTATCAGCCAGAAACAATGAAGCTCTGATTGAAACAAGATCCTTATGTGCCGACCACAAAAATGTAAAATTACTAACCTTAGACCTACAAGAGATACAAACATTTGAAGAAAAAACTAAAGAAGCTATTTCACTTTTTGATGGATTGGATATTCTGATCAACAATGGTGGTGTTAGCCAAAGAGGTTTTGCGAATGAAACTCCCTTGGTAGTAGATAGAAAAATATTTGAAATCAATTATTTTGGCACCATTGGACTTACCAAAGCGGTTCTCCCCTATTTCATCAAAAACAAAAAAGGACAAATTGCTGTCACTTCGAGTGTTGTTGGGAAATTTGGCTCTCCAGTTAGAACTGCCTACGCAGCATCAAAGCATGCTTTGCATGGATTCTTTGATAGTTTAAGAGCAGAACTTTATGACGAAAACATTGGAGTCACGATAATATGTCCAGGACCAATAAACACGGCTATCTCTGAAAATGCCTTGACAGCATCGGGCGACAAACAAAACAAAAAAGATGAGGCTATTGCCGGTGGAATGAACCCCGAAGTTTTGGCGAAAAAATACATCAAAGCATTAAAGAAAAATAAGCGTGAAGCTTGGATTGGAAAGAAAGAAGTTTTTGCGATTTACGTAAAAAGATTTTTTCCAGGGCTATTTGCACGCATCATTAGAAACGTAAAAGTAACTTGAAAAAGA
>CBFHZD010000013.1:0-2041 GCA_965660305.1 Flavobacteriales bacterium | reverse complement strand
GTATTGTTGGACCTACCGCCATTGGAAAAACATCCTTGTCTATCGAATTAGCGAAGCAATACAACTGCGAAATTATATCAGCTGACTCGCGTCAGTTTTTTAAAGAAATGAGTATCGGTACAGCAAAACCTACCAAGGAAGAAATGGAGGATGTGGTACATCATTTTGTGGATTGTATTTCAATAGAAGAATTTTATACAGCCGGACAGTTTGAAAATGATGTAATGAACAAGCTCAGAGAAATCTTTGAAAGTCAAGATATAGCCAGTATGGTTGGCGGTTCAGGATTGTATGTAAATGCCGTGCTCAGCGGAATAGATGAAATACCAAGTAATTTGGAACTCAGAGAAGAGCTAAATAAGGAGTTGGAAGAAAATGGACTGAGGCACATGCAACAAAAGCTCAAGAAATTGGATTATGAACATTTCAAATTCGTGGACAAGCAAAACCCACAGCGATTGATTAGAGCCATTGAGGTTTGTTTGACTACTGGCAAAAAATATTCGGACTTGAGAAACCAAACTGCCAAAAAACGAGAGTTTGATATTATTCAAGTTGGGATTACTGCCGACAGAGATATCATTTACGATCGTATTAATACCCGAGTGGATGAAATGGTGAAAAATGGATTGGTAGAAGAAGTAACAGGTCTTTTTGCACAAAAAGAGTTAAACTCACTAAATACGGTGGGATATAAAGAAATCTTCAATCATTTGGATGGGGAATGTGAACTTGATTTTGCAATTGAAAAAATAAAACAAAATACCCGTAATTTTGCTAAAAGACAATTGACCTGGTTCAAGAAGGATGAAAAAACCAAGTGGTTTGACATCATGAAGGAAAAAGATCAATTAACCAAACACATAGAAAATAGTCTAAAATAAGGCATGTTCACAGAACCCTTTGATATTAAAATCCCTGATGGAAAAATCACTTTCTATGAGGGATTTTTTAATTTGGAAAAATCCAAAGACTTTCTATCTGCCTTTGTAGAAAAAATTGAATGGAGCCAAGATGAGGTGGTGGTTTATGGAAAAAAGCACAAAATACCTCGTCTCAATGCCTGGTATGGAGACAAAGGGAAAATTATGAAATATTCCGGTTTGACTCTCAACCCAAAACCATGGACCAAAGAACTCTTAGAAATAAAAAAGAAGATAGAGCAAGTAACTGGCTATGAATTCAATAGCTGTTTATTGAACTATTACAGAGACGGTAAAGATGGTATGGGTTGGCATCAAGACAATGAAAAAGAACTCGGAATTAATCCCATAATCGCCTCTGTTACTTTAGGACAATCTCGTCCTTTTCAATTAAAACACATCAGCAAACCTGAACTCAAGAAAATTGATATTCCCCTAACGAATGGGAGTTTACTGATTATGGCAGGAGAAACCCAGCATCATTGGAAACATCAAATCCCTAAAACGACTAAAAACTTAGCCAAAAGAATCAATTTAACTTTTCGAAAAATCATTTGATATTTCAATTCCACTATGACTAGCTTAATGAACAGCAAAAAAAAGTTCAGGAATAGCCTGAACTTTTGTTATCTGTTGATTATAAAAATAAAACCAATGATAAATTTATAACGTTCCATACCACGCATTAAACTTTTTACTCATCTGTTTTGGGTGGCTTTCCGTTAAAAAGTGTTTCCCTTTTCCTAGATAAACATAGGTTGCATTTTTGAAGTTTTCTTTGGCATATTCCACCGCCTTTTTCCTACTTACCAACCCTTTTTTTGCATAGAAATATAAGATTGGAATTTCTGTTTCTTTCATCCCGTTGGAAATCGTGTCTAACAATGTAGCAAATTCGCTTTCTCCTTTGCCTTTGGTATAGGATAACACTGCTGGATCAGGTCCATTAGTAATAGCATAGCGTCTTTCCTTTTCGTCCCACGGTTCTGTATAAAATTTGTAGGCTTGCTTTGGTAATTTTCTGCCTGTGAAAAAGTTTACAGCTAATTTTTTACCTGCAAAATTCCGTTTTACCATCCATTTTTCGTTTCCCTTTTGAGTTCGTGTTATTCGCATAA
>CBFHZD010000012.1:55000-61000 GCA_965660305.1 Flavobacteriales bacterium | reverse complement strand
CTTCTACCTTTATGACTTTGAGAATAAAAAATCTGCAGAAACGATTGAAATCCCAATGAATGTAATGGATTGCACACTGCATTTCAGTCATTACATGAACTTACAACCATTCGAAAGTATCGAAAAAATAAAACCAATAATTCAAGAAATCAAGAAATTCAATGGCAATTTTTGCTTGAATTGGCATAACACATATTACTCCGACTACCTCAAATCTGACTGGAAAAAAGTGTACAAAGAAGTCATACAACACTTAAAAAAAGAAAAATTCACTTTTCTTACTTGCAGTGAATTAGCTTCAAAATAATTTATTAATCTCACTCTCCCATTTCAAAGCCGATGAAACCATACTATCTAACCCCCGCTCTGACTTCCAATCCAAATCTTTATTGGCTTTGTCACAAACTGAATAAATCTTTTCAATGTCACCTTCTCTTCTTTCAACAAAAGCATAGTTCAATGACTTATCTAAATATTTTTCAAACATTTTCACTACCTCCAATACCGAATACCCGTAACCATTCCCAATATTAAAAACATTTATGTTCCTATGAGAGTTTTGGACATACTCAATTCCCTTTACATGCGCATTTGCTAAATCAACAACATGGATATAATCTCTTACCGCTGTACCGTCTGATGTATTGTAATCAGAACCAAATATTTTTAATTCATCTCGTTTACCTGAAATAGTTTGGGTTATATAGGGAAATAAATTATTGGGAACTCCTGCCGGTATTTCACCAATTAAGCCACTTTCATGAGCTCCCACAGGGTTAAAGTACCTTAAAAGAACAGCCTTTTTTGTTGGGTTTGACTTGATAAAGTCTTGTATTATTTTTTCCCCCATTATCTTAGTTGTCCCATAAACAGATTCAGCATCTTTAATGGGTGCCAATTCTGTAACTGGAAGGACATCGGGCTGGCCATATACTGTGCAAGATGAGGAGAAAATTAAATTTTCCACACCATATTCTTCCATTTTACCTAACACTGACAACAATGAACCTATATTATTCTGATAATACTCCACAACTTTTTGCATGGATTCGTTCACAGATTTGTAGGCAGCAAAATGAATAATTGAATCAATTTTATTTTCACCAAACACAACATCCAACTCTGCTTCGTTACAAACATCAATATTGTAGTACTTTTGTTTAGTACCGGTGATTTTTTCAATCTGCACTAAAATTTCAATTCTAGAATTTGATAAGTTATCGACAATAATGACATCAAAGCCTGCTTCAATAAGTTCCACAACAGTATGGGAACCAATATAACCTAGGCCTCCAGTAACTAAAATTGTTTTCTTGTTTTTCATGTTTATTATTTGAGAAATTTCCACTGATAACGGACTGTTATTTCAATCCTTAACTCAGACTTATTTCTTCTTAAAAATATTATATTTTACGATGCAATAAATTGCTCGGAATCCATCTCTCCAACCAATGTGCTTTCCTTCCTCGTAGGTGCGGCCGTAATAAGATATTCCTACTTCATAAATTCTTATTTTTGGCACTCGAGATAACTTAGCAGTAAGTTCTGGTTCAAAACCAAATCTTTGTTCCACCAAATTAAGAGACTGTGCGATGTCGGTTCTCACTAATTTGTAGCAAGTTTCCATATCTGTTAGGTTCAAATTGGACAACATATTACTCATTGTTGTCAACATTTTGTTCCCAATTGAGTGCCAAAAGAACAACACTCTATGCGGATTACCCCCCATAAATCTTGACCCATACACCACATCGGCAAATCCGTTGATTATTGGTTTTAATAAATCATTGTATTCTTCGGGATCGTATTCCAAATCTGCATCCTGAATGATCATGTACTCCCCTTTTGCCTCTTTAATCCCTCTGTGCAGTGCTGCCCCCTTCCCCATGTTTTTGGGCTGGTGATAAAACTGAATATTCATGTCAGAATGACTAGCTTGATAGGCTTCGACAGCCTCAGCAGTGTTGTCGGTAGAAAAATCATTGACAATAATGATTTCTTTTTGAATGTTATTGACTAGCTGAACGTCCTTAATTTTATTCAGAATAAGGTGAATAGTAGCTCCCTCGTTGTATGCAGGGATGATGATTGAAAGTGTCTTAAAATCCATAAGTCTCTTAGTAATAAGTGAACAAAGATAAAAAATAATACGACTTTCAACGAGGTAAGTTCCTCCGAAAAAGGAATAAGATTTACTCCCTATTTATTTTCTCTATTTGGCCTTTGTCCAAAAGGATAAATTAACTGCTGAGTAAATGTTTTTGGAAATTGCTCCAATTCATCAAAACCTAATTCAATGTCTCTTCCACTTTTAGGAACATAATTGGTTCGGAAAATGTAATCCCAAATACTCAAACTTATTCCATAATTCATTCCGTTTGGATGAGAATCCGGCAATTCCTTGGCGTGGTGCCAAATGTGCATTTTAGGGTTATTCAAAATGTACTTGAGTGGGCCGTAGTCCAAATTCAGGTTAGCATGATTTAAATGACCAATTGCAATGTTGATGTAGTAAATAACAAAAACACTGCTTGGCTCGAATCCACCAATAAGCAACAACACCATGTACTTGGCCGGTGTGTAAAATACGTTTTCCATCCAGTGGTAACGCAAGTGAGCTGCAAACCCCATCTCTTCAACCGAGTGATGGACTTTGTGAAACTGCCATAAAAAATCATATTTGTGGAGCATTACGTGTACAAACCATTGTACAAAATCCATGGCTAAAAAGAATACCACAACTTGCACCCAATAAGGTAATTCTCTGGCATCAAAAAGCGATACAATTTCCGCGTTTCCTCCCAATAAATCAATAAATGCCTGAGAAGTCACAAGACTTAAACCTGCAAAAAACACCCACTTAAACAAATAGAAATTGAAGAACATATAAAAGGTATCCAACCAAAAGTCCTTTCTTATTACGGATTGATTTTTTCTCCAAGGAAAAGCAATTTCCAGTGCCCAAACAACCAAAGAAAGAAGGATTAACCACCAAAAATAGTTTTGATACCAGGGAGAAACTTGGAATGTTATTTCATTCCAGAAATAGTTTCCAAAGTTTTGAATTCCTTCAACAAACAAGTCTATATATTTCATTTTACATGGATTTATTACAAAACTAAAACATCCGGATTTTGCAACATGTAGCAATTGTTACATTACACTAAAGGGTAAATTGAACATAAATAATTCCGAAGATAAGGATTAAAATAATCAACAGCATTCTGTTGGATTTGGCATTTCCTGTAGATCTGAATTTATCTAAACTCTGATTCCTCTTTAGTTCTATCTCTTTGGCATATTTACTCTTAAAATCAAGAGAATCCGAACGTAACTGCTCGCCTTCGGCCAATTTGGCTTCTTTTATTTTACGTTCGCGCTCAATTTTACGTTCATCGTAATAAACAGGTGTATAGCCGAATTTGTTAGGTTTAGGTTGTTTAAAAAATCGATTGAATAACATACTACTAAAGTACATAATAAAATGAGAATTTGCTCGGTTTTGAGCTATTGAAAATCCCAATCATTCTCTTATCTTTGTTTCAAACCTAAAAACAAATCAAGAATGAATTTTAAATCAATACTCCTTTCTTCGCTGGCCTTGTCGCTGTTTTTTTCGTGCGAAACTCCCACCGAAGGCACAGAGCAAAGTTCACCAGAATCAGCTTTCGAATTAACTTCTTTTGATAACTCAGGTGAATTTTCCTACGCAGTAGATAAATTTGCTGACATAGAAGTTATCAGGTACAAAATCCCTTCCTGGGATAACCTCAACCTCAAGCAAAAAAAATACGCGTATTACCTAACAATGGCGGGTTACTCAGGCAGAGAAATCATTTATGATCAAAACTACCGTCATAACCTTTCAATAAAAAGAGCGCTAGAAAAGGTTTACACCGATTACAAAGGAAACAGAGGCAGTGATGACTTCAATAACATGGTCACATACCTCAAAAGAATTTGGTTTGCCAATGGAATTCACCACCATTACTCCAATGACAAATTCAAAGTAGAGTTTAGTCAGGAGTTTTTGGATAACGCCTTGGAACAAGTTGGAGCACAACTATCTGAGGAAGCTAAGAAAGCTATTTTTGATCCCTCTTTTGATGCCAAAAAAGTAAACTTATCCAAAGATGTAGATTTAGTAAAAGCATCGGCAGTAAACTTTTATGCACCAGAATTAACACAAGATGAGGTAGAAGCTTATTACAAATCTATCATTGATACCCTGAACCCTACTCCTGTTGAATATGGATTAAACTCCAAATTGGTAAAAGATGAAAACGGTGTAATCTCCGAAAAAACTTACAAAGCAAACGGGATGTATGGTGAAGCAATTACTGAAATGATTAACTGGCTAACCAAAGCCATGGAGGTTGCCGAAACAGAAGAACAAGCAAATGCACTTGGGTTGCTTATAGAATATTACAACACAGGAGATTTAAAATTGTGGAGCGAATATAACATCGCTTGGGTAGCTGCCACTGAAGGCGATATCGATTACATCAATAGTTTTATTGAAGTGTACAACGACCCATTGGGATACTCTGGATCTTTTGAGACCGTTGTTGAACTGAAAGATTTTAAAATGACCGAAATCATGTCGGTAGTTTCTGAAAATGTACAGTGGTTTGAGGACAATGCTCCACTGATGCCTGAGCACAAGAAAAAGAAAGTAAAAGGAGTAACGTATAAAGTTGTTGATGTAGCAGGTGAAGCTGGCGATGCTTCTCCATCCACGCCAATTGGGGTAAACTTGCCAAATGCAAACTGGATAAGAACCCAGCACGGTTCCAAGTCCGTTTCTTTAGGAAATATTATTTCAGCCTACAACGAAGCTGGCGGTAGCGGAATCTTAACTGAATTCGCTCACGATTCTACAGAAATAGCATTGAGCAAAGCACACGGAAAAGTGGCCGGAAAAATGCACACAGCTCTTCACGAAGTGGTGGGTCACGCATCAGGACAATTAAACCCTGGGGTAAAAACACCTAAAGAAACACTAAAAAATTATTCTTCTACTTTGGAGGAAGCAAGAGCCGACTTGGTTGGCTTGTACTATATCATGGACCAAAAAATGGTTGAACTAGGTTTGGTATCATCTCTAGATGTTGGAATTGCTGAATATGATGGATACATCAGAAATGGGTTGATGACTCAATTATCTCGACTAGATCTTGGAGCAGAAATTGAAGAGGCTCACATGAGAAACAGACAGTTAGTTGCTTCTTGGGCTTTTGAGAAAGGGATGGAAGAAAACGTAATTTCCAAACTAAAAAAAGACGGAAAAACCTATTTTGAAATTAACGATTACCAGAAGCTAAGAGCTTTGTTTGGTGAATTATTGCGAGAGATACAAAGAATAAAATCTGAGGGAGACTACGAAGCAGGTAAAAACCTTGTTGAAACCTACGGAGTAAAAGTGGACCAAGCTATTCACAAAGAAGTACTGGAAAGAGTAAAACCATTGAACATTCAACCTTACAGAGGATTTGTGAATCCTAAAATCGTTCCGATTATGAATGAAGCAGGAGAAATCACAGATTTTAAAATTGAATACCAAAACTTTGATGAACAAATGTTAGAGTATGCAAAGAAATTTTCTTTCCTACCGGCTTACAACTAGGTTTAAATCCATTCATTTAAAGCTCCATCCTGAATTCAGAATGGAGCTTTTTGTTTTTTTACTGAATTGATTCTCTAGCTAACAGCCCCTCTATTTCAAGGAAATGACAATGAATAATAAGTGTAAAAGCTATTTAAATCATTAAAGAAAAGTCATTCCAAACTTGATTTGGAATCTGGCGTTGTACTTTGTACATAAAAAACATTGTTGATTCTCGTGTCATAGATTCCCTTCTTCAAGGGAATGACAATAGAAAAGAAAAATAAAACAAATATATTGAACTAGAAATAGCAATCCACAGCTCTTCATTCGTAACTATTTTCAACCATTTAACAATTTTTAAAGGGGAAGTCTAATCAAAATGTTATTTTTAT
>CBFHZD010000012.1:0-54900 GCA_965660305.1 Flavobacteriales bacterium | reverse complement strand
GAGCTATCCAAAGGTATGGCACAAAAGGTTCAGTTTATCACCACGGTGTTGCACAAACCACAAATTTTGATTTTGGATGAGCCTTTCAGTGGATTTGACCCCATTAATGCAAATCTAATTAAATCAGAAATCATGAAACTGAAAGAGGATGGTGCTACTATTTTTCTTTCGACTCACAACATGGGCTCTGTGGAGGAAATATGTGACAACATTGCATTGATCAATTCTTCAAAAAAGGTGTTGGATGGAAAAGTTTCCGACATAAAAAAAGACTTCAGTAAAAACATGTACGACATCGATTTCAAAGGGAACATGATTGGTTTTGCCAATGCACTCTGGACCAATTATGAATTGGTTGAAAAACATAGCTTTGATAACGAAAACCACCGCGCCACTGTTAAAATTTTGGGTGACAACAAATTGAACAACCTTCTTTCTACTCTAATATCAGAGCAGATAGAGTTGAAACAAGTGAATGAGATTATCCCCACAATGAGCGAGATATTTATTGAAGTAGTGAACACAAACAACGAAGAGAACCGAAAAAACTAATTCTGATGAACAAGACAAGTTTAATAATAAAGAGAGAATATTTAACACGCGTTAAGAAAAAGTCATTTATTTTAATGACCATTTTGGGTCCCGTATTGTTTGCTGGATTTTTTGCTGCAATCGTTTTATTAGCCATGCCAAAAGACAATGAGTACGACATCCTGGTGGTGGACGAAACTACAATCATGTATGAAGGAATGGAACTTATTCTTAATAAAGAACGGGCAAAAAGAATAAGAGACAACAAAGCGCGGAAAGAAGAGAATAAGGTTGACGTAGAAGGGCTGTTACACTTTCAAGAGGCAAACTCAAGCTACGCTAGCGCCATTAAAGAGTTTCAGAAAGAAGATGGTAAATATGACTATTTGGTTTATTTACCTCCTAACTTGATTGATATGGCTGACAACAAGGCAAATTTAGTTTATAAAAAAGCTCCCAATTCACCAACAGAGACCAAGATCACCACTTTGATTAATGAAGCTAGAGAAGCTCTATTGATGGAAAAAGAGGGCGTAGACAAAGCCAAATACGAAAAAATTAAAACAAAAGTAGGCCTATCTCCAATCGCCTCTACCAACCTAGATGCAAGTGGTAATCCAATAGAAAACAAAGCTGAGTTTAAAATAGCTGCCTTTGCAGGATTTGGTTTCTCATTGATCATTGTGATGTTTATCCTCACCTTCGGTATGCAAGTAATGAGAGGAGTAATTGAGGAAAAAACCAATAGGATTATTGAAGTCATTATTTCATCCGTAAAACCTTTCCAAATCATGATGGGTAAAATTGTAGGTGTGGGATTAGTAGGGCTTACTCAATTCTTATTTTGGATCATTCTTACAGGAATATTAGTTACTGTTATTACCCCATTTTTAGGATTAGATTCTTCACCCGAAGCTGTATCTCAAATGTCTTCAACGGATATGAAAAGTATGGTAAATAGTGAGCAATCAGAAATGCTACAAACGATATTCAGCCTACCTTGGTTTGCATTAATATCGTCTTTCTTGGTTTATTTTTTAGGTGGATACTTGTTGTACTCTGCTCTCTATGCAGCGATTGGAGCAGCAGTTGATAGCGAAACCGATACGCAACAATTCCTGGTTCCAGTTATGATTCCATTGCTGCTTGGATTATATGTTGCTCAGTTTTCTGTGATGACAAACCCAGAAGGACCTGCCATGTTTTGGCTTTCAATGATTCCACTTACCTCGCCTGTAGTCATGCTCATTCGTATAGCCATGGAATCTGTTGAACTTTGGGAAGTACTTCTTTCCATTGCAATTCTTGCGCTTACGTTTGTTGGAACCACATGGATTGGTGCAAGAATATACAAAACAGGAATTTTGATGTATGGAAAAAAAGTGACGTACAAAGAAATGTTCAAGTGGATACGATATAAGAGTTAGAAGTTAGATTTTAGAAGTTAGAAGTTAGAAGTTAGAAGTTAGAAGTTAGAAGTTAGAAAATTTTGAAAAAGCTTCTGGAATGGTTCTGTTGGTTCTAAATTTTACTGACAATTTTATCAAAAGTTGTTCAATTTAGTCAAATGAATGAAAAAACAGGCCGTAAAGTTAATTTGGATTGAAACCAAAACAGAGGAAGGTGTATCTAAGAAAAATAATTCTGGGACTTCAAACTAATAATAGTTGAACAAACTAATCGAACAATTAACCGCTCAGTTGTAGGACAAAAAAGAGTTCAAAGAAGTTCTAGGAAATTAAACAATAGAGAATCCCTCAAACGAATTTGGCTATTCTTTCCAGTCAAAGGTTTCGATCATGGATTCTATATTGCCTTTAAGAAAATTAAGTACCGGACGAACGGAATCTATATTGGGACGGGAGTTGAAATACAATGACCCTCTAAAGAAATTTTCATTACTATCTGTCAAGAAAAACTGGTAGTTACTGGCTACATTTCCTATAATTTCATAAGCTACACCATACACTCGCGATGAATCATTCATATAAAATGACTCGTTAATTGCATCTGCCTTAATTCTATGTTCATAAGCCAGTTTTCTTGAGTATTCGGAGTGATAAAACAAGGTGTTGTTTCCCTCTCCAGTGAACTTAATACTAGTTACATGGAGAACTGCATTATAGTAGGGAAAATAAATATCTTGGTTGCAATTATCTTTGTCTTTTACCACTGCAAAAAAAGGGTATTCATAGGTGTAATCACAAGATCCTTGATAGGGCAAGGTGCTATCTTTTTGTGGGAAATCTATCCGAAAATGGCCTAATGGCTTAGGATAATAAATTTCCTCTTTACAACTGTACATCACGAGCAGTGAAAGAAAAAGAAGTACAACTTTATGCATTATTCGATTCAATTTTTCTGGTTATTTTAACCTGTTTTATCCTTCGCTTGTCAGCTGCCTCTACCTCAAATAAATAATTTCCAAACTTCATTCGCTCATTCTTTTTCATGATTTTACCTGATTGCTCAATTAAAAATCCTGCTAAAGTATCCGCTTCCCCTTTTTCCTCCTCAAACATTTCTCCCTCAATATCCATAATTTTATACATATCTACAAGAGAGATCTTCCCTTCAAATACGTAATTGTTTTCATCTATTTTGGAATATACAATATCATCGTCATCAAATTCATCTGATATTTCTCCTAAAATCTCCTCTATGACGTCTTCAAGTGTCACAATACCTGAAGTCCCTCCGTATTCATCCACCACAATAGCCATGTGAACCTTGGACTCTTGAAACTGACGCAGCAAATCATCTATTTTCTTACTCTCTGGAACAAAAAATGGCTCTCTTAACAAAGACCTCCAATCAAATTCCCCAGAATCGATGTGCGGAAGTAAATCCTTAACGTATAACACACCAGAAACATTATCAAATGACTCGCTGAAAATAGGAATTCTTGAATAACCATTTTCTATGATTTGCGGGAGTAATTCATTGAAAGAGTTAGATTCATCAAACGCCACTACATCCACTCTCGATTTCATGATTTGTTTTACGTCAGTCTCTCCAAACTTTACAATTCCCTCCAAAATTTTTTTATCTTCATCTGATACACCTTCAATGTCCGTAATCTCTAGCGCATGATCCAAATCATTCACTGATATTTCAGTCCCCGATTTTTTTATTCTCTTATCAATAAACGAAGTACTTCGTACCAAAATATTACTTAAAGGAGAACAAATTTTACCAACTACAAAAATGGGCGTGGCCATAAATTTTGCGAGCTTGATACTGTTGTTAGTTGCATAAACTTTAGGAATTACCTCTCCCACCAGCAATATCAAAAAAGTTGCTACAACCACAGTCAGAATAAAATTCAGTATTTCTTCTTCAGGGCCAAAAGAAATGATATTATTAATCATGTAAGTGGAAAGAATAACAATAGCTATATTGATAAAGTTATTCGCAATCAATATCGTGGCCAAGAGTTTTTTGGGTTTAACCAATTGATCCAATACACGCTGCGATTTAGAATCTTTTTCAGAGTTTAAACTTTCTCTGTCCTTAGCGTCAATCGAAAAGAAAGCTACTTCGGATCCCGAAATAAGTGCAGAACTGACAAGTAAAATAGCCATCACAACTAAGGAAATTGCTATTGGTATTGAAATAGAATTGATTGTAATTAGTAGCCCACTGAAGGGCTCAATACTCGAAGGTTCCAATGAGTGTTATTTTTTTTATGAATTAAAATGGTAAATCGTCCGTTGAATCATCATCAAAAGATGACCCGCCACTGCTAGTCTCATTCCCTTTAGATTCAGCAACTTCCGTTCCTCTTCCTCCTAGCATTGTCATGTTATCTGCGACAATTTCAGTGGTGTATCTCTTGGTTCCGTCTTTGTCGTCCCATGATCGAGTTCTCAATTTTCCTTCAACGTAAACCGAGCTACCTTTTTTCAAATATTTTTCTGCAACCTCTGCCAGTCCTCTCCAAATTACCACATTGTGCCATTCTGTTTGTGTAATTTTCTCTCCAGTTTTTCTGTCCTTATAAGTTTCCGAAGTTGCCAAAGGAAAATTTGCCACAACAGCACCACTTTCCAAATGCCTCACTTCAGGATCTTTCCCCAGATTTCCAACCAATATCACTTTGTTTACTCCAGCCATAATTCTCTTTTAGATTTCAAAATTACAATTATTCAATCAATTTACTAAATCAATTTTACAACAACAAATAAATCAGCTTATTCAAAGCGATAAATCTTCCTTTAAGTTAGACTCAATTAATTTTTCCATGAGCCTATGAATAGGAAAATCTTTAAACTCATTTGACGCTACCAACTGCCAATTTTTAGGCGGAACAAAATCATGTCTCGGTACACAAACAAACAACTTTGCATAAATATTTTGATGAGATAGAATATGCTTTACAGGAAGACCTACCCGAGAAACTTGGAGGTTCAAAGAACGAAAATCCTGAGAGCTCTCCTCTTCATACAACTCTTTTGATTCAATGTTGGGGAACTCATACAAGTTTTTCCATATGGCGTCTTCATTTCTTTTTACGATATAAAAAGCATTATCCAGTTTCACTGCTATAAAGTTTAAAAATCTCTCCACCGATTTTTTCTTTTTCAGTTTTACGGGAAAATCCGAAACTCTATCGTTTGAAAAAGCATAACACGAATCGTGAAACACACATGCTGGACAATTAGGAGATTTTGGAACACAGAAAAGTGCACCAAACTCTATCATTGCCTGGTTAAACTGATCGGGCTCCTCTTGATCTATGAGTTCGTTCAGAATCATTTTAAACTCTTTAATTGCTTTTGGGGTATTGATGGGCGTCTCAACTCCATATAATCTGGAAATAAAGCGGTAAACGTTACCATCCAACACTGGACGCAATTCTTTAGCCGAAAAAGATGAAATGGCGGAGGCTGTGTAATCTCCAATACCTTTGAGTTTAATTAACTCAGAATAAGTTGTTGGAAAGATACCATTTAATTCATTGACCACAAACTTCGCAGTATAATGTAAATTTCTCGCTCTAGAATAATAACCCAAACCTTGCCATTCCTTGAGAACTAACTCTTCACTTGCCGATGCCAAACTAGCTACATCAGGGAATTTTTGTACAAATCTTTCGTAATAAGGCAATCCCTGATCCACACGAGTTTGTTGTAAAATTATTTCTGACAACCAAATTTTGTAAGCGTCTTTGGTATTTCTGAAAGGTAAATCGCGTTTGTTCAATTCGTACCAAGCAGCCAGTTTTATACTGAATAAATTGTATTTCAAAAGGTTATATTTGTTTTTTGCATAAAAAAAAGTAAAATTACCTACAATTTATTTAATAATTTGTTAAGTTTGGGGAAACTTTGAGAGACTGAGCCCTAGCAGTTTAATTTCTAGGAATATAAAAACATAATAAACCCTATAAAATGACGAAAGCAGAAATCGTTGAACAAATTTCCGATAAAACGGGAATAGAAAAGAACATTGTATTAAAAACAGTAGAATCTTTCATGGAAACTGTAAAAGGTAACATGACAAAAGGAGAGAATGTATACCTGAGAGGATTTGGTAGTTTTGTGATTAAAAAAAGAGCTGAAAAGACAGGAAGAAACATTTCTAAAAACACCTCTGTTATCATACCCGCGCACAACATCCCTTCATTTAAGCCTGCAAAAGACTTTACTGAAGATGTGAAAAAGAATGTGAAAGTGAAATAAACTTTTTATTCATTTAATCAAACAACCTAAATATGAGTTCCAATTCAAAAAAAATAACAGCTTTTGTAGTTGGAGCTCTTATTATTTTAATATCTTTGCAATTCTTTCCGAGAACACCAAGTGTTGACGAAGGAGAAGTTTCTGTTAAAAAGGCATCATTGCTCATTGAGCAAGGTCAAATAATGGAAGGAGTAACACTGTTGAAGTCAGTATTAGAAGAAGACCCCAACAACCTGGATGCAATCTGGGAACTAGGAAAACTCTCTATGCAGTCTCAACAATTTGACAAAGCGGTAGAAAGATTCAAAAAGTTTGTTTCCATCACGAAAGGAGAAGAAAAAGTAAGTGGATTAATATCACTCTCTGATGCTCACTTCTTTGATGATAGCAAAGATCAAGCTTTAGAAAGTTTAAACCAAGCTTCGAAACTCAACACTAACGAGGAGTTAGAAATTGAAATACAAGAAAGAATTAGTATAATAAACCAAAATTAAAAGATATGCCAAGCGGTAAGAAAAAGAAAAGAAGTAAAATGGCGACTCATAAGCGTAAGAAAAGATTGAGAAAAAACCGTCACAAGAAGAAAAAATAAATTTCTTCAAACATTGTTAAAAGCACATTAAACAAGATAATTGTATCTTGTTTTTTGTGTTTATTAAAAAAATTAAATTTAAAGAAGCGCGATTATCTTCTTTAAATTATTATCCCATATTTATTCATTAAGTGAGTTTAGATTTAATCATTTCTTCTAAACCAGATGAGGATGTTATTGCCTTGTTAAAGGACAAAAAACTAATTGAGATTCATACCGAATCGAAAGAAGACGATAAAACATTTGCAGCTGGTGATATATTCCTAGGAAAAGTCAAAAGAACTAATCCTGGACTAAACGCTGCGTTTGTAAATGTAGGGTATGAAAAAGATGGTTTTCTTCACTACTCAGATTTGGGTTCGGCCTACAAATCTTTCGAAAAAGCCACGAAAATTGCACTTAACGGTAAACCAAAGTTTGATTTCCCTATTGAGCCTGAAATTGATAAATATGGTAAAATAAAGGATTTTATTTCTGCCAATCAGAAACTCCTAGTTCAGGTAACTAAAGAACCTATTTCATCCAAAGGACCGAAAATTACAACTGAAATTACTCTTCCAGGAAGGTATTTAGTTCTTATTCCCTTTTCAAATAAAATTTCTGTTTCTCAAAAAATTGAAGATCCAGAAGAAAAAAACCGTTTGATTCGCCTTATTGAAAGCATAAGACCCAAAAATTTTGGAGTCATCATTCGTACGGTGGCACAAAACAGAAAGGTGGCTGAATTGAACCAGGATTTACAGGAACTAAATGACAAATGGCTTTCTATTTACCAGCGAGTAAAGGATGTAAAACCACCAAAAAAAATCTTGGGAGAGCTGAATCGAGCTTCTGCCATTGTGAGAGATTTACTAAATGAAACGTTCAATAGCATAGTAGTAGATGACGAAGTCATGTACCTCGATTTAAAAGAATTCATTGGTAAAATAGCACCGGATAGGACCAAAATCATCAAACTACACAAAGGTAATTCTGATGTATTTCAGGCTTATGGAATTCACAAGCAAATAAAAGGAAGTTTTGGTCGTAAAGTGGATATGCAAGGTGGTGGTTACTTGATTATTGATCATGCCGAAGCTATGCATGTCATCGATGTAAATAGCGGAAACAGAAAAGGAAAAGAAAATGACGCTGAAGCCAATGCTCTGCAAGTAAATATGGCTGCTGCCGAAGAGGTAGCAAGAGTATTACGATTGCGTGACATGGGAGGCATCATTGCGGTTGATTTCATTGATATGTATAACAATGAAAACAACATGAAACTGTACAAGTTTTTGAAAGAAAAAATGAGTACAGACAGGGCAAAACATAATCTTATTCCTCCAAGTAAATTCGGTGTAATTGAAATCACCAGACAGCGATTAAGACCAGTTACTGAAATTGAAACGAAAGAAACATGTCCTACTTGCCATGGCACAGGAGAAGTTCAGGCTGCAATTCTGATTACTGATCAAATTAAAGATGCTATTAAATCTGCTGACAAAACAAATGGACTAGTACTGCAGGTGCATCCTTTTGTAGAGGCTTACTTTAAAAAAGGATTAATTTCTAGGCAAATTAAATGGTTTTTTCAGTACAAAAAATGGATTAAAATTGAAGGTAAAACTGCAAAACACCTCTTGTTCTTCGATTTAAAGAATAAGAAAGGAGAAGTCCTTTAAGCCAATCTCACAAAATAACTGAAGCTTTTCGCAACTTTCATTTTGCACCACTCGTATTGTTTATAAGTAAAGTGCCACAATTGGGATAAATTGTATTTTCTGTTTATCTTGTTAGGCATTATATCCATTATAAACCATCACATAAGAATGAAAAATACATTCATTTTCTTGATTGCGACTCTATTAGTTCTTTCTTCTTGTAAAAAAGAAAACCTTATAAAAGGCAACTCAGCACCAGACTATTACGGAGTTCCAACAATAAAAGTTAAAAACTATATCAACCGAATTTTTATTGATTTAACAGGGCGAGAACCTCTCGATACGGAAATGGATTCACTGGTTCTCCTTTTGGAAAACAACAACTTAAATTTCTCAACACGAGAGACTGTAATTTTCAATCTTCAAAACGATACTTCTACACAATCTAATGGAGATAGTTTTAAAGAATTATTCTACACAAACATTTATGAGCAGCAAAAGGCTAGGTTTTTGGAGGCCATACCAGATGTTGAAATTTCACAAAGAATGAGCAATTCCTATAATGCAGCCCGCAACGATTCATTAACAGGAAATATGCTCGGATACTTCTGGAACAAAGAACAGGGAGATATATACAGGGATGTTCTGTCTTCAGATACGGCTTTTCGAAATGGCAGAATTACTATCAATGAAATGTGCCGTAGAATGTGTTACAATGGTATTTACGATATCATAAACATGAATTCATTTAATTATGTGAATGCCGTATTTGACAACCTATTTTATAGATTTCCCACAACAGATGAATTTACTGCTGGCTATAACATGGTTGAATTTGATCAAGCCGACTTATTATTTGGCCAACCTGGCTCAAATAAATTTGACTTTTCTAGAATTGCTGTCAACACCGAGGAGTTTAACGATGGTTTGGTGACTTGGATTTACAGATCCTACCTCAGCAGATTTCCAACGACACAGGAAACATTTATATACAGCACCCATTTTCAATCTAATTCAGATATTTCATACCTCATCAGAGAGGTTATGAAAACAGATGAATATGCAAACTTTTAATTATGAAGTCCACTTATCAATACCTAGTTCTCTTGTTTGTTTGTCTGGCAAGTTTTCAATGTAAAAAAGACAAATTAGAGGATAAAATATTTGAAATAAACGAAGTAACGCTTTACCCATCAGCATCCGCAAAACTGAAAGAGAAAACTGAAAGCCAATGGATAGCAGTAGTTTACACGAATTTATTTCAGCAAGCACTATCTGCAGGAGACATTTACAAAGCTGGACAGTGCATCACCTCCATTGGCGACAAAGAATTGGCAAGGGAAGTTATCATTTCTAATTTTATGAATAGTTCTTCACCTCTGCCTATGATCCCAACGGACTCTGAAATGAGAGCCAATATAGATCAGTTCATTGACGAAACCTATGAGAGGTTTCTTATCCGAAGGCCAACTGAAGGAGAAAAACAATATTTCAGAAATGAAATTAACAACAACCCCACTCGCTCAGCCGAAATTATTTATTTTTCCTTTGCCCTGTCAAATGAATACTTATTTTATTAATCACTCACCTGACTAACAACCCAATATGAAAAGAAGAGACTTTATAAAAAAAGCTACCTTGACCTCGGCAGGTGTAATGATTGCCCCTTATATTTTACCAAGTGGAAGACTATTTGCACCTACAGGTACTCAACTCGCTCCACATGTGGTATTGGTAATGTATGCCGGTGGACTAAGAAACCAAGAAACAGTTGATCAATTGTATCTATCTCAAAGTCAATACACCTGGAATCCTACTCCTAGCCTCAACGTTACTGGAAACATTATGCCAAATCTATTGAGTGGTGCAGCTCCCTCTTCTAAGGTTGTATATGGTGTGGGCACAAGTGGAAACACTCCTATCGCTCCTATTCTTTCCACACCCATTCAATCGCAAGGTGTTTTATTCAAAGAAGTAAATGCTATCGCAGCTGGTCACTATGGTGGTTCCATTGCATTGTTGCAAGGAAATACAAACTTAGCTCAACCACTGCTGGAAAGACCAAAGACTCCAACAATCTTTGAGTTTTTGAGAAAACATGGGGGTTATAAGGCAACCGACACATGGTTTATCGGGAATTCTCTTACCAATTCTGTGCCCTTATATAATCATAGTGGACACGAAGATTATGGAGCAAAATATGGAGCCAACATGTTTATTCCCGGAGTTACATTTGGCAATCAAGGAGACCAATTTTTAAAGGATGCAAAAATTTATCATCCTCAGAATGAACTGTCCCCTATGTACAAAATGAAATACTTTCTGGATAATTCATACGAAAGTCTTACCAGTAATAACATCCTGGATACAGTAGGAAATACTGAAGCTGAAAAACAACAAATAAAGAGTTTTATGAAAACTATGTTCCAGAAGAAACAAGCTGGGACAGTAATCCGACCACCACAAGGTGGCAATGATGCAAGCACTGTTGGGTATGCCTTGGAGGTAATGAAAGAATTTAAGCCCGCTGTAACGGTAATCAAAATTGACGGGCCAGATGTATGTCATTCAAATTTTACAGAATATTTGAGAGCTGTTCATGCAGCAGACCACGCGGTGGGTTATATGTGGAATTACATACAAACTCAAATCCCAGAAATGGCAAATGAAACAATTTTTCTTGCAACACCAGATTGCGGAAGAAACCTCAATCCAAATCCAATTTTAGATACTGAGAATAATTTTAGAGCATTTGATCACTCGGATGCTAATACTAGGAGAGTATTTACACTCATGGCAGGAAAAACGATTACCAATGAACCCGATAAAGCTACTGGACCACTCAGTTCTTCTTCTCCACTAAATACGGATGCAGCCATAACGGTAGGTCATATTTTGGGAATAGAGCAAGAAATGTTGAATTCAGGATTCCTTCACGCTCAAAGTCAATCATTAATACGAAAATTATAATTATGAAATTAATCTCCATAAAACAGGTTGGATTTGGAGTCGCAGGAATGGTCCTATTAATTGTAGGTTGTAAGAAATCAGAAATTGAAAACCCTTATGACACATACACAGCGCCAAAACTATACGAGGAGCCAACTTTGGCCTCGTTACCCACATCCAATTTTGGTTATTTACACGCTACAGTTTTCAAACCTACTTGTGCAAATTCGGGCTGTCATGACGGTGCCTTTGAACCTGACTTTAGAACAATTAGTAGTTCATACAACAACACGGTATATCAAAATGTACTCACCAATAATCCTGCTGGTGATTTTACCTACAGAATAAAACCTGGTGATGCAGCTCTTTCTTTACTGCACGAAAGGATGCTAAAATCTTTACCGAACACCTCTGGGATTATGCCTCCGGTTTATGCAGATGAATGGATCGTTAACAAAGACAAACACATTAAAGCCATCAAAGATTGGATTAATGCTGGCGCAAAAGATATGTACGGCAATTCACCCTCAATTGGCAATCCAAACCCGGTAGTAACAGGCTTCGGGGCTTTTCATAATAATTCTACTACCTCTCAGTATTCCAGGCCCTCTGGAGCAGGAATTTTGCCAATCATCATTCCAAGAACTAATGTAGATTTATGGTTCTCAATTTCCGATGATTTAACAAGTTCTACCAACTTAACGGTAAATGAAATCAAAATTGACACGGCTATGTTTGAATTTGATTCAATTCAGGGACAACCGATGATTGTTTCCAATGGATTTACATCCAATGATTTTTCCGGTACGCCAGCCAACTTCACCCATAAATTTGACTTAGATGCAAGTGCTTACTCTCCAGGAACCTTATTATTTGTAAGAGTTTATGTTCAAGATTCAGACCATAACACTCCGGCAGAAAACCCGAGTAACGGAAGTTCCAGACCAACTATTTATTTATTTACCCTTTTTACCTCATAAATGAACAGGCCATTTTTTAAAATACTCGTATTCAGTCTTGCATTGAGTATTGTTGGATGCAAGAAAGAGGAACAATACAGCGAAATTCCGGAAATTGAATTTGTGAGTTTAACACCGAGCTCTACAAGCGAATTCTCTCAAAATATTGTTCTAAAATTAACCTACCAAGATGGAGATGGTGACATCGGACACCAAGATCCAGATGTGTATTCTTTGTATGTAAAAGATGACCGACTACCTGAGGCCGATGAATACCACATTAAGCCATTGACACCACCTAATCAAAACTTACAAATAGAGGGAGAATTAACTGTGAGGCTCTCTGGAATATTTATTTTGGGTAATGACTCCACCGAATCAACAAAATTCAAAGTAAAGTTAAAAGATAGAGCAGGAAACTGGAGCAATGAAATTGAAACGACTTCTATCAGAGTGAGTAAAAAGTAAGTTATGTTGAATAAGCTTATCGTATTCGTTTTATTATTCTTTGCAGGTATAGAAAGTTTGTACTCTCAACAAACTTTCCCAATGAACGATACCACAGTCACTGAATGTGACGGAATTCACACCGACACTGATTTAAAAGTGTTTCCGGCAGGGCAGTACCTTTCTAATGAAGATTATACCTTCTCTATATGCCCAGGAAGTGGAGCTACTATCTATTATACTTTCACTTCATTTTATACTGAACCGGGTATAGACACCCTTACATTTTATGACGGCCCCAACACACTTTCCCCAAGGCTGGGAACATTTTCAGGTAATTTAAACGCCTCCCTACCTCCCACTATAGTTGCCACTTCAGGATGTTTAACCATTACTTTTAAGTCTGATGGTGTTTTGGAATTTCCTGGATGGGTTGCAAATTGGGTATCAACTGCTCCGCCCATTACAGAGCCCACAGTTAATGTGAGCAACCTTTCGCCACCAACTTGCGATTCTACCTCTTTTTTGGTTGAATTTGACCGAAACCTAAATTGTGATTCAATCGTTTCTGCTGCTTCTAATATTATTGGATTCAATGCTCCAAACATTGTAAATATAACAAAAGTAGGTTGCGTAAATGGTGTCTCACAATTTGCCAGAATATGGCTAGATAATCCTTTTATTTACAATTGTGAATACCAATTACAAATGGAAATAAACATTCCAGACATTTGCGACAGTGTGTACAACTTTACGATTTTGGATACCTTTAATTTCTCAACCTGTGATTTACAAGCAAATCTTTCATCCTCCAATGATTCTCTTTGCTTTGGTGATTGTGCCAACATTGAAGTTCTCTCTCCATCAACCTGTAACACTTACTCCTATTCATGGAGTAATGGATTACCCTCAACACCTGGCCCTCATTCGGTATGCCCTACTTCTACAACAACCTATACTGTTTTAGTTACAGAAGTTAGCTCTGGCATAACATTTACTGATTCTGTAACAATCAAAGTGCTGGATACCTTGGAAAAAAACATCGCTATTTCGGTGAATAGTTCCGATCCTCCTGAATGCAACGATCAGTTTTTTATTGTAAAACTGTCCAATCCACTTCGATGTGATTTATTAGATTCGGCTAATTTCAGCCTAACAAGCTCTGCTGGTTCATATGTAATAACAAGTGTTAATCCCCTAAATTGCACAAATAACTTTTTGGATTCTGTAAGACTGAGAATTGCCCCTGGATTCTCAAGAAACTGCGAGTACACCCTAAATGTTAATCTCAACTTCACCGACTCTTGCGAAGGTCAAATTTTAATAGAATCAAGTGACACTTTCCAGATAACAGATTGCCTGTTTTCATTGAATACAGTTTATAGTGACTCGCTTTGTCTAGGCACTTGTGCTAATGTGCAGTCGATTGCAAGTGGTTGCTCAGGGTACAATTATATTTGGAGTAACGGACTTCCAAATTCGGGAGGACCATTTGCTATTTGTCCGACAAACGACACCACTTTCTATGTTTCCGTTACAGAAATTTCAACAGGCTTAGTAATCATTGACACAATCGAAATCAAAATAATTGACCCGACAATAACCCCAACTTCTCCACTTTGCAGTTATGATTCTACATTTAATTTAACCGCAAATACCCAAGGAGGTATATGGAGCGGAAACGGAATTACAAATCCAATACTTGGTACTTTTGACCCCTCATTAGCCGGAGCTGGGACTCACCTCATCACTTACAACATAAATGGTTGTCAAGATACTATCGCTATTTCTATAACGGAAGCGGAAGCAGGAGTAAATCAAGATTTATGTGCAAGTGGAATTCCATTTTTTCTAGGAAATGGAACACCCACTGGAGGGATATGGAGTGGACCGAATGTTAACTCCACCTCTTCCACATTCACGCCTTCTTCATTTGGCATTTTCCAATCTTATTACACAATAAACGGATGTGTGGACTCTCTAACAATCAATGTAGATACAATTGCCTTTAATTATGACACAGACACCTTATGCAGTAACTCATCTGTTGTTTCAATTCCGTTTTCACCTCTAGGAGGTTCATGGTCTGGAACGGGTATTGTGTCTTCAAGTTTAGGCATATTTTCGCCCTCCTTAGCCAACAATGGTAGCAACCTTTTATCCTATTTGTATAAAGGTTGTCTAGATACGGTAAACATGGTTGTCAAAACCGTGAATGCAGGGATTGACACAAATTCTTGCCCGTCTCAACCGTCTTTCAACCTTTCGCCAGGAACACCTGCTACTGGATTATGGTCAGGAACAGGCGTTTCGTCAGCTGGTCTATTCAATCCTTCCACTTTACCTGGGAACTGGAATACCAACTTAATTTACACCTTTGATGGTTGTTCGGATACTCTCGAGATGGAGGTGATTCAAACTAATATAATTCCTGACACGATTTATGTATGTCCTGCTCAAGATTCTGTTTTAATTCACTCTATTCCAGGATTAGTAATTGAACCAAATTATGGCATTTGGTCAGGAAATGGAACGCAAATCCATGGCAATTCTGCATACATCTATCCGAGAACACTCGGAAAAGGATATCATACAATATTTTATGACAAAAATACCTGTCAAGATTCGGTTCTTGTTGCAATTTACCCTGATACCCTTAGCATTTCAGACACCACAGTTTGTAATACACAAGCTGCCTTTATGCTTGATTCAATAAACAATATGCCGGGTGCATATTGGCAGGGACCGGGAATTATAAATAACCAAACAGGATTATTTGACCCGAGTTTGGCAGGAATAGGAACTCACAACATCCTATACAGAACACAAGGAAATAGATGTAATAAAACAATATTGGTAACAGTATATCAATTTATTCCAGCACTCATTTCGATTGCCGACACTTTCTGTTATCAGACCAACCCCATCGCTATTTCAGCCATTCCTGCAGGAGGTATCTGGTCAGGAACAGGAAACTACAATCAAGTTACTGGTGTATTTAATCCTGCTCTTGCGGGTTCAGGAAGGCATCAAATCATTTATTCTTATGGTTCAGGAGCGTGTCAAACTAGTGATGAAAAAATCATATTTGTGAGAGATTCCATTTTGGCGAATCTGATTACCTCAAGCGATACAATTTGTTTAGTTGACAGCATCATTCTGGGTGGTTCAGCAATAGGAGGAAACCCTTCTCCGAGCTACTCTTATTCATGGAGTCATACTAGTTCTAGCGCTTCAAATATAACTGAAACTCCAACCAGCAACACCCAGTACATTTTTACTGTAAATGACGGATGCTCTAATCCACATTCGGACACAGCCACAGTTGTGGTATTAGCAATCGTTCCTAATTTAATTGCGAATTCCATAGCATGTTTTGGAGAAATAGGCTTTGCAACTTATGATTTAGCTCAAAAAAGCAGTTACAATTTCAACTGGACCCAACCCATATCGTTGAGTGATACAATTGTGGGAATTGTAAATGACAGCGCTTTTTTAACAGTAACCAATAATTTTGGTTGCACCCTCGATACTTTTATTGTAATGCCGGGGTATGACCTTCTAAAAGCTGGCTTCACCATGAATCCCGACACCTACCCAAAGTGTTTAAGCTCTGAAAACAAAACGCTATCCGTTACGACTAACTCTATAGGGGCAACGCAAGGATTTTGGGATTTTGGTGATGGATCTACCCCAATCCCATACTCTACTGTTACAGTTTCCGAATTACATAATTACGCCCAAGGAGGAAATTATACAGTGAGCTTAATCGTAAAAAACACAGGGCCATGTTTTGATACCTTAACCAAGGATTTGTGTGTTTCAGAAATCCCGTTTTTTATTGCCGATGTATTCTCTCCAAACGGAGATGGAGTAAATGATTATTTGTACGTAAGATCTAGCGAAGCTGAAAAACTAGAGTTTTTGGTTTACGACAGGTGGGGGCAACTACTTTTTGAAACGGATAATGTGAGTGAAGGTTGGGACGGAACTTACCAAGGAAGAAAAGCGGAAGAGGGAGTCTATTTCTTTTCTGTTAAAATGACACTGATTTCGGGAGAAGAAATTTTTAAGAAAGGAGACATAACACTGATTCGATAATATGTGGAATAAATCTATTTATATCTTTTTGCTCACTCTAGGGTTTCACTGTATTTCTCTTAGTCAAGGTATCCACTTTTCGCAATGGTACGAAGCTCCCGTTGTCATAAACCCTGCTAATGCTGGCTCCTATTTTGGCGATTACAGGGCTAATTTAAACTACAGAAATCAATGGGCTACAATTGGAAATTCCTACAAAACAATGTATGCTTCCTACGACATGCCCATCAAAAAAAATGACAATGACATCAAGACTACAGGCATTGGAACTTCATTTTACAGCGATAAAGCAGGAAAATCTAATTATGGCCGAACGGAAGCTTTAGTTTCTTTATCACAATCTGTAGCTGTGAATAGAAATATGGATTTATCTGTTGGTTTAGGATTCGTTTATGGACAAGTAAGTGCCAATTTTAACAAACTAAAATGGGACAATCAATATGATGGTACCAATTATAATGAAAGCCTACCCACAGGCGAAAATGTGTTCAATACAAAATCTACCTACTTTGATTTGAATGGAGGATTTTTGGCTCGATTTATTGGAAGAAAAAAAAATGAAACCAACATAGGAATTAGTATATTGAACGCAACCCAATTGAGTTCAAACTCTTTATCCTCTGGAGGAAATGACAACAGCCGGGCAATGAGAATTCTGTTTCATGGAAAATCGGAAATTCCAGTGTACAAATATCGTGGAGATTTTATAGTACCTACGCTCTACCTTTCGGCACACGGAGCTAGTCGCGTTATCGCCCTTGGAGGAACTTACAAAATGAACTTGGGTATGCAATCAAGCTATACGGGCTATTACACTTCTTCATTTTTAGAATTTGGTGGAATTTACCGACACAAAGATGCTCTTGTAGCAATCATTAAATTCGACTGGGAGCAAAAACTACAAATCGGGGCGAGTTATGACATAAACATTTCTAGATTGAGAAATGCCACGGTGTATCAAGGAGGGCTTGAACTTTCATTAATCTGGAAAGGTCATTTTAGTTGGAATCAGTAAATGGAAATTTATAATTTCTCCCCCAAACCAGCCAGCATCTCTTCCGTCATAGAAGACAAATTGTATTTCTCTTTCCAACCCCAATCCTGTTGGGCTTGAGAATCATCTATGCTCTTTGGCCAAGAATTGGCAATGGCTTGACGAAAATCTGGAGCATAAGTAATTGAAAAATCTGGAATATGTTTCTTGATTTCATTTGAAATCTCCCTAGGAGAAAAACTTATCCCTGCCAAGTTGTAACTCGAACGAATTTTGATTTTTTCTTCGTCCGCATGCATTAAATCAATAGTCGCTTTAATGGCATCTTCCATATACATCATAGGCAAATAGGTGTTTTCATCCAGGTAACACTCATAATTTCCCTGCTGAATGGCTTTGTAATAAATATCTACAGCATAATCAGTAGTACCACCACCTGGCTCAGCTTTATAACTTATCAAACCTGGGTACCTTATGCTTCTCACATCTACTCCATACTTATTGTGGTAGTATTCACACCACCTTTCTCCTGCTTGTTTGCTAATTCCGTAAACCGTAGTGGGTTCCATAACAGTGGTTTGAGGGGTAATATCCCTTGGTGTTGTAGGACCAAAAACAGCTATAGAACTGGGCCAAAATACTTTGTCGACTATTTTGTCTTTGGCTAAATCTAACACATTGAATAGGCCTTCCATATTGAGCTTCCAGGCAAACATTGGATTTTGTTCAGCAGTAGCAGAAAGTAAAGCGGCAAGTAAATAAACCGTACCTACATTGTGTTTTTCTATCACTTCTTTCAATCTTTCGGCATCCAAAATATCTAATAATTCGAAGTGTACTGCTCCGTGATTTTTTTCTCTAATGTCAGAAGCAATCACATTCTCTGCCCCTATTCTATCGGCCAATCCTATTACCAAATCTGAACCTATTTGGCCATTGGCTCCAATTACTAAACTCTTTTTCATTGATTGAATAATTTTGAAACAATATTACGGTTTTTCTCTTGAATTAAGAAAGAAACTGTAACTCGTAGATTTTCTTTTTTAACGAAAAAATCTTTACTTAAATAGCTAGCAATTTCACGAAGTTGCACAAAGAATTAGTCAGAGCACAGAATATCTTGCTTCTTGCTATTAAGAATTATAAATAGTATGATGAATATTCAAAGACTCTTTGTGTATGAGGTTCATCAAATCTTCAACAAACTCAACGTTCAGTCCAAGTTCCAGTGCCTTCTTTTTTGATTCTTCCAGAACATGTTTCCATCTTTCGTGCTGAAAAACAGTTGCCGAATTCTCTTTTTTAAATTTTGCAATTTCCTTTACAATCAGCATTCGTTTTGCAATTTCATGGAGAGTCTGGGTATCTATACCATCCACATCTTTCCTCATTCGCTCAATTTCACTGTGGCTTATGTCCGAATCTGATTTGTTCCCCAAAATTGACTTCACAATTTCTTTCAGCCGAACTGGGGTTACTTGCTGTTTTGCATCACTCCATGCGTTTTTTGGACTTGGATGAGTCTCTATCATCAAACCATCCATACCCAATTGCATAGCAAACTTAGAGACTTCCTCAATCAACTCTGAGTTACCTGTGATGTGACTGGGGTCACAGATAATTTGAAGGTCTGGAAACTCAGTTTTTACCTTAATTGGAATTTCCCACATTGGCGGATTTCTAAAAACTCCTTTGGCATAAGAGAAAAAACCTCTGTGAATCACTGAGACATCTGAAACCCCAGCTAACTTAAATCTTTCGATAGCACCCATCCAAAGACCAACATCTGGACTAATGGGGTTCTTTATAAAAATCGGGATATTAACGCCCTTTAGTGAATCTGCTATTTGTTGAATATAAAATGGGTTTACTGTTGTTCGGGCTCCAATCCATAGAGCATCCATTCCACTCTTTAGGCAATATTCTACATGATCAGGAGTTGCCACTTCGGTGATGGTTCTGACTCCAAATTTTTCCTTAGCCTCTCTCATCCAGCTGAGCCCTTCTTCCCCTATTCCTTCAAAAGAACCTGGTGCAGTTCTCGGCTTCCAAATCCCAGCTCTATAATAAGTTAATTCCTTTAACTCAGATAATTCTCGGGCAGTTGTAAGCACCTGCTCACGTGTTTCTGCGCTACAGGGACCTGCAATAAGTTGTTTGAGCGATTCTCTCAATTGTTTTAGTTTATTTTATTAACTCGAATGATCGGTAGTGATTACCCACTCTCCATTTTTCTTCTCCCAAATAAGGCTATACATTCCTCCCAAATCTCCCAAGCTGTCTGCCCTACTTAGTTTCCATTCACCTACTACAAAGATAGTTCGTTCTCCAACAAAGTCAAGGCTTTTGTTGCTGAATTTGAGGGTTCCCATCTCTTGCTTGTTCTGATAAGATTTTTGATAATTCTCTAGCGTTGTTTTCCAACCTCGATTTAGTCCACTTTTTCCAATAAAACGCAATGAATCCGATTTCCAATAAGGCTGCATAAAGGCTTCTAAATCTCCATTATTCCATGCCTCTTCTTGCTCTTGCATCTGAAAAGAAATTGTATTCAATTCATCTTCCCGAGATTGCTTCTTGGAGTTTGAGTCACAAGAAAAGCACAAAACGAATAAAACAACGACTAAAACTGCCGTTTTGGCGTTAAAAATTAATGTAGACTGACTTTCTGTCGTTTTAAGTAACGTTTTACTCATTTGGAACTGGTTTTGTATTTAGCTTATCAAATTTAAAATTAACGATAATAAAACTTACAATAACCAAAAACACAAATTATGAAAATCACACACAACAACTTTACTCCGGGATTTAACAACCTATTTGACGAAGTATTTGGATACGATTCCAGAGAGACCGGAAGGAGAAATTTGATAAACCATGTTCCGTTGGCAAACATCCACGAAAACGAAACAAGCCACTCTATTGAGTTAGCTGTTCCTGGAGTTCGAAAAGAAGACATCAAAATTGAATTGAAAGACAATAAACTTACAATCAGTGCTGATGTAAAAAAAGAAGAAACTTCTGAAAACGAGAAAAGCATCAGAAAAGAGTTCTCTTACCAAAGTTTCAAAAGAAGTTTTAACCTACCCAAATTGGTGGATACCGAAAAAATTGAAGCAACAAACGAAAACGGCCTCTTGACCGTATTGATTCCAAAAAAGGAAGAAGAAATCAAGAAAAACAAGCTAATAGCAGTAAAGTAATTAGTTTTTTTTCATAGATAGCAAGGAGAAACTTCAGCATTAATTTACTGGAGTTTTTCTTTTTTGACACCCCTAGCAAAGCATTTAGCGCAAAGACTGAATGCAACATTCTAATAACGAGACAGCATTACCTCATTACCTCTAATTACCTAACTGAACTTCTTTTTTTTTGCTTTCCTTCGCAAAATTCCAGTTTTTATTGTTTCTGCTGAATCAAATGAGGTGATTTTACTTTCCGTTTTATCTCAGAAAAAACAACTCTTTCTATGCAATTAAAGGATTCCGTAACTATTTATTTATAACCAAAAGTTAAGGAATTTAAATTAGCAACCGAAAACAACTAACGTTAATTCGTTGAATGAAAAATAAAATTACTTAGGAACAAAAGCAAGGAAATTTACATTTTTTGCTTTTCATTCAAAGAAGCATAATAACCATTCATAGACATTAACTCCTCATGGTTTCCTTGTTCAATCACAACTCCTTCATTCATCACAAGAATTAAATCTGCGTGCTCTAAAGATGAAATTCGATGGCTAATAATTACGGAAGTCTTGCCATTCATAATGCGTTTCAGATTTTTCAGAATAATATCTTCTGTTTCTGTATCAACAGCCGAAAGGCAATCATCAAAAACCAAAATATCCGGATGTTTTATTATGGCTCTTGCAATAGAAACTCTTTGTTTTTGACCACCAGACAGGGTAATCCCTCTTTCGCCAACCACTGTTTCAAACCCTTTCTCAAAGTCCATGATATTGGAATAAATATGGGCATCTTTGGCAGCATTGATCATTAGATCATCGCCTTGCGGCCCCAATTCACTTAGTCCAAACTGAATGTTATTAGCAATCGTATCTGAAAACAAAAAGGCATCCTGCGGAACATAACCAATGGACTGTCTCAATTCCGTTAAATCTATTTCCTCAATGGGAGTTTTGCCTACAAGTATTTCTCCTGAGCTAGCATCATATAACCTCGCAATCATATTTGCGATTGTTGATTTCCCTGAACCTGTTTCTCCTATAATCCCCAGAGTTTTCCCTTGAGGCAAAGTAAACGAAACTTTCTGCAAAGCTTTTATTCCGGAATCAGGATAAACAAACGACACGTCTTTGAACACAATATCTCCCGATTTCATTTTGGAGGCTTTTTCTTTTGAATAGATATCTGGCTTTTGTTTTAAAAACTCATTGATTCTTTTTTGCGAGGCGGCAGCTCTTTGAACCATAGAAGTTACCCAACCGATAGAGGCAAATGGCCAAGTCAACATATTTACATAAATAACAAAAGCGGCAATGTCCCCATTGGTAATTATCCCTTCATTAGCCTTCAACCCTCCTATATAAATAGTTAATACCGTACTCACACCAATTAACAATACAATTACCGGAAAGAAAAAAGCATTAATGGTTGCCAATTTCATAGAGCGCGATCTGTACTCACTAGCTTCTTTTAAAAAACTTGCATTCAATGATTTTTGCATGTTGTAAGCCTTTACAACCCTTATTCCAGAAAAAGACTCTTGAACAAAAGTAGATATAAGAGATTGCTGAACCTGAACCTCCTCACTTCTCTTATTCATTATTTTACTGATGTAATAAATAAGAACGGTCATAATTGGTAAGGGAGCCAAAGCGTACAAAGTAAGTTCCAGGTTAACAGAAACCATGTAATAGATAGTCAGACCGCTCAAAACCAACAAGTTAATTGAGTACATGATAGCAGGCCCTAAGTACATCCGCACTTTACTTACATCTTCCGATATCCTATTCATCAGGTCACCGGTATTATTCTGTTTGTAAAACGAAGGTGTTAGTTTCTGATAATGACTATAAATCTCATTTTTGAGGTCATATTCTATCAACCTGGACATGATGATAATGGTTTGTCTGTTGAGAAAAACAAAAAAACCGCGTATCAGAGAATAACCAACATAAATGAGAGCTAAATAAAGAGCACCTTCCAAAATATCGGATTTATCTAGCTCAGTAAGAGTAGAAGCTTGAATCGCACCAATTTTCTTTTCGAAAAGATCTACTGCCCGTTTCACGAGCCTTGGCATTTCTACACCAAAAAAATTGGATGCAGCAATAAATACCGTGCCCAAAATAAGACGCCATTTGTATTTAAATAAATATTTATTGAGGTATGCAAGTGATTTCATTGCCACAAAGATAAGTTTTTAAACTTACCATTTAGCTAAAATTTAGTTACATTTCGCTGTGAAACTCAATGAAAGAATGCGCCTTTTTTTTAATTCAAAAATTAAGACATAAAAAATAAATATTAATCGTAATTTTGTAGTCCTTAAATAAATTTAAAAAACCATGGAAAATATAGTGGCTGAAAAAGCTCAAGAGCACGGCTTCCTTTTGAATAGAATGGAAATGATGGGACACGAACAGGTCGTTTTTTGTAACGACAAAGAGTCCGGATTAAAAGCGATTATTGCAATTCATAATACAACACTGGGACCATCCTTGGGTGGAACAAGAATGTGGAACTATGCCAGCGAAGCGGAAGCACTAAATGACGTTCTGAGACTTTCTAGAGGAATGACCTACAAGTCTGCTATTTCTGGATTAAACTTGGGAGGTGGAAAAGCAGTAATTATTGCAAATCCTCATGCCGATAAATCCGAAGCTCTATTCCGTAGATTTGGAAAATTCGTAAATAGCTTAGGAGGAAAATACATTACCGCAGAAGATGTGGGTGTATCTCCGAGAGAAATGACTTGGGTAAACATGGAAACCAACCACGTAAGCGGATTACCAGGAAAAAGTGGAGATCCATCTCCAGTTACAGCCTATGGAGTTTACATGGGAATGAAAGCTGCCGCAAAAAAAACTTATGGAAGCGATAACCTAAAAGGTAAGAAAGTATCGGTTCAGGGTGCTGGTCATGTAGGCGAATATTTGATTCAGTTTCTTGAAAAAGAAGGTGCAGAAATATTTGTTACGGATATCTACCAGCCCACTTTGGAAAGAATCTCCAAAACCTATAATGTAACAATAGTAGCTCCAGAAGACATCTATGACCTAGATGTAGATATCTACTCGCCATGTGCCTTGGGAGCAACGGTAAACGATGACACCTTGGAAAGACTAAAATGTAAAGTCATAGCAGGGGCAGCAAACAACCAATTGGAAAACGAGGTGAAACACGGTAAAATGTGTATGGAAATGGGAATAACTTATGCACCCGATTATTTGATTAACGCTGGTGGAGTTATCAATTGCTTTTTTGAGGTAACTGGCTATGACAAAGACAGAGTAATGGATTTAACCAAAGACATTTACAACACTACCTTGGCAATATTTGACAAAGCCGAAGAAGAAAACATTCCAACCTATTTAGCTGCAAACCGCATGGCGGAAGAACGAATTGAGCAAATAGGAAAAATTAAACTCTCATTTTAATGCTATCTAGAAGACACATCAGAATAAAAACCTTCTTGGCATTGTACGCCTATATTTTCTCGAACAACAAAGAATTAGATAAAGGAGAAAAAGAGCTTACATTCAGTTTGAATAAAGTATATGAGTTATATGTTACTCTACTTTCTGTTTTCAACGAGATAAAAAATGTTTCGGAAGAGAAAATAGAGAATGCCAAAACAAAGCTTAGGCCAACTGAAGAGGACTTGAATCCAAACATGAAGTTGGTTCACAATAAAGCTTTTGCCTTATTGAACCAGAACAGTCAATTAAAAAAAGACATCGATAAGATGAAGATTCAATGGAGGTCTGACGCTGCTTTTACAGTAATAAGTCAGATTTTTAAAGAATTAAGAAACTCGGAAGAATACACGAGCTACATGAATAGCGGTGCGGATTCTTTTGAGGAAGACAAAGAATTTTTGATTACCATTTTCAAGAGATTTGTTGTAAACAACGAGCTACTTCACGAAGTTCTGGAGGACAATAGTATTTTCTGGAACGATGACTTAGACATCGTGGCAATGGCAGTGATAAAGACTCTTGAAACGATGAACGAAAGCGATTCGGGAATAGAGAGCTTAAGTCCTCTTTTCAAAGATGAAACGGACGAAGAATATGCAAGACTCTTGTTTAGATACTCCATCCAGAAAGAAGATGAACTTGAAAACTTAATCACCTCACAAACTAAAAACTGGGACGTGGATAGACTAGCCAAAACTGATGTAATCCTGATGAGAATGGCGCTTGTTGAGGCTCTTGAATTCTCCTCTATTCCTGTAAAAGTAACGATGAACGAATACATTGAAATCTCGAAGTTTTACAGTACACCGAAAAGTAAAGGTTTTATCAATGGATTATTGGATAAGATTTTTGCAAAATTAAAGGAAGAAGGCAAAATAAATAAGAGCGGTAGAGGGTTAATGAATAAATCAATTCCTAAATAAGTATGAAAAGAATCATCCTAGCTTTACTTTCTTCCTTCCTCCTTTTTTCATGTGGTAACACAGAAATAACAGAGGAAAACTTTACAGACATTATTGAAATGAAACATCCACCAGTGATAGAATTGGAGGAAAATGAATTTGATTTTGGAACCGTGATTGAAGGAACAGAAATTAGGAAAACTTTTAAATTTACGAATACAGGCAGTGGCCCTTTGGTCATAGCTGACATCAACGGAAGTTGTGGATGTACAGTAGCTAAAAACTGGCCAAAGCAACCGATCTTGAAAGACGAAAGCGGAACTGTGGATGTCGTATTTAACACCGAAGGACGAGTTGGCGACAACCTAAAATTCATAACTATAACGGCAAATACCCAACCTGCCGATACAAAGATTAAATTAACAGGGACAGTGGTAGGTCCCGATTCAAACTAAAACAATAAAAACTATGAACACACTATTTATGATGGCTCCAGGAGGAGAAGGAAATCCAATGCAAATGATTATCATGTTGGTTTTAATGTTTGGAGTATTTTACTTCTTCATGATTAGACCACAAATTAAGAAACAAAAAGAGTTAAAAACTTTTAGAGAAGCTTTGGCTGTTGGTGCTGAAGTTGTAACAATTGGAGGAGTACATGGAACCGTGAGCGCGATTCAAGACACTACAGTAAAATTAAAAGTAGAAGGAGGTACAATTATCAAAGTAGAAAAATCTGCTTTAATCACTGACTTTGCCGCACACCAGCAACAAAACGGACGAAAATAATACCTCATACATTTCGCTCAAACAAAAAGATTTGGGTAAATTTGAAAGAGCCTTATCAAAAAAGGCTCTTTTTTTTATGCAAAAAATGAAACAAACGATTGGTATTACAGGAGGAATTGGCTCTGGAAAATCTGTTGTAGCAAATATTTTGATTTCAATGGGATATCCTGTTTACAACTCTGATACCCGTGCCAAAGAATTAATTAATTCGAATGAAGAATTAATGCAGGCTATAAAGAAAGAATTTGGCAATGACCTATACACTGAAAAAGGATTGGATAGACAAAAAATGGCTTCCATTGTATTTAAGAATTCCCAGAAACTCGCAAAGCTAAATGAACTTGTACACCCCGCAGTTGGAAAAGATTTTGAAACTTGGAAAAATGCTCAGTCCACTCCTTTGGTTTTCAAAGAAGCTGCCATCCTGTTCGAAACAGGAATTTACAAAGAGTTAGACTCAATTATTCTGGTCACAGCACCAATTCATACGAGAATCGAAAGAGTAAAGGAAAGAGACAAAACAAGCCCTCAAGAAGTTGAAAACCGAATGAAAAACCAATGGACTGACGAAGCAAAACTTAAATTGACCGACTTTGTGATTGACAATTCTGGAAACAAGCTGGTAATTCCGCAAGTTATTGCGGTACTTAAGTCGCTGAAGAAATAATCTTCCTCCGAAAACATTCACACATAATTTACTCCAATTCTAACAGTATAATTTTTTTGAATGCCCAAGAAGTATATTTCCCTCATCGAAATCAGAAGTTGATGCACAAAGTACTTCTCTTTATTGTGTTATATCAGGAATAAATTATCAAAATTACAATTCCCCTCAAATAGACTGAACACACAATACAATGTATGTAATGTATGCTGACAGTAGGATAACTCCATGAATCCTTCCCATTTTTTTTCCAATGAACATCATAGGATATAAAGCTAAAGCAATTCCAAGCATCCAATACATATCAAAACTCATGACACTCTCAGCAACCTGAATAGGCATAATAAGCGAAGTGATTCCCAATACGATTAGAATATTAAAAATATTAGACCCTACCAGATTTCCAAGAGAAATATCAGTTTGTCTGCGGTAAGCAGCAACACCAGAAGCCACCAATTCAGGAACGGAGGTACCAAATGCCACGATTGTCACACCAATTACTTTGTCCGACATCCCAAAGGATTTAGCAACACCCTTTGCTCCATCAACGAACCAATCTGCTCCAAATTTAAGTCCAACTAATCCACCCAGCAAATAAAGACTTGTTAACCACATATTAGAGGGAGTACCATCTACATCGTCATCTAAATCCAAGTTTAATTTTCTTGAGTTTCTGATTAATAAAAATGTAAACACCAGTAAAACGGTAACCATAATTCCTCCTTCCAAAGAAGAAATCACATTATCCAAAGAAAATACATAAAATAGGATGCTTGAAAACATCATCATTGGCCAATCAATAATTTTCGAATTTCTATCTACAATTATCGGAAAAATCAGAACTGTTACAGAAAGGACCAAAGCAATGTTGGCTATATTGGAGCCAATTACGTTTCCGATTGCCAAATCAGGAGAGCCATCCCAAGCCGCTCTCATACTAACGAATAATTCGGGAGCTGAGGTACCAAATGACACCACAGTCATACCAATTACCAAGGGAGAAATCTTAAATTTTTCGGCAACTCCTACAGCTCCTTTTACCAAATAATCTCCGCTGAAAATTAGAATTGCAAGTCCAAGGATAAGCCACAAAAAATCCATAATTAATCGAGTTTTATATCTTTTACAGAGTCATCCAATTCCTTTTTCATTTCGGTAATAGGATTAGACGATTCTGTTTGATCCATTATGTCTTGCTTGATGTTATCTGTAGATTCTTTAATATCCCTTTTGATGTCATCAGTTGCATTTTTTATTTGATACATCACCTTACCAAAGGAACGAGCAATTTTCGGAATGCTCTCGGCTCCAAAAAATATGAGAATGAACAAAAACACAATGAATATTTCACCGCTACTTAAGTTCAGAAACAAGAAAATATATGGAGTTGAAGGCATAGTTTATGTGTGTCAAAAAAAATAAATATTTCCTTCACTAAGGTAATAAATGTTTAGCAACTGTGTATCGAACTGAAACATGATTTAACAAAAAAAGTCCTCTGATTTCTCAGAGGACTTTGGTATTAAAATCTAGTCGATTTAGTTTTCTTCTTTATTTTCTTTTCTGAAAGATTTAGTGAAATCTACTACAGAAGGAGTTGCAATACATAAGGAAGAATACGTTCCAACTACAACACCAATCATCAAGGCGAAGGTCATTCCTTTTATTGAGTCTCCACCAAATAGGAAGATAATCAACAACACTAAGAATGTAGTTACCGAAGTATTCACCGTTCTACTTAACGTAGAGTTCAACGCCTCGTTTATAACTTTAGTTGGCTCTCCTTTTCTTCTATCCGTAAGGAATTCTCTAATTCTATCGAATACAACCACTGTATCGTTAATGGAGTATCCTACCACTGTAAGAATTGCCGCAATAAATGCTTCATTTATTTCCATTGCAAATGGGAACCTTCCCCATCCAATCGAGAACAATGACAATACGATAAGTACATCATGGAACATCGCTAACAAAGCTCCTAAACCAAATTGCCATTTTCTAAATCTAAATACGATATATAAGAAGATGATCAATAAGGAAATCAATACCGCTTTTATAGATGAGGTTTTGAAACCAGCCGAAATGTTCGAATCTACTTGTCTTGACTCAATAATTTCGTATCCGCTGATGTCTTTTAATCCTTCGTTAAGTTTCGATTCTACTTTTGCCGAACCTTCAGAAGATTTATCACCTAACATAAATTGAGTTGTGATAAGTGCCTTGTATCTGTTGTCAATCATTTTAACCTCGGGCATATCTCCAAAAGAGGCAGCAAGATTATCTCTCACGTCTTGGAAATTCACTTCTTTCTCAAATTTCACTTTGTAAGTTCTTCCACCAGTAAATTCTACACCATAATCCAATGATCTATCCACCAAAGAGAAAATACCTCCTGCGATAATTAGTCCAGATATAATGTAAAATACTTTTCTTTTCTTAATGAAAGGAACTTTCATATTCAAGAATAAGTTCTTTGTAATAGTGGTAGAGAAAGAAATGTCTTTCTTTCTGTCAATCATATAACTAAATATCAATCTTGAGATAATAAGTGCTGAGAACAAAGAAGTAAAAATACCAATGATAAGCGTAATTGCGAATCCTTGAATCGCTCCATGTCCGAAGTACCCCAAAACAATCGCTGTAAGTAATGTAGTGATGTTGGCATCCAAAATTGCAGAAAGTGCTTTTGAATAACCTTCTTCTATTGCTTGTCTTTTTCCTCTTCCGTTTCTCAATTCTTCTCTTATTCTTTCGAACACAAGAACATTTGCATCCACCGACATACCGATAGTAAGTACGATACCCGCAATTCCTGGAAGTGTAAGTGCAGCTCCTAACGAAGCAAGCGTTCCAAATATGAAGAAGATATTGGTAATCAAAGCCAAATCAGCTACTGCTCCTGCCTTTGAGTAATAGAAAATCATGTAAACCAATACCAACAATAGAGCTCCAGCAAACGACCAAAGTCCTGCTTGAACGTTTTCTGCTCCCAAAGTTGGACCAACAACAGATTCATCCACAATTTTTGCTGGTGCAGGAAGTGCTCCAGCCTTTAAGATATTGGATAAATCCTTTGCTTCTTTAATTCCATCAGCTCCGTTGAAAGAACCTCCTGTAATTTGAGTTCTTCCTCCCTCTATTTTACCAGAAGCTACCGGAGAAGAAAATACTTTGTTATCCAGCGTAATTGCGATTCCTGTTCCGTCTTTTGCACTTTGCTCTGTTAAGTCTGCCCAAGCAATTGCTCCTGCATTTTTAAACTGCAAAGAAACCATCGGTTTTCTTGTCATTGGATCAAAGTCTTGTCTTGCCGTTTCCACTTCTTCTCCATCCAATTCTGGAATTCCACTTTTTGTTTTCTTAATTAAATATAAGTTCAGTAATGGCGTTCCATCTTCCGTAGAACCAGCTGCTTTAGATTCCCACATGAAAGCTAAGTCTCTAGAAATGGATGATATTGCAGTTTGCACAGCACTCAATTTCATGAAAGCGTTTACCTCAGCAGTATCCGTTATTTTTGCATATCCTAGAACTGAGCTTTCCATCCACTGACTTTCTTGATCAGCAAAAGGGTATAGTCTTGCAGACAATGGACTTGTCTTTCTGAACATTTCTTGTTGTTCATCCGCTGTTAAGTTTGCAAATGGATCAGTTGAGCTTGAATCATCCGAAGCCAATTGAGTGGAATCATTTAACGCTGTTGAATCTCCTTCAGCAGCAATTTCTGCTGGAGCTGTAGTATCTTTTGTAGCGTTTTCAACAGAATCCAAATAACCAGGATACATTGTTCTACTGATGATATCATTCAACTTTTCGTACACTGCGTTTCCTACTTCAGTATTTTTGTAAGTATGCCAAAACTCGAGTTTTGCTGTACTTTGAAGCAAATTTCTTGCTCTTTCTTTATCCTTTACACCAGGCAATTCTATTGTAATAGTTCCTTTACTTTGGTTTTTTTGGATAGAAGGCTGAGAAAGTCCTAACCCTGATACTCTCGATGAAATAACTGTTTCTGTCTTATCCAAAGCTCCTGCCGCTTTTTCTCTCAACATCGCAATTACCTCTTCATTAGAGATATCTAATAATTTGTTTCCATCTTCGTCTTTGAATTTAAATATTTCAGCCAAAGATTCTTCTGGGTTAATCTCGTTGAATTTCTCTTCAAATAAATCAACAAATTCTTTTTCATTTTCCGCAGTCGTAAATACAGAATAAGCCGCCTCATAAGGTTTAGCGAAAGAACTTCTTGAAGAGTATCGTCCTGCCAAGTTCGATACCATATCAGGAATAGAAACTTGTAGCGTAACACTCATACCTCCTTCAAGGTCAAGCCCTTTTGCCAGCTCATTGTCTTTACAATACTTATATGTATGCCCAAATATTGGGTAAACAGACTCGTTTGTTTTGTTAATCAAGTAATTTTCCAAAACAGCTTTTTGAAACACGTCTCTTTCTTCTTGTGTCGCAACCAAGTATTCAGCATTTCCTACAGTAGCTCTTTCGGTAGAATCGCTCCCGATATATTGTGAAGCCTCAGATTCAGCGAATTCCTTTGCTTCTTTCTCTACGCCACTTGTCACCCATGTAAAGGACAATTGGTAAAGACAAGCTAGTGTTAATAATATGGTAAACACCCATATAATATTTCTATTTTGCATAGTTTATTTGTTTAATTTACTTACTTTTTTAGGGGTGCAAATATAAAAGAACCTTTGTTATTAAACAATTTTAGTCCTATTTATTTTACTGAACAAGAATGTCCTATTCCGCAATTTCTCCTCGGTGAGGAATTAAAGCATCTCTTACAGTTCTCATGTGGGATTCTGGTACGGTAACAAAAGCTATCGAATGCAAATCATCTATCTGCTCTACCCCACTATTCACTGAGGGAACAGCTTCTTTTTTTACAAATTCTTTCAAATGAATCTCGTGATGAATGGCAGTTTGATGTCCGTTTTCCCCTCTAAAGTCCCAAATAAGCTTAATGTTTCTTTCTGTTTCTTCCATGTGTGCGAATTTAATTAAATAATTCATTGCAAAATTACTGAAGTGAGTAGAATATTTTTTTTATCCGATATATGAAACTAGAACAAGACAACCTTGTCATTCGTGATTGCTTTGAATACCTTTGTGCCAGAAATAATAGAAATGAAAGAAGCAATAGACCTATTAAGAACTGGAGGCATCATACTGTACCCAACCGATACAATTTGGGGAATTGGATGTGACGCAACAAATCCAGAGGCGGTGGAAAAAATTTTCGCGCTTAAACAAAGAGCTTCTCACAAAAGCATGATTACCTTGCTTGAGTCCGACACCAAACTAAACCGTTATGTAAAACAAATCCCGGATATTGCCTGGGACATTGTTGAGCTATCTGAAAAACCCACCACTATTATATATCCAGAAGGATATAATGTAGCTAACAACCTTTTGGCAGAAGATAAATCGATTGCAGTTAGGATTGTAAAGGAAGGGTTTTGTCATGAACTCATTAAAAAATTTGGTAAACCTTTGGTTGCTACCTCAGCTAATATCAGTGACCAACCTGCGCCTTTGCGTTTCGAGGATATTGATAAGAGAATTTTGGACGGTGTAGATTATATTGTAAATTTGCCATCCGACACAAAATTAAAGACAAAAGCCTCGTCCATCATGAAAATTGAAATGGATGGAACCTTTACTTTAATCAGAAAGTAATTTTCATATTCTAGTGATGACAAAGACACAATTCTCCGACCAACTAAATCACCCCATTTTTGAGGTAATTAAAAAAACAGTGCCGGATGAACGCGTTTATGTGATTGGTGGATTCGTGCGCGATTTGTTGCTCAATAGACCTTGTAAAGACATTGACATCGTGATTGAAGGCAGCGGGATTGAATTGGCCGAAAAAATTGCAAAAAAAGTTAAAGCTTCGAAAGTTTCTGTATTCAAAAATTTTGGTACCGCCATGATAAAATTAGAGGATGGCTACGAAATTGAATTTGTGGGTGCAAGAAAGGAATCTTACGACAGAGGATCTAGAAAACCTACCGTGGAAAACGGAACAATTGAAGACGACCAAAAGAGAAGAGATTTTAAAATAAATGCATTAGCAATAAGTCTAAATGCAATTAATTTTGGAGAACTTATTGACCCTTTTAATGGAGTTCAGGACTTACAAGATAAGATATTAAAAACACCTCTAGAACCTGGAGTAACATTTTCTGATGATCCACTAAGGATGATGCGCGCCATTCGTTTTGCCACTCAACTGAATTTCACTATTCATCATACTAGCTTAGCAGCGATAAGAGAACACAGAGAGAGAATTTCCATTGTTTCTCAGGAAAGGATTACTACCGAGCTTAACAAAATAATATTAGCCGACAAACCTTCAATTGGCTTTAAGTTGTTGTTCAACACAGGATTGTTAGAAATAATTTTCCCAGAAATGGTTGCTCTTCATGGAGTTGAATTTATAGACAACAAAGGACATAAAGATAATTTTTATCATACTTTGGAAGTTTTAGATAATATCTCGATCAACACCAATAATCTTTGGTTGCGATGGGCTGCAATTTTACATGACATTGCCAAGCCACCAACCAAAAGATTTCACAAAAGGGTAGGATGGACTTTCCATAGCCACGAGGTTGTAGGATCCAAAATGGTAAGAGGAATTTTTAAAAGAATGAAACTTCCCTTAGATGGAACCATGCAGTATGTGCGCAAGCTAGTTTTTCTTCACCTCAGACCGATTGCCCTGACAAATCCCAACACAAAAGATGCGGCTTATCGCAGAATGCTGATGGAAGCAGGAAATGACATTGACGATTTGCTAACGCTTTGCCGTGCAGATATTACCTCAAAAAATGAGAACAAAGTGCAACGCTACTTGCAAAAGTTTGACAAAGTAGAAAAGCGAATTGCAGAAATTGAAGAAAGTGACCGAATTAGAGATTGGCAACCGCCTATTTCGGGAGACATCATTATGAAAACTTTTGGTCTAGAACCTTGTTTTGAGGTAGGTAAAATAAAGTCGGAAATTAAGGAGGCAATTTTGGAAGGAACGATTAAAAATGATTTTGAAGAAGCCTTTGCCTATATGTTGACTTTGGGGAATAATTTAGGATTGAAACAAGTAGGATAATTAGCTTCGGTATCGTCACTTTTCGAATTATTTGTTGTCTTTCGCTTTGAAACAAAACATCTCTTTTTAAAAATACTTAGCTTTGAACTTCGGGAGACGTAATATGCTTAGAATAATCCAATGATATTAGACAAACAAAGTGGCAAAGACCTTGAATTTGGAGTAGTTTGCGATATTTTATCTACTTACTGCAAATCAAAAAAAGCGAAGGAAAACGCACTAAACCTAACCTCTTTTGCCCAACCCGAATTACTGAACAAGGAATTCGATTTGTTGGAGGAAATTCAGGAAATATACTTGGATGAAAGGTTAAGTTTCCCTCACCCCAATGCAGAAGATATAGATACTGCCCTCAATATACTGAGAATTGAGAATGGTGTATTAATCCTGAATGAATTACTGAAGGTTTTTGCTCTTTGTCAAGGCACTAAAATCTTGATAAACTTCGCAAGAAATCATCAGTATGACTACCCTATTCTTTATGAAGCGTGTGATCACATTACTGGAATAAACGATGTATTAGGAATAATTACAGAGGTATTAGACACAAAAAAACTTGACATAAAGGACGATGCCACTCCACTCCTACTGAACATCAGAAAAAAACAGAAGTCGAACAGGTCGGAAATCAACAAAAATTTTGAAAAAGCGCTCAGAAGATGCAGACAAGATGAGCTATTAGGAGAAACTGAGGAATCATTCTTAGATAATCGCAGACTACTAACCGTACTCTCGCAGTACAAGAAAAGAGTGCCAGGAAGAGTTTGTGGAGTGAGCGCCAAAGGGAATTACACGTACATCGAACCGCAAGAAAGTTTTGAGCTCAACAAAGAACAAGAAAGATTGCGCATAGACGAAAGCAACGAAATCTTTTCAATTCTTGAAAAAGTTACTCTTAAACTTCGCTCCGAAAAAAAACACTTGAAAGCTTTTCAAACGCTACTGGTAAGGTTTGATTTATTGAATGCCAAGGTTCTTTTTGGCCAATCTTACAACGGAACTCGTCCAAAACTGAATAAAGTAAAAAAAATGCATTGGAAAAATGCCATTCACCCTTTACTCTATTTAAAAAACAACGAAGTAAATAAAAAAACGATTGGTCAAGAGATAGAAATGAATGAAAACAGTCGTTTTCTGGTTATTTCTGGTCCCAATGCAGGAGGAAAATCGATTACTCTTAAAACAGTGGGGATATTACAACTGATGTACCAAAGCGGACTGTTTCTATCCATGGACTATGATAGTTCTTGCTGCTGGTTTGATCAAGTTTTATCAGACATAGGAGACAATCAATCCATAGAAAATCAGTTGAGCACATACAGCTACAGACTGAATAGAATGAATCACTTTTTGGCTAATGCGGATAAAAATACGTTGCTTCTTTTGGATGAATTTGGGAGCGGAACAGACCCAGAACTTGGAGGGGCTTTGGCCGAAGTATTTTACATGGAATTGTATGAAAAAAATAGTTTTGCGGTAATTACAACACATTACACCAACATCAAAATCTTAACTTCTTCTCTGGATTCGGCCACCAATGCTTGCATGCTGTTCGATACCAAAAAATTAGAACCTCTGTTTACCTTGTCCATTGGTCAGCCAGGATCGTCCTTTACCTTTGAAGTTGCACAACATAATGGAATTGCCAATGAGTTAATTGAAAGAGCAAAAACGAAAGTATCTGAACACAAACTCAAAGTAGATGCCTTGTCTGTTTCGTTACAAAAAGAGAAATCTAAATTTAAAAAAATTAACACAGAGCAATACAAATCCCAGCACAGAGCGAGACAAAGCATGCGCGAATATGACGAGAAATTGGAGAAGCTTCAAGCCAAATCTGAGCGTATCAACCAATTTATAGAGCAACAAAATAAGTTCGTAACGATGGGAAAGAAACTCTACGAAATACTCGGAAAATTTAAACATCATAAAACCGATAAAGCTACAATGGAGGCGCTCAAAAAAATAATCTCCATTGAAAGAATAAAGATAAAAGAGCAGAAAAACCCTGTTGTACTGAACAAAAAACTGAACACACCCGATTTACCCAAAGCCTCAGAAATTGCTAAGAAACCGGAAATAAAGCAGGAAGAGAAGAAAGAGGTAATAGAAAAGAAACTGAGAGAAGTGCTTGTTGTTGGAAACAAAATCAAACTAAAAAACCAAAAAACTCAAGGGACCATTTTAGCGATAGAAGGAAAAAAATTAACGGTGCAGTTGGGTAACTTCATGATTAAAACTACCACTAAGGAAGTAGAGCTTTAATTGAATTTATATGTCGAGTGAGACTCAAAAAAAATCACCCTACTCGTCAACACATTTCATATTCCCTTGGGAATGAGACAAAAACAAAAAAGAATTTCACACAAACGAACCAGTTCTAACTAAAAAAATCCTTTGAGAATGAATTCTCAAAGGATTTTTTTAATTGGATTTTGTCCTCTTTTATTTATTAAGAAAAGATGAATACATCCAAACTAATTTTTCTTGTTCTCTAATGTAGTCGCTCATCAAGGCATTGGTTCCTTCATCATCCGCCTCATCCGATAAAGCCAACAAATCTCTTTGAAGAATAATAATTGTTTTGAATGACTCCAGTATATTCTCTACTGCATTTATTCCATTACTAACCTCAGTGCTCTCTTTAATTTGGGACAATTTTGTGTAAACTGAATAATTGTGTTCTGGAGTGTGAGCCAAGGTCAAAATTCTTTCGGCAACCTCGTCAATTTTTAAAACTAAATCGTTGTACAACTCCTCAAATTTCACATGGAGTTCAAAAAACTTTTCACCTTTAATGTTCCAATGATATCCTCTCGTATTTTGATAAAAAACTGAATAATTTGCTAATAATTCATTTAATTTTCCCGCTATTTGTTGTGACTTCTCTTTGTCTAATCCTATTCTATTCATAATTTGTTTTCTGTTTGTTTTATTAATTAAAAATAACTAATTCTTAGTCCTTTTAATGTAACAAAACTTACAAAGAAAATCAAAGGCTTCACCTCATTCTTCGGGCATCCTCATCCACTCGATTGTCCTGTCCACCAACTCGCATATTCAACATGTATTTCCAATCTCTATTTGTGATTTCGCCAGGCATATCCGAATGTAGCAATTCAAAATCTTGAGTAACTGCAGAAGTATGATAAAATACAAACAAAACATTACTTCTACTTTGTGTTTGATAATAATGCCAAATGACATAAGGGTATGTCCCTTGCTCATTCAGTTTCTCTACTTTATCATTTGGTTTTCCATACTTAATATAAACTCTTCCCATGTCGGTCATGTATCCTGGTTTCACCGAATTACCAAACAATTGTTCCACTTCTGCCACTTTTTTTCTGTACTTCCCCCATTCCTTTATCGCATTCACTCCGTAGCGAGTTTGCCAAAAGTTTACAAAATACCGTTCCTTAACCTCTTCACTGAGCTTTGACTTTCCTCCGGTTAACACTTTGTACTCCAGAGAGTTTGCAATTGGAACTAGAGCTTCTAAAAAATAATCCAATGAATCTGCTGGCAAATCATAAGTAAGAGCAATAGGTTCTGCCGAATCTTTTTCGGGCACAATAATTTGAGAATTTACCCTCTGAAAAAATACTCTTTCGGAGGTAACCAACTCATTTTTTTCGTTTCTAATTTCAACAACTAAATTGTAATTACCACTGGGTAGTTTTTGAATGTCAAAAGCATGAAAAATTGGTGTTACACCATTCAATTCTTTCACACTTCGCTTAATATAATTGGGCAACAGTTTGTTCCCGTAGTAAGTTTCAATGTATTCCTTCACCAATACTTTCCTTTCCGGGTTTTTATTGTAAACCTCAAAATAAAAAGCAAGCTTAAATACCTCTGTTGGTATGTAATTTGAAACCAAGGGATACAAATCATAACCCGATTTTGAAAACTCATTTTTTTCTTCTGTTCTCTTGAAGTAATCGACCAACTCTAGGTCCGAGACTGCAGTTTGAGCATCAAAAGAGCGAATAACAAGGAACTTACTTAGCTGAACAGGTTTTGTAAAATTGCTATTTAAATCAAGTAATTCTATTTCTAGTTCATACACTCCTGGAGATACAAAAAATCGTTTTTGATCCTTAAAATCAACGGCCACACTGTCCAATAATTCTGGACCAAGAACATTGTACTTTTTAAAATCTACAATGGAGTCATTCTTTTTTAAAATTTGAGTCACCAGAATCCTGGCTTGCAAAACCTCTGATTCAGCATTTTTATATTTCAATGAAGAGGACACAAACGACAAATAATTCTCGATGTAAATACCTTTACCAGGCACTTGAAATTGCTTATAGTTAAAAATGGCTTGCAGTTCTGACTTGGCAAAAAGACTTATAAAACAAAATAGGAAACAAGAAACTAAAACTCGCTTATTTTTGGTTAACCACATACACAATTTTTTCTATCACTTGATTCAAAACACTATCTGGACATGAAGCTCCACACGTGATGATTATCCTCAATTTTTCATTGTTAAATTTACTAATAAAGTCAGTAGATTTTTCTGTTTTGGAATGAATATCAAAGTGGTTTATACAACTCCTACTTTCTATTTTATGAGCATTTTGAACAAAAAAAGTATCGAATTTTTGCTCCAGCAACTCTACCAAATGCATGGTGTTGGAACTGTTATAACCTCCCACAACAACCGCAAAATCACCTTCCTCTTTCATCAGTTCCAGAGTTGCTTTTTGATTGTCGTTTGTAGCATAACATAAGGTATCTCTCGTATCTGCAAATCTTTCACTCAAGTTTTCTTCACCAAACAGCTCGGTCATTTTATCCTTAAAATACTGAGATATTTCATGAGTTTCGGAAGCCAACATGGTGGTTTGGTTCACCACTCCCACTTTGTTCAGATCGGTGTAAGGATCAAAACCGGGTGAATATTTCCCCTCAAAAAACGAGTAAAAATCTTCAGCAGGAAGCTGTTTATCTATAAACTGAGCAAGTAGCTTAGCCTCTTTTATATCCTTCACAATCACAGATTTTCCATTTTCGCTGCTGTGCGAAAATGTAGCGCGAGTTTCTTCGTGAGCAGCTTTTCCGTGAATAATAATGGTGTAATCTTTATCCCCTAGTTTTTCGGATCTGTTCCATACTTTCTCTACAAACGGACACGTAGTATCATAATCTTTTGAAATAATTCCTTTTTCTTTCAAAATAGCTTCTATTTCCAAGGTAGTCCCAAAGGCCGGAATCAACACGATGTCCTCAGCAGTAATTTCATCCCAAGAAATGAGTTGGTTCCCTTTGGTGTCCATGATAAACTTGATTCCTCTTTCCAATAAATCTTCATTTACCGTAGGATTGTGAATCATTTGACTCAAGAGGTAAATATTCTTCTCAGGAAATTCATCCAATACCTTATACACTTTTTCCACGGCATTCTCAACACCGTAGCAAAATCCGAAATGACGGGCAAGAACAAACTCAACTCCATCAAATGTCAACAAAGAAGGAGTAAAATCCTTTTTCATTCTGTCTTCAGACTTCCGCTTTTCTTTTATCTCTCCAATTATGGAAGCTTTATATATTTCTGGAATTTCAAATTTCTTCAAGGTGAATTCTATTTTTTATGGTAAAACAGGATATCTTATGTACTTTTAAGAAACACTGCAAAAATCAAGTATGAAATTACAAAAAATTGGACTAATATTCTTTATTATTTTTTGCGTTATTACATTGCTAATAATCGCTAAAGGAATTATCCTTCCTCTTATTCTCGCAATATTTTTATGGTTTATAATAAAGGAGATTCGTGAATTTATGGATAAATCAGAATGGGTAAAAACTAAGATTCCTCGAGCCATAAAAACTGTACTTGCTTCGGTAGTAATTTTATTTGTAATTGGTCTTATTTCAAATCTTATTATTTCCAACGTGCAGGACCTTTATGTCGAAGCCCCAAAATACCAAGAGAATCTTGAAAAAGTAGCATCTCAAATAGAAGGAAAATTCGGTCTAAACATCGGAGAAAACATTCAAACATTTATAGGTGATATAGACTTAACATCCTTTGGAAAAAACCTACTTGATTCCTTCTCAGAACTATTCTCCAGTACCTTTATGATTCTTTTATATCTCATTTTTATCTTGATGGAAGAAACCAGTTTTTTAAACAAACTGAAGGCTATTTACGAAAAACCAAATGAATTTGACCATGTAAATAAACTATTAATTGAAATAGATAAATCCCTAAGTAAATACGTATCTATTAAAACATTACTCAGTTTAATAACTGCCCTCGCTAGCTATGTTGTGCTCAAATTAATCGGCATCGATTTTGCCTTTTTCTGGTCGGCTTGTATTTTTATCCTTAATTTCATTCCTTCTATTGGCTCACTTATCGCCACTCTTTTTCCAGCTGTTATGGCACTCGTTCAGTATGGTGGAACAGATTTCACACCCTTCGTGCTCGTGATTATATTCGTGGGAACGATTCAAATGTTAGTCGGCAATTTCTTGGAGCCCAAAATGATGGGGAACTCGCTCAACATCAGCTCGCTCGTAGTCATTTTATCTTTAAGCGTTTGGGGAGCAATTTGGGGAATAATTGGAATGATTCTTTCTGTACCTATTACTGTCATGATGATTTTGATATTTTCAAAAATAAATGGGACCAAAGATGTAGCGATTCTTCTTTCCGAAAAAGGAACTATTAACTCAACACTCGACTAATGAAGCGAAGTGTTTTCATTCTTACTTCTTGTCTTGCATTTTTTCTTGCAGGAATATTGATGTACCAAGCTTGGACATATTCCAACAAATTTCAACGCTACAAATTGGCCTACACCAGTGAATTAAACTTTGAATCTAGTCTTCTAGATGTTACCGATTACCTGAACAGCAACGAATGGAAGTCCACACAAGTAAAGAGCAAAGAAACATGGAAAAAAGCTTACAGAGCCAAACAAACAGCAATTAACTACTGTCTTGCACTGGCTGGTTTTCTTACTTTCTATTTCTTCTTATTTGGATATCTCTTCAGGAGAAAAACAATCACCTTAACTGAGTTAGGATTCGTGATTCTTAATGGTTCATTGGTCTGTCTATTAACAGGAGTCCTTCTGCCATTTATAGAGTTAGGAGCTTTTATGAAAGACCTCAACATTGACCTAGGAATAGGAATTGCCAAAACTTTTGAAGGAAAAATATATTTCTTTTACCAGAGCAAAACGGTAATTCAACTTGTGCAAACTTTGTTTACAAACGGAAATTGGACAGTGGGAATTGCCATCTTTCTTTTTAGTGTCGTATTTCCCTTATCCAAACTAATTTTGTTTTATACATTTTTGTCTTCAACACAATTATCTCACAACCACAAACTGCTAAAAATAGTTTCGTACCTTGGGAAATATAGCATGGCCGATATTTTTGTTGCTGCCAGTTTTTTGGCCTTTTTGTCTTTCAACAACATCAATGTGGGGATACAAACTGAAAGCACCACCTTACCTGGATTGTATTTTTTCTTAGGGTATTGTCTTATTTCTATTGCAACTTATTACCTCCTCAAAAAGAACAAACATCTTAACCTAGACTAACATTTTCTCTATATCAAAACCTTATCTTTACACCATGAAATTAGATATTTTGGCTTTTGCAGCACACCCAGATGATATTGAACTCGCTTGTAGCGGAACACTCATTAAGCAAATAAAAAAAGGAAGTAAAGTAGGAATTATAGACCTTACTGAGGGTGAGCTGGGATCACGCGGAAGTAGAGAACTTCGGTACGAAGAAGCTGAGAAAGCAACCAACATAATCGGGAATATTGTGCGAGAAAACCTCAACTTAGGTGATGGCTTTTTTGACATCAATGAACAATCGCTCCTCAAAGTGATTGAAATGATTCGTAAATACCAGCCAGAAATTGTTTTGTGCAATGCTAAAAGCGACAGACATCCAGACCATGGAAGAGGTGGAGAATTAGTAAAAAGAGCTGCGTTTTTATCTGGATTAATCAAGATAAAAACGGAGATAAACGGGGAAAGCCAGAAGAAATGGAGACCAAAACAAGTGTTTCATTACATCCAGGACCAATACATTGAACCTGATTTTGTGATAGATATTACCACAGAAATGGAAACAAAAATGAAATCTATTTTAGCCTATTCTTCTCAATTTTACAACCCAAATAGTTCGGAACCTCAAACCCCTATTTCTAGCCAAGAATTTATGGACTTTTTAGATGGGCGAGCTAGGCAATTCGGAAGAACTATTGGATGCAAGTATGGCGAAGGCTTTAATTCGGTGAACCCAATTAAAGTTGAAAACATATTTGATATTTTGTAAACACTATTCATCAGGTATTCCGTCCTTGAGGAGGGAATACTTTTGTTGAAAATAACGAAACTGTAAATGCCGTTAGAAATAGAAAAAAAATACCTTTTAAAAAATGATTCCTGGAAGAAAGAAGTAATTTCTGAAAACAAAATCATTCAGGGTTATCTAAACTCAAATAAAGACAGAACTGTTCGAGTTCGAATCACCAACAAAAAAGGTTACTTAACAATAAAAAGTAAATCGAAGGGAAGTGTAAGAAGTGAATTTGAATACGAAATCCCAGTAAGTGAAGCGACAGAGCTCATTGAGCTTTGTGAAAAACCGATTTTAGCGAAAACAAGGTACCTAGTAAAACGTGCCAACCACCTTTGGGAAATAGACATCTTTGAACAAGAAAACAAAGGCTTGGAAGTGGCTGAAATCGAATTGAAATCAAAAGACGAATTCTTTGAAATTCCTGAGTGGATTGGAGAGGAAGTAACACATGATTCTCGATATTTTAATTCACAATTAGTTTCGATACCCTATTCTAACTGGACTTAAAAATCCAATACCTCTTTCAACACCTCATCATTCCAGAGCATCCGATAATGTCCGATCCTCTCAAAAGGAATCAATTTAGAATTTGAAAACTTCTGACTCAAGGCTTCTGACTTTTCGAATGGTATTATCTTATCAAATCTGTCATGAATAAGTAAAAGTTCATTGAATTTTACCCTACTCAATCTATCCTCTACTTTCATGTCTTCTAATTTATCTCCAGCTATGTGCTCAATTCGCTCAGCTATCAATCGAAATACCCGGTCATTAAACCCCAATAACTTTTGAAAATCCTCGAATACCTGAACCATATCATTATTGGCAGAAAGAAACACCAATTTATCCGCTTTATACTGAGTTTCGGACAATGCAAAAGCAGTAACCGATGACCCCAAAGAATGAGCTACCACATGAAACTCCTCTTGTGGCGAAATAAAATCTAGAACCAGTTTAAACGCATCTTTGCATTCGTACATGTTCGTGTGAGTTTCCTTGTTGTGAGCGTGACTAGGCAGAGTAAACGCTATGATGCGATAAGAGCTTAAATGAGGCAAAAACTGAGTAAAACATCCTGGATTACTCTCCCATCCATGAACCAAAAAAAGCAGTTTCCCATCTGGATTACCTAATTCGTAACAGGAAATATCTTCTCCCGGTCGCGGCACAGTAAAGGGTTGAGAACGGTCGAAAAACTCTTGCTCTTTTCTTTTAACATTCTTTTTTCTCACTTTAGAAAAGACAGACATCGCTTGTTTTCCAGCATATTTTGGTAAAACAAACGATAAGAAATTGAGGTAATACCGAATTAGTAGAAGGTAATATTTCATATTAATTAGAACAAAGAGGCCTGCCCATCATCTCCAATACTACTGGGTGGTGGAGGTGATTGTGGTTCGTCTTTGTCATTTTTTTGATTCGGTACTTCTGTTTTTGTCTCTTCTTTCTTTTCTTTCTCTTCTTCTATCTTCGTTTCCTCTTTTGGCTCTGGCACATAAGGAATAGGATCTAGCACATCAATTGATTTCAGCTTATAATTTGTTAGTTTATTCCCCAAAGCTTTCAGTCCTTTTATGGCTATAAACTCCTCGAGCAAGACTTCTTCATCGTCTCGTTTGTTTGCTCTTCCGTCAAATTGTAAGTTTACAACTGGCTTCCAATCCGTTGAGGCAATCTCAAGGTGTGATTTTGGATGGTCTGTGATAAACACAACTGGGTTATTTGAGTCTTCCAACAAAAATCTCTTTACATAATAACTTTCTTTTTCACCCTCCCAATATATCACGGACATTGGCTTTTCCGGATCCCATTTTTCTATGTGAATCATGTCTTCGGCAAAATGAATATTCAAATCAAAAGGATACAACCTATACTCACCAGATTGGGTAATGACCAAAATTCTGTCATCTCCCTTGAATTCACCTAAAAACTCTCCTCTCTCCTCTACATTGAGTTTACGAACGATATCGTCATACCACAGTTTTCTTGCAGAAAGCGTAGAATCTCCCTGCTCTTTTTGAGTCACTTTACTAATTAAATATTTGGAAGCTCTGTTCCCTTTACTTCCTCTTCCTTTAACCAACAATTCACCAAAATCAATTTCAAACTTTAGCTTTTTGATATTTGGCCTCGGTCGCAATGCTACCTGAACCACTTCGGCCTCTCCATTTGGATTAGCAGTAAAATAATGAACCTTACTTCCTTTTGTTCCTTTCGTTAAATCATATTCTTTGTCACGAGTAATGCTGGTTACATTAAATCTTTTCATGTAAGCAGCACCGGTAGTTCCATCCTGGTAAATCATGTGATAAATGGTTCGTTTATCTCCTTTTTTCCATACCGCAACATGAATAATATCTTTTCCAAAGAAATGCTTATCGGCTGCCTTACTCACCATCATTATTCCATTCTTACGGAACACAATGATATCATCAATATCCGAGCAATCCTCTACAAACTCGTCTTTTTTAAGAGTAGTCCCCACAAATCCCTCTTCTCTGTTTACGTATAGCTTCTTGTTTGAGATAATTACTTTTGCTTTATCTACCTGGTCAAAAGTTCTTATTTCAGTTCTTCGTTCTTTTCCTTCCCCGTATTTTTTCTTTAAATTTTTGAAGTAATCGATGGCATACTCTATCAAGTTAGCTAATTTGTTCTTCACCTCAGCAATTTGATCTTCGAGCGACAAAATGTAAGTATCTGCCTTATCTCCATCGTGTTTTGTAATCCTTCTCATCTTTATTTCCAACAACCTCACAACATCTTCGTCTGTCACGGCTCTTACCAAATGCTTGATGTGTGGCTTCAACAATTCGTGGGTTACCTCGATAGCTTCTTCATAAGTTTTTCCATCAAACTCAATGTAAATTTTATTCTCTATAAATATTTTTTCGAGCGATGAATGGTGCCATTGTTCTTGTAACTCACCCAACTTAATATCCAATTCCATTTTCAATAACCTTACCGTATCATCGGTATTGTTTTTGAGCATTTCGTTTACTGTAATGAATTTAGGTTCATTATTTTCAATAATACAGGCATTAGGCGAAATAGAGATTTCACAATCAGTAAAGGCATACAGCGCATCAATTGTTTTATCCGGAGAAATCCCTGAAGGAAGATGGATCACAATCTCCACTTCTGCAGCAGTATTGTCTTCGACTTTCTTTATTTTTATTTTTCCCTTGTCGTTTGCCTTTATAACGGAATCGATTAGACTGGAAGTATTTGTTCCGTAAGGAATTTCATGAATAACCAAAGTCTTTGCATCTTCCTTTCTTATTTTTGCTCTCACCCTTATTTTTCCGCCTCTCATCCCCTCATTATAGTCCGAAAAATCACCCAGACCACCATTCAAAAAATCAGGAAGTATGTTCGTTTTCTTACCTTGAAGAACTCGTATAGAAGCATCTATCAACTCAACAAAATTGTGAGGGAGTATTTTGGTGGATAAACCAACCGCAATACCTTCTGCTCCTTGGGCCAACAACAATGGAAATTTCACTGGTAAATTAACTGGCTCATTGTTTCTGCCATCATAGGATTTAATCCATTCTGTAGTTTTAGGATTAAATACTACTTCTAATCCAAACTTGGAAAGTCGAGCCTCGATGTAACGAGCAGCGGCAGCGCGGTCACCAGTGAGAGTATTTCCCCAGTTTCCCTGCATATCTATCAGCAACTCTTTTTGACCTAATTGCACCAAAGCGTCACCGATAGAAGCATCTCCATGAGGGTGGTACTTCATGGTATTACCAATAATATTGGCAACCTTGTTGTATCGCCCATCATCCATTTCTTTCATGGAATGAAGGATTCTTCTCTGTACTGGTTTCAGCCCATCTTCCAATGAGGGAACGGCTCTTTCCAAAATTACGTAAGAAGCATAATCCAAAAACCACTCTTTATACATCCCACTGACTGAAATAATATTATTATTCTGCCCTGAATTCGCTTCCTCTTCTTGGTTGTTTTCCTCTGGATGTTTATCTTCTATCTCTTCTGCCATTTATTGAATTGAAAATGAATGATTCGTACTTGGTGCTGACTGCAACGTTTTACTTCATAAAAATAAGAATTTAGTCCCAATTTTACTGCCTTACCTCATGCATGTTTTAAACAAAATAATTCACAAAAAAAGGTTCCGGTTAAGAACCAGTTTAACTTTCTTATTTCGTTCAGAAAAAACTTGGATACACAAAGGTCACACAAACTAATCGTGCACCTCAAACTCCTCTACCTTTGCTTGATATAAAGTGTAGGGGGTTTTATTGATATTCCAAAGATAGAATACGATTTCGATAGGCGATTCTTTTACAAAATGTTGCAAATTATTGAACACAAAACGCTGTATAATCCGTTCGGTTTGTTCCGATTTTGGATACAACCAATTTAATTGAAAAAACTGATAATCAACCTTTTCTCCTGTTGCTACATTTCGAATTTCGGCTACAACTCTGGCTCTAAATGGGTGACTCAATGATTGCAACTTCAATTCGAGCCCAAGCTGAATGGCGTCAAACGAGACAGAATCGAATCGTTGATGGTAAAACTCTATAAACTCAGCATTAGACTCACTCTGAGCCGGAGTAACAAACTCACGTAGTTTAATTGTTTTGGCCGTTTCTTTTCTCTTGTACAATCGGAATTTTGTAAACTCTGAATAATCGATCGAATCATACAAAGGCAAAATATCTTGAACATACTTTGGCTTACAAATGAGATAATCCAAATATTGGGCTGGGTGATTGGGTAGATTTATCGCCCAGTTTGAATCGAACAGTGTTTTTTGCCATAACTGCATCATATTTGGCTTAGGCGAAACCGAATCGGCATATATTTTTTGTGAATAGGTGAAAATTCGTTGTCCATCTCCTCCCACAGTTGAGCCATAGAAAGAGTTTGTATTAGTCTGCTTTATTAATTCGTAGAACCTATCCGGAATATATTCTACTTGCCACAATGATGACTTGGAAACATTAATCGAAACCAAAAAATGAATCGGAAAAACTGCCAACGGCAGTAGCAATAACCGAGAAAATGTTCTAGGTAGTTTATCTATCCCAAAACAAAAACTTCCAATTGCCAGAGGAATCAGATACATTCCTACACGATCCTCGGGGTAATTTATGTGCAAAACCATTGCCATAAGCTCTATTCCAACTACAGAACCAACCAAAAGATAAAAGAAGAAATAATGCGTGTCAAAAATTGACTTTAGTTTGTCCACGGACAATAATTTAACAAAAATCCAAACCAAAAGAAAAACAAAAATCATGGCACAGATTTGAACCAGCATCCCATCTGTTTCGAACAGCATGAGCAATTGAGACTTAATCGTTATGTCCCAAAACCCATCTAACTCTCCATAATACAGAGAGCCTTCATCTTTCATTTTGAAAGAGATAACGATAGCAAAATACATAGCAACCGACCACAAAACAGAAGCTGGCAAAAGCTGCATAACACTGCTTAAAGTTTTATACTCTTTCCATTTTCTAATCAACAGCACAACCATAACACAGGCCAAGAGCAATACAAGAGGCAATAAACTCATGTTTGCAAATACCGCCAACACCATTAAGACTAAACCGAAACTCAAGTTCTTGGCCGAAGCCTTCTGATAAAGTGACAAACCATAATAAAATGACCCAAACAAAAAAGCCATAGACATTCCGTAACCACGAGAAAGTGCAAAAAACTGAACGAAATAAACCGCAAACAACAAACTAACATAGAAAGCAATTTGTATCCATTTTTGAGTTAAAAACTGACCAATTCTAAAAAGAAAATAAGCATACAGTATAAAGGAAAGTAAATTAGGTAAGCGAATAGCAAAAGCAGAATATCCCAAGTATTTATGGGAAAATCCAGCCAACAAAGAATTAAGAATATGGTTATTAGCATCGGGATTTGCACCAGCCAACGGATTTACATCCAACATTTGAATATAATAGAAAAAAGTAGCTATTTCATCATGAACCAAAGGAACATAAATCGCCCTGAGTGCGAGGTAAACAAACACCAAGAAAGATAAAACTATGAAAAGACTCTTTTTCATTAAGTACTTTTTTTTAAAAGTAGAATAATTTGATCCCTTAAAAAAATGAAAGTAAACATATTATTAAAATTGGATATATATGAATTTACTACTATCCGATATTAAGAAAAAATACGTACCTTTGGGTGTGTGGGAAACAGAAGTAACATATAGAAAAGAATTGGAAACAACCTTCCAAAGGCTGATTGAAAAAAGAGACCTGCTAAACAAAAGCAGGCCCTTGCCCGAAATTGCTATTCAAAAAATAAAAGACGCACTATCGGTTGAGTGGACTTATAACTCCAATAGCATTGAAGGAAACTCAATGACCTTGAGAGAAACTCACATCATTCTGAATGACGGAATGACCGTGAAAGGAAAACCCATGCGAGAACATTTTGAGGTAAACAATCACCACAAAGCCCTGCAGTTTTTATACAAACTAGTTGAAGAAAAGAAACGATTGACCGCACATCATGTATTGTCCATACATGGATTTATGCTGAGTAACATTGAGGATTTATACGCAGGTAGACTCAGAAATGGTGGTGTTCGAATTCAAGGTGCCAACTTTGTACCGCCCAACGCCCGAAAAGTCCCTGATTTATTTGATGAATTGATAGAGTTTGTAAACAAAAACCCGCTCAACCTCAATCCTGTCGAACTAGCAACCGTTTTTCACCACAAATTTGTTTGGATTCATCCTTTTTTTGATGGAAACGGAAGAACTGTTCGCCTTGCGATGAACTTAATACTGATGAATGTGGGATTTCCGCCAGCCATTATTTTAAGGACGGATAGAAACAAATATTACTCAGCTCTCAATTTGGCTAACAAAGGAAATTATTCCAAACTTATGCTATTGATGTGTCAATCACTTGAGCGTTCGCTTAATATTTACTTAAGTGCTTTACCAGATAGTGATATCGATTACAAAGAAATTTCTGACATTACTCAGGAACCTGAAATACCGTATGGGCAAGAATACATTAGTTTATTGGCCAGGCAAGGGAAAATAGATGCTTACAAAGAAGGTAGAAATTGGCTTACCACGAAGGAAGCTGTGTTGAATTACATTGAGAGTAGAAAAAGGAAGAGGAGTTTATAGGAAAATAGGTCCAAAATAAAATACACACATTCGTTTATTAACTAGAAAAGGACAGTGAAATTAAAATGCATTTCACAAAGCATAAGCCACAGAAAAGCAAATTGTATTGTACCTCAAAACATAATCGTTGTTATAACTACCCCTCACTTTCGTAGAAAGATTTGTTCCTAATAGAAGTAGGATATTCCTCTCTCGAAATGAAATTTTACTTCCTAACCCAAACTGAACAGAAGGTAAAACGAATAAATCTAACCTCTTCCGTTCGTTCAAAAACTCATGAGTAGAACCCACATCATAGTAAAACTTCAAACCATACTCAAAAAAGAACTTTTTATAAAAAAATCCGTGCCTAACAAGTAAAGGAAAGGACAAAAAGTTAAACCTGTAAACTCCATTTTCTAACTCTGAATATTTGGTAACTCGCGCATCCTTAACCAAAATAGAACTTTTCAAATACTCAACACCTAATAATACTGAAAAATTATTTTTATCGACTAGCTTTCCATATACTGCCAAATTAAAGCCCAACTTATTATCATAAGATAAGTTCAAAGAGGAATTAATTCAATTCGAAACTCATCAAGCCAATAGTCTTTTTTATTTTGGGAAAACAAAATGTTTAAAAAAAAGATCTTGGTTACGATTATAAGAATGAATATTTTCATTTTAATGATTTATTTTTCCTCTAACATAGGGTAGAACTATTATTTCTGGTTTTAAAAAAGAGCAACTCAATGTAAGATAGGCACTTTAATTACAAATCTCATTCAGAGCTCCAAATTTCTTTTGTCGTTACTTTTCGTTCTCTGTTTCGTTAGTTATAACCATGTTCGTTGTCACAGTATTAAATTACAAGCACTAAACGACTGTAACTTTTTAGTTTTTTTTAGAGAATAATTTATGAGCAGAAATCAATAATAAATTAAATATCGTCTTCTATCACCTTCAAATTTTCGATAATAAATTTTTGGCGATCAGGAGTGTTTTTCCCCATATAAAACTCAAGTAGCTCAGCCACTGTAGCTTCTTTGTTGATAAGAACTGGTTCTAACCGAATATCCTCACCAATAAAATATTTAAACTCATTTGGAGAAATTTCACCTAAACCTTTAAACCTTGTTATCTCTGGATTTTTACCCAGTTCATTCATGGCTGTTTGCCTTTCCTCTTCGGTGTAGCAGTATCGGGTTTCTTTTTTATTCCTAACTCTAAATAAAGGAGTTTGAAGTATATAAACGTGACCATTTTTAATTAAATCTGGGAAAAACTGAAGAAAAAATGTGAGAAGCAACAAGCGAATGTGCATTCCATCCACATCGGCATCGGTCGCTATGATTACATTGTTGTATCTCAGCGTTTCCAATCCATCTTCAATGTCCAAAGCAGCCTGCACAAGGTTAAACTCTTCATTTTCATATACCACCTTTTTGGTCAAGCCAAAAGAATTAAGCGGTTTTCCCTTCAAACTAAATACCGCCTGAGTATTTACATCCCTCGACTTTGTAATGGAACCACTAGCCGAATCTCCCTCGGTAATAAAAATTGAGGTATCCAAGTGTCTTTCATTCTTTTTGTCAGTTAAATGAATTCTACAGTCTCTTAATTTTTTATTGTGAAGATTTGCCTTTTTAGCTCTATCCTTAGCCAGTTTTCTGATACCAGTAAGCTCCTTTCTTTCCTTCTCGGATTGTTTAATTTTCTTTTCAAGATTCTCTGCTACTTCCGGATTTTTATGTAAAAAGTTATCTAGCTTTTCCTTCAAAAAATCGTTAACAAAAGCATTCATTGATTTCCCGCCTGGTTCGATGTCATTTGAACCTAATTTAGTTTTTGTTTGTGACTCAAAAACAGGCTCCATTACCTTCACCGAAATTGCAGCAACAATGGAAGCTCTAATGTCTACAGCCTCGTAGTTTTTATTAAAATAATCTCTCACCACTTTTACATAAGCCTGTCGAAAAGCGTTTTGATGTGTTCCTCCTTGTGTGGTGTGTTGTCCGTTTACAAAGGAATAATACTCCTCTCCATACTGGCGAGCATGAGTAATCGCTACCTCAATATCTTCACCTTTCAAGTGAATAATTGGATACAAAGGTTCTGCATCCATATTGTTTTCCAATAAATCAAGCAACCCATTCTTTGACAAAAACTTTGTACCATTGAAGTAAATCGCTAAACCTGGGTTCAAATAACAATAATTCCAAATCATTTTTTCAATGAAAGGAAATCTAAACGTATAATTTTTGAAAACAGTTGAATCTGCCTCAAACTGAACGAATGTTCCATTAGCTTGATCCGTATCTTCAATAGGATCATCAGAATTGAGAACCCCCGTACTAAAAACTGCTTTTTTAGCCTTTCCCTCTCTGTAAGCTTCTATTCTAAAAGTAGAAGACAGAGCGTTTACAGCTTTTGTTCCAACTCCGTTCAACCCCACTGACTTTTTAAATGCCTTAGAATCGTATTTGGCTCCAGTATTTATCTTTGATACCGAATCAATCATTTTTCCTAATGGAATTCCACGACCATAATCACGAATTGAAACAATTGAATCTTTCACCTTGATTTCAATCTTCTTACCATACCCCATCACATACTCATCGATACAGTTATCTACCACCTCTTTAATCAAAATATAAACACCATCATCCGCAGAAGAACCATCACCCAATTTTCCAATATACATTCCCGGTCGTAATCGAATATGCTCTTTCCAATCAAGGGTCTTTATACTATCTTCGTTGTAAGTATCGTTTTGTGACATACACTTTTTGTCTTTGAAATTTTCGGTATTAATTGAAACGTTAAAATACGACTATATCTCAGGTTTTCCAATACATCTACAAGAAAATAAATAACATACTTTTTAACAATATCTTTAGAGAATTATAGTTTAATATTTACAATCAAATGAGCAACTAAATTCTTAATTTTACGTCATAAACATATACCGCAAAGCATATTTTCAAAATAAAAAACATAGTAATTGTTCTTTTGTTAATTATAACAAATACTGTTTCGTTGGGAAATCTGCCCGGACCAACAATTACATGTGTGTCAGTTCTGCCTAACGGAAATGTAGAAATCTCTTGGAACGAGGTGCTAGATCCCTCCGGGATATTCGTAAAATATGAAGTGTTTGAGGTTGGAACCAGCGGAATGACCTTAGTTCAATCTATTGTCGACAGAACCACTACAACATTTTTGCATAACACCAATGCCAACCTCAATAGTAAAAGGTACATTATAAGCACAACTACATCCAATCCTACGACAAACTTTTCGGATACCGTTTCATCCATGAGGCTTTTAGTAAATAATCCGGCAAATGGAATGGCCATTCTCAATTGGAATCCTATTTTTTTACCAACGAATAGTCCCTCGGCCAACAATTGGTATAGGATTTACCGCGAATACCCACTTGGCACCTGGACACTCATAGATTCGGTTCTATATGGAAATGAATATTATCGAGATACCATAACCATTTGCAACGACTCAATCAATTACAGAGTTACGAACTCAAACATTCTTTGCACCTCTTTTTCTAGTATAGATGGAAAAAACTTTAATGATGTAATCCCACCTTATGCGCCCGTGATTAAAAGCGCCACAGTTGACACAGCGAACAACTTAGGGACGATAAACTGGTACCCTTCTAAACCAAATGATACGAGAGGTTATATTATACTAAAAAATATAGCTGGATCTTGGGTCCCAATCGATACTGTTTATGGCATTAATAATACAACCTATCAATATAATTTATCCAATGCATCCGATGTTAGCGAATGTTTTGGAATTGCCGCATTCGACTCTTGCTACTACGGTTCGCCTCTTACACCAAATACAAGTGCAATGAGTGATCCACACTGCACGGTTCATGTTGATGAAATTTACGAAGCTTGTAACAAAACCATTAACTTGTCGTGGAATTCATACAACAGTTGGAATACAGGAATGAACAACTATAACATTATTCAAACAATTAATGGATCAACAGCAAGCAAAATTGGAACCACGAATTCAGGTGATTTTTTAGTAACGAATGTAAAACCAGACTCTTTATACTGCTTCGCTATTCAATCAATTTCGGGAGATTTAAAAGACACAAGTATTTCCAATAAAAAATGTTTCAGAACAATTTATCCATATACCTCAGACACCAATTACTTGCAAACTGTCACAGTCTTTAACGACAATCGCATTGATCTAAGAATATTTACAACAGCAAAAAATACTATCAAAGGATATGACATTTTTAGGTCTGAAGATGCAGGAAATACGTTCAATCCCATTGGGTTTGTAACAAAATCGACAATACCAATTATCTTTTCCGACAAGGATGTAAACACTACTATTTTTAACTATAAATACAAGTTGGAAGCTATAGATAGCTGTAACAATTCAACAGGGCTTTTCTCCAATGTAAGCGAAAATATTCTCCTTAGCTCCAGAATCAATCAAAACAATTATAAAGTTAATCTCTCATGGAATTCCTTTACAACTTGGAACGGACTAGTACAAAATTATAACGTATATCGAAAACTAGGTAGTGAGCCATTTAATTTAATAGCTGCACTTCCGTCAACATCAAATGAATATGAAGATGACCTCTCCAGTTTTTACTCTTTAAGTGATGATGGGCAGTTTTGTTATAAAATTGAAGCGCAGGAAAACAATAACATCTATTCTTTTTCTGAAATAAGTTTATCGAACACCTCCTGCATAACACCAAAAGAGCTCGTATATATTCCTAATTCTTTCTCACCAAATTACGATGGAATAAACGATAGGTTTCTCCCAATAATAGGATTTGCTGATTTTACATCATTCGAAATGTCTATTTTCAACAGATTGGGTCAACAAATATTTAGGACAAATGATATTAATGAGGGGTGGAATGGAGAAAACAACAAAGAACTAGTACCAATCGGCATCTATATCTATTCTATACAAATAAACAATTCGGAGGGTAAACCGATTTCATTTAAAGGAACAGTGGCATTATTAAACTAATATCATTTAAATTAAGAAGGTTCAAAATTCATGATTGTAAACTTCTTATTAAAAGAATTAATCTAAAAAAATCCTTGTAAGGCAAATTAATTCTAGGATAGAATACCAGGAGTTATTTCAATAAAGTATTTATGGTGAATTTTTAAGTTGTAATACTTAAAATAGTCTCTCTAATAGTCCACCCACAATTTAATCCATATAGACTCTACACACTACTCTAGAATAGTTATCAAATTAAAGTCTCAAAAAATTGGGCAAAAAAAAAGGCAACCTAATAAAAGGTTGCCTAAAAATAGCGATTACATACTCTCCCACAATGTAGTACCATCTGCG
>CBFHZD010000011.1:19412-75825 GCA_965660305.1 Flavobacteriales bacterium | reverse complement strand
TTGAGAGCACTCGAAGAAGGAATCCAAAACTTTGCAGGATGTGCCGTAATTATCTCTCACGACCGTTGGTTTTTAGAGAGGATTTGCACGCACATTTTGGCTTTCGAAAATGATTCAGAAGTTTATTTCTTTGAAGGAACTTACCAAGAATACGAGGAAAATAAAATCAAGAGACTGGGCAACACAGTCCCAACTCGCGTGAAATACAAAAAGTTGTTGCGAGATTAGTTTTAATTTAACAATTAGTTCAGTTTTATAGCCCTAGATTTTAAAAAAATCTAGGGCCTTTTTTTTTGCAAATACTTATTGTACTGAATTGCTCTTTAAATTTTACAATGAATTAGAAAAAATTGGGTAAAAAAAAAGACTTACATCAATGTAAGTCTTTTTGTGAGCGCGAAAGGATTCGAACCTTTGACCGCCTCCTTAGAAGGGAGGTGCTCTATCCAGCTGAGCTACGCGCCCGATATATGCTACTTGGAACGAATCCAAGAATAATCGGTAGTATTTGATGTAGTCAATTGACTATTTCTCTTAATAAGAGAAAGCTCCATTCTTATGAGCCATTTCACTCAAACCACCTGCAGTAGTTTCTTTGAGTGGTGCAAAGATAGTAGTCCTATTTAATTTTCCAAAGTTTTAGGAAATACTTTTTGTAAAACTTTCAAGATTTTTGAAGTTCCTATGGGCTCCTTTATAAATCCCAGGATTAATATAAACTGTTTTCATCTCTAATCTTTTTCCAAATTCTATATCTGAAAGAGAATCTCCAACCATAATCGATTTTTGAAAGTCAATATCAACGAATTGGTTTTTAGCTGATTCGCCCATTCCAATATTAGGTTTACGCATTTTGCTCTTTTCAGAATCCAATTGAGGTGCGAAGTATACAGCATCAATTTTTCCTCCATGCTTTTCTATTTCCGAAATCATGAAGGAATGAATTTCATTTAATTGTTTTTCATTAATGATTCCTTTTGCAACACATTGCTGATTCGTTACGATAATTATTCGATTAAAGATTGAGTTTAATTTTGGAATGCTCTCTAATACTCCATCAATAAATTCGAAGGTGTTTTTGTTTGTTACATACCCATCTTTTATCTGTTTATTAATAACACCATCTCTATCCAAAAATAAAGTCCATTTTTTATTAATGCTCCATGATGCATATTGCTTAAAGTCTTCCTGTGCTTTGTCATAATCCACCGGAACACCTATATCTATAAAATAGTTGTTGCTTATAAAACCATTGAAGTACAATTCATTAAATTTGATTTCCAAAAATTTCTTTTCAAAAGAATAGGTTTCAGCGGTAGAATAGGGCGAGAGTGATTTTTTATTTAAAATATACACTCCTCCATTTATATTTCCTTCGGCTTGAAATTGTTTTTCTTCGAAACCTACAACTCGTTTTAATGGATTTAATTTTACCACTCCATAACGCTCAAAGTTGGACATTGGTTTCAGTGCTATGGACAAATCTGCCTTGGATTCTTGGTGATTTGAGTAAAATTCTAATAGGTCCACTTGAAACATGGTATCACCATTTAAAATTAAAACCTCCTCGGTATTTGTGAGAGACAAAGCCTTTGAAATTGCTCCACCCGTGCCCAAAGGTTTTTTTTCGATGGAGTAAACAAGATCTATTCCCTTGTAGTGATCTCCAAAATAATCGGTAATGTTGTTTGATAAATAACCAACAGCCAAGCATACTCTCTGAATATTATATTGAGAGAGAAAATCAAGTTGGTACTCAAGAAAGGGTAGTCCATTAATGAGCGCCATGGATTTTGGCAATTCAGAGACTTTGCTTTTGAGCCTTGTTCCAAGGCCACCAGCCAATATGATTGCCTCTTTAATCATTTGGATTTGTGGAATAATGCTTCTTCTGAAAGTTCACAAATAATATGCCCTACTGTTATATGACATTCCTGAATTCTTGGGGTATTTGTGGACGGCACAGGAACTAAATAATCACAAAACTCTTTCATTTTTCCTCCGGTTTCACCTGTTAATCCTACGGTTATCATTCCTTGACTTTTGGCTTGCTCAAGTGCTTTTATAATGTTTTCAGAATTTCCAGAGGTTGAAATGCCAACTAAAATGTCGCCTTTCTTTCCTTTTGCTTTTACAATTCGCGCGTATATTTCTTGGAATGAATAATCATTGCCAATTGCCGTCAAATAGGAAGTGTTTACGTGTAATGCTTCTGAATTTAGGGGTTCTCTATCAAAATAAAATCGACCAGAAAATTCTGCGGCTAAATGTTGTGCATCTGCAGCCGAACCGCCATTTCCACAAAATAAAAGTTGTCCCTCGTTTTCGAAACAACTTACTATTTGGTTTGTAATAGCTTTGATAACCTGAATAGTTGTGTCATTCTCAAGTAAGTTTTGTTTTACTGATATTGACTCTTTTATGATGTTTTTAATCTTCATTTTTCAAATTTAATAGTACAAAAGGTACAAAAATCTCTCTTTAAAGTTGTATCCTTTAGGGCTGAAGAAAAGAATTGTAAATCACTTTTTCTATTCTCGTTCTAATGTCATTTTGTATTAATTTCCAGTTTTCTGCATCAGGATACACTCTATTAGAAAGAAAGATATACACTAATTCATGTTCGGGATCTACCCAAGCTCTTGTTCCTGTAAAACCTGAATGACCGTAACTCTTCATCGAAACTGCATCACAGGTCGGACCATTCTGTTTGTCTTCCGTTGGTTTATCAAATCCAATTCCTCTTCTATTTTTTGTTGGTGAATTCAAATAAGGAGCAGTTGTGAATTCTAGGAGAGTAGAATCAGCAAAAAACGAAACACCTCCGTATTCACCTCCATTCAAAAATAACTGCATGAGAGTGGCAAGTTCAGTTGAGTTGGAAAATAAACCAGCATGGCCACTTATTCCTCCGAGCATTGCGGCTCCTTGGTCATGCACGTAACCTTGTATTTGTTGTTTTCTAAAAATCTGGTCGTTTTCTGTCGGAGTAATTTGGTTTTTGTCAAATTTACTAAGTGGATTGTACGTGGTGTAATGAAGTCCCAAGGGACTGTAGTAAAGGCTATCCGCAATGAAATCTAAACTGCGATTATAGTTGTTTTCAATGATTTCTTTCAAAAAATAATAGCCTAAATCACTGTATTTATACTTCTTGGTGTTGAGCAACTCAGTGTCAACAATTCGAGTGAGAATAGCTTTGTTATAATTCCTGAAAATATAAATGCCTTCTGCCACTTTTGAATTATAAAACTCGGATTTTTTGTCGGAGTAGAACCGTTTGTTCAAACTCCCAGTTTCGTCTAATGTAGCTTTGTAAAATGGAATCCAGGGAGTGAATTTTGCCTGGTGTGTAAGCATTTCTTTTAAAATGATAGATTCGTAGGCTGTTCCTTTTACATACTGTGGCAGATAATCGCCTAAAGTTTTAGTCAAATCAATTTCTCCGGCTTCTACCATTTTTATTAGAATGGCAGTTGTAGCGGCTATTTTTGTAATCGAAGCAAGATCGTACATCGTTTCGTTCTCAACTTTTCTGGATTGAGGAGAATAGGTGTAGTTTCCAAAATTTTCTTGATAGATTATTTTTCCTTCTTTAGCAACCAAAACTTGACAACCAGGAAACGCACCATCCTTTATTGCCTCTCTGGCAATCCATCCAATACCTCCTAATTTTTTACTAGGAATACCCAATTCTTCTGGCATTGAATATTTAAAACGGATAGGTTGTGTTTCAATTCCGGTTTCAACAGGAAATACAGAAGAGCCGCTAACCGGCAACTTCCCTTTAGCGCCAATTCCACCAAAAATTAGTTGACCAACAAGGTCTTGGGTGTATGTATTATCTTCGAAGGAAACGATAATGGATTCAATATGCTCTGCTTGCCCCAATTTAGCTAATGCATAAGCATTCGTTGGGTAATTAAGGATGACTTGATGGTTTTTGGCGATTGCTCGGATGATAGCAATATCGTTATTGAATACTCCGTAACTTCCGTTCATTTTTGTTCCATGAACACTTACAATCACTTTGTCAAAGCCTTTTAATTTATTAATCAAGGAAGCTATATTTTCTCGAGATGCCTTTTTAGAGATTCCAAAATGCTTCACTTTAGCGTATCGGCTCAACCCTTTTTGAAAGGCATTTGGAGAGTTTTTGCCTATCACAACCGAGGCAATATTTGTTGTGTCTAATCTTTTTAAAGGAACAAGTTCTGATTCATTTTTTACAAGGGTCAGCGCATTTTCATATAGCAGCTTATTTGTCAGTTCAGAGGATGCTGGGTTTAGGTCGTTAGATAAGTTTTTTTCAAAAATTGTATCTGTTGAGATATTCATCCACTCTTTGGCATACAAAATTTTCTTTACACTTTTCCAAACACGTTCTTTCGTTATTTCACCTCTTGCAATTGCGTTTTTCACCTCCTGAATTGCGGTTGGAACGTCCTCAGAAAATAATAAAACATCATTTCCAGCGATGAGCGCTTTTACGTCAACAATACCTGGTTTGTAATATGAACTGACTCCTTTCATGTTCAAAGCATCCGTAAAAATCAAACCTTCAAACCCCATTTCGGTTTGCAATAAATCAGTGACTACTTTTTTGGAAAGTGTGGTTGCAGTGTTCGGTGTACTATCCAAGGCAGGAATGAATAAATGTGCCACCATCATGCTTCCAATCCCTTGTTTTATAAGTTGTTTAAACGGGTATAGTTCTACAGAGTCAAGACGATTGTAATCATGTGTGATAACCGGCAGTGCTTTGTGCGAATCTTTATCTGTGTCTCCATGACCAGGAAAATGTTTGGCGCATGCCAAAACTCCATTGTCCTGCATTCCTTGCATGTAAGCGATTCCTTTTTTTGTGACATTTTCCCTTTGCTCACCAAATGAACGATAGTTAATGACAGGATTTTTTCGATTGTTGTTTACATCAATTACAGGAGCAAAGTTTACATGAATTCCCATCCGTCTGCAATGAAGTGCCATTTCTTTTCCCATGTTGTAGATTAACGAATCATGCTGAATCGCTCCCAAAGTCATTTGTTTTGGAAATTTGAATGTATTTTTAAGTCGCATGGGAAGACCCCATTCTCCATCAATGGCTATCATCAATGGAGTTTTTGCCTGAGACTGGTATAAGTTTGTTAATTCAATTTCTTTTTCCGGAGTTCCTTGCATGAAAATAAGGCCGCCTAAATTATAGGTTGATACAAGATTTGAAATGTATTTTTGGTGTTCACTTCCTTTGTTGGAATAGGCAGCAACCATGAATAATTGAGCAATTCTCTCATCTTCAGTCAGTGTGTCAAAAACAGAATCAGCCCAACTATGATCTACCGCTAAAAAATCGGGAGTTTGTTTTTTGCTGTTTTCAATTGTTGGAGCAACCTCAGAATTGGTGGTGAGCAAAAAGCTCGAAATTGCTGCTACGGATAGGTAAAATATTGATTTCATAATAGACTTCAAAAATATAACACAAAGGAAGAATTTGAGGAGTTTTCATTCTTTTTTATCCCCATTTTAATTAACAAAAAATGTGGCCGCAAAATTGTGCCACTTTTAATGAAAAAAATAAATTAATGGAGGTATAATTGTTTATAACAAAAGTATCCAGGGGTCCATTTTTTTCCTGAACAAAAACTTGTATCTCTTACGCTGTTTTATTTTTTAATTTTTAGAAAACTAAGAGCGAGTATAAAAATTAGAAGGTTCACTTTAAATTATTCATAATAGTAGATTGCAGTTAGCAAATTGTATTCTCTCTTTTTTTAGTTTAAGAATAAACTACCTGAAGTTTTCAAGACGGTCTGAGTCAAATTTGAGCAACAAGAATATCATGATACTGAATGACAAAAGTGAAGAACCTCCATAGCTGAAAAACGGAAGAGGAATTCCGATAATGGGTGCAAGTCCTAAAACCATCCCAATATTGATAGCGAAATGAATAAAAAATATACTCGCAATGGAGTAGGCAAAAACTCGACTAAAAGTAGAGCGCTGTCTTTCTGCAATAGAAATGATTTTTAGAATGAGAACCATGTAGATACAAAAAAGAATAAATCCTCCAAGAAATCCCCATTCTTCTGCAACAGTACAAAAAATAAAATCTGTACTTTGTTCAGGCACTTGACTGAAAGTATCATTAGCCAACGTTGCATTTTTGTAGCCTTTACCTAAGAACTGTCCTGACCCAATTGCTGACAAAGCTTGGTGTGAGTTATAACCGACTCCTCGTGGGTCTTCTTTTAAACCTAATATAATTTCAATTCTTACTCGTTGGTAGTGAGATTCAGGAATTTTTTCAAACCCATATTTCATCATCGGAACCAGAACAATAGCTACCAAGGTTACCAAAATTATTCGGATATATTTGTTCTTCCGATAACGTTTATAGGTAGTTATGTTCACCCCGATGGTAACCATAATTGCACTGATGATTAAAGTAAAAATGAGTGTGTAGTGGGCGTGAAACTGATAGCCAAAAAGTAAATTGAAGGTGTCCTTGAGTAGCAACGAGAGAACAGAAACCACAAGGAGTAATAATCCATAAAGGAACACATTACCAATGATTCCTTCTCGATAAAGAACCAACACAAACCCAAAAAACACAAGAACAGTTCCAAGGTCTGGTTGCTTTAGTATCAGTAATATTGGAAAGAAAATAATAATCGAAAGCCAAATTCGGGTTTGAGTTTTAAGTAAAACCGTATTGGTGTTAGAGATGAAAAGAGCCACCATTAAACTCACAGATATTTTAGCAAATTCAGCAGGTTGAATACCAAAACTTCCTATTCCAAACCAGGCTTTTGCTCCATTTCTTTCGGTCCCGATGAGCAAAACGAGGATTAAGAGTAAGGAAGTAAATCCATAAAAAATGGGGATTGCCTTTTTGATGAAATTGGAATCTAAAAGTAAGATAACAATACCAATAAAAGAGCTAATTCCAAACCACATAATTTGTTTTCCATACGATTTACTCAGTGAAAATATGGATGAATAACTTTCGTCATAAGTGGTAGAGTAGATGCTAAACACACCCAAGATGACCAAAAGGAAGTAAATGCCTAGCAGTTGTTTGTCTATATTTTTAAAAATATGATTCATCCTATGGAATTAGATTTGCTTCTAAAATTCTTCTTTCTTTCGCAACATTGCTAATTGTATCATTCAGGTATTTTTCAACCATTAGGCTGGCTACTGGCGCTGCCCAAGTCCCTCCAAAACCTGCATTTTCGATGTAAACAGCAATTGCTATTTTTGGATTGTTTTTTGGAGCAAAAGCAATGAATACGGAGTGGTCTTTTCCTCTAGAGTTTTCTACCGTTCCGGTTTTGCCGCATAATTCTATCCCTTCAATTCTCGCACGACTTGCAGTTCCACCAATGCCTTCTACAACTTGTTGCATGGCTTCGGCTATGAGCTCAAATTTTTCTGATTTCACTTTTGTGTATTGCTTGGATCGGTACAATTCGTCAATTTTTTCTCCTTCTATTTCTCTAATAAAATGAGGGAAATAAAAATAACCTCTGTTTGCTATAATGCAAGCCAGGTTTGCCATTTGATAAGGTGTTACGAGCATTTCTCCTTGTCCGATAGAAAGAGAATTACAGGTTCTGTAATTCCATCGCATTTTATTTTTATACATTTTGTCGTAAGTGGCGGCAGAAGGAATGTTTCCTATCGAATATCCTGGAAAGTCGAGGTTTAGGTTCATTCCCAAACCAAAAGAGGTGACGTAATCATTCCAAATAGTCAAACCTGTTCTAGACTTTTCATGCACATCTTCTCCCTCATTCATTAAGCTCATTCGCTTAAATGTTTCATAAAAATAGGGGTTGCAAGAAACCTTGATGGCATCTGGAAGTCCTTGAACTGGTTTATGGTCGTGACAACCTACTAGATTTTTGTCGCAGAAAATCTTGGTACTTTTATTAATAATTCCCAATTCCCAAGCGGAAAGTCCTTGTACCATTTTAAAAATTGAACCAGGCGAATATCTGGAGAGTAAAGCTCTGTTAAAAAGTGGTTTGAGCGAATCGTTCCTATATAAATGATTCCAACTTTTACTCATTGTGTCTCCACTTAGTAGGTTCGGGTCAAAAGTAGGAGCTGAAACCATACTCAGAATTTCACCCGTAGAAGGCTCCATAGCCACTATACAGCCTATTTTATTTTGCATCAGCCGCTCTCCATATTTTTGCAACTCCAAATCAATTGAGCTGCTCAGGTTGTTTCCGGACTTTGCCGTATCTGATTCAGTCAATTGTTTTAAATTTCCAAATGCATCTCGCAAAAATTGGTTTTTACCTCGGCTTCCTCTCAAATCATCTTCGTAGTATTTTTCCAATCCAGAGATTCCAATTCTATCACCGCCACGGTAGTAGGGTTTTCTTTTTACGATGTCCCCATCTACCTCCCGCACATAGCCAAGTAAATGAGCTGCGGCATGACCTGGGTAGGTTCGTACAGATTTTTCTACCATCACAAATCCAGGGTATTTGTACATCAAGGAGGTAAATTTCGCTACACTCTGTTCGGGTATGGTTTTTACTAAAACCTGCTGTAACCTCCGGTATCTTCTAAGTTGTTTGAGCTTCGTTTTTAAAGAATCTTTGGTCAGATAAATCAGGTTGCAAAGTTCTGTGGTGTCAAACTCCTCAATTTTTGATGGAGTTAATCTCAACTCATAAATGGTTTTATTTGCAGCTAATAGTTTACCATTTCGATCAAAAATAAGCCCTCTTTCGGGCTCAACAATTCTTTTTGTTTCAGAAATTTTGAGAGATTCCTCATTCCATTTTGGACTCAAAACCTGAACGAACAAAAGCCTCAATGAAAAAATTATTCCGATAGAAATAACAATAGCAAGGATAACAATTTTTCTGTTTTCGAAAGATTGATTGGGCATTTTGTATAACTCGTTTTTGGTTATGTGATTAGAGATTCAAAGATACGCGGTTTATTCCATATTTTGGTTTACCAAAGAAGATAATTTATTTTTAGGTTTAAAAAAGCTAACTTTGTCCGTTAGTATCAGAATTTTTAACCATACTTATGAAGATTATTATCACTGGAGCAGGGGATGTTGGCTATCATCTTGCCAAAATGCTTTCGAGCGAATTGCAAGATATTTACGTGATAGATGAGGATGAGGCGAGACTAGATTATGTGCAATCGCACATCGATATTTTTCCTATTTTGGGTGATGCCAAATCTTTTGATGTTTTATCGGAAGCCAAGGTCAATCAATGTGATTTGTTGATTGCAGTTACCTCTTCTGAAGAGACTAATTTATTGGTTTCAATCATGGCAAAAAAATACGGAGCTAAAAAAACAATTGCTCGTGTAAGTACGCTAGAAAATTTATCGGATGATCGGCAAGAAATGTTCAAAGATTTGGGCATTGACACTCTTATTTCGCCAGATATATTGGCGGCAGAAGAAATTGAACGCTTGGTAAAAAAATCAGCCTTTACCGATAACATTGAATTTGAGGGAGGTAAGTTGACTGTATTTGGAATTGCAATTGGTGATAAATCGAAATTGCGCCACCAAACAGTGGGTGAAAGCTCATATTTAAATCCTAATTTATCTTTCAAGCCCATAGCGATTCATCGAAATGAAAGTACCATTATTGTAAATAAAGATACTACGATACGAGAGCATGACATCGTTTACTTTATCTCTACCCCAGAATCCATTGATAAGATTACCGAGTTTTGCGATCAAAAATGTTTTGAAATAAAGAACATCATGATCCTTGGCGGGAATAGATTGGGAGAGTTAACTGCCAAGATTTTTCAAGATAATTATAAGGTGATTGTGATAGAAGGAGATGAGAAAAAGTGCGACATGCTTGCTAATAACCTTAATAATACTCTGGTTCTTAATATAGACGGAAGAGATGTAGAAACTATGAAGGAAGAAGGGTTGGGTGATATGGATGCTTTGATTTCTGTGACCCAGAACTCTGAAACAAATATTATTTCTTCTCTGGTGGCAAAAAATCATGGAGTAAGAAAGACAATAGCTCGTGTTGAAAACATTGATTACATTCACTTATCTCAAAATATTGGGGTTGATACCCTGATCAACAAAAAAGTAATTGCCGCGAGTAATATTTTTAAGCATATCAGAAAAGGACATGTGGATGCGATTGCAAACCTACACGGAGTGGATGCTGAGATTATTGAGTTTACGGTTAAGCCAAATTCAAAAGTTACTCAAAAAAGGATTAAGAATTTGAAATTTCCTAAGACGGCAAATATTTCAGGAGTAATTCGAGGCGATGAAAGCCTTATTCCGTTCGGAGATTTTCAGTTAAATGAAGGAGATAAAGCAGTCGTATTTTGTTTGACACAATCGATTCACCAAATAGAAAGGTATTTTCAATAAAAATGGGAGGAACTAAAAAACTGATAAACTTTGGAGTAATTGGATACGTAATCGGTTCACTGCTTCTTATAAACGGGTTTTTAATGGCCTTGCCTCTCGGATTTTCCTATTTCCATCAAGATGGAGCACAGGTCTCCTTTTTGTTAGCCAGTGGATTGACATTTGCTGTTGGTTTTTCATTCCGTTATTTTCTCAGAAAGTACAGAGAAGCAGAGATAAAAAGAAGAGAAGGATTTATCATTGTTTCCTTTAGTTGGATTGCCATGACCTTGTTCGGAACCCTACCTTATGTTTTGTCCGAATCTATTCCCAATTTTTCAAATGCTTTTTTTGAAACTATGTCTGGTTTTTCGACAACTGGTGCCTCCATATTGGATAATATTGAAGAAATGCCAGAGAGTATTTTATTCTGGAGAAGTATGACACAGTGGATAGGAGGAATGGGAATTATTGTCCTTACTATCGCTATTTTGCCCCTTTTGGGAATTGGTGGAATGGAGCTTTTCGTGAATGAGGCACCTGGGCCTACAAAAGATAAAATTCATCCTAGAATTAAGGAAACAGCCAAGCGTTTGTGGGTGATTTACTTATTTCTTACCCTTACCGAAACGATTGTACTCATGTTTTGTGGTATGAACTTTTTTGATGCCATCAACCACTCATTAACTACAACTTCTACGGGAGGTTTTTCAACCAAACAAGCGAGCATTGCTCATTTTAATTCTCCATTGATTGAGCTGGTAATTTTAATTTTTATGTTCATTGCTGGTACCAATTTCACACTCATTTATTTTGGTTTTAAAGGAAAGTTAGCCAAACTATGGCAAAATGATGAATTCAAGTGGTACCTGATGGCTGTCTTTGGGTTTATAGCTGTGTTAACTCCCGCAGTATTTTTAGATGTGGAGAATATGAACAATGGTTTTTCACTTTTGGAGTCGTTGCGTTTGGTTTCTTTCCAAGTGGTAAGTGTAATTACGACTACAGGTTTTGCAAGCGGTATTTTTACCGAATGGGGAGTTTTTGCGACTTTTATCTTTTTCCTTCTCTTATTTTCAGGAGCTTCGGCAGGATCTACTAGTGGAGGGATGAAAATCGTTCGTATTGTGATTTTGATAAAGAATGGATTTTTGGAGTTCAAAAGAAGAATTCATCCCAACGCAATCGTTCCTGTTCACCTCAATGGCAAATCGATCAATAATAAAGTGATTTATAATTTATTGGCTTTCTTGTTTCTATACCTATTCATGTTTGTCATGGGAAGTATAATCATGGCGGCTCTGCCTGGAGTGGACTTATTGACAGCCATCAGTTCTGTTGCCACTTCATTAGGAAATGTAGGGCCGGGAATTGCTTCTGTAGATCCATCGCAAAGTTTTGCTCACTTGCCCGATGCAGGTAAATGGGTACTCTCTTTCTTGATGCTTTTTGGTAGGCTTGAATTGTTTACTGTAGCTGTCTTATTTTCTCCTTATTTTTGGAGGGTGAATTAATGTCACTGGGAGTGGGAAGATAGAAACGCAAAGTGGTTTTTTGAAAAAGTCATTTTTAGCTTCAATTTTGTTACACTGAGATGAGTGGAAAATTAGCAAGAGAATTATGTGAAGTTACCCTTCGATACTCTCCCAATCGGTCGAACTCATGTTTCAAATTGCAGAAGTAACCTAAAACCAGTAACTTGCAACAGGCAACTAGCTCACCAGAACATGGACTACCTTAAAACAAACAAAAACTCTTGGAACAAACGAACAGAATTGCATTATGATTCAGAGTTTTATGACAACGATAACTTTAAGAAAACAGGAAATTCTTTAAATGAAATTGAGTTGGAGTTTTTGTCAGAAATTAAGGGAAAGAAAATTCTTCATCTGCAATGCCATTTTGGTCAAGATAGTATTTCGTTGAGCAAACTAGGTGCAGAAGTTACTGGAGTAGATTTATCGGATGTGGCCATTGCTAAAGCTCAAAACCTAGCCAAAGAAATGGGAACTGATACTAAATTCATTTGTTGTGATGTATACAGTTTGCCAAAAATCTTGAACGAAAAATTTGACATAGTATTTTCAAGTTATGGAACAGTAGGCTGGTTACCCAATTCGAATAAATGGGCAGAGGTGATTTCTCAATTTTTAAATCTTGGCGGGAAATTCGTTTTTGCCGAGTTTCACCCAGCAGTGTGGATGTTTGACGATGCAGTGGAGAAAGTAACTTACCGTTACTTCAATTCAGACCCTATTGTGGAAGAGGAAGAAGGAACTTATACCGATAAATCAGCGGATATAAAAGAAACTTGCATTACTTGGAACCATGGATTGGCAGAAATATTTAACGCACTAAAAAATAACGGTTTGCAAGTAACCGATTTTCAAGAGTACGATTATTCGCCTTATAATTGTTTCCAGAATTTAGAGGAATTTGAACCCAAGAAGTTCCGATTCAAAAAACACGGGAATAAATTACCCATGGTGTATGCTTTGGTAGCGGTGAAAGGCTAGTCTACAAAAGTCATCCTTCGAGACAATTTTTCTACTGATAAATCCCTCAGGATTGGTATATCATTATGCGCGGGCTGAGGTTTTTTCCAAAGGAAAAATGTCTCGAAGCCCAACTTTAATCATACCATCTTCCTAATCGCCATCGCATATCCCAAATGCAATCCTTCGTGAATGTTATTGAACTTTATTGCTTCTTCAATCGTTGATAAAGTCACATTAAAACTGGTTGTGTATTCTTTGTATTCTTGAAAGTTCTTTGTTTCTAAATCTGTTTCCAAATTCAAGGGAAGTTCAAGTGCCAACTTTTTTAAGACCTCTATTTCTTGTTCTGATACTATATTGCTTGGCTGTGAACCTTTTCGGTATTTCTCCACTAGCTCTTCACTCAACTGAATAGGATTGTTTGATAATTTGTAACACAACAATTGCTGAGTCACAATCGCATGTCCAAAATTCCAAATAATGTTATTGTTCAATCCCTCTGGGATGTGATTAAGTTGCTCGGTTGTCAAAGAATTGATAACGTTCAGAAAGTTTTTTCTTGTTTCGAGTAGGTGGGTGAGTTCAGTCATTTTGGATTTGTTTCGTTTTGTTGTCACTGATAGAGATTTTTATTCAAACGAATTAAAAACTTTTACTACGACTATTATACGATTTTTGTTGAATTCAAATTTAACAATTCTATTCTTTAATTCTCTTTTTATTATTAATTCGTGTCACTTTTTGCTCTTTTCATATTACAATGATTTTTACAAACTTAGAAAACGTTTTCTCGAACCTTAATTACGAACCTTACAGGCTTTGTCGGTATATAAAATCTTGTTTTATGTCAAAAGAAAAAAACAGTCAGTAATTCTGTCTCCTAATGTTCTGATGTTACCATCCGTATAGGAAACGATGAGTAATATGAATAAAACGTTGAGGGATTGGAGTAAGTTACTTACTTTTGTCCCTCAATGTCTTTACAAAAAAATATATCGGTTTTTGTGGTGGATAATTATGATTCATTCACCTACAATTTGGTTCATTACCTAGAATCTTTAGGTGCTGAGGTTACCGTAAAGCGAAATGATCAATTTGATATAACTGAGCTAAAACACTTTGATAAAATCGTGTTGTCTCCAGGGCCCGGATTACCAAAAGATGCGGGTAAATTAACTCAGGTTATCGAAACCTATTTTTCCACCAAGCCTATCCTCGGAGTTTGTTTGGGTCATCAGGCATTGGCAGAATTTTTTGGAGCAAAACTGATAAACTTAACTCAAGTTCATCATGGTGTTTCTTCCCACATCGAAGTAGATACCTCTCATTATTTGTTTTCAGGGCTTTCTGAGTTTCAGGAAGTGGGACGGTATCATTCTTGGGCAATTCAAGATTGGCCAAATACAATGAGAGAAATTGGATACACTCCAGATGATTTTACAAATATGGCATTTGCTCATAATCATTACAACTGTATTGGCATTCAATTTCATCCAGAGTCCGTATTGACACCAAATGGCATGCAGATGTTGCAGAATTGGCTTATGAGTTCGTAAATTCTACTACCTTTGATGGAATAAAAAAACAATTTTGATAAAAAGACTTTTTGATATTGTATCCTCACTGGTTGGACTTCTTTTCTTGTTTCCAATTTTATTGATTATCTCTCTGTTGATTCTTATGACTAGCAAAGGAGGTGTTTTTTATTCTCAGATAAGAATTGGAAAAAACCAACGTCAGTTTCATTTACTAAAGTTTAGAACAATGAAACCCGGATCGGATAAATCGGGACAGTTAACAGTAGGAGAACACGACTCGAGAATTACACGAATAGGCAAAGTTTTGAGAAAATATAAATTAGATGAAATTCCACAATTATTGAATGTTTTGAAAGGGGACATGAGTATTGTGGGGCCGCGACCAGAAGTGCCGAAATATGTCAATTTATATTCAGAAGATCAACTTCGTGTGCTTTCTTTTCGCCCAGGGCTTACAGATATAGCCTCCATTGAGTTTATCAATGAAAACGAGATTCTAGGGCAATCAAATGATCCTGAAAAAGAATACGTTGAGGAGATTATGCCAAAGAAATTAGAACTGAATATTCAATACATCGAGTCTCAATCTTTTATTGGAGATCTTAAACTGATTTTTAGAACTTTAGGAAAAATAATCACATAGTTATTCACAACAAGATATTGTTATTCCTGCCTCTCGACTATCACTCAAGGTAAATTTTGTTGTGTTTCTTTTTTAGGAGTTGAATGGCCATAGTTGCTGTTGTATTTTTCTTCTCGAACTTAGAAATGGTCGAGCACTAAAAAAAAGTACCAATGACATTGTACTGTGTACCTATTGATTAATCAAAGAATTCCTTTCCAATCATTGTAAATTCATCAGAATAACGGTATTTTTATCTCTTAAAAATATTGTCAATTCAATATTTATATTTGAACAGAACACTCAATGGAAAAACAGAATATCACATTTAATAAAAATGAAGACACAATGAAGCTTTTAATTTCCAAAATGGAAAGGAAATTAGCAGCTATAAAGTTAGGTGGCGGACAAAAAAGTATTGATAAGCACCATGCAAAAGGTAAGCTAACCGCAAGAGAAAGGATAGAATTGTTACTGGACAAGGATTCTCCAAGACAAGAAATAGGAGCTTTTGTAGCAGATGGAATGTATGAGGAATATGGAGGCTGTCCAAGTGGTGGAGTGGTAATAAAAATAGGATATGTAACTGGCAAGCAATGTATAGTAGTTGCAAATGATGCTACAGTAAAAGCAGGGGCTTGGTTTCCAATTGCCGCAAAAAAGAATTTGAGAGCTCAGGAAATCGCCATGGAAAATCGATTACCAATTATTTACCTTGTAGATAGTGCAGGAGTATTTCTCCCTATGCAAGATGAGATTTTTCCGGATAAGGAACACTTTGGTCGAATTTTTAGAAACAATGCCAGAATGAGTTCTATGGGCATTGTACAAATTGCTGCCGTGATGGGCAGTTGTGTAGCAGGAGGTGCTTATTTGCCAATTATGAGCGATGAATCTTTGATTGTAGATAAAACGGGATCCATTTTTCTGGCTGGTAGTTACCTTGTGAAAGCCGCAATTGGTGAATCTATTGATAACGAAACGTTAGGAGGAGCTACAACTCATACCAGTATATCAGGGGTGTGCGATTACAAAAGCAAAGATGACGAGGACTGCTTGCAAACTATCCGAAACTTAATGGATAAAATTGGAGATTTCGAAAAAGCGGGCTTTGATAGAAAAGAGGCTATTAAACCTAAATTAAAAGAAGAAGAAATTTATGGTTTGTTTCCGGAAGAAAGATCAAAACCTTATGAGGTAAGAGATATCATTCATCGATTGGTAGATAATTCAGAATTTGAGGAGTTTAAGGAAGATTACGGACAGACTATCGTTACCGGCTACGCCCGAATAGATGGCTGGGCTGTAGGAATTGTTGCCAATCAGAGAAAAATTGTAAAATCAAAGAAAACTGGAGTTCAGTTTGGAGGCGTAATCTACTCTGATTCTGCCGATAAAGCTGCTAGATTTATTATGAATTGCAACCAAAAGAACATCCCATTGGTCTTCCTGAAAGATGTTACTGGTTTTATGGTTGGAAGTAAATCGGAACATGGAGGAATCATAAAAGATGGAGCAAAATTGGTAAGTGCCATGGCCAATTCTGTAGTGCCTAAATTTACCATTGTTATGGGGAATAGTTATGGAGCAGGAGATTACGCAATGTGTGGAAAGGCATACGATCCGCGCTTGATTGTGGGGTGGCCAACAGCAGAAATAGCTGTGATGGGTGGTGCTCAAGCAGCCAAAGTATTGGTTCAAATTGAAGTTGCTTCCTTAAAAAAGAAAGGTGAAAAAATCACACCAGCCAAGGAAAAGGAAATTTACGATAAGATTAAAAACAAGTACGACAGCCAAATAAATCCTTATTACGCAGCCTCCAGGTTGTGGATTGATGCAATAATTGACCCACTAGAAACGAGAAAAGTCATTTCGATGGGGATAGAGGCAGCTAACCATGCACCAATTACTGAGCGATACAATGTAGGAGCAATACAAACTTGATGAGATTCTCTATTTAATAAAAGACTAACTAATTCTCTTATAGAAATTGATTGAAGAGTTCATCAAGAAACGAAAGAAAACCAGAGGAACAGTAAAGGCAGTAAAACTTAAGGATTTTGATTCAATTCAGAACCTTAAATAAGAATAAGTAAAATCATATGATAACAATTATATCAGGTACAAATAGAAAAAACAGCAACTCACTGAAGGTTGCTAAGGTTTATCAAAACCTTTTAAAAAAAGAAGGAGTAAAAAGTCAGGTGTTGGATTTAGCCGAAGTTTCGAATGATTTTGTGCTCAATATGTACAACAACCACACGGCAGAAGTAGAGCAAATTATTCAAGATTATGTTTCTAATGTTCCGCACTTTATTTTTGTGATACCGGAATACAACGGATCTTTTACGGGTGCAGTGAAATTATTTATGGACGGAATATCGCCTAAATTTTTCAATCATAAATCTGCAATGCTCGTTGGAGTTGCCTCTGGAAGAGCAGGGAATATTGTGGGTTTAAGTCAGTTTACTACGGTGCTCAACCATGTAAAAGTTGAGGTGTTTTCAAACAAGGTTTTGCTTTCGGGTATCGATGGACTACTGGATGAAAAAGGAGAGATAACAAACGAAACTCAGTTGAAAATCATTGAGAATCAAATTGAATCGTATAAAAAAATACACAGTTTATAACTAATTCCTAGAAATGAATCTCGAGCAAGCCATTACTTCTGATTCTTTCTAATTACTGAATAATAATGAGAAAAAAGATTGTAGCAGGAAACTGGAAAATGAATTTATTGGACGAGGAAGTGATTAACTACATCGTCAATTTTAATTCACGAAAAAATGAAATAGAAAGCGAAGCGGAAATAATTATTTTACCTGCTTCAATCTATCTGGATACGATGATAAGTATGCCAGAATGGGATGTGAAAATTGGGGCTCAAAATTGCTCTCAATTCAACAATGGAGCCTACACGGGTGAAATTTCTGCCGCTATGCTCCGCGACTTTGATTATGACAGCGAAAACCTGCATTATTGCTTGGTGGGGCATTCCGAAAGACGAGCGTATTTTAATGAAACGAACGAGGTATTAGCCGAAAAAGTAAATCGGTTAATCGAGAATGAATTAAAGCCAATTTTTTGTTGTGGCGAAGAGCTGCAGCATCGTCAAGAAGGGATACATTTCGATTTGGTAAAATCTCAAATTTCTGAAGGTTTGTTTCACCTGAATCAAGATGAAATAAAACAAGTAGTAATCGCCTACGAACCTGTGTGGGCAATTGGAACAGGAGAAACTGCTTCCAGTCTTCAGGCTCAGGAAATGCATGCCTTTATTCGAACATTAATTAGTGAACAGTTTAGTCAAGAAGTGGCTGATTCCATTTCAATTTTGTATGGAGGAAGTTGTAAACCAGCCAATGCCAAAGAACTTTTTAATCAACCCGATATTGATGGAGGTTTGATTGGCGGAGCATCCCTTGAAGTAGACTCATTTATCCAAATAATAAACGCCTTTTAATATGAATTACATTCATTGCCAATTTACACTTTCGGAATCAATCCCTTGGGCTGAAATTCTGATTACCTACTTAGCCGAAATCGAGTTCGAGAGTTTTGAACAAACTGATAATGGGGTACAAGCCTATATCCAAAAACCGATGTTTGACGAACAAAAGGTAAACGAAGTGCTTTCAACAATTCAAACGGAGGTAGCATTTAAGTTTGATGAAATTGAAGATGAAAACTGGAATGCTCAATGGGAAAGTAGTTTTTCTCCCATTTATATCGATAAGAACTGCATTATTAGGGCACCATTTCATGAAAAAGAAAGTGGGTTTCAACAAGAGATTATTATCAATCCTCAAATGTCATTCGGAACGGGGCATCATCAGACTACCTATTTGATTATGAATGAAATGTTTGGCATAGATTTTGAAAACAAATCGGTGTTGGATATGGGCTCTGGTACAGGGATTTTGGCAATCCTTGCCGAAAAATTAGGATGTAAAGAGGCGGTTGCAATCGACATTGACGAATGGGCATTTAAAAACACCATTGACAATTTAGAACTCAATGACTGCAAAAAGATAAGTGTGGAAGAGGGCGGAGCTGAACTCCTCACCGAATCAGAAAAATATGACATTGTATTGGCCAATATTAATCGCAATATTTTGACAAACGATATGCCCAAGTATGTGGCGAGTATGAAAAAAAATGCAACCATATACATGAGTGGGTTTTATACTTCTGATGTGGATATATTGTCCGAAATAGCCAACAAAAACGGATTAGAATTTATAAATCAACAAGAACGCGAAGGGTGGGCAATGGTTCAGTTTAAGAAGCGCTAAGTTCTTGTAAAACATCGCATACCATGAAAAACTTCCTTGCTTTCTTCTTTGTTGTTTCCTTTTCTTGTGTGTTTTCACAAGTCACTGAATTCAGTTCTGTTTCAAGTGATTTTCCCCAAGAGGTTGAAAACTTTATCAAAGACTATGATAAATCATTAGCAAAAACGTACGCAAAAAAATTGGAAGAGGTTTGGGGAGTTTATACAGAGGAACAAAAACAAACTGTTGTTGCTGTGGCTAACAAAATGCTTGAGAAAAAAGTAAAGCTGAAGCCCCATTTCCTTCATTACTTTTCTTCAATTTCCAATTTTGGAACAAGTTCAAATTACTCGAGTCAAGGTTTTAAGAATTGGACAGAGGTAGTTTCTAAATTGCTGGAATACAGAAATAAAAAACGATTTGAAGATTTTATTGAATTTTCAGATCCTTTCTTTCGTGATTTAACTCTGGCAAAAAGTACTTCTGTGCGGTGGGAGATGACAGGAAGTTATTCATTTTATGAAAAAAATGGTGGGTTTTTAAAAATAGAAGAGGCTAGAATATCGGCTTTTTCAAAAAATGATAGTACTGTTATTATTGACGCCAAGGGAAGTTTTAATGTGAGTTCTAAGTCTTTTATGGGCAAATCTGGAACCGTAACTTGGGAAAGGGTAGAACTCCCTGCAAACGAAACTTTTGCAGAACTATCACGTTATCGAATCAACATGAAAAGCGCTGGATATGCTGCTGATTCAGTTGTGTTTTACTCTCCCTATTTTGAAACTCCTAAGCAAGGAAAGTTGCGAGAAAAGGTGCTTACTTTTACTACAATTAGTAACGCTCGATATCCTTTATTTACCTCTTACAGCCAAGACATATTACTTAAAAATATAGCTCCAAATGTAAATTATATCGGGCAATTTACGCTAGAAGGAAACCGATTTAAGGGCGGTACCACAGGCGAGAATTCTGCGCTCATTTCAATTCAGAGAAACAACAAGGACTTTGTTAACATAGAATCCAAAAGCTTAGATATCCTTGAAAATGAAATAAAATGTAGAGCGGCAAAAGTGACTTTCTTCTTGAACGACACCAATACCCTAACTCAAAACTTATGCGAAGCGACCTATTCATTGGAAAACAGACTTTTGACGGTTTTTAAGAATCAGAAATCTCCTTTTAACTATCCGTTTTTAAGTACTTACCATCAAATGGCATTTTATGTGGATCGAATTCTTTGGAAAGAGGGAAGTAATGAATTGGAGCTTGGTTCTTTTGAAACAATAGGAAAGAGTATTGCTGCATTTGAGTCTATGGAGTATTTCAGTAGGAAAGAATTCAATTCATTTAAGCTTGGCAATACTAATTTATTGAAGTCTATCTTCAAATTTCAGGGTGGTGCTGAAAATGAGGTGCCTGTGTCTATTTCTGAATTTGCTACGTTTAATAAAGTGCTGGTAGATGAATTAATGCCCTATCTGACCAGAATGGCCAATAAAGGTTTGATTGTATATTCGGATGACAGAAAGGAGGTGTTCATTACTGATCGTGCCGAGCCGTATCTTTTTTCATCTTACAAGGATGGAGATTACGATGATGTTTTGATTCAGTCGGCTGCAAAAAACAAAAACGGATCCATCAACCTAAATACCTTAAGTCTTTCTATTGAAGGAATCAAGAACTTTAATTTGAGTAAAAAACAGTTTGTAAGGGTTTATCCTAAATTGGGAAAAGTTGTGGTGAATAAAAATAGAAACATCTCGTTTGATGGGGTTATCAATGCGGGAAGAACCGAATGTTTTGGATCAAACCTAGAGTTTGATTATACCAACTTTACGTTGAACTTTTTGCACTTAGATTCTCTAAGGTTTAGGGTGTATTCCATGCACGATTCAATTCAATCGCCACAGGTTAGGCTGTTAACCAAACTAAGTAATCTGGTAGGAAATATAGCTATAAACTCTCCAAATAATCGTTCTGGAAGCAAACCTGGATTTGAACATTACCCTGTTTTATCCGTCAATAATTCACCAAGAATTTATTACAACCAATCTCAAATATTGAATGGAATTTATGACACATCAAACTTTTATTTTGAGTTAATTCCCTTTGAAATGGATAGCCTCCTTACTTTTTCTAACGAAAGTCTGAGGTTTGACGGAAGTATTTTTACTGCAGAGATATTTCCTTCATTCCCTACGAGCGTTTGGCTCATGAACGATTATGTATTGGGATTTGAGCTCGAAAATATTTCTGAAAAGATTTACAGCGGAAAAGCAGATTACAACGAAATCCTAAAGCTTAATAGAGATGGATTGGTTGGTAAAGGTAAATTTGGTTTTTTAACCTCATCGGCTTATTCCAGTAAAATCACTTTTTTCCCTGACTCGATGGTTGCTAAAACAGGACAATACACCAATAAATCTCAAACTCTACCCAGTGTTCCAGATATAGTGGCAGACAATTGTTTGGTGAATTTTCAGCCTCGAAGGGGCATTTGGAAAGCCAAGAATTTAGATGTCGCCATGAATATTTTTGCCGATGGAAAATCACAATTTGATGGAAATGTTGTGCTGCAAGAAAGCGGGATGACCGGAAATGGTCAGTTCATCTCCGAACGAATTCAGGTGAACTCCAAGTCCTATAAGTTTAAACAGAATGGAGTGGATGCTGACGAAGCTAACTTTATATTAACTAGCACAGAGAAAAATGATCCTCCAGCGCTAGAGGCTAACAATTTGAAAATGAGCCTTGATTTGGAAAATAGATTGGGGTCATTCATCGCTAATTCTGGAACTGAAACAATTGAATTTCCCGCAAACAAATTTACGGCCACCACAGATGAATTTGAATGGTTCATGGATGAGAATAAAATGACATTCAAACAAACCATTGACACAGCCAACTTTCAGAATTATGACGAAAACAATAATTTAAAACCCAACTTTGTTTCTTCTCTCAAAGCACACAAAGGCCTAGGATTCTTTTCTTCAGAAGCTACCTATGTAATCGATAGCAACATTCTTTCTTGCCAAAACATTCCTTATGTGGTTCTTGCTGATGCACGAATTATTCCTTCTGGAGGAGTATTAACAATAAAGGAAAAAGCCGAAATTCCAACGTTGTATAATGCACAAATTATTGCAAATTTCATCAATCAATACCACCGATTTACTCAAGCCGAAGTAAGTATTTTTTCAAAGGATGAATACCTTGCAAATGGAAATTATATAGTGTCGCAAGACACGACCATGAATAGTAAAGTGTTTTTTGACAACATAGAACCCAATTCCGATGGAACCACCATTGCCAAAGGAAAAATTGACATAGAAGCTGATTTTTATCTTAGTCCGCAGTTCAAGTATTTTGGTGATATTTTGGTTAAAGGAAGCGATGTGGGTGCAACCTACAACGGGCAAACAAAAGTTGTTACCAATTGCGAAGAATTAGAATTGGATTGGATTCAATTTCAAGCCATTGTAGATACCAACAAAATAATCATTCCGCTTAATGAGTCTTTTGCTGATAAAGTTTCTGGTCCCATTATGTATAACGATGGTGAAGTTTCCTTATACACTGCTTTTTTAGCTGAAAAGAAACGGAAAGACGATCAGTCAATTACTCCATCTGAGGGATTCTTGTCATTTAACAAAGAAAAAGGTTTGTTTGAGATTGGAACAAAAGATAAATTACTGAATAATAAAGCTCCTGGAAATTATGTGAGTTTTGATAATGAAAACTGTAGTTTTAAGTCCATTGGGGAATTAAACCTCTTCGCAAATAATGACCAGTTTTCATTGGATATTATTGGGGAGTTGAGCTCAGATAAACTGAGAGATACTACGCTAAAAATGAATGGGACAATGAAAGTCTCTTTTCCATTCAATGATGGGGTGGTAAACCAAATGAGTAAAGAAATTGCCGATGCTCCTTTTCGAGAATCAATTGGATTGGATGAATCAAATTACGATTTGTTTCTGAATCAAGTGCTTCCCTCATCAGAACTAAAGAAAATTAATCAAGAACTCTTTACCATGGGTAGAATTTCTAAAATACCACAAGAGCTAAATAGTGTTATTACCTTATATGACCTCGATTTTTATTGGGATGAAGAGTTGCAATCTTTCCTTTCGGTAGGAAATGCCAATGTCGCAACCATCGGAGAAAATCAGCTGTATAAAAGGTGCAAGGTTTACGTGCAAATACAAAAAAGAAAATCAGGCGATAAGTTTGCCTTACTGGTTGAGTACAAAGAAGATTCTTTCTATTATTTTGATTATTTCAATGGAGAATTGTTGAGTTATTCAACAGACAAAACCTACATGGAACTCCTTGAGAAAATTCCGGCTAAAGACAAAAAAATAAAAGGCGGAAAAGGACAAGGTGAATTCTATTTCGGAACCTCCTCAAAATCAAAACCATTTGTGTTTTTGGATAACTTTGTAAAGGAAGATAGTTTTGATGAGGATTAAAGACAATTTAAAATGACCATAGAATTTATAGCATGCATTCTAATATCCTATTTATTGGGATCTATTCCTACAGCTGTTTGGGTGGGAAAATTATTCTATAACAAAGATGTAAGAGATTACGGAAGTGGCAACGCAGGAGCTACCAATACATTCCGAGTTTTAGGAGTCAAGGCAGGAATTCCAGTCCTTTTATTCGATGTGATAAAAGGTTGGTTCAGTGCATATGTTTTGGCGAGGTATTTTTTTCCTAGCTTTTTGTCCAATCCTGCTGTTAATACACAAATTACATTTGGTGTAGCAGCTATTGTTGGGCATATTTATCCAGTTTTCGCAGGGTTCAGAGGTGGAAAAGGGGTTGCAACAGCCTTAGGAATTATCATTGCGCTGCACGTAGAGGCCTCTTTCTCCTGTTTTGGAGTGTTTGTCGTGATGTTGTTAGCAACAAGAATTGTATCTCTTTCATCGATGATTGCTGCCGTATCTTTTCCTCTGTTTGTGGGATTTGTGTTTCCTGAATCCTACAATTCCTTGGTCGTCTTTTCTATTGTAATGAGTGCGCTGATTGTGCTCACTCATACAAAAAACATTCAGCGGTTGCTGAAAGGAGAGGAAAAGCGTATTTTTTAGTCGCTATCCTACAATAGGAAATACAGTGGATTTCTTTATTTCATTCAATACAAATGTACTTCGTATCTGGCTCAAATTTGGCAATGCCGCCAACTTTCCTGATGAAAACAAATGGTATTCATTCAAATCTTTCACTACCACTTTGAGTAAAAAGTCATTTGAACCTCCCATCAGATAGCACTCAACCACTTCTGGAATTTTATAAATGGCTGAGTTGAATTCGTTTATTTGCTCCAATTTTTGGCTATCCAACGTTACTGTGCAAAATACAACCATGTTGGTGTCTAACTTTTCGCGGTTTACAACGGCAACATATTTGTCAATGACTCCTGATTTTTCTAATTTTTTGATGCGCTCGTAAACGGGTGTCTTCGTCAAATTCATTTTGGCCGCAAGTTCTTTGATGTTCAGCTTCGAGTCATGCTGTAACAATTCCAATAATTTTTTGTCAGTAGAGTCTAGTTTCATAACGGGAAATTTTCCTAATTTTTCTCTTAAAAATAATAAAATAATGAATAATGAGGCGTTAAATAAAGATAATTCAGGAAAATAATCTGCATTTTGTCAAACTTATAGATATTCCACTTTCTTGTTTATTTTTGTATTTACTCAGTTTAAAACAATAATAAATGAAACACACCAAAGATTATAAGCCAGAAAGTTTAATGATGTCTCACGGGTACAAACCCGAATTGTCGGAAGGAGCAATAAAGCCTCCAATTTTTATGACTTCTACTTTTGTATTTAACTCAGCAGAGGAAGGAAAGGCATTTTTTGAGGTTGCTTACGGATTGAGAGAAAAGGAGGCCGAAGAAAATTTAGGATTAATTTACAGTAGAATTAATAATCCAAATCTCGAAATCGTTGAAAATAGATTATCGTTGTGGGGAAATTGTGATGACAGTGCTATTTTTGAAAGTGGAATGTCTGCCATTACCACCGTGTTGTTGGAGTTCTTAAAACCAGGAGATTTATTGTTATACAGTTCACCAAATTATGGAGGAACCGATCATTTTATTCACCATTTTTTAGATAAAATTGGAGTTCATACGGTTTGTTTTGATGCCAAAGATGCTAAGGCTGATGTGATTGATAAAATAAACCAAACAGGAAAGGCAGATAAATTGACTCATATTTTTGTTGAAACTCCTGCTAATCCTACCAATGCAATTATTGATATTGCCATGTGCAAAGAAATTGCGGATGAATTTAGTGCTAAAAATGAGGAAGATGTAATTTTTACGGTGGATAACACGTACATGGGGCCAATTTGGTCTAATCCCATGGAGCTAGGTGCTGATTTAGTGGTTTATTCTGCCACGAAATACATTGGTGGTCACAGTGATTTGATTGCTGGAGCTGTACTAGCAAATCAAGACCTTATGATTCGAGTAAAAACTCTAAGAACTTTCTTAGGAAACATGGCAAACCCGCACACGTGTTGGTTGTTGTCGAGGAGTTTAGAAACTTTGATGATAAGAATGGAAAAGCAACAAAGTAACGCGATAGAAGTGGCCAATTATTTGAGTTCCCATCCTAAAGTAAAGGAGTTATTTTATTTAGGGAATCTTGAAAAGGGATCTAAAACTCACGAAATTTATACCAAGCAATACAAATCGCCTGGAGCTATGATTTCGTTCGAGGTGAAAGGAGGAGAAAAAGAAGCATTTACATTCCTAAACAACCTTAAAGTAATAAAACTGGCAGTGAGTTTAGGAAGTACCGAGAGTTTGGCTCAACATCCTGCCAGTATGACTCACATTGGACTTGCGCCCGAAGACAAAGAAAAATTTGGAATCACAGAAAACCTGATTCGATTGTCTGTAGGTGTTGAAAATGCACAAGATTTAATAGAGGAAATTGGAATAGCGCTAGACGCCATTCAATAAATACAGCATTCAATTTGCTTTGAATGGTTCCAGCTATTTAAAGCAAATTGATTTTTAGAAGAAACAGCAAGGATGTCTTTAATAAATCTGTATTTTTGGCTATGATAAATTCAATTTACCAGACAGAAAAATTAAATTCACTTTTTACAGTCTTAAAGGAAGCTAAAACAATTCTTATTTTTGGGCATAAAAGTCCTGATGGAGATTCAATTGGCTCTACCTTAGGTTTGCACCATTACTTGGCTGCCAAAGGAATAGAAACTCAAGTGATTCATCCTGATGGTTTTCCCAATTTTTTAAACTGGATGAAAGGAACGGAATCGATTCTTTTGTTTGATAAACACACAGAAAAAGTAACAGAATTAATCGCTCAGGCGGATGTTATTTTTAATCTCGACTACAACGAACAATCCAGAGTAGGAAGGCAGTTGGGAGAGTTACTGAAACAATCCAAGGCAACCAAGGTCATGATAGATCATCACCAACAACCCGATGATTTTGCCGAGTTTACATTCTCCGACACTTCTTCTTGTTCTACCTGTCAATTGGTGTATGAATTGATAGAAGCACAACACGATATTGAGCTCATTCATCCTGAAATGGGAAGCTGTTTGTACACCGGAATATTGACTGATACTGGTTCTTTTAGGTTTGCATCGGTGACCAGCAAAACGCATCATATTGCAGCGAGTTTGATTGATAGAGGAGTGGTTCACTCCAACATTCATGAAGCAATTTATGACGTAAACACACCTGAAAGACTAACCCTGTTGGGTTACACGCTCAATAATAAATTGGAGGTATTGCCCGAAATAAAAACAGCCATAATAAGTCTCACCAAAGAAGAATTATTAGCTCACAATACCCAAAAAGGATATACAGAAGGTTTTGTGAACATGGCGCTCTCAATCCTCGGGATTCAGGTAGCTGTATTTGTAAAAGAGGACGATAAGTTGGTTAAAATTTCTTTCAGATCCAAAGGAGACATTCCTGTTAATGAGTTTTCTAAGAAGCATTTTGGCGGTGGAGGTCATATCAATGCTGCAGGAGGTGCTAGTCATGTGAGTGTGAGCGAAACAGTGAACAAAATAAAAAAGGAATTGCCAACGTTTTTGTCTCAATTAACACTGTGATTATGAAAAGATGTATGGCATTGGTTTTCTCTCTGTTTGTTTTATTTTCTTGCAAGGAAGAGCCAAAAGAGCCCGAGACAATATTGGTTCCGAGTGCCAATGAAACTGCGGACATGAACAAATCGTGGAATCAAGAAGAGCAGGAGTTGATTCATCAATTTATGGAACGAAAGGGCTGGAAAATGAACCAAACCGAATCAGGACTTCACTATCTTATCTATAAAAATGGCGAAGGACAAAAAGCTGAACCTGGAATGACTGCCATGATAGCCTATTCCATTTCGCTCATGGATGGAACAGAGCTGTATTCGAGCGAGAAAATGGGACCTAAGCCATTTCAGATAGAAAAAGACAATGTGGAGCCAGGACTGCACGAAGGTGTGTTGTACATGAGAGTAGGAGACAAGGCCAAAATGATTGTCCCATTTTACCTTGCTCATGGATTAATGGGAGATCATAAAAAAATCCCACCCTTGGCTTCTTTGGTTTTTGATGTGAGGTTGTTGGGTCTTAGTGATTGATTTTGGAAGGTATTGTAGTCGCTCTTTTATGAGTTGTTTCAATTTCGTATTTAATTTTCGAGGTCAGACCTTCAAGTCCAGGATAAATGAAACCTTTATGAATTCCGAAATAGTATAGTTCATTCAAAATGTCTAATTTGTTCTCCGCTTTAATAATGACCTTAAAAAATCGGTCAAAAATTCCCGGATTTTCATTAATTGGAACAAATTCTTCATCTCGATTTGGTATTACCTGAATCGTAAAGCAACCAGATTGATTAGTTATTCTTGAATCAATATGTTTTGGGAAAATTATATTTTCACAAATATTTCCAGATAGATTTATTTTTTTGGCAATCCAAGTACTTTCTTCCCAGCAATTATTTGTGGAAGCTAAACCATACAACCAGACATTTGCATTATTCTCGGATTTATAATCTTCAAGAGCAAAGTATAATGAAACTAATGGATTGGTAGTCCAATCTAAAAGTCTGGTCGGCAAACCATAATGTTGAGCCATAGTCAACCACTCAATATCATCAATAGGTTCTGATTTCAAAAAAGGTGAAGATTCAGTTTTGAATTGATTCATTATATAGTCTTCTATTCGGTCCCAATTTGCCCATGATTCTTCTCTATCAATTCTAAATAAACTCGGTGTCAAAGTATATTTTTCGTTTCCGTGTCCTCTAAATAGCCATTGAGAGACTTGCTGATGTTCTTGGTTTTTTACCAAATCAATGTATTCAGCTAAACTTTTTATTTCTTGTTCGGTGTTCATTTAAATTGTGGCTAACGGTTAGTATATGAAAAGTAGGCGATTTTGAAGAACGAATTTTTCGGTTAAATACAAACAAAGATTGATACGAGCCAAAACCTTTGAATTTACTACTGTTTCGCCTATTTTTTATATACAATGTTGGCCTAGTGTTTTTTTTCTTACTGTTTGTCTTTTCTCGCAACCCATTGAGTATGCTCTCTCGAAAATGCGTTTTCAGCATCTTTGACAAAGTCCGATAACTCCTTTTCTCCCTGAACTTTAAAACTTTGGTCTTTTATTATTCCAATCTCATGGGCAGTTAGACCATAAGAAGTCGCTAAATCCTGATATTTTTTAATTTGAGTCCATGAAACGATACTTGAACCAACTACTATCAATGCTGGCGTAGGCAAATTGTAAAATCCATAACCGACTTCAATCAAAAGAAGAATGATAATGATAGAATTGGTAATGATTAAGCAAATGAACCAATTTTTAGCCAACTCCTTATTGTAACTTGCCTTCTTTTGATACCAATTTTTCTGTTCTTTTATGCGATTACTTATATAATAATTCAATCTGTCCGTTAAACTAAACTTTCGAATTTCTAACATAGATTTGGTAATTGTATCTTTTGTTACGCTTTCATGACTTAAAAAGCTTCCAAGTTCTCGATTCTGGTCAAGAATATCCATTAAGTTATTACAGAATTCATCTCTAACATTGTTTACGCTTTTGTTGTCAATGTAAGGTTCTGCTCTTGTTATAAATCTCCAAGTTCTTGTTTTTACAGATTCGGCAACCGCTCTTCCGTTGTACCAAGTTCTGTCATACCTCTTCACTGCTTGGAAAATGGTCAAAAAGAGAATTGCAAAAAACATAATTGAAGCCAAAATACCTGCTAACGTTGATTCCTTAATATAAATTGATAGAAAGGCAGTAGCAATGGATAATCCAATGTACCACTTCATACCAAGCAAGTAATACTTCTGACTTGTCAGTGATGCATTATTTGCTGAGTCATATAATGCAGGATAGTCTGGTCTATTGGGGTTAGATGGCATATTTTCTTATTGCACTTACAATTGATGAAGTATTCCAGCCAACTACAATATCAGCTGCAGTTGTTACTGCTTGAGGCATTCTTTGAGCACCCCAAGGCATTACGCCTATTATTGGTTTTCCAATAGATTTCGCAAAATTTATTTCTGCCTGTATCCATGCACTATGCGAAACATACATACCGCCAAGTATAATTACTGCTTCAACAGGTCTAACTTGTCTTCTAAGTTGTTCCATTAGTTGAGAATTATTCATACCTACAAAAGCTTTGTTTTGTGGTACGCTGTAATTTGAATAAATAAATAGCGGAGCTGCATCTAGGAATTGAAACAATCTTTTATATGCTTCATCTCGGTGCCAAGCATGGCTTGCAAAAATTCTGTAACGGTGTAATTCTGGCATTTGTTTTATATTAAAGTTTTAAGTACATTTTTGATATTAGGCGCAACTTGTTTCACCTGTAAGTTACCCCATTTTTTCTTCTTGCCCTTAGTTTGTCAGGGGAATTCATTTAGGAGGTAGGTTTCTTTGCTCAAAATGCAAGCCTGGTAGTTCGCGCACCAAATAGGAGGTGAATAAACCTGCCTCAATCAGCAGGATATTTTTTTAATCCTCTTGGCGGTATGGGTGGAATAAAAAAATAAGATAACAAGGAAGAAATAGATGAAAAACCTCTATATTGAGTTAAACTAAATCATCTAACTATGAAGCACCTTTTACTTTTACTTACTCTGAATGCCCTGGGATTCTCCTTATTGGGCCAAGAAACATCACCTGAAAAAAACGTGAAATTGAGATTTTCTACTCCCTTGGTCGTGGAGCAGTACCAACCCTTTCATGTTTCTGATAACGACTCTATTTCAGCTCTCAACACCTTGATTGGAATTGGGCTTGAATGGCAAGTTTCTGTTAATAAATGGAGGTTTACTTTGGGTACCACAGCGGCTATTTCCTACCAAGAACAATACGGTTACGAAAGTGCCATAAACTCGGTAAGTTTCGAATTGTACGGAGGAAGAACAATTCGGCTCGCGAAAAAAATAACGGTAACTGCCGAGCTGGGTTATAATTTTGTGGGGTACGGTTACAAATTAACCAATACCAACCAAACGACCGATTTTAATAATACGTTTTCTATGAATGTGAGGGAGTTTCAAAACTCGGCACATAGAATTGTTCCAAGGTTGTCATTTTTACTCTTTGAAGACCTGCAAATCAATGCCTCTTACCATCTCGATGTATCTAAAAACAGATGGAAAGTAGAAAATGGAAATTTGATTAACTCACCCAAAGAAGATTTTTCGGCTTGGCGGATTGGAATCAATTATTTCTTTTAGGAATTTAATATTTTTTTGATGTCTGGTTTGAAATAATTTGGGCCCTTCATCACTTTGCCATCTTCTCGGTAAATTGGTTTTCCATCAGCGCCCAATTTGCTCATGTTACTCCTCTGAATTTCATCGAATACCTCCGTGATTTTATGTTGCATTCCGTGCGAAAGAATTGTTCCGCACAAGATGTAAAGCATATCTCCAAGGGCATCAGCAACTTCTACTAAATCTTTATTTTTAGCTGCCTCCAAGTATTCCTCATTTTCCTCTCTCATGAGTTCAAACCTGAGGTCAATTACCTTATCGTCAATTGCTGTTGTTGGTGCTTGTTCGTTCTTTATTCCAAAAGATTCGTGAAATGTTTTCACGTGATTTAGGATCGTTTCCACTGTTGTTTCTTTACTCATTTCGTGCTGTTTGGTTGTACTATTTTGTGCGTTATAAATGGAATTAATCCTCCATCAAATGTTCTTCCAAGAAGTTTGTCATTTTGGTAAATAAATGAAGTCTTGTTTTTCCTCCATATATTCCGTGATTGCGGTTTGGATAAATGAACATGTCAAATTCTTTGTTTTGCTTTACCAATGCATTGACCATTTCGTAGGTGTTTTGTGGATGAACATTGTCATCACCACCTCCGTGTACTAGTAAGAAAGCGCCTTTTAGCTTCTCCACATGATTGATAGGGGAATTGTCGTCATAGCCAGTGCCATTTTCTTGAGGAGTTCGCATAAATCGCTCTGTGTAAATGTTGTCGTAATACCTCCAATTGGTAACGGGTGCCACAGCAATTCCTGCTTTGAAATAATCGGCTCCTTTTGTCATACACAGTGATGCCATATATCCTCCGTAGCTCCAACCTTGTATACCTATGTTTTTGCTATCTGCATAAGGAAGGCTACCCACGTAATTCGCAGCGCTTATCATATCCTCTGTTTCTAGTTTTCCTAGTTGTTTGTAGGTTGAGTGTTTAAACTGTCTTCCTCGGTACATTGTTCCTCGAGTTTCTACGCATACTACCAAAAAACCTTTTTTTGCAAGCAAATGATGCCACATCATAGTGCTTCCTCCCCAAGAGTCGGTTACCACATTGTTTCCCGGACCATTGTATCCTGTCATAAACACAGGGTAGGAGTTGGTTGGGTTAAATCCAGCAGGTTTTATCATCCAAGCATTTAGTTTCGTTCCTTGTCCGTTGTCAAACTGAAAAAACTCTTTTTTGGGTAGGTCATATTTTTCCAATCTATTTCTCAGCGCTTGGTTGTCTTCCAGCACTTTTATTTGTTTTCCGTTTGCTTCATGCAAGGAAATAAAAGAAGGAGTGTTAGCATCCGAATGGTAATTTACATAGTATTTCATTCCTTTACTGAACGAGGTAGAGTTGTTTCCTTTTCGGGTAGAAAGTTTTTTCTTTCCTGTTCCGTCCAATTTCACCACAAACAATTCTTGCTGGGTCGCACCATTCTCTGCGGATAAGTAATAAATCAGTCCATTTTTCTCATCCATACCCTGTATTTCAATCACATCCCAATTCCCTTTTGTTACCTGGGTTTCTTTTCCGTCCATGGTATTGAGGTAAATGTGATTGAACCCATCCTTTTCGCTCATCCACAAGTAGGTGTTGTTGTCCGCAAGAAAAGTTAAGTTGTCGTGAATATCGATGTAAGTCTCTGCAGTTTCGGTGTAAAAGGCTTTGGCTTGTAAGGCTAATTTTTTTTGTGGCAACTCATCTTTGGTGTTCACTTGCAGGAGTTCTAGTTTGTTTTGTAGCCTATTTAGTTTTGTGATAGAGAGAATTGCAGGGTCTTTCGTCCAATTAATTCGTGGGATGTAATATTCTTCTGTGTCATTGATTTCAACTGGCAAAGATTCTTGTTTCCATATGTCGTAAACCGAGACGCTTATTTTTGAATTGTCTTCGCCTGCTTTGGGATATTTAAAACGATATTCCATTGGATATAAAGGACCATAATAATCCAAGTGAAACTCTTTTACTTCGCTTTCGTCAAAAGTTAAATAAGCAATTTTATTTCCATCCTCATTCCATTGAAATCCTTTGTGAATCGCAAATTCTTCTTCGTACACCCAATCTGTAGCTCCATGAATAAGCTTGTTTAACTCACCGTTGGTAGTAATTGCAAACTCTTTTTTGGTTTCTAGGTTCATAAAAAACAAATTGTTTTCTCGCACAAAAGCAACGTGCGTTCCGGCAGGCGATATTTCGGCCAAGCGTTGTTTTCCCAATTTTTTATCTGAAAGCGGGGTAGTTTTCTTCGTTTTTAAATCATAGATGTAATAATACGATTTGCTAGATCTTCGGTAGATGGATTCTTGATCTGTCGCAATCATCACCTTTGTTTCATCTGCATTGAATTGGTATTCATCGATAGGAATTGGATTTCCTTCTTCGTCTTTCAAATCCATAAAAGTGAATAGGGTAGCCACTTTTTCGTAGGTAGCGTAGGAGTATTTGTTTACTTCGGGTCCATTTTCTCCGTTATCTAAGGTTGTAAAATGTTTTCCATCATTCATGGAACTAACACCCCTTACCGATTTTCCATAAAACTCTCCTGAATACCAAATCAATTCATTGGAAAGTGAATTGGCTGAAGACGTTTGTGAGTTTCTTACCTCAGGTGTAGAAACTTGAGTGGTGGTTTTTATTTGGGTTGTGCTACAACTAAATGCACTGAGCGAAAATAAGAGTGCAATAAATGGACTGTTTTTCATGTGTTTTATTTTAAAGAAAACGAATATAATCATTTCTAAAAAGAATGACCTAGCACGTAAGAAATTAAAAAGGCGAGAGGTTTAATTCAAAATGATTTTTATCATGAAAAAATCGTTCTTTTTTTATTTATATTTGTTCTAAATAAAAACAAGGAGTGAAATTATCGGAGTGTAACACATCATTTATAGGAGAAGTTCTCGAAGTTTTGGAGTCAGATTTTGACAGCAAACTCATGGAATATGGAATAATTCCCGGATCCAAGTTGGTGGTGCTGAACAAAGCTCCATTCAATGGACCAATTTATATTTCAATTGGGTCTCAAAAAATAGCGATAAGAAAAGACGAAGCTTCCTTTATTATTCTGAAATGAAAAAACTACACGTTGCACTCATAGGAAATCCAAACGTAGGTAAAACCACTTTGTTCAATAGATTGTGCGGAGTAAATCAAAAAACCGGGAACTATCCTGGCGTTACTGTGGATAAAAAAACAGGAAGGTTCAAACACTTAGATTTTCAAATTGAGGTGACAGATTTGCCAGGGTTTGATAGCATTTATCCAAAATCTATGGATGAGGAGTTGGTTGTGGAATACCTGAAAAACAATTCAGGAAAAAACCACATCGACAAAGTTATTTTTGTGGCCGATGGTACAAACATAAAAAAGAACTTGTACCTCTTGTCTCAAGTAAAAGATTTAGGGTATGACATAGTCCTAGCAATCAATTTAATTGATATTGCGAAGAGAAAGGGAATTCAAATAGACACGCAATATTTGTCTCAAGAATTTGGGATTCATGTAGTCGAGATTTCTGCGCGAAAGGGAGAAGGAGTAGATGAATTAAAATCTGCTTTGTTGCTAGACTCACCGGAGTCTAAAGCGGATGATTTAAAATACTTGAAAGAAGAAAACCACGAGGTTTTACAATCTTTTGTCCAAAAACAGGAGGTAAAGAACACATACAGTGCTTTTTTGAGCATCACTCAGGAGAATACGCTGCCTGATGTTAATGTAAAAAAATGGAAATCCCAAGAAGCCATATTGCGGTATCAGTTTGTGCGTAAAGTATTGGATCGCGCCATCCGAATTGATAAATCTTTGGCAACAGATGCAACTTCCAAAATTGACTCTGTTTTGATGCATCCCGTAGGAGGATATGCCATTTTTCTTGGTGTATTATTGGTTATTTTTCAATCCGTTTTTTCTTTGGCAGCTTATCCAATGGGATGGATAGAAAGTTTTTTTAGTTGGTTCCATGACGCTACTCAATCGGCTCTCACTCCAGGCAGTTTCACAAGTTTCATCACCGAAGGTTTAATACCAGGAATAGAAGGTGTCGTTATTTTTGTGCCCCAGATTGTGATTTTGTTTTTTTTCTTCTCGATTTTAGATGAAAGTGGTTACATGAATCGAATCATCTACCTGATGGATAGACTGATGCAAAAAGTAGGGATGAGTGGAAAAAGTGTAGTTCCACTTATATCGAGCTTTGCCTGTGCTGTTCCAGCCATTATGGCCACCCGAACTATAGAGAATAAAAGAGAAAGGCTCATTACAATTTTGGTAGCTCCATTGCTTACCTGTTCGGCACGATTACCTGTTTACACCATTCTTATTGGACTTCTCGTTCCAGATACCAAGCTATTTGGCTTTGTGAGTGTACAGGCCTTGGTCTTACTTGCTATGTATTTGTTGGGTATTATCACTTCAGTGATGGCAGCCCTAATTTTTAAGCACCTCATTAAAAATGAGTACCGAAGTTTTTTTATCACCGAAATGCCTCGCTATTTATTGCCAAGTATCAAAAACGTGGTATTTACAATTTGGGAAAACACGAAAGCATTCATTTGGAATGCTGGAAAAATAATCGTTGCTGCATCCATCATTCTGTATGTTTTGGGAACCAATGGAGGTGAAAAATTTAGAAATACCGAACAGTTTGTTCAGAACAAATACCCTGAATTATCTGAAGCAGAACTAGCTCCAAAAATTTCTTCCTACGAATTGGAGCATTCCTATTTGGGTAGGATGGGGAAATCCATTGAGCCAGCAATTATCCCTTTGGGATATGACTGGAAAGTAGGAATTGCCTTAATCAGTTCTATTGCCGCTAGAGAGGTTTTTGTTGGGACTATGTCTATCATTTACAGCATAGATTCCGAAGAAGATTTGTCCATCATGCAAAAGTTGGAAAAAGAGACAAACAGCAATACTGGCAAACCAACATTTAACTTTGCTACCTGTATTTCTCTCTTGTTGTTTTATGCTTTTTCATTGCAATGTATGAGCACAATAGCGGTAACTTACAAAGAAACAAAATCAATAAAATGGACAGGAATTCAATTCCTTTACATGACAATTTTAGCTTACGTAGTTTCGTTCGCTGCCTACCAAATTTTAGTATGATGCAAGAAATACTGACCTACACTTTATTTGTTCTCGCCTTGATTTATTTAGGTAGAAAATTGACCCTTACATTTTTTGAAAAAGACAAAAAATGTGGAACGGGTTCCTGTGGTTGCGAGATCCAAGAGTTGAAGAAATAATTGTTGGTTATTTCACATTTCTAGATTTTCTCAACTAAATAAATATCGGTACATTTGAGGAAACAAATAAAACCGAAAAAACCATGGCAAAAGTTCATAATTACAGTGCAGGACCTTGTATTTTACCTCAAGAAGTCATCAAAGAAGCTTCAGAAGCAGTATTAAATTTTGACGGATTGGATTTATCCTTACTGGAAATTTCTCACCGTAGTCCCAACTTTGTTTCTGTAGTGGAAGAGGCAACAGCTTTGGTAAAGGAATTACTGGAAGTGCCAGCAGGTTATTCAGTTTGTTTTATGCAAGGAGGAGCAAGTATGGGATTTTTGATTTCCGCTTTCAATATGATTGGTGAGAACAAAAAATCGGCCTACCTCAATACAGGAACCTGGAGCGACAAAGCGATTAAAGAAGCTCATTTTGTAGGAGATGTGGAAGTCATTGCTTCTTCCAAAGAGAACAATTTCAATCACATACCTAAAGGATATACAATTCCTAGTGATGCTGATTATTTGCATTACACCTCAAACAATACGATTTTCGGAACTCAGTTCAAAGAAATCCCTAATTCGCCAATCCCATTGGTATGCGACATGAGTTCAGATATTTTTAGCAAGAAAATAGACATTTCAAAATTTGATTTGATTTATGCCGGAGCACAAAAAAATATGGGCCCAGCGGGAGCTACCTTGTACATTGTGAAAGATGAGATTTTCAAAAGAAATAGAATTAAGATACCTACCATGTTGAACATTGAGACTCATGTTAAAAAAGAATCGATGTTTAATACGCCACCCGTGTTTTCGATTTATGTATCTATGTTAAACTTGCGTCACCTCAAAAGTATTGGTGGAGTAGAAGCTCAACAAAAAATAAACGAAGAAAAAGCAGCTTTGCTTTACGCTGAGATTGATAGAAATCCCTTATTCGAGGGAGTGGCAGCCGTGGAAGATAGAAGTACGATGAATGTTACTTTCGTATTGACTGACGATAGCAAACAAGCCAAATTTGATGAAATGTGGAAGGCAGCTAACATTAGCGGAATAAAAGGGCATAGAAGTGTAGGCGGTTACAGAGCATCTATGTACAATGCATTACCCGTTTCTTCTGTTCAAGTGCTAGTTGATGTAATGAAGGCTTTGTAGAACTTTTAGTTTTTTACTGTAAATAAATCCTGTAAGTGAATTATCATGTACAGGATTTTTTTTGCGATCTTCTTTTGCTTTGTTAATGATACTTTTGGCTGCTTGCAGTATGTTTTAAGTCTTTGTATAAAAAATATTCCTGGAAAAGTACTGGTAATTTCATTCATATTATGAGTTGGTTTGTTCCAACACATATTCAATAGCTTCAATTCTGGCAGTGGTCTTTTTGTTTGCTTCTATAATTTTCCAAGGACACTGTTTCGTATTTGTTTTCTCAAACATTTCTTGTTTGTACTTGGTGAATTCATCCCACAATTCATGAGCTCTCAAATCTACAGGTGATAATTTCCATTTTTTCAAAGAATCCGTGCGTAATTCATCGAACCTACGGGCTTGTTCGTCTTTGGTGATAGAAAAATAAAGTTTAATTAGTTTAATTCCTGAATCAGTAAACATTTTTTCGAATGAATTTACCTGCATCATAAATTCTTGGTATTGTTTTTCGGTACAAAATTTCATGGCAGGTTCTACGACCGCTCTGTTGTACCAGCTTCGGTCAAAGAAAACGATTTCACCAGGGTTGGGCAAATGATTGACATAGCGTTGAAAATACCATTGTCCTTTTTCCTCCACACTTGGTTTTGGTAGGGCCACAATTCTGAAATGTCTTGGGTTTAATCGAGCAGTCATTCTTCTTATTGCTCCACCTTTTCCGGCAGAATCTCTTCCTTCAAATAGGATGACAATTTTTTCGTTGTTTTCAATTACTCTCTCCTGAAGACCAATCAGCTTCTCCTGAAGTTTTCTAAGTTTTACTTCATATTTAGTCGCTTTCAATGCTTTAGGAATATCAATAGGATTGGAAGACAGAATTTTTTTTAACCCAATTTTACTATTCAAAAGCTCTATGTCTGTATCGGTTAATTCCATTAATCAAATTGTTTTAAATGTCTGTAATAGCGTGCAATCACATTTGGGTCTGGCAATAAATTGGCTTTTGCTTCTTTCTTACCTTCGTAATCAAATTGAGAGAGAACATACCTCATACTTTCTAATCTTGCAGTTCTTTTGTCATTTGTTTTTACAATAATCCAAGGGCTAAAGTCGGTATGCGTTTTAGAAAACATGAGTTCCTTGTACTTTGTGTATTCGTCCCACAATCTTTGACCTTCTTTATCCACTGGGCTAAATTTCCATCTCTTCAGAGGGTTTTCGATTCTAGAGGCAAAGCGTTTTGCTTGTTCTTCCTTTGTGATAGAAAACCAAAATTTGATGACAGTTACACCGTCCTCATACAGCATGTGTTCAAATTCAGGAACCTGAGCCATAAACTGGTTGTACTGATCATCTGAACAAAATCCCATCACAGGTTCCACAACAGCTCTGTTGTACCAGCTTCTGTCAAAAAATACGATTTCTCCCGGATTAGGTAATTCTTTAATGTACCTTCTGAAATACCATTGCCCTTTTTCCATTTCGGTGGGTTTGCTCAAGGCTACAACTCTCATAGCTCTGGGATTCAGGTGTTCTGTGAATCTTTTGATAGAGCCTCCTTTTCCGGCAGCATCTCTTCCTTCAAAAAGTACAGCAACTCTCAGGTTGTTGTCAGAAATCCATTTCTGTAAATTAACCAATTCTGCCTGGAGTTTTTTCAACTGCTTTTCGTAGCTTAAATCCCATTTGAACTTCTCAATTTTAAAGTTTTTTTCCTCAGCCAAAGCATAAACATCTTTTCTTGTTTTGATCGATTCAAAATCTTTTTTATCTAAAAACATACCCCATTTTATTTATCTATCAAATTAAGAAAAAAAATGCCAATTACAAGAACATTGAATGTTAATTATGCTAATGATTCTTAGGATTCAAAACTATTTTATAACTCTTTAAAGATTCTTTCTCATCCTATTAAAATTGCTATAAATTTGAGAGACTAAAAAAATAGGTTTGTTAACTTTTTTTAACACTTGGATTTTAGCCTGTTTACCTTTATTTTATTTTTTTTGTGTATCAAATTAAAGCAACATGGAAGACCAACAATTATCATCAGAAAACCAAGTAGAATCAACTTCTACGGATATTCAGCAACTGAATGAAAAGATAAAAAATGAAAGTGCATTTGTTTCTTTGTTAACACAAGAAATTGGTAAGATAATCATTGGCCAAGAACAAATGGTAGAGAGATTATTAATAGGATTGCTCTCCAATGGTCATGTTTTACTAGAAGGTGTTCCGGGATTGGCCAAAACATTAGCCATCAACACGCTGTCAAAAGCTGTTGCTGTTGATTTTAGTCGAATCCAGTTTACTCCTGATTTATTGCCTGCTGATTTGGTGGGAACCATGATTTACAATCAAAAAAAGGAAGATTTCACCATAAAAAAAGGTCCTATTTTTTCTAACTTTATTCTGGCTGATGAGATTAACAGAGCTCCGGCCAAAGTTCAGAGTGCTTTGCTTGAAGCGATGCAAGAACGGCAAATTACTATTGGAGACGAAACCTATAAGTTGCCTGAGCCTTTTCTGGTTTTAGCTACTCAAAATCCAATAGAGCAAGAAGGAACTTATCCTTTACCCGAAGCACAAGTAGATCGATTTATGTTGAAAGTGGTATTGGATTATCCCAAAAAGGAGGAGGAAAAGTTGATTATTCGGAGCAATATTTCATCTAAACCCTTTCCGGAGCCAAAGGCAGTTATAAATCCTGCTCAAATATTGAAAGCAAGAGAAGTGGTGAAGGAAGTTTATATGGATGAAAAAATAGAGCAATACATCGTGGATATAGTTGGCGCTACACGTCATCCAGAAGAAAACGGTATGGAAGAATTGGAATCTCTCATAGAGTTTGGAGGTTCTCCTAGAGCCAGTATCAGTTTGGCTTTGGCGGCAAAGGCCTATGCTTTCATCAACCACAGAGGATACGTAATTCCAGAAGACATTAGAGCCATTTGCAAAGATGTATTGAGACATAGAATTGGATTGAGCTATGAGGCTGAAGCAGAAAATATATCAGTGGAACAGATAATAGACACGATTTTGAATAAAGTTCAGGTTCCGTAGAGCACGAAGTTGGAAGTAAGAAGTTTTGTGGCTGATGTAAAAAAATAATACAAAAAACGAAGTTTAAATTTAAAAAGTTATCATTTTTTCATTTCGATTGATTTTACGAAGTTGTTACGGAACAAAAATAGAGTTGAGAAATGAATTGGAAGTACAGGATTTGAAGATTACAGTCTAATGAAAAGTTGAATAAGCAATGAAGTTTAAGTTCGAGAAATTAATAATATGGCAAAAAGCGATGGATTTTGCGGAAGAAATTCACAAAATTGCCTCTGATTTTCCGAAAATGGAATTGTATAGTCTTTCTTCTCAAATTAGAAGAGCCTCGGATTCCATTGCACTTAATATTTCGGAAGGGTCAATTGGGCAATCTGTTCCGGAGTTTAAGAGGTTTATGGGGTATTCGATTAGATCTTTAGCCGAAGTGGTTACGTGTTTACATAAATCAAAAAAATAGAGGTTACATAACGGATGTGCAATTTGATAAACTTTATGAAGACTCATTCAATCTTATAAACATGATGATAGGTTTTAAAAATAAATTAAAATAATCTAGATGCACGAAGTTTGAAGTCAGAAGTAACTTCGCGCTTCGTGCTCCCAACTGATAAAAAAATATAGATTCAACAAAACATTCATGATTCACTGGTATTTAAATTAACACCAAACAATGCAAACCAAAGAACTACTAAAAAAAGTCAGAAAGATTGAGATCAAGACCAAAGGCTTGTCCAATCAGATTTTCTCTGGAGAATACCATTCGGCATTCAAGGGGAGAGGAATGACTTTTTCGGAAGTTCGTGAATATGCGCATGGTGATGAAATACGAACCATTGATTGGAATGTAACGGCCCGTTTTGGTAAACCGCATGTTAAAGTTTTTGAGGAAGAGAGAGAACTCACAGTCATGCTGTTGGTGGATGTTTCGGGAAGTCAGTTTGTGGGAAGTGGAGATCAACTAAAACGAGAGTTAATCGCAGAGCTTTGTGCAGTTATCGCGTTCTCGGCTATTCAAAATAACGATAAAATTGGTGCTCTTTTCTTTACTGATAAAACGGAATTATTTATACCTCCAGGAAAAGGAAAAAAACATATCTTAAGAATTATTAGAGAGTTAATTGAATTAAAACCAATTAGTAATCAGACTGATATATCATTAGCTTTGAAGCATTACACGAATGCGATTAAGAAAAAAAGTATAGGGTTTTTATTGACAGATTTTAAGTCAAATGATAAATCTGAACTAGAAAAAGCTCTAAAAATCACAAATAATCGTCACGATTTGGTAGCGCTAAAAGTAAGTGACAAGCGAGAGGAAGAAATGCCAAACGTTGGTTTTGTAAATTTGAAAGATGCCGAAACTGGTCAGTCCAAATGGATAAATACAGCAAGTAGAAGATTGAGAAAGAATTATAAGATGAATAGCTTAAAGGAGGATAGCGAAATTCAAGAATTACTAAGAAAAAGTGGAGTGGATTATGCCACTTTAAGAACAGATGAATCTTACATAAAACCTTTGATTGATTTGTTTAAAAAGCGATAAAACAACAAAGCATAACAACTTAGCTTTGGTGGTCAGAAAAAATTAAAAAGAAGTGAAGAAGTAAAATAAGTAAATGAATATCAGACTTAAAAATATAATTTCTGCTGTACTAGCAACATTCTTTTTGTCAGTCTCTTATGCTCAAAAAATTGAAGTAGAGATAAATAGAGATTCTATTTTTATTGGTGAAGAAATTGAAATGACTATTCAATACCCCATTCAAGCTGCGACTTCCTTTTTACAATTCTTTGAAGGAGATAGTATTGGTAACGGATTTGAAGTGTTGGAGCTCATACAAAATGATACCATTGAGAACAAGAAAATACTCGTGGTTTCTATTACCAATTTCGAACTGGGCAGGAGATTGATCCCGCCTTTTACCGTGTTTTATGGCAATAATCAATTGATTTCTGAACCTGTTTCAGTTTTTATTTCTCTGATGGAGGTAGATACTGCTCAACCAATTTTGGACATCAAACCAATATTGGATGATCCCTTGTTGTGGAGCGATTACGCTAAGATTGCTTGGAACTGGTCAAAAAACAATTGGTGGGTATTTTTAATTCTTGTAGCTATAATTGCATCATTGATTTGGCTTCTGAGAAGAAAGAAACAGCCAAAAGCGCAAGTGATAAATCTAAAACCAAGAGTGCCTGCTCACATTTTGGCGAATGAAAAACTGAAACAACTGCAAGAAAAGGAGTTGTGGCAAAATGGAAATCAAAAAGAATACAATGTTCAATTGACGGAGATTATTCAGTTTTATATCACAGAGCGTTACAAAGTTCCAACTTCCGAGAAAACAAGTTCTGAAATTTTACATTCCTTGAGGTTTGTTGAAATGGGAAATGAAAATAAATCAAACCTAAAAAAGCTTTTGATTCTTTCTGATTTGGTGAAATTTGCGAAAGAAAAGCCTACTGCTGAAGACAATGAATCGGTATTGCTTGATGCCTTTACCTTTATAGAAACCACAAAACAAACTACGGATTAATGCAGTTTTGGGAGTTTACATATCACAGTCCGTGGATGTTTTGTTTGTTTGCATTACTACCAATTTTGGTTTGGGCAAGAATTCAAATGTCTCATTCTAAACAACCTTCAATCAAACATTCTGGTATGTATTTATTTGAAAATGGAAATAAATGGGGTTCTAATCTCCTTAGTTGGATTCCATTTACGATGCGGTTGATAGCATTTTCATTGATAATTGTTGCTTTAGCTCGTCCTCAAAAAGTATTGGATGACGATACAATTACGGAAGAATCGATTGAAGGGATTGACATTGTTCTTTCGATTGATATTTCGGAGAGTATGAAAGCCTTAGACTTTAGGCCCAATCGTTTGGGAGCAGCAAAACAGGCGGCAAAAGAGTTTATTGAGAAAAGACCAAATGACAGAATAGGAATTGTGGTGTATGAAGGCGAAAGTTATACAGCTTGTGCCTTAACGACCGACCACGAGAATCTCCTAAAAAGATTAGATAACCTGGAAAGCGGAAAGTTAGAAGGAGGAACGGCAATAGGTATGGGGATTGCTACAGGTATTAATAGATTGCGAGATAGCGAGGCCAAAAGTAAAGTCATTATTTTACTAACGGATGGAGAAAATAATTCAGGAAAAATTCATCCCATTACAGTATCTGGATATGCCAAAGAATTGGGCATGCGAATTTATACAGTAGGAATTGGCACTACCGGAAAAGTGAGAATGCCAGGAGGTTTCCCGGCTGGTAATAGTTTCATTGATAGCAAACTTGACGAAACCATGCTGAAAGAAATTGCTGAGAATACGGGAGGAAATTATTACCGAGCCAAAAATGACAAGGAACTTCAGTCTATTTATCAAGAGATAGATAAACTAGAAAAATCAAAAATCAATACGATTCAATATAAGCGTGATTTACCCGAGGCTTTTCATTGGTTTGTCTGGGTTGCTGTAGCTCTTTTGATGTTAGAATTTGTAATTAAGCACTTTGTTTTAAGATTCATACTAGGATGAGAAAAAACTGGAAACATATCGTTTTTATCTTACTCGTTAGCGAAATTCTATTTTGGTTGATTGGCGGTATTTCATATTCTTATCTGATTCAAAATATGCCTGAATTTAGAATGGAAAACAAGGAGTTTATTTGGTATTTGATAGGGGCTAGGGTATTGCTTATTGGATTTTTTATTTCGGTTATTGGAACAAATTGGAGACTAAAAAAATATGCTAAACCGAACTCACTAGGTAAGATTAGTGAACACTTTTCCTCCGTCAAACAAACTCTAAAATTTACTGCACTTCTCTACGGAATTTCATTTCTAATTATAGCTTGGGCAAATCCCCAATACGGGAAAGATGAAAAGAAAATGAATACCTCGGGAATTGATATTATGGTTTGCTTGGATGTTTCCAACAGTATGATGGCTAAAGATTTGGCTGTAAATATGAATCGATTGGAAGTTGCTAAGATTTCGATTAGAAAACTTCTTAGGCAGTTGAAAGGTGATAGAGTTGGAGTAATTGTTTTTGCTGGCTCCGCCTATGATTATATTCCCATTACAAATGATTATGAATACATTAAGTCAGAGCTGCTTTCTATTAACCCGGGCATGATGTCAACTCAAGGAACAGCAATTGGTGCGGCTATAGAAACCGCCATGAGTTCTTTTGAGGAAAATAAAACAAACAAGGCAATTTTGATTTTTACTGATGGTGAAAATCACGAGGACAATGCGCTGAAAAGTGCTGAATCGGCTATCAAAAAAGGTGTGAAAGTTTATACCGTAGGAATGGGAACGAATAGAGCTGTTCCAATCCCTAAAAGTGAAAATAGAAATGATTTCCATAAAGATAGAAATGGAAATACAGTGCTCACAAAATTGAATGAAAAGATGTTGCAAGAAATTGCAAGCAAAGGAAAAGGGACCTACGTAAGAGCAAATAAAACGAATGTAGATGTAAACTCAATCCTCTCTGACATTGATAAAATTGAAAAAACTAAGTTCAAGCAAAAATCTTACTTGGAGTACGAAGATAGGTTTCAATGGTTTTTGGGAATAGGACTTATCTTGTTGTTATTAAATAGTTTAATGGGTAGAATGATATAGAGAATAGAGTTAAGAACACAAGAAACAACCATTAGAAGTCTAGTGTTGTTTCTTACTAAAAACATCGATTTAGCGAATTTTCGCACTAATGCACAAATGAATACGATACAAGAGATGAATGTAAGGTTAACACATAAGAATTTGAACTCCTCAAGATTACTTGGAACAATCTTGTTGTGTATAGGTATAAGTGGGTTTTCATTTTCACAACAACATAAAATTGAGTTAAAAAAAGGTAATAGAGCTTACAATCAGTCTCAGTTTAATAATGCCTTGTCCTATTATGATTCTGCATTGAAAATGGAAGCGAATTACCTCCCGGCAGAGTTCAACAAGGGAAATGCCTATTATCGAATAGCACAGAAATCTGAAGACTCAGTCCAAAATTTATTTTTTAATAAAGCCATTTCCTCTTTTCAAGAAGCTAAGATGAGTGTCCAATCTAAGCTGAATAAAGCAAATTCAAACTATAATATAGGTAATGCATATTTTCAGCAAGGAAACCTGAAGGAATCGATAAAAGCTTATAAAAATGCCTTGAGAAATAACCCAAAAGATGAACAAGCACGTTACAATTTGTCGATAGCTATCTTGAAATTGAAAGCTAAAGAAGAAGGAATAGAGGAGTTACAAAAAAAGATTGATGAACTGGATAAAAAAATTAAAGACTTAGAGAAAAAGAACAAGCAAGACGAGAAAAAACAAGCTGAAAAACAGAAGGAAAAACTTCAGAAAAAAAAGGAGGAAAAGCAAAAAGAGGAATTGGAAAAGAAGGAAGCTGAGGCGAAAAAAAAGAAATCAGAAATTGAAAAGAAACAAGAAGAATTAAAAAAGAAGCAGGAAGAATTAAAGAAAGAGCAGGAAAGGATAGAGAGGGAGAAGAAAGAGAACGAGCAATCCCAAAAAACGGATGCTGAAAAACAAAGAAAGCAGGAGGAGTTAAGAAAGAAGCAGGAAGAATTGGAAAGAAAACAAGAAGAAAATCAGCAACAACAAAGGCACAATGAGCAGCAAAAGCAGAAAGCCGAACAACAACAGAAAAATGCCAAGGCAAAACAGAATGAGATTGATGAACAACAGCTGAAAAGGCAAAAGGAGCAGCTCAGAAAACAAGGTGAAGAAATAGAAAAAGAAAAAAGACAACTAGAAAAGGAAAGAAGAGAAGGGAAACAAGGAAAGGAGCAACAGCAAAAAGAAGAAATTAATAAGCAAAGGGAGCAAATTCAAAAGGAACAAGAAAGAGTGCAAGAAGAACAAGAAGAGGCTTTGCAAAATGATAACAAAAAGAAACAAAAATCAGCAGGAGAAGAGCAGGAAGAACTGAAGCAGAAACAAGAGGAGCTAGAGCAAATGATGAATGAACTGTCGAAAACAAAGGAGGAGAAACAGCAGGAGAATAAAAAACAGAAACAACAAAGCGAAAAGAATGGGGAGAATAAAGGAGATGAAAAAAAGGAAGAAGGAAAACCGGGGGAAGCTAAACAAGACAAACAAGAACAAAAAAACGATGTCCCTAAAAAAACTCAGCCCATGTCTTTAAGAAATGCCAAACAAAATTTGGATGCCTTGAAAGCAGATGAAAGACAAGTATTGATAAAAGTGAACAAGTCGAAGGATAAAAACGGAAAGTTGAGAGGGAAAGGGAATGGTGACTACACCGAGAACGACAAAGATTGGTAATGAATAGAAATAGTTTGAGCATGAAAAATAGTTTGATATTAATTGGGATTTCCCTCTTGTTAAGTGTTGTAGGAATGACACAAGAGGTAAGTTTTACGACCACTGTTGGAGCCAAAAAAGTAGGTTTGACTGATGTGTTTGAAGTCACCTATACATCCAATAAACCAGGGACATTTTCGCCTCCTAAGTTTAAGAATTTTAAACCGGTAAGTAACGTCAGTCAGGGTAAAAGTAGTCAGGTGGATTTGAACTCAGGAACTATTTTGGTTAACTATTCATTTACAATTAGGCTTCAGGCGAAAAAAACGGGAAAGTTTAAAGTAGAAGGAGCTAAAATGAGAGTAGGAAAGGCCACCTATGAGTCGCAATCTGTGGAGGTAGAAGTGGTAGAAGAAAGTCAAGTCAGACAGAGGAGAAGAAGTAGTTTTGATCCTTTTGGGATGATGGACGACATGATGAGAGGAATGCCACAAGCACGGCCAAGGCAAATAGAAATAACAGACAAGGATTTGTATGCGAGAATTTCCGTGGCTAAATCTAACGTGTTTAAATCGGAAGGATTTTTAGTAACCTACAAAGTGTTTGCAAGAGATTTCAATTTTGGAATCGAAAAGTATGACTTTCCAACCCAGGAGAATTTCTGGACAGAAAACATTAAAACACCAGACCAAATAAAACCTAAGAATGAAATCATTGATGGAGTTCGCTACCAGGTTTATACCTTGAAAAAGGAATTGCTTTTTCCACAGAAATCAGGTGATTTAAAGTTAAATCCATTTGGAATAACTGCGAGAATTCAAACCTCACCGTTCAGCTCTCCGCTGTCAAAAGAAATAACGAGTAACGCACCAACTATAAGAGTGAAAGCTTTACCAAGTAATGCTCCGGCTAGTTTTGTCAATCAGGTGGGTGAATATGCTATGGAGGTAAAAATGGCTTCCGATACTTTTTTAATCAATGAACCGATAGATTATACCATTCATATTTCTGGTAAAGGAAACCTGAAGCAACTGAGTGAACTTGACATTGATTTTCCTGATGAATTGGAGGTGTATGATCCAGAAATAGACAATAAAATATCGGTAAGCGAAGGAGGGGTAAGAGGAAAAAAGTCGTTCAATTACCTCATGATTCCTCGTAAATCAGGCAAGTTTACTTTGCCCGAAGTTTCTTTTACTTATTTTGATTTGGATGCTAAGCGTTACAAAACATTGACTCATCCTACGCAAGAAATTATTATATCTAATCCCGATGGGAGTGAGGAAGTCCCAGAAAATCCTCAAGAAGATCCAAAAAAGAATGAGTCTGAGGAAATTACTATTGCCTTAGATTTAAACTATATCTGGATTGGTTTGGGAGCACTCGGAGCTATAGGACTAGCTATTGGTTTGTTTTTATTCATTACTAAAAGGTTAAGAAAAGAGGAGACAGAGGAGGAGCGAAGAAAGAATGCAAGAAAAAAATTAGCTCAGAAATTATCAGTGGCTAAGTTACATTTGGACAACAAGGAAATTTCTGAATTTTACAATGAGACCTTGGTAGGGCTGAACAACTATGTAAATGAAAAACTAGGTATTGAAACTGCTCAAATGACCAAGCAAACCATAGTCGCAACTCTAGATGAAAAAGGTGTAAAACCAGAAACTTCTTCCTCGTTTCTTCAGGTATTGGAGCAATGCGAAATGGCAAAATATGCTCCGTTATCACAAGGTAATAACCAAGAAATTTATGAAAAAAGCTTGGATGTGATCGAAGAGATTGAAAGTCAATTATAACTCAGTTTTGCAACTCTGTCAGTAAAAGGTGACAGAGTTGCAATTGGAGTTATCTGTTTTAAAATCAGCATTTAAACTGTGTTTTTTTCGATATTTTAAATCTTTCTGTTTATCATGCAGAGCTTAGAACAATCCTTGTACATACTTCCTATAAAAAGTAGTACAACATGAAAGTATTGGTAATAGGAGGAGGAAATATGGGGTTGACATATGCAGAAGGAATGGCTGATTCTGTTTATTTGAACAGAAGAAAACTAATGATTCAGGACGTAGGCGAAGAAACCTTGGATAAAATTAGGAAGGACTCTCGGTTTGAAGCACATAAAAATTTGGAAGATTGTTTGCCAACAGCTGACATCGTTTTTATTGCAGTTAAACCGTATCATTGCGAAGATCTGTTTGACAAAATGAGGTCAATGGTTAATTCTAATCAATTGATTGTAAGTTTGGTTGCTGGACTAAAAATTGAAACCATTCAACAGCAACTTGGAATTGATAAGGTTGTGAGAACCATGCCAAACTTACCTGCCAAAGTGGGTAAAGGAATTACATCATTTACTGAATCTGAGGATGTATCGCGCGTAGAATTGTTGATGGTAAGAAATTTATTGGATACCACAGGTGCTTCTATACATGTCTCTAGCGAAAGTTTCATTGATAAATCAACAGGAATATCAGGTTCTGGGCCGGCTTATGTGTTCTATTTTATGCAGAGTATGATGGAGGCAGCCAGAAAGATGGGGTTTTCAGGAAATGATGCAAAAGTGCTCGTTTCCAATACGTTTGAAGGAGCTGTTGAGTTATTCAACCAAGGAGATATTTCTCCGGCAAAATGGATGGATAAAGTAGCATCCAAGGGAGGAACAACTCAAGCTGCGCTTGATTCTATGGAAGACAACAACGTGAACGAATTGATAAAAGAGGCAGCTTATGCAGCATTTAACCGTGCTGTGGAATTGGGAAATGAATAGTTTATGAGTAAAACTTTTTTCTTAACCAAAATGATACACGTACTAAGAGGATAAGAGCAGGGACTTCAACCAAAGGTCCTACTACTCCTGCAAAAGCCTGTCCCGAGTTGATTCCAAAAACAGCAATGGCAACTGCAATAGCCAGTTCAAAATTATTCCCTGCAGCAGTAAATGCAACTGAAGTTGTTTTGTCATATTCTGCTCCAGTTGCTTTCGTCACAAAAAATCCAATCACAAACATGATAGCAAAATAGAGTAATAGAGGACTGGCAATAATCAATACATCTTGTGGAATCTCGACTATCAATTCTCCCTTCAAAGAAAACATGACAATAATGGTGAATAAGAGAGCAATAAGTGTAAGCCGTGAAATTTTAGGGATAAATTGATGGTTGTACCAATCTTCTCCTTTTCGTTTTACCAAAACCTGACGACTGATTATTCCCAACAGAAAGGGAAGTCCTAAATAAATCGCAACGCTCTCAGCAATGGTTAGGATAGAAATATCGATAATGGCTCCTTTAAACCCAAAATAGGGTGGAAGTATAGTGATAAATAACCATGCGTAAAAACTGTAGGCAAACACCTGAAATATGCTGTTTAACGCCACTAAACCAGCTCCATATTCACTGCTTCCTTCGGCTAAGTCGTTCCAAACCAATACCATAGCGATGCACCTTGCTAAACCAATAAGAATTAGCCCTACCATATATTCCGGGTAATCCTGAAGGAAGGTGATAGCTAAAATAAACATGAGAATAGGACCAATTATCCAGTTCAGAATCAAAGAAATTGAAACAATTTTTACGTTCTGAAATACTTTGGGTAATAATGCATAATTTACCTTGGCAAGTGGTGGATACATCATTAAAATAAGTCCAATTGCTATTGGAATGTTGGTGGTTCCCACGCTTAACGAATCGATGACGGATGGAAAGCTTGGAATAAAATAGCCCAAAGAGACTCCGAATGCCATGGCATTAAATATCCAGAGCGTGAGGTTTTTGTCTAGAAAGCTTAATTTTTTTGTTGTCATTTTGATGAATTGATTTGAGTAAATATGTAATGCATTTCACGAGCAATTTCGATGCTTTTTTCCTGATATTTTTCAGATTGTAAAGGACTGGAATCAAATTCTTTGGGATCCTTGTAGGTTACTGGAATTCTTATCTCTGCCCCGGGTACAAATGGACAAGCTTCATTAGCAGAATCACAAGTCATGATTGCCGCAAAGCTTGAAACAGGATTGAAAGAATGGTCCATTGTTTTCGAAAATCCGATAATAGGATGTTCGTTTTGGGAGTAACGAATGGCATAAATGGGGTTGGTGGATTCGGCTAATATCTCTACCTCAAATCCTTGGTTTTTAATTGTGTTGACCACCATCGGAAATAAGGCGGTAGCTTCCGTTCCTCCGGAGTAGGAAACTAGGTTGTTTAATCCAAAATAGTAGCTCATTGCTTGAGCCCAAATTTGTGAAAAATGACTTCTTCGAGAATTGTGAGTGCAAATAAAGTTGAGTCTTATCTCTGAATTACTATCTAACTTCGCTTGTATGAATTGGATAAGTGGTTTGAGCATTAACTTTCTTTCTTCAGCTATATCAGCGTTGCAATTGGTTTCGATAAACTGTTCTATTTTTGGTAGTAGATGCTGATTCATGGTTCAGTGTTGTTTATCGTAATAAAACGATAATTAGGGTTAAATTTTTTTAGCAACAGTCAGAATTATGGGTTAAATCTTGATCCAAGAACCTGGAAAATTGAACTTTCATTTTAGTCCAATTTTCCTTATTGATGCAATAGCACACGGAGGTGCCTTCGACATTACCTTGAATTAATCCTAGTTTTTTCAGTTCTTTAAGATGTTGTGATATTGTGGCCTGAGCTAATCCTATTTCGTTAACTAAATCTCCACATACACAGGAATCAATTTGAAACAAATACTCTAAAATTGATACACGGGCAGGGTGTCCAAAGGCTTTGGCCATAAGGGCTATTTCGTTTTGTTTTTCTGTAAATATTTCTGTTTTTGCCAGTCCCATTTTTGGTGTAAATTTTGTTCATTGCAATATTACGATGAATAAAATTAATATCCAAAACTTCAATAATTACTTCATCTAATTTTCCTCCAGTGTGAAGTAGTTTTAATACCAAAAAGGTAACCTTCTACTGTTAAGTTTTTTGGGTTAGATAATTGAATAGTTGCAGGAATACTCATCTTAAATTTAGGAAGGTATAACTTTCCACAGCAATAGGTAGAGTCGGAAGTTTGTATAAAGTTTTTTAAAACTTCCATGGGACCTTTTTTTATTTTTTCGTTCCCTTTTTTATTTCCTGCTTCTGTAACATGACCGAAGTACTTCTTGTTTTGTTTGAATATAAGAACCTCAATGCCATATCGATCATTCCTCCATTTCCCGATGATAAGATCCTTTGTGGGTAAAAATGAAAACAAAAAAATAGCTCCAAGAAGAATCAAAGAGCTATTTCTAAATGTTGACTTCATGAGATGTAAATTCTATAAAAAGGGCATTTTTACAACCTTTGCTTTCACTTGTTTATTTCTAATTTGAACCAAGATTTCAGAATCAGGTTTGCTTAGCTCTGTAGGTACGTATCCCATCCCTATTCCTTTGCTTAGGCTTGGTGACATTGTTCCGGAGGTTACTACACCAATCTCTTTTCCATTAGCATCCACAATAGGGTAGTCGTGTCTCGGAATTCCTCTGTCTATCATTTCAAACCCTACAAGTTTCCGCGTTACTCCGTTTTCTTTTTGAGTTTTCAGGTTGTCAGAATTAATAAAATCTTTTGTAAATTTCGTTACCCATCCTAATCCCGCTTCTAGTGGAGAGGTTGTATCATTGATGTCGTTACCGTACAAACAATATCCTTTTTCAAGTCTCAATGTATCTCTAGCAGCAAGTCCTACGGGTTTTATACCAAAATCTGCTCCAGCTTCAAGTACTTTGTTCCATATTTGTTTGGCTTCGCTATTTTTACAGTAGATTTCAAAACCACCAGAGCCTGTATAACCCGTGGCAGAAATAATCACATTTTCTATGCCTGCAAACGGTCCAACTTCAAAATGATAAAATTTAACACCAGCCAAATCAACCTCTGTTAAAGATTGCATCGCTTCTACTGCTTTTGGACCTTGAATGGCTAGTAAAGAATAATCCATAGATAAATCTTTCATTTCTGCTCCCATGGTATTGTGAGAAGAAATCCATTCCCAGTCTTTCTCCATGTTAGAGGCATTCACAACCAATAAATATTGTTCCTCTTTTATTTTGTAAATGATTAAATCATCTACAATTCCGCCTTGGTCATTTGGAAGGCAACTGTATTGAGCTTTTCCAATTGTAAGTTTGGTAGCATCATTAGAACTCACTTTTTGAATCAAATCTAGTGCCTTAGGCCCCGAAATAAGGAATTCTCCCATATGTGAAACATCAAACACCCCAACTGCATTTCTTACCGTTTCGTGTTCAATTCCTAATCCTTCGTATTGCAAAGGCATATGATAGCCTGCAAATTCAACCATTTTGGCTCCTAAATCTATGTGTGTACTTGTTAATGCGGTTTTTCTCATGGGGTTTGTTAAAATTTGTGGATAAAGATACTTTTTCTGTCAGAATAATACAATCTATTTATGTCACCAAATCATCTTTATTTGGTTGGTTTTAGGATTTAAAATATTTCCTTCAGAGCAAAAAAAAAGCTCTATCAAATTTGATAGAGCTTTTACAATCAATAGTAAACTTCTTATTGGATAATTAATTTTTTGGTAGTTGTTCCGTTTTGAGAAACAACATTGACAAAATAAATTCCTTTAGTTAATTGAGATAAGTCAATTGACTTGTTCAATGAGCCATTGCTTACTGCGTTAGTTGTGTAAACAGTTGCACCTAAAGTATTCACTACAGAAATATTAATGTTTCCTTGGTTTCCAGAGATGTACTCTAGGTTAACCAATCCATTTGTTGGATTTGGGAAAAGGTTTAGCGTAGCAGAAACTTCATTTTCATCAATGCTTGTTGCAGATGGTGAAATATCAATCCATTCAGATTGTAAAATTTCTCTCGTTGTCATGTTTTGAACAAAAACAACTGCCTTTAAATCCATGAACTCTTCCACATTCGATGAACTCATGTTGGACATTAAGTTAACAGAAGTTGTATTTCCAGACATAAGAGAACTCAATGCATTTCCATTTTCAGTAGGAATCATATCCATCATTACATTATTAAAATGTGTTTCTCCGTTGGTTGCGATATTTCCAGTAGTGTACTTTTCCGTAACCACAACATGGTATCTAATATTCCCTGATAAGTTAGCAAAAGGAGTAATATCTGCTTCTACTCTCACAAATGGTCCAGCGTATCTCGCATTTGTTATGTTAATCTGAACAAAAGAAGGCTCAGCATTGTAAGCATCAAATATTGGTTTAGTAAAAGAATTTGCGTTTACGTCCCAACCTCCATCAATTTCCATTCTTGGTATAGAGTTAACTCCATAAAATCCTCTTCGGTTTACACTAGTGGCTGTGGAGTATGGGTCTCCAGCTCCTGGAAAATTCTGTTGGTATTTTACAACCGTATATTTATCTGCATCAAGAGTTGGCAGAACTACACTATCCATCTGGAAATTCCCTGGAGTACAAGGACCACAGGTGGAAGAAGTAAATACCTCAAGTAGAGTTTTTCTTGGTAATATTGTGTCTACAACATCTACAACAAAAGTGATTTTATCGTCCGCTGTATTAGCATCAGCATTTCCGTTAATGTTTGTAGCCCATGCCTGAATCGTGTATGTTCCTGCAGAAGCTGGGGTCCAAGCTGTTGGATGAGAATAACTTGTCACAGCACCGTTAGCTATACTTGTTCCAGAAATGGCAGAAGTAACTATCGCACCTGTTCCTACTTGATAATTCAAGTCGTAAGATGTTACGGTTGCTGTACCTCTGTTTTGCAATGTACCCGTCATCGTGAAAGGAGCATTTCCTAAAACTACAATATCATCTACAGTACTTGACTTAGCTGCCATGTCGTAAGTTGCTTGTGTTCCTGGTATAAATTCATAAAACCTGTTGTCTATTGGTGTTGGGTCATTCAAATCTAAGGTTGTATGACCTGTCGCTGCAATAGCAGTAGTGCTGTTAATTTGAATTCCTGCTGTCATTCCAGATACTGCATTGTTACTTCTTTGGTCAACAATATATATTTTGTTTGTGGTTTCTTCTAGAACGATTGACCAATAAACCCATCCTGTTCCTGATGCAGGTGTGTAAGAAGTGAAAAATATCCAATGCTGTCTGTTTGGCGCAGATCCAAATGTTTTGGAAACAATATTGTCATTAGAACCAATGCCTCGAATATCCATAATGGTAACTGAACTATCGGCAACAGATGAAGACGGAAGGGCAAAAGAGCCGTATGCCGATGGAACGGTTGGATTGGAGGCAAAAGAAACTGTTCCATTGGACATTGCTCTGTAAGAAGTTACAGCTCCTCCATCAAAATTGAAAGAAAAAGGGATAGTTTGACTTGGAGACATGGCTGGTGAGCTGTTTCCTCCTCCCAAAACGGTTGTCCAACCAGCTGAAATACCACCTCCGACTGGGTATTCGCTTTGTTCCATATTGATGTTGCCAGGGTTTGTTCCTGTACTATCTTTGAAATAGTAGTATCCTTGTGCATCTGCCACTAGCATTGATGATAAGGCAACAAGAGAAAGTAGAATTTTTTTCATTTTATTGTTATTTATTAATATTGATTTGGCATAAATTTAACAAAAAAATCACATAATTATTAAAAGGTTTAGTTTTTTTATGAACGGTGTAATATTTTTTATTTTGGCACGTCTATTGTATTAAGAATATCTGAAAAACATAAAACTTTGAATGATGTACACGTTAAAGATCAAATACGAACTAGCAAAAAACAGAGCTCTTGAACTCATGAACCGCGGAATGATTAAAGAATACATTCAACATTTAGCCTACATGAATAGACTAAAACGTGAACTAATTACGTTATCTAACTAAAGAAAAAAAGCCTTTTGAAGTGTTTTTAATAGTTTCACTTCAAAAATAGTCACGGTGGTTCGTGACAATAGTTAATAATTCCCGTTTTTCGGGGTTAATAAGGGAAAAGGATTTCATTTCATTATGAAATCCTTTTTTTTTGTGCGTTGTTTTAAGAGATGTCAAAAATTTAATTCTGTTGTTGTTTCATACTCTTTTGAACGAGGAAATAATGAGTTTTTATCATGTTAAAAGGTCTATTTGCATGAAAATCTTTTAAATTAGCGATTACAAAAAGTTCAGGTTATCCAAATAGTAGTATTGCCTGTCTCATAAATTATACGCATCTAATGTTCAGACATAAGTGGTTTTTAATTTCTTTCTCAGCTCTTATTTTGCTTGTGGGGCTTACCTCTAAGTCTTGGAGAATCCACCAAGAATATCCTTACCAGTTTACCTACCGAAACGATGTAAATCAATACTATTGTTACTTGCCAGCGCTTTTTGTTTACAAAGATTTAAGTTTTAAATTTAAGAACGATAGGCTATACTGGTTAACAGAAGACGAAAATTGGATTGCACTGCCTAAAATGACAATGGGTATGTCATTACTATACAGTCCTTTTTTCTTAATTGGTCACAGTGTTGCTCATGTGAGTGCTTATCCTTCCGATGGGTATTCATTGCCATACAGTTATTCCATAAGAATTGGAACATACATTTATGTTACCCTTGGTCTGTATTTGTTGTACCTATCTTT
>CBFHZD010000011.1:8431-19403 GCA_965660305.1 Flavobacteriales bacterium | reverse complement strand
ATTGCCATACAGTTATTCCATAAGAATTGGAACATACATTTATGTTACCCTTGGTCTGTATTTGTTGTACCTATCTTTGTTGCGTTATTTTAAACCATGGATTTCTGGGGTTTCAATATTTTTAATATTCGCAAGCACAAACTTATTTTATTACAGTGTAGGTGAGGCCGAAATGAGTCATTCATACCTCTTTTTTCTTTATTCAGTCATTCTATTTTTTACCTTAAAGTGGAATGAGATGAAGCGAAAAAGGTATTTGCTTGCGCTAAGCTTAGCTATGGGGATGTGTGTTTTAATCAGACCAACGAGTGTTTTATTTTCTATACTTCCAGTGTTTTACCTTTTTTATAAGAGAGAACATAGAGGTTGGATTCTAAATCACCTGTCAACTGTGTTTGGGGCGTTAACTCTGTTTTTTCTTCCTATTTTCTTTCAAATGTTGTTTTGGAAAACATACGGAAGTGGCTGGGTGAGATGGAGTTACAGAAGCGAAGGTTTTTTCTTCGATAATCCTCATCTTCTTGAGTTCCTTTTCGGATATCGCAACGGATGGCTACTTTACACGCCAATCATGGTGTTTACTCTTGCCTCAATTTTTGTACTTCCCAAAAAATTGAGAGTGATGAAGTACTCAACTTTCATCATTATGCCTTTGGCAATTTACATTCTGTCATCGTGGTGGTGCTGGTGGTTTGGTGGTAGTTATGGAGCAAGGACAATGGTAGAGTTTTATGCTTTATTAGTATTTCCACTGGCAGCAGGAATTCAGTTTATTTCCAAAATGAAATTTTTTAAATACGTTGTCTTTTTGCTATTAATAGGCACTACATTTTACAATGTTTTGGGCATGCATAAAAAAACAAATCATGAATTGCATTGGGATTCAATGAGTAAAGAAGCGTTTTGGTTTACTTTTTCTAAATTAAAATTGTCGGGTGAGGAGAGGGATAGATTGGAAAAACTTTACAAACAACCCGATTATGAAAACGCAAGAAAGGGATTGAAAGAACGAGAAATGGACTAAGGTTGTTGTTCCTAGTCTTCAAGTTTTAGTCTACACCGAATTCAATTAATCTCGTATATTTGTGTTATGCAAGTTTGGAGAGAAAAAGTTCACGAAATTATATTTGAGGCAGACACAAAAGCAGGAAAACTATTTGATGTGGTTCTTCTTGTTTTTATTCTTTTGAGTTTGCTAGTGGTTATGCTCGATAGTGTCGTTGATATTCATAGTCAACACGAAAATCTTTTGTATAAAATAGAATGGTTTTTTACCATTGTATTTTCCCTCGAGTACACCCTTCGTATTATTTCTGTAAAAAAGTCATGGAAGTATATCTTTAGCTTCTATGGAATTATAGATTTTGTGTCGACTATCCCAACATATATTTCATTGATTATCCCAGGTGGAGGTCATGTTTTTCAAGTCTTTAGAGTGTTGCGGTTCTTGCGACTTTTTAAAATATTTAAACTGGGTAATTTTACAAAAGAAGCCAGGTACCTGGGTCAGGCGATGAAGGATAGCCGAGAAAAAATTATAGTTTTTCTTGTGGCTGTTTTGTGTATGGCTATGATTCTGGGGTCTTTAATGTACATAGTGGAAGGAAAAGAAAATGGCTTTTCTAGTATCCCTAGAAGTATTTATTGGGCTATTGTTACTTTAACCACCGTTGGTTTCGGAGATATTTCACCGGTCACACCACTTGGTCAATTTATATCATCCATTATTATGATTTTGGGATACGGAATTATTGCTGTTCCCACGGGAATGGTTACTGCTGGAGTTGTAAATAGAAACAACTATACGAATACAAAAAGTTGTCAATCTTGCTCAAAAGAAGGTCATGCTGACGATGCTATTTTTTGTAAATTTTGCGGGGAAGAGTTGTAGTGATTTCCCTTTTTAATTATGATGTTTAAAACCTATTGAACTACTGTTAGCACTTAAACCGAAACTAGAATAAAACTAAAATAACATAGTGAATTACAGATACTTTTAATTTTTTTAATATTGTTTTTCCTAACCTATGCTAGATTAATTTGGTATTGTTTTTGATTCTTTTCAATAAAATCTGTCTCCAATCGTTTACTCAATTATGAAATCACTCTTTATCTTAATTTTCTCACTTTGTTCATTTGCTGTTTTATCAAATATTGATGGCGACTTCTCTGCCGAGATTATTCGTCAAGAAAAGAAATTAGATTCATTATTTACTTTGCTCAGAGAGAGTAAACAGGATAAAGAGTATAAAAAATACAACGACCTTTTTGTTATCGAATTAGAAAAAACGCTAGAATTGAAAGAGGCTTTTGATTACCCGTTTCATTCTTTAGTAAAAATGTCCAAAATAAAATCTCCGGATAATGAATTCCGTATATTTAATTGGAACGTGGAATCTGAAAATGATGTTCATTCATTTTACTGCTACATTTTAAAACATAATGGAACGGTAATTAAATTACGAGACAATCATAGAATGATTAGTAGGGCAGAATCGAGATCATTAAGTCATGCGAATTGGTATGGAGCCGCTTACTATAAAATCATTGTTACCAAAAGGGGAAAATACACGTTGCTCGGCTGGAATGGGAAAGATGGAATAACTACCCAAAAAGTAATAGAAACGATGAGCTTGACACGAAGAGGAGCAAAGTTTGGTTTTTCTTTATTTGAGTTCCCAAACCAAAGAATTTCAAAAAAAAGAATAATTCTAGAATATTCGGACGAGGCGATTGTCAGTCTGAAACATTACGAAACCAAAAAAACAGAAGAAATTGTTTTTTCTCATTTGTCTCCTTCTACGCCACAAATGGAAGGTTTTTATCAGTTTTACTATCCAGATTTGAGTTTCGATAAATTTGTACTTAAAAACGGTAAATGGTGGTTTGAGTCAGATGCTACCATGAAAAATGAGAAACAAAAAGGGGATGAGAATTATAACGCTCCTGAATAACATTTCGAGTTTACATTACGGCTATTTTTGCTTATTTTTGAGTCAAAATCAAATCCTATCATGAAATTTATTTTATCTCCAGCCAAGTCAATGAATTTTGACAAACAAGACTTAATTTCTCAACATACTCAGATATCTTTTCTCGAAAAAACTGAAAAGATTATGAAGAAGTTGAAAAAATTGAATCCCACAAAGATTGGAGATTTGATGAAAGTGAGTGCAGCCATCAGTGATTTAAATTATGGTAGGTTTCAAGAGTTTTCCTCAGAATTTACAGAAGAAAATTCAAAACAAGCCATATTAGCCTTCACAGGAGATGCATACAGAGGAATGGATGCTGCTAGTTTCTCGCAAGAGGAATTTGATTATGCTCAGCAGAATTTACGCATATTATCTGGCTTGTACGGATTACTAAAACCACTAGATTTAATTCAGCCTTACCGGTTAGAAATGGGAACAAAAATTGAAATTTCACCCAATGAAAAAAACTTATACGCGGTTTGGAAGGAAACCAATACAGCCAAACTGAGTGAAGAGCTGAAGGGTGACTACTTAGTAAATCTAGCAAGTAACGAGTACTTCAAATCAATTGACACTAAAAAGCTAAATGGTAAGTTATTGAACATTGGTTTCAAGGATTTTAAAAATGGAGAATACAAGACGATTATGACTTACGCAAAATTTGCTAGAGGACTTATGAGTCGCTACATCATCAAAAATCAATTGAAAGAGGTAGAAGGAATAAAAGGATTTGATTACGAAAACTATTCGTTTAATTCTTCACTTTCTTCTGAAAATGAGTGGTTGTTTACTAGAGGCTAATTAGTCTGAAAGTACCGCAATCCCTGATATTTCCACACGAACTCCTTTCGGCAATTTACTCACTTCAACAGTTTCTCTTGCAGGATAATCACCTTCTTGAAAATAAGAGGAGTAAATAGAATCGACAGCAGAAAAATCAGTCATATCCTGCAGAAAAATGGAGCATTTCACCAAATTACCAACAGTCATGTCAGCTGATTCGAGCAATGCAATGATGTTTTTCATGACCTGATGTGTTTCCGTTTCAATGCTGTCCGTTTGGAATTTTCCATCAAAAGGATTGATTGCAATTTGACCGCTGATGTAAAGAGTTTTATTTGATAATACAGCTTGACTGTATGATCCAACAGGTGCAGGAGCGTTTTGGATAGAAATTGATTGTTTCATCGATAGGTTAAAAAAAGTTAAGGATTATAATCTTATAACCAAAGGTAATTCTTTTTAGAAATAAGTAGAATATCTTTAGCGATTGATTCATTTTGCACATTTTGATAGTTATTACTCTTTCATAACTCTTATATTTGTTAGCATTTTAAACTAAGAAAATACACCTTTATGACAATCACCATCTTTACGCTATGGATTTCGATTCTATTTCTCTACTCCGCCATGGCCACATGGAAACTATTTGAAAAAGTAGGTAGAAAAACTTGGGAAGGTTTTGTTCCAGTATACAATATTTTTATTTGGCTAAAAATCATTAAAAGACCTTGGTGGTGGGCTATTATTTTGCTTATTCCAGGTTTTAGTCAATTGTTAATGTTTGCATCCATGAATGTGTCAATGGGAAGAATGTATGGCAGATACGGAGCGTTAGATACGGTCATGCAAATTTTCATTCCTTTTATTTACTTCCCGATGATTGCCTACGGAAAGGAAGAATTAGTGTATGAAGGAGAGATGGACTGGAACAACAAGCAGAGAATTGAAGCTCGTTCCACGTCAGATCAAATTGTTTTGGCTTTGGCATCGTTTGGAATTATTTCTTTGCTGGTATATTTCCAAAAATTTACTGGAGGAAAAGATAAATCAGGTCAGAAAACTATGGTAAAGGAATGGGGAGATTCTATTGTTTTTGCTTTGATTGCAGCTTCATTGATAAGAGGATATGTGTTGGAGGCATTTACTATACCAACTCCTTCTATGGAAAAGGAATTGTTGGTAGGGGATTTTCTTTTTGTAAATAAACTCTCCTACGGAACTAGAGTTCCTTTCACTCCGCTTTCTTACCCTTTGGTGCATAATACAATTCCGTTTACTTATGCCAACTCCTATTCTGAGGCAATAAAACTGCCTTATTACAGACTTCCAGGTTTTGGAAAAGTAGAAAGAAATGACATTGTTGTATTCAATTATCCTACGGGAGACACTGCTGTGTTTGGAAGATCTTATGGTTCACAAGGAGCTGGAGGTGAGTTGCAAGGTCACAATTATTACCAATTTGTAAGGCAAGAGGCTTATTTACAATCTACAAAGGACAGGGTTTCGACAGATGTTTTTTTGAATAATACTGACAGATATGAAGCACTGGGAAGAAAAAAGATATTAGAAAACAATCTTTTGTATGATTTTGGTGCAGGCAGAAATATTAAACTGCAAGGTCATGCACACCGACCAATTGATAAAAAAGAAAATTACATCAAGCGATGTGTGGCTGTGGCTGATGATACTTTGGAAATTAGAAATGGAGATCTTTACATCAATGGAGAAAGAAGTATTGTTGGTGAAAACGTAAATTTCAAACACAAGGTGGAGTTCAACAGAAGTTTAGGGAATTTAGATTTTCCAAAATTGAAAGAAAAGTTTGGATTTAATTTAGGTCTATACAAAGATTTAACTTCATTGAATGATGGAAATGGAACGCTACCAGTGGGACAAAAAGTGTGTTATGTAAATATGAGTGCAGGCCTTAAAGATAGATTTGTAGAATCATTGAATGCTGGTGAACTAGGAGATTTAAGAGTTATATCGGTAGAGAGAAAAATAGACTCGACCGCAGATAAAATTAACTCGTACATCAGCTTTTATCCTTACCACAAATCTTGTTTGTGGAATGCCGATAATTATGGTCCAATTTGGATGCCTAAAGCAGGTGCAACAATTCCTTTGAATGAGGAAAACTGGGCGAAATACAAAAGATGTATCATGACTTACGAAAAGAACGAGGCGTCATTTACCAATGGTAAATTTATCATAAATGGAGAAGAGGCTTCGACTTATACATTTAAGCAGAACTACTATTACATGGTTGGGGACAATCGTCACAACTCGGCCGATTCACGTATGTGGGGATTTGTGCCAGAAGATCATGTTGTGGGTAAAGGATTAATCATTTGGATGAGTAAAGACCAAGAGCTAGGATGGACGAATGGCGGAGTAAGGTGGAATCGAATTTTTAAAACTTTGTAATAATATGTCTAGGATTACAGAATCAGACTCATATTATAATGACCTTGAAAAAATGAAGGTAAGCGAATTGCTTGCTAATATGAATCGTGAGGATAAGTCTGTGCCATTGGCAGTTGAACACGCATTGCCACAGATACAAAAGTTAATAGAGAGTATAGTTCCTAGAATGAAAAAAGGCGGGAGGCTTTTTTATATTGGAGCAGGAACGAGCGGTCGTTTGGGAGTAGTTGATGCCAGTGAATGCCCGCCCACTTTTGGGGTTTCCCATGATTTGGTTGTTGGAATTATTGCAGGAGGAGATTCTGCCATACGAAAGGCAGTTGAATTTGCTGAGGATGACACTGAGTTAGGTTGGAAAGATTTGGAGGGAGAAAATATTTCTGAAAGTGATACCGTGATAGGAATTGCTGCATCGGGTTCTACGCCTTATGTCATTGGTGCTTTGGAGCTTTGTAATCAAAACGGAATCAATACAGGTTGCATTACTTGCAATACGGGAAGTAAACTTGCAGAAGTGGCACAATATCCGATAGAAGTAGAGGTAGGTCCTGAGTTTGTAACGGGAAGCACCCGAATGAAATCTGGAACTGCACAAAAATTGGTACTGAATATGATTTCAACCTCTGTTATGATTCAATTGGGAAAAGTGAAGGGAAATAAAATGGTGGATATGCAATTGAGCAACGACAAGTTGGTAGACAGAGGAACGAAGATGGTAGAGTCTCAAACAGGTTTGAGTTATGCTGAGGCCAATCAATTGTTACTGCAGGAGGGAAGTGTGAGAAAGGCCGTAGAGTTCTATCAAAAAAAAGAGAAAAAATGAAAGTAATTTTACCAGTAGTATACTTGGGAAATATAGAGTATTATTCTTTATTAAAGAATGCGGATGAGGTGTTTTTTGATGTGCATGGTCACTACCTCAAGCAAAACTTTAGAAACCGCACCGAAATTTATGGAGCTAACGGAAAGCTAGACTTAATCATTCCAGTTGAAAAACATAAGAATCACACCGCTTTGGGTGATATAAAAATATCGTACGATCATTTTTGGCAAAAACAACACTGGAAATCAATCGCATCAGCTTACCGCTCTTCTCCCTATTTTGAGTTTTATGAAGATGAAATGGAAGAGATTTTCATGAAGAAATACACTCATCTGGTAGAATTTAACTTGGCTTTACAAGATAAAGTATTGGAGTGTTTATCGCTTTCACCTAAAATTACTTTTAGCAAAGAGCATCACATGGCTATTGATGGTTTTACGAATTACAGAGGATATTTTACACCAAAACAAAAATCCTTGGAAGTGCCAAAAGAACCTTACAATCAGGTTTTTGAGGATAAATATGGATTCATACCCAATTTATTTATTCTAGACTTACTTTTTAACGAAGGACCTAATTCGGTTAGTTTTTTGTAGATTATTAACTAATATCTCTCTTCATGAATAATCTGTAAGCCAGAAATAAGGCTGTCAATGAATAGAAGAGAGTCAGCCCAATAGCCAGCCAATCTATGCTTTCTGGAGAAGAAATACCGGAAAGTAATTTGATTAAACTAGGGTAGGGCAATACATTCATAAATGAAAATGTAGGTAAATACTCAACGAGTGATTCCATTCCGTTGTTGTGAAAGATAGCGCCACCAATTTTTTCTATCAAAAAATAACCAAAAAATATCAGAACGGCCAAAATTCCTCTTTTTACCAAAAAGGCTAAAAGAAATGCCAAAGAGAATCCTCCCAAACATTGAATCGCAAATCGAAAAACATTCTCAATACCATCAAATAAATGTCCAAAACTTGAATTGTCAAATTCCATATCTTCTCCATCCAATGAACTAAAAAACTCTTGAATCATGGTAGGGTCTTTGGGCTCATAATTAGAGAAAATAAGTCCTCCAACAATGCCAACTAGAAATACATACAAAGTAGCAAGACCTAGGATGGTAAGCATCAAATACAGTTTTCCTTTGATATAATCTTTTCGTTCAAATCCGTCAATTATATTTTGTCGTACTGTGCGGTAAGTGTATTCGTTGGTGATGTGATAAATTAACACAAAAGACAATAAAAAGAAACAAAACCAGCTGGATATAAATGAAATAGCATACCATGATGCTTCGAAGTCTGCGGGGATAAATGGATAAAAATCTTCTCCATTAATATCAAAATTTACGAATAAGGGCACCAATATTGCCAAAGCTGGTAAAAATATCAAAAACATTAAACTAAATACCTTGAAAGACTTGTTGCCCGCTATTTTTTTGAACTCTATTTGAATTAATCTCATTACTTATTTTTTACAATTTCTAAAAACTCATCTTCTAGGGAAGATTTTACCTCTACTAATTCGCTCACTACAATTCCTTTTTCAAAAAGGAATTGATTCAGCTCCCAACCTTGTATAGTATCATTGAACGTAGCGTGTAATTTTCCTTCCTTTATTTCTGTTTTACTCCATTTAGGATGTGTCTCAATATTGGTCTTCAGATCTTCCATACTTTGAGACGAAAGACTGAATTCGTTTTTGGAACCGAGTAATTCTCCAATCGTACCTTGCATGAGTAGTTTTCCATTTTTTAATATTCCAAAATGAGTACACATTTTTTGGATTTCGTCAAGAATGTGGCTTGATATAATGATTGTTTTTCCTTCAGCGGCAATTGACAATATCAGTTCTCTCATTTGCCTTATTCCTTCCGGATCTAAACCATTTGTGGGTTCGTCTAGTACGAGCACCTCAGGATCAGAAAGGAGAGCTGCTGCAAGCGAAAGTCGCTGTTTCATTCCCAATGAATAGGTGTTGAACGCTGAATCTTTTCGATCAAATAAGTCAACTCTTTTCAGTACTTCGTTTATTCTTTCGCCAGAAACCCCTTTGATTAAAGCTGTTATTTGTAGGTTTTTATATCCTGTAAGTTCTGGGTAAAAAATAGGATGCTCTAAAATGGCACCAATTCTTTTTCTATGGTTACTTGCTTGGTCTTCGCCAAACCACGAATAACCTCCAGAAGTGGAGTTGAGAACATCTAGTACCATCCCTAAGGTGGTTGTTTTTCCACTCCCATTTGGGCCCAATATTCCAAAAACGCTTCCTTTATTTATTGTAAGTGAAAGGTTATCAACAGCTAAAAACTTTCCGTAGGCCTTGGTTAGGTTCTTTATTTCTAAAACAGCTTTCATATTTTCTGATTTTACTTAAAATTACATTAATTTATTGGATTGAGGAAGGGTAAGGGTTAAAACGAAAAATAAAATGTTAAATGGATAAGAACATAGAAAACAAACCTATTTATTTGATCTAATAGTTGTAAATTTAAAAAATGATTTAACATGAAAACAAACCTGCAATTAATACTTTTTATGACCTTATTTATTTTTGGTTGCAAACCGAACAAAGAATTACCTACGGTAAATAATGTGGATTTGAAAAAGTACTCAGGGCAATGGTACGAAATTGCAAGATTACCAAATTCATTTGAAAAGAATTTGACATGCGTCACTGCTAATTATTCATTGAAAAAGAATGGCGGTATCTTAGTTACAAACAAAGGTTTTAATACCATAAAGAATAAGTGGCAAGAATCAACAGGGAATGCCAAAGTACCTAATCTTGAAAAACCTGGTGAAATTAAAGTGAGTTTTTTTAGGCCATTTTATGGCGACTATTACATCATTGAGCTAGATGCAGATTACAACCATGTGCTGGTTGGTTCACCTTCGCGTGAATACCTCTGGATTCTCGCTCGAACCAAGGAATTGGAGATGGATGTTTATGACAATTACCTGGCGATTGCCAAAAACAAAGGATTTGATGTTTCTGATTTGCATCGGACTATTCAAGACTGTGAAAATTAGACTTATATTTCCTTCGGTATTTCTTTTCATTGCTTGTATCATTTGGTAAGTTTGCAAAATAAAACTATTTAACTAACAAACAAATACTTAAGTATGGAAGAAAACACAGCACAAACAAACGAATCAATGGTGTCTAATTACGATTGGATCATGGATAAATTAGTAGAATACGGAACCTCTCTGCTTTTTGCAGTATTGATTTTAATTGTTGGGTTTTGGTTGGTAAAGAGGATAAATAAATTCGTAGAAATAACTTTTGAGAAAAAAGATTACGATCCTTCGCTCGAGACGTTTCTGGCAAGTATGATAGCTATCCTATTGAGAGTTCTTGTGATTATCACAGCATTAAGTCAATTGGGAATTGAAATGACCTCATTTGTCACTTTGTTAGGGGCTGCTGGTCTTGCTGTTGGAATGGCTTTTTCTGGCACTTTATCTAACCTTGCTGGCGGTGTTATGATTTTATTTTTTAAGCCATACAAGGTTGGAGATTTTATTGAAGCTCAAGGTGAAAAGGGAACTGTAAAAGAGTTAAGGATTTTTAATACTATACTGATTACTCTTGACAATAAAACAGTTATTATTCCCAACGGTCCTTTAGCAAATGGAAATATGATTAATTATTCTACCCAAACTAAAAGAAGGGTAGATTTTACTGTGGGTATTGCCTATGGTGATGATTATGACATAGCAAAAAACACCCTACTACAATTTGTGAAAGAAGATCCCAGAATCATTGATGAAGAGGATAACTTTATTGGTTTGAAGGAATTGGCAGATAGCTCAGTGAACCTTACCTTAAGAGTTTGGTGTAAAGCCGAAGACTATTGGGATGTTTATTTCAAAATGAATGAAAGGATATACAAAGAGTTTGGAGGAAAAGGATTGAATATTCCGTTCCCACAAATGGATGTTCATGTTCACAACAA
>CBFHZD010000011.1:0-8413 GCA_965660305.1 Flavobacteriales bacterium | reverse complement strand
TAAAAAAAAGCGACCCTTGGGTCGCTTTTTTGCATTGGAATTAAATGATATTTAGTATCAATCATTAATTTCTGCTATCCCTCTTGATAGTCATTCGGTCCTGTTTCAATTTTAAAAAATTCTCCTGCGCCAATGAATCGGCAGGATTATCAATAATTTTCTTCAATGCTTCGGCATAAGCGGAATCATTTGGATAGTAAAAATTAATAATTTCATCTGATTGGATAACATATAAGCTGATAGAAATGAAGCTAATAATTATGATTCTTGTAAAGGATTTCATGGGTAATGATACTTTTCCATATTTATTTACTATTAAATAAAAAGTTACGGAAAAGAGTAGCAAGAAAAGTCCAATGATTAATAAGATGTTTCCGCCAGGCCAAAGCATGAATTTGAAAAGGGAGCCTATCACAAGGGTTGCCAACACCAGTCCAAAAACAACACCAAAAATGTAATTAAATTTGTTTTTGCGCGAATAACTCTCTTTTACAAACATAGAACGAATGGACATGTTATTAAAAAGTCCAAGGCCTAAATAAGAATATAATAAAGAAACAATGGCGAGCGAAAGGACAATTAAAATACCCGCCCCTGGCCAGTGCATAATTTTAAAAAGCAATCCAATAATAAATAAACTCCAAAGTAATTTTTCAAACGTTTTCATCTCTGAATGTAAGACAAATTATTAAACTTTGAACTCACTCGTCTTATGGAATGTAATCTCTGGGTAGTCAAATTCGGCCTGCCTCAGCAAGAAAGCTGATTCGGCTAAAAACACATAGTTTCCATCTTTATCTTCGGCAACATAACTCGCTTTTCTCCTTACAAATTCTTGCATTTTCTCCTTATCGGTGGAGGTTAACCAGCAGGCCTTATGAAAGTTTTTTGGCGTAAAATCGCAACTTGCTCCGTATTCGTGTTTTAATCTGTATTGAATCACCTCAAACTGCAGTTCTCCTACACACCCTATAATCTTTCGATTTCCTGGCTGCTGAGTAAACAGTTGAGCAACTCCTTCATCCGTCAATTGTTGAATTCCTTTTTCCAACTGTTTTGTTTTCATTGGATCTTTATTTACCAATTCTCTGAACATCTCGGGCGAAAAACTCGGGATTCCCTTAAAATTCATTTCTTCTCCTTCTGTCAGGGTATCCCCAATCTTAAAACTGCCTGTGTCGTACAATCCAATTACATCACCAGGGTAAGCAAAATCAATGATGCTTTTGTCTTGAGCCATGAAACTAGTTGGGTTGTTAAATCTCAGTTTTTTACTGATTCTTTGGTGCTGGTAAAATTTATTTCTTTCAAACTTTCCTGAACACACCTTAAAGAAAGCAATTCTATCCCTGTGGTTTGGGTCTAGGTTGGCATGAATTTTAAATACAAAACCTGATAATTTAGGTTCTATAGGATTAACCATTCTACTATCTGTTTCGGTAGGTTGTGGAGAGGGAGCAATACGAATGAATGAATTTAGAAGCTCTTGCACTCCAAAATTGTTCAGAGCCGAACCAAAGAAAACAGGGGCTAAATTTCCTTTTTGATATTCTTCAACATTAAAAGTTTCGTAAACTCCTTCAATCAGTTCAATGTCTTCTCGCAATTGATTTGCGTCCTCTTCACCAACAAAATCATCGAGCTGTGAATCACTTAAATCTTTTATGGAAACTACCTCGTCTTCAATATTAGTTTTGTTCACTTGAAATAAGTTCAAGGAAGAATCATAGAGGTTATATACACCCTTGAATCTGTCTCCAATATTTATAGGCCAAGATAACGGACGTACTTGTATGTCTAGCTTTTCTTCAATTTCATCCAAAAGTGTAAAAGGATCTTGACCCGGTCTATCCAATTTGTTGATAAATACCATTACTGGTGTGTTTCTCATTCTACACACTTCCATCAATCTTTCGGTTTGTGGTTCTACACCATTCACACAATCAATGATGAGAATTACAGAATCTACGGCAGTTAAAGTTCTAAAAGTATCTTCGGCAAAATCCTTGTGCCCCGGAGTATCAAGTAAGTTGATTTTTAACCCTTGGTAATTAAATCCCATTACGGAGGTGGCCACAGAAATTCCTCTTTGCTTTTCTATTTCCATAAAATCGGAAGTGGCTGTTTTGGTAATTTTATTTGACTTTACAGCACCTGCGGTTTGAATTGCTCCTCCAAAAAGCAATAATTTTTCGGTAAGTGTTGTTTTTCCGGCATCTGGGTGACTGATAATAGCAAAAGTTCTGCGCTTTTCTATTTCCTTAAGTAATTCGCTCATAGTGTGCAAAAGTAGACTATTGACAAGAATTACACAAGATTGCTAACTCAATTTTATAGTCCTAACAAAATAATGTTTGGGCCAATTAATTGAAGTTGGTTCGTCTTCAAATATCCCATAAACTGTTGATCCTGTACCTGTCATAGATGCATATTGAGCACCCAGTTGGTAGAGGTTGTCTTTAATAATATCTATTTCAGGAAACTGAGAAAAAACTCCTTCTTCAAAATCGTTGAAAATTAAATTTTTCCACTCAGAAATGGGGTGTTCATTCACTACTTTTTCCAGCGAAGGATTGGGAGTTTGTTTCAATGTTAAATTCTGAAATGCTTGTTGTGTGCTAATATGAACCTTAGGATTTACCAATACTATCCATTTTCCCGAAAGGGGAAAAGAAATATCAGTCAATATTTCGCCCACTCCGTGCACTAATTTTGTGGTATTTTCAATAAAAAAAGGACAATCGCTACCAATTTTCAAAGCATAGTTCTCCAATTCTTGAATGGTTAGCCCGAGGTTAAACTGATTGTTTAATCCAACCAGCATTACAGCGCCATTGGATGAGCCACCGCCCAATCCTGCTCCCATAGGGATTTGTTTTTGCAAGTAGATAGAAATAGGAGGTAGGTCAAATTTTTCTTTCAACAGTTTGTAGGCGGTTGTAATCGAATTTGGTTTTTCTGGATCAATAAATACGGAACTTTGAAACTTCATCTCTTTGGATTCAATAAATTCCAAAGAATCGAACAAAGGAACTGGCAAAAAAACACTTTCCAGATTATGATAGCCGTCCTCTCTTTTGTTGAGGATAGAAAGACCTAAATTTATTTTACACCCTGGAAATAAAATCATACACAAAGATGCATAAAAAAACCCACACTAGAAGCTTTATAAACTTCTGTAGTAATGGAAGGAGATTCTCGCGCATGTCTGTAATCCTCTGTATTGCAATAAAGCAAACCAATTTTCATTGGTTGAGGCCCGCCATCGATGTACGAAGTTAGTCTCCAATATTATAAAATGTTAAGTTTATATAACGAGAGTGTGGGTCAATAGGTTTGAAAGAACTTTCAGTCATAAAGATAAAAGAAATCCTGCTATATTTTACATTTTTTTGATCAATTATTTTTGATCATCTATAAAATAGATTGATAAAGAGAGGGTTGAATTTTTTTTGACAACAAAACGTTTCTTTTTTAACTAATTATTTTTGTCGCGTGAAATATTATACTTATCTTAATACGGAAATATGGGAATACTAACTGACATAGGGAATTACGAATATCACTGTCCGCATTGCAATGAGAATTTGCGGGAAAAGGAGGGGATTGAATTTTTGACAAAAAATGAGAAAGGAAAAATGTTGTCCATTTTTTTGGATCCCAGTTTAGGAAAGTATGAATTTTATTACGATTACAGCCATAATTTTGAACAAGGCGAAAAAGTTGATTTTTTCTGTCCAGACTGTAAATCAAGTTTGCTGTCTGATAAACATTCTGATTATGTTGAAGTTCTGATGATCGTGAGTGATGATGTTCAATTTGAGGTTCTGTTCTCAAGAGTGTATGGAGTTAAACGAACCTACATTGTAATGGAAGATTATGTAGAAAAGCACGGTGATAATATGCTAGATTTTGACGAATTGTATGAGATTTAATAGTTTGCCTTTGCCAAAAGTAGTGCCTTAATTTTTATTCCTTTAATTGGAGATAAAACTTTAATGCATTCAGTAAGCGTGGAGCCTGTAGTTATTACATCATCTAAAATGAGTACTTGCTTATTTTCAAATTCATTTTTATTCAGAACGTTAAATGCTCTTGCAATGTTCTTTTTTCTCTCTGTTTTACTTTTTTTTGTTTGGGTTTCGGTATGTCTCGTTCTTATCAAATTATTGATGGAGAGATTTATTTCAGTGGTTTTTGATATTCCTTTTGCAAGTAATTCACTTTGATTGAATCCTCTTTGGTGTAATTTTTTTGGATGAAGAGGAACTGGAACAAGAACATCAATATATTCTAACTGCTTAATGAATTCATTACCCAAAAGTGTTCCCAAATAAATCCCAAAATCTTGATTAGAATTGTATTTTAGTTCATGCAAAACATGTTGCGTCTTTCCGTTTTTGTCAAAATCAAATAAATGACCAGCCCCCAAAAAAGAATCTATTGGTTCAAATAATTTACCTGCGTCTGTTTCGTGATGAATAGCTAACTCTCCTTTTGGGAGATAGAAATAGCAATTTGTGCACAGGTAATTTTCATTCTTTGCCAAAGCATTGGAACAGCTGAGGCAGTTTTTTGGAAATCCTATTTTAATTAAATCAGTAATCATGACAATATTTTGAGTTAAATAATTCAAATTGCACCTTAATTTACATATTTTTACAAGACTAAATCTACTGTTATGAAAAATAAGACACCGCTTTTGATTACAGCCTTAATTATTTTAGGTCTGATTGCCGTATTTTTGGCTTGGGAAGTATCTGCCATTAGCAAACAAAATAAAAATTATGCAGAAGAAATTGATGGATTGGAAGCTTTAATGGCAGGCAATGGAATGAATGCTTTGATGGAAGACGATATTGCTGGATCGCTGGAAAACTTATTGGATGAATACAATAATGTAACTACCGATAATACTGAACTGAGTGATAGCATAGCCATTCAAAAACAAAAAGTAACTATTCTATTGCAAGAATTAGAGAAATCCGAGAAGAGTAAAAAATATACCGCAAGGGAATTATATAAAATGCGAAAAGAGGCAGAAACCTTAAGAAAAGTAATGAAAAACTATGTATACAAGGTTGATTCGCTGAACAAGCTCAATATAGAATTACAAGAAACGATTAAAGTAAAAGATCAAACAATTACCTCGGTAACGGGAGAAAGAGACGAATTTAAAGAAAGAACTGAAAACCTCTCTAGAACAGTAGAAATGGGATCTAAACTTCAAATTTTGGACTTAACTTCGGATGCGATTCGAGTGCGAGCAAGTGGAAGTTTTACTGAAACTAGCAGGGCGAAAAGAGCTGACCAAGTTAAGGCATGCTTTACCATTGTTGCCAATTCCATAGCAAAAAAAGGAAATAAGATGTTTTACATGCGTATAATATCTCCATTAGGGAACGTGTTGACGAATACAAAAAGTACACAAATTACGAGTGGTGGAGAAACTATAGAAGTGAGTGTGGGCAGATCCTTGGATTATCAGGGCAAAGCTGTAGACTTTTGTATTTTTTATGAAAAAGCTAGTGAAGAGTTGCCAAATGGTGATTACAAGGTTGAAATATATTCAGAGGGAATGAAAGTTGGAACTACATCATTTGGATTAAAATAAGAGAAATAAGAGACATTATGAGTGAACAAAATTATTTAAGTCTAGTGCAACTGGCTAAGGCTTTGAATAAAAAAGCACAGAAGCTCGAAAAAGGTAAATTAGCTTTTGATGAGGTAAATGAAATGCTTGAAAATAGCCGAGATATCTATGAGCGATTAACTGTGATTAGATACAAGGTATTGTTGGAGAAAAAAGAATTAGCAGAGGAGCTCAGGCAAAATTCAGGAACTGTTTCAAATATAAAGGAGGTGGTTGAAGAACCATCATTTTCCTTTCAGTTTGACACAGAAGACGAAAATAATATTGTTATTTCAACCAATCAAAAGAATTTATTAGATGAAATAAATGAAATCGGTTCTGAATCTGTCGAGGAAATAAAAGCTGTGAACAAGAGTAAAGAGAAGGATGAAGTGAATTCTTTGAACGAAAATTATTCCCATACAGAGCAACCTCAATCTTTGGGTGAAAAATTAAAAAGGAGTAAAATTAATGACCTGAGGGAAGCAATTGCTTTGAACCAAAAATTCTTATTTATGAATGAATTGTTTGACGGGGATAAGGCGAAATACGATTTAGTTTTAGAAAAAATAAATGGTTGTGAAACACTGATTGAGGCGAAAGCATTTTTGACCTCAGAAATAGCTAGTTATTCAGATTGGGATGATGAATCGGAAGCTGTTGAGCAATTTAACACATTAATTGAGAGAAAATTTTTATAGATTATGGAGCACATTGCTACAAGAATAAAGAACATGTTGCCTTCAGCAACCTTAGAAATGGCTCAAAAAAGCCGAGAATTAAAACAGCAAGGAATTGATGTAATCAGTTTGAGTTTGGGAGAGCCAGACTTTGACACACCCGATTATATCAAACAAGCTGGGATAAAGGCCATAGAAAACAATTACAGTAAATACCCGCCAGTTCCCGGTTATATGGAATTGCGTGAAGCCATTGCTCATAAATTAAAAAGAGATAACAAGTTAGATTTTGATGCGAGCCAAGTAGTTGTTTCTACAGGAGCAAAACAATCCCTAGCCAATATATTCTTGAGTGTTTTAGACCCAGGAGATGAAGTCATCATTTTTGCCCCTTACTGGGTAACTTATTTTGAACAAGTAAAGTTAGCAGAAGGAGTTCCAGTTGTCATCCAATCGGATATTTCTACTGATTTCAAAATCGATGTAAAAGAATTGGAACAAGCCATCACCTCAAAAACTAAGTTGGTTATTTTCAGTTCTCCATGCAATCCTTCAGGAACAGTATTTACAAAAAATGATTTGAAACAAATTGCGGATGTATTATCAAAATATCCAAACATTACCATCATAAGTGATGAGATATACGAATTGATAAATTTTGATGGAAATCATGAAAGTATTGCACAATTTCCGCAGGTGAAAGAACAAACTGTTATTGTGAATGGTGTTTCCAAAGGATTTTCAATGACAGGATGGAGGATTGGTTACATTGCGGCACCTCAGTGGCTGGCAGATGCTTGTATAAAAGCTCAAGGACAAATTACTTCAGGAACTTCCACGGTTTCACAAATGGCTGCTTTGGAGGCTATATCCAATTCGCCAGATAAAATTGGCTATATGGTGGATGAGTTTAAAGAAAGAAAGGAATTGGTGGTAAATGGACTGAATGAAATTGAAGGAGTAATCTGTAATAATCCCCAAGGAGCTTTTTATGTTTTTCCAGATGTAAGTAGCTACTTTGGAAAAAGTTACGAAGGGAAAACAATTGATAATGCCTCTGAACTTTCCTTATTTATTTTAGAGAACGGAAAGGTATCCGTGGTAACGGGCGAAGCTTTTGGTTCGAATAATACCATTCGAATTTCCTATGCTGCCTCCAAAGAAAGCCTTATTGAAGCAATTAAGCGCATTAAACATTCGTTAGCATTACTAAAATAATAAAATGGTAAAAAAACTGTCACTTCTATTTCTTCTGGTTTCTCTTTTTGCATCTATCACCTATGGTCAAGATAAGCCCTTGAATTTACCCAAATTTGCTAAAAGTAGGTATCATTGGGGATTTTGGTTAGGTTATACGCAGTCTTCACTTGTTCCTACAAGAAATGCAGATTTTGATTTTAGTGATTCCCTCGTTTCTCTTACTCCAGTTTCCATCGGTTCTTTTGCTGTAGGGCCAATGGGTGCCTTGTCTCTCAGTGAGAATGTGAAGTTGAGATTGGCAATACTTTTGTCGTTTCAGGATAGGAATATGGAGTACGTTTTTTTGCAAGATGGAGCTAGGGAAAATTATGTCCGTGAAGTAAGGTCGGTTTATACTGAGTTTCCTCTTCAACTTAAGTTAGTAACCAATAGAATCAATAACGTGGCCTTTTATGGAATACTAGGAGGTAAGTACGGTGTAGATTGGTCAAGTAACATCAATGTGAAAGAACAATTCAATTACAAAGATGTACTGAAAATAAAGCGATCAAACGTAGCCATGTCAGTAGGAGGAGGAGTTGATTTTTTTCTCCAATACTTTAAGTTTGGGATTGATTTGAGATTAGATATGGGGTTGAACAACGTGTTGGTCCCAAACAACACTTATTTTTCATCTCCACTAGAAAAACTTAGAACACAAATGTGGCAGCTTTCCTTTACATTTGAGGGGTAATTTTTTTTAAGAATATTTGATATAAAAATATAAAGTTCTATATTTGCAATCTCAAAACGACAACTACTTAGTTAGTCAGTAAAGAGTGTCTCATGGTGTAACTGGCAACACGTCTGTTTTTGGTACAGAAGAGTCTAGGTTCGAGCCCTAGTGAGACAACAAAAAGCC
>CBFHZD010000010.1:0-76746 GCA_965660305.1 Flavobacteriales bacterium | reverse complement strand
GACTCCATTGTAACTCTAAATTTGACACTCAACAATTCCACAACAGGAGTAGATGTTCAAACAGCTTGTGATAGTTATACTTGGATTGATGGGGTGACATATACAAGTTCGAATAACACAGCCACGCATACTTTAACAAATTCTGTAGGCTGTGATTCCGTTGTGACATTGAATTTGACACTCAATAATTCCACAACAGGATTAGATGTTCAAACAGCTTGTGATAGTTATACCTGGATTGATGGAGTGACTTACACAAGTTCGAATAACACAGCAACTCATACTTTACCCAATGCACAAGGCTGTGATTCCGTTGTGACATTGAATTTGACACTCAATAATTCAACCACAGGATTAGATGTTCAAACAGCTTGTGATAGTTATACATGGATTGACGGAGTAACTTACACGAGTTCCAATAATACAGCGACTCAAACACTAACAAATTCTGTAGGATGTGATTCCGTTGTGACATTGAATTTGACACTCAACAATTCCACAACAGGAGTAGACGTTCAAACAGCTTGTGATAGTTATACATGGATTGACGGAGTAACTTACACGAGTTCCAATAATACAGCGACTCATACATTAACCAACGCAGCGGGATGCGACTCCATTGTAACTCTAAATTTGACACTCAACAATTCCACAACAGGAGTAGATGTTCAAACAGCTTGTGATAGTTACACTTGGATTGATGGAGTGACGTATACAAGTTCGAATAATTCAGCCACGCATACTTTAACAAATTCTGTAGGATGTGATTCAGTGGTGACATTGAATTTGACACTCAACAATTCCACAACAGGAGTAGATGTTCAAACAGCTTGTGATAGTTACACTTGGATTGATGGGGTGACATATACAAGTTCGAATAACACAGCCACGCATACTTTAACAAATTCTGTAGGATGTGATTCAGTGGTGACATTGAATTTGACACTCAACAATTCCACCACAGGAGTAGATGTTCAAACAGCTTGTGATAGTTATACTTGGATTAATGGAGTGACGTATACAAGTTCGAATAATTCAGCCACGTATACATTAACCAACACAGCGGGATGTGATTCAGTGGTGACATTGAATTTGACACTCAATAATTCTACCACAGGAACAGACGTTCAAACAGCTTGTGATAGTTATACTTGGATTGATGGAGTGACGTATACAAGTTCGAATAATTCAGCAAAGGATACATTAATTAACGCAGTTGGTTGTGATAGTGTTGTTACTCTTAACTTAATCATAAACAGAGGACCTTCTATTACTACACAACCTACGAATACAACTGTATTTGTTGGTAATAGTGCGCAATTTCAGACCAATGTAACTGGTGTTGGAAATACCTATCAATGGCAACAAAATGATGGAACAGGTTTTAGTAATATTTCAAGTTTCGGAATTTATTCTGGCACAAATACCAATACTCTTATTATAAACGGGGTGACTTCCTCTATTCAACAATACGGATATAGATGTGTCGTTACAGGTTCTGATGGCTGTAAGGACACCTCAGCAGTAGGTATTTTATACATTAGTTTGACAGGGATTGTTGAAATTGATGATCCAAATTTGATAATTATTTATCCAAACCCCACTCGAACAATTTTTAATATAGAAACAAATCTAGTTTACCGAAGAGGGGCAATAATCAATCCGTTGGGACAAATAGTTTTGGAATTTGACAACTCAAAGCAGGTAGATGTTTCATCTATTGCGGTAGGAACCTATTCAATTTTATTTTATTCTGGAAATGAAGAAATAGTTGTTTCTGAAAAGTTGGTGATTCAATAAGGTTTTGTTAAATATTTTATGAAATCTGTGATACCAAAAATCCCTCAAAAATTAAAGAAGTCAGTATTAACGATTATTATAACCTAATTTTTGATCGTTCTAGTGAGTCAACAAAAAGCCATCCTTCAAAGGGTGGCTTTTTTGTTTTTGGCTGTTAGAATCTATAAGAACTTAATTCGATATTCTGTTTGAAATCTAGGTGTAAATTTAATCAAACAAGAATCAATTTTGGTAAAGGAGATATTTCTATTGATGGTACAAAACAACTTGAATTAAGAAATTGCTTTTATTTTAATTTGTGTTACCCTTTTGGTAAGTGATAATAAAAAAAACAGTTTAGAGGTATTAGGTTGTTTTAACTAAAAGTTATTATCATTTCTTTATAACCTTGAATGTTCTAGAATTTATATTGTTATTAATATTTACAAGATAAAATCCATCATCTAAATCCGACAAATCTATTTTAGTTAATTTGTCAAAAATATTCTCACTTAGAACTAATTTTCCAATAGAATTATATATTTTCAATGAATAGGATGAAGTCATTGTTTCGTTCAACGATATATTTAGTTGACTTTCGAAAGGATTAGGGTAAACATAGAGATCAGTTTGTGTCTCTAGATTTTCGATTCCTACCGAAAATATATTTTCACATGCCGAGGTGTCAGTACAACCATTATTACTTAAAATAACCGCATAACTCCCGTTAGCAGTTGCAGTGAAAGATTGGTTGGTCTCTCCAGGAATAGGTTGATTTCCATTACAATTTATCCACTGATATGATCCAGTTAATTGATTGGATGTTAAGGTAGTATTTGTTTTTGTGATCGTTTTGTCATTAGTAATAACTGTTAGATTTAAAGTAACAAGGCTATCGCAAGAATTTGCCGCTCCGCCAACAATGTTGAATGTAGCAGAATTATTATTTGAAAAATAAATATTTCCATCTATCCAAATCAGCGAATCACATTCTGTTCTTGTATCAGTCCCTAAAGCTACTGAGCAATTTGTAACTGTCACATTTTTACACAATGTATCACTTCCGCATGTATCAGTAACAACTAAGCATACATTATAAGTTCCAGATGAAGAGTATGTGTGGCTAGGGTTTTGTAAATTACTGGTATTACCATCACCAAAGTTCCAAGCCCATGATGTTACAGCGGAAGAGGTTAAATCATTGAATGTGGCATTTAATTGATTTGTAGTATCTGACCAAACTGCTATTGGATCGCTACAGCCAAGAATAGTTACTGAACCATTTGTTACATTAAAATTATTACCAGACCATCCGAATCCATTATTCCAAAAAAGATTTTGTGGTGTATTCGAAAAAGTTATGGGAGAAACTTGTCCACCACTTCCAACGGCATTAAATCTGAGTGTAAACACCGTACTTCCAGCACTTAGTGATGGACCAATCGAAATTACCGACATCCAAGTAAATGTTATTCGACCATTTCCCTGGTATGTAAAAACAGCGCCACCAGGATTTGACAATCCCCAGAATGACATTTGATTCCAAGTTATAACGTTAGTATCAAAAGTTATTGTTCCTCTTAAACTTGTAATGTTTTGCCAATTCGTACCTGCCTTTACGGGGACATCCACCGTTACACCAGTAGATGTAGAAACCATGTCGGCACTTATTTCTAAAGGCGGATAAGTTTGAGAATTAACAAAAAATGATGTTAATAGGATTAGTGATAGAGATAAAATTGTTTTCATAATTCAAACTGTTTTTGACATTCTGACTCCAATTTACATTTTAATTTATAGTTTAACAAAGTTTTTAAATTGTTTTACAGATTCTAAATTATAACAATATAACAATCGGAACAAGAAAATTTATTTAAGAGGAATAGAAAAAAAAGATCTTAATTTTTTATAGTCAAATCCTTGATACCAAAAAGACCCCGAAAAATTTATGACGTCAGAATTGGCTATGCTTACAACCTAATTTTCGGCCATTCTCGAGAAACAAAAAAAAGCCATCCTGCAAAGGATTGCTTTTTTTTGTTTCTGTCTGTCAGAACCTATCAGAAACATAGTATCATCAGCTTTCGCTTTTTTCTTTGCTCATCAATTGAATTTAAAGGTTATTAAATTTTATAGTCATTTTGGTATCGTTGTGATAAATATTATCAATTCAAGAGTTGTGATTTCTGAGCAATAAAAGTTGTTAGAAAAATCAACCTGCTATATATTTGCGAGGAGCTTGCATAAAGTTTTGAAGTTTGTCGTATCGTTCTTTGAGGTAATTTAAAGTTTACACAGTCTATATTTTATGTAACATATGTTGCTCTAGCAAATTTTAAAATTCAAGTTCTTTGTGATATAATTTAAACAAATAAAAATGATTGAAATTTTAGGTTTTGCGGGAGCGCTGTTAATAGGTGTTGTTTTAGGTTTAATCGGTGGAGGAGGCTCCATACTGACCGTACCTATTTTTGTTTATATATTAGGTATAGATCCTGTTTTAGCTACTGGATACTCCCTTTTCGTTGTGGGAAGTGCTGCATTGGTAGGTGCTATAAGAAACGCTCAAAAAGGAATGGTTGATTTTAAAACAGGAATAATTTTCGCTATTCCTGCATTTGTATCGGTGTATTTAACTCGGAAATTTTTGGTCCCAGCTATACCAGATGAATTGTTTTCAATTGGGGATTTTATGGTAACTAAAAGTATCGGAATAATGATATTTTTTGCATTGATTATGCTGCTGGCGGCCTATTTTATGATAAAGGGTAGAAAGGATGAGGGAATTGTTGAAACCAAAGTAGAATACAACTACCCTTTAATTATAATCGAGGGACTTGTAGTAGGCTTATTGACTGGAATTGTTGGTGCTGGAGGTGGATTTTTAATAATACCTGCTTTAGTACTTTTAGCCAAATTGCCTATGAAAAAAGCAGTAGCAACCTCTCTACTTATTATTGCGATAAAATCTTTGATTGGTTTTATTGGAGACGCACAAAACATTCAAGTAGATTGGACCTTTCTTCTTTCTTTTACAGGTCTTTCGGTTATTGGAATATTCTTAGGACTTTATTTAAACAAGTTTATAGATGGTAAAAAGCTTAAAAAAGGTTTTGGTTGGTTTGTTTTATTAATGGGGGTTTACATTGTTTTAAAAGAAACATTATAAAAAAATGAGGAAAATATTAGTGCCGATAGATTTATCTGATAGCAGTAAAAATGCTATAAATATTGCTCAAAAATTAGCTCATGAGTATACAGAAATTCTTATTTTAAATGTTGTTTCAGCTCCTTCAGAGGCTTTTTTTAAAGAGGACGGAACAGTTAAAGAAGGTAAAGAAATCGATCTTTCCAGCCTAAAAAGACAGGTTGTTGAGATTGAAAGTACAATTAATGACAATTACTCTTATATTGAGAACAAATCTGTAGTTGTAAAGATTGGAGACATAAATAGTGTAATAATGCATGAGGTTAAGACAAATTCATACGACTTATTAGTTCTAGGAATGACAGGGCAATTAGCAAATAACTTTTGGACAAACTCCCATACGGAGTTTTTAAGTAAGCATTCAAATATACCCGTTTTAACTTTGAAATGCGATAGAGTGAATATGTCCCTGGATAAAATTCTTTTTGTAAGCGACTTTCTTCATGGTGAAGCAATCAATTTATCCGTGTTTAAGAAAATTGCTGAGAAGTTTAATTCAAAAATCATACTTCTTATGGTTCTTACAAAAGATCAGCAAAGGACGGAAGATGATATAATAAAAAAGGCAAATGAGTTTGCTGTGAGCAACGAAATTAACAATTTCGAAATCGAACTCATTCACTCCAAGAACGTAGAAGAAGGAATTGCTACATATACAGAAGAAAAAAAAATTGATTTAATAGGTATTGGTACTGAACAAAGGGGAGGGTTTTCAACCCTTTTTAGAAAAAGTATTTCTCAGGATTTAGTAAAAAAATTATATCACCCCATTATAACTATTCCTATTGATCAAGAGTAACAATTATTACTATTTTTGGAGTAATTAGATTATAGTTTTGAATGAAAAATAAATAAAAAGATAATAAAATGAAAGTTGAACAAATTTATACAGGCTGTTTAGCCCAAGGTGCTTACTATATTGAAAGTAATGGCGAAGTTGCCATTATTGACCCACTAAGAGAGGTACAGTCATATATTGACCTTGCTCAGTCAAGAGATGCTAATATAAAATATATATTAGAGACACATTTTCACGCTGATTTTGTTTCTGGACATGTTACATTATCCGAAAGGACAGGTGCACCAATAATTTATGGACCCAATGCAAATCCAGATTTTGAATGTATCATAGCCAAAGATAACCAAGAGTTTAAGTTAGGAAATGTTACAATTAAAGTATTACACACACCAGGCCATACGATGGAAAGTACAACTTATCTATTATTAGATGAGAATGGCAAAGAACACGCAATATTCAGTGGAGACACTTTGTTTCTAGGGGATGTTGGAAGACCAGACCTGGCACAAAAAGCAGCTTCGATGACTCAGGAAGAGCTAGCAGGTATTCTTTTTGAAAGTCTTAGATCAAAAATAATGACTTTGCCCGATGATACAATTGTTTATCCAGGTCATGGAGCAGGTAGTGCTTGTGGTAAAAACATGAGTAAAGAAACTGTTGGAAGTATTGGAGACCAAAAGGAAAATAACTATGCTTTGAGGGCTGATATGACAAAAGAAGAATTTGTAAAAGAAGTGACAGATGGACTATTACCTCCACCAGCTTATTTCCCTTTAAATGTAATGCTTAACAAAACAGGATACGAGGATATTCAAAAAGTGATTAAGGAAGGAAATGTAGCAATGAATTCAACTGAATTTGAGGTGGCAGCAAACGAAACTGGTGCAGTTATGTTAGATATTCGTCATCAAGATGATTTTGCAACTCAACACATACCAAATTCCATATTTATTGGTCTAGATGGTGGATTCGCTCCTTGGGTAGGATCCCTAATTGCTGATATTAAGCAGCCAATCCTACTTATCACTGATGAAGATAGAATAGAAGAAGCTATTACACGTTTATCAAGAGTTGGTTTTGATAACATTATTGGATACTTAAAAGGTGGAGTTTCTGAATGGTCCAAATCAGGTAGAGAAACAGATAGTGTTGAAACCATTACAGCAGAAGAATTTGCGGGATTAAATAAAGATAACTCGTTAAATATTTTTGATGTAAGAAAAGAATCTGAATACTTGTCAGAGCATATTATTGCTGCGGAAAACATACCGTTGGATGAGTTAAATTCACATTTAGCAGAACTTAAACCTGAGGGGAAAAATTACATTCATTGTGCGGGTGGATATAGATCTATGATTGCCAACTCCATTTTGAAATCTAGAGGTATTCACAATCTTGTAGATGTAAAAGGAGGCTTTGGTGCAATTAAAAATACAGATATAGAAGTGTCAGATTATGTTTGCCCAACAACATTATAAAATGAGAATATAAGATACTCATATAGTGATGTTTTCTGACAGTTTAGATGTCTATGAGGACTTGACTTTATAGTGGCCATTGAATGGGGGTAAAAAACTCCCAAGAAAATAAAAATAGCATTTATAAAGGGAGGTTTTTACTTCTCCTTATAAATGCTCTTTTTTGACATAAAAAAACTAAGCGAACAATCGCACCCGTTATGCCTCAAGGGGTTAATTGGACAAATAGTTCGTATAAGAAATTGAACCAGAAAACAATACAGTAGAAACAAAAGGAGGAACTAAAATAAAATATGATTTTTTAGTCGTTTCTGCAGGTGTAAAAATTGATAACACATTAATGAAGGGATTGTCTGAAGCTATTGATAAAGGAGTTTTATGAAGTAACAAAAAATCCAAAAGTTGGTAAAAGAGAACGGACTTTATGTTATAAAAGCGAAAGATTTAAACTAAAATAAGACTATGGATACTTTAGTAGCAGCAAGAATGCAAATGGCCACTTCTATGATTTTTCACATAGTATTTGCAGCCATAGGTATGGTTATGCCTTTTTTAATGATAGTAGCTCATTATAAATGGCTGAATACAGGAAAAAAGAAGTTCCTAGATTTAACAAAAGCTTGGCAAAAAGGGGTAGCTATATTTTTTGTTGTAGGTGCGGTTTCCGGAACAATGCTTTCCTTCGAATTGGGCTTATTATGGCCCGAATTTATGAAATATGCAGGGCCAATTATTGGAATGCCATTTTCTTTAGAAGGTACTGCCTTTTTTGTTGAAGCAATCGCCTTCGGATTTTATGTGTACGGATGGAAAAAAATTAAAAACAAGTGGTTTCATTGGTCAACAGGTTTAATTGTTGGTGTATCAGGATTAGCATCTGGTATCCTTGTAGTTGCAGCCAATGGCTGGATGAACTCTCCTAGTGGTTTTGATTTTGTAGATGGAGAGTATATTAATATCAATCCAATTGAAGCCTTATTTAATGATGCCTGGTTTACTCAGGCACTTCACATGTCGTTGGCTGCTTTTGTAGCTGTGGGATTTTCAGTAGGAGGATTACATTTATTCCAAGTATACAAAAAACGTAATGTTGAATTTCATAAGTCAGCATTCAAAATAGCCTTAGCCTTCGGTTCAATTGGAGCTATTTTGATACCAATAAGTGGAGATTTAGCTGCGAAAGATATAGCAGTGAGACAACCTGCGAAACTAGCAGCAATGGAAGCTCATTACGAAACTACTTCGGGAGCAGACCTAATAATAGGAGGGATAGTAAATGAAAAAACGAAGGAAGTCAAATATGCCTTACACATTCCAAAAGCTCTATCTTTTTTGGCTTTTGGCGACTTCAATTCTGAAGTAAAGGGTTTAAACGATTTTCAAGAGGATGAAAGACCGCCAGTTTCAATAACACATTATTCATTTCAAATTATGGTGGGAATTGGGACTTTTTTAATGTTCCTAGGTTTTCTCTATTTAATTAGTTTAAAAAAGCCTAATTGGCAAAGTAAAAAACTCTTTTTAATGAGTTTTATACTGGCGACACCTCTTGGCTTTATAGCATTAGAGGCAGGTTGGTTGGTAACTGAGTTAGGTAGACAACCATGGATAATACATGGAGTAATGAAGACTAAAGATGCTGTTACACCTATTGAAGGAATGCAATATAGTTTCTATATGTATTTAATCATCTATATCTCACTCTCATTTGTTGTGTTTTGGTTAATGAATAGGCATATAAAAAAAATTAATACTGTAAGTATATGATAGTGGTTGTACTCGCATTTTTATTTCTTTCAATTTTATTTTACTTGACTTTCGGTGGAGCAGATTTTGGAGTTGGAGTGTTAGAATTTTTCTCAAGTAAAAAGAATAAAAAAATCACAAAAGACACAGCCTATCGAGTTATTGGTCCCGTTTGGGAAGCTAATCATATATGGCTAATCATTTGTATTGTAATTCTATGGATTGGATTTCCAATTTATTACAATTTAATAGTTACTCAATTACATATCCCAATTTCTTTATTACTAGTTGGAATTATTGGAAGAGGTACTGCGTTTGTATTTAGACACTATGATGCCTACCAAGATGAAAGTCAAATTCTCTATGATAAAATTTTTGAAATATCAAGTGTATTTACCCCTCTGATTATAGGAGTTATTGCAGGAGCTTTGGTCAGCGGTGAAATGATTCATCCTGATATGATTGAAGGAAAAAGTTTTGTTGAGTTATACATTAATACATGGTTGAATCCTTTTTCTTTATTTGTTGGTTTTTTCGTTACGGCACTAACAGCATTTACGTCTGCAATATTTATTTCTGGCGAAACTAAAGGAACGGAACGTCAGTATTATATAAGAAAAGTAAAAAGAGCAAATTTAGCCATAGTCATTTCTGGAAGCTTAATTTTTTTAGAAGCCATTTTTAGTACGAGACCTTTTTTAGAGGTTTTGCTCAAAAATGGATATTCTATATTTATTTTCATTTTTGCAACTTTATTATTGTTGCCACTTTGGAAAGCATTGCAAAATAAAAAGAAAACCCTCTCTAGGTTAATTGTTGGAATTCAATTATCTACAATTTTATTGGGGTGGTGCGCTTTTTCTTTTCCTAATATGATTCTTCTTAAAGAAGGTAATGTGTCTATTTTAGAAAATACCCCTCCAGATATTGTCTTTTCCTCTTTAGGCTATTCACTTTTAGTTGCAGCTGTTTTCGTTTTACCCGGACTGTTTCATTTATTTAAAACCTTTGGCTTATTCTCAAAGTAACTATTGTTACTGAAGGTTATTGTAAAGAAATTTACATTCGCACAAATAAATAATCTAGAACTATGAATTGGATATATGAGCAGTGGCCTTGGTATGTTGCAGGTCCAGTAATCGCAATGGTTATGGTGTTATTACTTTTGTTTGGAAAATCATTTGGAGTTTCTTCCAACTTAAGAACTGTTTGTAGTATTGCCGGAGCTGGAAAAATTTCAGATTTCTTCAAATTTGATTGGAAATCACAAGTTTGGAATTTAATTTTTGTTGCTGGGGCAGTAATTGGTGGTTACATATCAAATGAATACCTAACAATTGATCACAGTATTAATCTAAATCCAAAAACTGTAGAAAGTTTAGAATTACTTGGAATGAAAGATGTTGGAAAGTCATATTTACCAGAAAGTATTTTTGGAATTGAAGCACTCTATACAATCAAAGGTTGGTTATTTTTAATCATTGGAGGAATATTAGTTGGTTTTGGTACACGATACGCTGGAGGGTGCACTTCTGGGCATGCAATTAGTGGGTTAAGTAACTTACAATTACCCTCTCTAATTGCTGTTGTCGGTTTTTTTATTGGTGGGCTTGTTATGACCTATTTGGTATTACCTTTCATACTCTAAATTGATGAGGATACTTTATTCATTTTTTTTAAGTCTCTTAGTTTCTGGATCTTTCGCCAACCATGGAGATTCAACCATAAGTCCAAAAATAGTAGATTGTTTTAAGAAAGGACACTTCAGTGGACAAATTAGAAACTTCTCAATGGCTACTATTAATCACAATGATCTAACAGATTATTATGCAAGTGCCATAGGTGCTTCTGTTCACTATGAAACTCTTCCTTTTAAGGGATTCAGTATAGGGTTAAATGGGATATTTGTCTACCGATTGTTTTCCAATGACCTGTTAAAGGTTGATCCAGTTTCTTTTTCAACTTCTAAGTATGAATTACAATTGTTTGACATAGAGCATAAAGGTAATTTTAATGATTTGGATAGACTAGAAGAATTGTACATTAAGTACGAACATCAAAGTTTTCGATTCGTAGTTGGTAAAATGGAAATAGTAACTCCATTGGTCAATTTACATGATGGTAGGATGAAGCCCAAAGTTTTCTCAGGTTTTAAAAGTTCATATCAAATCAAAGAAAATGATTTTACTGTAGCTTGGTTCACTGGAGCCTCTCCGAGATCAACAACTCATTGGTACAGAATTGAAGATGCAATTGGATTATATAGCAATGGTTCTTTACCAAATGGAACACCCGCACAATATCATAAGAAATTATCTAGCAATGGTTTGGGGCTTCTTGGGTGGAAACATAAAAACTCAAATGGCAGTTCATTTGAAATTTGGGAATACTATTTAGACAACATATCGAACACCACGATGGTCAAAATAGAGAAAGATGTTGATTCTTCCCTTTACAGCGGTTTTATCTATTTAAATCAATTTGGGATTGGAAATGGAGGTTCGGTCAATAAAGTTGAAAGATATCATGATTTATCCGACAAAACTCATGCTATAAGCGGAAGGATTGGTTATCACTTTTCTTTTTGTGACCTTCAGTTAAATGGGACACATATTTTTGATAAAGGTAAATTTATATTTCCAAGAGAGTTCGGAGTAGATCCTTTTTACACATTCATTTCAAGGAGTCAAATCGAAGGATTTGGGGATGCTACAAGTATCGGTGTTAGCTTGATAAAAAAAATCAAAAAAGCTACGTTTAATATTCACTGGAACAGAATGTTAACAAATGATAACTTGAAATTTAATAAGTATCAATTAAGCTCATATGATCAGTTCAATTTAGATTGTAATTATACATTTAGAAAAAAATTAGAAGGGTTGGAACTCAGATTTCTTTATGTGTATCGCAGATCATTATCAAAGAACATTATACAAGCTCAAGAACATAATAAGACAAACTTTAATCAATTCAATTTGGTAGCAAACTTTAATTTTTAAAACATGAAATTCATTAAGTTTTTAATAGTAGGGATCATATTTGGAGTAATAATGAGTAAATCAGAGGTTATTTCTTGGTACCGAATATATGAAATGTTTCGTTTTGAATCTTTTCATATGTATGGAATAATTGGATCGGCTGTAATGATAGGTATCCTAGCGGTTCAGATAATCAAAGTAAAAAAAATTAAATCTACAGAAGGTGACGATATAATATTAGCACCAAAAAATAAGGGTTACGCTAGATACCTAATTGGTGGTTCAATATTTGGCCTTGGTTGGGCAATGACAGGCGCATGTCCAGGACCAATGTTCGTCCTTGTCGGAAAAGGAATTTGGTCTATTGGTATAGTGATTTTAAGTGCAACTTTCGGTACATTTTTATATGGATTACTAAGAGATAAGTTACCTCATTAGAACAAAAGTAAATAGGATTGTTGCTCCCAGAAATAATTTAAAAAACAAATCTTAATTGAATTTTTCTGAAATATTCTTGTTTTTGAATCAACTGACAATTAATTCTTATGCAATGTCTTCTTTAGTTTCTTATTTATTAGACTCTAAAGTCCTGAGTTATAATATTTGATTCTTTCCCGGAGTGGATAACTGAAAAAAGAGAGAGCCCTCATTAATGTGGAGGTTTTCTTTTAAAATGCTGTCAGATTCTATCAGAACCTAATCCAATATTCATGTTGAAATCTGAGCAGAAATATTCCGAAATAGGAATTAAGTTTAGCGAAAGTATTCTTTTCTGTAGCTCGTAGAAAACAATTTGGATTTAGTAATTCTTTCTATTTAGGTGCTTACTACCCTTTTGATAACTTGAAAATTATAAAATAGCAAAATGTTAATCTTTCGAGGTTCAGAAGTAGTTTTTCTGAGGTCATGTTGTTTTTTATCTCAACAATATTTGGGTTCAAATCAATGACGCGTTTTTATTGTATTGATAGACCAATCAGTATTAAAGTTCCAAAAAACACTCCAATCAGTGTCATTAATATTGGAAAAAAAGTAGAACAAGTTGAAAATGGTGAACACCCACTAAACGAACTACATCCCGAGCAACCTCTAGTTAATCCTAGATTTGATGATGGCAAGTTATTTGAAAATGGTGAACAACCCTTCAAAGAACTAAATCCCGAGCAACCTCTAGTTGATTTTAGATATGATAATGGCAAGTTATTTGAAAGCGGTGAACGGCCCTTCAAAGAACTAAATCCCGAGCGACCTCCAGTTGATTTTAGATATGATAATGGCAAGTTATTTGAAAATGGTGAGCAACCTCCGAAAGAACTACATCCTGAGCAACCTCCAGTGGAACCTAGATTTGATAATGGTAGACTATTTGGTAGTCGTATCCACCCATCGGAAGAACTAATTTCCGAGTAACCATCTGCTGAATCTGTATTTGAATCTTCCCTGTAATCTTCCGTTGAATCTGAATTTGAATCCTCAAAAAAACCATCAAAGAACGTATTAAAGTTTTTTGAAAAAAGCGGCATATTTTTTTTCTTTTTTTTTCGTTTTTTCTTTCGCTTTTTAAAAATCGCTGAGTTATTATTTTTCATCTTAAACTAATATTTTGTTGCAGTAAAATTGATCGTACCTAAAATTAGGTTGGAATATATTTGTGTATAAAAAAATACGCTCAAACTTATCGAAAATAACGATAAAAAAAAATGTTCCATTTAAAGGTGGACTTGTTATGGGCCATTCATTCTTTTAGATTTTATAAATTTGAATTATGAAAAAAAGAATAGTGAAATTTTTGGTATTTTTATTAGAAGAGGTTTTTGCACAATTAATTGGTTGGGTTGCTGGCTTAATCTCAATAGACTTGTTAGAATTATATTTTGAAAAATCCAGTTGGAGAAATATTTATGGGTTTTGGACTGATAAAGTTATTCTAACTGATGACGAGTTTGTTTATTCCAACATCATTGTCTCTGCCATTATCGGTTTTTTGGTTATGAAAATCACAGTATATTTATTTAATTTTTTCAAAAAGAAAATAACAACAAAAAAGATAGTCAATGAATGAATTAGTACTACTTACGTCCCTATGCGCTGTTGGTATTGGATCTGCACTTTTTTTTAATATTCCACCAGCTATTCTGAAACTCCTGGGTTTAACTTTCGCAATTTCTCTTTCTCTCTCTCTTTATACGTGTAACCAAAACTCCAGAGAGCGGAGCAGACTGATACAAGAAAAGAAAAGAGCTGATTTTGTTAAAGACAGTATTTTAATTGAATTGGATGCAAAAATAGATAGTTACTTTGCATACAAAGATACGATGCAAATAAAAATAGCTATTGAAAAACTTATTCATACAAGTGACGAACTTAGTAATTATGAAAAAAAAGGTTTTTCATTAAAGCCTTTTGCATTTCTTAAATCACCATATTTGACATACAAAGAATATTGGTCCAATAGAAGAAAAGAGAGACTAGAAGAATACAATGATTTTGTAGAGGGGGCTTTTTTTGACGGATGGTTTGATTAGGATTTAATGAAATTGATTTCAAGAATCAGTGTTGATTTTAAGAAATTGATTAAAAAAGATGTTTGATGATACAACATCTTTAAAAGTAAATTTCTATACAGTCTCATACACATTGTTGATTCGATTAGAAAGGATGAAAATTAAAAAGCAAAAAACAATTGATTGTGCTTTATCATAAGCAACCCATAACCAAATGAATAAATTCTTAAGAAAAATAAGACAAAGGGTTGTGTCTGAAAATAAATTGACTAAGTATTTGATATATGCCACTGGAGAAATAGTTCTTGTTGTTATAGGTATTTTAATTGCTTTAAGTATAAATAATTGGAATGAAAGTAGAAAAGAACGGTTACAAGAGATCCAATTACTAACTCAATTGCAATCGGAGTTTCAAAGTAACCTGAGGCAGTTAGACCGCAAAATTACGCTTAGAAAAATGATGATTTCATCATCTTTAAAACTATTGGATTACATTGACAAAAAGGAAACTTACGACAATGACAGCATATTAAAACATGTTGGACAAATTAAACTTGCACCTACTTTTGATCCTATAATTAATGATATTATGAGTTCAGGTAGAATTCAATTGTTACAAAATGGAATGTTAAAAGAAAAGTTATCTCGCTGGACTACTGAAATAGTTCAGGTTACCGAGGAGGAACAGGAATGGTTAAAACATAGAGAGAAGTATTATTATCCTGTAATAATGAAATACTATTCTTTTCGAAATGTAATTAATGGTTATTGGGAAAATGATGTGGTAAGTCAATTCCAATTAGATAAAGGAGCAAAATCCAGATTGAACATTGGCAATTCAAAAATTGATAAAGACCTCATCAAACTATTAGAAAACTCTGATTTTGAGGGTATTGTGGCTAATTGCGCCTCAATGTCAAAGCTTACAAATAGTCAATCAATTAGTTTGAGAAAAAGAATAGTTGAAATCCTAAATTTAATTGAAAGAGAATTAAAATAGATAAACGAAAGCAAAACAAGAAATAGAGAGTGCATAATAAACTTGCGTTAAGAAATCCCAAATTTGAATTATCAACATATTCGAACTTTAGATCGTTATTAGTGCTTTGAATCCCTCTGAAACAAACTGATTATTCATTCAATCGTTTCGAAGAACTCCACATTATCACAAAAGACTGCTTGAATTTCCTTTCTTTAAGGATACCCCCCCCGTATTCTTACTATTATTTCTATGTAATTAACCGAAATGATATCTAGAACCATTTACAAAATTTGGTAATTACTTCTTTTTTACTATTTTAGCATTGGTAAACTATCAAAACAATCATATATGTTGATTTAAAACAGAAATTTGTAGATTTTGATAAGGATAGAAAGGAGTATTCATTGAGTAAAGTTACTCATCAAACAGGTAGGCTGGACAAATTATTTAGAGTTTGCGAGAATTAAGACTCCATTCCTTTAGCGCAACCGGCAATAGAGCCTTTGAATTTCAGGGAAAATGTAACCATGTTAGTTTAACCAAATTTAATAACTAGTCTGACGTTTAAAATTATTTAGTTTCATGAGAAGAATTTCTATTTTTTTAATTTTCTTATATCAAAAGTTTATTTCACCTAAACTGCCAAATATGTGTAGGTATAAACCTTCCTGTTCAGAATACACAAAACAGGCCATAAAAAAATATGGCTTTTTGAAAGGTGGGCTAATGGGATGGAGGAGAATTAAAAGGTGCAATCCGAAAGGAGGAAGTGGTTTAGATCCTCTAACTTAATCACAAAATATTATGGTCTTATAGCATTAATTATGCTTTAAATGTTTTTAATTAAAATCTCATCCTTCATAAAATTAAATCAACATTAATAAGTACTCGATATTTTTAATTTTCAATAAAAAATAATCAAAATCAGTCGTTTTTAGTTTAATGCAACAGAACTCAAATCAACTTGATATTTCCACTATTGTGGAATCTACTTATTTAATTTTGTTTTATTCGTTCTTCTAAAATATATTTATTAATTCCCGTAAAAAGTCTTTGTTTCTTATCACAGACGTTTCTCTCAGTTCTTTCTTGTTTTTATATCTGTTCCTTCCTCTATTAACTTAAAAAATTCCCTTTGAGCTCTTTAAGTATAAAAAGGTTATTAACTCGGAACTTATTCCAAAACCAGATTTATATTATTTTATTTACTACAAAATTACTTCAATGTAGGATTGTTGTCTTGTTTCGTTCCAAAGATTTTGGTTCATTTGTGACATAGAAAAACATTATGTTTTTTTATTGGCTCGGAGAATTTTGATTTCGGTTATAAAATATTCAGAAGGATCTCATTTTTATTGAACAGTTAGATAGTTTAAGCTTTAAAATAGAGCCAAAAAAGCCCATCTTAGGATGGGCTTTTTAAATTTTAGGACATTCCAATTCGTTGTTTTCATTGTTTTAGAGAGTTTTGTGCCAACGAACAAAAAGTCCGATAAGAATATTTCTTGTCGGACTTTTTACTTTACATGGATAAGGAGACTTTAGTCGAGTATTTCCGAATTATTATTGAAAAAAAAAAGAGGACTCCTAGGTCCTCTTTTTTACTTAAAACTATTTTAATTGATAATAATCTTCTTCAATACTGTCTGATTTTCGTTCGTTACTTTTACAGAATATACACCTGCGGCAACATCGGTTAACTTTATTCTATTAGACTTGTTGCTAAAGGTGTTTGTGTAAACTAGCCTTCCATATAGGTCATGAACCATAACATTTACTTGAGATATTTTTGCATTATCAATGGTTAAGTAAAACTCTCCATTATTAGGATTTGGGTATACCGAAATGGCTGAGTTAAGTTCTTGTTCATCAATCGATGTATGATCTGAAATATTGATATCATCCAAGGCGATATCCGTATCCCATAACCCACCAGTTCTGCCAGTAAACCTCAGTTTAATTACATCACCTTGGAAACGGGTTAAATCAACAAGTCCTTTTTTCCATTGATTTCCTTGGTTTCCGCCTACTTTAAATTCATCTAAATACCAATTTGTTCCATCGTATACATCTACTCTTAATGTATCCATAGAGTTACCCCCAAACATGTGGTACCAAAACGATAGGAACGGTGTACTGATTGAATTCCCTAAATCAATACAAGGAGAGAGTAGTACACCCGTTTTTCCGGTGCAGTCTGTTCCAGAGGCTTCTAAGTATAAATATTTTGCAAAACCTGAGGTATGATCTCCCGAAGGTCCTGTTCCGTTTGAAGGAGTGCTTCCGCTGTTTGTTCTCCAATCTATATCGTCACCGTCTCTGTTTGGTAAATTTGAAAATCCATTTCTTAGATTACATGAAACATCCTCGCAATCGCTTACATTTGAGCAATTTGTAAATGAATTGAAATTTTCATTAAAAGGAGCCGATTGGGTAGGAGTGTAGTTGTAGGTAATTGAAGTTGTATCATTAAGTGTATAAACATCTCCAGATATTTCTGTCCAAGCTTCAACTAAATAAGCACCAGGAGTACTGAAGTTAAATTGAACAGGGAAAGTGTAAGACGTGTTATTTCCTGTAGTGAGTGATGCTGATACGGTACCGCTTTGTATCGTCCCTCCATTTATTCTGTATTTCACTGGGAAATTGGATATGGTTGTTGCACCAAAATTATTTGCTCTCACTGTAATACTCGACAAACCGCTTGAACAGCCACTTGCGGCAGGTGATATCATTTCTGAGATCCCACCATCAAGAGGCAATACGCAATTTAATAATCCACCGGCATAGAATTGCGCGTCAGCTCTTCTTCCTACATTGTTTTGTGAGTTAGATTTTACAGCTGCTACAGAAAACCAATGCCCGGCATTAGGGTCTGTAATCGGAATTTGAAAAGTTGTGGAACTTGTTCGGCCAACTGAGTCCATGTATTTGTTACCAAGAAGGTAAACTTCATATTCATCAGCTCCTGTTACTACGTTCCAACTCACCTCCATGTAAGTAGGACAAACCTTTGTCACTCTGAGGTTACTTGGAATACGAATGATAGAAAAAGTATGATCAGAAGTGTCACCACGAGTTCCGCGAATTATTCTCACCATTGCTTTTCCAGAAACAACGTTTGGCACCGCCCAATCTCGATAGGTGGCAGTTCCTGCTGAAGTTCCAATACTCGTCCAATTCACTCCGCTGTCAATTGAGTAACTCAATGCAAAGTTACCCGAAGTGCCATAAGAGTCCCAAAATAGACGTTCTGTAACACCTGGCACAAATCCTTCTCCTCCGTTAGGATTTATTAATTCCACTTCGTCATAAATAAATTCATAAGTTACAAAGTATTTTTGAGGCCCTTGCGGAATGGAGAATCCATCCACTTCTAGTGAATAGGTTCCCGCAACAGGATTATTGATTGAAATCTGTTCCACGTTATTCAAAGAATCTACACCTTTGGTGGCGGGACTATTTAGGGTTGTTGCGTTTGGATTTGAATTCAGAACCCAAGGTAGGTAAGTTGAAGTACCAAGTTCTAGTTTTGCATTCAAGTCATTTACCAAGGCTTTGTTAGCTGACGTACTGGCTTCGTAATCATGCCAATAAACCATGACTTTTACTTCCGCAACATTAGCGGGTACAGTAATATTATGTGTATTGGTGTTTCCGGTAATTAGAGTAGAACTAAAATACCTAGTTTGTTCAATTGCACGAATAGCTCTTAACGCATTCACTCTACCAAAACCATATCTAAAATCTGGTCCAACATTACCAAAGTCATCTGCAGAGTTCAGTATAATTGCTTTCATTAATCCAGATTCTGGTCTCACACCTGACTTGGCTTCATAAGCCTGATACATTTGAGCTAATACACCTGAAATTCCCGGAGCCGCAGCAGAAGTACCACTACCATAAGCATAAGTGTTATTTGGATCCGTTGAATAATTTCCATTCCCATGAGCAGCAATATCCGGTTTTATTCTCCCATCATCCGCAGGGCCTCTACTACTCGAGGTTGCCAGATTTGTACCAGACTCAAGATTGGCGGTAGCGATTACATTTTTGGCTTGTTTATGGCCACCTGTGATGTTTCCCCACTGTGTTCCGGCACCGTACCCACAATTGTTATTGTTTGAATTACCTGCAGAAAAAACCTGAATTAAGGTTGGATTTAATCTAATCTCGCGATCCACTGTTCTTGCAAGGGAAGTATAACCTGCATTACACCCATTGGAGTAAGAGGATGAAAAAATTACAGCTGAATCATTCGTGTGAACATTTACAGTATTTGGTAGGGAGGAGGAATACTGCCTTATAATAATATCTGCACCCGTTGCCATTCCTTTCATGGTGGGATCTACGTTTCCGGCACCACCTACGATTCCTGCAACCATATCTCCGTGACTTCCTAAATCTGCTGTTACACCAGGCTGAGTCATTCTTCCAGTAAAATCAATGTGCGGACCTACAATTCCGTCATCATTCACTGCCACAACTACTCCGGATCCATCATATTTTCTGCCACCTCTGTATCGGGTGTTAATGGAAGTGGAACGATGCATGTTTCTGGAAAGGTCGTGCTCTGGTTTACCCGGCTCAGGGGTTAAGTCAATCAATCTAATTCCTTTATGATTTAACAGGGAAGTGACTTTGTTTTTATCTACCACGACTAACGTCTTTTTAACAAATTCGTTTTTTGATTTAATTCGACTTACAAAAGGTGTTAGTTTTTCGATTTGCTTCTGAAAATTCAAATCCTGATAAAAACTAAGGTACAAAACCACCTCATCCTCTTCAATTGCCCACTCTGGATATGGAGTGCTCATTGCTAATTCTGTTATTCTATCTGCATTGGAAATTACCATTACACTGGTTACTCCAAAATTTTTCAATACACTTTTTCTGAAATTTTCAGGAAACGAAACGAGGTAAGTGTTCATTGGGATGTATTCCTGAAAACGAAGTCCCAGTGCAAGCATTTCCTCTTTTTGCTCTTGACTTGGAATTTTAGAAAACTGAACAAATCTGTAATAACGTCCCTCAATAATTGGTCGATTTGATTTGGAAGAAATAAATTGATCAATATTTAAGGGATAGTATTGCGTACCATTTTTTTTATCTACTTTGATATTTGAAACGGTGCTTTGCGACAATAAAGTGCTAACAAACAATATGCTTATGAACGCGAGGTATATTTTTTTCATATTTAATTTTTAAATAATTTCACTAATTTAAGGCTTAATCACACAAATTGCAAATTACACTAATTGTTAAAAAAAAGGTGAATTTTATAAAAAATCAAGGTAAAAACTATATCTGCTTAACAGTTAACTATTGCTTGTTTAAATCATTCATTGAAAATCTAACATATTAGGGTTTGTTTCATTAATTTCGTTCTCAATTTGAAACTTACGTTATGATAGAAACAGATATCCTAATAATCGGAGCAGGTCCTACGGGCTTATTCACTGTTTTTGAAGCAGGATTATTAAAATTAAAATGTCACCTAATTGATTCACTTCCACAAGCTGGAGGTCAGTGTTCTGAGATATACCCAAAAAAACCGATTTATGATATTCCTGCTTACCCAGAAATAATGGCTGGTGACCTTACGGATAGGCTCATGGAACAAATCAAACCATTTAATCCTGGATTTACTTTAGGAGAATCGGCAGTTGAGATAGATAAACAGGATGATGGATCTTTTATTGTAACCACAAACAGAGGTACAAAACACAAAGCTCCAATCGTTGCTATTGCCGGTGGTTTGGGTGTGTTTGAACCCAGAAAACCACCAATCGAAAATCTTTCAAAATTTGAAGATAAAGGAATCGAATATATCATAAAGGATCCAGAGTTTTACAGAGGAAAAGATGTTGTCATCTCTGGTGGCGGAGACTCAGCACTAGACTGGGCTTATTTTTTGGCAAACGGTGTAGCAAAAAGTGTGGCACTTGTTCACAGAAGAAACTCGTTTAGAGGTCATTTAGATTCTGTTCAAAAAGTAATGGACATGGCTGAGAAAGGTCAACTAAACCTAATCACTGAGGCCGAAGTCATTGATGTAAATGGAAATGACTCATTGAATGAAGTTGTTGTAAAGCACAAAACTCAGGGAGAAATGAGGTTGTCAACCGATCATTGGATTCCATTATTTGGATTGTCTCCAAAGCTTGGACCTATTGCAGATTGGGGTTTAAATATCTCTAAAAATTCGATAGAGGTAGATACGTTTGATTACAGCACAAACAGAGAAGGAATTTACGCGATAGGTGATGTGAATACATACCCAGGTAAATTAAAACTTATTTTGTGTGGTTTCCATGAAGCTACCTTGATGGTGCAGTCAGCGTTTGCAAGAATTCATCCCGACAAGAAAAATGTATTGAAATATACAACTGTAAACGGAGTGAACGGATTTTAAAAAAAAGCGCTTAACAATGGAAGATAACTTAATAAAAGTGACTGTAATTGACAGGGAAGGAGTTGTTCATGAACTTGAAGCTCCTACTGATATGAACATGAACATGATGGAAGTTTGTAAGTCTTATGAACTGCCAGTGGAAGGAACTTGTGGAGGTATGGCTATGTGTGCATCTTGCCACATGTATGTAGAATCCGACACCATACTTCCAGAAAAATCTGATGATGAAGAGGATATGTTAGATGAAGCGTTTTTTGTTGATGATGAAAAGAGCAGGTTAGGTTGTCAGTTACACCTTACACCTGAACTAAATAATCTCGTTGTAAAACTTGCGCCAGTCGGATAAGAAGTTCAGGTTTTTCATTAATTTTACCAATGACTTTTAAAAAATTAGATAGCCGAATTACCCAAGTAATATTGGGTATCTCGGCTTTTTTATTGCTGTATGTTGCCCTATATGCTACAAAGCATTACGCTGATTCAGAGTCAGTGAATCACTATTTTATTGTAGAGTCCATTTTTACCAATCCCAAAATGGCTTTGGATCATTGGGGAAAGCCTTTGTTTATTGCACTTTCCTCTTTATTTTCTTTGTTTGGTGAAAGAGGAGTTATGATTTTTAATGTTCTTATTATGTTATTGTCGGGGCTTATTGGTGCCAAATTAGCCCAAAATTTGGGTGCAAATTTCAGTTTTTTGGTTCCTATTCTTATTTTGTTTGCACCTGTTTATTATCCCTTCGCGCAATCGTGTCTTACCGAACCACTTTTTGGGTTTGTTGCTGTTTTTTCGGCTTTTTTATTCTCAAAAAAGAAATATGGAATAGCGACAGTTGTTATTTCTTTCATCATATTTTCTCGTTCGGAAGGTATCTTGTTTTTACCGTTATATGCATTCGCTTTAATTCTCAAAAATCAATGGAAAAAACTGCCGCTTTTGCTGTCAGGGTTTTTAGTTTACGGAATTTTGGGGCTTATTCTTGGAAAGGGATTTTTGTGGTATTATTACGATTATCCTTACAGCGCTATTGTAAGTTTTTATGGAACAGGTCCGTTTTGGAATTGGTTTATACATCATGAGTCTATCACGGGACTTCCTTTTTCAATACTTATCGTATTTAGTTTTATTGTTTTGGTTGTTTGGTCTGTCATACATTTCAAAAAATCGTTTCAATCTTCATCCCTCGTTTTGGTGTATTTAGTTGCCGTTCCTGCAGCCATATACATATTTGGTCATTCTTATTTGTGGTACAAAGGTTGGAGTGCTTCTGTAGGATTGGCCAGGATTGTTGGAGGAGTTATCCCTTTGATTGCAGTTTTTTCTGCTGTAGTTCTGAGTAAAGTTATGGCGAAAATTCTGCTTGGTTCTTACTCAAAACCAGTCCAATTATTGATTACTATTTTATTGTCTTCGTGGATGATACTGAATACATTTAAAGGTAAAGAAAGTCTTATTCTATCTCAACCAAATGAAATGAATGAACTTATTTATGAATCAATCCACTGGTTGGATGCTCAAGGTTACCCGAGGGGAAATGAGAATGTGGTAGTGTACAAAACTGATTATTTACTTCACTATGGAGTGAACCCCAAAAAGGAGGAGAATTCATTTCTAAAAACAAACATCCATAGAAGAGACAAACCTCAAGATGAATTAAAATCAGGAGATTTGATAGTTTGGGACGGACAAACTTCACCTAATGAAGGTGGTATTTCATTTGAATCTTTGGATACCAATCGCTACTTCGAAAAATTAGTAACATTCAGACCTACAAATGAGTTTAGAGTATTGGGAGGCGGGTTTTACTTTATTACAATTTTTAAAAGAAGGTAAACTATAAGGGATCAAGTCCTTTTCTGTTGAATACCAAAAAGTTGAAGTTGAAAAGAAATGACCATTTTTCTTGTCGGTGGTCCATGTAATTAGCCGTGAGACTAATTGGTCCTAAGGGGCTATTGAAAACAAGAATACTCGATACAATGTAGTTTCTTTTTGTTGCCTCTCTGTTGGGAGAAAATCCGGCCATTTTGTTATTGTCAATGATGTTAGAATAGGGGAGGAAAGCATATCCTTCTATTCTTACATCGATTGATTTGTAAAGACTAAAAATCTGTTTCAACCCAACTGCTCCATAGGTGTGCGCTGCAAATTCCGGAATAAACTGAGTTTGAGTTTCAGGAATAGGACTAAACTGAGGAGCAAATAAAACACTTGCTGTATAATTATTGAAAAAATCTTGCAAAGAATGAACTCCCTCTAGCTCTATTCCTAAGGAATATTTTTTGGTTAAATTGAAATACTGCTCGTAATTAATAGAAAATTGAAACCAGTCATGTTCGATTCTATTTATTGTATCATTTCTGAGCAACGAAGTAGATCCTGCTCGATTTATTTCAATGCCATCTACATATCCCGCTTTTAATTTTAAGCGGCTTCCTTTCTTGGAGTAATAAAAGTTATCTAGTGAGTTGAACTCATATTCTAAATCATACTTATTAACAAAGAATTCAGTTATATCTGCCGTATCAATCGATAAAAATTGGTCTGTTTGATAATATTCGTTTTGAAATAATCCATTTTTAAAACTAGCCACTAATTTTCCTTTATTATCAATTGGAAATCCGATACTCGCACCAGCAAATGTCTCGTTTTTTATCAAAAATGATGGTTTGGTATCTTCAAAAAATGTAGAAAAGCTACGGTAAAAATCCCAACGGTTGTAAGTGAGATAGGGTTCAATGTAAAACGGAAGGTCTAGCGGAAAATCTATACGCGGTGCAATATCAAGAGAATTATAAAACCTACCGAAATATAAATTACTAGAGGCGGTTAAAGATAAGTATTTATTAATGTACTTATAGTCCAGACCTAAATATCCAATATTGCTGGATTTGGAGGTGAAACTTCCTCCAACTCTAACATCAAAATCTGGAGTTTTCTTTACTCTTAATTTTAAGGTGTAAGTTGAATCTCCAGAGTTAATAGTTAGGCTCGGGAACATGAACTCAATTTTATCATCTGTTATTAATCTAAAAAAGCGTGGACGCAATTCAGAAAGTGAAATGTCTTTGTTTTTATCCTTGAGAGTACTAATGATATATTGCTCCTCTCTTTTATTTATTCCTTCAATTTCTATGTTTGAAATACTAATTTGAGCTGCTCGAGCAGCAAAAAGTTTTTGCCTTTTTAATTTAAGTTTGTCACTATCACTGCGTGCTGGAATCATTTTTTTAATAGAATCCATTTTTTCAATAGTTTCTTGGTATCCCTTCAGTATAGCAACTTTAGTTTTTTCAAATTCAAAGGTTCCTATGTCTTCAACCTCAGGCCTAATGATTAAATTTTTATCGCAGTTTATTTCAAAGTTCGATTTAGTTTGAATCATTCCGGTAATTTGTGATAGCAAATTATATTCTTGAGGTTTATCTCTGGGAGTTGTAACGGAACTACCTATGATTACCTCCGGTAAAAAATCTTCAATCATCACATCTGCAGGGAAGTTGTTGTAAAGTCCACCATCAACTAAAATTTTATTCTCTATGCGCAGAGGCGGAATGTAAAAGGGAAATGTCATAGATGCTCTGATGGCTTGTGACAAATTACCGTTTTTAAAAATCACCTCCTCATTTGCATCAATATCCGCAGCCACACATCTAAATGGTATAAAAAGACTGTCGAAGTTGTAACCACTGATTTTTGAAGCTTCTGAAAATTGTTCCAACATAAAAAAATCAATAAGGGCGGGATCTGTAAAATTGAGAGGTAGGGTTGAAGTTAGATTGAAGTTTTTGTCAAAACTAAAATTAACAATTTCTGCATTTTGAGAACTTTGTTTAAAAAAATAAGTGTATTTTTTATCAATTTCGCCATTTGCAACAGAGAAATATTCTTCCGAAGAAGCCATTTTCATTATTTGTTTTGGTGTGTAACCAATAGAATACAATCCTCCAATTAATGCGCCAGCAGAGGTTCCAGTGATGTAATCAATAGGGATGCCATTTTCTTCGAGCGCCATAAGAACTCCAATGTGTGCCATTCCAGATGCACCACCACCGCTTAATACTAATCCAACTTTTTGCGATTTTGATACAAAATAGAAAAGTAAAAGTAAGGCTATGAGTAAATGTTTTTTCATTAAAATACAATGTCGTTAACAGAGGTTATAGATTGTAAATCTCTCAAAGTTACATATAATATTAAGGTTCAGAACATGGGCACAACAAAATCTTAATTATTTTTGTTTTATTCGCTCAAATATGTTTCATATCACTAGTTTTTCTTTTAATTTTATCAAACAAAAAAAATAACAATGAGCAAAGACACTGTAATATTTAATCTAATAGAAGAAGAAAAACATAGACAATTAAACGGTATCGAGTTAATTGCTTCTGAAAACTTTGTGAGTGAGCAAGTTATGCAAGCTATGGGTTCGGTTCTTACCAACAAATATGCTGAAGGTTTACCTGGAAAAAGATATTACGGGGGTTGTGAAGTGGTGGATAAAGTGGAGCAACTTGCAATCGATAGGCTAAAAGAGTTATTTGGTGCAGAATGGGCTAATGTTCAGCCTCATTCAGGAGCTCAAGCAAATGCCGCAGTTATGTTAGCAATTTTGAATCCAGGTGACAAAATACTGGGTTTTGATTTGTCGCATGGAGGACATCTTACTCATGGTTCGCCAGTTAATTTTTCTGGAAAATTATATACTCCATCTTTTTATGGGGTAGAGAAAGATACAGGAAGGATTGATTATGACAAGGTAGAGGCTACAGCAAAAGCTGAGCAACCCAAACTTATCATTTGTGGAGCTTCTTCATATTCTAGAGATTGGGATTACGCTCGATTAAGAGCTATAGCAGATTCTATTGGAGCGTTGCTATTGGCGGATGTTTCACATCCATCAGGATTAATTGCTTCGGGATTGTTGAATAATCCACTTCCGCATTGTCACATCGTGACTACTACAACCCATAAAACATTGAGAGGACCTAGAGGAGGTGTGATCATGATGGGTAAAGATTTTGAGAATCCATTTGGAATTAAAACTCCAAAAGGAGTAGTGCGAAAAATGTCTTCTTTATTAGATTCAGGAGTTTTTCCTGGAACTCAAGGAGGTCCATTGGAGCATGTTATTGCCGCCAAAGCTGTTGCTTTTGGAGAAGCTTTACAACCTGAATTTAAGGAGTATGGAAAGCAAATGATAAAAAATGCACAGGCAATGGCTTCGGCATTTGTAGAAAAAGGATATCAAATTATTTCGGGAGGAACGGATAATCATTCTATGCTTATCGACCTAAGAAGTAAAGACATTACAGGGAAAGAGGCTGAAAACACTTTGGTAAAAGCTGACATTACTGTCAACAAAAACATGGTTCCTTTTGATGATAAATCTCCGTTTGTTACCTCAGGAATAAGAATTGGAACACCAGCAATTACAACTAGAGGAATGAAAGAAGCAGATATGTCTAAAATAGTAGAATTGATTGACGATGTTCTTATGAATAGAGATAACGAAGAAAAAATTACTGGAATTAAAGCGAAGGTTAATACCCTAATGGGAGGAAGACCATTGTTTGGTTATTAATTCTCCTTAATTCTTACACAATAAAAAAAATCCTGAGACGCTTTTTTAAAAGTGTTTCAGGATTTTTTTTATCATTTAATTGAATGTTTTATGAGCTGTGTACTACTTCTAAAATGGTTCTAAAGGCAGCGAATTTTCCAGCGTATTTTGCAGAATGTTCTTTTTGTAAATCAGCAGCAAACTCCGTTTGATATTTGATGTAAGTCGCCATGTCTGGTGCAAAATATTGAATAGAATAAGCCTTGCCACCTTCTTCTTCGGCTAAGATTCTACATAGTTTGTTTTCCTCGAAACAGCCTGTGTTCATTACTTCCGGGATGTGTATTTCTTTCATCCAAGACAGCCATTCTTTTTCGATGGATTCGTCAATGCTTACTGTAACGTTATATAGAATCATTTGTGATAGAAATTAAAGTAGTGATGTTTTCTGTAAATAGTTTGATGGCAATGGACAATAATATAATTCCAAATACTTTCCGAAATACCGCCAGTCCACTTTTTCCTATTTTACGACCTATGAAATTAGAACTTTTTAGAATCGCGTAGATGATCACCACGTTGATTAAGATTCCAATTAAAATACTGCTTGGTAAATATTCAGCTCTTAAAGAAATGATAGTTGTCATTGTTCCAGCACCTGCAATAATGGGGAATGCAATGGGAACTATAGAACCAGAATTTGAACCTTCTGTTTCTTTGAATAAAGTAACTCCCAAAACCATTTCAATTCCAAGAAAGAATAAAATTAAAGAACCCGCAACGGCAAACGAACGAATATCTACTCCAAAAAGTCCCAAGACATTGTCTCCAAAAAACAGGAATAAAATCATAATAGCTCCTGCAACCAGAGTCGCCTTTCCAGATTCAATGGTAATCCCTTTGTTTTTGATATCCAATACAATAGGGATAGAACCAATGATATCGATTACCCCAAAAAGAATTAATGTTACAGACAATACTTGTGTTAAATCAAACTCCATGTGTTCTCGTTTTTTTTTGTTTTTATAAAATCGAGTGCAAAAGTAGTATTAAAAAAAGAAGTGACTGACCTACCGTGTTATTTTATTCTTAATAAAAGAAAGAACATCACTCTTCGTTTTTTACTTTACCACCGTTTTTTATAAAGGTAATGAATTCTTTTCGGGTGGAAGAATCATTAAAAATTTTGGCAAAAATACTCCAAATCGATTCTTTTTTTTGAGGTGCCACTGGTGGTAAAGTAGATTCTTTTTTCACTACTTTTGCATCCTCATCTTTTGGGATATTTGGCAATGAATCTGGATTTTCATCCGCAAGTTTATCGGCTTTATTAAAGTTTCTTTCTGAGGCTTTTTTGTAGCCTAGTTTTTCTTGTAATAATCCTAAGTTGTTGTAGGCAATTGCATCCTCCGGGTCTAGTCTTACAGCAATTTCATAATCGGAAATACCACCTTCAATATCGCCCATTTTGTCCTTCACAAATGCTCTGCTGGCATATCTGTAAGCGTAGTTTGGATCCAGTGAAACACTTTGGTTCATGTCTTCCAGCGCTCTTTCATTCTGACCCAAATTCAAAAAACAAACCCCTCTTTCGCTCAAGTAAACAGGGTTGGTTGGATCTTCCTCAATAGCTTTGTCCAAGAAAAGAATCGCCTCAGCTAATTTACCCTCTTTTATTTTTTCTAATGATTTGATGTAAAATGCGTTGTCCATAACCACTTTTGTTTGTAGCAAATATAAAAGATTTATCGGTTGAAATGTTGTAATTATTCCTCTCGTTTTGCTTCATTGGTAATAAATTGTTGAGAACATACTCAGTTTGCCAAAATCTATTCTTGTTTCAATCGAAAACAACCCACAATTATTCTTATTTTTGTTTCAAGAACAAACAAGAAACAGAAACTCTATGTCTAAACCCTCTATACCAAAAGGAACCAGAGATTTTTTGCCTCACGAAATGAGACGAAGAAACTATATTTTTGATACGATCCGAAGTGTTTTTCAAAAATATGGATTTTTACCTATTGAAACTCCAACCATGGAGAAAACTGAAACGCTCATGGGGAAGTATGGAGAAGAGGGAGATCGACTGATATTTAGAGTGCTAAACTCTGGTGAGTTTTTAAAGAAATCGGATCAATCAGCAAACGAAGAGATGAATTCCGTCCGATTTGCTAATTCCATTTCCGAAAAAGCCTTGCGTTATGACCTCACTGTTCCTTTTGCTCGTTTTGTTGTTCAGCATCAAAATGAATTAACTTTTCCTTTCAAAAGATATCAAATTCAGCCAGTTTGGAGAGCCGATCGTCCGCAAAAAGGAAGGTATCGAGAGTTTTATCAATGTGATGTTGATGTCGTGGGAAGCGAATCCTTGATGCAGGAAGTAGAATTGATTCAAATTTTTGATGAAGTCCTATCTAATCTGAAATTGAAAGACTTTACTGTGAAAATAAACAACAGAAAAATTCTTTCTGGTTTGGTAGAAGTTGTTGGCGAAGCAGAAAAGTTGATTCCAATAACAGTAGCCATTGATAAACTGGATAAAATAGGAGAGGAAGGCGTTGTAAAGGAATTGAGAGAAAAAGAAATTAGTGAAAAAGCTATCGAAAAGTTAAAACCTCTTTTGTCCATTAAAGGAAGTAATGAGGAAGTGCTGAAAGCTGTTGAATCCATTGTTTCAGAATCTGAAATTGGGGCTAAAGGAATGGAGGAACTCAGGTTTGTATTGAACACAATAAAAACGTTGGGACTGAATCATGCGACTCTCGAGTTTGATCCGTCTTTGGCTAGGGGATTGAACTATTATACCGGTGCAATATTCGAGGTGAAAGCCAATGAGGTAAAGATTGGAAGCATTTGTGGAGGAGGTCGTTACGATGATTTAACGGGTATTTTTGGAATGAAAAATCTTTCGGGTGTAGGTGTTTCCTTTGGTGCGGACAGAATTTATGATGTGCTCGAAGAATTGAACTTGTTTCCTGAAGAGCTTTCTTCTTCTACCCAACTTATGTTTGCCAATTTTGGCGACAAAGAAGCTATTCAATCCGCTATTTGGCTCAAACAATTGCGTGACAATGGAATTTCATCAGAATTATATCCAGATTCTCACAAACTGAAGAAGCAAATGAATTATGCTAATTCCAAGAATATACCTTTTGTTGCTCTTGTAGGAGAGGACGAAATGAAGAACCACGAAATACTGGTTAAAAATATGGAGACAGGAGAACAAAATAGTTACTCTGTCATGGATCTAATACATTTTTTCACAACAACTACATTCTAAATATCATCATGTCAACTCATCAAATTTCTGATAAAAAAATAACTCTTTCTAAGCTTGAAGAGATTATAAAAACGAATAGCAAAATAGAACTTTCTGCCGAAACAAAAGCTAAAGTTCAAAAGTGCAGAACCTATTTGGACAATAAAATGGCTTCGGGTGAAGAAGTGATTTACGGAATCAATACAGGTTTTGGATCTTTGTGTAATACAGTTGTAACCAATCAAGAGTTAGGAGAGCTTCAGCACAATTTGGTAAAGTCTCATGCTTGTGGTTTGGGAGATGAGATTCCTACAGAAATAGTTCGAATTATGATGCTTTTGAAGATTCAGGGGCTTTCCTACGGACATTCTGGAATCTCTATGGATACTTTAGATTTATTAGTAGAACTGTATAATAATCAGGTTTTTCCGATTGTATATTCACAAGGAAGTTTAGGGGCTAGTGGAGATTTGGCACCTTTAGCGCACATCTCATTAACTTTAATTGGATTGGGGGAAGTATCCTTTAAAAACGAGCGAAGGAAGTCTATAGATGTGCTGAATGAATTAGGTCTGAAACCAGTTCAGTTGCAATCCAAGGAGGGATTAGCTTTATTAAACGGTACACAGTTTATGCAAGCGTTTGGGGTTTACATGTTAATGTATGCGAACAAATACAAGTCTGTTTCGGATCTAATAGCTTGCGTTTCTTTAGAAGGTTACAACGGACATAAGTCACCGTTTAATCCGCTGATTCATCAAGTAAGAAATCAAAAAGGGCAGGAGGCCACGGCTAAAAACGTGATGGACTTTTTAAATGGGAGCGAAATTTTTCATGGAGAAAAAATGGATGTTCAGGATCCGTATAGTTTTAGATGCATTCCTCAAGTCCACGGAGCTAGTAAAGATATGATTGATTATGTGACAGGAATTTTTGAAACAGAGATTAACTCAGTTACGGACAATCCCACTATTTTTCCAGACGAAGATTTAATAATTTCTGCCGGGAATTTTCACGGTCAACCCTTAGCCTTAACTTTAGATTCTCTGGCTTTGGCTTTGGCTGAACTTGCAAGCATTTCGGAACGAAGGATTTACAAACTGATATCGGGAAATAGAAATCTTCCAGCTTTTTTGGTCAAAAAACCAGGACTTAATTCAGGATTTATGATTCCTCAATACACAGCAGCTAGTATTGTAAGTCAAAACAAACAATTGTGCACACCAGCAGTTGTTGATACTATTGATTCTTCCAATGGGCAAGAAGATCACGTTAGCATGGGAGCCAATGCAGCCACCAAGTGTTTCAAAGTATTTGAAAACATGGAAAGTGTATTGGGAATTGAATTATTAGCAGGATTTCAAGCTATGGATTTTAGGAGTGGTCAAAAATCTTCACCATCCATCGAAGAATTAAGAAAAGAATACAGAAAAGACATTCCATTTATCGAAAACGATGTGGAAATGCATGTTGAAATGAACAAATCAATTCAATTTATTAAGAATTTAGTGAGATAAAATTATGAGAGATATTATTGAAAAAGCTTGGGACAACCGAGAATTATTGAAGGAAGAAACAACAGTAAGAACCATTGAGGCTGTCATAGAAGAAATAGATAAGGGAAGACTGAGAGTTGCAGAACCTCTTGAGAATGGCGATTGGCAAGTAAATGAATGGGTAAAAAAAGCGGTTGTGATGTATTTCCCAATCAGAAAAATGGAAACCCTAGAAGCAGGACCAATGGAATTTCATGATAAAATGGCTTTGAAAAAGAATTATGCGGAGTTGGGCGTAAGAGTAGTTCCTCATGCTGTTGCAAGATACGGAGCATACTTGGCTCCAGGTGTTATCATGATGCCTTCTTACGTCAATATTGGAGCCCATGTAGGTGAAGGAACCATGGTAGATACCTGGGCAACTGTTGGATCTTGTGCACAGATTGGAAAAAACGTGCATTTGAGTGGTGGTGTTGGTATTGGAGGTGTTTTGGAGCCACTGCAGGCTGCTCCAGTTATTATTGAGGATGGAGCGTTTATCGGTTCTAGATGCATTGTTGTAGAAGGTGTTAGAGTTGGAAAAGAAGCGGTGTTGGGAGCTGGTGTTACGTTAACAAAGTCAACAAAAATTATTGACATCACAGGTGAAACACCGATTGAATACAAAGGCGAAGTTCCTCCAAGAAAAGTTGTAATTCCGGGATCTTATCCCAAACAATTTCCTTCTGGAGAATACAATGTGCCTTGCGCTCTTATCATTGGAGAAAGAAAGGAAAGTACCGACCTTAAAACTTCTTTGAATGAGGCATTGCGAGAAAATGATGTGGCTGTTTAAAACCACTGAATTTCATAGTAAATTACTAAATTGAAAGAAACGCTAAAATTTGTTCGTAAAAGAAAATACAATCTCGGCTATCAAAGCCTACTTCTTTACTTCTCTTTCGGATTATTATCCGGAAAATGAGGTAGAGTCATTTTATTTTATCTTGTGTGAACATTATCTGTCTTTTTCCAGGATACAAGTACGGACAAATAGTCAAAAAAACTTGAGTGAATCGGAGTTGCTGAAATTCCATTATGCGATCAAGGAATTAAAGAAATTTAAACCCGTTCAGCAAATTACTGGTATTCAGTTTTTTTATGATCATGAGTTTTTTGTTTCACCTCACACCTTGATTCCTCGTCCCGAAACCGAAGAGCTAGTGGATCTTATAGTGAAAGAAAACGAGCATTTTGACGGTCGATTACTCGATATTGGGACAGGTACCGGTGCAATCGCTATTTCTTTGGACTTAGCTCTGCCCAAATCGCAAGTGACTGCCTTCGATGTATCCCAAAAAGCATTGGAAACTGCCAAGAAAAACAAGTTTAAATTGAATTCAGAAGTTGATTTCGTTTTGGAAGATATACTAAATCCTTCTTACGAAGGAGACGGATTTGATGTGATTGTGAGCAATCCACCTTATGTGTTGGAAGAAGAAAAAAGAGAAATGCAAACGAATGTATTGGATTTTGAGCCCCATTTGGCCTTATTTGTCGAGAACTATAATCCATTACTGTTTTACAAGGAAATAGTGAGGTTTTGTCAACGATTCTTAAATCAGGGAGGAAAGTTGTACTTGGAAATAAATGAAAGATACGGCTCCGAAACCGCTGAATTACTTGCTCAGAATTCATTTGTTGATGTGGAGGTAATACAGGATTTGAACGGAAAAGATAGAATGGTAAAAGGACTATGGAAGAATGAAAAATAGAATACTCATAGTGTTGTTGATGTGTGTAACTGGAATAGCCAATAGCCAATTCTACCGCAAACATGATGGAGATAAGCTAAAGTTTTACGGATCTCTAGACATAAGAAACTCTGTTGTGTTTGACGAAAACATAGCGTTTTATGGAGCAAAACTAGGGCTTGGAAACAAAAGGATAAGATTTGGTATGGGCTACCACGAATTATCCAAAAGTATTGTCGACTTTCTTATTGCAAAAGATCCATTTTCTCCCTTGTCATTCGGTGAGAAAAATTACAGTTATCGCCATGTAAGTTTATTTGTAGATCCCATTTTGCATCAAACTCTACGTTGGGAATTGTTGTTTCCAATTCATTTAGGTTTTGGACCTATCAAGGCTTTTTTGAGCGACTCCACAGGAAAAGAAACTCAAGTTTTGTCCAAAGATTTCGTCCCGTCATTTACCGTTTCAATCAAGGCAAACTATAGAGTTTTTAAATGGTTTGGAATTACTGCAGGTTTTGGAGATAATTTTGTCTTTTTGGATAATTCTCAATTCGGAAGAGAATTTAATACAATATTTTACTCTTTTGGGATTAAATTATTCTTCGATGAATTTGGTAAATTCGCTAGGGAAAAGAATTACCGCAAAAAATACTTATTCAAATTTAACTTTATAGATGACTAACATTCAGGAGAGAATTAAAAAGCTTACCGCACTTCTACAGGATTACAATTACCAATACTATGTGATGGACAATTCAGTGGTGAGTGATTACGAATTTGATACATTGTTGAAAGAATTGCAGGAGTTGGAAGAAAAACACCCAGAATTCGCCTCGGAGCTTTCTCCTACTAAAAGAGTTGGAGGAGATGTAACCAAAAAATTTGAACAAGTTGTTCATCGATACCCAATGCTTTCTCTATCAAATAGTTATTCCAAGGAGGATATCATTGATTTTGAAACCAGAATAAAAAAACTGACCAACGATGACATCGAATATGTTTGTGAGTTGAAGTACGATGGTGTTGCAATTGGTATTCAATACATAAACGGTGAATTTTATCAAGCGGTAACTCGAGGAGATGGAGCTAGAGGTGAAAATGTTTCGACCAACGTAAAAACCATAAAATCTATTCCTTTAAAACTGAGGGGAGATTTCCCTGCGGACTTTGAAATAAGAGGAGAAATTTTTTTTCCACTCCATAATTTTGAGAAATTGAACAAACAAAGGTCAGAAAATAACGAACCTCTTTATGCTAATCCTCGAAATACGGCTTCTGGAACTTTGAAATCCTTGGATTCTAGTATTGCGGCTGAACGTGGTCTAGATTGTTTCCTCTATGGGATTTATGGCGAGAATATTGAAATAGACAATCATTTTGATTTAGTAAAAAAAGCTGAAGAATGGGGCTTTAAAGTTCCTCGAGTAGAGACCAATTATATTCGAAAAACTTCTTCCATTGAGGGTATTTTGGAGTTTATCGATTATTGGGACTCAGAAAGAAAAAAACTACCCTTCGAGATTGATGGAGTAGTCATAAAAGTGAATCATTACGACAATCAAAATAGATTGGGCTTTACAGCAAAATCTCCTCGATGGGCGATTGCTTATAAGTTTAAAGCTGAAAGAGTAAGCACAACATTAGAAAAAGTAACTTACCAAGTGGGAAGAACAGGGGCAATAACTCCTGTGGCTAACCTGTTGCCGGTTCAATTGGGCGGGACAACAGTAAAAAGAGCTTCTTTGCACAATGCAGATATCATTGATAAATTAGATGTAAGAGAAGGCGATACAGTTTTTGTAGAAAAGGGAGGTGAGATAATTCCTAAAATTATTTCAGTTGATTTGTCGAAAAGACCTGTCGATTCAAAACCTTTTCATTACTTAAAAGAGTGCCCGGATTGCGGAACTAGGCTGGAAAGAAAAGAAAATGAAGCAAATCATTATTGCCCTAACGACACAGGATGTAGTGTTCAAATAAAAGGGAGGATCCAACATTTTATTTCAAGAAAGGCAATGAATATTGATGGGCTAGGTACAGAAACTATTGAGGTGTTGTTTGACCAGGGTTTAATTCAAAACTCAGGAGATCTGTATGCCTTAACCTTCGAAGATTTAATTCCAATTGAAAGAATGGCAGAGAAATCAGTCAATAATATGTTGGAAGGAATTGAAGCCTCAAAAAAAATGCCTTTTGAAAAAGTTTTATTTGCTTTGGGAATAAGGTATGTAGGGGATACCGTGGCAAAGAAATTGGCTAGGCATTTTGGTTCAATACATGCACTGATGGATGCTTCCCTCGAAACACTGGTGGAAGTGGACGAAATTGGCGAGCGTATTGCAGAAAGTGTCTTGGATTATTTTGAGAACCCTATAAATAAAAAGTTGATTGATGAGCTGGTAGGGAATGGCCTTCAGTTTGAGGTGGCAGAAAGGGAAGGAGGTTCCAATAAACTGGAGGGCTTGGTGTTTGTAGTTTCTGGAGTGTTTGATAAATTCTCAAGAGACGAACTCAAAAAATCGATAGAGAACAACGGAGGAAAGGTTTCAAGTTCCATTTCAAGCAAAACAAACTATTTGGTAGCAGGCGATAAGATGGGTCCTGCCAAATTAAAAAAAGCAGAAAAATTAGAGGTTGAAATTTTGGATGAAGCAGCCTACTTACAATTAATTAATTAAAAGGGTTGTTATCATCCGATACTTTGGTATTTTTGAATTACATGAAATTTTTAAACCCATTAAAACAACGTTTAGGAAAGCGAAAGATCGAAAAGTATTTGCTCCAGCAACGAAGAAGAGTTACCGTATCTAATTTCGATTCGGCAAAGTCTATTGGTATAGTTTATTCGCTTAAGGATAGAGAATACCAGGATGTTGTAGAGAAGTATGTTGATTTTTTGAAGGGGGAAGTTGGATTCAAAAAAATAGTGATTCTCGGATATTTCGATGGTCCAAGAGTACCTTCTTTTATCATCAATCAATCTATACGTTATCAGTATTTTACAAATAAAATGGTAGACTTCTTTTGTCACGGAAATTGCAAGGAAGTAGCTAGTTTTATCAAAGAAGATTTTGATGTTTTGATTGATTTATCGGATGATTTTAAAGTGCCAGTGAAACATGTAGTCGCTTATTCTAAAGCTAAATTTAAAATCGGTCGACTCAGTGAAGAGAATGAAAAGTATTATGATTTTATGGTCGAAATGCCAGAGAAGACAACTTTGACTAAGTTTATCACTCAAGTAAATATGTTTTTAACCCAAGTAACCCCGAATTAATGAAAGAACTTACAGGCCTAGGAGTAGCAATGGTAACTCCATTTACTCGCAATAAAGAAATTGATTTTATAGCATTAGAAAAACTTACAATTAAACTCATCGATGGAGGAGTAGATTATCTGGTAGTTATGGGAACTACCGGGGAGTCTGCAACCTTAACCAAAGAGGAAAAGCAAGCTGTGTTGAACGCAGTGTTGAAAACAAATGAAGGTAAATTACCCATAGTATTTGGTATTGGCGGGAATGATACCTTGAAAATGATAGAGGAGTACAATGAGTTTGATCTTTCAGGAGTTTCAGCCATTTTATCCGCAAGTCCCTATTACAACAAGCCAAGCCAAGAAGGGATTTTTCAACATTACAAGTATTTGTCTGAGAATATGTCGCATCCCATAATCCTGTACAATGTTCCAGGAAGAACTGCTAGCAATATGACTGCCGAAACTACTTTGAGAATTGCTACTGAATTTAAGAATGTAATTGGGATTAAAGAAGCATCGGGTAATATGGAGCAAGTGATGCACATTTTGAATAAGAAGCCTGAAGATTTTTTAATGATTTCTGGAGATGATGGACTTACGCTTTCTATGATTGCCTGTGGAGCTGAAGGTTTAATCTCTGTCATTGCTAACTCACATCCAGAAACAACCAAAGAATTGGTTTTGAAAGGGATGGAGGGAGATTTTGTTTCTGCCAGAAAAGCACATTATAACTTGCTGGAACTAATTGATGCTATTTTTATGGACGGAAACCCAGGAGGAGTAAAAGTATTACTGAATGAGCAAGGAATTATGGAGAATGAAGTGAGGCTGCCTTTGGTTCCAGTAAACAAGACAGTAGAATCTTTGTTGAGGGGATTAAATTAAAAAAAAAGTTAAAAAAAACTCCTATTTACTTTGGAATAAAAACTGAGGTTTCTATATTTGCACCTCGTTAGCGATTCAGTAGCTCAGTTGGTAGAGCAACGCCCTTTTAAGGCGTGGGTCCAGGGTTCGAATCCCTGCTGAATCACTTTTATAAATTGGCCTTCATAACATTTGTTTTGAAGGCTTTTTTATTTACTTTTCAACCAAGGATTGTAATTAAGCTAACGATTTCTCCATTGTGGAGATGTTGATTCAGTAGCTCAGTTGGTAGAGCAACGCCCTTTTAAGGCGTGGGTCCAGGGTTCGAATCCCTGCTGAATCACTTAATAAAACCCTCTCAGACAAATTGTTTGAGAGGGTTTTTTGGTATATTAGATTTTCTTAAATAACGTATTATGATAAAATCAATTTAATGAATTTCTTAAAAACTTGAATATTAATTCAAGGAAATTGAAAATTTAAAATTCTTCTTTCAAGAATTGATTACCTCATATAACCTTTATGGAAAATCAGGCCGAATAAATTAGCCTATCTTTTCAGAATGATTTTTTTCTAAAAACATCCTCTTTCCATTTCTCTGGATTTCGGTCAATGTAATTGGTTATGTTGTGAAAAGCTATATTATCTCTTATGATGTTATCATGGAATGAGCGTTGCCATTTAAAATCTTCATAACCTGCTAAATGAATATGCTTGGAAGAGGTAGTCTTGAATGCACCAACTAATTGAGATAAAGATTTTATTTTTGTGTCGTCAACCAGCTTACTATTTATTTTAATAATGGCATGCACATGATTTGGCATCACAACATAATTGTGTAAAACTACATATTTGTATTGCTCCGCCAGCCATAAAATTCTATTTTCAACAATTTTACCAAATTGATTTAACTCCAACATATAAGTTGAATTATTAGAATTTTCTGTATTTTCTTTTTCAACAACCTCTCCAAAACAACACACCCGATTTTGGACACAAATGGTGATAAAATATAAATTATCGCTCGAATAATCATACCCTAACATTCTATTTCGCTTGCGATTTCTCATGATTTAAAATATTCATTTTTTTGGATTTTGGAAAATTTTCATGGAATTATATATTCCTGGGATTATATATTCATGGAATCATATATTCATGGAATTATGCGTACGGACAAGTCGCGACTTGTCCCTATCGCGAATCATTTCGGATCCAAAATCGCGAATCATTTCAATCATATAATTTCAATATCTATTTTTTTTCTATTCAATTATATTATCTTTGACCTTCATAATTTGCCCAGGTGCTGAAATTGGTAGACGGGCACGCTTGAGGGGCGTGTGTACTTAGTACGTGCGGGTTCGACTCCCGCTCTGGGCACTTCATCAAAATCTCAATTTCTTTATTTTCAAAGTCATTGAGATTTTTTTTGTGTCGGTTATTTTCTAAGATTTTTAAGTGAATCAATCCATCTAGACTGGAAGTGAGTTTTTAATAAAAAGTATAAAATCTTTTTTGAATTATCTAATATCTATTTTTTACCTTTGACTTATGAATTTAGATTGGATACAAAACGAGGAGAATTCCTTAATTTACGTAGGTGACACCTTGTGTTCTTGGTGTTATGGATTTGCTCCAGAATTGGATAAATTTATTGAAAAACATCCGGAGCTTACTCTACGAATGGTACAGGGCGGATTGAGACCAAATGGGGTAGAAATGGTCCATGAAATGGAAGATTTCTTGAAATCGCACTGGATAGAAATTGAAAAAAGAACCGGACAACCCTTTTCTTTTGATATGTTTTCCAACGAAAACTTTGTGCTAGATACTGAGCCAGCTTCGAGAGCTGTGGTGGTTTGCAGGATGATGGCTCCTGACAAAGAATTAGAATTTTTCAAAGCCGTTCAAAAAGCTTTTTATGTAAAAAACAGAGATACCAATTTGCTCGAGACCTTTGTGGAGGTAGCAGAAGAATTTGGTTTGGATACCCAAAAATTCGCTGAGCTGTTTGAAAGCGAAGAGGCAAAATATGCAACCAAAACAGACTTTCAATTGTCTTCGGAAATGGGAATAAAAGGATTTCCTTCTGTGGTGGTAAAATTGGGTAAGCAATTTTTTATGATTTCTAACGGTTACAGAGAGTTTGCAGACCTCGAAGAAGTATATCAGAATGTTCAAAAAGAAGTAACGAAGTAATGAATGAAATGAACAGCGAAGAGAAGAAAAACCTCACGTCAGAGGAAATAGATCAGTGTATTGCAACTCTTGAGAACTTATTGGAAAACACCAATCAGATTTTTGAACTTTCCAAAGAAAAACGAAAGGAGCTGATGATAGCTGCAGGTAAATTGTCGCGACCAACTAAGGAAGAGCAGGAGGTAAGAGTTAAAAACGCTAAAAAAGCTGCACAAAGGAAAAAAAGGGAAAGAGAAAAACACGCTCGTAAAAACACAGGAATCCGAAGTGCCAGAGAAGATGCCGTGTTTGTTGCTCCAAAAATGCTGGAAAATCCAAATTCGAAAAGTAGAGGAACACTTGAAAGTCCCCGGAATTGCTATGTGTGTAAAAAAGAATTCACGGAGCTGCATCATTTTTATGATACCATGTGTGAGTCTTGTGGAGATTTCAATTACGCCAAGCGTTTTCAAACAGCTGATTTAACAGGGCAAGTGGCAGTAGTTACTGGTTCTAGATTGAAAATAGGTTATCACATTACTCTAATTTTACTGCGATCTGGAGCAGAAGTTGTTGCAACCACGCGGTTTCCTGTAGATTCTGCCATTCGTTTTTCCAAAGAAGAAGATTATCACGAATGGAAAGACCGTTTGCACATTCACGGGTTGGATTTAAGACATATTCCTAGTGTAGAGATTTTCTGTAACTTCATTGAATCTAAGTTTGACCGATTAGATATTTTGATAAACAATGCGGCACAAACGGTAAGAAGACCAGCTGGTTTTTATGCGCACATGATGGAATGGGAAGAAAAACCATTTGACCAAATCCCTGAAAAAGCAAGAGAATTACTAAAAGACCATAAGCTATGTTTGGATGAATTGAATGAGTTCTCGGAAAAAACGATGGATAAGAAGAATTTACCGGTTTCTTGGCATAGTAATCGCCCTGGAATTGGGATAAGTGCTTCGGCAAAATTATCGCAAATTCCATATAGTTTTGATAATGCGATTGCGAGTAAAGAAGTGTTTCCAGAGGGGAAATTAGATGCTGATTTGCAGCAAGTAGATTTAAGAAAAACAAACAGTTGGCGATTAAAACTGGGTGAAATTGAAACCCTAGAAATGGTAGAAGTACAATTGGTCAACGCTGTGGCTCCGTTTGTTTTGGTTAATAGATTGTCTAATCTAATGCGTAAAGTAAATACAGGTAAAAAACACATCATCAATGTTTCAGCTATGGAAGGAAAATTCCATACATTTCATAAAATATCTCGACATCCACACACTAACATGGCTAAAGCTGCCTTGAATATGATGACACATACTTCGGCAAGTGAGTTTGGCAAAGATGGTGTGTTTATGAATGCTGTGGACACCGGTTGGGTAACAGACGAAGATCCAGTTCAATTATCCAAAAAGAAAGAAGAGGAGCATGACTTTCAGCCACCGCTGGATATAGTAGATGGAGCTGCCCGAGTGCTAGACCCATTAATTGATGGAATAAACACAGGTAAACATTGGAATGGTCAGTTTTTGAAAGATTACATGCCAATTAGTTGGTAGTAGGAATAAACCTTATCTTTACACCATGAAATTCAGTCAATACAGCTTTACGCCAGAAATTATAAATAATCTGGAGAAAATAGGGTTTAAAAAACCCACAGATATTCAATATAAGTCTATTCCTGCCATTATGAAAGGAGAAGACTTACTGGCAATTGCTCAAACTGGAACTGGAAAAACTGCTGCTTTTGCCATTCCGATCATCAACGACATTCAAAAGAAAAAACGGAACAACAAAGAATCTGTAATCAGAGCTTTGGTCATGGTTCCCACAAGAGAGCTGGCTCAACAAATTGGAGAAGTATTCAATAAACTAGGGAAAGGAACACGGGTTAATACGCTTGCATTGTTTGGTGGAGTGGATCAAGAAGCGCAAATTACCAAGTTATTAAAAGGAGTAGATGTATTGGTAACGACTCCGGGAAGAATGTTTGATTTGCATCATCAGCGATTTTTGAACCTAGACAAAGTAAAAACCTTGGTGTTGGATGAGGCAGATCATATGCTCGACTTAGGATTCAAAAAAGACATCGTAGATGTGATGGAAAGAATGCCAAAGGTGAGGCAAACACTCTTTTTTTCTGCAACGATTAATGCAAAAATTAAGAAAACAGCTTATGACCTAATCAAGAGCAATGCAATTCGAATTCAAATTGCACCCAAGGATCCAGTTTCCAAAAATATAAAGCACTCTGTCGCTTTTGTGAAAATGGAAGACAAACGTTTTTTTCTTGAAAGACTGATAAAAGAGAATCCAAAAAGTAAAATATTGGTTTTTGTAAGAACAAAAGTACGTGCCGAAAGAGTGAAGAAAGCAATGGATAGAGTAGAAATTGAATCTATGACTATTCATGGTGACAAGGCGCAGAAGGATAGGAGTTCGGTAATGAATTTTTTTAGAACGGGAAAAGTGAATGTCATGATAGCTACCGATGTTTCGGCAAGAGGAATTGATATCGCAAATGTGGATTACGTAGTGAATTATGATTTACCAGAAGTAGCCGAAAATTACGTTCACAGAATTGGAAGAACTGGTCGAGGTAAAGAAAAGGGTGATGCTGTTTCTTTTTGCTCCAACGAAGAAAAACCTTTACTTGTCGAAATCGAGAAATTTGTAGGAAAGCCAATTAAAGTATTGGAACTAAAGCAAGACGATTACAGACAAACAGTCGATTTTAGTGAAGACACGAGTTTGAGTGTGAAAGAATTGATGGGGCAAATTGCTGAACTGGACAAGAAAATTAAAAAGAAGAAAAAGAAATAAATCCTATCTCGATATAATTTCCAATACCAATTCTTTGGTTAGTGGATTTCCGTCAGCTTGTTCTTTAATTTTCTGAAAAGGGAAAAGGAAATCACATCCCGTTTTAAATTCAGAACATCCATAGGCAGTTTTCCCTTTCAGAATTGTACCTTTTTTGCATTTGGGACAAAGAATATCTTTTGAATTACTTTGTTTTTTTGTTTCCTTAGCGACTAACTTAATGCCAAATTCAGAATCAAAACTAATTTTCCCTTCAATTTTTCCGTTACCCGAGTCAAAACCTTTAAGGTTTGTGGTGCTTCCTTTGTCAAGAAGTCTCACGAGTTGGTTTTCTGATATTTTCTTTCCATGCATTTTGAACGGAAGAATAAACTGGCAACCATTTTTGTAATTGGAACAGCCATAAGCCTTACTGCCTTTTAGGAGTTTCCCAGATTCGCATTTAGGACAAGACTTGCCCACAACTTCTTTTTTTCTTTTTGAAGTAGTTTTTTTTGAGGATTTTATTTTGGTTGAGCTGGGTTTTACTTCAGGTGTATTAGAGGTAATTCTTTTTACTGTATGGTTAGCTTTTACCTCTTGCACCAACTCATACACCATTTTCTTCATGTTATGTATGAATTCTCCAGCTTTAAAATCTCCACGTTCTATTTCTTTCAGTCTTTTCTCCCATCTTCCAGTCAGTTCAGCTGATTTCAATAATTCATTGTCAATCAAATCAATCAATCCAATTCCGGTTTCAGTAGGAACGACTAATTTTTTTTGTCTTTCTATGTATTTCCTTCTGAACAAGGTTTCAATGATGCTCGCTCTCGTAGAAGGACGGCCAATTCCGTTTTCTTTCATAAGTTCTCTCATCTCATCATCATCAACTTGTTTTCCAGCTGTTTCCATCGCTCTCAAGAGACTAGCTTCCGTAAAATTTCTGGGAGGTTTTGTCTCTTTTTCCAAAAAAGAAGGTTCGTGAGGTCCTTTTTCCCCTTTTACAAAATTGGGTAAAACTGCCTGTTCTTTATTTGATTTGTTGTCTTGGGAAGCCTCGGAAGATTCAAACACAACTCGCCAGCCTTTAGAAAGAATTTCTTTTCCAGTAGTTTTAAAAGGAACATCAGCAACTTGCCCCATCACTGTAGAATTGGAAACTTCAGAGTCTGGGTAAAACACACCTATGAATCTTCGGGTAATAATATCGTACACCTTTTGTTGGTTGTGTTGCAAATGACTTTGCATTCCCGTAGGGATAATGGCATGGTGATCGGTAACTTTTTTATCATCAAATACCTTTTTCGATTTTCTAATTTTATCTCCCAACAAAGGCTGAGTTAGAGATTGATAATTACTTAGCTTCGATAATATTCCAGCAACTTTTGGATACACATCGTTCGGCAAAAAAGTGGTGTCAACCCTAGGGTAAGTAACTACCTTCATTTCATATAGTTTCTGAACTGTTTTTAGAGTTTCGTCTGCCGAGAATCCAAACTTAGTGTTGCAATACACTTGCAATCCAGTTAAATCAAATAATTTAGGAGCATATTCTTTGCCCTTTTTTTTGGTTACCGATACAACTTCAAAATCAGATTCTTTTACTTTGTCCGCTAGTTTTTTTCCTTCCTCTTGTTTTGTAAATCTACCTTCTTCGTAGCTAAAGAGTGTCTCTCGGTAAGTGGTTTGTAGCTCCCAATAAGGTTGAGGCACAAAGTTTTTAATTTCCTTGTATCGATTCACCAGCATTGCCAGGGTAGGAGTTTGAACTCTTCCTACAGAAAGCACTTGTTTGTAGCCTCCATATTTCACTGTGAATAGTCGCGTGGCATTCAGGCCAAGTAGCCAATCGCCAATAGCTCTTGAAAATCCAGCATAATACAAGTTGTCGTAATTCTCGGCTGGTTTTAGGTTCTGGAATCCGTCTTTTATGGCTTCCTCAGTCAAGGAGGAAATCCACAACCTTTGTACTTCACCTTTGTAGTCACATTGGTTGATTACCCACCGCTGAATTAACTCTCCTTCGGTTCCTGCATCCCCACAGTTTATCACAACGGAGGCTTGGTCAAACAAAGATTTAATAACTTCAAATTGTTTACGAACGCCTTCATTCGAATTTACCTTTGTTTCGAATCGCTCAGGTAACATGGGTAGAATATTTAAATCCCAGCTTTTCCATTGCGGGTGATAATCGCTAGGTTCCAAAAGTGTACACAAATGACCAAAAGTGTATGTTACAGCATAGCCATTCCCTTCATAGTAGCCATTCTTTTTTGAATCGGCTCCTAATATTTGGGCAATTTCTCTTGCTACACTTGGCTTTTCGGCAATGCAAACTTTCACTGGATCAAATTTTTAAGTGGATGAAATTACGAAAACTGAAAGAAAATCCTACATAAAAAAAGCCCATTTGATGTGAATCAAATGGGCTAATCCTTGGTAAAAGTTTAATTTGTTTATCCTTCTGAACTTTTTTTCTTTCTGCTCTTTTTGGGTTTAATTACAATCTCTTCTTTTTTTGTATCGTAATCCACTACCAATTTGTCTCCATCTCCAATTTCATGTTGGATAATTTGTTCAGCCAAAGGATCTTCCAAGTATTTTTGGATCGAACGCTTCAATGGTCTTGCTCCATATTTTGAATCGTAACCTTTGTCAGCAATAAAATCTTTTGCTTTGTCGGTCAGTTCAATATTGAAACCAAGTTCATCGATTCTCTTGTATAATTTAGATAGTTCTATATCAATAATTTTATGAATGTCCTCTTTACTTAATGAATTGAACAAGATCAAATCATCGATTCTATTGAGGAATTCTGGCGCAAAAGCCTTTTTTAAAGCAGATTGGATAACAGCTTGAGTATCCTTGTCAACACTTTCTTTTTTTGCTTTCGTTCCAAATCCAACACCAGTACCAAAATCTTGCAACTGACGAGCCCCAATGTTCGAGGTCATAATGATAACTGTATTACGGAAGTCAATTTTTCTTCCTAGACTATCTGTCAGTTGACCGTCATCTAGCGCTTGCAACAATAAATTAAAGACATCTGGATGTGCTTTTTCAATTTCATCAAGTAATATAATAGAGTAGGGTTTTCTTCTCACTTTTTCTGTTAGTTGTCCACCTTCTTCATAGCCTACATATCCCGGAGGCGCTCCCACCAGTCTAGAAACGGAAAATTTCTCCATATATTCACTCATGTCAATACGGATGAGAGATTCCTCGGTATCAAATAAGTATTTCGCTAATTCTTTTGCTAATTGTGTTTTACCCACACCAGTTGGCCCCAAAAAGATAAATGAACCAATCGGTTTGTTTGGATCTTTAAGTCCGGCTCTGTTTCTCTGAATGGCTTTTACAATCTTTTTAATCGCATCATCCTGACCAATAACAGTTCCTTGTAAGTTGTTAGCCATTTCTTTCAATCGGCCAGTTTCTTTTTCTGCCACACGCTGAACAGGAATTCCAGTCATCATAGAAACAACCTCTGCTACATTTTCTTCTGATACAACTTCTCGGTCGTTTTCAGTTTCTTCTTCCCACTTTTTCTTTTCAATCTCCAGCTTTTCCTGAAGTTGTCTTTCTTCGTCTCTCAACTGAGCAGCCTCCTCGTATTTTTGTCTTTTCACAACCGAAGATTTCTTTTCTTTTATATCTTCAATTGCTTTCTCTACGTCAATAATAGATTGAGGAACATTGATGTTGGTGATATGAACACGAGAACCTACCTCATCCATTGCATCAATCGCTTTGTCTGGCAAAAACCTGTCAGTCATATACCGTGCAGTAAGATTTACACAAGCTTCAATTGCGTCAGGTGTGTATGTTACTAGGTGATGATCTTCATATCTGTTTTTAATGTTATTCAAAATTTCTATGGTTTCTTCCACAGTAGTTGGTTCCACCAATACTTTTTGGAAACGTCTTTCTAGCGCTCCATCTTTCTCGATATGCTGTCTGTATTCATCTAGAGTAGTTGCTCCAATTACTTGAATCTCACCTCTTGCCAAGGCTGGTTTAAACATGTTGGAAGCATCCATAGATCCAGAAGCACCTCCCGCACCTATAATCGTATGAATTTCGTCAATAAACAAAATTACATCCGGAGATTTTTCTAATTCATTCATCAGAGCTTTCATTCTCTCTTCAAATTGCCCTCGGTACTTTGTACCCGCAACTAAAGAAGTTAGGTCAAGCGAAACGATTCTTTTATCGAACAATACTCTTGACACCTTCCTTTGTACAATCCTTAAAGCTAATCCCTCGGCAATGGCTGATTTACCCACTCCTGGCTCACCAATCAAAATTGGGTTGTTCTTTTTTCTACGACTCAATATCTGAGAAACTCGCTCGATTTCATCTTGTCTTCCAACCACAGGATCTAACTTTCCTTCTTCGGCAAACTTGGTCAAATCTCTTCCGAAATTATCCAAAACTGGCGTTTTTGATTTAGATGAAGAACTTGTTTTTCTTCCAGAAGAGCTACCTCTTCCTGGAAAATCTCCACTTTCATCTTCTCCCGATCCAGCTCCCGAGTCGGGAAAACTTGATTGAATGTCTCCACCAGCCTCAAATTCTTGTTCGGCTTCAAATTGTTGTTTGATCATGTCATAGTCAATGTCGTTGTTTTCTAAAACTTTCGCTGCAATATTGTCATCATTCTTTAATAATGATAGCAGAAGATGCTCAGTTCCTATTTTTTCGCTTCGCATTACCTTGGCCTCCAAATACATCATTTTTAATATTTTTTCGGCTTGTTTTAGCAAAGGAATGTTTCCCAGCGAAACTGACATAACTGAGGTAGGTTTTGCTATTTTTTCAATTTCGTTTCTTAGTTTGGTGAGGTCGACTCCCAAACCAACAATAGCTTTAATTGCAGAGCCTTCGCCTTCTCTAATTAGGCCTAGTAATAAATGTTCTGCTCCAATATAATCGTGACCGAGACGTAAGGCTTCTTCTCTTGAAAAAGAGATGACATCGTTAACTCTTGGTGAAAAATTTGCTTCCATAGTGATAGTTTGTTTTTAAGAATATTCTCCTTGTAATAAAAGTAGTTTTTTATTCTTTATAGCAATAAATATTCCATTTCCATTATCAACATAATTTTGTTAGTAATTAGAAGTTCATCTATTAAGGTAAAAAGGTTTCAAAATTGTACTTTCGAGAGGTTAATGAGCGATTGTTTTTCTGTGACATTTTTGTCGAAGAATTTCGTTCATTAGTCTAAGTTAAACCGATTATAAACAAAATTCAAGTCTAAATGGCAGGAGGGAAAATTATACCAATAAATATTGACGAAGAAATGAAGTCAGCCTACATTGATTATTCAATGTCGGTTATTGTTTCAAGAGCATTACCAGATGTGAGGGATGGATTAAAACCAGTTCACAGAAGGGTATTGTACGGAATGTTGGATTTAGGAGTAACTGCAGGAAAAGCGCATAAAAAATCAGCGAGAATTGTTGGGGAAGTTTTAGGTAAGTATCATCCACACGGTGATACATCCGTGTATGATACAATGGTTCGAATGGCTCAAGATTGGTCTTTGCGTTATCCTTTGGTGGATGGGCAAGGAAACTTTGGATCAATTGATGGAGACAACCCTGCAGCAATGAGGTACACTGAAGCGAGATTGAGAAAGATTGCTGAGGAAATGCTGAACGACATTGATAAAGAAACGGTTGATTTTTCTCCAAACTTTGATGACTCATTGATGGAGCCGACTGTATTACCTACAAAAATCCCAGGTCTTCTTGTGAACGGAGGAAGTGGTATTGCAGTAGGAATGGCCACAAACATGGCACCTCATAATTTGTCAGAGACTATTGATGCAACAATTGCATACATTGATAACCGAGATATTGAAATTTCGGAATTGATGGAGCACGTAAAAGCGCCTGATTTTCCAACGGGAGGAATTATTTATGGGTACGAAGGTGTGAAACAAGCTTTTGAAACAGGAAGAGGGCGAATTGTGATGAGAGCAAAAGCCTCTATCGAAGAAATAAGAGAAGGAAGAGAAGCAATTATTGTTACAGAAATCCCTTACCAAGTGAATAAGGGTGACATGATTAAGAAAACAGCGGACCTAGTAAACGATGAAAAAATTACAGGTATTTCTGACATCAGAGATGAATCAGATAGAAATGGAATGCGTATCGTTTATGAACTAAAAAGAGATGCGATTCCTAATGTTGTTTTAAACAAGCTGTTTAAATACACAGCACTACAAACTTCATTTTCAGTAAATAACATTTGCTTAGTAGATGGAAGGCCAGAGTTATTGAATCTAAAACAACTGATTCATTATTTTGTTGAGCATAGGCATGAAGTGATTATCAGAAGAACTAAGTTTGAACTTAGAAAAGCTGAAGAAAGAGCTCACATCTTAGAAGGATTAATTATTGCTTCTGATAATATTGACGAGGTAATCAAACTGATTAGAGCTTCAAAAAGTCCTGATGAGGCAAGAGATAAATTAATTGAAAGATTTAATCTGTCTGAAATTCAATCTCGTGCTATTGTAGAAATGAGACTGAGACAACTTACCGGACTAGAGCAAGATAAACTTAGAGCTGAGTATGATGAGCTAATGAAAACTATTGCTGGTTTAAAGGAAATCCTTGAAAATGAAGACAAAAGAATGTCAATCATCAAAGAAGAATTAGTTTACATTAAAGAGAAGTACGGAGATGACAGAAGGTCAGTAATTGAATATTCTGCCAATGAAATGAGGATTGAAGACTTAATTCCTGACAACGAGGTTGTTGTTACAATTTCACATGCTGGTTACATCAAAAGAACATCACTGTCAGAATACAGAGTTCAGAATAGAGGTGGAGTTGGATCTAAAGGAAGTACAACAAGAGACAAAGATTTTATTCAAGAATTGTTTGTGGCAACAAACCACAATTATTTATTGGTGTTTACCGAAAAAGGAAAGTGTTTCTGGATGAGAGTATTTGAAATTCCGGAGGGAGGAAAAACTTCTAAAGGAAGAGCTATCCAAAACTTAATTAATATCGAGCAAGATGATAAGGTAATGGCTTACATCAATACACAGGATTTGAAAGATGAAGATTACATCAAAAATAATTTCATCATTATGTGTACTAAAAAGGGTGTAATAAAGAAAACTACCTTGGAGTCCTATTCTAGACCAAGAACAAATGGGATTAATGCGATTACAATTAGAGAAGACGATCAACTTTTAGAAGCAAAAATAACGAACGGTACTAATGAAATCATGATGGCCCTGAAATCAGGAAAAGCCATACGATTTAATGAGCAAGATGTTCGATCTATGGGAAGAACAGCTTCGGGAGTTAGAGGAATTAGATTGACTGATGAGAAGAAAGATGAAGTCGTTGGTATGATTTGCGTTGAAGATGATACAGCAAATGTGATGGTTGTTTCTCAAAACGGATACGGAAAGCGTTCGGTAATCTCGGATTACAGAATAACCAAAAGAGGAGGAAAAGGAGTTAAAACAATTAACATCAGTGAAAAAACAGGTCAATTAATCTCTATTAAAAACGTAGTGGACGAGGATGACCTGATGATAATCAACAAATCTGGTATTGTAATTAGATTAAAAGTTTCTGGTTTGAGAGTAATGGGTAGAGCTACCCAGGGTGTTCGATTGATCAATCTGAAAGGAAATGACTCCATTGCGGCTGTTGCCAAAATTGTGGGTGGAGGAGAAGAAGATGAAGAGGCAGATGAAGTAGTTGATTTGTCTGGAACTGAGTTGGAAGGAGATGACTCTCCCGTAGTTGATGACTCAGAAGAATAAATAGATTGATTTTCAATAATCATAAGGCTTGTTTCTATGGGAACAAGCCTTTTTTGTTGAAGTCAAACTTTGCAATGAAATGGAAACATTGTTATATTTGTTCTCATCGTGAATGTTAAGTAATTCTTAAACAAAAACCACAGAAGGTTTTGGCAATGTTCTTGAATAAAACTTTATGCAATTTTGAAAGAGTTGCATCTAATAAATAAAACAAATAATACAACCATGAAAAAAAATCTAGTACTTGTGTCGATCATAATTGGAACTGCTTTTGCAGGTTTTTCCCAAAAAAAGAACGTTACATCAGCAATTATGCTGGCAAAGAAAAACCAGTTTGTCAAAGCAAAGCCTTACATTGATAAAGCCATTGAAAATGAAAGTACAAGCACCCAAGCCAAAACTTGGAGTTGGAAAGCTGCAATTTATGCTGGTATTGCCGGAATGAAATCGGAAGAAGCAATGAAAATTAAAGAATCTATGGATGTTTCGGCTGAAGTAGTGAGTGCATTGCAAAAAACAAAGCATTATGATAAGAAAGGATATTATCAAAATGATTTGAGGAAAATCGCAGGGCCAATGTATAACGGAAGTCTTAATGGAGGAATAGAAGCCTACAATAGCCAAGACTATAAAAAGGCTTTTTCGAATTTTACAGCTTCTCAAGTTTATGGAGATATTATAGGTTTAGTGGATACAATTGGAGCCTATAATGCTGGTATGTCGGCAGTGTTGATTGAGAATTACGAAGCAGCAGAAATTAACTATAAAAAGTGCATAAAATACGGATATGGAGGAGCTGACGTGTATTTGAAGTTGGCAGATGCGTATAAAAAAATGGGGGCAATAGAAAAAGCAAATGCTACAATTGCGGAGGCAAAAACTAAATATAAAGGAGATCCTGCTGTAATCTTAAATGAAGCTCAAATTTTTGCGGATAACAAGGAGTACGACAAAGCCAAAGCTTCTTTAGAAGATGCGCTAAAAAATGATCCAAATAACTTTCAATTGCAATATGCTGCGGCCATTATCTATTCAAATATGGATCTGTTTGATGCGGCCATAATAGCTTATAAAAAAGCTTTGGCATTGAAACCAGAAATGGAAGAGTTGAAAACTGATATGGCTGTGGTTCATTACAATAAGATTGTAATCATGAACGAAGCAATGAACGAGATTGATTATACTGAAGCGGCAAAATACGACAAGGCCAAAGCAGAAAGAGACGCCTATATTACTGAGGTTTTACCTATGATTGAGGCAAGGTATAAAGACGATAGTTCAGAATCTATGAAAAGAATTTTGAATAATCTCTATGGATTGACCGGGCAAACGGAAAAGAGAATAAAATAATTAGATTAGGAAAGAATGAAAAGAGCGATTGACTGAGTTAATCGCTCTTTTTTTTTGTTAAAAATCTCGAACGTCAACTAACTCTCCGTTTTTTATTGAATTAAGATGATCAATGTTGTAAATAATTTTTGCAATTTCATCTGGTGCAGACAGGTCGTTGTTTTGCTTCATGTCCCTGAAACGTCCAACATTACTGAATTCTTTCTCTGTGGTTTGGCGTATTTCAGCTTGCATTTCTGTGTCAATAACACCTGGGTAAATAGAAAGAATATGGATGGGAGATAAAGAGTCATTCTGTTCTATTGCCATTACTTTAGAAAAACTATCCATCGCGGCCTTAGTGCTGCAATAAACCGACCAACCGTGATAAGCACTATTGGCTGCCCCAGACGAGATATTTCTTATTCTTTTTATTCCATTGTACCTTTCTAGTTTCCTTGAGAAGGTTGAGCATAGTACCATTGGAGTAGTGTAATTCAATGAAATAGTCGACTCAATATTATTAGATGGTATTTCTTGTAAAATATCCATTTTTCCTAAAGTTCCTGCATTATTGATTAAGGTGATTGAAGTCGGATTTTCACTAAGAATATTATCCAAGATGGTTTCAATTACTCTCTCTGCTTCAGCCACCCGGCATAAGTCGATTGAAACTTGATTAATGTTTTCTATAGTTTCATCCAATGAACGAGATAGGGAATAAACGACATACCCATTTCTATTGTACAGTGTGGTTAACGCTTTACCTAATCCTTTGCTTCCTCCTGTTATTATAATTGCCTTCATTGATATTTTGTTTATGAGAAATAAAAGTAAGAAATAAAAAAGAACCACAATTGAGGATTGATTGTGGAATAATAAAAAAGAAATGAGTATTTTTGTTTAACAAAATTAAAAAATGGCAGAACAAAACGAGGAGAAAAAACCAGACCAGGTTGTATTTGATGAACACACAGGGAAATATGATGCGGCCATCAAAGAATACGGAACTAATGTAGGTGCCCCAGCAATTTCTACCACCAATGTGAAAACATGGAAAAATGTTGGTATTTCCAAAGTGAATCACATGCTCAAACAAAAATTCAACGAATTACAAGCTGAGTATGAAAAAATGATGGATGAATACAAGTGGAATGAGTTGATTTATAACACGGAGTATAACTTTGAGCCTATTATTGGTGAAGTTTATTATTTATATCACCGGGAAGATGAATCTACTTTTTTGAGTGTGATTCCACCTAGTAGTTTCAAAAAATACGAGTTCATAGGAGCTTTTAGACTGAGTTTTGAAAAAATGTGGGTAAAAGAAGAAATCGAGGAATAAATTATTTTTTAATCTCAATAAAAAAATGATTTTTAGTTTAAATTCTGCATAACTTTAGGATATGAATTTCAGAACGAAAGTCCCGCCATTGAGTCCTCCCTTTTTTATTTCTCACCAGGACACGATTATTAGTCTAGGTTCTTGTTTTGCACAAAATATACATGATAAACTAACCTATCACAGATTCGATATCATCTCAAATCCTCATGGTATTTTGTTTAATCCTATTTCCATTGCAAGTGCTATCGAGGAATGCATAGTCAATAAAGAATATGATAACAATGAATTGGGTTTTCATAACGAACTTTATTATAGTTTTAATCATCACAGCATGTTCTCGGGTGTTGAACAATCTGAAGTATTAAGTAAAATTAATTCAAGAATAAATCTTGCAAACGCCTACTTTTCCAAAGCTAATATACTTATCGTTACCATAGGTACGGCTTGGGTTTACAGACTGGAAAAATCGAATAAAGTGGTTGCGAACTGTCATAAAACTCCTATCACTAACTTCAGAAAAGAACTATTGAGTGTTAACGAAATTGTGTCGGCTCTCACTCAATCTTTATCTAAATTACAGAAATTTAATCCAGACATAAAAATCATAACCACTATCAGTCCAGTGAGGCATTGGAAAGATGGAGTAGTGGAAAATCAACAGAGTAAGTCAACGCTCCATTTGGCTTTAAGAGAAATTAAACAACAGATGGATAATTTGGTGTATTTTCCTTCTTACGAAATTATGTTAGATGAATTGAGAGATTATAGGTTTTATGCTGATGACATGTTACATCCATCCTCCCAAGCCATAGATTACATTTGGAGTAAATTTTCCGATTCCTTTTTTACTGATGAAACAAGAAAAATAAACAAAAGAATTTTTCAGATTGAAAAGGAAAAGGAGCACAGGTTACTTCATCCAAAAACTCAAGACTCAATTAATTTTAAAGAACAATTAAAGCGAAAAGAAAATCAATTAAATTTAGATTTTCCTTTTTTGAAATGATTGAATACTATTAAAAACTAAATGATACCTACCATGACAACAAGCTTCCGTATTTTAATCCTCAAAATTATTGGACTTCTCCTTTTGTTTGGATGCTCTCAATCTGTCAATAAAACAATACCAAACCAACAGAGTGAAGTTTTGAAAGAAGATTCTGATGTCATTGCAAATCGAGAATCAAGAATAAAACGCGATTCCATTAAGGATTATTCAGCCTTAACAGATCAAGATTGGAAAAATATACTGACATCCAAAGAATATTATATTTTAAGAGAAAAAGGAACCGAAAGAGCTTTTTCTGGAGATTATGTAGGAATGAAAAAAAAAGGAACTTATTTGTGTAAAGGTTGTGAAACTCCCTTGTTTCAATCTGACACTAAATTTTCCTCTGGTACGGGGTGGCCTTCTTTTTATGATTTCATCAAGGGAAATATTGAAAAGATCCAAGATAATTCTTTTGGAATGAATCGAGTAGAGGTAGTGTGTGCTGTTTGCAAAGGACATCAGGGGCATGTCTTTACCGATGGTCCAAATCCAACTGGTTTGAGGTATTGCATCAATTCAGAGTCTTTGTTATTTAAAGAAAACAAATAGATGTCACAATTTTTACTTCAAAAATTGAGAGAAGCCTTTCTCAAGGAATTACCCGGTGAAAAGGAACATCTAAAAATGACACCCTATCGCAGGCTTGTCAAAACTATTCCGGAGAACCCCAAAAAGGGAGCTGTGTTGTTGTTGATCTATCCCAAAAGTGGAGAATGGTTTTTTCCGCTAACTCAAAGGCACGATTACAAAGGTGTTCATGGAAACCAGATTAGTTTTCCTGGTGGGAAGGTGGAAAAAAATGATGATTCTAATTACGAAACAGCTTTGAGAGAAACACAGGAAGAAATTGGAATTGATTCTTCTCAAATTATACCTGTTGGAGAGATGACGGAAATTTACATACCACCAAGTAATTTTTTGGTTTCTAGCTTTATTGGTTTTTGCGATGAGGAACCTAATTTTATTAAAGAAAAAAAAGAAGTGAAAGAAATTATCGAGGTGCCGATCCTGGATTTATTCGAACCTTCAGTCGTTGGTGAAACTCAGGTTAAGGTTCAAGGAGGATTAAAATTGAACACTCCTTTTTTGGATTTAAATAGTAAAGTAGTTTGGGGAGCTACTGCTGCAATTCTAGCAGAGTTTAGAGCAATGATGATAGCTGATAAAGAAGTCTTTAAAATATAGGATTAATCCTTTAATAGGTCAGATTAAAACTCAATTCAATTATTTATTCTTAGTTGTACAAAATTTGCAAAATAAAAATTGCATTTAACCCTGAATGTTTTTTATATTCGCAGAGCAATGTAATTGATACAATTGCATATACAAATGACACTTTAATTTTTTTATTAAACTATGAGCGAAACAGCCAAATTCATTCTAGACGGTGAAACTTTCGAATTTCCTGTAATAACTGGATCAGAAAACGAAAAAGGAATAGACATCTCAAAACTTAGAGGGCAGTCAGGTTACGTGACCTTAGATCCAGGTTATAAAAATACCGGAGCCACTGAAAGTGGAATTACTTTTTTGGATGGAGAAAAAGGAATTTTGAGTTACAGAGGTTACTCGATTGAAGAATTGGCGGAAAAATCGACTTTTTTGGAAGTGGCATACCTACTTATAGAAGGTGAATTACCAAATAAGGAGCAGCTTGACGATTTTAATGAAAATATCAGAAAGCATACTCTGGTTGCAGAAGATATGAGAAAGTTTTATCAAGCCTTTCCTCATCACGCACACCCAATGGGAGTACTTGGTTCTTTAATTAACTCTTTGTCCTCATTCTACCCAGAATCTCAAGACCCAAACAGAAGTGAAGATGCTATTGACTTGACAATTTATAGATTGATTGCAAAGATACCAACTTTAGCGGCTTGGTCTCACAAGAACGCACAGCGTCATCCTGTTGTTTACCCAAAAAACGAATTAAATTACAGTGAGAATTTCTTACAAATGATGTTCTCAGTGCCTTCAGAGGATTATGAAATCGATCCTGTTGTTGCCAAAGCACTTGATTTACTGTTTATTCTTCATGCAGATCATGAACAAAACTGTTCTGCTTCAACGGTTAGAATAGTAGGTTCTTCACAGGCTAATTTATATGCTTCAATTTCTGCAGGAATATCTGCATTGTGGGGTCCTCTTCATGGTGGTGCCAACCAGGCAGTAATAGAAATGTTGGAAAACATCAAAAATGATGGAGGTGACGTAACCAAATATTTGAATAAAGCAAAAGACAAAAACGACCCCTTCCGACTAATGGGCTTTGGTCACAGAGTATATAAAAACTTCGACCCAAGAGCAAAAATCATCAAGAAAGCTTGTGATGATGTTCTAGAAAAATTAGGAATTAATGACCCAGTTTTGGATATCGCCAAGAAATTAGAGGCTGCAGCTCTTGAAGACCCTTATTTTGTGGATAGAAAATTATATCCAAATGTGGATTTCTACTCGGGTATTATTTACAGAGCTATCGGTATTCCAACAGAAATGTTCACAGTCATGTTTGCTATTGGAAGACTTCCAGGTTGGATAGCGCAATGGAAAGAAATGATAGAAACCAAACAACCTATCGGAAGACCAAGACAAATCTACACCGGTGCAAATGCACGTAATTATGTAGAAATTAATAAGCGATAAAGAAGATTGTTCTGTAGATTAAACTAGGCCTAAATTTGTTTGAATCCATGAACAAATTGTTTTGGTTTAAAATTTAAAAACATCTTTAAAACTCAAATAAATTAAAATTTATTTGAGTTTTTTTATTTTCATTTATCTGTAATCTTTTTATTTTAATAATTCTTCCCTGACTTTTTCTTTCCATTGTCTTCTTCCTGATATTGGGATGAATTATCGAAATCAAAAATTATATACTCTCATTATAAATTAGAATAAAATCAATAAAAATGATTCTGAATTGATAAGAATCAATATAATCCTGCTAGTGTAAATATCGTCCTTGATTTTATAACATCACCAATCTGATATCTTTGGCAGGCTTTTTAAACACAACAATTTTACATTAATTATACATTAATGCTTTTTTGTTTAATTCATTCTTTTAATAAGTTAACAAACAGTGTTATAGAAAAATATGAATCGAATTATTTTACAAGTTAAATTCATTGAGATATTTAATCGTGCATCTTAAGCAACGAAAAATGCATCTTAAGCAATTCTATTGTTACATATATTGTAAACGTTTTTTTAAAAGATACTTTCGCACCGCAAAGAATTTAAAAAACAAAAACAAAAACATATAATTATGAAAATCAAAGCACTAATTATTTTATCCGCATTCCTTTTGGTAGCAAAATTAGGAATGTCACAAAGAACAGGGGTTAACACGACTACTCCAGCTACAACTTTACATGTTGTACCATTTGGGGGAGACGAACCTGCAAAGTTTGACGGGCTAATTTCTTACAGTCCAGGGGATACCAACCTTTTGGTTGTTGATCCAGCAAATGGAATAGTAAGATACATGTCTATAGGAGCAATTTCTAATTTAATTAGATATGATTCAAGAAGAATCGTAAATATCGTATCTGGAAGAACTGATTCACTTTTCACTCAAAGTTCCTTCATTGATAGTTTGACAAGTGTTATTTATAGAAATGGTGATACATTGACACAAAACAGTGAATTTATGGATACGATGTATTACAATATCATGACCGATTTGATGAACGATACCAACTTCATTAATGGAATGAACGATAGTATTGATGATCAAAACTTAATAGGAATGGATTTGCAAGGGACTACAATAACAACGCACATAGAAGACGGAAGTTCTGCATCTACAAACTTAATTGGATTGGCATCAGATACTAGTTTTACTAACACGTTAGCAACAGACAGTAATTTTGTGTCGGTATTAGGAACTAATTCAAATTTCACAACCATTTTAGGAACAGACAGTACTTTCTTAGACGTTTTGTCACAAGATACAACGTTGGCAAATGGTATTGCGGATAGTTTGTTAACTGACGAGACATTTATCACGGCAATGAACGACAGTATTGATGATCAAAACTTAGACAGCATTAAGCTTCAAGGTACTGTAATTACAGCACACATCGAAGATGGAAATGCAGCTTCAGCAAATTTAGTTGGGTTGGCAAGTAACGATGAATTCATTGATTCACTTTTGGCAACAAAGAGATTTTACCAAGGAACTATGATTGGTGATGTAAAGTATGGATTGCAACCAATGGATCACAGAGGTTGGATTAAGCTTGACGGAAGATCAGTTGATTCATTGACTCCAGCACAAAAATTGGCAGCAATATCTTTAGGTTTTGATAGTTTATTACCTAACGCAACGGGTACATACTTGTCACAAAATGGAGATTCAATGGCTTCTATTTCAGGAAGTAACACAACTGTCATCTCTCAGGCTAACTTGCCAAATGTTACTTTTAATGGAACTACCAATGTTGCTGGAAATCACTCTCACGGTAACAATACAAACAATTCAAACGGTGGACGAGGTTTAGTTCGAGTTTCAAGTGGTGGTAACAATACTAGTACAAATAACGATAGTTCTCCAGGTGAGCCAAACGTGGTTACTAGACCTGATAGATTACAAATTTATAGTAGTGGTAACCATTCACACACTGTAACAGTTTCTTCTGGCGGATCAGCTACTCCAATGAACACAGCACCAAGAACAATGAGTTCAACGATGTTCATCTACTTGGGAGTACACTAATCAGCTGAAGTCGAACTATTAACACATTAAACTTACATTTTATGAAGCATTATATAAATGCAATCTTTATATTAGGATTGATTAGCATGGGGCATTCTTATTCTCAACAAGGAACTTTTATTCAAGGTGGAGAATTGTTTGTTTCGCAAGGAGCAACTTGGTATACCGATGGAGAATTTTCTTTAGAGAATGGAGGTAGTTTGGTACATTCTGGCGAAGTCCTCCTCACGGAGGACTGGACCAATAATTCTGGAGGTTCCGGAGTTTCATCCACCAGCAATGGATTGGTTGATTTAATTGGAAATACCCAAACTATAAAGGGAAGTAACCCTACAAGGTTTTACAACCTTGCTCTTTCAGGAGGAGCCACAATGAAAACTCTTGCACAAGATGCAGAGGTAAGAAATAGACTTGACTTGGCAGATGCTGAGCTTGTTCTCAATGCCAACAGAATCCATGTATCTAACCCAGATCCTTCCTCATTAGTTTGGAACTCTGGTTTTGTATCTGGGGACTCCATTGGAGGATATATCCTAAGAAGCACAGACAGAACAGCAACTTACCGATTTCCGGTGGGTAATGTGAATCTTGTTTCTAGTGAATACAGAGGAGTAGATATTACACCAAGTACTGGAGATAGCAGTGTTTTTGGTGTGCGATTGGCAGCAACAGATGCATCAACTGATAGAACTGGAACTTCATTTACTGGAGCAGCAGGGCCTTACAGCAGATCGAGAAAGGCAGGAGAGCTTTTTGAGATTAATAGCGAGTTTTATCACCACATCGGTCGTTTTTTCGGAGAATCTAGTGCAAACGTTAAATTGTATTTCTTTGATTCAGACCACTTAGCATCAGATAGAAAATATACTACTCTGGGGCAATGGAACAAAGCTGTGCCAAGGTTTGAAGATATCGTAGTCGATTTTTTTGACAATGAGACAAACCCTGCAAACCTAGGATCCCCAGGAAACTATGTGGAATGGAATACTCGAAACTTTAATGATGATGTATTTGCATTATCTATCATAGATGAGAATATATTATTTGTTCCTCAAATATTTTCACCAAATGGAGATGGCCTGAATGATGTTCTTTATGCAAGAAGTAACAGAATTGAAGAAATCACTTTCATGGTTTATAACAGATGGGGAGAAAAAGTATTTGAATCCAGAGATGTTGATCAAGGATGGGATGGACGATACAGAGGACAGAAATCACAAAGTGGGGTTTATGTCTATTACATCAAAGCTCAAATAAAAGACTTTGGGGAATTTGAACAAAAAGGAAATATTACACTAGTAAGATAATTACCTTAAACTTAACAAAATGATACAAACAAAAAATAGTTTAAAGATGAGATTTGGATTCTTTAAAGGAAACAAGTTGAACAAAGCTCTATTAGGAGGGGTATTGGGCCTTTTCACAAGCATGTCAGCTTTTTCACAAGACATTCACTTTTCACAATTTAATGTAACAGCTACTCATTTAAACCCTGCCAATACTGGAAACTTTAGTGGAGATTTTAGAGGTGTTTTAGATTTTAAAGAACAGTATTCTTCATTTTCTAATGCCTATAAAACTTTCTTCTTTTCTTATGACATGGGGTTATTTGAAAATAGTGATGGAAGAAAACAAACCTCAATTGGTTTTCACATGTTTCAAGACCAAGCGGGTGATTCAAAAACGAAGACCTTTAATGGAATGATTAACCTTTCCCAAACGGTATTTCTTTCTAAACGATCTGATTTAACATTGGGACTTGGTATGGGGATTATTCAGAACTCTGCTAATTACCAGAATTTATTGTGGGATGACCAATACAATGGTCTTGAAGTTGTTCAAAATTCTTCCTCACAAGAAACCTTTTCTGGAAGAGCAGATAACTTTGCAGATTTTAATGTAGGGTTATTATTTAGAAACTTTGATTACAAAGGAAACTCATTCCAATTAGGTTTTTCTGCAAGTCACGTTACTCGTGCCAAAACGGGAATCATTGATGAATCGGATAGGTTGCCTGTTAAGTATATTCTTCATGGACATAAGGAGTTTACTTTTAAAAACGACAGATGGGGGATTACACCTTCATTTTTTATCGCAAACCAAAATTTGGCAAGCGAGATTAATGTTGGTTTCCTTATGAGTACTGTTCTTGGGAAGTCGGAATCAAAATACACAGGATATCAAAAAAGTTTGAGATTACACTATGGAGTCTTTTATAGAGCTTTTGATGCAATCATACCGCAAGTGATGATTGATTTTAGAGAAAAATACACTCTTGGAATTAGCTATGATGTCTCAATGTCAGACTTAAGCGAAGCATCAAATGGTAGAGGTGGACTAGAGGTTTCATTTCGTTTAATAGGTCTTTGGCCAGGAAAATATCAAACTATATCCCCAGTAACTTTTTAATTATGAAATTATACACACTTATATTCGCAATATTTAATACCTGTTTGGTTTACTCACAAACAGTTTATGTAAATCAAATATCTTCAAGTCCATTATCGGAAGTAACTGCCGACTATCAAAATGGTAGGTTATACTTTTACAGAAATCATCAGTTTTACAAAAGTAATAGTGCATTCTATGATTTGTACGCTGTTGCCATTGATGGAGAAGAGTACTCAAAGGATAATGAAGAGGCTGTAACTGATTTGAACTCAAAGTACAATGATGGTCCAGTTTTCTTTAACATGGATGATAAAGAGGTTTACTTAACTAGAAATACTTACTCAAAAAGTCAGTTAAAAGAAAGTAAGTCAATTGAAGTGAATACCCTTGAAATTCTTGTTTTTACTTTGAATGATGACAATAGTATGACTTTTAAGAAAAAGTTTGATCACAATATAGAGGGTGCCTCTGTAGGTCACATGACTTATTCTGATTACACTAAGAGACTATACTTTTCTGCGGCCCAAGGTGAAGGACACAAAGGAGGAATAGATTTATATTACGTGAGTCTTGATGGTGAAAACTGAGTTTCTGAACCAGTTAACCTTGGTGATGCTGTGAATACCGCCTCTGATGAGATGTTTTCTTACGCAAGAAAAGGAATGTTGTTTTTCTCTTCTAACAAAAAGATAAAAGGAAATTCGAGCGATCCAAACCATGACATGTATTACATCTCTGAGGCTAACATGGACAAGGGAGAGTCTCCTAAGAGATTTGAGAATTCCATGAACTCAAAACATGATGACTTTGGTATTGTGTTTAAAGATGATGTTTCTGGATATTTTTCAAGTGGAAGAAATGTGAAGGCAGCAGCAACAAATCACGACATGTTCTTTTTTAAATTAGATGACACACTATTTAATGAAATAAATATGTACGATGTTGAAGCTTTGGCAAAGATGAAAGCAGATTCTATTCAGAATGAGCTGGATAAACTTGCAGAGCAGAAGAGATTGGAAGATTCAGTTGCAAACGCTAAAGAGGTGATAAAGAATAGACTTGCATCCATTGATAAAATGATATTCTTTAAGTTCGATTCATACGAGGTTCAAGAAAAGTACAAGACTACTTTGGATGAAATTGCATCTTTACTTAAAGACAATAAATCAATCAATGTTTCTATTGGCGCTCACACAGATAGTAAATCAACTGAAGAATACAATCAGAAATTATCTGAAGAAAGAGCTGAGGAAGTTGCAAACTACTTGATGCAAAAAGGTGTTTGTAAAAAGCAAATTCTTGCACAAAAAGCTTATGGAGAGTCCAAATTGTTGAACGATTGTGATAACGGAACAAAATGTCCTGAAAGCGTTCATGCAAAAAACAGAAGAGTTGAATTTCAATTTGATTACTAATTTATCCTTCTTGTTATAAGTCAATAACAAGAGTATAAAACAGATTTAGCTTCGATGGTGTGTTGTCACTATCGAAGCTTTTTTTTGCTCCTAAATTTCTAACATATTTTTTAGTTATTATTCTTGTTGCGTCTAACTACGTTCTAGGCTTAGTGCTTTAGACTTTTACACTTTTGAAGGTGGATGTACTCCAAATTCAAATAAAGGAAAAAAAGTAGTTGCTTTGTCTTATTGAATACTTCACCAACTTAATAAGCTTAGGTCGAGTTCCCATATAATGATAATCTGAATAGAGTACGAGAAGTTTTAATTATGTGATTAAAACTTGGCTTCTGCATTACAACTCTATGTTTAACAGAGTGTCTCAGTGATATTGCATATTCTTGATCAATGAATAATCAACTGAATCAGCTGATTTTTACTTCTGTCCAATTCTATATCGTTTAGGTTTAGATTCACTTTTCTTGATATCAAAAAACAGTTTTTCAATGGAAATGTTTTCTCCATCGGGAACTGGTTTGTCAGCTGGCGCTTGAATAATTTTTCCTTCTTTATCCAATAGCAGATAATGTGGAATGGAGTAAATATTAAATGCATCCAGTAGGTTGGAGTTCCCACCAAAATACAACATGTTCCAGTTGTAATTTGGGTGAGTGGCACAAAACATCTCGAATTTTTTATAATTTGCATCAATATTAATACTGATAAATTCGATGACATCTCCATATTCTTGTTTCAAGCGGGTAAACACATCCATTTCGGCCAAGCTCTCTTTATTCCATTGTGCCCAAAAATTAATATAAATATATTTCCCATTAAAATCAGAGGTGGATATAATTTCATTATTTTGATTAATCAATTTGATTTCTTCTGGTGTGCTTCCTGGGATTAATTTCGTAATTTTTTTAATGATTTGACTTACGATTAAAGTAACATCCTCACTTGTACCCCTTTGCTCTGCCTCCCTGAGCAATTCCAACATAACAACGGGAGAGTAGTTCTGATTGTAGTACAGGGAATATAAATTTTCTGCTATTACCAACTCTCTAATTGCTTTCATTTTAAAAAAATAATCTTTTTTTAGCAATGTATCAAGAGCAATATAACTGGGTTTTTCTTGAAGAATGGAAGTAAGTTTTGCTCCAACCTTACCTATTTGGTTATTGAGTGTTTTTTCATAAAAATTCAACAAAAATCTCATTTGAGCATGATGCTTTGTGTTGATTTTTTTATTTACAATGTGGGTGTTGTAAAGTCCTAATTTGTTAATCTTTAGGTGCGAGGAAGGAGAAACAAGCTCTAAATCTGCAATGCTGTAACGTACATAATCTTTGAAGTATGAATTTTTTACTCCATTAAACTGATGTTGTGTTTTTATTTTGAAGGTATCGAGCTTTGAATGAAATATTTTTTTTCCAACATTGTATCTGTTGTCTTGTAAAAATTGATCATACAACCTGTCATATTCCAAAATAAGTCCATTGATGTCATTCATAGGAATGGAATCAAAAACAATATTTACATTATTTCGAGTTAATCTGTAGGTGCCGTCCTCCGATTTGGGAGGGAATTTGATAGAATAATTTTGATTAGGGTCTAGGTATATAATACCAATGAGATATTCTATCTGGATAATTGCTTGTTGAGTTTCGCTAATTTCATAATCGAAATAAAAATTTCCGTTGGTGTCAATTTCGGTAGATTGTAACACTTTGTATGTTAGTGTGATGTAATCTGTGTATTCGATTAAATTCACTGTTTTACCTGCAAAGGGTTTGTAGGTTTTTCCGCTTATTTGGGTTGAAAATACGTGGAGAGTCAGGAATATTAAAATCGAAGAGGAGATGAAATTTAGTTTCATAGAATTAGATTAGGGTAAGCTCGCTTGGTAGAAACGCAGATGCATCACCTTTATTTTTAATGATGTCTCGAACAATAGAAGAGCTAATGGCAGATAACTCTGCCGAAGTAATCAGAAACACTGATTCTATATTTGGTTTCATTTCTTTATTGACTTGTGAAATAGCTCGTTCAAATTCAAAATCTGGAGAAGTTCTAAGTCCTCTCAGCATAAATTGAGCATTTTTTTTCTCGCAGTAATCAACTGTTAAACCTTCGTAGGATTCAACCTTTACTCGTGGCTCGTCCTTAAAGACTTCTTGAATAAAACTGATTCTTTGTTCCAAAGAGTACAAGTAGCTTTTGTTGGCATTGGAACCAATTGCGATGATAATTTCATCGAATAGTTCTAGTCCTCTGATCACCAATGCTTGGTGTCCTTTGGTAATGGGGTCAAATGATCCTGGAAAAATAGCGCGTTTCATACTTTATTTTTGTTGGCTTTATAATGCAATTCTTAAGCCAAACTTACAAAAAATAAGTGTAGTGTAATTCAGTTAAAAAAAGTTAATCCAGAGGTGAAACATAATTTTTAAAGGAAACCGAATTGGTAGAGTTGAAGATTGTATTAAATTTGCAGAAATCAATCAAAACTTAATCATCATGAAACAAGCGGGAACTATTCTTAATGTTGTTCTCATTGCAGCTGTTGCAGTGTTATTTTATTTGCATTTTTCTTCAGAAAAAAATGCTCCGTTGCCTGTGGCTGAGGAAACAAAACAACCAGTTGTAATGATGGAAGATTCTCTCATGAAGTTCATGAACTTAGATTCGAATATTGCAGCTAAGCCAATCAAAATAGCTTATGTAAATAATGATTCTTTGAATAAAAAATTGACTATGTTGAGAGACGTAGAAAACAGAATTGCCAAAAAAGAGAAAGAATTACAAGGGAATATTGAAGCAAAAAAGAGAACTTACGAAAGGAATTATAAAAACAAAATTTCTGATTTTGAATCAAAAAAGAATCAATATACGATAAAAGCGCCAACACTAACAGACAAGCAATTGGAGCAGGAGCAGGGGAAATTGATGGAGTTGCAAAATGAAATCTTGGAAATGGAGCAGAGTTTACAACAGAAGATTTATCAATTTTCTCAAGAGCAAGAGCAAGAGTATATGATTATGAAATCAGAAGAAATGGAAAATTACTACCTTAAAGTGCAAACCTTTTGTCAGTCTTTTGCAAAAACTCTGGGGTTTGACTTTATATTGATTTACCAAAATGGAGGCTCAATTTTGTATTCTAACCCTAATTATGATATTTCCAATTATGTCGTGGATGCAATAAATAAGGAGTATTCACAAAACCAAACATCGGTAGCCAAGTAATGTTAATAGCCAACCAAAAGAAAAAAGAAAATATTGCTGAATATGTTATCTACATGTTTCAGGTAGAAACGATTATAAGAAGTTTCGATTTTAAAATTGATGATATTTTTGATCATTACATTTCGGTAATGACCTCAATTGAGGAAGCTCGGGAAGATGTGAAAAAATGGTACCTGGAAATCATTGAAGAAATGAAATCGAATGACCTGAAAGAAAAAGGCCATATTGCAAGAGTTCATGAAACCATGGATGAAATGAATTTTCTCCACAATACGCTTCTTACTTCTTTGGAAGATACAGAATATCAAGAAATTCATTCTGAAGCCGGTGGATACATTCAGGAACTAAGAGATAAATCGGGAACAGAGGGGATGAGCGATATAGAAATTTGCCTAACTGGACTTTACGGAAAGCTTACGTTAAAGATTCAGAAAAAAGAAATCTCGGATGAAACAGAACTAGCTTTTGAATCTTTCACCAAATTGTTGGCGGTATTAGCTTTGCGTTACAAGGATTTCAAGTCTGGGAACTTGAAGTTTCAGATGAATAATTAAGGTTTAATTTCCAAGACGACTGAGGTTTTTTTGGAGTATTGAGATGTCTCTCCAAATGGAATAATCTTTTGCATAAACTTTGTTTAGTCTCTCTAAGCTTAGTGGGTTTTTCGCGATATCTTTTATGGAAAGAACTCCTGGTTTAATTTTCGGAAGACCAGCACTGACATCTTTCTTGGAATATCCTACCCATGATTTTTCTCCTTTCAAAACTGACCAACAATTAAAAATAAATACTAATTTATTTTTCTGAAACAGAATTAAAACAGGAGCAAAGACCAAAAATTTTATCGATAAAGTGATGTCTAACAGTCTTTTTAGTCTTTTGTTTTCTGTGGACTCTATGCCCATTACCTTTATTGTATGCAGTTCGCCAGATGTGTTTAGGTCTGTGCTTCCCAAGACAAACATATCTTGTGTATGAGCTAGTTTGAACTGAATGTCAGTTTCCTGAAAATCGATTAGAGTTTGAATTACAGTATCATAATTCACATTTTTAGCGCAAAAAATGGCCTCATTTATTTTGTGTTTTTCTTTAAGCTTATTGAGATCTTTTAGTTCGCCAAGATATTCTTCGTTGTTCGTATTTGTTGGGGAAATTGTTCCAACTATGGAAGAGTATAATTGGGTATGTTCCACTAAATTGTTGACTTTATCACTTTCTTTTTGGTCTCCAATAATTGCAATCTTTTTCCTAAAAAAATTAATTCTATATTTCTTTATTTTAAAAAAATGTAGCATCCACCTAATTCCAGTGAGACCAACCATAATGAGTAGAATCCCTAGAATGGCACTACTGACGTTAAAATAGTAATTGCTGGCGACAAAAACATAAACAATACTGGTAAGCACAGATCCGATAACAACACCTTGTATTACTTTCTGAAGTTTTATCGGACGATCATAACCACCTGAAAATAGGACTGCCAGCAGAATGAGCAGAGAGTATATGGCGAAAGACACGTTGATCAGTTGTGGTTGATGAAACAAACCATGGTCATCTTGATAGATAGTCTTGACGATATGCAGTCCAAAGAAAACCGTACAAAAATCTATCACTGGTAAAAAGAAAAGCGAAAAAAAACGCTTTGTCAAAGCTAGGCTGGCACTAAAGAAGATGGCTATTTTTATTAGCTTAGAAAATAAACTCGCTTTATTGGATTCAAAGTGTTTTTTTGCAAATATTGCCATTGCTTTGTAAAATACATAAACGTAATTCACACTGCTTTTTTTTGTGCTTTCTCCTTTGTAGTGAATGATGGTAGTGCCTGGGTAATAATAATTTTCATACCCACCTAAAGTTATTCTGTAAGATAAGTCAATATCTTCTCCATACATAAAGAAGTCTTCATCTAGCAATCCAACTTTGTTCAGAGTTTCTTTTCTCATTACCATAAAAGCTCCCGACAAGACTTCTATTTTATGGGTTTTATTTTGGTCTAAAAAGCCTAGGTGATATTGTCCGTATTTTTTTGATTTAGGGAAGAGTTTAGAAAAACCAAATATTTTATAGAAAGCCACTTCAGGAGTAGGCAGTCCTCTTTTAGATTCGGGTAAAAACTTTCCGTTTCCATCAATCATTTTTACACCTAGCCCTCCTGCATCTGGATGCTCGTCCATGAATCGAATTACCTTTTCAAAACTGTCAGATTGAACGAGAGTATCTGGATTTAAAAGCACTACATACTTCGCGTTGGTTTGTTTTATAGCTTGATTATTAGCAGTTGAGAACCCAACATTGTTCTTGTTGGCAATAATTTTCACCTCGGGAAATGTAGTGGCAACCATTTCCACCGAACCATCTTTAGAATCATTGTCTACTAAATAAACCTCTATTTCATTTAAGCATGTAGAATTGCAAACGGACTCCAAGCATTGCTTTAAAAAGTACTTTACATTGTAGTTGACTATGATTACAGCTAATTTCACTCCCAAATGTAACCGATTACTTTTTTAAATAAAAACATTCAAGAGTAAAATAGCCCCCGTTTTTTATTACAGAAATGGAGTGGAAATGTAAGTTCAAAAGAATTGGGTATAAAAAAATGGGGGTTGTTGATAAGATTTACTATAAAATTAATTATTACCCCCCTCAAAATAATTATATTTGTTAAAATTTTTCATTAAACAATAAAATTATGGCTCAAACTAGATTCAATGCTCTTGAAACGATAAACAGTAGAAAGGCAAAAGAAATTAAGATTACTCCACAAAAAATCTCAGAAATTTTTGCAAGGGACGTATTCACTGACGAAAAAATGAGAAATCACGTGTCGGGAGAGGTGTTTAAAAGTGTTCAGAAATCAATTAGTGATGGTACCCGAATTGATAGAGAGGTGGCGAACCAAGTTGCAAATGCAATGAAAGAATGGGCTCTGCAAAGAGGTGTTACACACTATACGCACTGGTTTCAGCCCTTAACAGGTTCTACTGCAGAAAAGCATGATGCATTTTTTGAAACTTCAGAAAATGGAGCAATTGAAAAATTTCGAGGTGAATTGTTAGTTCAGCAAGAACCAGATGCTTCTAGTTTTCCAAATGGAGGGATTAGAAATACATTTGAAGCAAGAGGATATACCGCATGGGATCCGTCTTCTCCAGCATTTATTATGGGAACAACGTTATGTATTCCTACGATTTTTATAGCCTACACTGGAGAAGCTTTGGACAATAAAATGCCTTTGTTAAAAGCATTGAATAAAGTTGATGAAGCAGCAACTGCAGTTTGCCAGTACTTTGATAAGAATATTAACAGAGTTCAGGCAACCTTGGGATGGGAGCAAGAATATTTTTTAATAGATTCTGCGCTTTACAATGCACGTCCTGATATTATGATGACAGGTAGAGCACTTTTTGGCCATAAGCCAGCTAAAGGTCAACAATTGGACGATCATTATTTTGGAACAATTTCCGAGAGAGTCACTGCCTTTATGAGGGATTTTGAAAAACAATCTTTACTATTAGGTATCCCTGTAAAAACCAGACACAATGAGGTAGCGCCAAATCAGTTTGAGTGTGCACCAATTTTTGAAGAGACTAACCTAGCTGTAGATCACAACTTACTCTTGATGGATGTGATGGAAAAAGTGGCAGACGAGCATAATTTCAAGGTGCTTTTACACGAAAAACCTTTTGCGGGTCTTAACGGTTCTGGGAAACACAACAATTGGTCGCTTTCTACAAACACTGGAGTAAACTTATTGCAGCCAGGAAAAAACCCGAAGGAAAACATTCGTTTCTTAACATTTTTTGTCAACACAATAAAAGCCATTCACGACTATTCGGATATTTTGAGATCTAGTATTGCCACAGCAAGTAATGATCATCGTTTGGGTGGACATGAAGCACCTCCAGCAATTATTTCTGTATTTATTGGGCAGCAATTAACCAAAATGCTGGATAACTTGGAGAAGAACGTAAAGTCTGGTGCGATGACGCCAGACGAGAAAACAGCCTTGAAATTGAACATTGGGAAAATTCCAGAGTTAATGCTTGATAATACGGATAGAAATAGAACTTCGCCTTTTGCTTTTACTGGAAATAAGTTTGAGTTTAGAGCTGTAGGTTCAACCGCAAATTGCGCTACACCAATGATTGCCTTGAATACAATTATTGCAAAGCAGCTTCAGGAATTTAAAAAATCAACAGATGCCAGAATTAAGAAAGGAGAAAAGAAGGACATGGCTATTTTGAAAGAAATTCAGAAGTTAATTAAAGAATCAAAGATTATTAGATTTGAAGGTAATGGGTATGGAGAAGAGTGGGTGAAAGAGGCTGAAAAAAGAGGGCTTTCTAATTTAAAGGACACACCAAGAGCTGTACAAAAAGTATCAGAAAAGAAGTATGTTGATTTATTCTCTGAAATGGGAGTTTTTACAGAAGTAGAATACCATGCAAGGCAGGAAATTCAGTTGGAAATGTATCAATTGCAAATTCAAATTGAGGGAAGAATGTTAGGTGACTTGGCTCAAAATCATATTATTCCTGCTGCAGTGAAGTATCAAAATTTATTGCTTGAAAATGTTTCAGGTATGAAATCGATTTTTGGTGAAAAGGAATTTAAACAAAACTGCTATACTCAATTGAGTGTATTGACAGAATTATCAACTCATCTAACAGCTTTGAAGAAAAATTTGGAAACCATGTTGGATATGAGAAAGAAAGCCAATAAAATTGAGCATCCCTTTGACAAAGCAGTTGCTTATTGCGACACGGTAAAAATTCATTTTGATACCATCGCTTATCATGTAAACAAACTGGAAATATTAATAGATGACTCCATGTGGCCGATGCCAAAATTGAGAGAATTATTATTTACAAAATAAGTTCAGAAAGAACAATAAAAAATAAGGAGGTGCTTGAAACAAGTTACCTCCTTTTTTTATGAATTTAATGAGAGTTTTGGCAGTTGGTGAAACTTATAATTATAAGTTAAAGGTGTAGAAGCAGGATTGGAATAGCTACCTTATCTTAATTCTGTTCGGTAAATGATATATTTATGCAAACCCCAAAACTGTATTTTAATAACTTTCTTTATATTTGATTTAATTATAATTTCAAAAAAACTATCTAACTATGTTAAAAGAATTTAAAGCGTTTATACTAACCGGAAATGTCATTGAACTGGCGGTTGCAGTAATTATTGCAGGAGCAATAAAAGAAGTTATCTCGGTGTTTACTAAGAAGGTAATCATGCCAATTGTTGGTCATTTTACAGGAGGAGTTGATTTTTCTGACTTAATGTACGTACTTTCTGAAGCTGTTTTGGATGGCGAAGGAAATGTTGTAACTCCTATGAATGCAGTAATGTATGGTGAGTGGATTAACTCTATTATCAATCTTGTTTTGGTAGGATTGGTGTTATTTATGATCATCAAGGCATACAACAAAACCAAAAAGAAAAAAGAAGAAGCTGCACCTGCACCATCAGGACCTTCGCAAGAGGATTTGTTAACAGAAATTAGGGATTTACTCAAAAAGTAATCATTAATTCATTCAAAATATTCTAAAGTCCTCAGCTTTCTGAGGACTTTTTTATTGTTCTATTATTTGAATTGATTCGTTGGGGTCTGGAAATTTCTCTTGATAGGCTCTGAATCTTTTCCTGGATTCTACCACAAAAAGACTCCCTGGATATTCGAACAGTAATTTTTTATATAAGCTCATGGCTTTTTTAGAATCATTAAGTTGATTTTCATTTAGCTCGGCAAGTTTAAAGATGGCATTGTCAGCTAGGATTCCATCCGAATAATTGGTTATAATGGAATTCAGTTGTTGTTGTGCTTGACTAAATTCTTGCTTTTTAAAAGCGATTTCATATTTTTTAAAAGCAATTTCATCTACTAAACTATGATCTGAGTTTCTTTCAATAATTGAATCAAATAGAAGTTCTGCTTCATCGAATTTATTTTGATAAATCAATAAATCTGCCCTTGCAAATTGTTTCATGTTTATTGGGGTGGTGTCCATGTTATAATTGTCAGTGATGAGGAGCGACAAATCAATTGCATCATTGGAAATTAATTTAGATGTGGATGCTTTGAGTCCATCCAATTGATTCTGAGCCCATTCAAAATCTCCATTGTAGTAGTATAATTTGGCGTTCTTGTATTTGGCCACAGAGCCCAATATATCGTGTTTGAATTTTTTTTCAACCTGCATGTAAAGGAGTGATGCATCCCAGATCTCGTTGTTTAACATATAGATGTCTGCCAATTCAATTTTCACTTTATTTTGTTGCTTCGAGTTTATTCCAGGATAATTTATGAGTTGGTTGTAAATGATTTCAGCTGTATCGGTATTGTAAAGATAAAACCCTTCTAAATGGGCTAATCCTTGCAAAATGAAAAAATTATCTTCAGCGCTGTTTGTTTCATTGATGGTAGATAAACATCTGTTTTTCAAATTTATTAAGTCTGACATAGTATAATTTGCGTTAGAAAATATTTTCAATTGAAGGGTCTCGAGAATTGCTCTTTTTGACGCTAAAAACGAGTAATCTTGCGGCTCAAATTTTGAAATGCAATATTCAAAAGCTTCAATAGCTAAATCATACTTTTTGTTTGAGGTGCACAATTGACCAAAGTCGTAAATTTTCTCACCTTTCTTTTTTGTTCGCTTATCTAATGCTTTTACTTGAATATAGGCACTTTCAAAATCATTTGATTGTTGAAATGTCCAAATTAACAAATCGTATAACGATTCATTTTCTGGGTTTTTCTGAATGTTCTTCAGTGTTTTTTTCTTCAGTATGTCAACAACTTTGTTATCCTCTAAAAAATTGATTGACCTAGGCAACATAGCTTTTATGTAGCCAACTTGTTTTGGTGTAATAAGTATTTGTTCTAAGTAAGCTTCTATCATGAGCTCATGGTTTCCTATAAGCCCATGCAGGTTTGCAATGGATAAGTTGTGGTTGGAGTTGTCATGAATTTTATCACATTTTTGGAATACAGAAATGGCAAATTCATATTTCAAAACATCAATAAAGCCTTGTGCGTATGAATTATATTCACTGATAGAGTTTTTTTTATTCAAGTCATCAATAATTTCCTCGAAATGAGAGTTTGCTTTGGTCTGTTCTCCCTCTTTTTCATACAATTCACCCAATTTTATTTTATAAAAAGCTCCAAAATTTTCGTTTTTCACTTTCTTCTTAGTGATTTTTTGAGCCTCCGAAAACTCTTTTAATGCAACAAGCGTATTGATGTATTCTGTATAAACGGTTTTTGAAGCAGACGGAGAATAGAGTTTCTCGTAGTATAATTTCGCCTTTCCAAAATCTGATTGCTCGTAGTAATACTGAGCCATTTGTAAGTCGCTATTTTGTCCATAAGTGGCATTACTTGAACCAATAAGAACAAGGAACAGGAGCAGAAAATAAAAGGGGTAGGTGTTATTCAGTTGTATTTTTTGCATGTACTTCTATGATTGAATCCAATTGTGGCAATATAACGCCAGAAAGCGAGATTGTATTCTTTATTGATTCATTAAAGTTAACAATTTCAGCATTAAGAAGTATCAAGGCATTTTTTTCTTCGCTGTAATAAATAAGAGATTCATTTTTATCTAATTTTTCATGAATCAGATTTTCTCTTAAAGATTTAATCTGTTCTTTAGAGTAAGAGTATTCCTTATTTATTGCATTGCTTTTTTCCTCAATGCTACTCAGTTTTTTAACAAATTGTCCTCTTGCGATTAACATTATTTTTTCAAAAGTAGTATCAATATAGTCTGATTCATAGGTTCTTTTTATTACCTCGTACTTTGAACTCGCTAACTCTCTTATTTTTTGCAGTGTATCTATATTAGCGTTTGAAAACTCTTTGTAGTTAGAGTCCATTGTGGCAAATGTATGGTCTAAATCTTTAATTTCATCTGAATACAAAGATGAGGATGCTGTCGGCTGATTACAGCTGAATAGAGCCAAGATTACAGAAAAAAATAGGATATATTTCATAGCTTATATAGTTTCAAATCTGGTGTAAGGAATTAATGCTTTTGGTATTTCGATTCCGTTTTGAGTTTGATTATTTTCTAACAATGCCGCCAATATTCTAGGTAATGCCAATGCACTTCCGTTTAATGTATGGGCTAATTGTGTTTTTCCTTCCTCATTTTTAAACCTTAATTTAAGTCTATTTGCCTGGTAGGTTTCAAAATTGGAAACGGAACTCACTTCCAGCCATTTTTCTTGAGCTGCAGAATACACTTCAAAATCGTAGGTTATTGCTGCGGTAAACCCTAAGTCACCGCCACACAACTTCAAAATTCGATAAGGTAATTCTAATTTTTCGAGTAAATTTTTTACATGGCTTATCATGTCATCCAGCGCTTCGTATGATTTTTCAGGATGTTGTACTTGAACAATCTCTACTTTATCGAACTGATGAAGCCTGTTCAATCCTCTCACATCTTTTCCGTAACTTCCAGCTTCTCTTCTAAAACACGGAGTATATGCAGTTAATTTTTGTGGAAAATCCTCTTTTTTGAGTATTACATCTCTAAAAATATTTGTAACTGGCACTTCAGCTGTTGGAATCAAATAAAAGTTATCCTCTGTGGCATGATACATTTGTCCTTCCTTATCAGGAAGTTGACCTGTTCCGAATCCCGAAGCTTCATTGACAAGTAGGGGAGGAATTACTTCCCTATATCCTGCATTTTCTGCCTCATCCAAAAAGAAATTGATTAGGGCTCTTTGTAATTTAGCGCCCTTTCCTTTGTAAACAGGAAAACCAGCTCCTGTGATTTTAACACCAAGGTCAAAATCAATCAAATCATAATCTTTGGCAAGTTCCCAATGAGGTTTAGCCGAACTAGGCATTTTTGTTGGCTCACCGTACTCATAAATTGTCAGGTTGTCTTCTGTAGTTTTTCCTTCAGGCACTTCATTGTTTGGAACATTGGGCAGTTGGTATAAAATACCATCAATTTTTTGCTCTAATTCATTAAATTTATCTTTTAATACTTGAATAGAATCATTCAGGCTTTTTGTTTCTTCCTTTTTTTCGTTGGCTTCTTCTACTTTACCAGATTTATAGAGGTCTCCAATAGATTTAGAAAGTACATTTCTCTTGTTCAGTAATGCATCATTCTCAACCTGTATTTCTCTTTTTTTCTTGTCCAATTCTAATAATTCGGAAACCAGTGTTTTGGCATCAAAATTTTTGATTGACAATTTTTTAATTATTTCCTCTGGATGCGCTCTAAGTGTATTTAATTCAATCATTTTGATCTATAATTTTCCTATTTGTGGTATTACAAAGATATTAATTCAGTTTCAAATCTGTTCGTTTAACTGTTATTTGTTTCAAAGAAAATGGCTGTATGCGTTTGTTCGCTTTTCTCAATGATAAGGGAGCCGAATAGAATGCTGTAAGTCCTTTTGTTGAACATACAGTTTACAACTTAATTCAGCCTATTTAGAAATAAAGACTTCGCCTAGGAGGTTTGAACTAAGTTAAAAAAACAATACGGAATGAGTCTTCATGCAGGTTTACAAATGCTCTAGATTGTCGTCCCAATTTTTTGGTTTTGGGTCGTGAATTTTCCCCAGAGTTTTGGCAACAATCATCGATACTGTTGCATCTCCTGTTACATTAATTGTGGTTCGGAGCATATCCAAAGGTCTGTCAACGGCAAATATGAGTGTGAGCCCAATCGCAATTTGTTCGGCAGAGAACTTACCTACAGACTGTAAAACAATAACAAGCATAACCATTCCGGCTCCAGGAACTGCAGCTGAACCAATGGAAGCCATTAGTGCGGTAAGCACAATTGTTAATTGATCACTAGTGGTTAAATCTACACCCAGAGCTTGAGCAATAAATACCGCAGCCACGGCTTGATACAAACTTGTTCCGTCCATATTAATTGTTGCGCCAACTGGCAAAACAAAACTAGAAACTTCTTTATCTACGCCTAAATGTTCTTCTACACGTTCCATGGTAACAGGAAGAGTTGCAGCAGAGCTACTTGTGGTGAAAGCCAACAACTGAGCAGGAGCGAGCTGCTTGAGGAACCAAAATGGATTCTTTTTTACGATGAGAGAAACCAAGATGAGGTAAAACACAATCATCATGAATAATCCGCCAATAACAGTAAGAGAATAAATAATTAAAGCCTGAATGATTTCCCAGCTTTCGGCTGAAACAATTACTGTTGCTAACAAAGCAAATACAGCAATAGGAGCAGTGATCATAATCAAATCCACCATTTTAAGAACAACATCATTCAGTCCATCAAAAAAATCTTTGATAGGTTTTGCACTTTTTTCAGGAATTAGAAGCATTGAAATTCCAAAGAAGATGATAAAGAAAATAACCTGAAGCATATTTCCATTGTCTCCCAAAG
>CBFHZD010000009.1:0-77052 GCA_965660305.1 Flavobacteriales bacterium | reverse complement strand
CCTATGTCCAGAACTAAGTTCACAATTAGACCAATGCTAGGTTGAGATCAAAATCCGTTAATTTCTTAAATTCATTCACTCTTGAATTTATTTCTTCTAATGAGAGATTTTCGATTCTTTCAGAACCAAATTTTTCTACACAGAAAGAGGCCATTGCAGAACCAACAATCACCGCTCTCTTCATGTTTTCGAATGAAGTATCATCCGTGCTTGCTAAATAACCTATGAAACCACCGGCAAAGGTATCTCCCGCTCCAGTTGGATCAAACACTTCCTCTAATGGTAATGCAGGAGCATAGAATATTTCATCTTGCCCAAACAATAGCGCTCCATGTTCTCCTTTTTTAATAATCAAGAACTTTGGCCCCATTTCCATAATAACTTTGGCCGCTTTTCTCAATGAATATTCCCCAGACAGCAACCTTGCTTCTTCATCATTGATGGTTAAGAGATCTACTCTTGCAATTACCTTTTTCAAATCTTCTAAAGCGACTTCCATCCAAAGATTCATCGTATCCAACATCGTAAATTTCGGTTTATTCCCTAACCTATCCATTACTTGGTTTTGAATAGCAGGAACTAAATTACCGAGCATCACATATTCGGCACTTTTCTGAGACTCTGGGATGATTGGATCAAAATTCTCCAACACATTAAGCTGTGTATCAAGAGTATCTCTTGTATTCATATCGTTGTGGTACCTTCCAGACCAAAAAAATGTTTTTTCTCCATTTTTGACCTGCAACCCCTCTAAATCAATATTCCTTGATTCTAATTTATCTATCATTTCTTGCGGAAAATCATCTCCCACAACAGAAACAATCCCTGATTTATTCAAAAAATAAGAGGCAGACAAAGCAATGTAGGTACAAGACCCTCCTACAATTTTGTCTCTTTTCCCAAAAGGGGTTTCTAATGCATCAAATGCTACGGTACCAATGGATAATAATTTCATTCAGTTTTATGTATTTGTTTGTTAATTCTGTTAAATAATTGATTTAATGGGTTTTAAAAAAACAGATTATTGTTTTTTTACTTTTTTTTACAAATATATTGTTTAATTAGAAACTTTCCCTTAATATTGCACTCCGATTTGAAAAAACCGGTAAAAAAAACCAGATTTAAATTCCCCCTTAGCTCAGCTGGTTAGAGCGGTTGACTGTTAATCAATAGGTCCAAGGTTCGAGTCCTTGAGGGGGAGCAAAAAGACAAGCCATTTCGTTTATTCGAAGTGGCTTTTTTGCTTTTTCAGAATCGTTTATCTTAACTTAAAGCGTGACACTTTAAGTTAAGTTTTTAATAACATCCACCAGAAATCGCAACTTATTTTATTGTCCGACATATATTAACTAATTTCACGGGCCGGAAACTTAAAATCATGCTCAATTTTTTTAATGAAATATTATTCTCTTATGGAGACAATGATGAAAAAGTCATTCGTGTAAAGGCGCTATTTTTTATTTTGATAACGCTGGTAATTGCCTTTTTAGTAACTAAGACTTTAAAAGCTCTTACCCACAAGTTTATGGACAAAAATCCTGATAGTAAAGGAAGGGTTGATTCATTTGTTCAAATCCAGAAATACTTCATGTATTTCATTGCATTCTTGGTTTGTCTTAAATTCTTAAAGTTTGATTTAACTAGTGTAATAGTCAGTGCCAGTGCAGTTTTGGTGGTGATTTCTTTCGGCCTTCAAAGCTTATTTACAGATTTTATCTCTGGTGTTATTATTTTATTTGATGGAACCATAAAGTCCAATGACATCATTGAAGTGGACAACACCATTGGAAAAGTAAAAAAAATAACACTCCGAAACACTACGCTTATTACCAGGGATGATTATACCATCATTATGCCCAACAAGAAATTTATTACCGAAAATGTAACTAATTGGAGCTATAACAATAATAACATGCGTTTTAAAATAGAAGTTGGGGTTGCCTACGGAAGTGACACCAAACTTGTATCTAAATTACTATTGAGTTGTTTAGAAGCCCATTCATTAGTAAGTAAAAACAAAAAAGGATTTGTTAGCTTCAAAGATTTCGGTGACTCTGCACTTGTATTCGAATTGTATTTCTGGACTTCCGAAATTTTTAGAATAGAAATATTAAAAAGTGACCTACGCTTCATGATTGACAAGTCTTTCAGAGACCATGAAGTCACTATTCCTTTTCCTCAAAGAGATTTACACATTATTCAATCATCCGATAGCTCCAAGGCCGACTTGGAAACCGACTAACAAAAACCAAACTGACGATGGTAACTGAATTCACCAAGACAAACTCTGTACTCAGCTCTTTCATGAAGGAGATTAGAGACATTTCTATTCAAAATGACTCCATGAGATTCAGGCGTAACATCGAACGAATTGGGGAAATAATGGCTTATGAACTCAGTAAAACATTAAGTTTTTCGACTGAAAAAATATCAACACCTCTAGACGAGAAGCTAGTTACTGTTGTGGATGAACAGCCTGTAATAGCCACGATTCTCAGAGCTGGACTTCCTTTACATAATGGTGTACTCAACTATTTTGATAGAGCCGAAAGCTGTTTTATTTCAGCCTATCGGAAACACGAAAGTGAAGAAGAGTTTGAAGTAGAAATAGAATATTTATCAAGCCCTTCTCTTGAAGGGAAAACCCTCATTTTGTGCGACCCAATGCTTGCTACGGGAAGCTCAATGATTTTGGCCTACAAAGCGGCAATTAAAAATGGAATACCGAAAAAAGTCCATATATTGTCTGTTGTTGCGGCCCCAGAAGGCCTCAAGGCCATAACTGAATTCTTTCCAGAAAATACCGATTTTTGGATTGGAGAAGTTGACTCTCACCTGAACAATAAATCATACATTGTTCCTGGATTAGGAGATGCCGGTGATCTAACCTACGGACCTAAACTCTAAAACATGATACTGCCCTATATTGGAATTTTTTTTTGGTCGATGATCAAATTTCTCTTTGCGCCCGCAACTGCCCTATTAATTGAAGGAAACAATATGGTAACTACCTACTTTGTGTGCATTTCTGGAGCAATAACCGGAGCTACAATTTGTTATTACCTCTCAGTGTATTTAATAAACTTGGCACAAGTAAGAAGAGCAAAAAAAGGAATTAAAAGGAAAATATTTACTCGAAAAAACAAACTTATAATCAAAACAAAAAATAGCCTGGGAATTTTAGGGCTGGCTTTTCTTACCGCCTCTTTTATATCAATTCCACTTGGCACTATAATTACAGCTAAGTTTTATAGACATAAAAAAGGAGCTATTTTATACATTTATTTGGCCATAATGATTGTAGGCCTTGCTACCACCTCTATTTCATATTCATTATAAATTATGAGAATACACCCTTACATTTCAATTCTCTTCCTCATTCTTTTTTTATGCCAATGTGCAAAAAAAAAGGAAAAGACTCCCTATGAATTGTATTACAAAATGGACATTGATAGAAAAATAAACTATCAGATTAAACCGAGAACCACAGTGACAATTCCTTTTGCCTACAATCAAATATACGATCCATTTCTCTCCTCAAAGAAAAACAAAAACAACCAAAAAGCAGGATGGCGAAAAAGTAAAAAATCAACAGTTAAAATTGTCGTTTTGGATTCTATCCATACTAAAATGAATAGCCAACTAAGGAAACAAAAGGAAGCTAAATATGCAAAAGCCTATCCAGTAATTATTGAAAATACGGCAAGGCAAGGCTCGGTAAATCTGCCATTGCACAGAGGTTGCGCACTTATTATTCAGCAAATAAAAACAAAAGACAAGGGGTGGGTTGACATAGAAGTCAAGACAAAGGAAAAGCTTGGTGATTTTTATTACCAAATAAAACCCAAGCAATACATCTACACCAAAACTCCTATTTACGCAGGAACCGACTCAGCCTACCTAAGAATTAGATTGCCAATTGGCGACTCTAATTATTTTAGCAATAGCTACAAGAGTAGCATACCAAGTTGGATAAAGAAAAAGAGTAATTCCTAGAGCTCCAAACTACTTGTTGGAAACTGACGATCCACCTTTTTGAATAATCCCTGCAAAACTTTCCCAGGTCCAACCTCAGTAACTTCAGAAAGTCCGCCTTCTATCATGTTATTCATGGTTTGTGTCCATCTTACAGCACCAGTGAGCTGGTTAATGAGATTTTCTTTGATTACAACAGGATCAATCTCTGGCTTTGCTGTCACGTTCTGATATATTGGACAAACTGGCGCTTTGATTTCAGCTGCTTCGATACCCGCTTGCAACTCTTCCTTGGCTGGAGACATTAAAGGGGAGTGAAACGCTCCACCCACAGGTAACTTAAGAGCTCTTCTTGCTCCTTTTTCTGTCAATAATTCACAGGCTTTATCTATAGCTTCTACCTCACCCGAAATTACCAATTGTCCAGGACAGTTATAGTTTGCAGCAACAACTACACCTTCCACGCTTGCACAAACCTCCTCTACCACAGAATCTTCCAATCCCAAAACAGCCGCCATGGTTGAAGGTTGCTTCTCACAGGCTTTCTGCATAGCCATAGCTCTGGTGTAAACCAATTTTAACCCATCCTCGAAAGACAAAGCATTTGCAGCCACAAGGGCAGAAAATTCGCCCAAAGAATGACCTGCAACCATCTCTGGCTTAAAGGATTCTCCTGCAACTTTTGCCAAAATTACAGAATGCAAAAATATAGCTGGCTGAGTTACTTTTGTCTGCTTAAGTTCCTCAGGCGTACCCTCGAACATAATGTCTGTAATTCTATACCCTAGTATTTCATTCGCCTTTTCAAATAGTTCTTTTCCCAACGATGAGTTTTCGTATAATTCTTTCCCCATTCCAACAAATTGGGCTCCTTGACCTGGAAATACATATCCTTTCATAATCTTCACTATTTTTTTAAATGTCATCTATTTTCAGTTCGCTTCAAAAGATAAAGTCTAACTAAAAATTGCGTGTAGTTTTTCGTTAATACAAAACGAAAGTACCAAATCTATTTTAATTAAGGTAAAAAAAGAGTATCTTTGTGCTCGAAATACGAAGAGACGAGGACATGGGGAGCGAAAGAAGAATTCGTATTCAAAACTAAAGGGAATATTTTAACTCATTCCTCTATTAATTATGAATTATGGCAACAGATATTTCGTCAATAAAAATAACTAAAACTGCTAATTCTCGGATAAACGAGGTGGACTTCGACAACATTCCTTTTGGAAAGGTATTTTCGGATCACATGTTTACGATGGATTATGTAGATGGTGAGTGGAGCAATTTTGAGATAAAACCTTTTCAAAATTTACATTTCAGTCCTGCTATGTCCTCACTGCATTATGGACAATCAATCTTTGAAGGAATGAAAGCTTACCGTAAAGGTGAAAAAGTGTTTACGTTCAGAGCAAAAGACAATTTTGACAGATTGAATAAATCTGCCAATAGAATGTGTATGCCAAATATTCCAAACGAACTAGTAATGAACGCTTTGGAACAACTGCTCAAAATAGATGAAAAATGGATTCCTGACAACGAAACCAATTCGTTATACGTACGTCCGTTTATGTTTGCAACAGATGAATATGTTGGAATTAGACCTTCTGAAACCTACAAGTTTATCATTTTTGGCTGTCCGGTAGGAAGCTACTATACTGAGCCACTAAAGGTGAAAATAGAGTCTCACTTCACTAGAGCTGCAAATGGAGGTGTTGGAGAAGCCAAAGCTGCAGGAAACTATGCGGCATCGTTGTACCCAGCAAAACTAGCTAAAGAAGAAGGTTACCACCAACTGCTATGGACAGACAGTAAAGAACATAAATACATTGAAGAGTCAGGAACAATGAACGTCATGTTTGTAATTGATGGAAAACTGATAACTCCAGACCTTAGTGGAACGATTCTACCTGGAATTACAAGAAGAAGCGTACTAGAAATTGTAAAGAGTTGGGGAATAGAGGTTGAGGAGAGAAAAATTGAGGTAACTGAAATCATTGAAGCCATGGCAAGCGGAAAGCTTGAAGAAGCATTTGGCGCTGGAACTGCAGCAACAATTGCTCAAATTCATACTATAGGTCACGAAGGAAAAAACTATGTACTACCTGAAATTGCTGACCGAAAAATCTCTAATAAGGTTCTCAATTTTCTGAATAGAATTAAAAGAGGACAAGAAGAAGATAAGTGGGGATGGATTAAATCTTTTTAAACAAAAAATAGAATTTAAAAAAAGTGCTTAATCAAATAAGCACTTTTTTTATGGAAAAACGTTTCATTCTGCATCTAAAGAATAAACCACATCTATGAAGTTATTTTTCACACTACTTTTTGCTCTAAGTATTTTCGCCAATTCAGGGATGAGCCAAGAGACTATTCTACTTTCCGGGAAGGTTGTAAATTCCGATAACAAAAGTATCAAAGATGTAAAAATATATGCTGCCAACAATCCTAGAAGAATTGAACGAACAGATAAGGATGGGCTTTTTACTTTTCGTATATCAAACAAAGAGACACAACTAATTTTTTCTCATGTTGGTTACAAACCAGAGACAATAACACTGAATAAAAACTCCTTGAAAAAAGCAAAACAAGGAGATCTCTTTTTGACTATCTCTCTAGAAACCAAAACTCTAAGAGAAAAAGTAATCTATGCAAAAGAAAAGCCCGATACCGTTTTTTCTAGTGAAACTACGAGCATTGCAGATTATGAGTTTATAGACAACTACTTGATTGTTTTGGCTTATGAAAAATCATTAAAAAAAGATGGGTTTCTACAGTTAGCTAATAAAAGAAATACGCTCATTTCACAAACAAAAACTCCTGAAAGACCTCAACGGTTATTTAAAGATTTTGAAAATAGAGTGTACCTAATTACCGAATTTAAGGTATATACAGTTTCAATATTTCAAAATGAAATTAGATTGAGACCGGTAGATGAAGATAATTTTTATCGGTTCACTGCTAGGATTATAGACACCACCTCCAATCATTTTTTGTACTCAGATTATAATCCAAATTATCCCGCATTTAATTACTATTCCCAGGAATTAACAGACACTGTCACACAAACGATTCATAAGGTGGAAAACAAATTCATGATGGATCTATACCGGGCAGAATATAAATATGCGCCAAATAAGGAAAAACTTTGGGCTTACAGACAAGAGCTTGTAACTGGAATAGACAAGGAAATCTGGATTGGAGCTGCTAACTTTACTCAGAGCATCTATTACGAACCTCTTTACGCACCCCTTTTCGTGAACAATGACACAACCTTAATTTTCGATCATTACTCTGATTACCTATTCAAGGTAGATGAAAATTTTACCAAATTTGACTCTATCCCTATCTTTTACCACAAAAAGAAAGAAAAGAAAAATTGGGAGCAGCCGCTGATTAAGGATAAAGATGAGCACAAACTCTATGTTCTATTTCTAAAAAATGGATACTATTACCTCAAACCAATCAATCTAAAAAATGGAACTACAACAGTATCATTTAAATTAGCAAATAAATATGTGGAGAACGTAAAGGTAGAAAATGGATTTGTCTATTACGTTTACAGACCGTTCGAATCCTCTCAAAAGAAATACCTTTATCGAGAAATAATCAGAACTAACTAAAATTTGATTGAAACTCCAACTCTCACTGTGAGTTGATTTGGAAAGGCAGCAGACGAGTTACTCACTTGTTTTCTGTTGTCAACAGAAACCGAGGGGTTTTCGCTCCAGTAAGAAAAACGAGTTGCCGAATAGACTCCATAAGGAATGTTCACGTCCAACAAAACATTTTTGCTCAATTTTACCGTCATTCTGGGCGTAAATATCAAACTAAATGATTGTTTTCTTTCCTTAGTGAGGAAATCAGTACTCAAGTAAGAAGGATATCTATAAAAACCGGCTCCAACCTGCCCTCCTATCCCCGCATAGAAATTGATTTTTTTTCGAAGCCCACTTTTTCCTATTTTCAGGTTGTAACTATAATTTAGGTTAGACTGAAAAGATTTTTGATAATCATTCAAGTTGACAGACAGATCGTGAATTCCTATTTCGTGAAAATTACCATATTCTTTTCCCCAAGAAATCGAAGGAGAAAAAGTTCTAAGTAGGCTCACAAAACTTGAACCTTTCGATTCGAGTTGGAAATCGGAATGAGCATACATCCTAAACGATTTAAATTTGGAGTCAATGGCATTCTCTGTTTGCGCAAACGATTGAGACGCGAGAAAGACAAGTGTTATGAGAACAAGATATATCCTGGTTTTGTTCATTTAATTCTTTGAGTTATTAAGTAAAAATAACTGCCAAACACTGTCCTTCCAAACTTTTTAACTTTTTTAACAACTCTAGAACCTCACAATAGCACCTACTTTTAATGAAAGTGCTCTTGGAAAAGCTTCAAATTCATTGAATACAGAAGTTTGCTGATTTACAGGAATGGCTGGATCCTGCTCATTGGTTCTTATATTTTCGAAGGAAGCTAGTTTATAAGGAAGACTAACGTCCAGCAGAATATTATTTCGCAATTCATAAGTCACTCTTGGTATGGCAATAGCATGAAACCTCAGGTATTTCCCTGACGAGGAAAAACCTTGTGCCGAATTTCTGAAAATCTCGGAATAGTTGCTTTGAAAACTTCCTCCAACTCCACCTCCAATAAAAAACTGAAACTTACTCTCACCTTCATCGCTCATTCTGTAATTAAAAGAATACTCTGCACCAGCGCTATAATTCCTTGCCTCACCCCTGCTAAAAAAATTAATCGAGAGCAATTGGATTTCATGAAAATTATCACCTCTACCCCAGGCAATAGCTGGAGAAAAAACACCTAAATCGATAGTTCGTGTCCCAGCAGTTTGTCCCAATTGAAATTCTATATTTTTGTATAATTTAAATTGAATAAACTTTCCGTTTTGGGAAAATGATGAAGCTGAAGTAAAGATTACTAAGAAAACGACAAGTAATTGTTTCATGGGGTTAATTTTTATTTTAGTTTATTAAATATACTTAAATTTAGTAAGGGAAAGTGACAAAAAAGAGAGAAACAGATAGTTTTTAAATTTATTTACATTTTCCAAACCTATTTACATTTATCCCTTTATCTTTGTTTCAAATCTCAAAAAAGTACTATTTCTGTGAAAACTACAACTGTAAAAGAAGCCTTAACGATCTCCTCATTAATAGGAGAAAAAGTAACTCTATGTGGATGGGTAAGAACTTTCAGAAGCAATAGATTCATTGCCATGAATGACGGATCCACTATTCACAACATACAAGCAGTTGTAGAGTTTGAAGAGATGGATGAAACCGAACTCAAGAAAATAAATACTGGAGCAGCTATTGAAGTAAAAGGAAGACTGGTAGAGTCTCAAGGAAAAGGGCAAAAAGTAGAAGTTCAAGTGAATGAATTTACTATCCTTGGAGAGGCAAATCCAGAAGAATATCCTCTCCAACCAAAAAAACACTCCTTGGAGTTTTTGAGAGAAAAGGCACACTTGAGGATGAGAACCAACACCTTTGGAGCGGTATTTAGACTAAGACATGCTATGTCTTTTGCTATCCACCAATATTTCAACAACAAGGGTTTTTATCAAATGCATACTCCTATCATTACCGGCAGTGATGCCGAAGGTGCAGGAGAAATGTTCCGAGTAACCACGCTCAATTTGGATAACGTACCAAAAGGGGAAGACAATAAAACCGACACGACCAAAGATTTTTTTGGGAAAGAAACCAACTTGACTGTTTCAGGACAATTAGAGGCAGAACTTGGCGCCTTGGCACTAGGGAAAGTTTATACATTTGGACCAACCTTTAGAGCAGAAAACTCTAATACAACCAGACATTTAGCAGAATTTTGGATGATAGAACCTGAAGTTGCTTTTGCCGATATTATCGACAACATGAACTTGGCTGAAGATTTTTTGCAGTACTTGGCTCAATATGCCTTAGACAATTGCATGGATGACTTGGAGTTTTTGAATGAAAGAGAAATCGCAGAAGACAAATTGAAACCACAGATTGAGAGAAATGAACTAAACCTTATTGATAGATTGAAGTTTGTAACTGCCAATAGTTTTGAGAGAATCACCTACACCGAGGCTATTAAAATTCTAGAAAACTCGAAACCCTACAAAAAGAAGAAGTTCAATTATATGCCAGAATGGGGAAGTGATTTACAAACCGAACACGAAAGATTTTTGGTAGAAAAACACTTTAAAAAGCCCGTAGTAATCAGCGATTACCCCGCCAGTTTTAAAGCATTTTACATGCGTCAGAACGAAGACGGAAAGACGGTGGCAGCCATGGATATCTTGTTCCCAGGTATAGGAGAAATTATTGGAGGATCTCAGAGGGAAGAAAGACTAGAGGTACTGAAAGAAAAATGCAAAGATTTTAACATTCCGGAAGAGCACGTTTGGTGGTATTTGGAAACAAGAAAATTTGGTACGTGCGTCCACTCTGGATTCGGATTAGGATTTGAGAGGCTGGTAATGTTTGTTACCGGAATGACTAATATCCGTGATGTAATCCCATTCCCAAGAGCACCAAAAAACGCTGATTTTTAAAAAACTAATTTGCACCAAAAAATCCTCTGCGCTTATCGTGTCAGAGGATTTTTTTTTACTCCGGTGGTATTCCTAGAAAGGAAAACCAATACCAATATTAATTTGCGGAGCATACAAACGAGGCAAATTGGACGAATTACTCAATGAATTTACAAAGCCATTGTATTCCTCCTTGGGCTGAAAAAACCACCTCTCTCCTTCTGCTAGGCTGGGGTTTTTAAGCGGATAAGCCACATCTAACCTGATCAAGAAAAAACTTAAATCTACTCGTATTCCAAATCCTGCACCGATTGCAATTTCGCCTAAAAACTTATTTACCTTAAAATCTGCTCCAGGTCTCAGTGAATCCTCATTCATTAACCAAATGTTACCCGCATCTACAAACAATGCTCCATCTATAAACCCTAATAAATCAAACCTATATTCTAAATTACCTTCAATTAAAATTTCTCCAATTTTATCAAAAACAACAGCAGAATCTCGAAATGAACCCGGCCCTAATGAACGAGCTTTCCAGGCTCTTGTCTTATCGGTTCCACCCGCAAAAAAACTTTTTTCGAAAGGCAATGCAGCGCTTAAGTTTTGCATAGGAACTCCTAAACCTCCCAATACTCTGAACACAATACTACTTTTTTCGTTGACTCTATTGTAAACTCGCAGGTCATGCTGAGTTTTAACGTATTGAGCAAACTGAATACCAACAATTTTATAGGCGTCTAAAGCTGGATCTTTTTCTCGATTCGTCAAGGTATAAAAAGCATTTAGAATATTCCCTGCACTCTCTACAGAACCATCGTAATACAAAGTTGTTCGTTTTTTTGATTTGGATGATGGCGAATTGTAAACAAATCTATATCGCGTAGCTGAAATAATATGATTTTGGAAACTAGCAGCTAGTAGTTTATCATTTAATCCTTGAATTCTATCTTCAAACTCTTGTGACTTTGTAACTTCTATTGCACTAAAAGAAAGTGGTTCTAATAAGTGAGAGAACTTACCTTTTACGTTCCAAGAATAACCAAATGACACCTCTTGAATTCCTCTTTCAAAATCAAGTTGAGTAACATTAAGTCTCCTTTGATAATTTAGCGAAGCTTTGAATACCGTTTTTGTATTGCTGACCGTTCTGTATTTATAGGTTGAAAAAAACAATAGTTTAGGAATTGTAAGCGATATTTCTGGACCAAACTCTATGGTATTAAAAGCTGATGAAAAATTAGAGAATGACTCAAAATCAATTGGAACATTTGTATTCTCAGAAGTATTATCATTCACAAACAAAGGTTGAGACTCCAGAGAGCCTGAAAGACCAATATGCAATACTTCTGCACCTCTGAATACATTATTATGATTAAAAACTACAGAACCCTCTATCCCAAAATTACTACCTGAAGTTGTACCATTACCTTCTACTCTAGCGTCCTTTCTCTTGGAACCTTGAAGCATAACAATTATGTTTAATTCGTGCTTTCCATTGGCTGTATCGACCTCTGTTACAATATTTACTGACTGAAAAACACCCAAGGAAGTTAGCTTCCTGAAGGTTTGCTGTTGCCTTTGTTTGCTGTATATATCTCCAGGCTTTACAAATAAACATGAATAAAAGAGACTGGCATTGATATCATTTTTTCCACGAATTGAAAAATTTATTCCTTTGAATGAAAAATCTGTCACCTCCTTGCCAAAGGGATTTTGAATATAATTAAATTGTATCTCGCCAATGCTGTATATTGGATGCGGCAAGTGAGTAATAGAATCTGTTCTTCCAACTTTCTGTTTGTACAAATCTATTTTCATTTCTAACTCGACTTTGTTTCCGCTCACATTGCTACTGTCAGCATAAAATTTGATGTAGTTTTTATTAAAAGTGTAAAAACCATTGTTTTGCAAATAGGTAGAAATTCTTTCTCTTTCATCGTCCAATTTATCTACGTCAAAAATAGATCCTGTTACTATTTTTGAGGATGTCTCAAGTTTCTTTATGTAACTCAGTACTAGTGTATCTTGGGATGAGGACTTAATCGAATTAATGAGGTAAGGTTCTGTCACCTCAACATAGTACGTTACCTGCGACCTCTTTTTTATCAATCCCAGAAGTTTTTTATCAATGTAACTGACACTATCCCGAACGGTATTATTAAAAAACCCTTTTCTTATTAAATAAACATGAAGCTGATCGGATGTTTTACGAGCTAAGTTGGTATCCAAAATTACTGGTGCCTCACCAATTGAATACAAGATTTTCTCACCAAAAGAATCAAAATTATCGCTCGTTTTTTTCTTTAATGGCGGCTTATTTTTTCTGAATCTCCTATTATTCTTTCGGTCAATCCTTTTGTTTTTTCGGATGATTTTTCGTTGCTCTCTTTCAGCAACTTTCAATGAGTCCATGGTATTATGAAGCAACAAATGAAACTTCACAAAAGAGAATATTTTCCTATTTGGTCTTTGTTTGATTACAGATTTCAATTCATCTTTATCAATCTTGTCATTATTTGTAATTACCCTATTTTTATCTAATAAATATTCGTTATCACCCAGTTTTCTTGTGTAACAAGATCCGAGTAAAAACGACAATATAAAAACTAGTATGATTGACTTATGTGACAATTATCTGTTACTTTTATGAATCTAAAATGGAAATGCTCCAAATATAATGCCTGAAATTACGAAAAACCAACTGAAACACGTTCGAAACCTCAAACAAAAAAAACACCGTTTGGAACACGGTGAATTTATCGTGGAAGGCGAGAAAAATGTTGAGGAACTAATTGAATCTTCCCTTACCATAACGGCAATTTTTGCTACCCAAGATTGGGTTCCGAAAAATTCGAATGTTGCGATTACACGGATTACCAATAAGGAACTTTCACAGATGAGCAGTTTTAGTACTCCAAACAAAGTGTTGGCCGTTGCCCAAATTCCTGAAACCGATTTTTCGATGAATAAAATTGAAAAAGGTACAACGCTCGTTCTGCACGAAATAAATGATCCGGGCAACTTAGGTACAATAATAAGAACTGCTGATTGGTTTGGTGTAAAGCATATAATTTGCTCACCAAACTCGGTAGATTGTTATAACCCAAAAGTCGTTCAATCCACAAAAGGCTCTATTGCCAATGTGAGTGTCCATTACCAAGAACTCCACACAGTTTTGGCAGCATACAAAAATCCTATATTTGCGGCAGATATGATTGGAACACCGCTGTCCAAACAATTTACGGCTTCCAAAGACTGCCTGATTATGATGGGTAGCGAATCACATGGAATTCCATCTGAGCTCCATCCATTTATCACAGAAAAAATTACAATCCCTAGAATTGGAAAAGCCGAATCGCTGAACGTGGCCATTGCTACTTCCATCCTTCTTCACCACTTTAACTCATAATTATGACAATAGAATTTGCACAAAAAACTATAGATAACTGGATAAAGCAACATGGTGTGCGCTACTTCAACGAACTTACAAATATGGCTATGCTCACTGAAGAGGTGGGAGAAGTAGCCCGCATTATTGCTAGGGAGCATGGAGAACAGTCCTATAAAAAAGGAGCAAAAAAATCTGAGTTGGGAGATGAATTAGCAGATGTATTATTCGTAGTTATTTGTTTGGCCAACCAGACTGGTATAGATTTGACTGAAGCACTTGCCAAAAACCTGGAAAAGAAAACAAACCGCGATATCGACCGACACCAAAACAATCCAAAATTAAGCTAATGCGGATTTCATTTCTATTTACTGTTATTGTCTTGTGTAGTTGTAAAGAGTTAAAAACATCAGAACCCAATCAAAGTTTGAACTCTGTGGTGCAGGAATTATCAGGGAAATTACTTGGCAAAAAAGTCCCCTATCTCACCAAGAAAATATCTTGTCCTGAACATGACATTATCATTTTTGCTCGCCATCAAAACTTTATTCTGAATGAACTAGACCTTCACTTTTTTACAAGGAGTTCTAGCAGTTTTTTTGCTGTACAAAACTACTACAACAACCTGCTTGGAAAAGAAGAAAAAGACAAAACCTATTGCAGTTGGCAAACAGATTCTACTGAGTTTATTTTGTATAAAAACTCGGATAGTAGTATCTTGGTCAACATTTTTAAGAGAAATTAACCCAAATTTATGGCAAATACTTCAGACATCAGAAACGGGCTTTGTATTCGATTTAAGCACGATTTATTCAAAATTGTTGAATTTCAACATGTAAAACCAGGAAAAGGTCCTGCTTTTGTAAGAACGAAACTAAAAAGTTTAACGACAGGAAGAACCCTTGACAATACATTCTCGGCTGGTCATAAAATTGAAGATGTGAGAGTAGAAACGAGAAATTATCAATTCTTGTACAAAGACGACCAGGGCTTTCATTTCATGAATACTTCTACCTATGAGCAAATCATGTTACAAGAAGCTATGATAGATAATCCTCAGTTTTTGGTAGATGGCGATTCGGCAACTATTGTATTTGATGCTGAAGAGGAAACACCTCTTACTTGTGAGCTTCAACCCTACATTGACACAGAAATTAGTTACACAGAGCCAGGAGTAAAAGGAGATACTGCAACAAACACACTAAAGCCTGCTACTATTTTAACCGGTGCAGAAATTAGAGTTCCACTATTTATCAACATTGGTGACAAAGTGAGAGTAGACACAAGAACAGGGGACTACAAAGAAAGATTGAAATAACACCCAACTAAGTTGGAATTTAAAATCCTAGTTCAATGCACTGAACTAGGATTTTTTTTTGGACACAACTGTCAGTTTATCTGTCAATTGATTCAAAAACACACCTTGGCATAATTTTTAACACGATAAAGTGTGAAACAAAAAGATTCTATATTTACTGGAATGGGAATCCCATTTGTACTGGTATTCTTTATTTGGTGCATCCACTTTTTGAATATGGAATTCCCTGAACTTCATTTTTCACAATATGGAGTTTATCCCCGAACCTTGTCGGGTTTTCGAGGAGTGTTTTTTTCTCCCTTTATTCACGACACTTCAGATTTTGCACATATCATAGGTAATTCCGTTCCGCTGTTTGTTTTGAGTTGGTTTTTTATTCTGTCATACCGCAAACTTTTCGCTCCAGTAACACTCTTCATTTGGTTATTTTCAGGGACTTGTGTCTGGCTTGCCGGGAGAGAATCTTACCACATTGGAGCAAGTGGAGTGATATATGGATTGGCCTATTTTTTATTTTTTAGTGGAGTTTTTAGCAAAAACAAAAGACAAATTGCCACCTCACTGATTATTGCCTTTTCTTACGGAAGTATGGCTTGGGGAATATTCCCTATTGAAGAAAAGACATCATGGGAAGGACATTTATTTGGAGCAATTTCCGGTATAATAATGTCTATTTATTACAGACAAAAATATTTTTCTCCCGACAACTATAACCTAGAAGTTGACCCAGCATTTGAAGAGTATGTAGAGGAATACAACGCTCAATTAGAAGAAATAAAAAAAGAAGAAGAGAAATTAAACCAACAATCTACAAACAATACTCTCAACGAAAACTACAAGGTGTTTTTTGAGTATCTGAAAAAAGAGGAATAGAGAGTTAGGAGATAGGAGTTATAAAAAACACATAAAGTCATACTTACGAAGCAAGGAATCAAAACAAATCGGGCCTTTGATAAAAAGCAGAAGCGTTTTTCAGTTGAAACAAAATGACATAAAAAAAAGGAACAACCTTTCGGCTATTCCTTTTCAATCATTATTAGGGTAAACTAGCTATTCAACATCACTGGCATTACCAACATCAGAATATCTTCACCTTCAATGTCTGTTTCACTTGGCAAAATGATTCCTGCACGTGACGGGTCACTCATTTCTAAATGAATATTATCTGATTCAAGATTTGAAAGCATTTCTATCAAAAATCGTGAATTGAATCCTATTTCCATGTCTGTTCCTTCATAACTACATGTGAGCCTTTCGTTAGCTGCATTGGCAAAATCTAAATCTTCTGCACTAATAGCCAACTCGCTTCCAGCTACTTTTAATCTAACCTGGTGAGTTGATTTATTCGAAAATATAGAAACCCTCTTCATAGAATTCAACAAAGATTGTCTTTCTACGGTCAATCTATTAGGATTAGTCTTTGGAATTACGGCATCATAATTAGGGTACTTTCCATCAATCAACCTACACACAACATTAAAATCATCAAATTTAAAATGCACATTTGACTCACTGTACTCCATGGTTACATCATCCGAAGTGTTTCCAACTAAGTTTTTCAGTAAATTAAGTGGTTTTTTTGGAACAATAAATGAAGCCGATGAACTAGCCTGGCTTGAAGTACTTCTGTATCTTACCAATTTGTGTGCATCTGTGGCAGCAAAAGTAACCGAATCACTATCTAACTGAAAAAACACTCCCGACATTACTGGTCTTAGATCATCGTTTCCTGTTGCAAAAATAGTTTTGGTAATTGCTCTTGAAAGCACATCTGAGGATAATTTCATGACTGAAGGTGATTCCAAAACAGGTGTATTTGGAAATTCATCTTTATTTTGTCCGCTTAGCTTAAACTTTCCATTATCTGAAGATATTTCAATTCCAAAGTTTGCCATATCTACAGAAAAGGTCAAAGGCTGTTCCGAGAATGTTTTGAGTGCATCCATCAAGAATTTGGCAGGAACTGCCACGGCTCCATCTTCTTTTGCTTCAATTTCAAACCTGGAAGAAATCGTAGTTTCAAGATCAGAGGCTAGGACTGTAAGTTGTTTTCCTTCAATAGAAAATAAAAAGTTATCTAAAATTGGTAAAGTATTGTTGGTACTCAACACCCCACTGATTGACTGTAAGTGCTTGAGCAATAAGGTGCTTGAAACGATAAACTGCATAAGTATCTATTAATTTGTTTAAATTAGATTTGTGTCCAAAGATACTCCTTTGAGTAGTTTTGATTGAAACCTGACTTTTGTTTTTTTTAACAATTTGGGACAAGAAATGAACAAAAGACAGATTCTTTGAAGTCAAAATTTTTATTTCTGTTGTCCTTGTTTTATTAATGAAGTTTACTAAATTTGCACACCATGAAAAAATGGTCTCGTGGCCGAGCGGCTAGGCAGTGGTCTGCAACACCATCTACAGCGGTTCGAATCCGCTCGAGACCTCAACAAAAAAACTCTTCATTTTCTTTGAAGAGTTTTTTTTTGTTTTCGGCTTTTATCTTCCAAAACAAAATCTTTGTAACACTTTTAAAAAAAAACACAATTTAAAACGTTGATATTAATTCAAACCTTAACACAATCAAAAAAAAGATGATCGAGTAAAAAAACTTCCTCATCTCAATAGTTCTTTTATTCTCTGTGCCAAGTAAAAAGGAATTCTCGAAATTGAAACCAAGACGGAAGAAAAATAGAACTAGAAGATAAACGCACCGTTAACCTAATGATTTTAAGGTGTTTACTTCTAAAAGAACTAAATATAGGACAAAAGAACAACCCATTACCCATGAACGTTTATTGGTATAATAAAATTAAAAACTGTAAATTTACGCTCTCGTAAAAGGCTTGCCAAGGACATTTGAAAATCAAACTTTTTTCAACAAAAAAATGTCAAAAAAAAATAAAAAAAATACAAACTCAGTGTTTGTAGTCGCTTTCAAAAATCTTTGTTAATAAATTTGGCTTTTGTTAATTAATCAAATTGCCTCCTCCATTTTTTTTGTCCACATTTGTATTGCGAAGAGAGCACAAAACAATCCGGTTTTTCCTCCTTCGAATTTAAAACTAACAGCAAAACCAGAAAAGATGAACGAAACAAATTCAACCCTCCACCCAGAACCAATATTAACCGAAAACAACAACAGATTTGTACTGTTCCCAATTCAACATGATGACATTTGGGCTTATTACAAAAATGCTGAAGCTAGTTTTTGGACGGCAGAGGAATTGGATTTATCATCTGACATAACGGATTGGGAAAATAAACTGAATGATGACGAAAGATATTTCATAAAACACGTGCTTGCATTTTTTGCTGCCAGTGATGGAATTGTAAATGAAAATCTTGCAGAAAATTTCGTTGCAGAAGTTCAATATACCGAGGCCAAATTTTTCTATGGATTCCAAATTGCTATTGAAAACATTCACTCTGAAACTTATTCGTTACTTATAGACACCTTAATTTCTGACTCAAAAGAAAAGGATTATTTATTCAACGCGATCGAAACATTTCCTCCAGTGCAGAAAAAAGCTGAATGGGCTTTGAGATGGATTGACAATGGAAGTTTTGCTGAAAGATTAATTGCTTTTGCCGCAGTAGAAGGAATTTTCTTTTCAGGGTCTTTTTGTTCTATTTTTTGGTTAAAGAAAAGAGGTTTAATGCCAGGCTTAACCTTCTCCAATGAGTTAATTTCAAGAGATGAGGGTCTTCACTGTGATTTTGCAGTATTGTTGCACAACAACCACGTTATAAACAAAGTATCCCCAGAAAGAATCAAGGAAATCATTGTAAATGCTGTAGCGATCGAAAAAGAGTTTGTTACAGAGTCACTACCAGTAAGATTAATTGGAATGAACTCTGACATGATGAACCAATACATTGAATTCGTAGCAGACAGATTGCTCACGGAATTGAATTGCGAAAAAGTATTCAATGCGACCAATCCATTTGATTTCATGGATATGATCAACTTACAAGGTAAAACCAACTTTTTTGAAAAGAGAGTAGGTGAATACCAAAAAGCAGGAGTTGCAAGTGCATCTTCATCGGAGCAGACATTCTCTATAGACGAGGATTTCTAAACCCAACCCAGAACACTTACTTAGGATAACTGAGTATTAACACAATGAGGTTAATAATGCAATACCTCCGTGTGTAAATCAAACGATTGTTTTAAGTAATTTTAAGAGAAACAGAGGAGAAATCTTCAACAAAAATAGAAAGCAAAGAATAAGAAAAAACACCCCCAATTTATGTATGTAGTTAAAAGAAACGGAAAAAAAGAAGCAGTACAATTCGACAAAATCACAGCGAGAGTTCAGAAAATGTGTTACGGACTAAATCCTTTAGTTGATTATACTAAAGTCGCCATGAAAGTAATTGAAGGATTGTATGATGGAGTAACTACAAGTGACTTGGATAACTTAGCTGCAGAAATCGCAGCAACAAACACGATAACACACCCAGATTATGCTCTCCTTGCGTCAAGAATTGCAGTATCTAACCTACACAAAAACACCAACAAATCATTTTCAAAAACAATGAAGGTGTTGTACGAATATGTAGATCCAATTACCAACGAACCAGCAAGTTTATTGGCAGATGATGTTTATGCAATCATTCAAGAAAACGAGGCGTTATTGGACTCTACCCTTATCTACGACCGAGACTTTAGGTATGATTATTTTGGATTCAAAACATTAGAAAGATCTTATCTATTGAAGACTCACGGGAATGTTACTGAGCGTCCTCAACACATGTTGATGAGAGTTTCTATAGGAATTCATAAAAATGACATCGAATCTGCTATAAAAACCTATCACCTTATGTCGCAGGGATGGTTTACTCATGCTACCCCTACTCTTTTTAACTCAGGAACACCAAAACCACAAATGTCATCTTGTTTCCTTTTAACAACGAAAGAAGATAGTATAGATGGGATTTATGACACACTAAAACAAACTGCAAAAATATCCCAATCAGCAGGAGGAATTGGTTTATCAATTCATGATGTGAGAGCAAAAGGCTCTTATATCAAAGGAACTAATGGAACTTCCAATGGAATTGTTCCTATGCTAAAAGTATTTAACGACACAGCTCGTTACGTAGATCAAGGAGGAGGAAAAAGAAAAGGATCTTTTGCCTTATATCTAGAACCTTGGCATGCTGATGTTTTTGATTTCTTAGATTTGAAAAAAAACCACGGAAAAGAAGAGCAAAGAGCAAGAGATTTATTCTATGCCATGTGGACTCCAGATTTGTTCATGAAGCGAGTTGAAGCCGATGAAGATTGGACTTTAATGTGTCCGAACGAATGTCCTGGTCTTGCGGATAGTTTTGGAGAAGAGTTCGAAAAACTTTATACAAAATACGAGCAAGAAGGGAGAGGGAGAAAAACAATAAAGGCTCAAGAGCTTTGGAATAAAATAGTTGAGTCTCAAATTGAAACGGGAACTCCATACATGTTGTACAAAGATGCAGCAAACAGAAAATCCAATCAGCAAAATTTAGGTACAATTAAGTCTTCAAACTTGTGTACAGAAATTATAGAATACACAGCACCCGATGAAGTTGCTGTTTGTAACCTAGCTTCTATTGCTTTGCCTAAGTTTGTAAAAGAAAAGAAGTTTGATCACCAAAAGCTTTATGATGTAACTTATCAAGCTACACTTAACTTGAACAAAATAATTGACAACAATTATTACCCAGTAAAAGAGGCTGAAAACTCAAACATGAGACACAGGCCGATTGGTTTGGGAGTACAAGGATTAGCAGATGCATTCATCTTAATGAGGTACAATTTTGATTCAGAAGAAGCAAGAAAGTTAAACTCAGAAATATTTGAAACCATATATTTTGCTGCCATGACAGCATCAAAAGACCTGGCTAAAGTAGAAGGACCTTACCAATCTTATGCGGGTTCTCCCGTATCAAAAGGAGTATTCCAATACGACATGTGGGGAGTTACTCCTTCACCAAGATGGGATTGGGCAACTCTAAAAAATGAAGTTCAAGCTAATGGAGTAAGAAACTCATTATTGGTAGCTCCAATGCCTACGGCCTCAACAGCTTCTATTTTAGGAAATAACGAATGTTTTGAACCTTATACTTCAAACCTATACACTCGAAGAGTACTCTCTGGAGAGTTCATTATTGTAAACAAACACTTGCTCAGAGATTTGGTAAATCTTGGTTTGTGGAACAATGACCTGAAAAACCAGGTAATGATAGGTAACGGAAGTATCCAACACATTGATGAAATTCCACAAGATATAAAAGACTTGTACAAAACAGCATGGGAAATTAGCCAAAAGTCATTGATTAACATGTCAGCAGATAGAGGGGCATTCGTTTGTCAATCTCAATCTCTGAATATCTTTATGGAGAACGCCAACTTTGGAAAACTAACTTCTATGCACTTTTACGGATGGAAAAAAGGACTTAAAACAGGAATGTATTACCTCAGAACAAAATCTGCGGTAGATGCCATTAAATTTACAGTAACCAAAGAGAAAAAAGCAGAGCCAAAACCTGAGCAGAAAAAGCCAGTTATAAATATGGCCCCAGAAGAAACAGTTGCGCCAGTTGCGCCTAAACCTGCCGAAGCAACAAAGCTAGAAGAATCTCAAGACAGTCATTCTTTTGATTCGTCTCAATCCTCAGCTGTTGTTGAGCCTTTAGTTTCTCCGATGCATGAGCCTACCACTCAGAGCTCACCTGTTCAATCGGCTCCTGTTTCAAACGAACCTATGTTTGTTGATGTGAACGATCCAGCCTACCAGGCAGCAAAGTTACAATGCTCCATTGACAACCCAGACGATTGCGAGATGTGTGGAAGTTAATATAAAACCAACAATAAAGTATAAAGTCCTGATTCATAATTGAGTCAGGACTTTTTTGTTTAGAGAAAAATCAAATGTTTTTTTATTATATTGCAACAACAATACGCAACTTATGAAACGAATTTTTATACTGGTTATTCTAATCGCACTTTCTTGTCACCTAAATAGCCAATCCATTGGGGACACCATAAAGGTTCAGTCCTTTGACTACAACAGCCAAACTAGAGACACACTCATCAGCTTTCCGTCCGATCCAACTGTCAGTTATGAAAAAATCCTAATGCACTATAACATGAGATGCAAAGGAGGCAGAATATCTACGGGAACAAACAGAAACCTTGGTTGTGGAGAATGGGACTATTCTTGCAACACCTACATTCATGATTCTACACGATTTGACTCAACGCAATCTTTGGTGAGCAATTACGACATTTCTAATTTTAGCGGAACTTCATTTCCATATTCAAGCGCAATCCTCTATGATTTTTACCAGAAAATAGAAAAAAAGACCACCATTCTAACTACAACAAATGAGGACATTGACACCCTAGGAAATGGCAGTTTAAGTTCTAATTTTGTTCTTTCGACAAACAAACATACCGGAAAATCTCAATTTTTATATACCGCATCCGAATTACTGGCAGCAGGAATAAATTCAGGAAATATTGACGCTCTATTTCTAGAAGTTTTATCTCCTGGATCAAAAGTAAATCAGTTGAAAATAAAAATAAAAGCAACTTCAAAAACTCAGCTCAAGGCAGACTCGATCGACTTATCAGGATTTACAGAAGTTTTTTACTCTACCACACAACTTATTGCAGGAACTAATAGGTTTCAATTTCACACGCCCTTTTCTTGGGATGGAATCTCCAACCTAATTATTGAATTTTCGTTCAACGGAAATCAATCAGGCACAACGAATACATTACTTTGTCATGCTTCAACCCAAAATGGGATGAGTGCGGGTGGAGATTATTCACTTAAATTTGAATCATCGAACTATATCGAAAGTAATTCGTACAAAGGTGTTGGCGGTACCACAAATAGAACTATGGAAGCATGGGTAAAAACAACTACCATTGGCGGGGAGATTTTATCGTGGGGAGATAATTCTACCGGTGAAAAGTGGAATTGGAGAACAACCAACAACGGTTACCAGAGAATAGAAATAAACGGTGCTGGTGTGGTAGGAAGCACCAATATTGCCGATGGAAACTGGCACCATGTTGCTGCTGTATTAAATGGAACGAGACTTTCTGATGTGCAATTCTATGTAGATGGAGTTCTTGATTCTAAAACTTCGAACCCAACAACCCCCATCAATACCAATATTCAATCAGGCATTAATGTTCAGGTAAGCAAAGGAATTCATAATAGGTATTTAATTGGGGAAATGGATGGTCTTAGGATATGGAATACAAACGTAAGTTTAGCGAACCTCAACGAATGGAAAAGAAAAAAAATTAACCCAAGTCATCCTAATTACTCCAATTTAGAGATGAACTACAGATTAAATAATACAGGTACAATATCAGTTGGAGATAGTTCTGGAAATGGTAATCACGGAACCATACAAGGGTCTGCAAACAGGCTTTCGTTTCAGGGAGAAGACTTATTTAAAGAACTTACAGAATTAGACCTAAGACCTAATATCCATTTAGCACAAGGAACATACACGCTCTCTACTGTGAATGACACCTTGTATGATTCTGTAGCGCATTTATCGCATTTGGTTCAGGAAAGACAAGTATTCTCCAAAGCAGGAGAATTACGAAGTGATAGCATCGGAATTATATCTACAAACACATACTACAACGCAAACAAAAAATCTTATTATTACAACTCCTTGGGCGCTCTTTACGATTCATCAATAAACACTCCAAACGGCACGTTAAATATTTCAGATTTGCCTTATTACAATAGGTTCCCAATGAAATTTGAAATCATGTCTTTTGTTACTCCTTACGGAATAAACCTAGACTTAGGTATGGATGGAAAAACTTGGGTCTTTGATGTGACCGACTTCACACCTTTCTTAACAGGTAAAAAAAGAATAACGATGGAAAGAGGTGGACAGTACCAAGAAGAAATGGACATTTCATTTCATTTTATTGTTGGAACACCAGAAAGAGAAGTGAAAGACATAAAAGAAATATGGCCCGTTGGCTATCGTGGTTACAACGATATTATCGCAAACAAATATTTTGCACCTCGAAAAATGCCATTGGATACAAGCGCAACCTATTATGAAGTAAAAACCTCTGTTACAGGTCATGGTCAAGAAGGAGAATTTATTCCCAGAATGCATTATTTAAAAGTGGACAATGGCACTCAATTTGACTGGCAAGTTTGGAAAGATTGTGGCGAAAACCCTGTTTATCCCCAAGGAGGAACATGGATTTATGACAGAGCTGGATGGTGTCCGGGGATGGCGACAGATATAGAAGTAAACGACATTACCAATTTGGTAGGAAGTAATGATTCTGTTTTATTGGATTATGGAGTTACTTCGGCTTCGGGAACATCCAATTATATTGTAAGCAACAAACTAGTTACCTATGGAGAGTACACCCATTATTTGGATGCAGCAATTGTGGACGTAATTGCACCATCTAACAGGGTAGAATACACACGCGAAAACTCAATTTGTCATTACCCAAAAATCACAATAAGGAACACTGGGAAAACTGAATTAACTTCATTAAAAATAGAATTTTGGGTAAATAATAGCTCAACAAAAGAAGTGTACAATTGGACAGGGAATTTAGCACCTTCGCAAAATGAAGTTGTTGAAATGCACGCACCAAATACAATGTGGCAATCCGTTTCGGGGATCAACAATGTATTTCATGCAGAAATCAGCAGCCCCAATAATAGGAGTGATGAATACAGGTTTAATAATACTTACACTTCTGAGTTTACTGTGCCAGATTTCATAGAATCACCTTTTAGGATTGATTATAGGTCTAACAGTGCTGCAAACGAAACATCCTTTAAAATTTATGACGAATTTGGAACAGAAATTTACAGCAATTCAGGTCAAGCCAACAATACGCTATTCAGAGATACACTAAATCTTGGCTTGGGGTGTTACAGGCTGGTAGTAAAAGATACTGATGGAGATGGAATAGGATTTTGGGCGAACAATGATGGAACAGGATATTTGAGATTTCATAAAATGACGGGGCAAGCAGCCTGGGCAATTAATCCGGATTTTGGAGCATCCTACACCTATAATTTTACTATTGGTTCTTACCTTAATCTCGAAGAACTAGAACAAATCAATAATTTCGAGGTATTTCCTAACCCCACAAAGGGTGATTTTACGATTGTAGGAGATAACATTTTGTTGTCTTCCGTTCAATTATTGAATAGTTTAGGACAATCTGTTCCCTTTAAAGCCAGTCAAAAAGGAAATCAAATTGAGGTAGTTGGAAACGCCCTGAAACCAGGCGTCTATTTAATTCTTGTTTCAAATAAAAATGGAAAAACGAGTGGCAAAAGAGTCGTTATAAATTAAAAAAAATAATGAATCTCCTTAAAACCTCAGCGAAATTTATAGCCACTTTAGTTTTTCTAATGCTTGTTTCTTCCATCACTAAAAGTGAGTTCATTTCAGAAGATGAAAAATCTTTGTACGATAAAATAATGAGCTACAGAGTCTCTAAAGGTTTAAACAAAATCCCACTCTCAAAGTCATTGACCGTTGTAGCTCAGACCCATGTAAATGACCTAGATACTTATCATCCGGACCAAAAAAAGCCGTGTAATATGCATAGCTGGTCTGATAAAGGTGAATGGACTTCATGCTGCTATACGGATGATCATAAGCAAGCAAACTGCATGTGGAGCAAACCAGCTGAACTTACAAGCTACACAGGTGCAGGGTATGAAATTGCTCACTGGAGTAGTTCTCCCGTAACACCAGCTGGTGCAATAACAGGATGGAAAAACAGTAAAGGTCATAATGAGGTTATGACGAATAAAGGAATTTGGAAAAATTCTAATTGGAAAGCAATAGGGATTGGTATCAAAAACAATTATGCCGTTGTGTGGTTTGGCGAAGAAAAAGATACAGAATAAAAATCTTAAGATAGATGTTTAGCGCATCAAAGTTATTTACAGTTGTGAAAAATATTGGGTTTTGACTTCTGAGTATCAGTCTTGAAAGATTACATTATTCCCTATTCTCGGAAAGAACGAACTTTTTAATCTTTATTATCAAGAACATTCTCACTCCTTTTGTTTTCAAATTTTCACACTAATTCTGAGAGCAATTTATGGAATCTGAGAGTTTGAAACTCTTATCGTTAAAAGATTGTAAAATTTCGAGTCTTCGAGCCTCGAGTTTAATTTTATTTCTTTTACTCAAGTTTTCATTCTTATATAAATCTGCACTGCTCTTAATGCTATCGCTTATTTCATTCAAAGCTTGGAGATGATCGCACACAGTTATGAGTTCATTAGTAACTAGTTTTTCTTCCGAGCAGCTCAGAAAAAAAATATAAAATATAAATAAATACTTTGACATCTCTTTGTTAAAAAAAAACCTCCTTTATATTCAGCAACATAAAGGAGGTTAAAAATTAGGTGTATTCTTATTTCTTTTTACGTCCTGGTAACGATGGCAAAGATTTTGACTTGGTGTCCGTTGCTGGAACATCCAATTTCAAAACACCTTTATCAGTAGAAACAGAATAAATTCGATTGTTCAAAAGAACTAAAGGAACACTTCTACCCTCTCCTTCTTGTGTTACAAAAGCCTCTAATTTACCCTCCTTGAAGAATAAAAACAGTTTTTGCTCTGCAGGGTTGTAAGATTCTTTCCCATCCGTTTCTGAACCAATTTCGTTCATTTTGTATGGACTTATAGTTCTTTCTACTAGCTTATATTTGTATTCGTACACGGTGTACCCGTTCAACTGCGAAGAGTATAAATTGTATGGAGAACAACCTAAAGTTTCAATTGTTTCTTCCAATGAAGAATTCAATTTAAGGTTTATCACTTTCTCTATGGAAGTGAATTTCGCAGAAGTTTTACTTTGAGTAGAACAGCTTGATAATAACAACGTTACCGCTGAAATAATGATAATAATTTTTTTCATATTATTTGTTTTTTGATTAATAATGACCAAGTTTATAGCTTGACTGAACAAAAAGCGAATTAAATCGTGAAACTTGCGAAAAAAAGATACTGTTTCTTATTTTTCTACCCTGTCATCAGAAGAGGTAAATTAAATGTTAAATAATTGAAATACATGTTTTTAAATTAAGAAACAATACGAAAAAACATAATTTATTTGACCAAAACAGTAATATGTAGTAAACCTTAAAAACTCGATAATTTAAAAGAAAATTGAATTTAAAAAAAAGTGATTATTACTTTTAATTTATTTATTTCTAGAGGATTAATAAATAAAAACTTCCATTTATTATTTCAGGAAAAATAATTGAACCGTTGACTATAGAAACCTAAAAAATTAACACGTCATCCAGCAAAATTATCTGTAAACAAAGTTACCCTTCTCGCCTTCCTAAACGAAAAAAAGCCTCTAATCAGTGATTAGAGGCTTTTTTTGTACTCGAGACGGGACTTGAACCCGTACGTCCCAGGGGACACAAGATTTTAAGTCTTGCGTGTCTACCAATTCCACCACTCGAGCATCTCTAGCCTCGATAAATCGGGACTAGATTCACAATTCTTCTGCCGACATGCAGAAGCTGTGGTTTGGCATCTTAAATATATCAGAGCGAAAGACGGGATTCAAACCCGCGACCCTCACCTTGGCAAGGTGATGCTCTATCACTGAGCTACTTTCGCTTTTTTCGCTTTGAACGGATGCAAAACTACACAATTTTTCTATTTATAAAAAAATTGTAGCTATTATTTCTTGAAATCTGCAATAGTTTTTTTGATTATCTCAATACATTCCATCAGTTGATCTTTTGAAATAACTAGTGGCGGTGCAAATCTAATTATATTGCCATGAGTTGGTTTTGCCAAAAGCCCATTATCTCTCAACTTCATACATATGTTCCAAGCCGTTTTACTGGTTTCGGTATCGTTAATCACTATGGCGTTCAACAAACCTTTTCCTCTTACCAGAGTTACCAGTTCATTGGTTTCAATAAACTTGTTTAATTCAGCCCTAAAAATGTTTCCTAATTCAAACGCTCTGTTTGAGAGACTCTCCTCTTTTACAACATCGAGTGCAGCCATGGCTACTTCACAGGCCAACGGATTTCCTCCGTAGGTTGAACCATGTTCTCCTGGCTTAATGCTCAGCATAACTTCATCGTCTGCCAAAACAGCCGAAACTGGCATAGCTCCTCCCGACAGTGCTTTCCCTAGAATAAGAATATCTGCCCTTGTTTGTTTTTTATTCTCACAAAAATTCTCGCAAGAACAATTACCACAAGTTGCAAGCAACCTTCCTGTTCTTGCTATTCCAGTTTGCACCTCATCTGCTATAAATAGGGCGTCATTGTCTTTACACAACTGGTAACAGTCACTCAGGTAATTTTCATCTGGGACTACAACTCCCGCTTCACCCTGAATTGGCTCAACCATGAATCCAACAACATTGTCATTTTTTTCAAAAGCTTCCTTCAAAGCTTCTACATCGTTGTAAGGCACCTTTATAAACCCTGGCGTGAATGGCCCGTATCCCTGGTAGGAATCTGGATCACTTGAAAAAGAAACAATAGTGGTTGTTCTTCCATGAAAATTCTGATCACACACAATTATCTTCGCCTGGTTTTCCGGTATATTTTTATGGGTGTAAGCCCACTTCCTAGCCAATTTTATGGCAGTTTCAACAGCTTCAGCACCTGTATTCATTGGCAACACTTTGTCGTAACCAAAATAGTTACTCATGTACTTAGAAAATTCTCCTAATGACGTGTTGTAAAATGCACGTGAAGTAAGAGTAAGCCGCTGAGCCTGATCTACCAATACTTTTGTGATTTTAGGATGACAATGACCTTGGTTCACGGCAGAATAGGCCGATAAGAAATCGAAGTACTTCTTTCCTTCGGCATCCCAAACAAAAACACCTTCTCCTCTATCCAGAACAACTGGCAATGGATGGTAGTTATGTGCTCCGTATTTATCTTCTAGCGCAATTGATTCTGTGGACGATATTGTTGTACTCATAATAATTATTAATTCGAAATTTTGAATAAAAATCTAATGTAGGAAAATCCTAAGGAACAATCAAACTAACCGATTGCATTCAATAAATTGAATCAAAAAAAAAGTGTCAATCTAGCTATAGATTGACACTCCTTTTTTCACAAGTTAGACAGTTTTTATATTTTCATAATTCCGGAATATTCAGTATTCCTTATTACTTAACTGATTTTATAGGTGCAAAATTAGAACTTTATCGTTTTTTGTATTGAAGGAGTAAAAACTAATTGCTCTAAATACCAAATTCGTTCTTTTAAATGCAAAAACAAGAAGCCAAAGAACAAAACAGTCGATTATTTGAACTTATCGTATATTTCGGGTATGAAAGCATTAGTTATATCAGGAGGCGGAAGCAAAGGTGCTTTTGCTGGTGGAATAGCCCAATATTTAATTCAAGAAAAACAACAACATTACGACTTGTTTGTTGGCTCTTCTACTGGGAGCCTTTTGGTTCCTCTATTAGCCTCAAATAATTTGGAAAGAGCAAAAAAAGTATATACCGAAATAAAAAGTTCTGACATCTTTTCAATTAGCCCCTACAAACTAAAAAAAAGAAGAGGAATTGAATTCATTAGAATGGACCACTTTAATGTTTTGCGTTCCTTTCTTAAAGGAAACAAAACCTTTGGTTCTTCAAAAAAATTAAGAAAAACAATTGCCAAAAACTTTACTGAAAGCGACTTTAATTTCATCCAAAAAAGCAAGTGCAATGTCATCGTAACAGTTTCCAATTTATCTACCCAAGAGCTAGAGTATAAAGAGATAAAAGATTACACCTATTCTGATTATTGCGATTGGATTTGGGCCTCTGCTAATTTTGTTCCTTTCATGAGTTTGATGATAAAAAACAACATGGAATATGGCGATGGTGGATTCGGAAACAACATTCCTGTGCAAGCGGCTATTGATGCCGGTGCTACAGAGATTGACGTTATTATTCTAGATCCCATCAATAGGCTTACCAACAAAATAAAATCAACTAATGCGTTTGATTTAACCTTTAAACTATTGGACTATCTACTGGAACAAAATAACCAAAACAAACTAGAAATTTCTAAGCTAAGAGCTCAGTCAAAAAAAGTAAAAATTAACCGATTCCACACCCCAACCCAACTCACAGAAAATTCCCTCATATTTAATCAAAAAAAAATGAAGAAATGGTGGCAAGAAGGTTTCAATTATGCTAAAAATAAAGAGCCAAAGAAAGCCACTTTAATTCCTTAAAGCTTCAATTATTTTATTCAACGAGAATTGTTGACAGAAATAATAAAGGAATTATGGGTAGTCTCTTCATAAAATCGTATTTTTGATAAATTCCAACACATTTACCATCAACCTAAAATTTTATGGGATATCTTGACGAGCTAAACACTCAACAATACGAAGCTGTGACCAACACCGAAGGTCCTTGCATGGTGATTGCTGGTGCTGGCTCTGGAAAAACAAGAGTGCTAACCTACCGAATTGCTCACCTCATTGAAAAAGGGGTGGATCCATTTAGCATTCTGTCTTTGACTTTTACCAACAAGGCAGCGAAAGAAATGAAAGAGCGTATCTCAAAGATTATTGGCGGAAATGAAGCAAAAAATCTGTGGATGGGAACTTTTCACTCTGTTTTTGCAAGAATCCTGAGAACTGAAGCGGAAATCATTGGATACCCAAAAAACTTCACCATTTACGATACACAAGACTCCAAAAACTTGCTAAAGTCTATTGTAAAAGAAATGGGATTGGACGAAAAACTATACAAACCTGGTGTTGTATATGGCAGGATTTCATCAGCAAAAAACAATTTGATTTCGGCAGATAGCTACTTGCAAAATGTCACCATAATGGCAGACGACAGAAGCTCCGGCAGACCAAAAATTGGAGAAATATACAAGATATACCAAAGGAGATGCTTTAGAGCTGGCGCCATGGATTTTGATGATTTGCTGTTCAAAACAAATGTCCTTTTTCGCGATCATTTGGAATTACTCTACAAATACCAACACAGATTCAAGTACCTACTTGTAGATGAGTACCAGGATACCAACTACTCCCAGTACCTTATTGTAAAAAAACTGGCTTCGGCTACCGAAAACCTTGTGGTTGTAGGAGATGACGCCCAAAGTATTTACGCATTTAGAGGGGCGAATATTCAAAACATCCTGAATTTCAAAAAAGACTATCCAGATTACAAACTCTTTAAACTAGAGCAGAATTATCGTTCTACTAAAGTAATTGTGCAAGCGGCAAATAGCATCATTAAAAAAAACAAAGACCAAATTGAAAAAAAGGTTTGGACCGACAATGATGAAGGCGATAAAATAAAAATAGTAAGAACACTATCTGATAATGAGGAAGGAAAGGTAACCGCTCACTCCATTTTTGATATCAAACAAAATAACTCGGCTGCCAACAGCGATTTTGCAATTTTGTACAGAACCAATGCTCAATCTCGTTCTTTTGAGGAAGCTTTGCGCAGACTAAATATACCTTACAGGATATACGGAGGACTTTCCTTTTACCAACGGAAAGAAATAAAAGACCTCCTCTCCTACTTCCGATTAATTGCTAACCACAATGACGAAGAAGCTTTTAAGAGAGTCATCAATTACCCAAAGAGAGGAATTGGAAAAACGAGTGTTGATTCGCTTACCATTGCAGCGAACGAAGAAAATAAATCGCTTTGGGAAATAGCAAACAACATAGCCAATGTTGGAGTAAAAGTTAACTCAGGTACACAACGAAAAATATCGGATTTCTGTACCATGATTCAAAGCTTTAGTGTTAGGCTAGACAAAGAAAACGCCTTTGACTTAGCCAAAGAAATAGCTACTTCAACTGGGATTATGCGCGATTTACACGCAGATAAAACCCCAGAAGGTGTAAGCAGATACGACAATATACAGGAGTTACTGAATGGTATTTCGGAGTTTGTTGCAAAAAACCAAACCGAAGAAAACCTTCCAACTTTAAGTGATTTCTTATTGGATGTAGCTTTGCTTACCGATGCAGACAACGACAATGAGGAGGACAAAAACAAAGTGGTGATGATGACTATTCATGCAGCCAAAGGATTAGAATTCCCTTATGTGTATATTGTAGGAATGGAAGAAAATCTATTCCCTTCCCAAATGTCCTTGACCACAAGAAACGACTTAGAGGAAGAAAGAAGATTGTTTTATGTCGCTTTGACAAGGGCTGAAAAAAAAGCAACACTCTCTTATGCCACGAGCCGATATCGATGGGGAAGCCTAATCTCGTGTGAACCAAGTAGATTTTTAGAAGAAATTGACGAGGCATTCATTGATGAAGAAACTCCGACACCTTCTTCTCCTTCACGAAAAACAAGCGACAGAAAAGCCGGATTTGAAATGAAATTCAATAAACCGATGGAGCAAAAGCAATTGAGCCAAATGAAAAAGGTGACCACAGCAAGCGCTCCAGGTGGCGGATCAGACAGCAAAGAAATAGTGGTAGGAGTAAATGTAAAACACGCCAAATTTGGCAAAGGAAAAATCATAAATATAGAGGGAACTTACCCGAACAGAAAGGCTACTGCCTTTTTTCCTTCGGTAGGTCAAAAACAGCTTTTGCTTAAGTTTGCAAAACTGGAAATAATAGATTAAAACAAAACTAATATATGTCAGAAGGACTAGAATACAACACTGCCCGCGAGGAATTAAAAATACCAGAATACGGCAGAAATGTAAGGAATATGGTGGAATACGCAATTAGCGTATCCGACAAAGAAGAGAGACAAAAAGTGGCAAACGCCATTATTTCGGTAATGGGACAGCTCAACCCGCACTTGAGAGATATCACAGATTTTACACACAAATTATGGGATCATTTGTTTATCATTTCAGAGAATAAGCTCGATGTAGATTCGCCCTATCCAAAACCAGAACTGGAAGAGGCTGCGAAAAAGCCCGAACCTATGAACTATTCGGAAGGAAAGCGAAAGATAAAATATGCTTACTACGGAAAAACAGTTTCTCTTTTTATAAAGGAAGCCATTTCAAAAGAAGATGAAAAGGAAAAAGAAATATTGGTAGAAGCCATTGCCAACCTCATGAAAAAACTATTCATCACGTGGAACAAGGATTTTGTTGAAGACACGGTAATATGGAGGCACTTAGATGAATTATCCAACGGAAAGTTAGTTCCGAACAAAGAAAAACCATTAACATCTGTGGAAGAGTTGGCCAAATCTATTCCTAAAGTGAAGCCTCTCAAAAACAACAGAAAAAAAGGTAAAAAACAATCAAACGGGAAACATAGGTATTCAAAAAAATAAACAATATGAACATTTTTGAGATAAACGGAGGAAAAAAACTGAGTGGTGAATTGGTACCACAAGGAGCAAAAAACGAAGCATTACAAGTATTGTGTGCAGTATTACTTACCCCAGAAAAAGTAATCATAGACAACGTTCCTAATATAATTGATGTCAACAAATTGATAGACTTGCTCGCCTCAATGGGAGTGAAAGTTGAGAAACTTGGAGCAGAAAAATATTCGTTCGAATCTAACAATGTGGATGTCAATTACCTTATCTCTGAAGAGTTTAAACAAAAAGGTTCTAGCTTAAGAGGATCTATCATGATTTTGGGGCCTCTATTGGCAAGATTTGGAAAAGGATACATGCCAAAACCAGGAGGGGATAAAATAGGAAGAAGAAGGCTAGACACTCACTTTATCGGGTTCGAAAAACTAGGAGCAAACTTTCATTACGACAGCAAAGAATTCTTTTACGAAGTAAAAGCAGACAGATTGAAAGGAACCTACATGCACTTGGATGAAGCTTCGGTTACGGGAACAGCCAACATTGTAATGGCTGCAGCTCTGGCTGAGGGAACCACCACAATATACAATGCAGCTTGCGAACCTTATTTGCAACAATTGTGTAAAATGATAAATGCAATGGGAGGAAAAATCTCTGGCATTGGATCCAATATGATTGTGATAGAAGGAGTAGAATCCTTGGGAGGATGCGAACACCGAATCCTACCAGACATGATAGAAATAGGAAGTTTCATAGGACTTGCAGCCATGACAGGTTCAGAGATTACAATCAAAAATGTTTCTTACCCAGATTTAGGAATCATTCCAGATACTTTTAGGAAACTAGGAATAAAAATAGAATTGAAAGGAGATGATTTGTACATTCCTGCGCAAGATCACTACGAAATAGAATCCTACATCGATGGCTCTATCATGACTATTTCTGATGCGCCTTGGCCTGGGTTTACACCCGATTTACTGAGCATCATATTGGTAGTAGCAACACAAGCAAGAGGAAGTGTATTGATTCACCAAAAAATGTTTGAAAGCAGGCTGTTCTTTGTAGATAAACTGATTGATATGGGCGCTAAGATTATTCTGTGCGACCCACACAGAGCAACCGTAATAGGTATCGACAAGGAATACCCGCTAAGAGGAATAAACATGAGTTCGCCCGATATAAGAGCCGGTGTATCTTTGCTTATTGCAGCACTTTCTGCCGAAGGAAAAAGTCAAATCAGCAACATCTCTCAAATAGACAGAGGATACCAAAACATTGATACCAGGTTAAAAAACATTGGTGCCGACATTACAAGGTTGTAAATTGGCATTATTGTTGCGAAAAACTCAACAAATTAAACACAACTACACTCTTATGAAAAAATCACTTGTCATCCTAGCCTTCGCCCTTATTATGGGAATAATTCTTTCTAGTTTTTCTTATGACAATACTGCACAAAAAAGCATCGTATTAGCAACCGATTATGGAATTGAAATTGGAGACTTAGCTCCCGAACTCAATTTTAAAAGTCCGGATGGAAAGTCAATCAAACTCTCTTCATTGAAAGGAAAATATGTGTTAATTGATTTTTGGGCGAGCTGGTGTGGTCCATGCCGAAAGGAAAATCCAAACCTGGTAAATGCATACGACAAGTATCAAAAAGCTACTTTTCACAAAGGCAAAGGATTTGAAATTTACAGCGTTTCCTTGGATACAGACAAAGCAAAATGGAAAAAAGCTATCAGCAAAGATAAGCTATCATGGAAATATCATGTGAGCGATTTGAAAGGTTGGAACTCTGCAGCAGCCAGGTTGTACAAGGTCAATTCTATACCTCAAAGTTTTTTGATAGACCCAAATGGAAAAATCATTGCAAAAAACCTGAGAGGAATAAAACTTCATACAACCTTAGATAAATATGTAAAGAAATTTTAAGAATCTTTTCTTATTCATGTTGGCCTATTAATCTGTCAGGAAACTGCCAAATTAATAGGCTTTTTTAATCATTCTATGTCAGTTTGACTTAGATTTGCAAATGGCAAAAAAATTGAATGTCTTCAAACGAAAAAATAAAAGAGGAAAAATGAATAGTGAAAACGAATCAACAGAAGAACTGAACGAAGAAAACGGAGCAGAGGAAACTACCCAAAATGAGGAAGTAGCAAACGAAGAAACACAAGCCGAGCCAGAAAAATCTGAATTGGAGCTAGCTCAGGAAGCTGCTGCAGTAGCTAATGACAAATACTTGAGGTTATACTCAGAGTTCGATAATTTTAGAAAAAGAACTGCCAAAGAGAAATTGGATATCATAAAATCGGCAAGCGAAGATGTGATAAAAAACATGCTACCGATTGTAGATGATTTCCAAAGAGCAATGACTCACAATGCCGAAGTTCAGGACCCTGAAAGTTTGAAACAAGGATTTGAACTCATCTACAACAAACTATTGAAGTCTTTGGAAGCAAAAGGATTAAGTCCAATTGAAGCACAAGGTGAGGTTTTTAATGCCGACATTCACGAAGCCATCACAAACATTCCTGCGCCAAGCGAGGACATGAAAGGAAAAGTGGTAGATGTAGTAGAACAAGGATACTACTTGGGAGAAAAAATAATTCGATTTCCTAAAGTAGTAGTGGGACAATAAGTCTCAAAAAAAACAAAAATACAACCCATGTCTAAAAGAGATTATTACGAAATATTAGGAGTTAGCAAAGGTGCAGATGCGAGCGAAATTAAAAAAGCGTATCGTAAACTGGCTATTAAATTTCACCCCGATAAAAATCCGGACAACCCAGATGCGGAAGTAAAATTTAAAGAAGCTGCCGAAGCTTATGAAATATTAAGTAATCCAGAAAAAAAACAACGTTACGATCAATTTGGTCATGCAGGAGTAGATGGAAGCGCAGGAGGCGGTGGATTTGGCGGTGGCGGAATGAATATGGATGACATATTCAGCCAGTTTGGAGATATTTTTGGTGGCGGAGGCGGTGGCTTTGGTGGCGGTTTTGGACGTAGCCAAGGACGAAGAACCGTAAAAGGAACAAACCTGAGAGTGCGACTGAACCTTACCTTAGAAGAAATTGCCAACGGTGTAGAGAAGAAAATAAAAGTAAATAAACTGGTACAAGCAGAAGGTGTTGAATACAAAACCTGCGGAACTTGCAAAGGACAAGGTCAAGTAACCAGAGTGGTAAATAGCTTTTTGGGCCAAATGCAAACTGCCAGCACCTGCCCTACTTGTAACGGATCCGGTCAATCAATTGGTAAAAAACCTGCTGGTAGCGACCAGAACGGAATGGTAAGAAAAGAAGTCGTAATCCCTATTGAAATTCCTGCTGGAGTGGAAGATGGAATGCAACTGAATGTGCGTGGAAAAGGAAATGACGCTCCAGGAAACGGAGTAGCTGGTGATTTGTTGGTAGTAATCTCAGAGGTAGAACATGAAACGCTGAAACGTGAAGGTCAAAACTTACATTACGATTTGTACCTAAACTTTGCCGATGTTGCCATGGGTACTTCAGTGGAAATTCCGGTTGTAGGAGGCTCAGTGAAATTTAAAATCGCACCCGGAACCCAGAGCGGAAAGACACTTCGATTGAAAGGAAAAGGACTACCATCTGTAAACGGATATGGCAAAGGAGATATTTTAGTTCATGTAAATGTGTGGACACCACAAACTCTTACAAAAGAAGAAAAGAAAGCACTTGAAATCTTACAAAAATCAGAAAACTTTGCCCCTAACCCAACAAGTAAAGACAAAGGATTTTTTGACAGAGTGAAAGATGTGTTTAGTTAAAACTTTATTAATCGACTGAATTGAAGTTTGACTACGTACAGAAATCTTTTTTTTTCAAGAAGAGAGCAAAAGGGATGGCTAAAGCCCCTATTTATAAAATTGAGTCGATTAAAACTCATATTCGGCTCAAATTTTAATTATATTTGAGCCGATTAAACTAACTATTCGGCTCATGAATTACAATTGGCAACAACCTGATTGGAAAGATTTTCGTTACGACACAAACGAATTGGAGGAAGATTTACTACTTTTTATTGAGAAAGCGGGTGAATTAAAAGGGCTCACATCTTCTCTTACTCAAGAGGATTACGAACTATCTGTGATAAAAGCACTTACCACAGAGGCAATTAAAAATGCTGAAATTGAAGGAGAAATTCTCAATAAAACCGAACTAGTTTCTTCCATTAAGAAAAACTTAGGGTTCAAAACCAATCGGGTAATCCGAGATAACAAATCGGAAGGAATGGCCAACCTCGTGAGCCATGTGCTAAAGGATTACCAATCTCCTCTCACAAAAAAAGAACTATTTAATTGGCATCAATTAATTTTTCCCAATAATTCTAAACTCACAGTGGGTGCTTGGAGAAAACACCAAGAGCCTATGCAAATAGTTTCTGGTGCGATAGGCAGAGAAACCATTCATTTTGAAGCGCCACCTTCAACAAAAGTGGAACAAGAAATGCAAGACTTTATCAATTGGTTCAATGACACAGCGCCTAACGGTAAAAACAAAATAATTCATGCACCCATACGCAGCGGAATTGCTCAGCTCTACTTTGAATCCATCCATCCATTTGAAGACGGAAATGGCAGAATTGGTAGAGCTATTGCAGAAAAAGCTGTTTTACAAACAGTAAATTACCCGCTTTTATTTAGCTTAAGCAGCCCCATAGAATCGGATAGAAAAAAATATTATGAGGCACTCAAAAATGGGCAACAAAAAAACGAAACAACTGATTTTCTTCGGTATTTTCTCTCAACCCTTATAGAGGCAATAGATCAATCTAAAGAGTTAATTCGATTCACAATAAAAAAAGGCCGCTTTTTCTCTCACTTCAAAAGTCAATTAAACGAGAGACAATTAAAAGTAGTTACACGTATGCTCGAAGAAGGAACAAAAAAGATTAAAGGAGGAATGACGGCTACTAAATACATGAAAATTGCCAAAACATCAAAACCTACTGCTACTCGAGATATTCAGCAATTAAAATCATTGGGTATTTTAATCCCTAATGAAAAAGGCGGAAGAAGTACTTCTTATTCTATAGACATCAAAACCCCATCCTAGGATTGGCGGTTACCTCCTGCCCCACAAAGTCTTGATTCAAAAAATGAAAATATCCTGCCATGGCAATCATTCCCGCGTTATCCGTGCAGTATTGAAATTCGGGGATGAAAGTATCCCACCTCTTTTTTTCGCCTAACTTGGTTAAGTCGTTTCGCAGCTGGCTATTGGCAGAAACTCCTCCTGCAATAGCAACTTGATTGATGTTGAAGTCGTCTGCCACTTTTTTCAGTTTAGAAAACAGTGTTTTGATAATCGTATCCTGAATCGAGGCACAAATATCTGCCTTATTTTTCTCAACAAAATCGGGATCATCGCGTTCGCATTTTCTGATAAAGTTCAGAAATTGAGTTTTGAGTCCGCTAAAGCTATAATTGTACTCAGTGGTTCTGGGGTGTGTAAAATGAAATCGAGTTGCATCTCCTTCTTTCGCATATTTATCGATAAGCGGCCCTCCAGGATAAGGAAAACCCAGTACTTTTGCCATTTTATCAAAGGCTTCGCCTGCTGCATCGTCAAGGGTTGAGCCTACTACTTCCATATCAAAATAGTCGTTCACTTTAACCAATTGGGTGTGTCCGCCTGACACAGTTAAACAAACAAATGGAAAGCTTGGTGTTTGTTTATTTTCATTTGGTTTTTGAATAAAATGTGCCAAAATATGCCCTTGCATGTGATTCACTTGTATCAACGGAATATCCAAACTAAGAGCGAGAGATTTTGCAAACGAAACTCCCACAAGTAAAGCTCCCATCAATCCTGGTCCTGCTGTAAAAGCAATTCCTGTAAGATCTTCTTTTGTCACTCCAGCTTCTTTCAGCGCTGCTTCCACCACGGGAATAATATTTTGCTGATGAGCTCTTGAAGCCAATTCCGGAACTACTCCTCCATATTGCTCATGAATTGCTTGCCTTGCAATCAAATTGGATAAAATTTTTCCGTCTTTGATTACCGAGGCAGAGGTATCGTCACAAGAAGATTCTATTCCTAAGATTACTCCTTTTTTTTCGCTCATTTATTCCGGTATTAACTTTTGAATATCAGTAAGTATCGCACAAACCTGATAGGATAAGTTCAAAATTAATTAATTTAGCTAAACTATGCTTCGAAAGGCTTAATTATTGTACCATTTACCGAAAAAAATTACCATCAAAAAATCATTGAACATAGCGGGGCATCTCTTTCTATTTCTGCTTGAAATAGTCTTCACTTTCCTTTTGCTTAGCTTTATGGCTGTAAGGTTCAATGGGGTTCAGACTAGCATAGCTAAGTATGCTACCGAACGACTTTCCAAAGACCTGAACACCGAAATTTACATTGGTAAAGTTTCTATCACACCAATAAAGTCGATTGAGTTACTGGATTTTTATGTCCTTGACAAAGAAAATGACACGGTAATACAAACAAAAAGCTTGTCGGTTTTGGCTAAAAACATCAACCTGAAAAAGAACAACATCGAGATTTCCAATGTCACCTTGGACAAAGCCAACATTCAGCTCATAAAAAGACTGGGCGGAAGTGGATTTAGCTTTCAGTTTATTCTGGATTATTTTGATACTGGAGACCAATCCAAAAGCGATTCTCCGGAGTTTAGAATAGACATAAATTCCATAGAACTAACTCACAGCCGATTTAGGTTTAAAGACTACAGAACCACTGCCCAATATTACGGAATGGATTTTGCCGATTTGGAAGCCTATCCAATTAACCTTACTTTTTCTGACTTCCAAAACAAAGGCAGCAACATCAAAGTAAATATTGAGCACCTTTCCTCAATGGAAAAAAGTAAATTCGACCTTAGGAATTTGACCGGAAAAGTGGAGATAGACTCCAACTTTGTTCACATTCAAAATCTTGACATCACTACTGCCAATTCCCATGTTGCGACAGAATATTTCAGGTTTGAATTTGATGACCCAACTTATTTTGAAGATGATTTTGAAAATAAGGTAACAATGAAAACCACGTTCAAACAAACCGATTTGAATTTGGCTGATTTGGCTTATTTCACCTCTTTTTTTGAAGGAATTGACCGAAAAGTGCAGCTTTCGGGAAAATTTGACGGAACAGTTGCAGACTTCAAAACACGAAATCTTCGATTAAAAATAGACAACGAAACTTCGTTTTATGGCGATTTGGCTATGAAAGGATTGCCTTATACAAACAAAACCACATTTGGAATCAACATAAAGAACTTGGTGACAACCGAACAAAACATCAACAACCTTGACATTCCGCCCTTCGGCAAAAAGAAAAAACTTACTTTACCCACTGAAATTGAAGGAATTGGGAATGTAAAAATCACTGGTTCCATGAGCGGTAAGTTTGATGACTTTTACAGCAAACTCGCTATCAACACCTCTCAGGGAGCACTTTCGGTAGATGCCAGATATTGGAATACAAACCACACAGATTACCTGAAAGGTAAGCTAATCGCCAACCAACTGAACGTAGGTACATTTGCGGACAACAAGGACTTAGCCGAAGTGGATGCTAACCTAGATACTGAATTGGAATGGAATTCAAAAACTGGAATAAAAATCAATGCCAATGGAGAATTACCACAATTGGCATTTAAGGGCCATACCTATAAAAACATTCAGTTAGACGGAGCATTTACCGAAAAATCATTTGATGGAAAAGCCTCAATCAACGACCTGTATGGGGAGGTAAATTTTATTGGTTCAATTAATTTTGAATCTGACATGCCAGAATTTGATTTCAGTTCGACAGTCGTAAAAATGAACTTGAGCAAATTGAATATCATTAAAGATACTAATGAACATGTTGTATCGGGAGAAATTAGTTTAAAAGGAAAAGGAAGTTCAGTAGATAACTCCAGAGGGGTAGCAAAAATTAGCAATCTGATTTATACTCAGAATGACAAAACATATCAGAACAAAGAAATAACGGTTGTTTCAACGGATACTGACAGCCTCCAAAATATAAGTCTGCGCTCGGATATTGCCAATGGCTCTATACAAGGAAAGTTTTCACTCTCACAATTAAGTAAAATAGTTGACAAAGTAGGACAACAAGTTGTTCCTGCGCTTTATTCATCACGAGATTCGGTAGAGTTAACAGATCAATTCTTTGATTTTGAAATACTCATAAAAGACTATACGCCAATTCAGGACTTATTCACCTCCAAAATATCTATTGCACCAAACTCAAAAGCCATTGGACACTTTAATTCATTTACTGATGAGTTTTCTATTGGAGCCCTTTCGGATTCTGTGCATTACCTGAACAATTCTTTTTATAAAATTGAAGGAAAACTAGACAAACCCGCTGATATTCTGGATTTAAAGATAACTGCAAAAGAATTTCGAGCTGGCAATGATTTCTCTTTAGACAACATACAGGTTTCTTCATTCATCAACGAAGACCACATTATGCCTACTATCCAATGGAAATCGCTAGACGGTGAGAGTTTTGGAAAAATACAAGGAGATGGCTATTGGTACTCACAGAACTACTTTGACTTAGTCATTTTGCCCTCCTATTTTCATTTCAAAAATAGAGATTGGAAAATAAAAGAAGACGCTTCTCTCATTGTTGATTCAACCAGTTACAACATTAACGATCTTACCATCACAAATAACTTGGGAGAAGGAGCGACCATTGTCGGGAACATCTCTGAACAACCAGAAGATGTGCTCAAAGTATACCTCGATAATTTTAATGTAAAATACCTCAATCCATTTATTGGCACTCCTACTGCCCAATACAAAGGGAACATTAACGGGAGCGCTTGCATCAGTAATGTTTACAATGACATAGAAATCAATTCTGATTTCGTCATCGGTTCACTTCAGGTGAATAAAGAGTTAATAGGAGACTTGGTATTTAATACAGATTGGACTAAGGAAACTCGTGGAATGAATATAAAAGGAGAGTTGTTGAGAAATGGCCTAAATACGTTCGATTTCCTAGGAGATTTTTATCCGTTTAGAGAAAAGAATTCACTCGATTTTAAATGCATACTTCAAAACACTAATTTAGCATTTCTTAATCCCTATCTTGAGGGCGAAGGAATTTCCCAAATCAATGGAAAGGCAAGAGGAAACATTGCGGTAACAGGAGAACCTGACGCTCCACTCTTAGAGGGCGAAATAGCTTTAATGCGAACAGGATTTAATGTTAACTACCTCAACACTTATTATGATTTTTCTGGATTATTCATCATTGAAAACAAGGACATCTATACAGACAACATTATCGAAATTAGGGATGAAGAAAATAACTTAGCCTATTTTAACGGTGCCATTATTCATGATAATTTCACCGATTTCAACTTCAATGTTTTTGTTGAAATACCCACATCAGTCTATATAAAAGGAAAACAATCTGAGCTGCAAAGCTTTGAAGGCTCAAAAAAAGTAAATAATAAATTCATCGGTATGAATACAAACCGGGAATTGAATAGTGATTTTTATGGAAAAGTGTACACTACCGGAACCGTAAACATTGCAGGTTATCAAGATGAAATTGACATCACAGTAAATGCCAAAACAGAAAAGGAAACTCATTTCACTCTGCCACTTTATGGAAGCTCGGAGGTATCTATGGCAGATTTTGTTGTATTCAATAACAAAGATTCCTCAACCAATGAAGAAGAAATTGTGAACTTGGAAGGAATAAACTTGGATATCAACATAGAAGTTACTCCAGATGCCAATTTAGAACTCATTTTTGACGAAGTGTACGGTGACATCATTGCTGGGACAGGTCACGGAAATCTTTCCATGACTGTAGATAAGCAAGATCAATTCAACATGACTGGAAAATACGTCATCGACCAAGGAGATTATCTCTTTACACTTGGTTTAGAACGATTTGAAAACCTAATTAATAAGAAATTTGAGATTGGGAACGAAAGTACCATCAATTGGTATGGCGATCCTTACAATGCAGAAATTGACATTAATGCAATATACAAGTTGAAAACTTCCTTGTACGAGATAATGCCTCAGCTGACCAATGACATCAATCGATACAAAACTAGATCAGACATAGAAGTGGTAATGAAATTAACTGAGAATTTAATGACACCAACCATCGATTTTTTTATTGAATTACCCAGAGCAGATGAAACAGAAAGAGGTGTTATCGCCAATCTTATGCAAACCAAACAAGAATTAAACAAACAGGTGTTTGCTCTTCTCTTATTGAATAGGTTTTTACCAGCCCAAAATACCAACGACCAAAATGGAATAGAAACATCTGGTGCTGTGGGTGCTACCGCGTCCGAATTGCTCTCTAATCAGCTGAGCAATTGGATTTCTAAACTGAGTAATAATGTAGATGTAGGATTTAATTATCGTCCGGGAGATGACATTACAAGTGACGAAATAGCTGTTGCTCTCTCCACCGAATTACTAAACGAGAGGTTGGTCATTAGTTCAAACTTTGGAGTAGCTCAGGGAAATGAAATTAATGAAAACGAAAACGCCTTGATTGGCGATGTAAACGTGGAGTACAAACTAAATGAGGATGGCAGTTTTAGAGTTAGAGTTTTTTCAAGAACAAACGATTACGACATTACAAACACCAACCAAGCCCAAACAACCAGCGGAGCAGGAATCTATTATAAAAAAGAATTCAATACTTGGAAAGAATTCATTACCCGGAAAAAGAAACTGAAACAAAGAGAGGAAAACAAAAAGTAGTTCTTCTTTTTAACTATATTATTCAAATATAATTGGAACAAACCGCAGAACAGTTACAATTTACTTTCTCAATGAATTGAAAAATAAATGTAGGAAAGTCTTCTTAGGTCTATCTTTTATAAAAAAGAAATACTAATCAGCCTTTCGTTTTGGCTCGGACAGCCTCGTACATGACAATTCCAGCAGCTACCGCCACATTCATGGAAGAAATACCTCCACTCATTGGAATTTTGCCAATAAACTGAGACCTGTTTATCAAATCATTTGAAATACCTGTTTCTTCATTACCCATCAAAATACCCACTGGGCCTTCATAAGAGTAATCATAAATCGAATTGTCTGTTTTTTCGGTACAAGCCACAATATTCAACCCAGATTCCACCATAAAATCAACGGTTTTTTTCAAAGAATCTACTCGGCATACAGGCAATGTCATCAAAGCACCAGCAGACGTTTTAACCGCATCAGACGTCACGGTTGCTCCTCCTTTTGCCGGAATAACAATTCCATTAAAACCCAAACATTCCGCAGTTCTGGCAATTGCTCCAAAATTTCTTACGTCCGTTACACCATCCAAAATGATAAACTTTGGTTCCTTTCCTTCTTCGTAAAGTCTCGGGATTAAATCTTCTACTTGGTGATAGGTAACAGGCGAAACAAAAGCAATTACGCCTTGGTGATTTTTTCTTGTAATGGTGTTCAATTTTTGAACAGGTACCATTTGTATATTCACCATAGAATGTTTTAACATTCCTCTCAATTCATGAAATGTATTTCCTTGAAGACCTTTCTGAATTAAAATTTTATTTATCTCTTTACCACTTTTTATGGCTTCCATCACGGGATGAAGACCAAAAACAACATCTTTGCTTAGTTTCTTTTCGTACACGTTTAATTGAAATTATAAATTCTTCCTTGCCTCCAGCTTTCACAAGCTCTGTACCAGTAGTCTCGGTAGGTTCGGAATCGGGTTAATTGATAATCATTGCTTACTCTCTCTTCGTTTTCTAAATTGAAACTAAATGTAAGTGACATCATCATATTGTGCGGAGTCCCGTACACCCAGGTTTCTCCATTTCTTGTTTTGTAAATTGTATTGGGAAGCCCCATAACAATAGAAAGCATTCCTCTGTCTGTTTTCCAGCCTTCTTTATAAGAAGTGAAAAATTTATTTGCCTGTTCCACTCGCTCGTAATATTCGTGAATAATCATCCTAGCTCTTTCCTTTGAACCTGCCATTTTCAGCCACCAACTTTCCACAGCCTTCCTTTTGTCTTCAGCATCTAACAAAGCCTGATATTCCTTGGAAGTACAAATATACTTTAGTGGCTCAATCATTCCTAAATACGATTCTATTCCCTTAAAATTAGCATCCAACTTTTGAATAATAATGCTATAATTAGATGAATCAACGTGTCTCAAATAAAAACTTCCTATCTTATTCATAGAAACGACTGAACGATTCTCATCCATCACGATTGTGTATCCAGAATCTCTTACGGTTGCAATTTCTATGTTCTTGTTACTAGAAAACGGGGGCAATGAAGGAGGGAAATCTGTATTGAAATAATCGATTCTGAACTCCTCACCTTTATTAAAGTTAGAAACTACCTCAACCTCCGTCTCGCTCGTGAAGTAAGTGTCAAAATAAATTTGATTAGTTCCTGGGTTTCTAAACATAAAAAACTGACTTGATCGCAGGTCTTTCTTATTCACTTTCATGACCACTTGATCTTTCACTTTTTTATTTACGTCTATGGTTTCCACCTTCAAAAAAGCAGTTTCACCAAAAGGAAGTTGAAAAGGAACTCTTGCCAAAATAGACTTGGGCACATTACTCACTTTATAGTCATAAATCTTTTTGGTGGCACTGTCGAGCAGAACTTTACCTTTGGAGTCTTCAAACAATTGATACTTTACGGTAAGTTCTGCCTCAAAAGGTTTTGAACTATTTTCTCGAACATAAAGTAAGTTTGTAGTGCGCAATGATACATACAAAAAGGAAGTGTCTGGCGCTTCGTGATAAACTAAATAACTAGGATTCAAGTCTTTTATTTTGGTGTCATACACATAATTCGTGTCATCTGAAACCAGCTTATTGGAGCTACATTGAACTAAGAGAGCCGCAGCAATTAGTACAATCAACCCTTGAAATTGATTTGTTATTGCTTTTTTCATTCCTCTAGAAATTTTTGCGGAATTTGTTTACTCGTACTCACTCCAAGTTCCTTAATTTTCTCTGTTCTTCGAACCAAGTTACCTCTTCCCGTTTGGAGCTTGTTCATAGCTCCTTGATAGGCTGATTCAGCTTGTGAAAGACCTCTTTCGATTTTCTCCATATCCTCCAAAAAGCCTACGAATTTATCGTATAATGCACCGGCTTGGCTAGCTATTTCCAGAGTATTTCTATTCTGTTTTTCTTGTTTCCAGATCGATGCAATGGTCTTAACTGTTGCCAGCAAAGTAGTAGGACTTACAATTACGATATTTCTTGAAATAGCATATTCATACAAGTCTTTGTCGTTTTGAAGTGCCAAACTGAAAGAAGCTTCAATAGGCATAAATAGTAAAACAAAATCAGGAGAATCAAAAGTGATGCCTTTTTGATAATTTTTTTCGCTCAAAAACCTAATGTGATTTTTGACTGAAATCAAATGATTTTTTAAAGCCTTACTTTTCTCTTCCTCAGATTCTGGTGAAATGTATTGATTGTAGGCTACCAAAGAAACTTTAGAATCTACAATTATATGTTTACTATCGGGCAATTGGATAACATAATCCGGCATGATTCTGTTTCCTTCCTCAGTGGTTGTGCTATACTGTTTGATGTACTCCTCTCCTTCGGTAAGTCCCGAATCAGACAATATTTTTTCTAAAATCATTTCGCCCCAATTTCCCTGAGCCTTATTGTCATAGGTAAGAGCTCTGGTTAAATTCTGTGCTTCCTGACTCAGGGTTTGATTGAGTTTTGATAACTCAATAATTTGTCCCTTTAGCTCTGTTCTCTCTGCCAGTCCTTTTTCGTAGGTCAACTGAACCTTTTCCTCAAAACTTTTCAGTTTTTCGTTCAACGGATTGAGCACTGTGTCAATATTCTCCTTATTTTGAGCGGTAAATTTAAGCGATTTTTCTTCTAAAATCTTGTTAGCAAGGTTTTCGAATTCTGATGTAAATTTCTTTTGAAGCTCCTGCATTTCAGATTTTTGAGTGGCCAACTTCTCTTCCATGTTACCCAAATTGGAATTAGAAACCGCCAGGTCACCTCTCAACACTTTGTTCTCGGATTGCAATAAAGATGTGTCCTCCTTGAGCTGAGTCAATTCTTTCACTGAATCTTCAAGCCTGGCCTCCATCACACTTTTTTCCTTATCTAGCTTATTATTAAGTGAGTTGAGAGCTGTGTTTTGCCCTTCCAACTCATTGAGTTTTTGTTTCACCTCGTTTGGCACTTTATCCTTTTTCAAAGCAGTAATTAGGAGTACCAGAAGAACTCCTAAAATAAAACCAACAAGTATTGAAACAACATCCATGATTTACAAACGATTAGTACCAGTTTTCCGCTGTGTATTCTTGCTTTTTATCTTTGTTTTTACCTGTCAAATCTCTCCAGAAAGGTTTCATTTTACCTTTAAGAACGATTAAAACAAATGCTCCCAATAAAATGTAAGGCACCAACAAGATATACTCTATTCCTGCATTTAAGCCTCCCCCAACATTGGGATTACTCTCAGCTGTGGCCTTACACATGGCACATTGCGCCTGCGAAGAAACCTGAATCAAAATAAAAAAAACAACAGCGATAATTTTGGAGATGTATTTCATGTGAATTTAATTTTTGTATTTTCTCCTTCAAAGATACGAAAGGCTGTTTTAATATAACTGTAATCTGCATAATTTCGATGAAAAACTAAAAATCTTTATTCTTTTCTAAAACAGAATTAACAATAAAAAAATATGGGTAAATAGGAGCGTTAATTAATCGTATATTTGATAAAATAAGTGAATAATATGACCAGAGTCAAACAGCTTATAAAAGAAGGAATACAAATCTCATTAGGGATTGTTTTGGCGAGTATTGGGCTAAAAGCCTTTTTGTTACCCAACGGGTTTTTAGATGGAGGGGCAACAGGAATTGCCATTCTCTTAAGTGAAATTTTCCACACCAATATATCTGTTATCCTACTGGTTGTGAGTATCCCATTCTTGGGATTAGCCTACACTTCTCTTACCAGAAAAATTTTCTGGAAATCTTTAATTTCCATCTCTGCACTCTCTGTGTTCATTCACTTTGAAAACTTTAGTTCCATAACGGATGATAAACTTTTGATCGCTATTTTTGGCGGACTGTTCTTGGGAGCAGGTATTGGGTTAACTATAAAAAATGGAGCAGTTTTAGATGGTTCTGAAATATTGGGCATCTACATTAATAATCGATTCGGAATCAGTATTGGCAACGTAATTCTTTTTTTCAACATCTTTCTTTTTGCGAGTACCGCACTCCTTATTTCTGTTGAAATTGCCATGTATTCAATCCTTACATTCTTGGTTACTGCCAAAGTAATCGACTTAATCATTGAAGGATTTGAAGACTACATAGGCTTGATGATTGTATCCAAAGAGGCAAAAATAATTGAAGAAGGATTGACTAAAGAAATTGGAATCGGCATTACGATTTACAAGGGGGAAAAAGGATATGGAAACACGGGCGCCAAAGAACAAAAGGAAATCATTCACACGGTAATAAACAGAATAGACATCAGAAGAACCTATAACTTAATTGATAAATTGGATGAAAAGGCATTTGTGATAGAGTTTGATGTAAATCATGTAAAAGGTGGGATTTTGAAAAAATATTTAGGTAAAAAACTATAAATTAATCTTTTCTATTTAAATACTCCCACACCAGTCCTGGTTCAAAACCTTTATGAATAACAAAAGAGGCGATTTTACCCTTTTTCTTGAATTCATCTTTTTCTTTGATCTCTGTTTTTTTTCTCTCAACCCAATAGGATAATGTCTCCACGTAAGCTTCTTCGTTAATTTCTAGCAATCCCTTTTTTATACAATAATCAGTTATTCGTTTTTGTTTCAAATTCGCAATTATCTTGACCCTACCCCATTTCTTTATTTTAAATTTACCGGAAACATAGGCTTCTGCAAAGCGTTGTTCATTCAAAAAATCTTCTTGTAACAACCTAGTAATAACTTCGTTTACTTCATTTTTGCACAGACCGAGTTGATACAATTTTTCGGTAACCTCTTGATGACTGCGCTCTTGGTAGGCACAATATCGTTTCAGTTTTTCGGTTGCCAATTCTAAATTCACTTTGTGATGTAGTTGATGTTAAAAAGAGATAATCGTTGAGAAAACTAAAAGATAATTTCTTACTTTTAACTACTTAACATCACAATAATAAATGATTCCATTTTCACCACCAAGAATAGACCAAAAAATAATTGATGAAGTCGTAGATACGTTAAAATCGGGTTGGATCACAACGGGACCAAAAACTCTGAGGTTTGAAAACGAATTGAGCGCCTATTGCGGCAACCCTGCGACAGTTTGTGTAAGTGCAGCAACACCAGGTATTCAGCTTGTATTAAGCTGGATGGGAATTGGAGAAGGTGATGAGGTTATTGTACCTGCCTACACCTATTGCGCCACAGGAAACGTAGTGATACACAGCGGTGCAAAATTAATAATGGTTGATGTAAACGAGGATGATTTCAACATCAATGTTGACAAAATAAAGGAAGCAATAACCGACAAAACAAAAGTAATAATGCCCGTGGATATTGCAGGATTTCCTTGTGATTATGACGAAATTTATGACCTTGTAAATTCGCCAGAAATAAAAAAACTGTACACGCCTCGCAACGAAATTCAAAAAAAACTTGGACGAATTGCCGTAATTTCCGATTCAGCTCACAGCATTGGAGCAAGTTACAAAGGCAAAAAAGCTGGAAGTTTGGCAGATGTATCTGTCTTCTCCTTTCATGCGGTAAAAAACTTATCGACTGCCGAAGGTGGAGCCATAGCACTTAACATGCCGCCTCCCTTTGACAATGAAGACCTGAGAAAACAACTTAAAACAATGAGCCTGCATGGCCAAAGTAAAGATGCCTTCAGTAAGATGCAATTGGGAGCTTGGCGCTATGACGTAGAAGAGTCTGGATTCAAATGCAACATGACAGACATACAAGCCTCAATGGGTTTGGTGGAGCTAGCAAGATACGAAGGCAACTTGGCAAGACGAAAAGAAATAATGACTCGATACAACGAGGCTTTCTCCGAATTTGAATGGGCCAAACTACCAGTCATTGAAGAAGAAAATAAAAGTGGCTCGTTTCATTTGTACTTATTTAGAATTAACGAAATTTCTGAAACCGAAAGAGATGAAATCATTCGAGAAATTTCTGAAAGACAAGTAGCCGTAAATGTTCATTATTTGCCAGTTCCTATGCTCACTGCATTTAAATCAAATTATGACATTAAAAACTACCCTCAAACCTATAAAAACTACGCTTGTGAGATAAGTTTACCAGTTTATTTTACATTGACTAACGAACAAGTAGATACAGTTACCAAAACGGTGATTGAATCCGTACAAAAAGTCATTACAAAAGAATCTTAAATGGAACCTATGAAATTAAAACAACTACTCATCCCGGCTTTTGCCTTGCTTTCCTTTTCCGGATTTGCTCAACAACAAGATGTCTCTTCTTTTGATGAAAAAATGCTCAATTGGCAATCAAAAGATGTTTCCAGAAAATTAATGGGCACGGATACTTATAAAGCCTATGAAGAACTATTGAAAGGAAAAACAGCGAAACAGACTGTCGTTGTGGCGGTAATTGATGCCGGTATAGATATAAACCATGAAGATTTAAAAGACAACATTTGGATAAACCAAGATGAAATACCAGGAAATGGGATTGATGATGACAAGAACGGATACATTGATGATGTCCATGGGTGGAATTTTCTGGGAAATAGCAACGGACAAAACATAGACAAAGCTCCGCTTGAAATTACCAGGATTTACAGAAAATTGAATGCCCGATTTGAAGATAAAAACGTTTCTGATCTCAGCGAAAATGAATCCTCAGATTTTTGGCCTTACCAAGAAATGAAAGCTGAAATCACCAAAAAACAAACCGAAGCTGAACAACAATACCTCCAAATGGCACAACTTTACACCATGATTTCTGAACTGTATGATAGTTTAGGAAAAATGGAAGGTGCTCCATCGGGCTCACTCGAAGAAATAAAAAAGATCTCTCCCACGAGCAAACCGGCAAAAAAACTAAAAAGAAAACTTATTTTTTACGGGAAATTTGGCCTGACCAAACAAGGAATGAAAGAGGCAAAGGAGCATTTTGAAGCTGAAAAAACAGCCTATTACAATCTTGATTTCACTCCCAGAAAAGACATTATAGGTGATGATTTAAACGATATTGCCAACTTCAAATACGGAAATAATGACGTAACAGGTCCAGATGCATTTCACGGTACATTTTGTGGAGGTATAATCGGAGCCAAACGAAACAACGGTTTGGGGATTGATGGAATTGCAAATAAGGTTTTACTCATGTCTTTGAGAGCAGTACCAAATGGAGATGAGTATGATAAAGATGTTGCCTTGGCTATACGCTATGCAGTGGAAAACGGTGCCAAAGTGATTAACATGAGTTTTGGAAAATCTTATACAGCTAATAAGCAGATGGTTGATGATGCCTTAAAATATGCAGAAGAAAACGGTGTGTTATTGGTTCATGCAGCAGGAAACGACAATAAAAACATTGATACCACAAATAATTTTCCTACGGACAAACTTAGCAATGGAACAAAAGTGAACAATCTTATTTGTGTGGGAGCTTCTACCATGAGTGTAAAGAAAAAACTTCCAGCTGATTTCTCGAATTTTGGAAATCAGGATGTTGATGTTTTTGCTCCTGGCCAAGATGTTATTTCCACCGATGTAGAAAATAAATACCAAGTATCACAAGGAACTAGTTTTGCCGCTCCAGTTGTAGCAGGTGTTGCAGCCTTAGTCTGGAGTTATTATCCAGATCTTACTGCGGTTCAAATGAAAGAGATTCTTATAAAGTCAGCAACCGACATGGGAAAGAAAAGAGTAAAAACTCCTGGATCTAAAAAGAAGGTGAAATTTAGAGAACTATCTGTAAGTGATGGTGTTGTTAATACTTACAACGCACTTAAACTTGCCGAAGAAATGAGTCAATAATACTTTAATTCCAAGAATTAAAACGAAAAAATGCCTAGATTCCTCTAGGCACTTTTTTTTGTTTAGCTATTTCAATGGTATTTTTTATTCCAACTTCTACTTAATGGTATACCTCAACCCAAAGTAGATGTTTCGACCAAAAATTGGAGCCCAAACTAATGAGCTATCAAAGTTATTTCCAAAAGGATTGTCGCTATCCAAAATCGGCCGATCTTGTCTAAAATCAAAGAGGTTTTCACCACCGACATAAGAAGAGAATCTTTTGTTCCAAACTTTCGTGATTTGAGCATTAGCTATAAAATAGGAAGGCGATATAGTTTTGTATCGAAAATCTTCCGGATTATTTTGAGTGGACGCTATACGCTGTTCTCCAATCCAATTCAGAGTAAAGTCAAACTTCCACTCGCTCTCGGTTTCGTAAACAAAGTTCACAAAAGCTCTATTCCTTGCTACAAGCTGCTTTTGGAGAACAACATCATTGTACGTAGTTTTAATATCGTAATACCTGTATGCCAACCTCACGTCTAATCTGGGCAACAGCTCATAATCTAACTGAACCTGGAGACTGTTTGAATAAGACACTCCTTGAAGGTTATAAAATGAAATTTCGTCAGGGTTTTCCCAATCCACAACGATTTGATTTTGGAATTGAGTTCGATATATATCAATCGAAATTAAACCTTCACGATTAGCAATATCAAAATCTCTCACCAGATTCACTCCTACATTCCAGGCAACTTCTGCCTCAAGCCCATAAGGCAGGTTGGAGTTAGCATCTCCGTTCACATTTATTCTTCTTGAAGTAGCAAACAACCCCTGATTTTCTGCAAAAATATTGGCAGTTCTTTGCCCTCTTCCACCTGCTAAACGTAAAATGGTTTTTTTGTTTAAATCATACTTAACATGCAATCTTGGAGTAAAGAAAAATCCAAACACATTGCTGTAATCAGCTCTAGCTCCTAATACAGCTTTAAATTTTTCACCTCCTGAGTAGGTATATTCACCATAAACTCCAGGAGTTATTTCTATTCGATCGTATGAATTTGAATCCACAGATTCGCGGTAATCATCCATCAAAATGGAAGCTCCCAAAAAATAAGAATGATCAGAGGTACCTAAAATATTTTGAAATATAAAGTTTGCATACCCAGAAGTCTGTTTCGCTTTATATGTTGTCACTCCATACAATGAATTCTGATTATAATCTGAGGCCGTCAGTTGAAATCCAAAACTTTTTCCTGGATCTTCTTTGAACACTTTTCCTGTTTTAAACCATCCTCTCACTCTTGTAATGTCAGTGGTAGCTCCCCAAGGACTCAGTGTATCAATAATTTGGTCTCGGTCAAAATCTATTTGGCCTGCAGTATTACTCAAACTCACGGCCTCGATTCCTATTTGCCCCATCCAGCCTGTGGTATCATTTCGGTATTGCCACCTATTTATCCCAATAAAGTTTTGCATCTTAGGCATGTCCAAAAAGCCATCTTTATTCAAATCATATTCGGTGTTTCTGGCACTAGAATGAAGTAAAAACCCAGTGGACCATTTCTCATTCAATTTGACTTTAAAGTTGGTATTAAACTCTAGTCGTCCTCCTTGGTTGGCGTACAAGTTTACATTAAATTTTTCGGACTCCTCAGGCTTTTTCAACTCTACATTAATTTGACCAGCAATACTCTCATATCCATTCATTACGGAACCTACTCCTTTTGCAAGCTGTATACTTTGAATCCAATCTCCTGGAACAAAGCTCATCCCGTAAACCGAGGAAAAACCTCTTATATCAGGAAGTAATTCTTTGGTAACTTGAATGTTCGCACCTGACAGTCCCAACATTTGTATTTGTCTGGTTCCTGTTACTGCATCTGTGTAGGAAACATCTACCGAAGGGTTGGTCTCAAAACTTTCCGAAAGATTACAACAAGCAGCTTTTGCTAATTCCTTTCTGTTCATCCCTTCCATTTTTATGACATTCAGCTTCGATATCTCAATTCCATTTCTTCGTTCTATGACCGTAAATCCTTTCAGCTTAATGCTGTTACTCATTATCACCTCTATGTTTGACTCATCCGTTATTTCCATGGTGTCTGAGTTTAACCCCACATAACTTATCACAAGCTTTGTTTCTTCCTTACCTTTCATGATTTCAAAAAAACCACTTTCATTCGTAGCTACACCGTTCATTGTTTCTAGCCAAAATACATTGGCACTGAAGACAGGAATTTTCTTTCCATTTTTTCCTATTTCAAAAACTCTACCTCTCATCGTTGAAGAATCTGGTGTATCATCCTCTGAGTCAACATCGGTTTGGTGAGCAGCTTTTACCTCTTCGTCACGGTATTTGCAACACCCATGAACGTTATCATAATCTTTCTGTGTCGCCTTTACCAGCTCGGTGTCATGACCCACTTTGGCAATTGCCTCATGAATTTTTATGACTTCTACTTTCTTTGGATTGAAAGTAACTGTAAAAACATGGGTTTCGACATTCCATTCAGCAGACAAAACTCCTCTTACTTTGTTAGCCGCCTCTTCTATTCTTTCTTGGCACATTTCGCAAACTCCATCTACCTCAAAGGCAGTGGTTACGCTTTGTGAAACAGATTGATTCGCCAAGAATAACAGCGCAATCAATCCTATAATTTTTATTGATTTCATTGATTTGAATGTTAAAGTTTATAATTCTAAGAATTATCTATTCTCTTCCGATAAGAAAGGGAATACACCTTAAGGTATCATATAATGAACATTTGAATACTTGCCAATTTTCGCAAAATTGGAACAGGAGGAAACTCCTTTTCTTGCTTTTGAATGGTTTTTAAAACTAAAACCTGTGAATTAGATAAATTGAGGGAAAAATAAAGTAGTGTCGGGATAAAACACTCTATTTCGGTTTGACCAAAGTCAAATTCCTGACTCATTATCATTTCCGCCTCACCAGTGTCGCAACATCCGTCTTCTATTTGAGGTGTTCTTTCGGTCTCATCAAAAGGTTCGTGCGAGGCTTTACAGCAAGAGCTTTCCTCTTTTTGTTGCTGAGCGTGTTCACAAATCAATTCATTTCCGGTTAGGTTCCAGTCTACAATTTCTCCATCACAATAATGGAAATCCACGGAAATACCAATAGAAGCAAAAAGCATCCAGAAGCATAAAAACAATGAGATTGTTTTGAATATGGCAGTGTTTCGATTCATGAACTGTAACAAAGTTAATTAAAAAAGTTAATTCAATTAAATCAAAAAGCCAGAATGTGGCTTTATTTCAAATCAACTAAGCTTTCTATGGTCGCTTTAGGATCCTTAGCGCTAAACACATAACTACCAGCAACTAAGACGTCAGCACCTGCTTCAAGCAGTTTTGGAGCTGTTTCAGCATTTACACCACCGTCAATTTCTATCAAAGCTTTTGACCCTGAATCAGAAATCATTTTTTTTAATCTTTTAACTTTGTGGTAAGTGTTTTCAATGAATTTTTGACCTCCAAATCCTGGATTAACAGACATCAAACAAACTAACTCTATGTCTTGAATAATATCTTCCAACAACGCAATATTTGTGTGAGGATTTAATGCCACTCCGGCCTTCATACCCGCAGCATGAATTGCCTGAACAGTTCTATGAAGGTGATCACAAGCCTCAATATGTACCGTTAACACCTCTGTTCCGTGGTCGGCAAATTTTTGAATAAATTGATCCGGATTCACAATCATTAGATGAACATCCAAAGGTTTCTTTGCATGCTTTTGAATTTGTTTTAATACGGGAAATCCGAAAGAAATATTGGGCACAAATACTCCATCCATAATATCAATATGAAACCATTGAGCTTTGCTTTCGTTCACCATTTCTACTTCAGATTGAAGGTTTCCGAAATCTGCTGCTAAAATTGAAGGGGCAATAAGATGTGACATAGTCTTTCTGTTTTGTAATAAGTGAGTAATTCGCGTTCTTTTGCAAAGATTAGAATTACCTTTGTTCTATTCTATACAAAAGTAATCAAAAACATAGGACTAAGCCATGCAAAAAGAAATAGAAATTACCCTTGCTCCGCACAAAAACGACATGGAGAATATAAAACGGATATCTGCTTCAACTCTCAAGATTAATATCGAGAGAATTAAAACCATAAGAGTAGTAAAGAGATCCATTGACGCGAGAAAAGCAAAGCCCTTTTATAGATTAAGATTACTTGTGTTCATTGATGAAAAAGCTCCAAAAAACAATTTTGAACCTCATTATTCAAAAGGCGAGTCAAGCGAGCAAGTAATCATTGTGGGTGCAGGGCCTGCTGGTCTATTTGCTGGAATACGAGCCTTAGAATTGGGACTAAAACCAATTATAGTGGACAGAGGAAAAGATGTAAAAAACAGAAGAAGAGATTTGGCTGCTATAAACAAAGAGCACATTGTGAATCCAGAATCAAATTACTGTTTTGGAGAAGGTGGAGCTGGAACTTATTCGGATGGCAAACTTTACACGAGATCTAAAAAAAGAGGGGATGTTAAGAAAATCCTAGAAACACTTGTAGCTTTTGGAGCTGACACGGACATACTTGCTGATGCGCACCCGCACATTGGTACAAATAAGTTGCCTCAAATCATTGTAGCGATGCGCGAAGCAATTATCGCTCAGGGAGGAGAGGTACAATTCGATAGCAAAATGACCGATTTATTGATAAAAGAAGGAGCTGTTGAAGGTATTGAGATAAACGGAACTAGAACAATCAAGGCAAAGAAAATAATCTTAGCCACGGGTCATTCCGCGAGAGACATTTACTATTTATTAGATAGGAAAAAGATTGCCATTGAATTCAAACCCTTTGCATTGGGAGTGAGAGTAGAACACCCTCAAAACATGATTGACAAAATACAATACAAAACCGAGGAAAGAGGAGAATTTTTACCCCCTTCTTCTTATCAACTGGTATGCAATACGAAAGAAAGAGGAGTTTTTTCCTTTTGTATGTGTCCAGGAGGAATCGTAGCACCTTGCGCTACGGCACCCGGGGAGGTGGTTACCAATGGCTGGTCGCCAAGTAAAAGGAATAATCCGTTTGCAAATTCTGGAATTGTAACAGAAGTAAAAGAAAGTGATGTGAGCGATTATTCTCACGAAGGAGCTTTAAAAGGACTTAAGTTTCAAGAAAAGATAGAGAAAAAATGTTGGGAAGCAGCTGGAAAAACTCAGGCGGTTCCTGCTCAGCGTTTAGTAGACTTTATGCAAGATCGTAAATCCCTTGATTTACCAAACTCCAGTTACATCCCAGGTATTACTTCTGTTGAACTAAAAGAAGTATTACCCGATTTTGTTATCCGAAATCTGAGAAAAGCATTTTTAGAGTTCGAGAAAAAAATGAAAGGTTTTTTAACAAATGAAGCTGTACTTCATGCACCAGAATCTAGGACCTCTTCACCAGTTCGAATCCCGAGAAATAAAGATACCTTCGAGCACATCGAAATAAAAGGTTTATATCCTTGTGCAGAGGGAGCAGGATATGCTGGCGGGATTGTTTCTGCTGCCATTGACGGACAAAAATGCGTGGAAAAAATAATGGAATCTACAGCGAAGTAAGCATTTTTATACGATCTTCCAACGGTCCTTGTGCAATCACATAATCAAGATTCAACTCTTTGAGTTCCTTTTCGTATCTTATAAATAATCGTTCCCGATCTTTGGGGTGTTCTCTTTGAGGGTCATATTCCCAAGGAAAATCTGGTTTACACAAGACGTATACAAAGCTCTCATTTGCTTTCAGGTTGCCTAAAATCCACGAATCACAGCTCTTATATTTCTCCTCACTCCACACCTTAATCGTAAGTAGGTCTGTATCAAAGAGTAAAACTCCACCTGATTCTTTTGCTAATTCATGGATTCGAAATTGTTGTTTTGCAATGAGTAATAAATCGTCTTTTTCATAAGATCGATTTAAATCTTGAATATATTCTCTTGCGTACTCTGGAACATAATTTCCTTTCAGCTGTTTCGACATAGCGATAGCTAAAGTTGTTTTACCCGAAGACTCTGGACCAGTAAATACGTAATTCATACTATAAATTTAACTCAAAATAGAGCAACAAAAAAACCATTGACTTCGAATCAGTCAATGGTTTTCAATATAAAGAAGATAAAAACTAAATTTTAGTTTTCGTCTCTAAATTTATTTTCGATGTAAGCAGCTTTCATTCTTGTTTTTCTGTTCGCAACAGAAGGCTTGATGTATTCTTTTCTTGCTCTAAGTTGTCTTACCACCTTAGTTTTGTCATACTTCTTCTTGTAACGTTTTAACGCTCTTTCAATGTTTTCTCCTTCTTTTACTTGTACTACTAACATATCTTCTGTTTAATTTGGATTGCAAATGTATATATAACATTTTTGTTTCACAACATTATTAACTACAATTTGTTTACTTTTTTTCTAAAAATGAATTTTGCTTATTTCGTGATGTTTCTGGAAATAACCAATTGCTGAATTTGGGTGGTTCCCTCTCCAATGGTACACAGTTTCACATCTCTGTAAAATTTCTCTACCGGAAAATCTTTTGTGTATCCATATCCTCCAAAAATCTGAACTGCATCGTTACACACCTCGCAGGCAATTTCAGAAGAATACATTTTAGCCATTGCTGATTCGGTCACCAACTTTTCACCTCTGTTTTTTAAATCTGCAGCCTTTGCCAAGAGTAAGTCTGCTGCTTCAATCTTAGTCGCCATATCGGCTAGTTTGAAAGCAATTGCTTGAAATTGTGAAATAGGCTTTCCAAATTGCTCTCTTTCTTTAGAGTATTTCAAAGCTGCCTCATACGCCCCTTTTGCTATTCCCAAAGAAAGTGCTCCAATTGAAATTCTCCCCCCATCTAACACTTTCATAGCTTGAATAAACCCAGAACCTTCTTCTCCAATCATTTGGTCTTTGTGAACTCTGCAGTTGTTAAAAATAAGCTCTGTAGTTTCGGAAGCTCTCATCCCCAATTTGTTTTCTTTTTTACCAGCCGAAAAACCTTCTGTACCTTTCTCTATTATGAAAGCACTCATACCATGTGAATCACCTTTTTCTCCTGTTCTTACAATTACCACGGCTACATCTCCCGATTTTCCGTGTGTAATGAAGTTTTTTGAACCATTAATAATCCAATGATCTCCATCTTTTACTGCGGTAGTGTTCATTCCGCCTGCATCAGAACCTGTACCTGTCTCGGTTAATCCCCAAGCTCCAATCCATTCGGCAGAAGCTAATTTTGGCAAATATTTCTTCTTTTGTTCTTCGCTTCCATTGTAGTAAATATGTCCTGTACACAAAGAGTTATGCGCTGCAACTGACAAACCAATTGAACCACAAACTTTGGATATCTCAACAATAGCCGTTATATAATCGTGGTAATTCATTCCTGAACCACCGTATTCTTCTGGAATAAAAATCCCCATCAGCCCTAATTCTCCCAATTTCTTGAATAAGGGAACAGGAAATTCTTGGGTCTCATCCCACTCCATAAAATGTGGACGAATTTCTCTTTCAGCAAAATCTCTTGCCATTTCTCTTACCATTCTTTGGTTCTCAGTTTCTGTAAAATTCATAGTCTATTCTGTTATTTAATAGGTTGCTAAATTAATTATATGGTCGCAATACGGTTTCAATCTTTCTATTCCATTCAAGAAACCTAACTCAATCAGGAAACCATATCCTGCTACTTTTCCACCTTGTTGCTGAACTAGCTCGGAGGCTGCTATTGCTGTTCCACCAGTTGCCAATAAATCATCATGAATAAAAACATTCCAGTCCGGCTTAATTGAATCTACGTGCATCTCCACGGTTGCACTGCCATATTCCAAATCGTAAGAATACTGAATCGTATCAAAAGGCAATTTACCAGCTTTTCTTACCAGTACAAAAGGAATGTTCATCTCCAAAGCCAATGGCATGCCATATATGAACCCTCTGCTTTCCACTCCAACGATAGCATCAATTCCTTTACCACTAAGTTGACTCGCAAATTCTTGGACTATCTCTCTTGATAATTGAGGATTTTCAACAATCGGTGAAATATCCTTGAAGTTAATTCCTGGTTTAGGAAAGTCAGGAACATTTCTTACGGTTTGTTTAATTTTATCTGTTAAATTCACAATTTATTGGATCAATAAGTATGGTGCAATTTTACGATAATGTTTAGGCTTAATCAAGTTATTTTCTTGAATTTGTTCAATCGAAGTGAATTTCCCATGTTGGTCTCTGAAATTAATAATAAGTTGAGTTTGAGAATAAGAAAAATAGGGATGACTCAGCAATTCTTTAAACGAAACTTTATTAATATTAACCTTTGTAATACTTTCTTCATCCGCCTCAAATTGTAATTGGTGGCTTAGCATCCAATCTTCGTCTATACCATAAACTTCCGTCAGCTGATTCACAGAAACAAAACCTCCAATTCTTTCTCTGTACTCGATAATTCTGTCCGAAAACACATTACCAATCCCTTTGGCTGCCATCAGTTCATCCTTAGTCGCTTTGTTTAAATCAACCTTTTTCAATATCTTTTGTTTCTTCTCCTCAAACCCTTGTTGTTCTTGAATAAAAATATAAGGTTCCAGTTCTTCCTTTTTGACATCACTTAACCCATAAACTTTCCACACATCAGATTTCGATTTAAAACCGTTGGATTTCTCGCGAAAACGGACTAAAGTTTTAGCCGTTGCATTGCTTAATCCAAGTAATTTTAATGAATCCATTGAAATGGTATTTGGATCAAATGGAAACAGTTGATATTTTGGTTTTTCCATTTCAAACTCACTGTTTCTTTTTTCTTGCTGTTCTTTCTCCAAAACTACGAGAGACTGAATAGACTCGAAAAGAGAATCGGTCATGGCATATAACCTCTTCAAATCTTTCTTAGACCGAATGGGCTTCACTTTATTTCTGAAGTTTATGAGGTTCCATGCCTGCTTGGAAGAAAAACCCAACAGCATCAGACTGTCTTTTGAAATTGTATTGGGATTAAACAGAAATTGCTCTGGTTTTTTAGAATTATGGTGCTCTAACTTAGCCTGTTCAAGTTTTGATATAGCTTGAGAATAATCGATGGGCTCAGGAACAAAAAACCTTGGGATAAGCCAGTAAATGAAGCAAAGTAGAAAGATAATAATTAGAAAAAGAAGAATCCCCTTTTTTTCGGAATGACTAAAAACGAAGTATTTATCAAAGAAATTCATTCTTTAATTTACGTCAATAGAACTAATATTCCAAAATAAGGTACTCTTATGCTTTTAGAAAGTCTAAATCTTCCTTTAAAAGTCTACTCACTCCCTTATAAAAGAAAATAAGTCCTCCAATCATCAACAAGTGAGAAAAATCATTTTTTGAAAACCATTGATGGAGATTTATTTTAAAAATAAAAATAAAAGCAGAAGGAAAAATAATTGCTATTCCTACAAAAATACTGGCAAAACTAGCTGATACTTTATTTTTGAATTGGTAACTAAATATTCCTACACCAATCAGCAACCCAAGAATGGAATTGATAGCAATGGGGAGAAACAACAAAGCTGGTTTGGCTAAAACGTCAACAGTCATCCAAATCACCACAAAAACGAGATAAACTAATAACAACTTCATTCGGTAGAGTCGTTTTCCCTTCTGAATCAATCGAATACTCCAATGCGCCTCTATCATCGCAATCTCTATCCAGTATATAGCCAAAGGAACTAGTAACCAACCCAATAGTTTTCCGTAATAGTGATAGTAATTGTAAAACAAATGCCCAAACGCAGAGAAGAATGTCGCCAAACCGTAAATTAAAAAGAAGCGAAACCAAGCAAAAGCAAATTTGTTATTGTTTTTCAACTCTCTTAATTTGTAGGCAAAAAACAGGCCTAGAGCTCCCATGATGAGGTCATATAAGAAATCCGTAGGATCCGTTAATCTGAGGCCTAACAGTACAAAGTCATTGGGAGGTAAATCTACTCCAATCATTTCATTCTAGGCTTTCATGGCTTTTATTTTGCCATAATAAGTTTTCAGTTCTTTTCTTACCACTGGAGCAAGAATAATTAGACCAATCATGTTTGGAACCAACATAGCAAATATCATAGCATCAGAGAAATTAATAACTGAATCTAATTTAGAAGCAGCTCCTACAATTACAAATAAGCAAAAAAGAACTTTGTACACATTCCCAATTACTTTAGATCTTCCAAACAAATAAGACCAAGCTTGAAAACCATAGTAAGACCAAGATATCATTGAGGAAAAGGCAAATAACAACACTGCTAAAGCCAAAACCCAAGGAAACCAGGATAAGGTTTGAGAAAAAGCCTTAGAAGTCACTTTAACTCCCTCAGTAACCCCAACACCATAGTCCAGCACATTTGCACCTGGTAACAAATCAGAAATAATTATAACGAGTGCGGTCATTGTACACACCAAAACGGTATCGATAAATGGTTCCAATAGAGCTACTAGACCCTCGGATGCCGGGTTTTTAGTCTTAACCGCAGCATGTGCTATGGATGCTGAACCAATACCAGCTTCATTTGAAAAGGCCGCTCTTTTAAATCCTTGCACGATAACTACACCTATTGCCCCTCCAGCTATAGATTCCCAACCGAAAGCACCTTCTATAATTTGTCCAAAAGCCTGTGGAATATAAGAAGCATTAACTCCTAAAACAATAAGTACAGCTAATACATAAATGACAACCATGAATGGCACCACTTTATCTGTAATACTCGCTATTTTTTTAATTCCACCAATAATTACAATTCCGACCAGGATAGCCATTATAACTCCAAATACAGCCCCATAACCATTTAAAAAACTAGATTCTCCACCTGTGACATGCTCCAGCATTTCAAATGCCTGATTTACTTGATACATATTTCCCCCACCAAAAGAACCTCCGATGCACATAATAGCAAAAAGTACGGCTAGCACTTTACCAACGGGTCCAGAAATTCCTTTTTTCAAGTAGTACATCGGCCCTCCAAAGACAGTACCATCAGACTCAATTTCTCTGTACTTAACACCTAAGGTACACTCCACAAACTTGGATGACATTCCTAGTAAACCAGCCAAAATCATCCAAAAAGTAGCTCCTGGACCACCAACTGAGAGGGCAATAGCAACACCACCAATATTTCCTAAGCCTACTGTTGCAGAAAGCGCTGCTGTAAGTGCTTGAAAGTGCGTAACCTCACCAATGTTCTCGTCCTTCTCTACTCGCATAGTAACAGGATTATCTTCAATTAAATCGCTGTCCTTGTCAGAATCATGAGCATCCGGAAAAATGTCCGAAGAAGCTACGTTAGAATCATCTTCGATACTGTCATATTTTCCTTGAACAATCTTTATGGAGGTAAGAAAGCCTCTTACATTGATAAATTTGAAATAAAACGTGAAAAATAATGCTCCCAAAATAAGTACAATAAGAACCCAAGGAACATTTAAGCCTGGTAAGAGCTTTGGTGTTGTACTTTCATCTATCTCTGAAGCTGGAACTCCTTGATTAATTAATTCTGTATATGCAGGGTTTTCTGAAGGTTCACTAAAGGGAATATTCGCAAAAACACCGTTTACGAACCATCCTGTAGCCTCTCCAAAAGCCTTGTCAATTTTTTCGTCCATGCCCAACTCTCTCTTTTCCTCTGAGACCTTATTTTCTAGGGCAACAACCTCTTGATTTTCCTGACTCGTTTCGGAAACCGAAACGGAATCTTGCGACCATAAGAGAACAGGGATAAGAACTAATAAAATTGAAACATATCTTTTTAACATAAAGTTATTTTTTTTGATGAAGTTCAAATATAGAAAAAGTGCTAACGCTTGCCAAATATATTAAATCTGATCCGCAAGAAAAGACAAAGACTCTTCTAGTCCCAGTGGCTCATATCCTAAATCAGTTTTTGCTTTGTCGATGATAAAACCTGTTTTTGGCGGTCTTACAGCAGCCTGATTTAATGTGGCTGTTTTTATGGGTGTAACGCAATCTGTTGACAAGTTATAAAACCTCCCTATTCGCTTCACAATCTCTAGAATACTCATTGTTTCTGGGCCTGATAAGTGGTAAACACCCTTTGCTTTTTTATCTGAAATCAATATGCAACCTTTTGCCAAATCTTCGGCAAGGGTTGGCGCTCTAAATTGATCATCCACTACGTTGATGGGTGATTGCTTCTCTAATGCTCCTTTTGCCCACAAAATGAGATTTCCTCTACTCAAATTATCACCGTTCCCAAACACAATAATAGTTCGCGCAATAGCCGTATTCTTGTAATCACTTTTATCAAACAATTCTTCGGAAGCTAATTTGGATTTAGCATAATAACTCAATGGATTCGGCTTGTCGGTTTCTTTGTATGGTCCAGCCTCTCCATCAAATACAAAGTCTGTAGAAAGATGAATCAAATGGGACTCATACCGAATGGATTCGTCCAAAAGGTATTGAACTGCATTTACATTAATATTCCAACAATCTTCCTGATTATCTTCACAAGCATCCACATTAGTCATTGCGGCTGTGTTGATCACAACATCTGGTTTGTATTCCTTCATGACTTGAGCTACCTCCTGTTGAGAAGTAATATCGAGCGAAACATACTGAAAGTCTTGAATCAATCTTCTGTTTTCTCCTTTCGAAGTTGCAATTAACTCCACATCCTCACGGATTTTTAATTGGTCCACTATTTTTTGCCCAAGCAAACCATTTGCACCCGTTACCAAAATTGACTTTTTACCCATGTTCTATTCCAAAAATTTTATTAATCTCTTTAATTTGTTCGGGCTTACCTAAGACAAACATTTTTGAACCAGGCACCAACTGAATATCAGGCCTTGGATTCACTATAAATTCTCCTTCTGATGTCTTGAATCCCACGATATTACATCCCGTATTAAAGTCTCCAGCTATCACAGAAATTGTTTTGTTTTTGTAACCTTCAGGGATGTTATCAAAAGTAATTTCCTCTAAATTTATTTGCGATTCACCCTGAATAGTAATGTGATCTAAAAACTCTATCACATCTGGAGTGATAACCAAGGAAGCCATGTGAGCTCCTCCTAAAGAATCAGGCATTATGACATTACTCGCTCCTGCTATTTTCAATTTTTTGACAGTAGAACCCTGAGAGGCTCTACTAATAATTTTTAGATTCGGATTTATTTCCTTGGCGGACAGGACTACAAAAAGATTATCTGCATCTGAGGGCAAGGTAGTGATAAGCGCTTGAGCATTTCTTATTTGAGCCTTCTCAAGAATTTCATCTGATGTTGCATTTCCTTCAATAAAGAGGTGTTCTTTTGAAGCCCTAAAAGAATCGAGCAGCTCATGGCTTTGTTCTATGATTACATAATTTTTATCGTGTGCCGCCAATTCACTTACAGCCTGTGTTCCTACTCTGCCATACCCGCAAACGATAACGTGACCTTCCAATTTTTCAACTTCTTTGTTCATCTGATAATCTTTAAAATAAATTCTGTATTCACCTTCCAATAAATATTTTGAGATGGAAGACAAAGCGTATGCGAATGTTCCAAAACTCAAAACAATAAGAACTACAGTGAAAATCTTACCCTCGGAATGCAAGGTACCAACCTCATTAAAACCAACAGTTGAAACTGTAATGATGGTCATGTAAAACGCATCAAACAAGGACATCCCCTCAATTATCATGTAACCCAAAACTCCTGTAAAAACAATTACAAGTAGCAAGAAAATTGCATAATATAGTTTGTAAAATAATCGGTAGTTAAACACTCTCGTTTCCTTTTTTTTATAAAGATAAAGGTACATATTATATCTCAAAAGACCGTGCTGTTATTTTTTTTGGCATGAAAATTGAAATTCATTAAGCAATATAAACCTGTTCCTAAAGAAAAGGAACAAAAAAACAACTACCATGAAAGCGAAAATACTATTGACAGCCCTTTTGACTTTTCTGATGGTAAACGGAAAAGCATTTCAACAAAACAGCACGTTATTTATTGACGTAATAGAACACCCCTTCAAAACATATGTGGTGGTGCTTGAAGACGGAACAACCGTTGAATCTGATCAGGATATAAAAATAAACCGAGTAAGATCAGGAATAAGTAGAATCCGCATTTTCAAAAGAACATACAGAAATAACGGAAGAAATCACAGCGCTTTTAGAGATCAATTGATTTTTAATGGAGCATTAAGAGTAAGGCCTAACTCAAAAGTATACACTGAGCTTATAGGAAGACAACTCGTTACCAGAAGAATTGTAAACAAACCAAGAAGAGGTAATTATGGATCAAATAGAGCGATGCATCCTCAGCAGTTCATTCAGTTGAAAAGAGCAATGAGAAGTGAGAGTTTTGACAAAAACAAACTTCAACTCATGAAGTTAGCTGCAAGAAACAACAACTTCACTTCGCAACAAATTGCACAACTTATGAATTTAATGAGTTTTGACAGCCATAAAATAATACTCGCCAAAAGAGCTTATGGAATAACAATTGACCAACAAAACTATTTCTTGGTAAGAAACAGGTTAACTTTTAATTCTTACAAAAGACAGCTCGATCAATTCATATTGAAAGAGGTTAACAGAAACATTCGGCCGAGAGCTGGTAACAGAAGAAGGTAATACAAAAAAAGGTTCGAACTTAGAGGTTCGGACCTTTTTTTCTTTCTAAATAAGCGTCAAGCACGTCTCCAATTGAAGGAAATGTATTGGCGTATACTTTTTCAAACTTATCGATTCCCATCCACTTCGCTTTGGTAATATCTTCTTCTAATTGAGGAATCAACTCTTCCTCACCGTCATAATCCATAATGAACCAATAAGATTTTTTTAAGCATTCCTTTCCTTTGTTTTTGAACTTGTGAAAAGTGGTAATTAATTCTTCACGAATTACAGGATTTGTAATTCCACACTCCTCTTCTACTTCTCTTATCGCTCCTGCTTTTACCTTTTCATGTTTCTCCAGCTTTCCCTTAGGCAAATCCCATTTTCCTCTTCTGAAGATAAACAAAATTTCTTCGTTTTTATTCACAACAAGTCCACCACCAGCCTCCACAATTCGGTACCTTTTCTTCAAAATCTTATTCATCAATCTTTCAGTCAAAAAGTTGACAACAATTACCTTCTCACCTTTCTTTTTGGAAACCAATTCATCAAAATCTTGGTAAGAAAAACAAGTGAAAAAGGGAAGTTCGTTGGTGATGAAAGATTTTTTCAAGTTAAAACCTATCCAAAATACCCTATCATTGATAAAAACTTTATACATTTGCGCTCGATTATGATTTTAGACAAAAATACAGCCTCAAAGGTAGCAGAATATTTGTTACAAATTAAAGCAGTGAAACTTAATGTAGAAGAACCATTTACGTGGGCTTCTGGAATTAAGTCTCCTATTTATTGTGATAACCGTACGATATTATCGTACCCAGTGGTACGAACTTATATTCGTCAGCAATTGGCAGAATTAACCATTGAAGCGTATGGAAAGCCGGATATTATTGCCGGAGTTGCAACTGGGGGTATTGCTCACGGAGCACTTGTTGCCCAAGAACTGGATATGCCCTTTGCTTATGTTCGTTCTGCCGCAAAAGGACATGGTTTACAAAACATGATAGAAGGAGTGATGGAAAAAGGAAGAACAGTTGTTCTTATCGAAGACTTAATCTCTACAGGTGGTAGTTCTATACAAGCAGTAAATGCAGTAAAAGAAAACGGTAACCAGGTAAAAGGTGTGGTTTCTATTATGGATTATGGATTCCAAAAAGCAGAAGATAACTTCAAAGAGGTTTGTAGCTATTATTCGTTGTGTAATTTTGATGTGTTGATTGAAACAGCTTTGGAAAAGCAATTCATCACCAAAGAAAATTATGACTCGTTGCTAAAATGGAAGGCCACAGTCTAAAGTTATCAACCAGATTTTATTTCGGTTAAAAACATCTTGAATTTTTCATTCCCAAGATTCGATTAAATACTTATTTTTGAAGCGTCAGATTAAACCCTGACGCTTTTTTTATTTCTACCAATTTCAAGAAACACAACCAATATGGCTAATACGCTTACTTCAACAAACTACAACTTCCCTGGCCAAACAGCTATTTACAAAGGCAAAGTGAGAGATGTTTATAACATCAACAACGAAAAAATTGTTTTGATTGCTTCGGATAGAATCTCAGCATTTGATGCCGTTTTGCCCAAAGGAATTCCTTACAAAGGACAAATTTTAACAGCAATTGCCACGAAGTTTTTGAATGAAACAAAAGACATCGTTCCCAACTGGCTTGAGGCAGCACCTGATCCAAATGCAGCAATTGGTTTATTCTGCGAGCCGTTTAAGGTTGAAATGGTGATACGTGGCTATTTGGCAGGACATGCCTGGAGAGAGTATAAAGCTGGCAAAAGGCTAATCTGTGGGGTAGAAATGCCAGACGGAATGAAACAAAACGATAAATTCCCTGAACCCCTAATTACTCCAGCGACAAAAGCGGATGACGGAGATCACGATGAAGACATTTCGAAAGAAGATATCATTGCCAAAGGAATCGTGAGTAAAGAAGATTACGAAAAATTAGAGCACTACACGAGAGAATTATTTGCTCGAGGAACCGAAATTGCAGCAAAACAGGGGTTAATTTTGGTGGATACAAAATATGAATTTGGGAAAAAGAACGGCACAATTTACCTCATAGATGAAATTCATACTCCTGATTCTTCACGATATTTTTATGCCGATGGTTACCAAGAAAGACAAAAGAACAACGAAGATCAAAAACAGCTCTCCAAGGAATTTGTGAGAGAATGGCTCATAGAAAATGGATTTCAAGGATTGGAAGGGCAATCTATACCAGAAATTCCGGATGAATTTGTCCAAACAGTGACAGAAAGATATACGGAATTGTATGAGAAAATTACAGGAGAACAGTTTCACAAAGCAGATGTGACTGACATTGAAAATAGAATAGAAGCTAATGTAAAGAAGTATTTAAATGAATAAGGTTCATCTCTTTTTTTATGAAAGAGAAAAACAAAATCATTTCATACAGACTGACCACCTTCAATCAAAATTAACAGGTAAGAACAACTAAAAAACGCAGACATCCAACACAGTTTTCGTGGTATTTTCAGGTTTCAATAATACCAAACTAAAACTTATTCCTAGAGTCATCTTTAATGAGCGACCTACAGGCTGACTAGCAATTAGCATTTATATTGAAAGCAGGACTATGGTTCATTCGTTTGAAAAAAAGAGGGAGAAATTAGGATTGTTTATTTAAGCTTTGGCTCCAATATATTTTCTATTCCCCACCTGCTAAGTTCACTAAATAAAGGCCTCAAACTTTCACCTTTATCCGTCAGGGTGTAAATAACCTTTGGAGGCACTTGTGCAAACACTTTTCTATGAATAAGGCCATCACTTTCTAGTTCTCTGAGTTGAGTTGTCATCATTTTTTTACTGCAATCCGGTATCATCCTTTGTAATTTACCAAATCGATTCACATCAACTGAAATAAAATACAACACTAATGGTTTCCACTTACCTCCTATTAACTTTAATGTTGCACTAACGGGACAGCCTCCATATTTTTCAATGTTTGAGACCATATCTTCAAACCTTTTCGAGTTAATTTCATCTTTATTCATATTTTAAAGTATTGATTATCAGTATTAGTATCTTTTTACACTCTATAAACTAAAAAAGTAACTACTTGTAAAAGTAAGTATTAGTCCCCACATTTGCAAACCAATTAAAAACAGAACAAATGAAAAAAACACTAATTATAGGATTAGCAGGACTATTTGCTTTAGCCTGTTCACCTATTAAAAAAACACTGGTAAAAAAAACCGAACAGCCCGTATATGAAATTGCCGTCCGAGCGGTAAAAGAGGGGCAATTTGATGAGTTCAAAGAAAGAAGAGCTGATTTTATTTCATGGCTAAAAGTACAAGATGGCGTACAAGCAGATAGAGAGTTTGAATCATTTTACGCTATGCCCGAAAATAATGGACAAGTATTTACAGGAATGACAAAATATGAGTCGTTTAAAACACCGGGTAAGATACAAAGTAAAATGGGTGCTTTGAAACGTTTTCCAAAATTCGCCAAAACAATGGATGCTAAAGCCTACGTTTTTGCACAACCCATAGAAGGACCAGCGTTTGATTTAAAAACATTAGCAAAGGGAGAAGGTGAAGTGTTAGAAATAGCCATCAGGAGAATAAAACCGGGAATGGAAGACGAATTTAACACCTACCGAAAAGAATTTGTAAAGCTGTTAAATGCGCAAAATGGCGTAAAAGAAAGCTTTGAGTTCACTGTTGTAGGTGGCAAGGACATTAAAAACCTTACTGTTGGCATGACGGTTTATAAAGATAAATCTACCATGATGGGACTTATGCAAACTTTGATGGGGCAAGAAATTGCGCAAAAATACATGAGCACTTTTGAAATGGTAACTGGCCAGTATGTCGTAACAACAAGTAACCAATAAGGAATAAAAGTTAAACTAAAAAAAAAAAAAATGAAAACACTAAATTTAAAATCTATTGCTATAGCTATGTTTGCAGGATCAATCCTCCTGTCGAGCTGTAAAAAAGAAGAAGAAACACCAATGGTCCCTGAGCCAACGGAAAATCTAAACGATGATATTTTTGAACTTGCTATTCGGAGAGTAAATTCAGGACAAAATATTGCTGCATTTGAAACAGCAAGAGATGCCTTTGTAGCCAAACTAATGCAACAAGATGGAACCTCAAACGATAGAGAAGTACAACCCGTGTTTGACTTGTTAGGGTCTGGACTTGAGCTTGATAGTGTATTTATCGGTATGACGCAATACAAAGACATGAATACTTATAATGCTATAGGTGCAGATGCATTTACTTGGCCAGAAGCAGGTGCATTCGTTTCTTCATTTTCGCCATTGGTGTTTGAAGCACTTCAACCATTGGAAGAATACAAACCTGTTAATTTAGAAGAGGTTGCACCTTTTGGTTCGGGACAAATATTGGAAATCGCTGTACGTGATTTGAATGCTTACACAGGTCTAGATATGGCTGATTATGAAGCAAAAAGAGATGCCTTTATCACCCTTCTTTCTCAACAAACTGGTTTTATTAAAGAAATACAGTGGAAGAGTGCACTTAACAGCAATATTGTGGTTGGTATGACTGTATATCAAAGTCAAGCAGCGGCAATAGCAATTAATTCTGATACTTCATTTGCTAACAATCCTATTGTCACAGATTTTATTTCGAGTTATCCTCCAACCGTTTTTGGAGCTTTGAATACAGTCCTAAAATAATCAAATAATAATGGGCACAACCTTTAGGATTGTTCCCATTTTCTTTAATAGCAAAACCAAATTCTTATGAAACTACAATCAAAATGGGTTAGAATATATGCGATATTCATCTGTGTATTTGCTTTTTTTGCAGGTATTGTGTCGTACATGTCTCCTGAGTCTCTTTTCTCGATGGTTAACATTGACTGGCAAGAGGCTAAAATGATTACTTCTGGTTTTGGAGCCAGAAATATAGCCATTGGTGTTTTGGCAATAATAGCTTTATTAGGTAGAAACTTATATGTGTTTCAAGCCTTGTTCATTACACGAATAGTAATTGATCTTCAAGACTTAATGAACGCTTTGTTAGCTGGACCTGATAAAATGCATCCAACAACGGCTATTCTTTCCCTACTTGTTATGTTTATCATACCACTGGCTTTAGGGATTTTACAAATTAGAAAAGAAATAAAAACAAACAATGAAAATAAGTAACACAATAAAAACAACCCTTTTTTCTGCAGGGTTGATGATTTTGGCCGCATGTGGCCAGTCTGAAAAACAAGAGGAAAAGACAGAAAATAAAGAAAATAATAATCAAACAGAAACAATTCAAACAGAAACAATGGAAGAAAACAAGTATGTGTACGAGTTGGCAATAAACAAAGCCAAAGATTGGGATACATTTACAGAAACACGCGAGAAGTTTGTAGATGTTCTAGGTAAAGAAGATGCAACATTAAACGAAGGAAAATGGAAACCATTTTTCACTTTTGGTGAAATGGATTTGTCGCCAGTTCTTATCGGAATGACGCACTGGAAATCTATGGAAGGTTTTGGTGAAGCAGGAATGCGATTACTACCTCAAGAAGAAGCGAAAAACTATTTTGCAAGTTTCGACCCACTCGCGTATGGAGTTTTAGAAACCATAGACGGAAAACCATTTGACATGGAAACCATAAAAGAAGAGGGCTTAGTAGTGGAATTTGCCGTAAGAAAAGGAAAAACAGCAGATGCTTTTGGAGAAAAAAGAGATGCATTTTTCAACTCACTAAACAATTATGACGGGTTTAAATTTGCTCGTGAGTTTAAGTACTACGCAATGAATGAGCAAGGTATGCCTGTACTACAAGAAAACACGCAAGCTGTAATCATTGTATGGGAAAGTGCGGAACAATTCCAGGCAGCTGTACCTGCGATTATGGAAAGTAAAGAACAAGCAGCGTTTTTGCCTACGGTAGAGCCTTCTGTTTATTTTGCATCAAGCCCAACGAAATAATCAGTTTATATTTCTAAAGCCGGAGTTTCATTGTTTTGGGCTCCGGTTTTTTTTAAATTTCAACGAACGATGAATAAATACAGCAAGCGAATCATTTGGATTCATTGGATTTCCAGTGTTTTGATACTCGGTTTAATCGGCACAGGAATTTTAGCAGAAGAAGCACCAACTTTGGCAGAAAAATTCAGTTTGTACCAATGGCATTTTCCTATGGGATTTGCTGTATTTTTATTGACCATCATAAGGATTATAGCGTTTTTCAAAGATCCAAGACCGGCAAAACTTTATCCGAAAGGGAATAAACGTCAAAAGTTGATTGATTTCGTGCACAAAGGCTTTTATTGGGTGATTCTGTGGATGTGTTTGTCTGGGATGATTTCGTTGGTGGTTGAAAATGTATATCCAGCTATGGCTGAAGGTAATCCAGACCTACTGCCTGATTTAACACAAGACTTAAGTTTTGTTTTACTTTCACACCACATCGTTGCTAAATTTGTGATGCTCTTGCTCGTGATGCATTTGGCGGGTATTTTTAGCCATATTATAAAAACCAAAGAAAATGTGTTTAAACGAATTAGTTAAGAAAATACGGTAACCCTGCTGAACCAATTTTATCCATTGATAGTTATATAAAACTGCCAAGCTTCCAGCAAACACAAAGTGTTCTCAAATCAGATACATGAAAACTTTGACTGGAGCTGTCAAGTATCATATCAAAAAATGAGAAAAAACAAGAAGCTCTCCAATGATAAGTAAATCAAAATTGTTACCTTTGTTACATGCCAAGTTTTGCATAAAAATTATTTTTGATAAAAATTACACTGATGAAATCTAAGATTATAGCCCTTTTAGTTCTTGTAAATACTTTCTCAAGTTTTTCTCAAGAAGCAGAGTTCCAAGTTGAACTCACTCCTATTTCAATTTCTTCCTTAGGAGGAATTCAATCCTTTGCTTTTGCTCAGCACAACGGAAAATGGCTTTTACTAGGAGGAAGACTAGACGGCCTTCACCAAAGACAACCTTTTGCTAGTTTTGATTTAGCAGGACACAACAACCTACTAATCGTAGTAGATCCCGTTACCAAGCAGTCTTGGAGTAAGTCAATTTCAAGTTTACCTACAGCTATACAGGATCAAGTAAAATCTACAAATGCTGAGTTTTTTCAAGAAGGAGACTACCTCTATTTACTGGGTGGTTACGGTTACAGCTCTTCTGCCTCAGACCATACAACTTTTGATAATCTAACAGCTATCGATGTTCCTGCTACAATATCAGCTGTAATGAATAACACGGCCATTACGGGATTATTTCGCCAAATTTCTGACCCAAAATTTCAAGTTACTGGTGGGCGATTAGAGAAAATATACGACACCTATTACCTTGTAGGCGGACAAAAATTTATAGGAAGATACAATCCTATGGGACCAACACACGGCCCAGGTTTTATTCAAGAATACACCAGCGAAATAAGAAAATTCATCATCAACGATGACGGAAATTCTTTATCGGTTACTCACAAAGGAGTTTGGCGTGACACCAACAACCTTCACAGAAGAGATTACAACGTTACTCCGCAAATCATGCCAAATGGAAAAGAAGGCTTAACCGCATTCTCCGGTGTTTTTCAAAAAAATGCTGACTTACCTTTCCTTAATTGCGTAAATATTGACAGCAACGGACATACCACAAATAATTCTTTCAGTCAATATTACAACCATTACCACTGTGCCAATATCCCTCTTTATTCGGAATACTATTCTGAGATGAGCACTGTTTTCTTTGGCGGAATAGCCCAATATTACGATAACTCAGGGGTACTGACACAAGATAACAATGTTCCGTTTGTAAACACTATCGCGAGAGTAACGCGAGATTTAGGAGGAAACATGGCAGAATATAAACTACCAGTAACCATGCCTGCATTACTAGGAGCAGGTTCCGAATTTATTCCACTCACAACTATTTCGAGGTACCACAACGGAGTTATCAAGCTCGATAGCCTAAATGCAGACACCACTTTGGTGGGATATATTTTTGGCGGAATAAGTAGTACAGCTCCGAACATCTTCTTTTCTAACACTGGAACGCAAAGTTCAGCGAGCAATCAACTGTTTGAAGTGCGAATTGTAAAAGGAAACAGTTATGGAATTCCTGAACTCAACGAACAAAGTACAGGTAGCTTAAAACTACTTGTATATCCCAATCCAAATGATGGAATTTTTAAACTGAGTTACACTCTGAATCAATCGTCAGATGTTGCTATTCAAATATTCTCCACAGAGGGAAAGCTTATCTCAGCGAGTAATTTAAAAAATGTAACAGCAGGAAAACATGACTTCACTGAGAAGATAGAGCACATTGTAGAATCAGGAATCTATCTTGTGCAGATTAAAACCGATTACGAATCAGCAACCCAACGTATTATTCTTAATCGATAGAATCTCCAAAAAACATAGCATGAAAGTTGGCTAAATACAGTTTAGTTTTTGCTCTCGTAAAAGCTGTATAAAGCCAACGTAAGTATTCGGGACTCACCATTTCTTTGGTCAAATAGCCTTGATCGATAAAAACGGTATCCCACTGCCCACCTTGAGATTTATGACAAGTAACAGCGTAGGAAAATTTCACTTGTAAGGCATTGAAATAAGGATCCTTCAAAACCTTTTCCATACGCTCGCGTTTTCCTGGAAATTCATCGAGGTATTCTTTTTCTATCTCAAAATACAGATTCTTCAATTTAGCCCTGGGCAAATTCGTGGTTTCTACCATGATGGCATCCAGCATAAGTTTCACCTCAAAAGGCTCTTCCTCGGGATAATCTACCAATCGAATTTCAACCGAGGCAAACTTAAAACCATATAATTCCTCAATCTTGCTTATTCTTAATAACTCGATAATGTCTCCGTTGGCAATGAAACCAGCTTTGGATTTATCGGATAGCCAGTGGTAATTGTTTTTCACTACCATCATTAAATCTCCAGCATCTATCTCTTCCTCTTTGTACAAAATTCGTGCTCTGATGTGTTGGTTAAAAAGATTGGCTCTTTTGTTGGAACGACATAAAACGATACAGTTTTCAACTCCGAAACTTGCGTAAGAACTCTCCAGTTCATCCTGCAAATCGTTTCCCACCACTTTCAATACGTCAGGAAATTCTTGATTAGAAATGACTGGGAGCAGCTCCTTTTCATGAATCTTGTTCCTGATTGCTGTAGCATTCAATAAAATACCAGATTCTTGTTTTTGCCTTACCACCTGGGTCAATCGATATTGAAATAAATCTACGTAATAAGTGCTTTCTAAAAATTTCGGGTCCAGGGCCCTACTCAGCTCCTCACCTACTGGTGGCAATTGAGCAGTATCTCCTACAAAAAGAACACTGCATTTTTTTCCTGAAAACACATACTCCATCAAATCATCGAGTAATGATTTCTTATCCATGTAGGAATTATCTCCAATCATGGAGGCTTCATCCACGATAAATAAAGTATTCGAAAGCGTATTTTTTTTTAGCACAAAATGGCTTCTTCCACCTACATATTTGTAGGTGTAAATCATTTTATGAATCGTAAAAGCTCTCCTTCCAGAATAAGAAGAAATAACCTTGGCGGCCCTTCCTGTTGGCGCAAGTAAAACGGTTTTGTAATTTAGTTTCCCTATTACTTTAGTCAAAGAAGAAACCAAAGTTGTTTTCCCAGTTCCCGCATAACCATTAAGCACAAAAACTCTTTTGGATCCCGTGGAAGTAAGAAAATCATGAAGCTGAACTATCAACTTAGATTGATCCTCTGTGAATGGAAATTCAAATTGAGACGCTAGTAATTCTTCAAATTTTTCTTGTTGCATAAAAGGATATTCGGAAAAAATAAACACTGAGGTAAAAACAGCTTTTATTCACCGTTTACAGCTTTAAATTACCCCAAAATAAGTTAAATATTAAATAATATGTAAATAACGGAGAATAACTCTAAATTTAATTTGTTCAATGAAAAAA
>CBFHZD010000008.1:2106-95318 GCA_965660305.1 Flavobacteriales bacterium | reverse complement strand
TACAATCGGTCCACTACCAATGATAAGAATAGATTTTATTTGTTGATTCTTTGGCATGAGTGCTAGTTTTCTATGGTTTTAAGTTCTTTTTGGGGTAATTCTGGTAAAATTACAGAATATAGGGCAAAAAAAAAGGACAACTATTGTTGTCCTTATTAATATTTATTAACATTATCTCTTTGGTCTTGCTTCACAAGAAACCGTAAGTTTTTTTCTTCCTTTTTTTCTTCTACGAGCAAGAACTCTACGTCCATTAGCTGACGACATTCTTTCTCTGAAACCGTGTTTGTTTCTTCTCTTTCTTCTTGATGGTTGGTATGTTCTTTTCATATCTTGTTGTTATTACGGTTTGCAAAAATACATAATTTATTATTTAAACAAAGAATTTTGACTAAATTATTTTAAATTTGAAAAAACTATATTTTATGACCTGGAATACCAATAAACGTATCCTCGTTTCGGGGATCGCAGTAATTACCTTACTTTTTTTATCCAATTACAATACTATTTTTGATTCGAAGTTAGATGCCAATGGTGATAATTATCATTATTACATTTTGGGAAAATCTTTGAACGAGGGTAACGGATATCGTTCAAGCTATACACCAACCAATCAGCTGCACAATCATTATCCTCCTGGCTATCCTTTTTTAGTATCTGTCATGATGGTTTTTTCGGATTCATTTGATTTTGTAAAAACCATGAACGGAGTTTTTCTTTTAGGTTCTATCCTTATTTTATGTTTGATATACTATAATTTCACCAAAATCAAGCGCCCTTTTGTGTATATTTTTATAGGTATATTTTGTCTCTTGAATTATAATTTATTGAAATATTCAACTATTATAATGAGTGAAATACCTTTCACTTTTTTCTCCATTTCCTCCTTGTTTTTATTTTTTTTAATGGAGAAAGAGGAGAGGAGAAAGCGTAAATATTTATATTTATTTCTATTGATTACAACTGTTTCTCTCACATTCTATATCCGTACTACAGGAGTTATTATGTTTCTCACCTTTTTCTTTTATTACCTTTCTCAAAAACAGTGGAAAAAAAGTTTGATTGTAGTGGGGTTAAGTATATTAATTATTGCACCATGGCAAATCAGGAATAGCGTTTATAACCTTAAAAGTTCATACCAGGGACAACTTCTTGCCAAAAATCCATACAACAAAGCTGAAGGAGCTGCGAACTTTGGAGATTTTGTAGAACGTTTTGCAACCAACGTAGATAGGTATATCTCGAAGGAAATTCCAAATGGAGTTTTTCCTTTTCTAAAAGTGAATTATAATCAATCTGAAGAAAAAGATGTGAGTCATCCGGTTGCAGGTATTTTAACGCTAATTTTTGCGTTTTTGGGCTTGTTTTTTATTGGAAAAAAATTAGGAACAATGCTATTCTTATACATTGCGGGAACTTTTACTGTTTTGCTTCTTTGGCCAGTATCTTGGTACGGAACAAGATTCTTTTTACCTCTCGTTCCATTATTTTTATTTCTTATTTTTGTCGGCTTTTTTGAGCTATTAGTGTTTGCTTTGCAGAAATTAAAAATAAATAATCAACTTATTCCTTATACGATTTTTATTCTGATTTCTCTTGTGTTTTTTAAGAATTTTTCTCCCGCCATCAATGAACTGAAAAGAGTGGCCAATGCACCTTATACACCGGGAGTCAATGATTTTATTAAAATCGCTGAATATGCAAAGCTTAATCTGCCAGATGATGCTGTTGTGGCTAATAGAAAAGGTCAAATCTTTTATGTTCACTCTGGTAAAAAAGCTTGGAGATATCCTGATAACCCTGTTACCGAAGAGGTTCTGGAATTTTTTGATGAAAAAAACATAACCCATGTCATCGTGGATAGGTTGGGGTATTCTTCAACAGGCAGATTTTTAGTTCCCGTTATAAACAAACACAGAAATAGATTTACATTAATTAAAGAAGTTGGTAACCCATCGACTCTTCTGTTCAAATATAACAATGGCAAAAACTGAAAGAATTAAATTAGAAAAACAAACAATAAAAAAGGCATCCACATTTTTTAGGTTTATAAAACCATACAAGATGTCGTTCACCGTTGGGATGGCATTTTTGTTTTTATCGAGCACCACAGCCATGTTGTTTCCTTACCTCATGGGCCAGCTTATAGGAAAAGACAAACCCTCTACCGATGTGAGTCCTTTGGTAGATTCATTGCCCGATTCTTCTCAGTTTTTTAATATTTCCATCACTTCCAATCTTATTTTGGTGATGATTATAGTGTTTGGTGCACAAGCTATATTTTCATTCTTCCGAATCTATTTGTTTGGTTATTTTACGGCTAACGCGCTCAAAGATTTAAGAATTGAGGCTTTCTCTGTATTGGTTTCTTCACCGCTCAATTTTTTCAACAAAAACAAAGTAGGGGAGTTAACGAGCAGAATCTCCAATGATATAGAACAGTTAAGAGACACGTTGAATACCGTTTTGGCCACTTTTATCAGGCAAATTATTACCGTAGTGGTGAGTTTAGTCGCACTGTTTATTATGTCTCCCAAATTATGTTTTATCATGCTGGGAGTTGTTCCTGTTGTGGCAATCATTGCAGTAGTTTTTGGTCGATTTATTAAACGAATTGCCAAAGAGTCGCAGGATGCATCGGCCGAATCAAATTCTGTATTGGAAGAGAGTTTGATGGGAATTGCCAACGTGAAAGCTTTTGCCAATGAGTTTTTTGAAATCATTCGTTACAAGAAAGCAGTGTACGAAGTGAGAGACAAAACCATGCGCATAGTAAAATGGAGAGGACTGTTTGTGACTTTTGTGATTTTTTGCATGTTTGGCTCCATAGTTTTTGTGATTTGGCAAGGTAAATTGATGGTGGACATGGGAGAAATGAGCAATAAGAATTTCATCAGTTTTATTCTGTACACTATTTTTGTTGGAGGCGCTATAGGAAACTTGCCAGAGTTGTATGCTAAGGTTCAACGAGCAGTTGGAGCAACAGAAAAACTCATGACAATTCTTGACGGAGAAAAGGAAAGCTTAACATTGAAACCTGTCGAGATTCCCTTGAATTTGGATGGGAATATTTCTTTTGAAAATGTCAGATTTTCATACGAAACAAGACCTGATGTAGAGGTTTTAAAAGGAATTTCATTGAAAATAAAATCAGGTCAACAAATAGCGCTTGTAGGATCCTCTGGTTCTGGAAAATCTACGTTATCTTCTTTGCTCTTACAATTTTATAAACCTTCCTCTGGTTCCATACTATTTGATGAAAAGGATGCAAGCTCTTATCCTTTAAGTGAGTTGCGAAATGAAATGGCAATTGTGCCTCAAGAAGTAATTTTGTTTGGAGGAACGATTAAGGAAAACATAGCCTACGGAAATCTAAATGCCAGCGAATCTGAAATAATTGAGGCAGCAAAAGGAGCCAATGCCTACGAGTTCGTAAATTCCTTTCCAGAAGGTCTCGAAACGTTTGTGGGAGACCGAGGTATTCAACTTTCCGGAGGGCAAAAACAAAGAATTGCAATCGCCAGAGCCATTCTTAAAAATCCTTCTATCCTTATTTTGGATGAAGCCACCAGTTCGCTCGATTCGGAGAGCGAGATGCTGGTTCAAGAGGCTTTGGATAGACTTATGAAAGGAAGAACATCTTTAGTAATAGCTCACAGGCTATCTACCATCAAGAATAGTGACCTAATTTTAGTCATGGATAACGGTGAAATTGTGGAAAGTGGAACACACGATGAATTAGTAAAAATCGAAGAGGGTGTTTACAGTAAACTTAGTGAGATACAATATAGGTAAACTGTTTAGCTATTTTTTTTAAAAAAAACTCAAACTTACTTTCAAAATAAAAACAAGGTCAACTATGCTAAAAGCAGAAAACATATACTTGAGAACTATAGAGCCTTCTGATGCTAAATACCTTGTCCAATGGGAAAATAATCCAGAAAATTGGACGGTGAGTAATACATTAGTGCCGTTTTCTGAGCATTTGATTTTGCAATATGTAAATTCTGCCCAAGATATTTTTGAAACCAAACAAATCCGCTTTATGATTTGCTTGCAAGAGTCTAACCTCCCAATTGGAACCATAGACTTATTTGAATATGACCCCATGAATCAAAGAGCTGGAATAGGTGTGTTAATTGCCGAATCAGGTGAGAGGAAAAAGGGTTATGCGAATGAGGCACTCCAATTAATCATTCACTATGGTTTTGACAGGTTGAATCTACACCAACTATTTTGTCATATTTTTGAGACCAATGAAACGAGCATTCATTTGTTTGAAAAGAATAACTTTGTGAAAAAAGGTAGAAAAGAGGATTGGGTGAAAACTAAAAATGGATGGGAGACTGAACTGTTTTACCAATTGATAAATAGAAACTAAATGGAATTATTAAAAGAATTATGTGGAATTCATGCACCTTCGGGCAATGAAATTGCCATGACCGAGTATTTACTTGGATACATACAAGAGAATAAAAAGAACTGGAAAACTCAGCCAGAAATTTTTCATGGTGATGGTTTTCAGGATTGCATCATGTTGAAATTTGGTGAGCCAAAAACTGCAGTATTTGCTCACATAGATTCGATAGGTTTTACAGTTAAATACAACAAAGAAATTGTAAAAATTGGAGGGCCCAGAACAATTGAGGGAACCGTATTAGTAGGCAAGGATTCTCAGGGTGATATAGAATGTGAATTGATTGTGATTGAGGACGAAGACGGAAGAGAGCACTACGAATATGTGTTCGACAGAGAAATTGAGCGAGGAACAGATTTAGTATTCAAAAGAGATTTTATTGAGAATGAAACGCACGTTCAGTCCTGTTACATGGATAATAGGTTGGGTGTATGGAATGCTTTGCAAGTAGCAGAAACTCTAGAAAATGGAGTGATTTGTTTTTCTTGTTGGGAAGAGCATGGAGGTGGTTCAGTAGGGTATTTAGCCAAATACATGTTTGAGAATTGGGGAGTGAAACAAGCTTTGATTTCTGATATTACTTGGATTACCGAGGGCGTTATAGATGGTGGAGGAGTTGCTATATCTATGCGAGATTCTGGAATCCCAAGAAGAGGCTACATTAATAAGGTTATAGATTTGGCTGAGGAAAGTGGTGTTAAGTATCAACTGGAGGTAGAAAATGCAGGAGGAAGTGACGGAAACGCACTACAAAAATCTCCTTACCCATTTGATTGGTGCTTCATTGGTGCAGCCGAACACAACGTACATTCGCCAACCGAAAAAGTTAATAAAGCTGATATCTTGGAAATGGTAAAGCTCTATGAATATTTGATGAAGAGGTTGTAGATTTTAAGTTTTATTTTTAATACCTAAATGGAGGAATTGGCTAGTTTGTCATTTAGACTTCCCTCCTTGAGGAGGGTCAGGGAGGTGACTATTTTCATCTATTTGTTGAATAATTCTTCTCTCCACATTTTCTATATCATTCATTAGTTGACTATCAGGAAATCTGATGACTTTATAACCTAACAGGGTTAATTTTTCCTCTCTTGTATTGTCTTTTGTTTTAATCTCTTCCAAAGTATGACTATACACGTCAATTTCAATAATTAGATTATTTTCTTTACAGAAAAAATCGACAATATAATTGTCAATAGGTCTTTGTCTTAAAAATCTCACCCCAAGTTTTTTGCCTTTCAATAATTCATTCCAAATTTTAATTTCAGCTTTCGTTCCATTTTTACGATTTTTTGAAGCTAAATTCCTTAAAGATTTGTTGTAATTATTATTCGAATGTTTTTTCATCATTGAATCGTGTTAGTCACCCACCTCATTCCTCCCTTAAGGGAGGAAGTTAAATCCTTAGTTGAAAAAAATAAATCATTATTCGTCCCAAACAGATTGACTAGTTTTTACAGAATCAAGGTAGTTTTTACCAATTGAAATTATTCCTTCTTCTCTGAAAATTGAATCTGACCACCCACCAAAAAGGCTGTTTGACGAATTAACATAATACCAAAACTTAGATTTTTCATCCACCAATTCCATAAATCATTGTTCCAAATTTTTTACTAATGATTAAAGAATCAACTTCAAAAGCAATTAAATTTTGATTACGACCATATAATGCCGTAAAACTTTTGTTCTCATTTTTCAAGAGATACACTCCATTTGAAACACGCTTTTTGTTTGGGTCAATTGTACCATCTTGCCAGAGTACAAAAACAATTGAAATGGGAATTACAGAAACAAAAGGAAGAATATTTAGAATTCTTTTATTCATGAATCACTTATTCAAAGCCTCCCTAACCGCCATGCATTTGGTCAAAATTGCTTCCAATTTATCCAATTGTAGCATTGTGTGAGGATCACTTTTTGCTTCGCTCGGATTTGGATGTACCTCCATAAAAAATCCGTCTGCTCCAGTTGCTATGGCTGATAAAGCAATGGATTCTATTAAACTTGGGTCTCCACCTGTCACACCTTCTGTTTTGTTAGGTTTTTGTACGGAATGAGTACAATCCATAATCACCGGAGCGCCTAACTTTTTCATTCTGTGAATGGCAGTAGCATCTACAATCAAATCCGAATACCCAAAGGTAGTTCCTCTTTCGCACAACCAAACATTCTTATTTCCTGTGGAAAGCACTTTTTCTAAGGGAAATACCATCGCCTCTGGCGACAAAAATTGACCTTTTTTAATGTTTACTCCGCATCCAGAATTTCCTGATGCAAGCAATAATTCTGTTTGTCGACAAAGAAATGCAGGGATTTGTAAATGATCAACATATTTAGCCACATGTTCAACTTCATGACTTTCGTGTACATCGGTGATTGTTGGTACTCTTAAATCTTTTCCTATTTGGCGCAAAATATTTAACGCAATATCATCTCCTATTCCCGTAAAACTATCTAGTTTGGAACGATTGGCTTTTCGGTAACTGCCCTTGAAAATAAAATCAATATCAAGTTTATCGCAAATTCGTTTTACTTCCTTTCCTATTTTAAATGGAGTGATGTCATCTTCAATGGCACAAGGACCAGCTATAAGAGTAAATTTTTTCATTGTTTTTATATTAATCTAAAAAATTGAAAATTAAAGAATGGAGTAAACACTTTATTCTTGTTAATTGTCAAACTTTTATTTATTCATAATTGGTTTTTAGGAAACTTCATTCCTTGCTTTACTTCCCAAATAACCGCTGTGGTGACGCAAAGCATATTGTTCTTTTGTAAATCCAATTTTTTTCATCAAGAGTACAATAATAATATCACCAATAACAGTCATGGCAGTGGTAGAAGTTGTTGGAGCTAATCCCAAAGGACAAACTTCTTTGGGTGCACCAGTGAAAAGTACAACATCGCTAAAGTTAGCTAAGTCGCCCTCCATATTACCTGTCAGTCCAATGATTTTTATTTGTGGAAACATGCGTTTTACAAGAACTTCTAGCTCCACAATTTCCCTTGTTTTTCCGGAGTTGGATATGAGGAGTAGAATGTCGTTCTTTTGCACAATGCCCAAATCTCCGTGTTGTGACTCACTTGGATGAAGAAAAACAGCTGGGGTTCCTGTAGAGGCTAGTGTAGTAGCAATGTTAACACCAATCTGTCCTGCTTTACCCATTCCGCTTATCACAACTTTTCCACCTTTTTGATGAACCTGCTCTTCAATAAGGGTTACTGCTTGCTCAAAGTTTTCATTTACCGCTAAGTTCTGAAGGGCTTTTACCTCGTGATTGATTATTTCTTGAATTGCTTCTTTCATGTTTCCCTAAAATTTTCGTTCAAAGATAATGAAAACAGACAAGAAATAAGAGCTCGTTATATTTGTTTGTATTTCCATTGACTAACATAATCAGCTTTTGTAGTTATTTTTTGATTTAAACCATATTATACTGGGAAATCCGAGTAATAAAGTGCCTTTCTTTTCACCCTGATTTGTTGTTGTATAATTCGTATATTGTAAACAATTCCAAACATTATGAAGACTCAAACAATTCCACAAACTATGGAAATAGAAGGAAGTAACTCCTTGCCAATCTCTCTGGATATTACATCAAGTACTTTGGGAACAGGAAATGCCCCGGTGGTAATTTTTTGTCACGGATACAAAGGTTTTAAAGATTGGGGATGTTGGAATTTAGTTGCGAAAACCTTTGCAGAAAATGGCTTTCATTTTCTTAAATTCAATTTTTCTCACAATGGAGTGGCCTCTCATGATTTACTGGAATTTAGTAATTTAGAAGCTTTTGGGAATAACAATTACACCAAAGAGTTAACCGATTTGGAAAAAGTTATTTCTTGGGTAAACTCCAAAGAATCGGATGAAATTGTAGGAGAGGTTTCATCAATTTATTTAATTGGACACAGTCGAGGTGGTGGGATTGTAAGTTTGGCAGCCGCCCACAATAGGATGGTTGAAAAAGCTGTTGTTTGGGCGAGCGTTTACGATTTAACAACCCGGTTACCCAAAAATGAAGAGGAATGGAAAGAAAAAGGAGTGATTTATCAACTTAATGGGAGAACCAATCAAGAAATGCCTCTGTTCTATCAGTTTTATGAAAATACCAAACTGAACAAAAAAAAACTGTCCATAGCGGAGCAAGGTAAGAAAATCAACATCCCATTTTGTATCATTCACGGAATGGAAGATAAGGCTGTTTCTTATGAAGAGGCAGCGCAATTGCACGAAGTTATTCCAACCTCTGAATTAATTTTGATGGAGCATACAGGCCATACATTTGGGAGTTCTCACCCATGGAATGAAGTATATTTACCAAAAGAACTGAGGCAAGTGGTTGAGGAAACTATTCGGTTTTTAAAATAGGTTAACTTTTTTCAATAAGTTTTTTAAACAAACAGATAGTTTCTTGTGCCTCTTTTACATCATGCACTCTCAATATGTTTGCTCCTTTCATCAAAGCAAAACTGTTGAGGGCTGTAGTTCCGTTAAGTGCTTCATCAGGTGAATTTTTTAAGACTTTATAGATCATTGATTTTCTTGAAACTCCAACTAAAATTGGCAGATTCAGTTGAGAAATATGATTCAGATGATTTAAAATTTCGTAATTGTGCTCTACGGTTTTGCCAAAACCAAACCCAGGATCTATCAGGATGTCATTTACTCCCAACTCTTTGAGCTCTTCCACTTTTTTTGCCAGTGTGTAAAATACTTCAGTAACCACATTTTTATAGGTTGGGTTGTCCTGCATGTTCTGCGGATTCCCCTGCATATGCATCATGCAATAAGGCACTTGAAGTTCCTTTACCGTTGCAAACATACGGGAGTCTAATTCTCCAGCAGATATGTCATTGACAGATACTTGCGCCAGCATTTATTGCCTCTCTCGCCACAGAGCTTCTGAAGGTGTCAACAGAAATAATGGCTTCTGGAAATTCATTTAATATGAATTGCACGGCAGGAATTACTCTATTTTTTTCTTCTTGTTCACTCACTTCTTTAGCACCTGGTTTGGAAGAATATCCTCCAATATCCAAAATAGAGGCACCATCCTGGAGCATTTGGTCTGCTTTTGCAATTATTTTATCCTCGTTTGAAAGGTTTCCACCATCGTAAAAGGAATCGGGTGTAACATTTAAAATTCCCATTACAATTGGGGAATCAAGATTTAATAATTTACCTTTACAGTTAATTGTCATACAAAATTTATAGGGTTATCATGAGTAATACTTCACAGCAATACGACACAATAATAAGTAAATGCGAAGACATTTTTAGTAAAAAAACGAAAGATTACGGAACAGCTTGGAGAATTTTGAGAACGAGTTCTCTTACTGATCAAATTTTTATAAAAGCTCAGCGAATAAGAACTCTGGAAGAGAAAGGAGTGAATAAAGTAGGTGAAGGAATCGAAGACGAATTCATCGGGATAATAAACTATTGTATTATGGCTATCATTCAGCTGGAATTGAAAGATAGTTCTGAAATGGAATTAGCAACAGACGTAGCCAACAATTTATACAATAAGTATTTTTTGGAGGCGAAATCATTGATGGAAAAAAAGAATCACGATTATGGTGAAGCATGGCGAGATATGAGAGTTTCTTCTTTTACCGATTTAATTTTGATGAAGTTACTGCGTGTTAAACAAATTGAAGATAACAAAGGCGAAACCATCATGAGTGAAGGGATTGACGCTAATTACTACGACATGATTAATTACTCTGTATTCGCATTGATACAAATGAGCGAGAAAAACTAATCGACCATTATCACCTTGTTAATTGCTCTGTTGGTAAAGAGTATTTTATTATTTTAGTTAAAATTTTATATCATACACTATGAAATACCTTGTTTATATCTCCCGAATCGTTGTAGGTTCGGTGTTCGTTGTTTCTGGATTAATTAAAGCAAATGACACCTTAGGATTCTCCTATAAATTGGAAGAATATTTCTTGCCCAATGCACTGGGTTCATTCTGGACTATGTTTTACGATTACTCATTGCCCTTGGCAATAATGGTTTGTGTAGCAGAAGTGGTGTTGGGATTGTCCCTTATTTTTGGTACAAAATTTAAGCTAACTGTAATTGCTATAACTGGATTTTTGGTGTTTTTTGGATTTTTAACTTACTACACAGCTCAGTGCGATCCCCATGAGATTATTACTTACACCAACAAAGCTGGCGTGGAAGTAACAGGAACTCCTATGTGTGTGTTGGACTGTGGTTGCTTTGGTGATGCTCTCAAAGGTTCTTTAGGAAGGTCCCTTACCCCATGGGAATCTTTTCAAAAGGACATGATACTTTTGTTCTTTACGGTTTTTCTATTCTTTGGTTTTAAATCTCAAAAACTGAACAATGAAAGAAAGGATAAACTTTTGATTGGCGGCTCATTACTATTTACAGCTGGGTTTGGTGGTTATGTTTTTGGTTGGTGGATGCCACTTAGTTTTCTGGCAATAGCCTCTTTATTGTACTTGATTATTAAATGGTTTTATGTAAAAAAAGGGAGAGAATGGATTATCGTTTCTATGCTTATTCTTATTTCAAGTATTTTTTCTTGGTACACACTAAATTACCTTCCAGTAAAAGATTATAGACCTTATGCTGTAGGAAACAATGTGTCAGAACTCATGATGACTTCAGACGATTACAGAGAGCAAATTCGGCAACTAAAAATTCAGGAAATTATGCCAAGCTATCAATCTCAAATGGATAGTGAGTTAAAACAACAATTGGCGGCCGATACTCTTTATGCCAAAGGGTTTGATTCGGATTCTGTTCAAATAGAATACGAACGCAATATTTTTGAAGAAATTAAATTTGGGTTTGAGAGTAAAGCCTATGAAAAGGCAGATTCTTTGGCTATGGATTCAATGGCTAAAGCAAATCTATTGCCACCGGTGTATTATTCCATGTACTACCTTCAGAACAAGGAAACGAAGGAGCGCGATTATTTTAAGAGTACAGACTACATGGCAAATCGTATGTGGGAAAACTGGGAATATGTGTATGTGCTGGTAAACCCTAAAACTGGGGAAACGCAAGAAGTAGCAAAATCCGAGTTTGATGAAGAGGAATGGACACAAAAGGGATTCGAGAAAAAGAGTTTCGAATCTGTTCTGGAGAAAGAGGGATACGAAGCCAAAATACCTGCTGAGTTTAATTTTGAATCTGCTGAGGCGAACGATAAAATTCAAAGAAGCGAAACCTTTACTTTTTTGGCCGTATGTTGGGACTTAGATTTAACGAACAAAAAAGGGCTACAAAAATTGAACAGACTCAATGAATTTGCCCAGGAGAAAGGTTACAACTTTGTGGCGGCAACTTCTACCATGTCAAAAGTTGACTCTTTAGTAAAAGAAAATGATTTGAATTTCACTTTCATTTCGGGAGACGATAAAGTATTGAAAACAATTGTTCGTTCTAATCCTGGAGTTATTGTATTGAAAAATGGAGTTATTTTAGGTAAATGGGGAACTAAAACCATTCCGAGTAATAAGAGAATGGAAAAGTTCCTTCTGAAACAAGATAAATGAATGTAAGCAATCTCATTCATCGGGTTCGGTATTCGTCTCCTGTCAATGCTTTGAGGAGCGTACTGAAGCGACTTAACTTTCCGGGGTTCGAAAAAATGTCGTTGTATGACGCGCTAAAATTTGTGAAAGAAGCTTTTACCAGGAGTGACATAGCCACAAAAAGTGCAGCCATTTCCTTTAAGCTCTTTATCGCCTTGTTCCCTGCAGTAATTTTGTTGCTTTCCCTTATTCCATATATCCCCATAGAAAATTTCCAAGAGGATTTATTACAAAGCATTGCTGCGATAATGCCCGAGAATGTAGAAACTATTATCTTTCAAACTATTGAGGATCTCATTTTGAAAAAGCATACAGGAATTCTCTCGATTGGATTTGTTTTAACGATTTATTATGCATCCAGCATCATTAATTCGATTCTTACTACTTTTTCCAAGTCTTATCAAATTGAAATTACTCGAAACCCTTTCAAGCAGAGAGTGATTTCTCTTGTTTTAATGATTATAATAACCTTGATGATGTTGGTTGGGTTTTCTTTGATCCTCTTCAGCGAATCTGCTATTAGCTATTTTCTTTCTACTTATGTTTGGGAAAGCGAATGGATAACTTTTGGTCTGAGAATTATTAAATGGGTGGCGGTTTTTTTGTTGTTTGTTATTTCGATATCGACCTTGTATAACTCAGCTCTTATTAGGAGAAAGAGCTGGATTGTTCTTTCGGCTGGAGCAACTTGGGCAACGGTTTTTATTATTTTAGCCTCTTTGGGAATGAGCTTTTACATTGATAATTTTGATTCTTACAACAAATTGTATGGATCGATAGGGTCGCTCATTGTTTTTTTAATCTGGATCAATATTTCTTCTACAATCCTTATTATGGGATTTGAGTTGTATGCCAAATCTAATACCTTGGTTCATGAAGAAGAATAATAGACTTATTTTTTTGATTGGCTTTATGGGAAGTGGTAAATCCACCATAGGAAAAATAATGGCAAAACAACTCAATTATCAATTCATTGATACCGATTTATATATCCAAGAAAAAGAAGGTAGAACAATTGCTCAGCTTTTTGAAGAAATAGGAGAGAGTGGATTCAGAAAACTAGAGATGGCCGTACTCAATGAACTGGATACCTTGGAAACAAATCATGTCATTGCTACCGGTGGAGGAATGCCATGTGACCAAACTAGATTGGATAAAATGCTGGAGATGGGAATAGTTATTTATTTAGAAATAGACGCAAAAAGCGTTTTGCAGCGCGTATCTCAAGGAAAAAATGTGAGACCCATTTTATCTGGGTTGACTCTCTCGGAGATGGACTCCAAAATTCGTGAATTAATGAATAAGCGATTACCTTACTATGAGCAAGCGAATTATACAGTTCCAAGTCTTAAAGCTAAGAAAATAGATTTTTCTGCTCTTTTAGGTTAATTTTTTATTGTTTAAAAAGACCTTCGGCCGGTCTTTATTTCAAATAGAATAGAAGCAATGGTAGATATGTTTTAATTATTAAAAAAGTACGCTTGGAGTTTCTAGTTTTTATATTTTTGTTGCAATGCATATAGTAAAACATAACCTATTCATTCTGTTCTTTTTTATTTTTTCTTCTGTTTCAGGACAGGAGGAATTAAGTAAAAATAGCTTTCATTTTGGAATTGATTTAGGGATTGATTTCCCCAACAAACAATACGCTCAATTTCTTGACGGTTCTCATCCTTCGGGTGTAAATAGAATTTTATCAAATCCACAAACAAGGCTGAGGTTGCAGGAAGATCTGGGTTACCCAATTAAGAGTTGGGAGTATTCCAGAAATAATGAATATCCTGCCTCTTTTTATTCTTCTATTTACTTAGGGTTTGATGTTAGTTCTTCCTGGTCTCTGATAATGAAGTTTCAGCTGGCCATCATTCGTTTTTCTTCGCCACTTGTTATTCAGTTGGACAATCCCAGAAACTTTACAGGAGAATTTGAGCAAGCTCAGGTAAGCGCACGTGAACGAAGATTTGGTTACTCATTAGGTATTCAGAAAAACATTGAAATTCAGCCTAATTTAACCTACTACTTGGCACCTGGGTTGGGTCTCAATTACATTCAGCTAGAGAATCAAGAATTAATTATCCGATCGGCTAGATACAACATTACAAGAGTTGAAAACTCAGGTCTTAATTCTCAGAGGTTACAAGGATTTGGATATGGTTTTTTCTTTGATAATGGTGTATCAGCAAAACTCAATGATAATTTCACTTTAGCACTTGGCATTGAAGGTCGACTTCAAAAAAACAGTCAATACATCGATCAATTGACAATCGGCTCATCCTATGTGAGAGAGAATGTTGAGAGTGCAAAGAAGTTTGTCCCAAGTTTCAGTGCATATGTGAGGTTATTGTGGAAGTAGAGGATTAGTTTCATTTCCTTTTGACAATTCCTTTTGCTTTCCTTAATTTTACTCTCTAATCTTTCAAACCAATAAAGTGAAGTATAATTTGAGCGAAATTACTGAGGTAATTAAAAACAGGAGAACCATTTATCCTGAGCAATACACAGATAGAAAAATTCATAAGGAAATTGTGGAAGATGTATTGAATAATGCAATTTGGGCTCCAACTCACGGTAAAACTCAGCCTTGGAGATTCCAAGTTTTCATGAATGATTCTAAACAAGATTTATCAGATTTCCTGTCTAATCTTTACAAGGAAACGAATACTGGAGACTCTTTCAATGAAATGAAATTCAATAAACTCAAGAATAGACCGCTTTTGTCGCCTGTGGTTATTGCCGTAACCATGAAAAGAGATGAGACTGAACGAATAAGTGAATTGGAAGAAATTGAAGCTGTAGCTTGTGCTATCCAAAATATGTACTTGACTTGCACAGCATACGGTATTGGAGGGTTTTGGTCAACTCCAAAGCTCATGTACACTCAAGAAATGAATCAATTTTTATCGTTGAACGAAGACGAAAAGTGTTTGGGGTTATTTTACATGGGATATCCATCCATAGATTGGCCAAAGGGTCAACGGAAGCCAATTGAATATTTAACCCAATGGAAATAAACTATGTATCATATTTTTCCAAGTTATCACTATTACGAGCATCCTACTGATCCAAACTACCTCATTTTTACACTAAGAAGGAAGGATATGGCGGATTATTTTGAACAAAAAATAACCGAAGCAGGAATTCAGTTCGAGAAAGATACAGATGTCAACAGACAGAAAAAGGAGTTGTTTCATTTTGCAGTTTTACAAAGCAGCAGGCAAAAATGCCTCGAATTATTTTTGGAAACTTGGGCAAGATTTAGACAACCTTTTTTTAGCAACCCCACCATCAAAATAATTTTGCTGGTCCTAACATTTACTCTAGTTACATTGGCTGTAATAGGGTTCATAAAAAACACATAATGAAAAAAAAAATTAGACTCATAGAAGTAACCTCTGAACTAGGAGCCGGAACGAGAGGGGCTAGTTTGGGTGTAGGAGCTCTCAAAACAGCAGCTTTCAATAAAAACTCCGACTTTTTTAAAACCTACTCATCAGATGCTGTCCCTAACTTTAATGAACATATTTTTTCTAACAGCGACACTCCTGGTGCCATTAGAATTGAATACATTGCAAAACAGTTTGAATTAATTACCGACAAGGTAAATAAAACAATCAAAAACGGTGAATTTCCTTTTGTACTGGCAGGAGATCATTCCACAGCTGCAGCTACCATTGCTGGAATACAACAAGCACACCCAGATAAAACACTAGGAGTAGTTTGGGTAGATGCACACGGTGATTTACATTCTCCATACACTTCGCCTACTGGGAATGTACATGGAATGCCATTGGCAATTGCATGTAACATAGACAATAAGGAATGCAAAGTGCGAGACATTTCCCCAAAAGCATCAAGAATTTGGGAAGAATTGAAGGCTCTATCAGGCAAAGCTCTCGATATAAATAATTTAGCTTTTGTAGGAGTAAGGGACACGGAGAAGCCAGAGGATTTTTTGATTTCGGAGAAAAAAATAAAAAACTTTTCTGTAGCTGAAGTTAAAGAGATTGGCGGAAAAGAAATAGCTGTTGAAATTTTACAAAAACTATCTGACTGTGATATGCTCTATGTATCTTTTGATGTGGATAGCATGGATCCGATAGAAACTTCTCATGGAACAGGTACACCTGTTTCCGATGGTATTCCTGTAAGCGAAGTAACAGACCTGCTGAAAACTTTATGTAAAAGCCCAAAATTAGTCTCTTTTGAGACCGTAGAAGTGAATCCGACCTTGGATGAGAAAAAGAATAAGATGGCAGAGGTAACAATTGACATACTTGATAAAGTATCTCAAGCAATTTCTCAATAAAAGGAACAACCAAATTCGACTTAGAGTCGTATAAATAAATAGAACCTTACCAATGAAAGAATATAAGTTTAGAGTTTTAATTGATACCTTAGAAGAGGAAAATGCTTTCAGAGATATTGCAATTGACAGTTCATTTTCCTTTGTAAAGCTTCATGAAGCAATTAACGAAGCCTTTGGTTTCAAAGGAGACCAAGTTGCCTCATTTTATTTAAGTAACGAAGATTGGGATAAAGGACAGGAGATTGGCCTCATGGATATGACAGGCGAGAGTGACGACTTTGTAGAAATGGAATCTACCTTGATTTCCGACAAGGTAGAAGAAATGAATCAGAAACTACTCTATGTATATGATTTTCTTTCCATGTGGTGTTTCTTTGTCGAGTTGGTAGAAATTAATGAGTTGGATGACTCAAAAGAATATCCGATTACGGAATTAATTTATGGAGATGCACCAGCCGAAGAATCAAAACAGATTGAAATGGTGGATGATTTGGATTTTATGAAGAACGAGGAGGATGACTTATATGGAGATATTGAAGACGAGTTTGGTAGTTTCGAAAATATTGATGATTACGATTTATGATAAAAATTTTGTTTAAAACACTCGCAATTTTAACCCTCTTGATTTCAAATATTGGGTTTTCACAAGCTGGTACTTTTGAGCCAGATGAATTGTTGGTGATGTTAAACAATGAAAATAGTATCGATCAATTCATTGAAGAACTAAATCAAGATTATGAGACTATCGATTTGAGGTTGAAAGACACTATTTCAGTCGAGATGAACATATGGCTCTTGTCCTTTTCTTATGTCACTGTGGATAAATTTCAGTCATTGGTTTCAGAAAAAAATGAAGTAATAATGGCTCAGCCCAATCATAATAATCTTACCCTGAGAGGAGACACGATTCCTTCAGACCCTGGTTTTGGTAACCAATGGTTTCATCGGAATGTGGGTCAATTTGGAGGGCAAGTAGGAGCCGATATGTCTTCCACAGAAGCCTGGGATATCTCTCATTCTCCCGTTTCGGCATTGGGAGATAGTTTGGTCGTGGCAGTTATAGATGATGGTTTTTTTCTGGCCCACAATGATATTAACTTCTTCGTCAATAGGCAGGAAATCCCTAATAACCAAATCGATGATGACGGAAATGGTTTTGTAGATGATTATCAAGGATGGAACGCTTACACCGATTCATTTGCAATTTCATCGAATTCGCATGGGACACATGTTTCAGGTATAATTGGAGCAAAGGCCAATAATGGATTGGGTGGGGTTGGTGTAAATTGGGGAGTTAAAATTCTACCAATTCAAAGCGGTGTCGCATTAGAGTCTGTTGTTTTGAAAGCTTATGGGTATGTATTGAAAATGAGAAAACTGTATGACGAAACCTCAGGAGCAAAGGGAGCTTATATAGTAGCTACCAATTCTAGTTTTGGAATTGATTATGCCAATGCTGCCAGTTATCCGATGTGGTGTGCGTTTTACGACTCCTTAGGTACCTACGGTATAATTAGCTGTGGAGCTACATCAAATAGTAATATCAATGTTGATGTAAGTGGAGATATGCCTACAACCTGTACAAGTGATTATTTGATTGCCGTAACCAATACAAATAGGAGTGACTCGAAAGTAACTGCCGGTTTTGGATCTACTCATATAGATTTGGGAGCTCCGGGGACTAGTATTTATTCCACCTTACCAGGAAGCAGTTACGGGAATAGAAGCGGAACATCAATGTCCACTCCACAAGTGGCTGGAGCAGTGGCCTTGATGCACTCTATCGGTTGCGCTAATTTTTCATCTGAATACAAAGCGCATCCAGACTCAATGGCCTTAGTCATAAAACAAACCTTACTAAATTTTGGTGATTCGTTATTTGGTTTACAGGGATTAACGGTAACCGGAAATCGATTGAATGTGAGAAAGGCAGGGTATGAAATAAGAACCTCTGGGGCTTGTTCTTTTACCTCTTTACCAAAACTCGAAAAGGATACACGAGAATTGAGTGTTTTTCCTAATCCGGCCAACGAAAACATAAACATCCAGCTAGATGGTTTTGAAAAGGGAAAATATACCCTAGAGATGTATGGTTCTGACGGAAGAATAGTTCAAGTATTTGAGACAATTATCGGGTCTGATAACCATACTGTTTCCCATCATTTACCTGTTCATATTGAAGAAGGTTTTTATTTTTTATGCGTAAAGTCATATTTTTCATCAGCAAAAACAATTAGATTTATAGTATCCAATTGATATGAAAACAAGTAACGTACATAGAATTATTTCTGCCACATTCTCTGTGGTATTCTTAATTAATGTGCTTTTACCTTCTCTTATATACCTCAATTTTAAAGTAAATCAAGAATTTATAGCTGCTAATCTATGTGTTGAAAAAGACTTAGAGGAATCTACTTGTAACGGGAATTGTCAATTAAAGAAATCATTATCAATAGTTGAGGTAACTAAACCACAGAAAGAGAATTTTCAATTGACTATAGAATCGCATATCACAAGTTTATTCTTGGCTGTTGGTGTCAATTATTCTTTGTTAGAGAGAAAACAAGACTCTGGAGATGTCATTTCTCCAGACAAAAAGATAGCCAAAGGTTATTTTTCTTTGCTTTTTCGGCCTCCCATTTTAGCTTAATAGTTGAGACATGCAATTGAAATACAATTGCATTTACATATTAAGATAAAAAAGAACAATCATGCAAAAATTGCTTGGTATTTGTATGCTACTTTTAGCATTCAATGGTTTGGCTTGCGACATTTGTAACATGTCCGTGAGTCTTACCCCAGACGATACAAAAAATAGAATTTCTTTGTTGTACAGACATCGTTTTGCAACCAAAACGTTTTCTACCTTGGTATATACTCCAGTTCCTAATAAAAGCGGAAGTAGGCACAGTGGTGCTCTGTTATTACCAGGGATGGAGGATCAAACCCATACAGAAACATATACGGTTTTGGATGTGAGAGGAGTGTATAATTTCAATAACAGGTGGAGAGTGATAGGCTCTTTACCGGTTATAAAAAATGAAAGAGTAATTAACAATTCCAGTCAGTTTGTAATCTCTGGCCTGGGAGATCCTTTTGTTTTGGGAAAGTATAACGTTATTAGAACCAATTACACGGAAGATAATATACCGAATCATAGGTTGACCCTGGGAGGAGGAATAAAAGTTCCATTGGGGAAATACAATTTTACACATAACGGCAAAGCGGTACAACACGATATTCAAGCTGGTACAGGAACTTTCGATTTTTTAGTTGCTTTAGATTATATCCTAAAATTTAAAAAAACAGGAATAATGTTTTCTGCCAACTATAAGTTGAATACCTATAATCAAAAAGCAGATTATATGTTTGGAAATACCCTGAACTCAACCTTGAACTTGTTTGTTTCTCATAAAATGAAGGAAATAACCTTCTTACCTTATGTAGGGACTTACATAGAGCAAGGAAATAGGGATATCGAAAACGGAATCTATGAAAACAACACAGGAGGGAATCTACTTTTTGGAACAGCAGGAATACAAATGTTTTATAAGAACTTCCAATTTGAGGCTCTGTATCAACATACACTAATTAATAACCTAAACGGCTCCATGCAGTTGGATACAAAAAATCGATTACAGCTCGGAGTCAGCTATTTACTGTAGCATAACAATACTAATGAATAAAGCGAATGACTTCATGGATTTTTTTCGCTTTAAAATATTTTTTAAACTATATTTAATATAAATTATTTAACACAATACAAAATGAAAAACTTAACAATAAAGAACACATTACTTTTACTCTTTGCATCTGCAATTTTATTTTCCTGTAAAGAGGATGAACCAATGATAGAGAAAAAGCAAGAAGCTGATACTGAAGTAAGCTTTATCTTTAAACAAAAATACGATGGTAACGAAGTGAAAACAGAGAATCTGTCTTCTACTTTATACGCCAATGAAAAAGGAAACGTCCATACAATTTCGAAATTACAATACTTAGTATCGAACATTACGCTTCACCGAACAGATGGAAGTGAAGTGGATTTGGGAGGATATAATTTTGTAGATATTGACAAGCCAATGACTAGATTTTATACACCCAGTGTTATGGTTCCTGAAGGAAAATATACAGGGATTTCAATGACATTTGGTTTTAATGAAGAAGACAACCAGACAGGAGCTTATTCTGATTTAAATGCTGCTTCATGGTCATGGCCAATGATGATTGGAGGAGGATACCATTTCTTAAAATTTGAAGGAATGTTTACGAACAATACGGGTAATGGAGCAATGAAAGGATTTGCCTACCACATGGGAACAGCATCCAAAGTTGTTGGTAACTCCAGAGTCCACGAAGCAAATCATTTCAGAGTAAGGTTATGGGATAATAACGGAGGGTTTGAAGTGAAATCTGGTGAGAGAATGAATATTGATATTGATATGAATATTGACGAGTGGTTTAAAAATCCTGTTTTGTGGGACTTGAATGAATTCCATATGATGTTAATGCCTAACTATACAGCGCAAAAACTTATGAATCAAAATGGTAGGTCTGTATTCACACTCGGAACTATTGATACAGAATTGTAAGGATGAGCAAATTTTATTTCATACTATCTCTTATTTTTATCGGAGCAACCTTCTCTTCTTGCCGAAGAGAAGGATGTACCGATGAATTAGCGGCAAACTTTGATGCAAAGGCAAAAGTTGACAACGGTACTTGTGAATATGGAGAATCTAGTTCTCCAACTCCTCTCGCATTAAATATACCTGCTACTTTCAGTAGATTTTTGCCTCCACCAACAATTCCGGCAGACAATCCTACCACGGAAGAAGGGGTTAGGTTAGGAAAAAAAATATTTTTTGATTCGAGGTTGTCTAATGATTTGACACAGTCCTGTGCAAGTTGTCACTTGCCTTCCCAGTCTTTTGATGATACCAATAGATTCAGTGTAGGAATTGATGGAATTGCGGGTACAAGAAATGCTATGCCAATTTTTAATCATGCTTGGAATACTAACGGGAAGTTTTTCTGGGATGGAAGAGCAAATGGTCTTGAAATACAAGCGCTTGAGCCTGTTACTAATCCAATAGAAATGCACGATACCTGGACGAATGTAGTGTCAAAACTTCAGGCTGATTCAGACTATCCTAGCATGTTTCGAGCAGCTTTTGGGACTTCAACTATTGATTCTATCTTGGTGGCCAAAGCCATTGCTCAATATGAAAGAACCCTGATTTCAGGAAACTCTCGCTTTGATCAATATACTTTGAGGCAAATTGCATTGACCTCCTCCGAGCTAGCCGGATTTAATTTGTTTATGAGTGAGTCAGGAGCGGACTGTTTTCATTGTCATGGAGACATAACTAATCCCCTTTGGACTGATAATTTATTTCATAATAATGGGTTGGATGCAACCTTCGCTGACAATGGCTTGGGAGATGTGACAGGAAATCCTGCGGACAACGGAAAATTTAAAACTCCCAGTTTACGGAACTTGGCATTCACAGCTCCATACATGCACGATGGAAGATTTGAAACCCTAGACGAAGTGATAGATCATTACAGCACTGGTTTGAAAGCTTCACCAACTGTTTCTCCTCTGTTAAAAAACGTGAGTGCAGGAGGTGTTCAACTTACTCCTCAAGAGAAAGCCGATTTAAAAGCATTTCTTTTGTCCTTAACAGATTCTAGTTTTGTAGCTGGTCGTTAAATGGATAAAAAACTAACGTCATTTATCTGATCTTTTAACCAAGTCGTTATGCTGTATCTTCTTTTTTGACAAGATACAACTTCGTGTACCAATTCACTTTTGAATAAAGCTAATCTATTATAAATGGGCTCAATGAAAATTGAGTCCGTTTTTTGTTTCCCTTCTTTATGTATAACCAATTCTCCTCCATGTTCAGGTTTCCATTTTGCGTTCAAGTATAGGACTACAGAAACAACTCGGTGAGGTTGTGTTTTAAATCTGTCTTTGTGTTTTTTGTAAAATGCACCCTTATCGTAAATGGCATACATAGATTCAGAGTCTTTCAAACTTAGAAAAAAGTTTCTATTCAGTGTATTGCTCAGCCTTTCGAGGTAGTTTAGGTATTCACTCGTATTGGGCAAACAAGAATTCTTATCAATCCATTTTATTTCATCCCTTCTTACTTCTTCTGCAACAGTATGAGCAGCCGATTTACCTATTCCACCCTTTTTAAATTTGTTTTGTTTTCTCCAATATTTCAATTCGTTCAACAATCTTTCGGCTATTTCAGCAGGTAAGAAGTTATCGATAATTAAAAAATCGTTTTCAGCAAAATCTTCAATCTGTTTGCTTGAGAATTCCTCAAAGGGAATTGAAAGTATTTTAGGCATTTAGTTTTAATTTTGTGTTGGAAAATAGATGGTAAGAATGGAGTCCAAAGCTTTATTTTCTTTAATAATTGTAGTTATCCTTTGCCATTTTTCTTCCTCTATCAGTGTGGAGAGAGGCTGTTCAAGTGAAATGATATTCTTAAATACTTTTTCAATTTTTTTATCCCACACTTTATAGTACCTCACTAAATCATCCGGGTAAACTACCTTGCGTTTTGTTCCTTCATCTATTCCTCTAAAAGGTGCTGAAATGTTTAGGTATCCGTAATCATCTGTTAGTTGTTCTCCAGGATGAATATCTCGAATTGCGATTTCAAAGTCATAGGCAGTTGACAAGCAATTGGAGTTGAAACTATGATTGACATATCGACCATTGTCCCAGCATAGTACAAAATTTCCTTTGTTGTTACGGAAGGTAAAAAAATCCAAAATATCTTGGTAGATTGGTTTCATGGATTGAATTTCGGCTAAACTAAACTCGCGGTCTAGTTTATCTTGAATCCAAGTAATAGTTCCAGCAGGAATGAACTCGGTGGCAACCACTCCGTATCCCACTTCTTTGCTTATGTAGCGCAATTCTGTTTTAGGATGTATCATTTGTGTTTTTAAATAAAAGCTGGCGAAATTAGATAAAAAACAAATGCGTTGTTAAGACTTGCTCAATTAAATTATTATTACAAAATTATTTTTTTCAGCTAAATAATATTCATCTAGAAATGAAGGATAAAACTTTGTTATTGTAATCTTGAAACCCCATAATTAGAGGTAAATCTCCGTGGTTTCCTCCATCAATTCTATGAGCTTCTTTGTATGTTCCTGTGTGTCTTTTAAAGATGGCTTCCCCGTTAGAAATCGACAAGTAATCATCTTCATTTCCATGAAGCCACATCAGGGGCTGCGAAACTGATTTTATTTTTTCAACGTTGTCAAATTTCAGACTTGTAAAAAAGGTGGAGGAAACATCAAGAAGTAGAGCTTCTTCAGTTAAGTTTTCAACAGAGGCCATCGGAGCTTCTAGTATTAGTTTGTTGGGTGTGGCAACTGAATAAAATGCTGACAAATCTATGGCGGGGATTGTACCTAAACTAAACCCATACATAATAACTTGGTTACTCGTTATATTCTGGGAGTTTAACCAATCGAGGCATGTTCTTACATCTTGGTACAATGTTTCCTCTGTTGATTTACCTGTGGATAAACCATAACCCCTATAATCCATCATCAGTACACCGAACCTATTTTTACTTCCGGTATTGGCCAATAGTTTAGCCCTTTGCCAATAAGCATCCATGTGCTTGGATTGTCCGTGGCAGTAAACAATTACAGTATCAGTGGAAATGGTATTGATGTCGCCAATATACACGGCATAAATCGTTTCTCCTTTGGTTTCACTAGGCAGCTTCGATTGCAAGGTCATAAGGTGTATATTGCTGTCGGCTATGTTGTAGCTTTGTGGCAAAGTTATGTCGTTGTCTCCTTTGTAATTTTCGAATTTATATTCGGTTATCTTTTCACCCAAGAAAGGTAAATCATCCATTTTGAAACAAGAAGAAAGTGCAATCAGACTAAAAATATAGAATAGGTATTTCATAGTTATAGAGGTTTTTAGTGAGTTAAAATTTTCTACCAATGCCAAAATAAATGCCACTAGCACCTCTTTCTCCTAAAAGAGAAAAATAGGGTACAAATAGGTTTACATTGTTGTGACTAGTTCCCAAAAATTTGGTTTCAATGGAATAGTACCATTTGTCGGTTTTTATTATTAGGCCAATTTGTGGGTTTACGAGCCATCTATCGAGTTGAGGTCTTTCCTGTGATCTTGTTTCAGCCAATTCCCACCAATTGGAAATACCGGCATAAACGTAATGTTTTTTCTCTCCAAAATTCCAGTATGCGTTAAGGTCGAGTTGAGGCCAAAATTTAAATTTTGAGTCATTCAAATCATAAATTGCATGGCCATTGACAGAAGTGCTTAGCGAGGGAAGAAAAGAATGCTTAGAATCAAATAAGCGATACGTTGCTCCAAAGTCTGTTTGAACATTACCAAATAGGAGTGAGGTAATGTGTAAACTCCCAAATACAGTTAGGTTTGTGTCAATTCCATTGGCATAAACTACTGAGCTTAATGGGATAGGAATTACGCCTCCACCAAATTCTATGGTAGGTCCTCCAATGTCCAAGGCAATAACCTGTTCACCTTTTTGCAAGGGTTCTACAAAACGAGAAGAGGCACATGACCCAAAGAGGGTTAAAAAAAGGACTATGGAAATAGAATGATAAAATTTCAAAATGAGTTACTTTTAGTTTATAAACACTAAAAAGATGAAAGTGTCGTTCTTCATCCTCTTAATTTTAATTAAAAGTAATGAAAATGAAAAACAAATTGGCCCTCGTTGTATTTTTTATATTAGTGAGTAATTATGCAAATTCTCAAGTGGCTGAGAAAATTGATACACCTAAAGTCAAGAAGAATTCTTTTGGTTTAGATTTAGGTTTAGCAAATGCGAACCCTAATTTTGGGTTAACTTACCGAAGATTTTCAGAAGATTCTAAATATAACCTAAGAATTAATTTTAATCTTGGGGAAACAACCAATAATTGGTATTATAATTCAAATGATTATTTGTTTTTTCACACCAATGATACGGCAACGCCATTGATAGGGGTTTCTCGCAATAATAATCAATATGGAAATTACCAAAAACTAGAAATTGGTGTCGAAAAGTATTTTTCGGTTTGGAAACTGAATTTAATTTGGGGCATAGATGCTACGGTGGGACATAGGAGATACGAGACTTATCAAACAGTGATCGAGGCAGGTATTGATACCATTGAACAAAATGGCTTTAATTATTTTGATTATGGACCAGCGGACAATGAAATGTTTTGGGAAGACTTGAATAATCTCAATACAGTTTATAATTACGTGACAGGAGGTGTGAATCTAAGACTAGGGTTTAAATTAAATATTTCACAACAGTTTTACTTTACTTCATTTCTTACTTTAGCTAGCGAATTAGAGCTCATTGTGAAAGAGAATTACTATTATAAATCAGAGTTATATAAAGAACATTTGGTTGCAGCACGAGGGGCTAATACATTCAATATTTACTCGTTGATTAATGTAGGAGTTCACTACCGTTTTTAAATCGAGAATTACATAATTACTGAGCCCAAAGAAACTTTTCTTTGGGCTTTTTATTGTTAGAGTTAATTTCATCTATGATGGTGGTATTGGGTAGCAAATTTTGAATATAAATGTTTTCGAAAGCAGAATTACCAATGTCGAAACTGATTTTTATGGGAAAGCACAAGTTGATGGATACAATTTCAATATTAATCTTAAATTTGTTCCTCAAACTAATTCAACCAAAATGACCTCAAAGGAAATACGCCAGCAGTACAAAGATTTTTTTGAATCCAAACAACACAAAATTGTTGATTCTGCGCCCATTGTTGTAAAAAATGACCCAACATTAATGTTCAATAATGCAGGTATGAATCAGTTCAAAGATTTATTTCTGGGGAACAAAGAGATTAAAGAGGCTCGTGTTGCCAATTCTCAAAAATGCCTCAGAGTATCTGGAAAGCACAATGATTTGGAAGAAGTAGGTGTTGACACCTACCACCACACTATGTTTGAAATGTTGGGAAATTGGTCGTTTGGTGATTATTTCAAAAAGGAAGCTATCGAATGGGCTTGGGAATTATTGACTGAGGTTTATAAATTGGATAAAAACAGATTGTATGTAACTGTATTTGAAGGTGATAAAGAAGACGGGACAAGTCTAGATCAAGAAGCCAAAGACATTTGGAGTGGAATAGTTGAGGAAGACAAAATTATTTTGGCAGACAAAAAAGATAATTTTTGGGAAATGGGGGAAGTTGGGCCTTGCGGACCTTGTTCAGAAATTCATGTTGATTTAAGAGACCAAGAAGAGATTGATAAAATAGGAGGTAGAGAATTGGTAAATGAAGACCATCCACAAGTTGTTGAGATTTGGAATTTGGTATTTATGCAGTATAACCGAATTAAAGACGGTAGTTTGCATCCATTACCTTCAAAGCACATTGATACAGGAATGGGCTTTGAACGTCTGGTAATGGCTATGCAAGGAAAAAAATCGAACTACGATACCGATGTGTTTTCTCCATTGATTACGGAAATTGAAAATATTGCAGGTAAAAAATACAAAGAAGGAGAAGGGCACTCAGCAGAACAAACAAAAACAAACATTGCCATTCGTGTAATTGCAGACCACATCAGAACCTTAGCTTTTGCTATTGCCGATGGTCAGCTGCCTTCCAATACTGGAGCAGGGTACGTAATCCGTAGAATCTTGAGAAGGGCAGTTCGTTATGGATACCAAGTTTTAGGATTGAAAGAACCATTCTTTCACACATTGGTTGAGGTATTGGCAAAAGAAATGGGAGAAGCATTTCCAGAAATTATTGCTCAGAAAGAGTTGTGTACTAAAGTAATAAAAGAAGAAGAAATTTCTTTTTACAGAACTTTGGAACAGGGAATAAAGCGAATGGATGATTTGATGAAAGCGAATGATTCCATTAAAAAAATAGAAGGAAAAGAGGCTTTTGAATTGTACGATACCTTTGGATTCCCTTTTGATTTAACTGCCTTAATTGCCAGTGAAAATGGATTTGTTGTAAGTGAAAAAGAATTTGAATCTTGCCTACAAGAACAAAAAGATAGAAGCAAAAAAGCCAGTAAAGTAGATACCTCTGATTGGGTTGTATTGAAAGAAGATGACGTTCAGGAGTTTATAGGATATGATTCAACGGAAGCCACTATTCATCTTACTCGATACAGAAAAGTAAAAGCCAAAAAGAAAGAGTTTTATCAATTGGTATTTAATTTCACTCCGTTTTATGCCGAAGGAGGAGGTCAAGTGGGTGATACAGGGTTTATAGAGTCTGAAAAAGAAAAGATTGTTATCACCAACACTAAGCGAGAAGACGGACTTATTTTGCATTATGCAGATAAATTGCCTGAGCACTTATCTTTGGCTTTCAAGGCAGAGGTAAATGCAAGTAAAAGAAGATTGACCGCTTGTAATCATTCAGCTACTCACCTCGTACATAAAGCCTTGCAAGACGTATTAGGCGATCATGTTGAGCAAAAAGGTTCGTTGGTGAATGAAAAATATTTAAGGTTTGATTTTTCTCACTTTAGTAAAGTAACAGATGAAGAATTGGCTGAAATTGAATCAAGAGTAAATGCTGAAATCCGTAAAGACATACACTTGAATGAAATGCGAAATACACCTATGAAAAAGGCGCAAGAATTAGGTGCCAAAGCTCTGTTTGGAGAAAAATATGGAGATTTAGTCCGAGTGATTCAGTTCGGAGACTCTATTGAATTATGCGGAGGAATTCATGTAGAATCCACTGGAAATATAGGTTTGTTTAAAATAACTTCTGAAAGTTCAACAGCAGCAGGAGTTAGAAGAATAGAGGCGATAACAAGTGAAGCAGCAGATAAATTTGTACATGATAAACTGCAATTGGTAGAAGAGCTGTCGACTTTGCTTAAAGCTCCAAAAGACTTGAAATTAGCCGTAGAGGAATTACTGAATAAAAACTCGGTTCAAGCCAAAGAAATTGAAAAGCTGAAAGCTGCCCAAGCAGGAAATCTAAAAGAAGACTTGAAGAAAGAAATCAAGGTAGTAAACGGAATTAATTTCTTGGCTAAAAAAGTAGATTTGGACCCAAAAGGAATTAAAACTATTGCTTTTCAACTGAAAGGGGAAATGGATGATTTGTTCTTAGTCTTGTGCAACGAAGCTAACGGAAAAGCGAACATCACCATTTTGGTTTCCGAAGAATTAGCCAAAGCCAAAGACCTTCACGCAGGAAACATGGTGCGAGAACTAGCCAAAGAAATCAACGGTGGAGGAGGAGGACAGCCTTTCTTTGCATCTGCTGGGGGAAGTAATCCAGGAGGGATAGATAAGGTTTTGGAAATGGCCGAGGGGTATATAGGTTAAGGTTTATGTCTTAACTATATAAGTACCTGTCATTCTTGACTTGTTCCAGAATCTGTTTACTATTTTGTAAAGGACTTTAGGTAAATCATAATGGTTTAAAATGAAGTTTGTCTTAAACCCTACCTTTTGAAATTTACGTTAAGAAAATAGGCTTTTCTTCCAGAAGTCATTCTCGATACAATTTTTATTTCCGCTATCACTTCAATAAAAACCACTCGAATTGTCAGGTTTTTCGATTTCATCAAGACTTTCAGTCTGATTATTGTTTTCAAAAGTCCTTACTGTGAAAAGATGAATGTAATTGTCAGTTCGAGTGTTTTTCTTTTTTACCAAAAAAAAAGCAAAATGTATCGAGAACAAATGCACCATCGTGAAATATGCTCTATGAGATTCCGGTTCGGAGACCGGAATGACAGATAAAAAGAAGACTAAGATTTCACTCAGTTCTATGGATGAAAAGAATAACTGATGACTAAAGGGAACTCTTTTATAAAAAAATTAAAGCTCAAATTTTCTTTCCATACTCCAAGCTTCGGGCTTGGCAGAAAAAAGAGGTTTCACTGTTTTCCATATCTTCAAGAATAACTCAGAATTTCGATAAGCATTCAAATCTTCTTCCGATTTCCAATAGCTGTAAGTCATTACTACATTGGAATATCTGCCTTTTTCTTGCAATAATTCCAATTTTTCACAACCTTCTCTCTCTTTGATAAAGGCCATGTTTGACTCGTAAATAGATTTGAATTCATCTATTTTATCTGGATGAATGGTAAGTTTTACAATTCGTATCAGCATGAATTTATTTATTAAAGGTGACTGTTACAATTTCATCTTCTTTCAATCCTAAAAGTTGAGAAGCGCTTCCACCATAACCTTCCACTCCTCGGTTGATAGCGATTTCAAGGTTACCTCCTGTATTGAAGAGAGCTAAGTTGGTTCCGTCACCTACATCCGAATAAGTTTGACACAACGACTTTACTTCATAATTTCTGAACCCAATAGTAAAACTTCTTTTCTTGCCTATTTCATCAAAGAGTTTTTTTGAAATGTTGGTAATAGCATTCCCATAAGAATCAACGTGAATTACGGAGCCTCTTATAAAATATTCTTGAGTTTGTGGAATTGGTTTTTGAAAAGTAGCAATTTTCTCAATTTTCTTCCCAATGAATTCCGGTGTACCTCCACGAGCTAAATGACAAGCAGCTTTGGCGAAAATATCTCTGGTAGGGAATGTCAAGACATTGGTGTCTATATCCAAGTTGAGTTCATAAAAGTAGTTGGGAGCCGAATCATAAACTAGGGAAAATAACCCGTTGTCAGCTCCAATAAAATAATGGCCTTTGTATTCCATTAAAATGGCTTGCCTCGAAATGGATATTCCTGAGTCTACACCTACAATGTGTATAGTGCCTTTTGGAAAGTTTTCAAAAGAATGCTTAATGGTGTAAGCCGCATTTCTAATGTCAAAAATTTTTATTTTGTTGGTGATGTCTACAATGGTCACCTCTCCATTCATAGCCTTTAAAATACTACCTTTAACAGCCGAGACATAGTGGTCCTCGATGCCTAAGTCGGTTGTCAAAGTGATTATTGCCATGCGAATTTTTCTCTTTAATTGATTGTTAATTCTGTATCAAAATTAAGAATTAAATACAGGTTTTGAATTATTTGTACCGAATTTATTTATATTTATTCAAAGAACATGGAATCTATAAATATCAACACATTTGACAGAAAAAACTTTTACCATTACAGACATTGAACCTATTGACTTATTGGGTGTTAATAATAGTATATTAAAAATAGTTGAGGCCCGATTCCCCGAGCTTAAAGTGGTATCTCGTGGAAGGTCACTCAAGTTAAAGGGAGAGGAAAATCAAATTGATGCTTTTATTGAAAAAATCAGGTTGATGACTGCCTATTTTTTAAAATACAACTCATTAACCGAAGGAGATATTGAAACCATTTTGGGTGAAAATGGTCATGAAACGATCAAGGATTCGAAAGGAGATTTGGTGATTGTTCATGCCAACAACGGTAAAAAAGTTATCGCCAGAACCCACAATCAAAGAAAGCTGGTAGAGGCAAGTTTCGACAACGATATGGTTTTTTCTGTGGGTCCAGCAGGAACAGGAAAAACATACACAGCAGTTGCTTTGGCTGTGAGAGCACTCAAGAACAAAGAGGTAAGAAAAATTATTTTGACCAGACCGGCTGTTGAGGCTGGAGAAAATTTGGGATTCTTGCCAGGAGATTTAAAAGAAAAATTAGATCCTTATTTACAACCTCTTTACGATGCATTGCGAGATATGATTCCGGCAGAAAAATTAGAGGATTTTATTGAGAATAACATTGTGCAGATAGCACCTTTGGCTTTTATGAGAGGGAGAACCCTGGATAATGCTTTTGTTATTTTGGATGAAGCACAAAATGCCACTGAAGGACAAATCAAAATGTTTTTGACCAGAATGGGCCGAAATGCTCAGTTCATTGTGAATGGAGATCCATCTCAGGTAGATTTGCCGAGAAACCAAAATTCGGGATTGATAAAGGCTTTAGCAGTTTTGAGAGATATAGATGGAATTGCTATTGTAGAATTGGACGAAAATGACGTAATTCGTCACCGATTAGTGAAAAGAATTATCAAAGCATTTAAACAATAAGTTTATGAATATTGAAAGTACCAAAACAGCAATCAATAGCACTCAAAAATCAGTTTACGATTTTTTGATGGATTTGAACAACGTTGAAAGTTTGTTGCCAGAAGGAAAGTTCACCGAATGGAATGGAAGCTATGATGAATGTTCATTTAAAATGCAAGGATTTAGTCTCACGCTCAAGAAAGATAGTTCTGTTCCTCACAATGAAATTAAATTGATTTCAGGTGAGGACTCACCGATTGATTTTGATTTGAATATCTACATCGATCAAGTAGAAGAAAATAGTTCAGAGGCATACTTAATATGCGAAGCTCGAGTAAATACTTTTTTAAAAATGATGATTGAAAAACCACTTACCAGTCTTTTTAATCACATGAGTGAAAAGCTGAGTAGAGTATCGCTATAGACTCTATTACATCAATCCAGAATCATTGAAACTGAAATAATTCCCATCTCCAAGAATAAGATGGTCCAGCACTTGAATATCTAGTAATTCAGAGCCTTTTTTTATTTTTTTTGTTAATTGAATATCGCTTTCACTCGGTTTCAAATTTCCTGAGGGATGATTATGTCCCAGGATGATTGCCGAGGCTTGTTTGTCGATAGATTTTTTAAAAACGATTTTTACATCAGCCGTAGTTTGTGAAATTCCTCCTCGTCCGATGAGTTGTTTGCCAATTATTTTGTTCGCTCTATTCAAGAACAAAATCCAGAATTCTTCGTGCGGTAAATCTTCCAATACTGGCCTCAAATATTCGTAAGCTTGTTTGCTCGAAGAGAGTTGAGTTTTTTTAATCATTTCTTCACTTTTTCGTCTTCTACCCAACTCTAATGCTGCCACAATACTGATGGCCTTTGCTTCCCCAATCCCTTTAAATTTCATCAAGTCAATCACAGAAAGTTTGGCTAGTTCATTGAGGTTATTCAACGAGTTATTCAATATTCGTTTACACAATTCAATAGCGCTTTCTTCTCGATTTCCGCTGCCAATTAATATGGCTATCAATTCGGCATCAGACAGGACTTGTCTTCCTTGTGCCATTAGTTTTTCTCTCGGCTGATCTTCTTCAGACCAATTTTTAATGGACAGTTTTTCGGTAGGGTTGGAGTTGTTTTTCACAGGTTATTTCGGTTTTTTTGCAAAAATAATGGAACAACAAGGCTCCATTTAGTAGATAGTTTTCTACAATTTACAAAAAAGATTGAAATTCTCTGGATTACCCTTTTTAAGTAGTTTTTAGTTTACTCAATTTCGATTTACTGAATTTGTTCTTTGCGTAAGTTTCTGTAATCTTCAGCTTCTTGATTTCTGTATTGGACGGAATTTCAAACATGGCATCTGTCAATATCGCTTCGCAGATAGATCTTAATCCTCTGGCACCTAATTTATAGTCCACAGCTTTATCTACAATAAAATCCAAAGCCTTTTTGTCAAATGTGAGCTGAACATGATCCAATTCAAAAAGTTTCGTGTATTGCTTGAGTAAGGAGTTCTTTGGTTCAGTAAGGATTCGTTTTAGCGCTTCTTTATCCAAAGGATTCAAGTGAGTGAGAATAGGAAAACGACCAATTAATTCAGGAATTAATCCAAATGATTTTACATCTTGCGGACTTAGGAAATCTAATAAATTATCTTCTTCAATGTCCTCCCCATTTGCTCCAAAACCAAGAGGTTGAGTTTTTATTCTTCTTTCAATCAATCTTTCTATTCCATCAAAAGCACCTCCTGAGATAAAGAGAATATTTCTTGTGTCAATTTCAACCATTTTTTGGTCTGGATGTTTTCTACCTCCTTGAGGCGGAACTCTTACATCAGTTCCTTCCAATAATTTTAATAAGGCTTGTTGAGTTCCTTCAGAGGTAACATCTCTCGTGATGGATGGGCTATCTCCTTTTCTTCCAATTTTATCAATTTCATCCAAAAATACAATTCCCTTTTGGGCAGCTTCCACATCATAATCTGCTGCTTGAAGTAACCTAGTCAATAAGCTTTCTACATCCTCTCCCACATACCCTGCCTGTGTAAATACGGTAGCATCTGCAATCGTAAAAGGTACATTCAGCATTTTTGCAATGGTTTTTGCTAACAAGGTTTTTCCAGTTCCAGTTCTTCCCACCAGTAAAATATTGGACTTCTCTAGTTCCACTTCCTCAGCATCGCTTCCAGGATTTAATAATCGCTTATAATGATTGTATACCGCAACCGACAGAATTTTTTTTGCATCTTCCTGACCAATAACGTAATCATCTAGTTTGTTTTTGATTTCTTGTGGTTTCAAAAATTTAATGTCCTCTTGCAAATCCATGTTATGCGTGTGGGTTTCTTCTTGAACAACCAATTCATTCGCTTGGGTGATGCAATTTTCACAAATATGACCGTCCAATCCTGCAATCAGCATGTTTACTTCTTCTCTTTTTCTTCCACAAAATGAACAAGTTGAGTTCTCTTTTTTTGACATTATTCTTGATTTTAGCACAAAGATAAGGAAGATTATAGAGTTTATTCTTTAATTGGTGGTTTGTATAGAAAAGAAATTTAAGAATGAATCTTATCTACTAGACATCAAAAAAAATATTTTAACTAATCTTGGCAACCTCTCAAATTATGATTCGTATTTAAAGTAGAAATAGTGAAATACTATCTCTTTTTTCTTTTTTACGTCAAGAACAGAACTCATTTTCAGACAATGGGTTCTGTTTTTGTTTTAAGGCAGTTTTATTTTGGTTATTTTTGAGCAATGAGTACTTCAAATAGTTACATGAAACGCTGCTTAGAATTGGCACAAAAAGGATTGCCAAGTGCTATGCCAAATCCATCTGTGGGCGCTGTTTTGGTTTGCGAGAATCGAATCATTGGAGAAGGTTATACCAGTCCGTTTGGAGGAAGTCATGGTGAGGTAAATTGCATCAATTCGGTGGTAAACAAAGAATTAATTTCCAAATCCACGTTGTACGTTAGTTTAGAACCTTGTTCTCATACGGGCAAAACTCCGCCTTGTGCAGATTTAATTGTAAAGAACAATATTCCAAAAGTTGTGATTGGTTGTGTCGATACTTTTTCTGAAGTAGCGGGAAAAGGAATCGCAAGATTGAGAGAAAATGGGATAGAGGTGGAGGTTGGGATTCTTGAAAATGAGTGTAGAGAATTGAACAAACGATTCTTCGCATTTAATGAAAAAAACAGGCCATACATATACTTGAAATGGGCACAAACGCAGGATGGTTTTATTGCTCCTTCCAAAGATTATCATAACCAAGAAAGATGGATATCAGGTGCCCAAACCAATCAATTTACTCACAGAATGAGAGCAAATGAAATGGCAATTTTGGTTGGGAAAAATACGGTATTGACAGATAATCCAAGTCTCACAACAAGAAACTATCCTGGAGATAATCCAGTAAGAATTGTAATCGACAAAAATCTAGAAACTTGGGAATCACCTCAGAGTTTTAATATATATAATCTTGATTCAGAAACATTACTTATCAATGATTCAGAAACATTTAAAGAAAATAAAGTAGAAGGGGTAGCTCTCGATTTTTCTGGAAATGTTCTTTCTCAACTCATGGAAGTTTTAGTCAAAAAAAACATTCAATCCTTGATAGTGGAAGGAGGTTCTCGAACCTTGCAGTCTTTTATTGACTTGGATTTGTGGGATGAAGCAATGGTGATTTCTGGTAAAAAGGAGTTTGGAAAAGGAGTTCAAGCGCCAATTTTTGATGGGCACAAAACAGAACATTTTTTGCTTGAAACAGATGAAGTAAAACGGTATAAAAATTCCAATTCGTGAGTGTATCTATATTGTTAGCTATTTTTTTTCCTGTTATTTCGGTATTACTTTTCAAAGAGTTTGATAAAAGAAATATTGATACCATCACTGCCATTGTGTTCAATTATTTTGGGGCCATACTCTTGGGTTTAGTTTTGTTTGTAACACCCAGTCAGCTAGTTACCATGCATCAGCAAGATTGGTTTGGGTCAGCTTTGGTGGTTGGAGGATTATTTTTGTTAAATTTCTTTTTGATTGCCAAAACTGCTATTCAGCAAGGTGTGTCGGTGGCTACTTTTGCTAACAAGATAAGTGTAGTGTTTCCTGTGGTTTTTACCATCGTTTATTTTGGAGAATTGACTAGCGTTTTAAAAATAGCAGGAATTGCCATGGCCTTGCTTTCTATTTTCTTGTTGACTTTCAAATCGGCCACTGCCAAATTAACCTCAAAAAGTATCGCACTTTACCCCTTATTTATTTTTGTTTTTACAGGGATTGCCGAGACATTGATCAATTTTACACAGAAAAAATGGTTTGCCAGTACGCACGAAATAGGCTATTTTGTTGTTTCTGCTTTCCTCATTTCTTTTGTTTTGGGTCTTGTATTATTGGTAGTAAAACGAGTGAAATTAACTCTTAAGAACTGTGCTGCAGGTCTTGTTTTGTCTATTCCAAATACCTTTGGTTTGTATTATTTTATCAGAGCACTCAATCAACATTTTGACTCAAGTTCAGTTCTTCCAATCATCAACATTGGTACCTTGATGTTTGCTATCTTGGTAGGCTATTTTCTTTACCGGGAAAATTTAACACCTCGCAATTGGTTTGGAGTAATTGCAGCGATTCTTTCTATTTTGTTACTTTCGGCTTTTTGAATACACCTCACACATATCAAACCATACAATTACCTTCTCAGAGTCTTTATAAAGAAAAAGGAAGTAAGTTCTATGGGTATGCTTTTCAGGTTTCAAATGAAGAGGATGTAAAGCTAAGATTACTTGAAATTAGAGAAAAACATAGCGATGCTCGTCATCATTGCTATGCCTATCGATTGGGTATAGGGAACGAAGAACGATATAGAGCTAATGACGATGGAGAACCTACCAATTCGGCAGGAAAACCCATTTATGGTCAGTTGCTATCAGCCGAGGTTACCAACGTCCTTGTGGTTGTTGTTCGTTATTTTGGAGGTGTAAAACTGGGTGTAGGAGGTTTAATTTCTGCTTACAAAATCGCAACAAAAGCTACCTTGGAGCAAACAAAAATTATTACGAAAGAGGAGTTGAATTATTATCAAATCAATTTCGAATACCCGCAGATGAGTGAGGTAATGAATTTTGTAAAAATGAATAGATTGGAGGTCATCAATCAAGTTTTTGAGATGCATTGTACAATTCAATTTAAACACACCATTCCAGATTCAAAGGGGATTGTTTCTCAGTTGGAAGAGATAGAGAATGTTACCGCAGAATTTTTGAAAAAGGAGTAATTTTATTGCCTTGTGAATTCCTTAAGAAATCCCTTTAATTGATGTACTTTTGTACAATTATCAAATAGAGCAAAGTGAAAACATTTACAGACATAGGGATTAATAAAAAATTAGTGAAGGGATTGAAAGAAATGAACATTGTGAATCCTACAGAAATTCAAGAGTTGGTGATACCAATGCTTCTAAATTTTGAAACTGACTTAGTAGGTCAAGCACAAACTGGAACTGGTAAAACGGCTGCCTTTGGTCTTCCTTTGTTAGAGAAAATAGATTCGAATAAGGAGTACATTCAAGGACTTATTTTATGTCCAACAAGAGAACTGGGTCAGCAAATAGCAAAACAATTATTTAAATTCACCAAATACACCGAAAAGGTTTTTACTGAGGCAGTTTTTGGTGGTCAATATATTGATATTCAGATTGAAAAACTGAAAAGACCCACTCATATTGTTGTAGCAACACCAGGTAGATTAATTGATTTGGTAAAAAGAAAAGCGTTAGATTTATCTCATGTACACACTGTCATTATGGATGAGGCAGATGAAATGTTGAGTATGGGATTTAAAAAGGAGTTGGATGAAATTCTTGGTTTTATGACTCAAGTAAAATCAAAATGGTTGTTTTCTGCGACTATGCCAGAAGGAATAAAGCAAATTGTAAATCAGCACATGGCACCAGATGCCAAAAGAATTGAAACTAGCGGAGATGTTGTAAACAAAAAGATAGAGCATCAATATTTAGTGTGTGATGATGCCGATAAATTCAATATTCTAACACAGTTCCTAAAATCGGAACAAAAAAATAGAGGACTTATTTTTTGTAAAACCAAAAAAGCAACTCAACTACTGGCTCAGCAACTGGAGGCAAAAAATATTTCTTCTGGAGCTATTCATGGAGATTTATTGCAAAAGGAAAGAGACAAAGTAATGCGAGCATTCAAAAATGAGTCCATCAGAATGCTTGTGGCTACAGATTTGGCAGCAAGAGGAATAGATGTGCAAGATTTGGCTTATGTGGTGCATTATGAGATGCCAGATAAAGAAGAATATTACACTCACAGAAGTGGAAGAACTGCACGAGGAGGAAAAGAAGGGGTTTCAATTTGCCTGGTGAATTCCAAAGAACTAAAGTCAGTGAGATATTTTGAAAAAGCCCTAGGTATATCTTTCAAACAAATTCGACCAAAGAGATAAATTAATTACCAAAACATTGTAATTCTCCTTCAATCAATATCTTTGTCACATGAAACGGGTAGGAATCATCATTTTAAATTGGAATGGAAAAAAGCATTTGTCCACTTTTTTGCCCTCAGTAACTCAGCATTCCGGTGAACATGATGTTGTCGTGATCGACAATAATTCCTCCGATGATTCTGTTGCATTTTTAACCCAAAATTATCCCAAAATAAAAATAGTTCACAATGCTGAGAACGGTGGTTTTGCAAAAGGATATAACGAGGGATTAGAACAAATAAAAGGCAACTATGAAATTTACGTTTTGTTAAACTCAGATGTGGAAGTAACCAGTAATTGGTTAGACCCAATATTGAGTAAAATGGATAGTGATAAGAATCTTGTGGCTTGTCAGCCTAAAATTTTGTCTTATAAATCCAAAACTCAATTTGAGCATGCAGGGGCTGCAGGCGGTTTCATCGATAAAAATGGTTATCCTTTTTGTCGAGGAAGAATTTTTAATGAAATAGAAGGCGATAACGGTCAGTACAATCAGGATCACGAAATATTTTGGGCAACAGGAGCTTGCATGTTTATAAAGAGCGAAATCTTTCATACTGTGGGTGGTTTTGACGACACCTATTTTGCTCACATGGAAGAAATAGACTTATGTTGGCGAATCAAGTTACACGGATATAAAATCATGGCAATTTCTAACTCAAGCGTTTTTCATCTTGGAGGAGGAACACTTGATTATATGAGTCCAAGAAAAGTATATCTAAATTTTAGAAACAGCTTGTTTACCTTGTATAAGAATTATCGAGGCAATTTTTTGGCATTAAAAATTACCTGGCGTTTTATACTGGATTATATCGCGTTTGTTGTTTTTGTAATGAATGGCGAATTCAAAGCTTCTCTTCAAATTTTAAAAGCACAGGCTCATTTTTTGGTCAAAATTCCTGAAATGAAACAAAAAAGAATTCGCCTTTTGGAAGACACTAAAGGTCGAAAGTTTAACCCTCATGGATTTTACAAGAAGAGTATTGTATTTACAAAATTTATCAAGCGCAAGAAGTATTTTTCTGAACTGAAATCAACTAATTTTAGCAAGTAAGTACTATTTTTATTTTAATCTCGTTAATCGACTATGAACTTAAAATTTCTTTTCATTTTTCTGTGTTTTTTTGCTTGGGGATCAATTCTTTCACAAGCTAATGCACCCAAATACAGTAATGAGTTCTTAACTATTGGAGTTGGTGCGCGAAACTTTGGAATGGCAAACTCTGTTATTGCTGGTGTTGAAGATGTTACTGCGGGATATTACAATCCTGCCGGTTTGCTTCATACTAAAAAAGATATGGAGTTTAGCCTCATGCATTCCGAGTACTTTCAAGGAATAGCTAAATACGATTATCTTGGCTTCAGCAAGAGATTAGATGAAAACTCTGTTGGTGGAATTTCAATTATTCGATTTGGAACAGATGATATTCCCAATACTACGCAGCTTATAGACAAAGAGGGAAATGTAAATTACAATAACATAGTCAAATTCTCTGCTGCGGACTATGCTCTTTTGTTATCCTATGCCAGAAGGCTAGATTTAGGATTGGAAATTGGAGGTAATTTCAAGATTATTCACAGACGAATTGGAGAATTTGCCAACTCTTGGGGATTTGGTCTGGATTTGGCTGCCAATTACCATACGGATAATTGGAAGTTTGCAGCTGTACTAAGAGATGTTACTACCACAGTGAACTCCTGGAGTTATTCAATAGATGAAGCAACGAGGGAAGTGTTTGAAGCTACAGGTAATGATATCCCCGAAAATTCTACGGAGATTACGTTACCTCGATTAATTCTTGGAGCGTCCCGAAAGGTAAAACTAAACGAAAAGTTTGAGCTGGAGGCAGAGATGAATTTAAACACCACATTTGATGGAAAAAGAAATTCTTTTATTCGTTCCAAAGGATTAAATATAGATCCTAGTTTGGGCCTCGAAATTGGTTTTAAAAAGTTGCTTTTTGTTCGGACAGGTTTCGGTAATGTTCAATGGGTAAGGCAGTTTGATCGATCCGAAAACTTGTCTATCATGCCAAGTCTTGGAGTAGGAGTAGTGTTCAAAAAATTTAAAATTGACTATGCAATTTCCAATGTAGGAAACAATACATTGGCACTCTATTCCAATGTTTTTTCATTAAGCTTTGGATTAAATTAGGTTTCATTATTTTCTTAGTAAAACCCTCGAAATCAATTTTGTATTTCATTCGAGTTATTGCTATTTGAAATTGTTCTAATTCCATTTGTTTATTATTCAAACCATTTAACCTAAATAGGTGTCTTTAAATTGATTTTTTCTTACTTTAGTAATTCGAAAAAATTAATTAAATAAAACAAATAAATGAAAAAGTTACTCTCGTTATTTTTAGTCGTTTCACTTGTGTTTACCAGTGTAAACGTGAAAGCAAATGAAGGCATGTGGTTGCCAATGTTCATCAAAAGATTGAACATAAAAGACATGCAAAATCAAGGACTTAAACTTTCTGCAGAAGAAATATACAGTGTCAATAAATCTAGTTTGAAAGATGCTATTATCTCTCTTGGAGGTTTTTGTACTGGAGAAATTATATCTGATCAAGGATTGATGCTAACGAATCACCATTGTGGATACGATGCCATACAGCAGTTTTCTACTGTTGCCAATAATTACCTGAGAGATGGTTTTTGGGCCATGCAAAAATCTGAAGAAAAAAATGTACCTGGGCTTACGGCAACTTTTTTGGTAAGAATGGAAGACGTAACCGAGAAAATTTTGGAAGCAACAGCTGGAATTGAATCAAAAAAAGATAGAGCGAAAAAAATTAAAATTATTCAGGAGGATTTAATAAAAAATGCAACCGAAGGAACTAATTATACGGCTTATATCAAAGAGTTCTTTTATGGAAGCGAATACTATATGTTTATTAACGAAACATACACTGACGTAAGGTTGGTAGGAGCTCCGCCTGAGTCTGTTGGTAAATATGGTGGTGATACAGATAACTGGATGTGGCCAAGACATACCGGAGACTTTACCTTGTTCAGAATTTATTCTGGCAAAGATGGGAAACCAGCAGATTATTCTGCGGATAACATACCAATGAAACCAAAACATCACTTGCCAGTGAATATTAAAGGAGTGAAGGAAGGCGATTTTGCAATGATTATGGGTTATCCTGGAAGCACCGATAGGTACTTATCTTCTTACGGAGTAAAACAAGCTATCGATAAAAAAGGACCAACTGTAGTGGAAGTGAGAGATGTGAAATTAGCAACTATGAAAGCTCAAATGGACAAAAAGGAAAGTGTTGACATCATGTATTCTTCCAAATTTGCCCAAACAGCAAATTATTGGAAATATTACCAAGGACAAACCGAACAATTGCAAACAAATAAAGTGGTTGAAAGAAAAACTAAACTAGAAAGAGAGTTTGAGGATTGGTACAGAAAAAGTCCAAGTTTATCTGAAAAATATGGAGATGCACTAAACATGATAAGAGAATATTATGAATTGACTGATAATTTTGTAGTGGGCAATACCTACGTGATGGAAGCTGGGTTAAGAGGTCCAGATTTTGTTTTGTACACATACAGAACAGATAGAATTTTAAAAACTATAGCTCAGACCAGATCTAAATTTGATTCTAAAATAGAATCTGTATCAGGAGAGGAAAAGGAAGCGATGATTGCTGAAAGAGATAAAACTATTCAAGAACTAATCACCGCATTGGAAGAAATGACAACAGAACATTTCAAAAACTATGACGAAAAAACGGAGGAAAAGCTAATTGCAAACTTGTTTGATTTGTATTATAACAAAGTAAATAAAGAACAGCATCCTGCCTTTTTTGCTGATGTGAAAAAAGCCAATTTCAATAGATTTGCTAAGAAACTATTTTGCAAATCTCCTTTCATGAAGGAAAAGAAAATGAACAAAGTAATCGCAAGGCTAAAAGCAGGCAAAGAAATAGACACCGAAGATGATAAAGCTATTAAAGCTGCCACAGATTTCATCTCTATGTATTTTGGATCCTCTGCTAAATTTTCAGAGGTTGAAGAAAAAATGGAAGAAGGTTATAGGTTATTCGTAGAAGGAATAAGATTGATGCAGCCAGAAAAGAGCTTTTACCCTAATGCAAATTCTACCCAAAGATTAACATACGGAAGCGTTATGTCCTATGAGGTAAGCGATAAGGTGAGAGATATTGTTAGAAGCGAAGATGGTTTGGATACATATTTCACAACAATGGAAGGATTGATTGAGAAAGAAATTCCTGGAGACCAAGAGTTTAGTTTGCCTGCAAGGCTGAAAGACTTGTATGCAAAGAAGGACTACGGACAATATGCAGATGCAGATGGTAAATTAAGAGTTAACTTTTTGACAAACAACGACATTACAGGAGGTAACTCAGGAAGTCCAGTAATCGATGGAAATGGATATTTGATAGGGACTGCTTTTGATGGAAACTGGGAAGCTATGAGTGGCGATATTTCTTTTGAAAATAAAGTTCAAAGAACGATATCAGTGGATATTAGGTACACCTTATTTATTATTGATAAATATGCGGGTGCAGGTCACTTAGTAGAAGAAATGACAGTGATTAAATAAAGGGGTTTTTCTTGAAATTAAAAAAGCTACTTGGGAACAAGTAGCTTTTTTTGTGGATTAAAGGTAAGATTTTGCAGTTTCTGTCCAATGTTCTGCCAAAGATTTTGGGTCGGCTCCAATGGATCGGGCGATTTGCAGAGCCAAAGACATCATTACAACTGATGCTCTCTGCAGTTCATTCAAGGTTGTAACAGAACCAAATTCTTGTTGTGCTTTGTTCAACAAAATTTCCAAGTGTTTTGTAGCAAAATCAGTAGGACTACTCCATTCTTTTAGTTCTGGATGAATGAGCTCTTTTTGCCAATCTGTGGGTATAAAATCAAATAATTCATCGGGTGAACTATTGCCTAAGATAAGCCATTGATTCAATGTTTCGGTATTACCAGAAGCTGCCAAACCGCTATCCAAGAATAACTCAAAAGAAACATCAGCTAATTGCTGCATCACTTCCAAGTAACTGTCTTGTCCCTTTTCATAGGTTTTAGTAGATTGATCTTTTAGGTATTCGGCTACAGTGAACTTTGGCAGTTCACTTACTACAGGGCAACCTTCCAGACAAGGAAATTCTTTTCCCTCGTGAATGTATGCTACTTGTTCGTTTTGTATTTGTCTTCCCAATGGATATAATCTGCATGCCAAGGGTCTTCCCTCGTGTACACTACAACCAAAACCTTCAATGTATTGACTACATGCCTTTTGGTTTTTGTACCCAATTTCTCCCTCGAATTTTAATTTTATTCCTCCCCAATCGCAAAAATCCTGAACAAACTCCTGAGTAGAAAGTTCTTTGGCTTGGGCAATATTACTTAATTCCCATGGGTTTATATGGACTGTTTTTCCATGACAGCAGGTTCCTTCTCGCGAACAAGTTAATGGTAGTGAGTCGCTTAGTTTTAGTTTTGTTACAATCATGGGAGGAGAGTTAAATACGAAAGTTTCTGAAAAGTTGATAAATCAAGTGCAATCAATCTAGTTTGTATTTGTCCTTGTTGGAATTGATTAACAAATATGGGATTCCGATTACAAGAGCACCATAAAATGAATAAAACTTTATCTCTGTATGTTCCAGCCATTGCGATAAGTAAAACCCGACACTAATAATAAATGCCATGAAAAACATCGCATTCCTGAATACAGAAGCAATTCCTTCCACATCATATTTTTTCTTTTCTTCTTCCGGTAAGGTGTTGTAACCTGCCATCAAAAAGTAAAGCTTTCCGTTTTTTATTGCAATTCCCAAAATCACAAAAAATATAGAAATTCCTATCATAAGCGGTGTGTTTTGTTAGGGAATAAAAGTAAAAGAACTATCTCACTTCTCAAAGTATCTTGAAGTTGTTAGTCGTGTTTATCCCAAAAAGGAGAGAAATTTGTAACAATTGCTACCTTCATTCGTTGAAAAAGCAAGTAATTTTAAATAAAAAAGAATGACACATAAGATTGAAACAAATTGGAAAGGAGAAATGGCCTATGAAGTGGAAACAGTGGGAGGGAAATTGAATTTGGACGCCACAACTGATGAAAATGGAAAAGCAAAAGGAATTACTCCCAAATACCTTATGTTGGTATCGCTGGCAGGTTGTACGAGTATGGATGTTACCTCCTTATTGAATAAAATGAGAGCTCAAGTTCAGGATTTCAAAGTGGAAGTAGAGGGTGAACTTACCGAAGAACATCCTAAACATTACAATAAAGTGAAAATGCTTTACAAATTTAAAGGTGAGGAATTGCAGAAAGACAAAATAGAAAAAGCTGTAAAATTATCCGTAGATAGGTATTGTGGTGTATTCGAAATGTTTAGACAATTTGCAGAGGTTTCATACGAAATACAATATAGTTAATATGAAAATGCCGTACGTCATTTTCGGAATTGTAATTCTGCACTTCTTGGTTGGAATAGCTATCCTAGTTTGGAGAATGAACAAGAAAAATTGAGGATAATCAGCATAAAACTCTGAACTTTTATTTTTGAACAACTATCATTCTGTAATCAGTCAATGATTTATGGCCACTCTCTTTATCTTCGAAAGTGTAGCTAAATTTCTTGTTTATAATCAGTTCTTTTTGCTCCAGAGCGTTGATCAAAGTACCTACTTTGTCTTTGCTATCTTGAATACAAAAAACTAATGCACAGCCTTTTTTTATTTTTGAACTTATTTTTTGAATTAATCCAATCTCTTTCATTTTATCCTTTTTGGCAAAATGAAACATACTGTCCAATAGCACGATATCGTAACTTTCATAGTCATTAAAGGCATGAATATCCCCTAATATTCCATGTGCCGGGAGTTTATTTGCTTGAGCCAACTCATTCATTTGGTTTATTCCTACTTGTGAACTGTCTAAACCAACTACTTTGTATCCCAAATGAGCCAATGCAAGAGCGTTTCTTCCTTGTCCGCACCCTAGATCTAATACTTTACCCCTTGAAGAGTATTCCTCAAAAAAATCAATTAATTCGGGATAAGGATCACCAAATAAGTTCTCTGTTTCGTAGTAGGTGTCGTATAATTTAGACATGAGATAACGTTCGTTATTAATTTAGATTTTCAAATTTATTTTAATTTAACGCTATTTTTTTAATTCAACTGTTTTTTTTATAAAAGAATGATGTTATCATAGACTTGGCGGCTTTTGGTAACAAAAAGATTATAAACAGGTTTAATATCCAATAAAATGACTTTATTAAATTTTTAAGAACTCTCAAATAGGATAGACTCAATTTTAACTGTGGAGAAAGGAAAACAACCTCGTTGTCATATTTCTCAATTAATCCTATCTTAGTGTCCTAAACACGATTCATGTCGAAAGGAAAAAAATTCGGAACATTTGCTGGTGTATTCACGCCCTCTATTTTAACCATTCTGGGTGTCATCATGTACATGCGCCTGAGCTGGGTAGTTGGGAATGCTGGTCTTGGTTTGGCTATAGCTATTGTACTCATTGCTCATGTCGTTTCTATTTCTACAGGGCTAAGTGTTTCTTCGGTGGCTACGGACAGAAAAATAAAAGCTGGAGGAATCTATTATATGCTTTCTAGGAGTCTTGGATTGCCTATTGGCGGTTCCATAGGAATTACTCTTTTTGTAGCAACAGCTCTGAGTATTGCTCTTTATTTAATTGGGTTTGCAGAAAGTGCCCTTGTGGTTTTACAAGAACCTCTCGGTCTTCACGATGTAGGAATCAATCATATCCGATTATTTGGTTCTATCGCGTTGTTTTTGATTGTAACGATTGCATACATCAGTACGAGTATTGCCATCAAATCTCAATTTTTTATTTTAGGAGCGATAATATTGTCTGTGTTGTCTATTTTATTTGGTACTCAAGAGGGAAAGGTTTTTGACTTATCGAGGGCCAACGAAATAGAATCCAGTTTCTTTGTTTTGTTTGGTATTTTTTTTCCAGCTGTAACTGGTTTTACTGCAGGAGTTGCTATGTCTGGCGATTTAAAAGATCCTAAAAAGTCGATTCCTTGGGGTACGATGCTTGCAGTTGGAGTAGGGCTTTTGGTTTATATTGGTTTGGCAATTTTTATTTACTATTCCATTGATTTGGATGTCTTGATTTCTGACAAGAATGCATTGATAAAATTTGGATTTATCCCGGTTTTAGTCATTGCCGGAATTTGGGGAGCTACACTTTCATCTGCTTTAGGAGGAATATTGGGAGCACCAAGAATTCTGCAAGCTATGTCGGTAGATAGCATTACTCCAAAATTATTCGCCAAAGGAAAGGGGGAAGAGAATGAGCCAAGAAATGCCCTTATATTGACTTTTATTATTGCTCAGGCAGGAATATTAATTGGAGAGCTTGATGTCATTGCAGAGGTCGTTGCTATGTTTTATTTGTCTGCTTATTTATTCATTAATGTTTCTTGTTTTTTGGAGCAATGGGCAAGCCCAGATTTCAGACCGAGTTTTAAAATACCTTTGCCCGTTTCCCTCATTGGAGCCATCGTTACGTTTGTTTTGATGATTCAATTGAATTTGTTTGCGGCAGTAGTCGCTATTTTTGTGATGATGCTTATTTTTATTTGGCTCACCAGAAAACAGCTTGTTTTGGGTTCAGGGGATGTTTGGCAGAGTGTTTGGTCGTCCATTGTAAAAGTAGGACTGAAAAACCTCGATAAAAAATCCACTCATAAGCGAAACTGGAATCCCAATATTTTACTATTTAGTGGAGGAACAGAAACTAGAAATAAATTAATTGAGTTCAGTAAAACTGTGGCTGGAGCCAAAGGAATGATCTCTAACTTCGACTTGATTGAGAACAAAACGGCTAAGGTTTTGTTCCCTAAACACAAACAATCTATTAAGGACGATGAGTTATTTAGCCAAGGTATATTTGCCAGAAAACAGGAGTGTAAGGATGTGTACGAAGGCATAGAAATGATTTCGAGTACTTACGGTTTTTCTGGTGTAGAGCCCAATACAATCCTAACTAGCTGGGAGCAAAGTTCTGACGAACCAACTCGTTTTGCGCAATTAACAAATAAATTGTGCCAACTGGATTACAATGTTTTGTACCTGGACTATGACAAACAGAGAGGTTTTGGCAGGAAAAAGTCAATTGATATTTGGTGGAACGATTTCAGTAATACAACAGAACTTACCTTGAATTTGGCAAAATTCATGAACAGCTCTTTGGATTGGCGTCATGCAGAGATAAGAATTTTGTATGTAAATGATACCAACGATAAGAAAACTCAGTTAGAGGAAATCATCAATGAGTTATTATCCAATTACAGGATTACCGCCAAATCTAAAGTCATTAATAACGAAATTGAAAACAAAGATTTATATGAAATAATGAAGGTTGAATCCTATCAATCAGATTTGGTGATTGTGGGAATTCCGGATGAAATGGAAGACGAATCCGTCTTTGTAAAAAAAACAGACGAATTGGTTGGAATACTGGGGACTACCTTGCTAGTAAGAGCCTCCTCTCATTTTGAAGAAACTGAAGTGAAACTCATTGAGGAAGCGGAGAAAGAGAATGAAGTAGAACCCTTGTTAACCGAAACTATGGAGGAAAACTTGGAGTTGTCGCCTGACTTTTATGCTTATCCGCTGTTGCACAACCTCTTCGTGTTCAATTCCAGAAATACCAATCATCTTATCGAATCAGTATTTTCGAAAATTAATTCTAGGTATAATTTCCTATTGGATGAAATGGAACGGTTGTTAATAGAAAATAGCGAAACGCTAGGTAAGCAGTTTTCTTCCAATCAATCTTTAAATAAGGAAGCCTTGAATCGCTCTTTTATTAATTATGTACAAGGAATGTCTGCGAATTTGAATCAGTATAACTCGGAATTTTTGCCTCTTGTTTCCGAAAAATATTCGTCTGCTATTCAGAACTTAATTTCTCAGAATGACATGTATCAAAATCGTTTACCCAAGAGGGTAAAACGATTGCTGAGTGATGAAGAGTTAACCCCAGTATCTTCGGACTCAAAATCTGAAAAAAGAGCAAAAAAATGGATTGCATTCAAGCAAAAAACATTTGGAATCACACCTAAACGTAATGTGAATTACAGAGAAAATGTCACTTTTTATTACCGCAATCTTTACCTCAGAGTCTTCATGAAATCTATGATGAAATCAGGTGTTTTTGTCTATCAAAACACCACTCTCATTAATGAAATTGGAGATGAGATAAAAAACAAATTCTCTGAATTGAGAGGAGAAAAGAGAATTACAAATGAGGAATTATTGGACATGACTCAGTTCATTTCTGATGAAATTCAAAAGAGGCGAGAAGTGTTGAGCGAAAACTTCAAAGAGCTAGTTCAGAACTTCAATAAAATGAATTCAAATTATGTGTATTCATTGAGTAAAAAATTAGAGTTGTTAACGATCAATGCTGAGGTGGAGGAAGCAATAGAGGAAAAGGGACAAAGGGAATACAAAAAGCAGTTAAAAGAAATTAATTCCTTTCCGAATTACTTCGTCAGAAATAATAAACTGATTCATAATGCTGTTTTGCTCGATATTTCATTGCACGAAATTCATCCTGAAATAGACTTGGTAATTCACGATACTGCGTTTACAATTAAAAGGTTGAGTATAAAACCAGAATTGGCTTTGATAGGACAATTACAGGAACTGAGTGATTCGTTGCCCGAAAATGACGGACTAACAAAAATGGAATTAATTCGTTTTTTAAACCGGTTGCCTTTGTTCGCTTTTGATATTGAGGAATTAATAAACTCTACCATAAGAAAGGTGGAAAAAATCGTGTATAAGCTTTCTAATTCTTTGGAGATTATGGATGTTGAATCTGTGAATAATTTGAATGAAGAGCAACAAGCTGGCGTTAAAACAAACACCATTCAGCTGCAAAGATTGATTTTGTTTTCGGTAGAAAATAAGTTAATTAAAGCATTGAATACCGAAACAGATAAGTTGGAAAAGGAGTTGAATGCACTGATGGGTATATTCAAAAACAAGACTGCAACTCTAGAAACTATAGATTTTGAAAACGAGAAGGAGACTGCTGTTGAAGCTCGATCTGCACTGTTGGATTCGGCTGCACAACTTGAGGATGACATCCAAACTCGATTTAAAAAATTCATCTCTATCATCAAAGACGAATTGGAAGAAACCTATAAGTTATTGGATTATGATTTTATTGCTGGAAATAGCGCAATAATCAATCAGTACATTAATAAAACGGGTGTTACAACTTCAAGAATTGCCCGTTTTTTCAATCAAACTAAGCGCGAGATAAAAAAGAAAATATCACAAACACTCTCCTTTGTGGATGAACAAAGGGATGAATACTTAGTGACAGAATTTAAACTTAAAAACAAGGGAAGTGAGAATTTGAGCTCTGTCGTTTCGGGCTATGTGGAGAAAGTGAAAATGCCAAAATCAATAAGAGAAAAACTTCCTTTCTTTTATAAAAAATTGTTTTTGGGAGGGCATTCATCGCCCTTAAAGATTGAACACAGAGCGGAGGAAATTGATCAAGCTAAGCATGCTATTCAATTGCTGAATAGAAAGTCAGGCGGAGCGCTATTAATCCTTGGTGACCACCTTGCTGGAAAGAAGTATTTTTCTGATTATGTGGCTTCTCGATTACTCAACAGAACCGTGGTAACACTGAATCCTATGATCGAAAACAAGAACATCACTACTTGTTTTACTCACTCCGTTTCAGCAGCATTTGGCAACGAACTTTCACTGAAAGAAAACTTGAAGAGCCAAAAAGCCTGCACATTGGTGTTTAATAACATAGAAAAATGGGGAGCTAATAGTTCAATTCTTCAAGAAATAAAATCATGTATCGATTTGTACGGAAAGAAACATCACTTTATCCTTACCTGTTCTTCTGTTTATTATACTTTTCAGGCTCCAATTAGCGATTTGGAGAGTAGCATTATTTCTTCTATTTTATTACTTCCAATTCGAAAAGAAGGTTTTGTAGAAACGCTTAAGCTTAAGCATCAGGCAGGCGGAATGAAGTTTTTATTGAACGGAAAAAGAGAAATCGACTTAACTGAAAGAAAAGAGAATTATTTGTATCAAAAATACCATTCTATTTACAAAGGAAATTTAGGAAGAGCTTTTTGCGCTTGGGTAAATAATATTGAATCAATTGAAGGAAATGAAATAAAAATAAAGGAGCCAAAAAACACCTTTTTTCCAGATATAGCTAACCCCGAATGGCTTGTGGTTCTTAAATTATTAGTGTTATTCAAAGAGGTGAGTAAAAAGGAATTTGAATCGACACTCTCCAATGATTTCAATTTTGTTTCAGTCTTGAATCAGATGAAGCGAATTAGACTGATTCAGGAAGTAAAGAATGATGTTTTTGAGTTGTCTGAAGAGGTTTATTCTTCTGTAACGTATTATTTAAAGGACAAAAAAATTATTAAATAATGAGCGAGTTTTTTAGCATCGATATGACAAGAATCTCATTGTTCACTCTTTTGGGATTAATAGTTTTGGGTGGAGTTATATACTTCGTCTTGGGGTTTGTGAGAAACTACGGTTTGCTTTTATTGATAAAATCTCCTGTAAGGCGAAAACGAATAGTAGTTTTACTGCCGGCAATATCTACGATGGTTTGGATTTTGTTTTCGTTGTATTGTTTTTATTCGCTTATACTTCCTTTTCCTTTTATGGGAATTGTGTTAGGAGGAGTTTTTATTTATTTGGGCAGAGGATACCTGATAAACCTTATACATGGCTTATTTTTCAGACTGAAAGGCGATATAGCAATAGGTCAAAAGATATCGATGACCGAATATTCAGGAGTAGTGTTCAAATTGAATACGTTTGAAGTAGAGATACAGAACGAAGAAGGTGAGATTGTTCAAATCCCATACGGGAATATGGCAAGTAGAGAGTTAGTAAAAAAAGATTTTTCTGCCGATTTTTCCTCATATAAGTTCAATGTTGTGGTTAAAAAAGAGGTGACTGAAACTTTTTTGAAGAGTAAATTGCTCTCTCAGCCTTGGATTTCTCAAGTTATTTTACCCAAAATAACTCAGTTGAAAGAAGAAAATGGATACGTTACTTACTCCGTTATTTCTTATCCTATTGATGAAAAGTTTAATTATTTTGTTGAACGGGATTTAAAATCAAGTCTCGAAAATTAGTCCATTATAGCACCCAAAGTAAAAACGGAAGAAAGAAAAGGGATTCCAAAAACTGCTGTATTCAGCACGACATAATAAAACGGTGTGGGATTTTTGAAAAAAACCGTAAGTAAGACAAGAAGCAAACAAAATAAGGCAATGGGGTAGTGGAAAGCTCTTTTTTTGTTTATATCTCTAAAAAAGATAGCGTCTATCCGATATCCTAAATCGATACCGAAAATCGGGGTAGATACTAATTCGATGTTGTCACTGGTGTAAAAATATCCTGCCAATTCCCCCTGAATTGAAGCCATGTGTTCTGTTCCACGAACATCTGTTGTGATGATTTCTGATAAGATAAAACCAGGTTGGGCCGTTCCAACAACTATTCCTTCAACCAAACTAATTCGGTGTGTTTCTTTATAGTCAACAAACTCAGATTTTGGAGTTAGATGGAAATCTAGAAATAAGAGGATGGCAAATACAATTCCAAAAAGAGCAACGATTGGAAAAGATTTGTAAACCCATGAATTTTTTAGATTCTCAAAATCTCGTAGGATTGACATTTCCTCTTCTTTCTCTTTTTTCCGTCTATATTCAGTCGTTTGTTTTTTTAAATCAGCTAATTCATCTTGAGAATGCCAACGGTTGTATTTCCGACTAAACACCTTGTTATGCGCAGGTTTTACCTTTTCCCTTTGTTGGTAATTACTGTGAGAGGTAAGAACTTGATAGGCCTCTTTTACTGCCAAAAATTGTTCGTTTGAATCGTAGGATGTAGTATCAGGATGATATTTCATTGCGAGCTGGCGGTAGGCTTTTTTTATTTCATCTTCGCTTGCGCCTTCATTTAATCCTAATATGTCGTAGTATTTCTTCAAAAATATAGAGCTATAAACAGTTCAGTCAGTTTGTTCAGTTCTCAAATTTAAGAAAAGAAAACAAAGAGATTTTAAAAACCTCTTAAACCTACTGTAAAAAGAAGAGTAAATAATTCAATGTGATAAGAATTAGGGTTCATTTTATCTATACTGCTTTTCAGATACATGAGTTTGTTCAGATATTCAGGTAAGTTAACTCGCATTGAATTTGGTTTAATCCGTTGTAAATCAGTTATATTAAATATCTTTTTGATAGTCTGTATGAGAAATGATAAAGGCGTTAGATTTATTTTGGTTATCGAGATAAGGCGAGATGAAAGATAAAAGAAGACTCCAAACTCAAAAACCTTATATTTTTTTGGTAAAAAAAGTAGATTTTCGGGATTATTTATTAATTTTGCAGTCCTTAAACCCTTAACTATGGAAACAAAACATCAGTATAAGATTCCTTTTGTTGGGCTAAAAGAAGGTAAGCACGAATTTGAGTTTACTGCAGGAGAAGAGTTCTTTGAAGAGTATCAATATGTTTTGGTGGACAATGTAAGTCTTCAAGCTTCGGTTCAATTGGAAAAATTATCTACCATGATGGTAATGATAATCAACACCCACGGAAGGTACACTACCCAATGTGATAAGTGTGGTGATGATATCCAGTCAGAAACAAGAGCTGAAAATAAATTGTTTGTTAAATTTGGAGAAGGAGAAAGTACAGATGAAAATATACTGCTCCTGGACCAATCGGAGTACGAATTAGATGTGGCAGAATTACTTTTTGAGTTTTTTGTTACCTCCGTACCGCTAAAGCATAGGCATCCAAAAGGTGAATGTAACCAAGAAGTCTTGGATAAATTAGAAACCTATAAAGTGCAAGAAACTCAAGAAGAGAGTAACCCAATGTGGGATAAATTAAAAGAATTAAAAAAATAATACAATAAAATGGCACATCCAAAGAGAAGACAGTCAAAACAAAGACAGAGAAAGAGAAGAACTCATTACAAAGCGGCAAGTCAACAATTGACTCAATGTCCTACAACGGGAGAATTTCATTTAACTCACAGAGCTTACTGGCACGAGGAAAAATTATATTGGAAAGGACAAGTCGTAATTGACAAAACTGAAATTGCTGAAGCGTAATTTTGGCTAAACCCTTTAACATTGGGATTGATATGTGGGGAGGAGATAACTCTCCCACATGTAACTTAAATGGAGTACAAAGTTTTTTAGAAAATCATGCTGATTTACTAGATTCTGTGTCTCTTTTTTTGTTTGGAGATAGTGCGTCTATTACCGAGCATTTAGGAGAAGAACTTTGTGCACAACCCTATATACAATTAATTGATTGTCAGGATAAAATCGAGTACAACGACCATCCTGTCAAATCATTTATTCAAAAAACAGAATCAAGTATTACAAAGGGGTTCCACTATCTGAAAGCAGGAAAAATTGATGTTTTTTCTTCTGCGGGTAACACCGGAGCAATGATGGTAGGTGCAACTCAAGCTATTGGAGTTGTGGAAGGAATTTCCCGTCCGGTTATTGCTAGTGTTTTACCAAGAGAAAGCGGAAATGATGGAATCATCATGGACGTAGGAATCAATGCCGATTGTAAACCAGAGATGCTCGATAAATTTGCCGTTATCGGTTCAATTTATGCAGAGTTCGTGTATCACATCCAATCTCCAAAAGTGGGATTGCTTAACATTGGCGAAGAAGAAGAAAAAGGAAGTATTCTTACCAAAGCAGCACACAAATTACTCAAAGAGAATAAGGAAATAAACTTCATCGGTAATATCGAAAGCAGAGGAATCTTGAATGAAGGTGCTGATGTGATTGTGTGTGATGGATTTACAGGTAATGTGATTTTAAAGCAAGCAGAATCTTTTTACGAAATCATCGAAAGAAGAGGAATTAAAGACGCTTATTTTGATCGATTTAATTACGAAAATTATGGAGGAACACCAGTTTTGGGAATTAAATCTAACGTGATTATCGCTCATGGTATTTCCAATGGAAAAGCGATTTCTAATATGATAAAACTCTCTTACGATGTAGCAGAATCCGATATCACATCCAAAATATCGCAATCAATGAGTTCAACATTGGTGTAGTGATAAGTTTTTGAAATCAGATTCAACCCATTTATTTTCTTCTTTATCTTTAGTTAGAAAATTACATCTAGTTATGAATAAAATAATTGCTTTTGCCCTTAGTATCGTTGTTTTAGTGTCATGTTCTACTTCCAACGAAGTTGCGACAAATAGTTTGTTGCAGAAAAGAAAATACAAGAAAGGTTGGCATATCAATTCCTTGTCGAAACTTCCACATACAAATGACTCCGATAAAACTAAAGAGATAGATTTTGATTCTAAGATTGTCAATTCAGAAAAAAACAAGGATACTTTTCGTCCAGTAGTTTTACCTGAAAACCTAAAAACAAGCAAGGAGAAAAGAAACGGAATTGAGGTTATCGTAAAACAGATTGATTCTAAGGAATTCGACAAAAAAGGAATTTCGCAAATTGAGAAGGTAAGAAATATAATGCCTGGAATTTCAGACAAATTGAGGAATAATCAATTCAAGACGTTTCCAGCAGGAAATGTAATACAAGACACCAATTCCTTTTCAGACGATGATCTCCTGTTTATTTTATTATTGATTGTATGCTTTTTGATTCCACCAATCACAGTTGCCTTTGTAGCCGGTTTGGAAAGTCGAGATTTTCTGATATCTTTAATTTTGTTCCTCTCTGCGGCCGTCTTTCTAAATGTTTTAGTTTTAATTGGTTTCTTGGCGGGGATCCTGGCTGTTTTACATGCATTATTCGTTCTATTTGAAATAATTTAATAAATATGAAACACCTTATTGCTTTTTTAGCGCTCTTGTTTTTATACGCTTGTTCTACTTCCAATCAAGTAGTTTCCGATTCTTTTTTACAAAAAAGAAAATACAGAAAAGGTTGGCATGTCAATAAGGCTCCCAATTATGACCTATCTCACTCTTCAGCTAAGAGCACGATTGAGGGACAAGCCACCACTTATGATGAAAGTGACACCCTCATTTTATCAAGTAGCCACGACCTGAAGGAGGTAGCTTCTGTTGATAAAAAAGAACGTTTCGCAATCGATAATGCCTCAGACAAAAAGAACTGGATTACTCAATCCATCAAACCTGAGAAGTCTAAATCTATTCTGTCTTCTAGTTTTTTAAAAAATAAAAACAATCAATCTTTGACTGTAAGCCATGACTTGATATTAAATTCGGATTCACAATTGAATGATCCTTGGCTCAGTGAAAAGGCAGTTCAAATTATTTTAGCAATTTTAGCCCTATTAGTTTTAATTTTTACCGGAATTACGCCCCTGGCAGTTTGGATTTCAGTTGGTCCAGGTCCAGCGCTAAAAACTAATCTTACTCTTTATGTGGCTTTTTTGCTTAGTGCCCTTATTGCGATTATGATAATCGTTTTTACTTTGTTTTACGCAGCCACAGGAGCCAGTGTTTCAACCTTAATTGTTGCAGCAGTATTTGGTGTTTTGGCAGCTATCTTAGGAATAGTAGCATACATTCACGCCTTGGTCTCCATAATTCGTGGATTCTAAAACCTTTCTCTTTTTATTTTTTCTGTTTCGGTGAAATAAATAGGTTGAATTAGAATTTCTTTCGGGATTTCGTATTTTTTTAATCCTACCTTTTCAAAATCAATTTTAATAATTGATTCACTCACAAGAACTAATTTTTCACCTAAAACTTCGTCTTTTTTAGAGGTGAGATAAAAAAGTAAACCTGGGTAAATCGATTGAATTTTTTTTTCAATTTTCTCTGGAGAAATTTTGATTCCACCAGAATTTATAACATTGTCTTTTCTACCTAGCCATTTAAAACCATTATCTGAAATTTGAACAATATCGTTTGTAATCAGTTTTTCAGGAATTAAGGTAGGGCAATCGATCACCAAACAATTACTGGCATTAATCGAAACCGAATAAGAGGGAAGCACTTCAAATTCATCTGATTTGTTCTTACCATTGAGTCTTTGCATGGCTATGTGGCTCACTGTTTCAGTCATTCCATAGGTGGAATAGAATTGAGTTTCAAGTTCTTGTATGTTGTTAATGAAATTGGAGCTAACTGCTCCACCTCCGATAATGACTTGCTTAATTTTATTCAGTTTTTCTCGAGTTTGTTCTAAACATCCTTTCGCTTGCATTGGTGTTACAGCCATAAAATCACACGGTTTGTCAAAATTAGTAAGAGGAGAAGAGCTGGGATTTGATATCCATAAATTATATCCCGAAACCAGAGCTCGAATTACCATCATTTTGCCACCTATATAGCGAACAGGAATGCATAAAAGTGCGTGAGTATTTGAATTTAAATTTAAAAACTTACAGGTGTTCAATGCACTTTCAACAAAGCTTTGCTTGCGAATAGAGATTTGTTTTGGTGCCCCAGTTGAGCCAGAAGTTTGGACAGTTATTTCTTCCGATTCAGAAAACCAATCTTTGAGAAAATTGATAACCTCGTCAAAGAATTTTTTGTCTTCTTCATCACTGAAAGAGTTTCTTGATAGGAGATCTTGAGTTAAAATTTCAGTTTTAGACAATGAAATTCCGTTAAGTTTGATATGTTCTAATGTGTTATAATCCACTTAAATCCCAGTTTAGTTCTTTCAGATAGTGAATTTCATCACCGATCACACTCAAGGGAGACGCTACATTATTGGTGTAGAGTTTTCCTGTTCCTAGTCCCTGGAACATAGGGTTGTTTGTGGTTGCCACAAATTGAGAAATAGCATTCAAACCAATGTTAGACTCAAGGGCAGAGGTAATCCACCATTTTATTCCTCTTGCTTCGGCTAGCTCTATCCATTCTTTGCTTCCTTTTATTCCGCCAATGAGAGAGGGTTTTAAAATGATATAGGGAGGATGTATCTCGTCCAAAGTTTTTGCCTTTTCCTCTCTGGTGAACTTCCCTATCAATTCCTCATCTAATGCAATAGGCAAAGGGCCTTCTTTGCACAATTGATTCATTGTTGCAGGAAATCCTGGTTTAATGGGTTGCTCTATTGAGTGTAAATTATACTGAGCCAATTTTTTCAACTTTTCAAGTGCCTCAGCCGCAGAAAAGGCACCATTTGCATCTACTCTAATTTCAATGTCTGAGCTTTTTTCTCTGATAGATTTTAAAATATGTAACTCTTTTTCAAAATCAATTGCACCTATTTTTAATTTGATACATCTGAATCCAGCAGCAATTTTTTCGTCCACTTGCGCCATCATGTTTTCAAAGGTCCCCATCCAAATAAGGCCATTGATAGGTATTGCTTTTTCTGATTTCGAAAATAGACTTTCGAACAGTATTTTACTTCCGTTTTTTTCAAAATCAAGCAAGGCAGTTTCCAATCCAAAATGAATAGAGGGAAATGCCATTAGTCCCTCACTTAACCAATATTCGTGTTCATTAATTTTTTCACAAACTTCCTTTACTTTGTTCTCGTAGGTATCTAGTTCTTCTGGGTTTAATCCGGGTAAATAACTGCATTCACCTATACCTTTCATAGCTGGGTTTTCCTCATGCCATACTGTGATGAACCACGAATCTTTGGTTTGAAGCCATCCTCTTGATGTTCCTCTTTCTTCGGTTAAATTAAGTGTATATTTTGTAAAAGTTGCTTTTAGCATGATAGATAAATTCCTAGAAAATATAAGATTGAAGTTAAAAATGTGGAAAGCGCTACTTTTTTTAATTCAGGATCGAGTGCTTTATTCACCTTCGTTTTTTTCACAAAAAACAGGTGCTTAGTGAGCAAGAGGAAAGGGATTAAGAACAACCATTGCCATATATTTTGTTGAGAAATAAAAGCGTGGATAAAGAGTGAAGTCATTCCAGACAGGATGAGAATAAAGTGATAAACTTTGGCGCGAGTTAATCCCATTTTTACAACCATCGTATTTTTATTATTTGCTTTGTCGTTGTGTTCGTCTCGCATGTTATTCAAATTGAGAACACCCACAGAAAATAGTCCAATACTCAAGGCAGGAAGTAAATCTAACCCAATAAGATTTCCAGAGATTAAAAATTTAGAACCTAAAACACCCACAAGCCCAAAAAACAGAAAGACGAATAAATCTCCAAGACCAGAGTAACCATAGGCTCTTTTTCCAACCGTATAATTGATGGCAGCAGCAACAGAAAGCACACCTAAAGCAAGAAATAACAGGAGGTATTTTACTGCCATTAATTGAGTTCCTAAATATGAGAGATAACCTCCAAGCAGCAAAGAAATTAGGGAAGTAAGAATCAAAGCTGTTTTCATTTCTTTTTTAGAAATTAATCCTGATTGCATGGTTCTTTTTGGTCCAATACGGTCATCATTATCGGTTCCCTTTTCAAAATCACCGTAATCGTTAGCAAAATTGGAAAGAACCTGAAAGGAGGTGGCCGTGGCTAAACATAGCCAAAAAATTAGAGAACTGAATGTATCTGAATTTGAGTAACTCAGTGCGCCTCCCATTATAATCCCTGCTAGAGAAAGAGGTAATGTTCGTAATCTTGCTGCCTTAATCCATTTCATTCTACTTTTTTTTATTGGCTACTTTAATATAACCCAAGGGGTTCTGATATTAATTGTTTTCAAACCTCCCCAAAAATAGGGAATTCTAAACTCAGATTTGCCTTTATGACTAAAATTTCACGTATATTTACAAACAATATTAAACTTTCAATCATTTCTGAAAATGAGTAGCGAAAAAATAAACCCTTACAAAGAAAAAGAAGCTCCAAAGACCGAGCAAGTAGCCGAAATGTTTGACAATATTTCTGGGAAATATGATTTTTTAAATCATTTTTTCTCTTTAGGAATTGATAAAATTTGGAGGAGTAAAGTGCGTAAGATTGTGAAAGACATTCCTAATAGTCAGATTTTGGATGTGGCAACTGGAACAGGGGATTTGGCCATTGCCTTATCCAAAATAGAAGGTACGAACATTATTGGAGTTGATATTTCGAATAAAATGTTGGATGTGGGGAGAGTGAAAGTTTTGAAGAAAAACCTTGAAGGAAGGGTTGACTTGAGAAATGGAGATTCTTTGAAACTTCCGTTTGAGGATAACCAGTTTGACGCTGTAACAGTGGCATTTGGTGTAAGAAACTTTGAAAATATAGGTAAAGGTTTGAGTGAGATTAGTCGTGTTCTGAAGGAAAATGGTAAAATCATTGTGTTGGAATTTTCTAATCCTAAAAAGTTTCCAATTAAGCAATTATTCAACTTTTATTCAAGAAAATTAATGCCTTCAGTAGGTAAAATGGTTTCAAAAGATAGTAGAGCTTATTCTTATTTGCCAGAGTCTGTCCAAGCTTTTCCTACCGAAGATGATTTTGCAACAATAATTGAGGACCATGGATTTATGAATGCTTCTTACCAAAATGTCTCGGGAGGAATTGCAGCAATTCACATTGCTACCAAGCAGAAATAAAACTTATTTTTTGTTTACAATAAACTCATTCACCTCATAGCCTAGTTGTTATAGTCTCAACACAAAAAAAAATAGAGACTTTGTAAGTCATCAAAATGAAAATAAGCAACAAAATATCAGTACAAAGAATTTTAGAACAGTGCGAGCTGAATGGAATTTCTGATGTTGTCATTTCACCTGGTTCTCGGAATGCTCCTTTTATTATTTCGTTTACAAATAATCCATTTTTCCAATGTTACAGTATAATTGACGAGCGTTCTGCTGCTCACTTTGCGCTTGGCATTGCTCAACAAAAAAACAAACCAGTGGCGATTGTTTCTACTTCAGGAACAGCCACCCTTAATTATGCTCCCGCTGTTGCAGAATCGCACATGCAAGGGATTCCTTTGCTCGTAATTACCGCAGACCGACAAAGTAACGGTTTGGAAATAGGCGATGGTCAGGCGATTAATCAAATGGGTGTTTATTCTAATTTTTGTGAGAATAATTACAATATTATTGAGGATGAAAATGACAAGGCTGATTTAAATTCAGCTAACGTTCAAGAAGGATTTTATGAACTGATTCAAAACAAGAAGACGGTTCACTTTAACGTACAATTGTCTGAGCCTTTGTATGAGGTTATTGATAAAGAAAAGAGGGAGTTTTGTCCCAAACACGATGATTTTGAATCCTTTCTGAGGGTTTCAGAGAGATCTAAAAAATTTATTAATTCTTGGAATTCACATAACTCAAAATTGATTTTGGTAGCTCAAAACAAGTTTGAAAACTTACAGGCTGGACTTGAAAAATTATTAGAAATTGATAAAAATGTGGTTGTACTTACCGAAACCACAGGCGATATAGTATCCGATAGTTTTGTTTCTTGTATTGATAGAACAATAGAGCTTATAAACAAAGAGAATCCAGAAGGGTTTGTGCCTGAGTTGATTGTAACTCTAGGACATTCAGTGATTTCAAAAAAAATAAAACAGTTATTTAGAGCAAATAAACCAAAAGAGCATTGGAGTTTCTCGGAGGTGCGTAACGAGAACTTATTCATTTCGGAATGTTTCGAGAAATGTACTAAGGAGTCTGATTTTCTGGGTTTAATTACATCCGCTGGTGCTGTGGAGAACAAAGAAGGTTACTTTAAGCAAAATTGGAATGCAATAAAAATGCAATCTGAAGAAGGACACAGACAATTTCTGATAAATGCCCCGTTTTCCGATCTAAAAGTTTTTGATTACTTGTTGTCTAATTTGCCAAGCTGTAATTTGCAAATGGGAAATAGTTCGGTAGTGAGGTATGTGCAGTTGTTTAATCAAAGAAACGATATAAAATACAACAGTAATAGAGGTGTTAGTGGGATAGAAGGTTGTACATCAACTGCTTTGGGAGCCCATCAGGCTACTCAAAATTCGATTTTAATTTCTGGGGACATTAGCTTTTTGTACGATTCCAATGCGTTTTGGAACAACTATGTTTCTTCTAATTTTAAGGTCATTGTGATTAACAATGGAGAGGGAAATATTTTTAAGATATTGCCACATCCCAAAAAGGATAGTACTTCTTTACCTTATTTTACAACACCGCATCGAACATCAATCAATAAATTTTGCGACCTTTATAATGTAAAGCATTTTAAGGCTGAAAATAGAGCAGAATTGGATACAGTATTCCAATCTTTTATTAGGAATGAAAGTCAAGCTTCTGTTTTGGAAATAGATACGAGTAAGGCAGATAATGATGAAGTTCTAATGGATTATTTCAGATTTATAAATGAATTTGGTAGGCGAGAACAATAGAGATTTAAGTATTTGTTAATGAGTTTTTTGTGGATTAATTAACACATAGAATTTCCCTACAAGAGAGAAGGGAGAAATTGAAAAGAAAAAAATAAAACCAAAAGCTATGATAGCAATGGATGTAAAACAGGATATGACCGAAGTATTAGAGCAAGATTTACAAAAAATTGATTCGCTGAAAAGGGAAATCTTTTTTCAAGACAAAAAAGAAACCTCTCCATTGATAGCTACCTTTTTGGAATTTGTTTTCAACAAACAAGGAAAAAATTTAAGACCTAAGCTTGCTTTATTGACCTCAAAAGTAGTGGGTGAAACGAACCGCTCTACCTATTTATCTGCAATTTTAATTGATATTTTACACGAAGCAACTCTACTTCATGATGATGTGGTGGATGCTGCTGAACTAAGAAGAGGTGCTACTTCTGCAAATGTTGTTTTTGGGAATAAGGCTACCGTACTCATGGGAGATTATTTATTATCCAAAATGATTGAGGTTTGTACGAAACAAAAGGAATTTAAGTTGCTAGAAATCATCTCTACTACCTTGGTTTCTTTGTCTAAGGGAGAGCTTATTCAATTGAATGCAACCAAGGAGAACGAGTTTTCTGTAGAGCAATTGACAAAAATTGCTGCACTTAAAACTGGAAGTTTGCTCAAAGCGAGTTGTTTGGCTGGAGCTTATTCAGCGGGACTTAGAGAGGGTGACGAACAAATTTGGAACGATTTTGCTGAGTACCTAGGAATCGCCTATCAAATAAAAGACGATATTATTGATTACGTTGAAAATGGAAAGGAACAATATAAAGACATCATGGAAGGAAAGGTAAATATTCCGATGGCTTTAGCCCTAGAAACTAGCAATAAAGAACATTCAGCTCACATTTTGGCGTTGATTAAGGACAAGGATAACTTTATTTCCAATATCGAAGAGATTAAAGACTTTTTGCAAGAACAAAAGGGACTGCAAAAAGCTGAAGAACTTCAAGAACTGTATCTGCAAAAATCCATTTCAGAATTGAGAAAATTATCAGATTCTGAATACTTAATTAAGTTTACAGAGATGATAGGGAAGAGGAAATATTGAGAAAATAACTGGTTAACACCCTCGCTTATTTACACAAATAAACGAGTAAAATCAGTTACGCTTTCAACATAGTTCTGCTGGCTTCAAAGGGAGATAATTCTCCGTTTAGAACTTGTTTTTCTAACTTCATGAGCTGTTCAGATATTCCTTTTCCATCGTAGAAAGAAGCTAAAATTTGGTGGTTTAGAAACTTGTAAAACCAATCCTTTGTTTGCCTTTTTCTGTTTTCATCAAAATAACCTGTGTTTTTTGTTTTTACAAGGTAGGATTCAATGATATTCCATGCCTCCTCAATTCCTGTATGGTGTATTCCCGAACATAATTCTACTTTAGGAATCCAATCGCTTTCTTTGGCCGGAAACAAATGCAGCGCATTCGCATATTCTCGCTTTGCTTGTTTAGCTTTGTTCAGATTGTCGCCCTCCGCTTTATTTATCAGAATGGTATCAGCCATTTCCATGATTCCTCTCTTTATACCTTGCAGTTCATCTCCAGCTCCGGCTATCATTAGGAGAAGAAAAAAATCCGTCATAGAATAAACCTCCGTTTCTGACTGCCCAACACCCACAGTTTCTACAAGAATGACATCGAATCCAGCAGCTTCGCATAGGATAATTGTTTCGTGTGTTTTTTGTCCCACACCTCCTAATGTTTTGCCTGAAGCCGAAGGACGAATGTAAGCATCGGGGTTGACTGCGAGTTTATCCATTCTGGTTTTGTCGCCTAAAATACTTCCTCTAGATTGCTGAGAAGTTGGATCAATGGCCAATACAGCTACTTTTTTTCCAATAGAAGTAAGGAAGGTACCAAATGATTCAATGAAAGTACTTTTTCCTACACCAGGAACTCCTGTAATTCCAATTCTTACGGAATTTCCACTCTTGGGCAAGCAGTTATTGATTATCTCTTGGCCCAAAAGGTGATGATCTTTTCGACTGCTTTCAATGAGAGTAATGGCCTGGCTTAGCACAACTGTGTTTCCTTCAGCAATTCCTTGGGTGTAATAAGTTAGGTCTTTAAGTTTCAGCTTTTGTAGATTTTAATTATTGAACCACCAATTTACGTGTTTTCATTCCGTTTTGCCCGATTAAGGAGACAAAATATACACCTTTTTTCATTCCTGATAGATCAACAAGAGTGTGGATAGAATTTACTTGTAACTCTTTTACAGGCTTTCCAAGCATGTCCATAAAAATAATTCTGGTTTTACTCTCAAGTTCATTGGTTTTGATAGTAACTGATTCATTGGCAGGATTAGGATAGAGTTGAAAATCTAAGGTTTGTTTTACTTCTTTCACTGATAGCGATCCATTTCCCTCGGTAAAAAGTGTCAAACCACCTTTTATGTTTCCGATTAATAAATCGAGTTTACCATCTCCTTTAAAGTCATAAATTGTAGGCGATGAAAATAATCCATAGCTGTATTCCTTTATCACGGTATCAATGATAAATGTTTGTCGCGGATTAGCTGTGTTAATCCCTGTAAATTTGTATACAGCACCAGCTTGGCTGCCGCAGTATAAATAAGTAATGCCGCCTTCTCTGTAAAATTTGGGAGTAGCAAAACCTGTGGACGCTCCATTGATGTCCCAGATTTCATGAAGTTCTACTCTTCCCATCGTATCAGTAATTTTCTTAAAACTATAGGAACTTGTATTGCCAATGTTTTCGTAATATCTGATACCACCGTTTACCTTTCCAATAATCAAATCTAAGTCTGAATCATTGTCAAAATCAAACAGTTGGGGTGAAGAGAATTGTCCTACGTCAATAGTGTCTCCTAAGTTACTTTGAAGCCTTGAAGAAGTCAAAATGAAATTTGCAGTATTACCAGGGCCAGCTGAATTAGTAAACAGGTGAAGGTATCCTTCGCTATTTCCTAAAATCATATCTTGATCGCCATCTCCATCTATATCTCCAAATGTAGGTTCCAGCGATTTCCCTAGTTTTAAAGTGTCTAATGAGTGATAGTTGTCAGTAATAAATTCGAAGCTCGGAGCAGCTGTAGTTCCTGTATTTTTGTACAGAGAAAGCCTACAATCATAGGTGATACTATCTCTATTAAAATAGCCGTAATTGGAAACAATAATATCCATCAATCCATCACCGTTGTAATCAAAAAACTCTGGAATTGATTTATCGCCTAGGTCAATAAACTGATTTTCAAATAGGTTTTTTCTTTGGAACTTGAAATTAGGAATTTTATTCGTTCCGCTATTTTTATAGAACCAAATTTGGTTATGATTTTCGGCTAGTTCTGTTGCGTTAGGCGCTACAATTAAATCATTGAGCCCATCATTGTCTACATCTTCTATAAAGGATGCTGGAAACATCATTACGTCAACCGAGGTGTCGTAAGAAGGGAAAGCTGTATCTTGAAAAGTAATACTCGAATTTTGATCGGGTAAAGTACCTCCATTTTGAGCCATTACCAGATTGTTAAAGGAAACATCCCCTAAGATTAAGTCGGCAACACTGTCTCCATTGTTGTCAAATGCGGTGACTGTGGAACCAATATGCCTTGAACTTCCTCCCAATGGTCGGGATGAGGAGCCATAGGGTAAGTGATTTATTCCTATTTCTGCTCCAGGAACATTGAAGTTGCAAGTGTCGTATAGTTCTAGTATGTTGGTAGAAACTCCTGATTCTAAAAAATGTCCCCAGCAGTAATTTCTCAATTCAAAATCTATAGAGTCAGCCCTTCCAGTTCGCTCCACCGCTTGATTTTTATGATATTCTAAAGAAACTCCTAAAACTCCAAAGGTTAAAATATCCAAATCGCCATCCCCATTCACATCATAAATGGCTGGGATATCTTCGTTAGGCACATATATTGGGATTATTCCACCGGGATATTGCGGACCGGCAAGTTCATTGGAATAGGTCGAGAAACTAAGAGAGTTAATAGAAGTGTTGGTGGATAAACTCAAACTTCCACCAGAATGACAAAAGAATACATCTTTTTTTCCATCGTTGTTGTAGTCTCGCATGAGCATCCAACCTATAGATTTAGGAAACTTTTGTTTGTAAACTGGACGGTAAGCGTACTTTATTTCTCCCGAATCGCCCAAGTTGATTAACGGTGTTACTTGCTTATCTGCTCTATCAAACGCGATTAAATCCTCTTTTCCATCTAGGTTTAAATCTACGCGAGAAAACTGCGGAGCATTAAAACCTCCACACCAGGGAAATTGCATGATTTGAGAATTCTTTGTTACAGTAAATTCTGTATTTGGCAAAAATGTTATCTGCCCCAATGCGAAGTGCGACATCACTGTTGTAAATAAAAGGATAGTTATGATTCCTTGTTTGGTCATGCTTGGACTTATTTGTATGGTGTTTAAAAATAAGCAAAATCTTGCAGAATAAGATAACTATTTCATGAAGTTGATGTTATTTCCTTTAAGTCATAACATCAAACATCCTATTTAAAAATCGATAAAGTGTAAAGGAATATTTGTATTTTTGAAACTCTAACACACAACATGAATCAAATCATTCAAATTCTTAAATCTAAGTACAACCAAGGTGAAATGCACGTGCGTCTTATCATGATAAATGTGATTGTATTTGTCGTGCTCCTGATTAGTTCAATAGTGGTAAAATCGCTATCTCCAGAACTCGAATTGTCAAAATATTTTGCTGCTCCTTCAAGTTTTTCAGAATTGATATCTCAGCCATGGTCAATCGTTACCTATATGTTTTCTCATTCTTTATCGAGTATTTGGCACATTTTATGGAACATGGTGTTACTCTATTTTTCTGGCAATATTTTTAAGTATTACCTAGGAAACAAAAAGATACTCAGTGTGTATTTGGCCGGAGGTTTGGTGGGATACTTGTTTTTTGCATTGGGTTATAATCTTTTGCCAGCTATCTCTGGAGAAGGAATGCTTATTGGAGCTTCAGCTGCTGTTCTTTCTGTTTTTGTGGCTGTTGGAGTTGCAAAACCTAATATGGAATTGAAAATAATGTTCATTCCCCAACCCGTAAAGCTCATTTACGTAGTGGCTGTTTTTGTTTTGTTGGACCTCATGAGGCTACAGTCAAGTATGGGCGTGTATGGAGCCAATACAGGTGGTTGGTTGGCGCATTTGGGAGGTGCTTTTTTTGGTGCTATTTATGGTTTCAAGGCAAGGGATGGAGAAAACATCTTAAAGGGTTTTGAGCGGGTTTTAGACTCATTTTTTTCCTTGAACTTAGTCAGTTTTTTCGAAAAAAGAAAACCAAAACCAAAGATGAAAGTGAAGAAAGGAGGGAAGAAGAAGGAAGAACCAAAGAGCACGAAAAAGGAAGAAAGTGACAAAAGATTGGAACTCATTTTGAAAAAGGTGAAACAATCTGGTTACAGCAGTTTAACACCAGAAGAAAAGGAGTTGTTTTTTTCTCAAACAAAAAGGTAATATGAGTTTTTTTGAGTCGATTAAAAAGTTTTTTGGATTAGGATCAAGAACTCATAGCAGGTCCAATGAAGCCATACCACGAGATGATTATGCCTACAACGAAATGAAGAAGAAAGAAGAGGAAAAGATGAATAAAATATTGGATAAAATAGCTTCAAAAGGCATAGAAAGTTTAAACGCAAAGGAAAAAGCATTTTTGGACTCACAATCAAAACAATCATAGCATGAAACTAAAATTTTATAAATACCAGGGAACGGGCAATGATTTTGTAATGATTGATAATCGAGAATTAAGCATTGATAAAACGGACCTGGCTATTGCCAAAAAGTTATGCGACCGCAAGTTTGGGATTGGTGCGGATGGCTTAATATTAATTGAGTCGCACGCAGAACTGGATTTCGAGATGATTTATTTCAATGCCGATGGCACCCAAAGCTTTTGTGGAAATGGGAGTAGATGTGCTGTTGCTTTTGCAAATCAATTGGGTGTTATTCAAGAATCTGCTAAGTTTTTAGCCATTGATGGAATTCATGAGGCTAAGATTGCAGGCGAGCACGTAGAACTTAAAATGGGTGATTTTCCCAGCTTTGAAAAACATCAAAACCACTATTTCATTCATACCGGTTCACCGCATTACATCCAATACAGAAAAGGTGTAAGCGAGTTGGAATTAGTAGCCGAAGCCCACAAAATAAGGTACAATGAGCGATTTAGGACAGAAGGCACAAACGTAAATTATGTAGAGAAACAAAACGATAATTCCTTAAAAATGAGAACCTACGAAAGAGGAGTGGAGGACGAGACACTGTCTTGCGGAACAGGTGCTACCGCTGTGGCTCTGAGTGGTTCATCAGAATTTAATCTAACTTCTCCAGTAGCCATTCATGTTCCTGGCGGGCAGTTAGAAATAAAGTTTAACAAAGTATCGGAGGAACAATTTTCTGACATTTGGCTCATCGGACCCGCAACAAAAGTGTTTGAAGGGGAAATCGTAATCTAGTTTTCTAAATCATGAATCGCCTCCTTCATTTCTTCTTCGGTAATTCCGCCAGAAAGAAGAAATTTCATCACCTCGCTTGACTTGGCATCAATCGGTGTCACATTTTCTTTGGGTACAATCACTATTTTACTCATGTAACTGAAGGTAAAAGGCAAAGCAACTGCAATTCTGCTGTCATCAATTCCCAGAAACATAAGATCTTCCTTGGCAATAAAACCTATCCTTTCCATGTCATGGTTTTTGCTCAGTTTTACAAGAACTGGCCTGTCAAATGTTTTCTTTTTTCCAACCAAAGCCGAGGAAACATCCTCAAGAGTAGAATAGATACTTTTTAACACAGGTACTTTGTTCAATGCTTTGTTGAAGTATTCTTTTGCAATATCATCGAGCCTAGAAACCGTGGTGAACCAACCAAAAACAATGAGGAAAACAACAATGATTAATATTCCCAAACCAGGAATAAATCGATATTCGTTTGGAATAATTCCATCAATGAGAATAAACGCAGAGTACAATACGTATCCGAATACAACTAGGGGCAGCAGGTAGAGCAACCCCGCAATAAAAAATTTAAATAAACGATTGTTTTTCATCTTGATGAAGTTTGTTTGTTTCAATCAAATCTACATTATTTTTGCAAGTGGGCAACACACAGAACATGAAATTAACTTTTTCCTGCAAGAAGATTCTTTTTCTTTGATTCAATGCCGTGCGCACATAACCGAAAGGAGAGAAAAGCTTATGTTTTTTTGACAAAAAGAATCAATACCAATTAATGAGGCCACGCTTTTTTAAGCTCAGTGATCACTAGGATTTCATGAATTAGCTAAAATTATTAATTAATTTTCAGCTTAATGCTAACCTGTTATCCTGCGGAAGTTACTTGTTTTTTCGTCTAACTCTTCACTTGTCCAGGAAATTCATTTATGAGGTAGGTTTTCTTGCTCAAAATGCAAGGTGAGGATTGGCGCACCAAATCATAGGCTCGTGAATCTACCTCAATAATCGGTTTCTTGATCCGTTTTTGCATTCCTATTTTCTTGGCTCTGCATCCTTGGTCAGTGACTTAGAATTACTCTACTATTGGCAGGGATAAATCTGTGTATTGTTCCTTATTAATACATGGTCCGTGAATAGCTGAGTAACGAAACTTTCTATTATCGCATAGCAGCAGGAATTTAAATTCGAGAAAAGAGAACAAAAACCTCCTTAAACCCCTTGGTATTAAATAAAAATCACTACTTTTGCAGTCCATAATGGAAAATCCAGTCAGCACAGGATTATATTTTAACTCAATTATAAACGCTCTCGCAATTGCTGAATACCGAGATACAAATATCACACTATGTCTGAAAATACAGAAGACAAAGCAGCTGAATCTAACCCAGAGGCAGTTGAAAATCAAGCAAACGAAACAGTAACAGAAAACACAGAAGCGGCATCGACTGAAAAGTTGGTAAAGAAAGATGTGACAACAAAAGAAGCTGTTGAAACTGAAGCAGATGATGAAGTAAAAGAAATTGTTGCTGAAAGAAAATCTGAAGAAGAAAAAATTGACTTAGAAAATTTTGATTGGGACAAGTACGCTGCTGGCGAAACCTACTCTGAAGAAGAATCTAAAGCAATTGAAGCAAAGTATGAAGGTACTTTGAAATCTATCAAAAACAAAGAGTTGGTAACTGGAAAAGTTACATCTATTGGAGATAGAGAAGTTGTTATTAACTTAGATTACAAATCTGAAGGAGTTGTACCAATTAACGAATTTAGATACAACCCTGACTTGGCGATTGGTGACGAAGTAGAATTGATTGTTGAAAGACTTGAAAACAAGAAAGGACAATTAGAAGTTTCGCACAAAATTGCTCGAGTTCATAGAGCATGGTTGAAAGTAAACGAATGTTTAGAAACAGGAGAAATCATTACTGGAAGAGTAAAATCTAGAACAAAAGGTGGATTGATTGCTGATGTTTTTGGAATTGAAGCTTTCTTGCCAGGTTCACAAATTGATGTGAAGCCAATTAGAGATTACGATGAATTTGTAGGAAAAAACATGGAATTCAAAGTGGTGAAAATCAACCACGAGTTCAAAAATGTTGTTGTTTCTCACAAAGCGCTTATCGAAGCAGAATTGGAAGAGCAGAAAAAACAAATTATGTCTGGTCTTGAAAAAGGACAGGTATTGCAAGGTATTGTTAAGAATGTTACTTCATACGGAGTATTCGTTGACCTTGGAGGTGTAGATGGATTAATCCACATTACAGACCTTTCTTGGAAGAGAATTAAGCATCCAGAAGAAATTGTTACGCTTGACGAAAAAATCAACGTGGTTATCCTTGACTTTAATGACGACAAAAAGAGAATTGCTCTTGGATTGAAACAATTAGAGAAACACCCATGGGATTCTTTGGATGAAGGATTGAAAGTAGGAGACAACGTGAAAGGAAAAGTGGTAGTAATGGCTGATTACGGAGCATTTGTTGAAATTGCTGACGGAGTAGAAGGTCTTATCCACGTATCTGAAATGTCTTGGTCACAACACTTGAGATCTGCACAAGATTTCGTAAATGTTGGCGATGAAATAGAAGCACAAATCTTAACATTAGACAGAGAAGAAAGAAAAATGTCTTTAGGTGTGAAACAACTTTCTCCAGATCCATGGGAAGGAATTGCAACTAAATACCCAGTAGGTTCTCAGCACAAGTCAACGGTAAGAAACTTCACAAACTTTGGAGTATTTACTGAGCTTGAGCCAGGAATTGACGGATTAATTCACGTTTCTGACTTATCTTGGAACAAGAAAATCAAGCACCCATCTGAATTCTGTAACGTAGGTGACGAATTAGAAGTAGTGGTAATGGAACTTGACCAAGAAAACAGAAAACTTTCTTTAGGACACAAACAACTTGAAGAGAAGCCATGGGAGCAATTTGAATCTGTATTTACAGAAGGATCTGTTCACCAAGGAACTGTAATCAAAGTAGAAGCTAAATCTGGAGCAGTAGTATCATTGCCTTACGGTATTGAAGGATACGCACCAGCTCGTCACCTGAAGAAGAATGACGGTGAAAAAGCTAAATTGGATGAAGTATTGGATTTTGTAGTGTTGGAGTTTGATAACTCTAACGGAAAGATTATCCTTTCTCACACAAGAACGTTTGAAGAAGTTCAAGAAAACGAAGCAAAACAAGAAAGAGCAAGTACAGCCAAAAACATGAAGAAAGTAAATACAGGTAACACTGCATCTACTCTTGGAGATATGGTTGATTTACAAAACTTAAAAGATAAATTGGAAGGGAAATAGATTTCTCCTTTAGTTTAAGCATACTAAAAACTCTTCTCGAACAATCGGGAAGAGTTTTTTTTTGTTACCTTCGTAGCGTAAGAAACGGATTTATACTACTCACTTTACCACAGACGATCAATGAGTTTACAAGAGAGAGAAATACTCAATAAAACTGAAATCAACATTCTTATTTCAAGATTAACTCGTCAATTAATCGAAAATCACAATCTTTTTGAAAATTCAGTTCTCGTAGGTGTGCAGCCAAGAGGAATTTATGTGGCCAATCGTTTGCAACAAAAACTCAAAGAGTTGAGTGGTATTGAGGTAGTAACAGGTTCCATTGATACCACGTTTTTTAGAGATGACTTCAGGCGAAAAGATAAACCCTTGTTGCCAAGCGTAACAAATTTGGATTTTTCGATAGAAGATAAAAAAGTGATCTTGGTAGATGATGTTCTGTTTTCTGGAAGAACAGTGCGAGCAGCAATGGACGCCTTGCTTACCTACGGAAGGCCAACCTCCATAGAACTTCTTGTGTTGGTTGACAGAAGATTCAGTAGAAACTTACCCATAGAAGCTAACTACGTTGGAAAATACATTGATACACTTTCCAATGAAAGGGTGGAAGTGATGTGGCAAGAAATAGAAGGAAACGACAAAGTAATATTGGTAAAAAAATGAAAGGACTGAGTACAAAACATTTACTGGGGATAGAGCACTTGGAAAAACAAGACATTGAAATGATATTTCAGGTTGCCGATAATTTCAAAGACATCATAAATAGACCCATAAAAAAAGTACCAACACTCAGAGACATAACAATAGCCAATCTGTTTTTTGAAAACTCTACCCGAACCAAGTTATCCTTTGAATTGGCAGAAAAAAGACTTTCTGCTGATGTGGTGAATTTTTCAGCCTCCAATTCAAGCGTAAAGAAAGGAGAAACACTGATTGATACAGTGAACAACATTCTGGCCATGAAAGTAGATATGGTGGTCATGAGGCACCCAAGTCCGGGAGCAGCTGAGTTTTTGTCTCAGCACATTGACTCGGTTATTGTGAATGCCGGAGACGGCACACACGAACACCCAACCCAAGCCTTGTTAGATTCTTATTCCATTAGAGAAAAACTGGGTGATGTGACAGGTAAAAAAGTTGTGATAGTGGGAGATATACTTCATTCAAGAGTGGCTCTTTCCAACATATTTTGTCTTCAAAAGTTGGGAGCTGAAGTAAAAGTTTGTGGCCCATTGACTTTGATGCCAAAGTACATAGAATCGCTGGGCGTAGAGGTAGAAACAAATCTCAAAAAGGCATTGGAATGGTGTGATGTGGCCAATATGTTAAGGATTCAGCACGAGAGGCAAGAAATAAAGCATTTTCCATCACTCAAAGAATATACGCTGCAATATGGATTGACTCAAGACGTGTTAAATTCTTTGGATAAAGAAATTGTGATTATGCACCCTGGTCCCATAAATAGAGGAGTAGAAATATCCAGCGAAATAGCCGATTCTGAAAATGCCATTATCCTAAATCAAGTAGAAAACGGAGTTGCCATAAGAATGGCTGTTATTTATTTACTTGCAGGTAGGATATAGTTTCCAATTAATTTATATTCGTTATATTTGAATTAATGAACTATAAACTATCTAATTGAACAATAACTTTTCACTTTATTATAGACTCTTATAGTTTCAAAGACTTTTTTTATTAGATAGCTTTGAAGACGTTTGTATAATGATTTTAAGAGAAGAGAGAGTTGCTGAGGATAGAATAGCAAAATAAACTTGAGAATTAACCAATCCGAAACTGCTAAGGTATTTGGATATAATAACGAAACAATGAAAATAATTTTACTTTCTTTTTTGACTGCCCTAGCAGTGATAGGTCATTCCCAGTCATGTGTTGTTGATGTAACTAACTTAAATACTTACATTGCCCCTGATACTTGGGGAATTATGCCTGATACAACGGATAACCTTCCACCAGCACAATTGGGAGTTCAGTATGATACTTTTTTATCATTTAAGTTACCACAATACGCAAATGAGTTAGATCCTACTTTGCCAGCAATTCAACTGGCAACACTTCAGTTGATTTCAATTTCTGGATTGCCCGCGGGAATTACCTTTGCCTCTTCGGCTTCTGCCACAGACAGCATTTTCTGTAATACAACAGACTGTAAGTGGAGTGCTGGAGCTTATGGATGCCTAAGAGTAATTGGTACTCCAGCAGTTTCGGGTACGTTTCCAATAGTGTTGACACTTGAAGGGAAAACCATAGGAGGACCACTTGCTCAGACCGGTACTGGCGATATAAATGGATATAGACTAGTTATCTCCTCAACATCAAAATTAGAAGAGGAAAATGCATCACAATTTACAGTTAAACAAAACTTTCCTAACCCCTTTACGGAGAGCACAAGTATTGTATATTCGGTCGAGAAAAACTCTACGGTTAATTTTAGTGTCATGAATTTACTGGGAAAAACAATTTATACCAATAGGTATTCAGCTAAAGAAGGAGAAAATAGAATTGAATACCATGCAGCCGGATTAAGTAAAGGGATTTATTTTTATTCCCTAGAAATAGAGAACAAGCGAATTACAAAAAGAATGGTAATTACGAAATAACGATTCCAAAACTAGATACTAAGCCAGCTATATTCTCACGAGTAAATCTGGCTTTTTTTAGGTTGTTTTTCGTGGGATCAAGATCAAAATCTTGGGCAGTTCTAAAATCCGATTTGGATAAATCTGTCCGCTCAAATACACTATTTTTTAGGCTGCATGAGTCGAATGTTGCCTGAGTTAAGTTGGCCTCTGTAAAATCAACTTCCTGCATATCGCAATCGATAAACTGGGTTTTGGATAAATTAAGCGAATAGAAAGAGCTTAAATTAAGGTTGCAAGAGTTGAAAAAGAGTTTTAACAAAAAAGGATTAACAGCATTAAATTGAATACCGATAAGCTTACAGGTGGAAAAGGTAACCGATTTGAGCGAAGTATCTGTCAAATCAATGTTGCCTAAGTTACAGTCGATAAACTCACAATCTACAAACTCATAATTGGTGAATAGTAATCCCGAAAACTCACACCTGATAAATGTACACTCTCGATATAGAGCTCTCTCCAAATTAGCAATCTTTTTGAATTCTTTGTTGGTATACTCGTTTAGCATTCTTTTTTTTGTGACATTTTGGTTAGTTCTACCCCAAGATAATTATAAATTACAATTTTACCGACATATTTACCTGAATTAAGGAATGGCACAATTATGGACTTTATGAAGTAACTGAAAGCAATGATTCTCACAAAACCACTTGTTTAACAGGTGTTTAAATAAAATTATTAAATTGATTGGATTAATTATCGAGAACAACTAGATTTTGAATCTGTCAAAATGACCCACAATATTATGAATGAAAAAATGGAAGATGGTTTTTTACACTTTGCTCAATCCAATGACGAAGGTGAATTTATTCCTCTGATTACAACAGAAGATGAAGATGAAATGAACAAGGAGGAATTTCCTGATGATTTGCCTATTTTATCCTTAAAAAACAATGTGTTATTTCCTGGAGTGGTAATTCCCATTACAGTAGGAAGAGACAAGTCGATTAAACTGATAAAAGAGGCTTATGCCGGAAATAAAATTTTGGGGGTAGTATCTCAAAAAAACGATAAAATAGAAGATCCAGGATCTGTGGATGTCCACAAAACTGGAACTATTGGGCAAATACTGAAGCACCTAAAAATGCCCGATGGAAGTACCACTGTAATAATCCAGGGAAAAAGAAGGTTTGAAATAGAAGAGTTTACTCAAGAGTCTCCTTATTTAAGAGCGAGAATAAAGACTTTTAAGGAGACCAAACCAGACGTGAATGATCCCGAATTTTTTGCGTTGTTTTCCTCCCTAAAAGATTTGGCTTTACAAATCATTAAGGAATCTCCAAGCATTCCCTCTGAGGCTTCTTTCGCAATTAATAACATTGAAAGTCCAACTTTCATGATTAATTTCATTTCCTCTAATTTGAATGCAGATGTATCTGAAAAGCAAAAAATGCTTGAGGTATTGGATATGAATGAGAGAGCAAGATTGCTGCTTCAAAACCTTACCAACGAATTGCAATTGTTGGAACTAAAGAACGACATTCAATCCAAGGTAAGAACAGATTTGGACAAGCAACAAAGGGATTATTTTTTGCATCAACAAATGCGACAGATTCAAGAAGAGCTTGGAGATAACCCTGGACAGCAAGAAGTAGAAGAACTCAGAAAGAAAGGGAAAAAGAAGAAATGGGGTAAAAAAGTAAAAGAAACTTTTGAAAAAGAATTGGGCAAATTGGAACGAATGAATCCACAAGCAGCTGAATATTCAGTTCAGCTGAATTATTTACAATTGCTAACAGATTTGCCTTGGAAAAAGAAAACCAAGGATGTTTTTGATTTGAAAAAAGCTCAAGAAATTCTGGACAGAGATCATTTTGGACTTGAAAAAGTAAAGGAAAGAGTGATAGAGCACTTAGCTGTATTGAAGCTAAAAAACAACATGAAAGCGCCAATTATTTGTCTGTACGGACCTCCTGGAGTAGGTAAAACCTCTTTGGGTAAATCCATTGCTGAAGCGATTGGAAGAAAATACGTTCGGATGTCTTTAGGAGGATTAAGGGATGAGGCAGAAATAAGAGGTCATAGAAAGACCTATATTGGAGCTATGCCAGGAAAAGTACTACAAAATTTAAAAAAGGTGAAAACATCTAATCCAGTATTTGTGTTAGATGAAATTGATAAATTAGCAAGGGACTCTCACGGGGATCCATCATCCGCTTTGTTAGAAGTACTGGATCCAGAACAAAACTCTACATTCAACGACAATTATGTAGAGCTTGACTATGATTTATCAAATGTAATGTTCGTTGCTACGGCTAACAGCCTCAATACGATTCAGCCAGCCTTGAGAGATCGAATGGAAATTATAGAAATTAATGGCTATACCATTGAAGAAAAAGTACAAATCGCAACAAAGTACTTATTGCCAAAACAAATGAATGAAACAGGAGTTTCGGAGGAGAAAGTTTCTATATCTGAAGACGTACTCGAAAAAGTGGTAGAAAACTACACCAATGAAAGTGGAGTAAGAGGATTAGAGAAAAGAATTTCTAAATTGGTACGATTTCGAGCAAAACAAATTGCATTAGAAGAGCAGTATGAAATAGAAATCAAAGAAGAAGATTTGGCAAAAATATTAGGGCCAGCTCATCCAAAAGATAAATACCAGGGGAATGACATTCCTGGTGTTGTAACAGGATTGGCTTGGACTCAGAATGGAGGAGATATTTTGTTTATTGAAACAAGTTTGTCGCCCGGAAAGGAAAAATTAACTCTCACAGGAAACCTGGGAGATGTGATGAAAGAATCTGCAGTTATTGCCATGGAATATTTGAAGTCGAACGCAAAGAAAATTGGAATTGACACCGATGTTTTCGAAAAAAACAGCGTTCATATTCATGTTCCTGAAGGAGCCACTCCAAAAGACGGACCATCGGCTGGTATTACAATGCTCACTGCGCTTACTTCTGCTTTTATGAATAGAAAAGTAAAAGCAAACTTAGCTATGACAGGAGAAATTACTTTACGAGGAAAGGTATTGCCTGTAGGAGGAATAAAAGAAAAAATATTGGCAGCTAAAAGGGCTGGTATCAATGAAATTGTTTTGTGCTCGAGTAATAGAAAAGACATTGAGGATATAAATCCTACTTACTTAGAAGGACTGGAATTTCATTATGTTGACACCATGATGGAGGTTTTGGATGCTGCATTGGTGTGAAAGTGTTACAAGATGGATTGAGGTGAACAGGCTAAAGTTTTTCAACTTGTGAATTTATAAATATTAGCTATATTTGTTCGTAATGAAACAGCTAATAGTACTGGGTTTTGGTTTTTTTCTTTTGATACCTTCTTGCAAAACATCGCAAAGTTATTCCACAGAAAACGAAGATGCCCCCTGTGTTCCTAATACACAAGAGAGCTGTGTATGCCCTGTTCATAGCGATCCAGTTTGCGGTTGTGATAACAAAACATACCTCAATCCGTGTCATGCCAAATGCAGTAATGTAACGTATGTTTCAGGTAAATGCAAAGACAATAATAAAAAGTAAATATTGACGTTAAATCCTCATATCATGAAAAAAAATAGAATCTTAATCGTATCCCTTTCTCTATCATTCATTGCTTTGGCAAGTAGTTGTAACAAACCTCTTGGTAAATGTGAGGAGTTTTTTGAAAAGGATTGTAACGTAACTTCTGAGTACATTCCTGTATGTGGATGTAATGATAAAACGTATGCCAATAAATCCTACGCTGAATGCGCAGGTGTGGAATATGTGAATGGTACATGTGATTAATGATTTCGTTGAAAGAAGTGATCTTTAATTCACATTAACAATAATACAGATTGAAAGCAAGGACAATACCTTTATTTAAATGGAAAAGAAATTCAAGTGTCGTACTTGCTTTTCTGTGTATTGTCTTTTCGTCCGATGCTCAAATCGGAGGTAGCTCTTCTTATCAATTTTTAGAGTTAGCAAACTCATCTAGGATTCAAGGATTGGGAGGAGAAAACATATCAATTTCCGATTCTGATATAAACCTAACTCTCAGCAATCCAGCTTTGCTTGATTCAACCCAATCGGGAAGTATTTCTATCAATTACCATAATTATATTGGGGATATCAATTATGGGTACTCGGCTTTTACGCATCATATAAAGGAAATTGGAACATTCAACCTCGCCATGATGTATGCCAACTACGGGAAGTTTAAACGGGCAGATGCATCAGGTCAAATTAATGGAAATTTTGTGGCTAATGACTTGGCCTTTGTTCTTGGTTTCGGAAGAGTCATTGATTCTAACTTTAGGGTAGGAGCAAACCTTAAGTTTTTTAATTCAATCTATGACGTTTATTATTCAAATGGAATAGCACTGGACTTGGCAGCAAGTTATCATAAACCAAATTCTTTATTTTCGGCAGGTGTAGTTGTTAAAAACATTGGAGTGTCTTTCGCGAAATATACAGAAACTGAAACTTTACCAATGAATTTTCAACTGGGTATGACTTATAAACTGAGGCATGCACCATTCCGTTTTTCACTCACTTTAGCAAATCTCCAACAGTGGGATTTAACCTATATTGATCCTTTGGCTCCTCAGGATTTTGACCCCAATACGTTTGAGCCTATTCCACCAGAAGCGCCTAATTTTTTAGATAAAGCCGTGGGACATATCATTTTTTCAACTGAAATTGTATTGTCAAAAAACTTTAACATACAATTGGGATATAACGTAAGAAGAAGGCAAGAATTAGTCTTCCTCGAAAAAAAAGGAATGGTTGGTTTTTCTGGAGGAGTAGCTTTCAAGGTAAAGAAATTTCACCTCAATTATAGTTTAGCCAGTTATCACCTCGCTGGTAATTCACACAGTTTTTCTATTACTACAAATATTCATGATTTTAGGCACAAGAATTAATTCAGTTCTTACACATTGAACTGTTTACAATTACTAGTAGCACTTGTCTATTACTCCTGTTTTAGACCTAAATTTGGAATATGAAAAAAGAGATTTGTAAAGGAATTTTTATTGGTTTAGCCCTTCCTTTTTTATTCGTAGCCCTACTTTATTTAGTGTTTTTTCTTTTCGAGAAAAGAATTACTGACCAAGTAGTGGGTTCTGGATTGCTTTTTGGCCTTGGTCTCAATGCTTTGTTTTTACGAAGGCTTTTTAAGAAAGATAACGACTACATGGCAAGAGGTGTAATGATTGCTTCGTTTTTCTATTTTTTTATCTGGTTGTATCAATACATTTTATAAAAACAAAATGAACTATTTCATTATATCGGGCGAAGCCTCTGGTGACATGCATGGCGCTAATTTAGTATCTGAATTGAATAAAATTCAGCCCGATGCCAAAATAAAAGGATGGGGTGGAGATAAAATGGCAGCACAAGGTGTCGAGATCACCAAGCATTACAAAGATCTGGCTTTCATGGGATTTGCCGAAGTAATTCTTAATTTAAAAACTATATTAGGAAACTTCAAAACCTGCAAAAAGGAAATTTTAGACTATAAGCCCGATGCTGTTATACTGATTGATTACCCTGGTTTTAATCTCAGAATGGCGGAATACATTCATTCCCTAAATATTCCTGTATTCTATTACATTTCCCCAACCGTTTGGGCATGGAAGAAAAATAGGGTAGAGAAAATCAAAAAGTATGTCGATAAAATGTTTGTGATATTACCTTTTGAAAAACCTTTTTATGAAGAGTGTGGTTATGAGGTAGAGTTTGTTGGTAATCCATTATTGGATGAAATAGCTCGATTCAAACAGGCGCATGTTTCTAGTGACTTTAAACATCTCCATAACCTACCAGATAAACCAATTATTGCTTTGCTTCCCGGGAGTAGAACTCAAGAAATTAAAACTAAATTACCGGTCATGCTTTCGGTAGTTGAGCATTATCAGGATTATCATTTTGTGATTGGTGGTGCACCGTCTCAAGATGAAAAACTATACCATGAAATCTGCAAAGGGATTGACTCAGTTTCAATAGTTTTTGGAGAAACCTACCCTTTATTAATGAATAGTCATGCTGGTTTAATTACCTCGGGCACTGCTACTCTCGAAACAGCATTATTCAAGGTGCCACAAGTTGTTTGTTATCGTGCAAATCCGATTTCTTATCGGATTGCAAAAATGCTTGTGAATATCAAGTTTATTTCATTGGTTAATCTCATTATGGATAAAGAGGTTGTGAAAGAATTGATCCAGCAGGATTTATCAAACAAGTCCGTAAACGAGGAGCTTAAAAGAATTATTGAAGGAGAAAAAAGACAACAAATTCTTTCTGACTATGAGTTGTTAATTGAGAAATTGGGTGGAGTAGGAGCCTCCAAGAACACTGCTGATAAGATTGTGGAATTCATGGAACAGATAAAATGAAAAATATAATTCTTACACAATTTTTGCTGCTTATAGCTTTGTTTTCAGGAGCTAAAGAGTTAAGAATTGGTTTGTTTTATTCCAATAGTCCTAATCGTGTGTCAGTGAGCTATCATGAAGGACGCTACTCATTTTTTTCAGAAAAGGAAACCTACCAAACGCTCAGTAATAAAACCGACAAAATTGTATTTATTGCGGAAAAGGATAAAGTAACTGCTTACTACAACAACAAAACCATTGGAACAAATACGTGGTTCAGACTGGAGAGAAATAGTAAGCTAAACAACCTCAATTTAAGTGATGGGAAAACATCACGACCTTATTTTGGAAACTTTGCAATATATGCTATCAATGGCAAGTTAAAAGTGGTGAACGAAATAACCATAGACAAGTATGTAGAGGGAGTAATTAAAGGAGAAGCAGGATACGGATATGAATTAGAATACTATAAGGTTCAGGCTGTGATAAGCAGAACTTATGCGTTGCACCATCAAAAACATAAAAATGAGGGCTATGACTTATGTGACCACACCCATTGTCAAGTGTATAAAGGAATAAATGATAGAGCGAACATTGCAGAAGCTGTGAATCAAACTTCCGAAGAGGTTTTGGTTGATTCTAGTTTGAATTACATCAATACGTTATTTCATTCCAATTGTGGTGGAAATACAGTAACTACTGATTTTGTATGGGGAAAAAAATTGCCCTGTATGGAAAGTATAAAAGATACCTTTTGTTTGAACTCGCGACAGGCCAAATGGAAAAAAACGCTAACCAAGAGTTCGTGGATTTCATTTTTATCGCACGAAACTAAGAAACCAAGTTCTTACTTTTCGGGAAAAAAACTTGACTTTGAACAAACTGAAAGAAAAGAATATTATACGGTTGGAAGTCAGAAAGTGCGACTGGTAGATATTAGGAAAAAATACAGATTGAAATCCACTTATTTCTCTGTGTATGAAATTGGAAATCAAATTGTATTGATAGGAAGAGGTTACGGTCACGGAGCAGGATTGTGTCAAGAAGGTGGGATAGTGATGTCACAAACACACTCTTACCAAGATATACTTCATTTCTATTATCAAAATGTTTCTATAATGAGTATCTCCAAAGTAGAATATTACCGTTTATTTTAGCAGTTCATTGCCAACCATTTCTAATTGAGTGTAAAACTCTTCTCCGTATTTTTTTACGAGAGGTTCTTTTAAAAATTTATAAACAGGGACCTGTAATTCTTCTCCCAAAGCACAGGCAGGTGAGCAAATGTCCCATCTGTTGTAATCCAAAGCATCGTAATATTTTAATTTTTTTATTCGAATAGGGTACAAATGACAAGAAATTGGTTTGTTGAATTCAATTTCATTTTCTCGGTACGCTTTTTCTATAGAACATTTAGCTGTGTTAGTTTCATCAAAAAAGACAAAGGCACACTCCTTATTATTTACCAAGGATGTTACTTGTTCACCATCAAAATCAGCGTAGGAAACTCCTTCATTTGCCACTTTTTCAATGCCTTCTTGGCGCATAAAGGGCATTATTTTGGTTAGATTTTTTTCAAGCAGTTCTTTTTCTTCCATTTCTAGTGGTGCACCGGCATCACCTTCTACACAGCAAGCTCCTTTACAAGCAGAAAGATTGCACACAAATTGTTTTGAAAAAATATCTTCGGAGATGAGTTTGTTGTCTAGTTCTATCATTTGAATCAAGTATATAAAACAAATTTACGATATATGAGCGTCCAAACAATGTTTCATGTTGATTCTTTGATTGCCAGAATCAAAACTTCTTTTTATCTCTGCTAACCTAACTTCTTTTTTTGAAAAAAAAGTGTGCGTAAAAAACTGATAATAAATAAACGAACCAATAATAATGAAGTATGAAAGGCTAAAGCTATTCGTTTTAATAGTGGGTAGATGGCAGTATTTTAAAAGAAAACAGAAAAATGGTTTACATTTTTTATATTTTTGGAATCAATAAATTAATCAAATGAAAGAAATATATATATTATCAGCAGTAAGAACACCAATTGGAAGTTTTGGTGGAGTATTATCAACAGTTCCAGCAACTAAATTGGGGGCAACAGCGATTCAAGGAGCAATGGCAAAGGCCGGAGTCTCTGTTAATGATGTTGATGAAGTGTTTATGGGAAATGTGCTGCAAGCAGGATTAGGGCAAGCGCCAGCAAGGCAAGCGGCAATGTTCGCAGGAATTCCTAATACAGTGCCTGCTACAACAATTAACAAGGTTTGTGCTTCGGGAATGAAGTCAATATCATTGGCGGCTCAATCAATTTTGGCAGGAGACAATGAGCTAGTTATTGCAGGTGGAATGGAGAACATGAGTATGGTTCCTCATTACATGCAAGCCAGAAATGGTCAAAAACTAGGAGATATTTCGTTAAAAGATGGTATGGTTCTAGATGGCCTTACCGATGTGTATAACGATTACCATATGGGAAATGCAGCCGAATTGTGTGCAAAGGAATGTAATATTTCGAGAGAGGAACAGGATGAGTTTGCAATGGAATCATACAGAAGAGCAGCAAAAGCATGGGAAAATGGCAACTTTTCTGACGAAGTAGTTCCCGTAGAAGTTCCACAAAGAAGAGGAGAGCCAGTTGTGATTTCAGAAGATGAAGAGTACAAAAACGTAAAGATGGAGAAAATACCATCGTTAAGACCAGTTTTTCAAAAAGAGGGATCGGTAACGGCTGCAAATGCCTCTACATTGAATGACGGAGCTTCTGCTCTTATCATTTGTTCAAGAGAAAAAGCACAAGAGCTAGGAATCAAACCAATTGCAAAAATTGTGAGTTATGCAGATGCAGCACAAGAGCCAGAATGGTTTACAACGGCTCCATCAAAAGCATTGCCTAAGGCTTTAAAAAAAGCAAATTTATCAACACAAGATGTGGACTATTGGGAGCTAAACCAGGCGTTTTCGGTGGTTGGATTAGCGAATATCCAAAAATTAGGTTTGAACCCTGAAAAGGTTGATGTAAACGGAGGTGCAGTGTCTATTGGGCATCCACTAGGAAATTCTGGTTCAAGAATAATTGTTACCCTGATAAATGTGCTGAAACAAAACGGTGGTAAGCTTGGAGCAGCTGGAATATGCAATGGTGGTGGAGGAGCTTCTGCAATGGTGATAGAAAATATTTCATAACTCATTCAAATTTAATACCTTTACAGCTTTATAACTCAAACTATCTAAAGTGTTTAAAAAGCTTATCGTAACAACATGTTGTTTACTTGTGCTTGTAACAGACTATTCTCAGTCGGTTTTCACGAACAACGATGGCATGGTCCATATCGACTCGAGTGCGGTGCTGTACGTTGAGGGAGATGTGCTTGTGGAGAACTCTGGAGTAATAGAAAATTCAGGTACTATTTTCGTGCAAAATGACTGGACGAACAACTCTCAGTTTAATGTTTTTCTCAATTCATTGCCAGGTTTGGTTCACTTTTTTGGAGGAAACCAATCCGTAAAAGGAACAACTCCAACACTTTTTCATAAAGTAGAAACGAGTAATTCAGCTGTAAAAAGTATTGAGGTGGAAACATGGGTGGAGCAAGAATTGGTGATGAATAATTCACAGATTCAGCTCAATGCACAAAAACTTCATTTATTTAATCCAGATCCCACTTCCCTGAAATGGAACAATGGTTTTATTGCCGGAGATTCAATTGGTGGGTATTTTTTAAGAAGTGTAAACCAGAGTCAACTCTATTGGTTTCCTGTTGGTAATGAACGGCTTTTAAACACTTATCGGGCAGTTTCTTTTTTGCCTACCACAGCCGATAGTTCTGTGATAGGTGTAAGGTTGGCTGCTGAGAATGCAAGTTTTGACTACACAGGAATAGCACATACGGGAGCTGAAGGACCTTACTCTTTTGATAATCGCATTCAAAGTATTGCAGCTGCCAATACAAATTTTTACCACCATATTACAAGCTTTTATGGGAAGGCTAACGGTGTATCAAACATCTATTACTTTAATTCTGACGAAATAGAAAGTAGAGAGTTTAACTCGGTGGCACAATGGAACGAAGCGAGAGGAAAGTGGAAAATGACAGAGTTTTCTCCTTTTTTGGCTAACCAATTTACAGCCATTCAATCTCCAGATAATGTTATGACAATTCAGTCATTGGACTTTGAAAATGAAGTTTATGCCCTAGCAATTAGAAGAAATAAGAACATTAATGTACCACAAATATTCTCGCCCAATAACGATGGGGTAAATGATGTTTTATTGGCTTATGGAGACGATATCACAAAGTTTCAATTTGTAATTTACAACAGATGGGGACAAAAGGTATTTGAATCCAATGATCCTTCGGTAGGATGGGATGGAAGGCACAACGGAGCTGATGCTCAGCCTGGTGTTTATGTATATATTGTGTCGGCAGAGATAGAAGATATTGGTCCGGTGAGCAATAAGGGTGATATAACTTTGGTAAGGTAAAATTATGATGAAACATGTTGTACTTTTCGTTTTGATTATAGCGCTTGGAATGAGTTCCTCAGCACAGGATATTCATTTTTCACAATTTGATCAAAACCCTCTAAAACTAAATCCGGCTTTCACAGGGATGCATGAAGGAGCGTATCGCTTTAATCTGAATTACAAAAATCAATGGGCTGCCATTTCAAACGTTTATGAGACCTATTCAGTTTCTACAGATTTTAGTTTATTTAAAAATAGAAGTGGAAAAAAATCAACCGGGTTAGGGCTGTCCGCTTATCAGGATCAGGCCGGAGCTTCCAAAACCAAAACAACGAAAATTGAGTTAACTTTATCTCAAACTGTTTATTTAAGTAAAAACTCGAACCTTACGTTGGGAGTTGGTTTCTCGTATTTAGATTTTTCGGCTAATTTCCATAATTTGAATTGGGGAACTCAATTTGACGGAGCAGAATTTGACCAAACAATAGGGTCTGGAGAATCAATATTTGGCTATGCGGAACAACGATTAGATTTATCAGCAGGAATGTTGTTCAGAAGGTCTAGAAATGGCTTGAATCCTTTTGAAATTGGAGTGTCTTTCAACAACCTAGCGCGGCCCACATTTGTAATTTTAGGCAAGGAAGATTACATTCCAATTCGAATAAACGCTCATTTCTTAAAAGAACAGACGCTTTCATCTTCAAAAGATTGGGGGCTTAAGTTAACAGGTAATTTTTCAGTTCAAAAATCTGCTCAGGAATTTATTGTTGGAGGTTTTATGAGAAAAGATTTTATTTCTGAAGCTAAATATACACGCTACGGAAGAGGTATCTCTTTTTATTTTGGCGGATACTACAGAGTAGGGGATGCTGTAATTCCATCGTTTTTACTCACGATTAACCGAAGAATTTCGATTGGCATGAGTTACGACTATACTGTTTCCAACCTCTCTAATTATAACTCTTTTCGCGGAGGTCCAGAGTTTTCTTTTTCTTTTTTAGGGCCGATTGATGGTGTTTCCGTTAAATCTCCATTGGATTTTAATTAAGTTCGATTCACTTAAAGCGCTATTACCGGGAGTGAATTAATTCTCTGGTTCATTTAGAGAGTTTTGGATTTTATATTCCAACTGCACTGACTTTCGTTTATAATTTGGGCATTAAAAAAGGGTTTGTGTTTACACAAACCCTTTTTTAAAATAGGAACACTAAGTGACTAGGCTTGACCTAACTGTTTTAGCATTTTACCGTGGTAATAAATTGCTTGTAAAAATGTTTTATGGCTGTTGTAAGGCACGTTAAATTCTTCAGCTGTCGCTTTTACAATTTTCGATAGTTTCTTATAATGCACATGACAAATATTAGGGAACAAATGATGCTCCACTTGGTAGTTAAGTCCACCAACGTACCACGCGAATATTTTACTCTTTGGTGCAAAATTACTGGTAGTTTGCATTTGGTGAATGGCAAAGTTATTTTCGATTGTTAGGTCAACAGGCGCCTGAACAAACTCCGTTTCTGGTACAACATGAGCCGGCTGAAATACTATTCCTAAGATAAATCCAGCAATGTAATGCATTACAAAAACGAATAACATTACCCAATACCAAGATATTGGAAGGATAATTATTGGCAGTGCTATGATCAGCGCGTAGTAGAATATTTTACTCCCTACCATTTTTATCATGTTTACTTTATAGCTTTGATTAAAATTTTTCAGCAAGTCTTTATCTTTATAACGCTTTAATTGCTGAAAATCTTTGGTTGTCATCCACATAACGGTCATTAATCCGTAAAAAAACCAAGCATATAAATATTGATATTTGTGGATTGGTTTCCATTTTTCATCTGGCGAAAATCTCATCAATCCTATGGTAGATATGTCTTCATCGTATTCATGAACATTGGTATAGGTATGGTGCAATACATTATGTTGAATTTTCCAGTTGAGCGCATAACCACCAACTAGATTAATAATCCTTCCTACCCATTTATTCACATTTTCCTTTTTGGAGTAGGCACCATGATTGGCATCGTGCATGATTGAAAGGCCAACTCCTGCCATTCCAAATCCCATAATGATGTACATTAAAAATACCATCCAGAAACTTGAAACAACTCCTGTAAGGATTAAAATAAGTGGAACAAGATAGACTAATGTGAGAACGATTGTTTTAATAACCATTGCTGTGTTGGCATATTTGGAAATATTATTTTCTTTGAAATATGCTCTGACTCTTTTATTAAGTGTTGATGAAAAATCTTTACCAATGGTGTGGGAAAACCTCAATGGTTTTAGTTCTTTTGTAGATGAACTCATGTAAATTTTATTAAAGTATGATACGAATTTACCTAAAAAATCACAAGTTAAGTTAAAAACCAAACTTTTTTCTAAAAATGTAATGTGTACAACTTGTTAAAATTAAGTTAATTTCTGCTGCCAAAAATCGTGCTGCCAATCCGCACCATGGTGCTTCCTTCCGCAATGGCAAGTTGAAAATCACCACTCATTCCCATAGAAATTTCCTTCGCGTCAGGCAGGATAGTTTTCACCTTTTTACTGATGTGAGTCAAGTTTTGGAACTCAGTTTTAATTTGTTCTTGGTTCTGGGTGAAAGTTGCCATACCCATAACGCCTACTATTTTAACATGCTTCAATTCTTTGAATTCATTCGACTGGAGTAGGGTGAGCCCTTCCTCTTCTTTGAATCCATATTTAGATTCCTCTTTTGCAATATGAAACTGAAGAAGGCAATTTATTGTTCTTTCTTGTTTTTTTGCCTCTTTGTCAACTTCTTTCAATAATTTGAATGAATCTATGGAGTGAATGAGAGAAATAAAGGATGCTATTTTTTTTACTTTTTTACTCTGTAAATGTCCAATCATGTGCCACTCTATATCCTTAGGGAGTGCTTCGTATTTTTCGGCTAATTCCTCTACTCTGTTTTCACCAAATATTCTGTGACCCTCATTGTAAAGGGTAATGATATCTTCTTTTGGTTTTGTTTTGGAAACAGCAACCAATTTCACCGCTTTTGGTATGCTGGATTTTACATCACGAAATTGTTGAACTATGTTTTGATTCATAAGAGTGAAGATTAAAAAAAAAGCCACCTCACCAAATGGCGGGCAGCTTTAACTATTTTTTGTGACCTCGGCAGGATTCAAACCTGCAACCGCCACAGCCGTAATGTGGTATTCTATTCAGTTGAACTACGAGGCCATTAATTGGTTGCAAATATAACAATCCAAATGGAATTCTTATTTTTTTGAAGAATTAATTTCTCCAGTAGTTTCCATTTCTATTAGTTTTTGTTGGATATCCTCGATTCTTCTGCCATCACTAGGGTGGGTGCTCAGAATTTCGGGTGGCTTTTGTCCTCCTTGTTCACTCATTTTTGTCCAAAAAGTGACAGCCGAGTAGGGGTCGTATCCTGCTTTATTCATGAATATTAATCCCATTTCATCCGATTCGGACTCATGGGTTCTTCCAAATTTCAACATTCCTAGTTGACTGCCAATTCCAACGCTTTGGAGCAGAATTGCTTTGCCCAAACCTGGAGCAGTATCAGTCATAGCCAAGAAACCAGCTACGCTAGTAATTCCTTGGGCAAATGTAGCTTGTGTCATTCGTTCGTTTCCATGGCCTGCCACTGCATGTGCAATTTCATGGCCCATGATTACAGCAATTTCATCATCGGAAGAGGATATATCTAAAATTCCGGTGTAAAAAACAATTCTTCCACCAGGCATGCACCAAGCATTTATAGTGGGGTCTTCCACGGTATTGAATTGCCAGTCAAACCCTTCAATTAGTTCTGGATGTCCAATTTCATTCATGTAACTGGTAACGGCAGCAGACATTTTCTGTCCAATGGCCGTCACTCTGGCTGCTCGAGTATCTGTCAGTGGGAGTATCTTACTTTTGTTCTCTGTAAGAAAATCTCCATAAGCGGTTGCGCTCATTCCAATCATTTGACTTTCAGGAAAAAACTGAACTTGTCTTCGGTCGGTAATGGGATTTTTTGTGCATGATAGCATCAGTGCTAGAGCAATAAGTTTGAAAAAATATTTTTATTCATTTTTTATTTGCTAATGATTTCGGCAGATAGTCCATTTTCAAGTAAGGCGCTACAAATCGGTTTCAGTTGATTAATATTTCCAGTTTTTACCAGACACTTTCCTTTGTAATGAACAATATGTGCGCATTGTTCTGCTTGTATTTCCGAGTGCTTACAGTATTTTACCAAGGAGGTAATTACATGATCAAACGTATTCACATCATCATTGAAAAGCACAATGTTGTGATTCTCCAGTATGGAATCCAAAACGGAGCTTTTTTCTTCTACTAGTTCTTTACTCATTTTATTTGAATTGTTTTTAAAAACTGTGTTACGAATCTAATAATAAACTAAGGTTGAATTTCATTATTAACGCTTTATTAATAAAATAGTTATAAAAATCTCTGTCAAAAAAGTGGCATGATTTCCGAGTTACCGATGCGAGATTCACTTAGTACTGTTCTTTTTCATTTGGAAAATCATTGGATCTTACATCCGTAATATAATGCGAAATGGAATCTTTAATTTGTTCATACAAATTATTGTATTTTCTCAAAAATCGGGGTTTAAATTCATTATTTATTCCAAGCATATCGTGTAGAACAAGAACCTGTCCATCAACACCTCCTCCAGCTCCAATTCCTATAATAGGAACTGCCACTTCTTGAGCTACTTTGGTGGCTAATTTTGCAGGTATTTTTTCGAGTACAATGGCAAAGCATCCTTTTTCTTCTAGTAATTTAGCGTCTTCTATCAGTTTTTTCGCTTCTTCTTCTTCCTTAGCTCGAACAGTGTAAGTTCCAAATTTATAAATAGACTGTGGTGTTAATCCCAAATGACCCATTACAGGAATCCCTGCCGAAATAATTCTTGAAATGGATTCTACCACTTCAAATCCTCCCTCTAGTTTTACTGCATGTGCTCCCGATTCTTTCATGATACGGATAGCAGAGTCCAAGGCGCTTTTGGAGTTTCCTTGGTATGAACCAAAAGGTAAATCAACAACAACTAATGCTCTGTCAATGGCTCTAATTACCGAAGAAGCGTGGTAAATCATTTGGTCCAGAGTGATGGGTAGGGTAGTTTCATGTCCCGCCATAACATTGGAGGCAGAGTCTCCCACTAATATAACATCTATTCCCGCATCATCTACAATTTTGGCAAGTGAATAATCGTAGGCCGTGAGCATGGAAATCTTTTCATTGTTAGCCTTCATTTCTTGTAAAACATGAGTGGTCACTTTTTTTACATCTTTATGTATGGACATAGCTTTTTTTGTTAATTTATTAATAGGGTTAAACAAGATAAATAATCCGTGAATATAAACAAAAAGACTGTCAATTTATTTATTCCGAAATAATTGTGAAATGATTTTAAAATACTGCTTTTGGTTAGTATCTATTCAAAAAATCAAACAGAGAAATTTCCCTTGGCAGTTCAAGCTTTCTTTTTATTCGGTACCTGCTGGTTTCCACAGACCGCACTGTGAGGTTTATTAAATCAGAAACCTCAGCACTGCTTAATCCTGTAACGATGTAGTAACAATGTTTTAAATCGTTGGCTGTGAGGCTAGGGTAGTTCATGCTCAGTGATTTGAAAAACTTTGGTCTAATTTTTTCAAATTCAATTTGTATTTCTTGCCAATTGTTATTCCCGCTGTTGAGGATATTCTCAATATTTTTGCTTATTTTTTTTATGTATTTTTTTCCTTGTGCTCCATACTCGAGCATTAAGGAGTCAAGCTCCGATTTAGTTTTATTCAATATGCCATTCACGTTGGAGAGCTTTATTGTTTTTAAGTATAAATCGGTTTCTTGTTTGCGCAGTAATTCCTCAATTTTTTTGTTTTTTTGTTCTAATTCCTTGTTTTTAGAGTAAATAATTTCATTCGAAATTCTTATTTTTTCTTCATTTTGTTTTTTTTCTGTAATATCCATACAAATTCCCGTAACCTCTATCAAAGTTCCGTTTTTGTTTCTTATCGGGTACATCTTTTTTTGAATGTACTTGAGTTCTCCACTGCTATGCTTGATTCGATATACATAGGAAGTAAAGTCTTTTTCATTCAGTTCCTTACAGGCTTTATCAAATAATTTTCTATCCTCTTTTACAACGTGAGCATCAAGGCGAATTTCTTTTTCGTAAAACAATTCTTGTTTTAAGCCAAATACCGATTCACAGGAAGGGCTAATGAATTTGTAATTTCCTCTGTTGATGTTGTAAATAAAGAATACATCGTCAATGGATTCGTATAGGTTGGTGAAAAGTTTGTTGTTTTTTGCAAGCTCCAGGTTTCTTTTCTGCAAACTCATGGAGCTGTTGATAATACGTGTGTAATTCTTGTATTTTTCTAAGCGATTTTCATAAGTACCGTCTGTTTCTTTAGTTTCATCCACTCTCACAAATCCCAAAAACTCTAAGTTATCTATAAGGGGTAAAAAATAACAAATACGGTTTGAGCCTATTCGATAGGGCATTTTGTCCAAGGCCGAATCATCAGCTTCTACCAGGAGAGGCTCTCCGTCTTTAATTTTGGAATAAATCGTATACAGGTCATTAAAATGAACTTCTTTGGGTACAATTAAATCAGAGAATTTTTGCTCATATCGGTTGTACTGGTAATCCTTTACGAATAGATTTTTCTTTTTGCTAAAGAAGTAGATACTGACAACGTCAAAATTCAAAAAGTCAACCACCCGATCAAAACCCAAATCTGCCTCCGTATGGTAATTGGGTGAACCCATAAACCTCTGGAACGTGTTGTAGAGTGTTGCAATGGTATTTTGTTGGTTGGTAATTTCTGAGTAGAGTTCAGCTCTTTCGGTTATGTCCCGCGAGGTGGCAATGATGTATCCTTTACCATCTACTACTTTGTAACGGGCCAAAACTTCTACAGGAAATTTGATTCCCGTTTTTTTATTGACGTTTATACCGTCAATTTTAATGATCTTTTTCTCTTTTAATTCCTGGACGTGTGCTTGCCATTTCAAGCTATTTCTGCCGCCAAATATTTTTTCAAAATCGGGAACAAAATAGTCGGTCATTTCATCCCTGTTTATGCCAAGCCTATTGGATGCCTCTTCGTTCAGGTAAACTAATCTTCCGCTTTCGTCTGCCACTTGAAAAGCATCGCCAGAAGAGTTGGATATTTCGTACAACAGATTATAATCTATTTTCATTTTGCAAAGGGTTAGATAGCAGCTTTGTTACAAATATACTACAAGCAATTATTTTTTCCAAAAACTAAAACCGCATGTTTTATTTGGTTTACCTCTGTTACTAATTTTTTACGACAATTTTGGAGAGTTAAACTTAATAGTAGCACTTAATTTTTCGATTGTTTTAATTGAATTGAGAAGACAGTTGGTCTATTTTTATTAAACAACATTTATACTACTTTGGTTTTCTCCTTATTGCCTTGAAGTGAAACAAAATATTCATGTTTAGTGATTGTCAAGTTAGATAATTTATTTACTTCCCTCATTAAACGCTTTCAAGAAATAGAATATTGTTTAAAGTTTCTTTGTACTACATTATTACTTCTGATTCGTACATCTGTGTCAATATATCCTGAGTATTTTATTTTATTTAAAAATTAATCCCTGTGTTTTCATTAGTAACGGGTTTTTTTATCTTTTTCCACTTATTTGGGATCAGTTAGTCAATTTAATTATTTAGAAAAAAAAGAATGAAAAAATAAGGTAAATATGAAAAGAACATTATCACTATTATTAGTTGTCTGGAGTTTAACTATGACTGCTCAAAACAGAATTACAGTACCTTTTGAAAATGGATTTGTTGGAAATAACACTGGGTCAAACTCTGCAGATAGTTGCTATTATACAAAGGGTGTTGCTGGAATTGGACTGGGTTTTTCAAATGTTCAATTCGCACAAAATTCAACCTCTAATATCTTTGTTGCACAAGGGAATGATATTATTGGAGAAGTTTTGATTACTGACTTTAATGGGGTAGAACATTCTATCCCAGGTTTTATAAAATGGAGATCTCCAAGTGGTTCAGTTACAACCATGATTTTTCAACCGGGTAATTCAACGGGCATTATTCTGGCCACCAATGGTACAAACGGACAATCTAGCTATACAATTGATAACTTGAATTACATTGGATTAACTTTTAATGGTGATTCCTTGGTTATAAACGGAGTTCCCGGAGTTGTAACGGGAAATGCCGCCACAAATGGATTGCTTGATGCTCTAAATTCCTATCTTGGTCAGTTACCATATCTGTCTATTCATGATACAGTAACTTATGAATCTAGTGATTCAGTTTTAATCCCAATTTCATTGTCTGCCAGTTCTACGAGTGATGTATCTGTCTCGTTTACTATTGTAGATAAATCAGCAACACAAGGATTGGATTATTTGTCTCATACTTTACCTTTAACAAATAGCATAACATTTTATTCTACAGATTCTACAGTGTTAACTAAATATATTCATGTCCCTATTGTATTAGATACATTAACTGAGGTTTTTGAGGAGTTCGAAGTAATCTTAAATAGTCCGATAAATGCATCCATAGCAAAGGATACAGGGATAATTACAATTTATGACGCTAAATACTTAGCTACAAATGATACGGCAGAAGGTAAGAAAGGTGATACTGTTGTAATTAATGTAGCTCTTAATGACACCATGCTAGGAAATTCTTTAGATCTTACTTCTCTTTCCATATATACATACCCTTCCAACGGAAGTATAATAGTAGATACAATTACTGGGCAGATTACTTATATTCCGGATAGTAATTTTGTCGGAAAATTC
>CBFHZD010000008.1:0-2007 GCA_965660305.1 Flavobacteriales bacterium | reverse complement strand
CAATTTTCTTATTCGATCTGTGATACCAATAGTCCTGCCCTGTGTGATACGGCTATTGTCTTTGTATCAGTGAAGCCCTCAACTTCAGAAATTAGTACTCAAATTGTAAGTGATAGTTCCTATTCGATTTGCCTTGATAGCATTACCAATTTACAAGGAGGTGTAAATTCTTCTTCAATTTGTGGCTCGGGTAATAATGGCACTCTTACTAGTACAGGAGGTCATTGTTATTCGTATACACCAGACTCGTTATTTGTTGGGGTGGATACTATTTGTTTAATTGCCTGTAACAATGATTTTTGTGATACAAATTTTGTATTGATTAATGTGGTCGATGATTGTTCAAATGATTCAATTCCACCTACAATCTCAACCCAAGACCTTACTGTGTATTTAGATAGCTTTGGTTTAGCTTCGTACGATACTTCAATGCTTTTGAAATCTTTTTATACTATTCCTAATAGTTCTTATGCTGTGGATACTTTAGCTCATTCTGGTCCTATAACAGCTATGTCTATTGCTTATAATCCTATAAAAAAGGTTTATTACGCATTACAAGCTGGAGCCCGTACAGTGAATATATACTCTTATCAGGAAGACGGAACTCTAATCGCTACCTCCACTGTGAGTTTTGACCCCAGGGGATTGTGGTGGAATAAAAATAACAATCAACTTGAGGGTAATGTCGTAGATGATGTTTTTGGAGTACCTTATGGTCTTATTCAATATGATTTAGATCCTTCTACAGGCGCTGCTTTATCTTCACAATCTCGTTTTTCTCAGGCCAATGCTATACCTTATTTGCAATGCCCTGGAGTATATGATTACATTAATAATAATATCTTATATTTTTGGGACGATTCCATCTCTATTTACGATAGGTCAAATGATCAACTATTATCCAGAATTGAAGTTACAGGCTTACCTTCTGCAGTAAATGACAGAGCTATAATGTATACTGGTATAGCAGGAGCAGAGGCAGCTTTATATTCTTCTTCATCAAATCAATTATTTTTTATCAATTTATCTACAGGAGCTTTTGTTAGTAGTAGTAATTTGCCATCTTCTGCACCTCGAAATAGTGGTTGGGGAATTAGTAGTATTGATGGAACCTTTTATTTGTATGATAATTTAAATCGAAGATGGTTAGGATACTTTATCCATGATTCTTCGAGTGGTTCACCCTTGTTAATAGATAATTGTGGAATTGATTCCGTTTGGCAAGATAGTTATGACACCACTTGTGCGGCCGCAGGTGAAACCATTGCTTTAACTACTTATGCACAGGATTTGAATGGAAACAGAACTAGTTCAGTATCCCAGGTAACAGTATTAGACACTATTATCCCAAACATTGAGACTGTTCAACAAACAACCATTTATTACAGTGCTTCGGGAACAGCTAGTTTCGATACTTCCGACATCGTAACCTCTACTTGGGATAATTGCACCATTGATTCTGTTTGGTTGAGCGATACTGCTTTTAGTTTCTCCATAGATTCTTTGTTAGTTAAAGCTTACATTGTTGATGAATCTGGAAATATAGATTCTTCTACTAGTATTGTGTATTTACAAGACACAATAAAACCAACAATTTTGTTAAACGACACAACCTTATACCTTGATAACGCTGGGAACTTAACTTTTGATACTTCTGCAACTTTAGATTCTATTTATGATAACCTCGGAATAGATACAGTTTGGATGAGTGTTTATTCAGGAAGCTGTGGCACTGATACTATGTTTGTAACAACATACGCTATGGATATAAACGGAAATATTGATTCTGCGGTATCTCAAATTTTAGTGTTAGACACAATTAAGCCAACAATCAATTGTGTTGATACTACGGTTTATTTGGATTCAAATGGATTGGTAACGATTGATACTTCCTTTGTTCAAAATGGATATGCAGACAATTGTGGAGTTGAATCTCTTTGGTCTCCTTCTTTTACCACTTCAACTTTCGGACAACCTAATATTTTTGGATTTAGTTATTTTGATATC
>CBFHZD010000007.1:0-96555 GCA_965660305.1 Flavobacteriales bacterium | reverse complement strand
TGCCATCGGTAACGCCCATATTATTGTGTTAATTTTAAAATCCGAACATGCCGTTTTCATTGGCCAATCCTTCGGTAGGAATTTCTTGAATAACGTCCCAGTGCTCTACAATTTTTCCATTTTCTAAACGAAGTAAATCGTAGAAAACAGAGTGTACACCTTTATGCGTTCCTTCTGAAATGGAAAGGACAAAATTGCCTTCGCCTAAAACTTTGTGCTGTTTGGTAAACACCCATTGCTCGGTAGGCATTGCTGCCATAAAACCTTCTAAACCATCGGCTGCTTTCGGGTTGTGTTGCTTGTAATTTGGGTCGAAATTTGCCATTAAAGCGGCTCCTGCTTCTTCTTGCGTTCCGTTGATAAGAACATCAAACAATGCTTTTACTTGGGTTTTGTTGGCTTCGGTTTTATCTAAATCAATGGCTTCGGTTGGACCGTCAGTTAGGGTTCTTCCTGAGGCATTTGGTGGTGTTTGTGCCATCATAGCGTCCCAATGTTCGGCTACTTCTCTGTTTTCGTCCACACGGATAATGTCGAAAGCAACCATTTTATCTGCTCCAAAAGGTGTTGCGTTGTGCCAGATGTTGTGCATAAAAACATAGTTTCCATCTTGGAACATACGCACATTCTCTGCATAGGTTCCGTGTTCTTTTAAGACTGGTAATAAACCAATAAAAGGTTCTAGTCCTGTTGGTACAAATGGGTTGTGTTGAATGTAGTCTGTATTGGCAATTTCTCGCATGGTTTCGGTGTCTTGCTTTGCTACGGCTCCTAGGAACGTGCCTACGATTTCTTTGTTGGTCATTTCTGCTTTTTTATTTGATTGTTTCTTCTCGCTTGTAGAATTTGTTTGTGATGTGCCACAGGAAGCAAGAATACCTGCCAACACAAATACTGTGATTGCTTTTTTCATTGATTTTGTTTTTAATTAATTATTATTACTTGTAATTTGAAAGCAAAGGTACATTATTGCTTTTTATTTGCAAGTAAAAAGTAATATTAATTTCATTATGCAAGTAAAAAAAATATATTATGTACATTTGTTACTTATTAATAAGCAAATAGCATGGAAACAAAATTTAGGTGTAATTGCCCTTTTACTTCGGCATTAGATGTTTTGGGCGATAAGTGGATGCTGGTAATCGTTAAACAGATGCTTCTTGAAAACAAAAAGACGTTTAAAGATTTCACAGAGAGTGATGAGGGGATTGCTACAAATATATTGAGTACTAAATTGAAACAATTAGAGGCTTTAGGTATTGTATTAAAAACTAAAATACCTGATAATAAAAAGTCTAATATTTATCTGTTAACTGAAAAAGGGTTGGCTTTAACGCCTGTAATTGTGGAGTTAGGTGCTTGGAGCGACAGATATTTGCGAGAACATCATTCAAGTATCGTGAATGAAGGTGGCATAGAATTACTACGGAAAGATAAAACGGAGTTTTCTGAAATAATACAAAGACAATATAGAGAAGAAAGAGAATTTTGTTCATAGTCAAACCAAAAAACCTGATTTTCGTATTTAAAGATAAAAATTGACTAAATCCTTTATCGATCTGAAATTAATGAATCGCACTCCTCCACTCCAAATTCTCGCAGATTTTCCCTTCAATTTTATTCAATTCCTCCAACCTTTTATAAATAACATCCTTGTCCCAATACATGAGTGCTAACTTAACAAACATAGTTCCATGCTTGGCTTCGCTTGTCCATATTTCTTTGTAAAAACGCTTTAATTCAGGATCTTCCAAGACTTCACTAATCAGCTTAAAACGCTCCATTCCTCGCATTTCTACAATACTAGCAATCAACATTCTGTCTATCAATCGTTCTTCCACACCCGAACGAATTGAGCCAATTAATTGTTTCATGTACTTGTCTTCAGCCATTTTTTGTGGCAATTGCACTCCCCTTTTCTCCATGAATTTATAAACCCCTTCAAAATGCTCCAGTTCTTCAATGGCTGTTTCTATCAAATGAGGAATCCATTTAGTTTTATCAGGACATTTGGCAATTAGACCCATAGCCATAGCCGAAACTTTTCGCTCATTATCTGCGTGATCTTGCAACAAGGAATCCATATCTTTAATTGCATTCTCAGCCCATTCTCTAGGAGTTTCGTACGTTAAATCTATTGAGTATTTCATTTGAATGTGATTTTGATTCAAAAATATAAAATCTATAGCTTAATTCATTAATTTCGTAAGAAGTATCACCCAATTTAAATAAACCAGCTCCAATTTCTTAATTCAATTGTATGGAAAAAACTGACTACTGGAACAAAACTTTGAGCCATTTAAAAGATAAAATGGCCGAACTTGAATTAGCACTCAAGGACACACAAGAGTCCGCCAATTCAGACACGAAAAGTTCTGCGGGTGACAAACATGAGACTTCGAGAGCTATGGCTCACATTGAAAACGAAAGACTTGCAAATCAGCTCAGAGTATTGCAGAATCAGTTGAATACGTTACACAAAATTAACCCTTCCATCAAAGGCGATTCAATTAATTTTGGTAGCTTAGTAAAGTTTACAAATACCGTGTTTTTTATTTCAGTAGGTATTGGAAAAATAACAACAGACTCAGGAAATTTCTTTGCAATAGCAACCGACTCGCCAGTGGGAAAATCAATGCTAAGAAAAAGAGCTGGTGACAGCATTATGATAGGAAACAAACACTCAATTATTCAATATGTGGAATAAATTAAAGTTAATTCTTTTATTTACTTTTTTAGTGGTATTCTCTTGGTCTCAAGACGATTACTTTGATTACAACACCGAAATAAATAAATTTTATCGTGCTGGGGCATCAATCAAGCTGGCTTTAGTTCCGCACAGAACGTTGTATTTCCCTGAAGAAACGATTGGCAGTAGCTTTTACAAAAAACATTTTATTCTTGCTGGCGAACCAAGTAGCATTGAAGAACCAACAGCCAGTTTTCAACTGGGCGGGAATTTAGCTTGGATTGTTACCTCAAAGAACAAACATGTTGCTTTTGAGTTTGGAATTGATTTTGGTTATCAAAACTCAGGTCAAATTTCTGACAGAATTTACAAAACAATTACAACCCAGGATACCACTTATATTTCTGCAGAAATAGATGTTGACTATAAATTGCACGAACTTTATCTGGGCGGCTATGCCTTGGCTAAAACAAATTCACAGTTTGTTGATGTTTTTATTGGTTTAGGCCTTTCCGTTTACAATTCTGTTGGGTCAGCTTTTGTTACTCATTCTCTATTTGAAATCCCAGTTGATTCATACAAAACAGCTATGTCACAATACACTCGAGTAAACCCTTACATTCCATTTGGACTAGAGATTCCTTTCACACAAGAAGAAAACAGAGTTTCTGTCAAACTAATGGGTTCACTTCGCAGAGAGGTTCATAAAGACAATTTTCAACCTAATCGATTTTTCCTGACCGCAGGATTTCAATTTCAATACCAATTCTAAGAATTATGATTAAAAAAGCGCTTCTCCTTCTTGTTATTCCCTATGTGGTTTTTATTTATTTAGAAAGCTGCAACAAACCATGCAATCACCCCGAAAACCGAAACATTACTGGGATTTCTATGAGCATAATTGACGGGGGTTCTAGCGAAAGAAATTACTTGCGGATGCACCTTAATTTTGAAAGTTTGTATGTTCAAAATTTCTACTTCGACCTGACTAGTAAAGCCATGGCATTATCCCAGGGTTATGACCCATGTTTTAATCGATTGCTAAATCCTATCGATTCTATTTCCGTAGTTTCAGCACAAAATTTCAATGCCTCATTCATGGCAAACTCAGAATTAAACAGCTTATTTAGAGTCATTAATCACAACCCTACGACTCTGCTAAAAGATTACTCCTACGACATAGATATCAATGACTTAAGCTATTACAACGATGATCTTTACACTAACTCAATTTCGTTTGTAAACGATTCACTTCCTACATTGGATTCCATACATGATTTACAAGTGACTGTTTATTGCAGAACGGGCGAAGTTTTTTCAGACTCATTGATGGGAGTGAACTTAAAATCCAATCTTTGATTCATACTTAAGATTCTTAGTCAAATTCTACTTATTTTTGTTTCATGTCAGAAATAAATAAAAAAATATCAACCGAAAGAAGAGAATTTGAAGTTGGCACATTAGATGAATCGAACGTGCCACAAAACCCAAAAGATCTCTTTGAGACTTGGTTCAAAGAAGCTCTTGACAAAATGGTTTCAGAACCGTATGCTTTTCATCTAGCAACGGTTTCCAAGGAAAATATTCCATCCTCTCGTGTTGTTTACCTGAGAAGCATTGAAGAAAATGGCTACGTATTTTTCACCAATTATAAGGGAAAAAAAGGACAAGATATTGAAGTAAACCCAACCGTTTCGATGAATTTTTTCTGGGCAGAAAAAGAAAGGCAGATTAGAATTTACGGGAAGGCAGAAAAAATAAATCCGGAATTTTCTGACGCATACTTTGCTAGCAGACCAAGAGAAAGTCAATTGGGCGCTTGGGCTTCTCATCAAAGTGAAGAGCTTGAAAATCATAAAGAACTTTCAGATAGACTGAAAGAATACACCAACAAGTTTGAAGGACAAGAAGTTCCACGACCACCGCATTGGGGCGGCTATATTATTGTGCCATTTTACTATGAATTTTGGCAAGGAAGAGCAAAACGACTTCACGACAGAGTAACTTACTCCTTAGAATCTAATGAATGGACCATTAAAAGAATCAACCCTTAATGAAAAATCATTTTTTATATGTACTCTTAAGCCTCATTTTTTTTGGAAGCTGTTCCATTTCTGATTCTAACAAAGAGCCTATTCAATTTGAGGAAATAATCCCGTTGAACTATGCCAAAGGTTTGTCCATGTATAAGACCAATGAAGGGACCGTGGTAACAATTACCAATCCTCAAACACAAGAAGTATTGGATCATTTTTTGGTTTCTTCTCAGGATAATTCTGAGATGAAAGGAATAAAATTGGTTACTACACCTTTCAAAAGTGTTTTAACCTATTCATCTACCTATATTTCATTCATGAACGTACTAAACGAGGTAGATAAAATCACCGGTGTAACCTATTCGCAGGGAATTAGTAACAAAAAAATAAAGGAAAGATTATCTACTAAACTAACCTTGGATGTTGGTTCTGACCAGAGTCCCGACAAGGAACTAATTGTATCTCTCAAGCCAGATTTGGCCATGATATATCCCAGTAATGGAAATCACGATTGGTTTCAGTCATTTTCAATCCCCACCGTAAGCAATGTTGAATACCTTGAAATTCACCCTCTTGCTCAGGCAGAATGGATAAAACTCTATGGTGTTTTGTTTGAGAAAGAAAAAATGGCAGACTCTATTTTTCGCTCTATCGAAAAGAGTTATTTAACAGAGGTTGTATCTAAGGATTCGAGTACACAAAAACCGGTTGTTCTTTGCGGAGAATTATATGACGATGTGTGGACTTTACCAGGTGGTAGGAGCTTTACAAGTAAGCTAATTGAAGATGCAGGCGGGCGTTATTTTTTGAATTCTGACTCTTCTTCAGGCTCTAAAAAACTTGATTTCGAAACTATTTTATCACAAGACTCTACACTAGACTATTGGCTACTATTGACTTACAATCAAAAAGACATTAGTTACGATTACCTCAAGAAGAACAAACCACGATACTCCTATTTATCCGTTTTTAGTCCAGAAAAAATAAGCGTTTGCAACACAGCTACCTCGTCCTATTTCGAGACTGGAATACTAGAGCCTCAAATTTTATTAAAGGAGATTAAATCTTTTATTCAACACACAGAAAATCAAGACTCATCAAGGTATTTTAAACAATTGAAATAGCTTCTTAATGTCAGGGATACATGAATAGGCAAAGCCAAGAATATTATAACCAGAGGTGATTCTTTGCTTTTACTTAAAAAAAACAATGTTACAATAACAAAAAAAAGCGAATCAACTGTTACAGTCGATTCGCTTTTTTCTATTCTAAAAAGAATTAAAACCTGAAAGCTTTGTTCTTTAGACTTTTTACTTTATTCCCAATTTTTTCTTCATTGATTTAGACAAAGCATCTTTGTGAATTTGGATGTTCATTGTTTTATATCTCACATAAGGAAAAGAAGCGTAAAAGTATCCATCACATTGGTTGTAATCTCCCCAAGAGTTTTTCACAACAAAATATTTTGTTCCTTTTTGATCTTTCACAATACCTGTAATGTGCATCCCATGATCATCAGTAGTTTCCTGGCTATCAAAAGCATCTTGACGTTCTTGTTGCGTCACCACTCTTTCTTCAACTGGAGTCATAAATGCATTACTGATTTTTTCTTCACCAGCATCACTAAAATGTTTGTTATTCTTCCCTTTTACTTTAATTGTAGATTCATCTACTGGCAAAATTGCTAAGGCATCTCTTGCCGAAAATCCTTTTTCAGAAATATCGGCTCCCCAAGCGAAAGTGTATCCATCCATAATTGCAGATTCCATCACCTCCATGAATTCGTCTAAAGGCAAATTATAACAAGATTGTAGGGCCCAATTATCTTGAACTTCAATCACAAAACTTGAGTAAAAAGGGTGATGTGTGTAAGAGGTTAAAGATACGTAATCGTCCATATTCAACTCTAGGTGACTAGCGAATGATTTTGGAGTATATGAAGCACCTTCGTAATCAAACTTAAATTCTTCCATATTATCAGGAAGTTCACCTAGGTATGCATCTGTAACACCTGTAATGGCTTTTTTCCATGATTTAGTCAGTTTTCCTCCTTGAGGTTTCTTTGCCAATACTTCTACCATTGCTTTAAGCATTCCTTGCATTTCAGAATGGTTATGTGAGTCCGTTCCGTAATTCAATCCTTTGTAGGCTGATTCAGGAACAATTCCAAATCTTTTGATCACCCATGGAATATCATGAAAAGCACCTCCTGGTCCAAAATTGAAGGTTCCATAATACCTCAAATAGTTTTCTGCTTTACCGATGTAAGCGTTTCTTACAATAAACATTTCAGATAAATCATGCTTTCCTTTTCCTTTTCTAATCAACTCCGATTCTAAAAATGACAAAGCTGAAAAGCTCCAACAAGTTCCTGTTCTGTTTTGATTCTGAACTGAAGTTTTATCTAGATTTTTAACTTCCGTAAAAACGTAGTCACTTCCTTTTTTGTTTGTGATGGTATCTTGCGAAATACCACTAAAACTGAAGGCTGAAAACGCCAACAGGGATAAAATTATTTTTTTCATGTGTGTTTATATGGTTTATAAAAAATTAAGAATCCTAAGTTACGGAACATATTCATAACATCCAATATCGGCAGGGTTACTTCTCATATTATTATCCAAATCATTTGAAAGAAAATAGGAAGGGTCTGCCTGATCAATGCAAATTGAATTGCTTTTTAATCTTAAATTATTGTTTGATATATAATTAGGTATAACATTCTTTTTAATGTTGATGTAACTGGAATTTGTGGGTTGATCTACTTTTACCAAACAATGATTGAATTGGTAGTTGGCAAAATTTCCCGTAATGGTATCCAAAACTATTTCATTATCTATATTTCCATGAATGATGGTGTTGTTGAAACTTGCCCGAACAATTGGCCTTACATAAATCACAGAGTTGGCTTCATAATAATTATTAAGCAGCAAGGCTGGGGTTGTTCTGGAGGTAGCGCTCCAAAAATTATTTATAGTACAATGATTAAAATAATACTCACCTCCCAAACGCAATGAAACAGCGTTATTTCCTGCTCTATTAAACCGAGAATTTTCAGCATGAATTCTTGCTCCTCGAGCAAACAACGAGGCAAAAGAATGATTAAAAGACTCCACTCCATTTAGCAAAAGAGAGTCACCTCCAAAGGAGGTATCTACATATATTCCAGCTGTAGCATTCTTTATAATGGTGTAATTCATTACGCTATTTTGTGCAATAGCAAAACGAACTCCAAACCATTGACCAGATTCGTTTGCGTAGGACGCCTCTCTCCTATCTCCCTGAAAAACAACTCTGTTTGATTCCGTACCATTTACAAATAGAGAACTTTTGTACACGTATAAAACAGCCTCATTGTGCGCGTATATTTGGGCACCTGCAGGAATCGTTAATGTGCAATTTGAATCAATACCACGAAAACCAACCGCGGTTATTCCATACAGTACATGTGGCTTGTCCACAGCCCAAGTCTCTCCACAAACTACCTCATTGTAATGAAAATAGGCGTTTTGCCCCCAAGCTGCCAACTCGACCGATTGACTATTTCCGTTGGTCACAAAATGGATTTTATCCTCTACAACAAAAGGATTGTTTGCATTTGTGGGATCAATTGTTACTTCAGCAAAGATAAAAATACTATCATTGGCAGAAATCTCAAGATCTTTTATCAAAACCCCAGAAATTCCATCCACATTCATACGATAAGCTGAACTAGTTCCTTTACCCAACCTAATTTGAGATACAAGCACTGGTTTGTTGTACGGGTTTCGTACAGTAAATCTTCGGTAGGTAGAACCTATGGTTGAGAATACCGTGTCGAACACTACAGTATCAGTCGAAAATTGTAACTTTACACCAGAATCATTTAAGAAGTTTTCTTTTCTACAACTCGTAATTGAGAAAGATAGAGAAAGAGCAGTTATAATTACTGAAAAATAAAGAAAAGTGCGTGTTGTAATTTTCATAACCGAAGATAAAACCTGAATTGTGGTTGAAATTACGGCTTTTTTGATGATTTAGTATAAAAAGGAGGCGGTAAATGTTTTTAATCCAAAAAGAAATTTGTAAATTCGCAACTTAATTAACGACAACATAATGCCCGCTAAAGTAAGGTGGGACTAAATTATACAAAATGAAAAAAGACATCCACCCAGAAAACTACAGATTAGTTGTATTCAAAGACATGAGTAACGATTACATGTTTTTAACAAAATCTTGTACGGCAACAAACGACACTATTGAATTTGAAGGAAAAGAATATCCTCTTATCAAAACAGAAATTTCTCACAAATCTCACCCATTTTATACAGGTAAGCAAAACTTTGTAGATACTGCGGGTAGAATTGATAAATTTAAGTCAAGATACGCAAGACATATCAAAAAATAAGTTTTACATCAATCTATTTTACAAAAAGCCTTCTTGATTTCTCAAGAAGGCTTTTTTTGTGCTCTATTAAACCAAAAACAGATAAACCTATCCATCGCACAATAACCTCTTATTGAAGAAAGGTTTTATTCCATTAGCTTGTCAAAAACTCCACTAACTAGAACTTTTTCATCTAGACTCAAAGCTCCTGTAAAATTGGAAAAAATCAAATCAATTTTTGGCTTAAGATCTTTTAACTCCTCTATTCCGCTCCTAGTCATTTTAATACGTTTTGCCCTCCTATCCTCTTCATCCGCAAATTCTTCAACAAATTTGTTTTTTATAAGTCTTTTAATGATTTCTATTCCTGTTGGAGCTTCAAGATTGTGCATCTCGACTAATTCCATTTTCCTCAAACTTTCGGCATAATCCAGATGCAACAAAAAACTATATTCATCAATAGAAGACACCTTCGAATCTGAGAATACACTTTTAGTTTGTTTTTTTAAGGACTTATTCAAATACAGTAATTTAAAGGCAATTAGCAATTCATTATGGGCAGAATTTTTGGTTTTATTATTAGCCACAAACAATTTATTGTTCAGCCATATTGTAAAATCTTCTATGGCATCTGACGAGTTTCCAACTTCATACTCCTCAATAAACTGTATTACCTCCTTCAATAATGCGTATTTCATCCTTTATTTTATATCTATTTTGAACAAATTTAATAAAAATGCTATTAATTTGAATATAATTTGTAATTTTACATCATAAACATAATTAATAACTAATTTTACTATGAATATGAACAACCCAACTTACACTTTTGTTTCTGTATCAACTGCAAAACCCGGAAAAATTGAAGACTTAATCCGAATTGCTGAAGCTCCAACTATGAAAATGGACAAAAAATCTGACGGACTTCTTGCTTATCAAGTAAGTGCCAATAAAGAAAAAAACACCGTAGTAGTTTGGTCAACATTTGACAAAAAGGAGACTCTTTACAATTTCCTTGAAACTGAACAAGGGAAGGACGATCACGGAGAAAAAGAGGATATGGAGAGTATAATCGAAACATTTGAAATGTACGATTTAACACCTATTAACGGTAGACTTCTTCCAAAAAAGTAATTTAGAAATCGGAGTTCTTTCTTTCAGTCAGAACTCTGTTTTTTTTCACCATATACATCTCATTTACACTTGATGCAAATAGTCTGTAGATTTTGATTTCTCATAGTTCTTTATAAGGTGTTGAATTGTAAATCCCTTTATTCATTTTTACGAACTATGTAAAATCCATAACTGTAGTAATCTTTATACTTTATGTATAATTCAATTTCAGCTTGATGTTCCTCAACCACCTTTCTTGCCAACTCACTGTTTTTGTGACGTTTAAGAAAACTGTCAAATCTTTTTTGCATTGGCTTGTAATAGTTATCAATCCAACTATCCTGGCTTAAATAGAAATACCCCATCAAGGAATAGCCATTACTTTCCAACTGATTAATCTTTGCTGAAGCCGTACTAATTTCTGGATATTCAGAGTTCCAAAACTCTTCTATTTCTTTTGGTCGTGAATTGGTTATCCAAGTTATCTCACTCACCGCCAAATAGCCACCTACCTTCAAATAGTCTTTCCATTTTCGGAGCCCATTTTCAAATCCAATGTTATAAATTGCCCCTTCCGACCAAATAAGATCAAATTCAGCTTCCTCAAAAGGCAAATCGTCCATTGACTTTTGTAACCCAACAATTCTATCTACTAACCCTTGTTTATATGCTCTTTCATTAAGCTCTTCCAAAAACTCTGGAAACAAATCAACTGCAGTGATCCCAGCATTTAAGTTTTTGGCCAACGTCACTGTTTGACCACCATTTCCACAACCAATATCAGCAACTTTCAAATTGTTTTTATTTGTGAAATTGATCATATCAAGAGCCTTCAAGGTGTCTTCTTCGCTACCTGGGCCTTGTCTCTCAGATTTTTTATGTAGGTCAATTATTAGTTCTAATTCTGTCACTTTGTAAGTTTATTTTAATCGATTGAAAAAAGTTTGAATCATTTTATTTGATTACTGAATTTGGTCAGTTGTTTATTCATCCTTTCCACTACCTGGCGGTAAGATAAACTTTGAATCGGTGTTGGGTGAAACCTGACATAAAAAGGAAAAGGACTTTCTAACTGATTGAAATTATGATCTCTTAAAAACATGCATTTAATTGAAGTGTTTACATCGGAACCCTTGTATTTCTTTTGTTTCGATATGCCAGTCTTTTCTTTTTGTTCTGTAGCGGTCTTCAACTCTTTTTCGTTTGTTAACATGCCAAAATCGGCTACAAAAAAATTAGTGTCTAATTGTACATCTTTAGCTAACAATTCTGGCGCACTAAATAATTGAACCTCAGAGAAGTTTTGATTTTGTAAGTGTTCCGAATCATTGCTGTAGAAAAAGTACACTTTACAGAAATTAAATTTTGAAAATGACAGCATTATCTCTTTATTAATTGCTTCTTGTTTCTCCTTCACGGTTCTGGCTCTTTGCTCCATCCCCTTTTCTTTCAAGGCTTTTATTAACGGAGCTTTGTCTGACAAACGAACCAACATAATACTTTGCTTCATCTGAACTATTTGATTTTTCGCTTTCTCTTGTCTTTCATGCTTTTGTTCACTTGAAAATGAAAATAAGGAAAATGCGAAAAGCAAAATGAATAAGGTTAGGTTTTTCATAAAATTAAAATTTAGACTAATTTAATAAATGTATGTCAATATTTGTTCCAAAAAAATAATAGGTAAACAAAAAACCCCTTCGCAATTACGAAAGGGTTCCAACAATAAATAAAGGGTTTCTTGATTAGTAGTACAATAACCTTCTCACCTTAGCCACATACTTAGCCAATCTGATTACTTGCTTGGTGTATCCGAATTCATTGTCGTACCAAACATACAATACAATATTCTTTTTGTCGTCTGACGCAATCGTTGCATGACTATCAAATACGGAACAGCAAGTATTCCCAATGATGTCATTTGAAACCAATTCCTCTTCAATAGAATACTTAATTTGATTGACCAAATCACCTTCCATTGCGTATTTTTTCACCATCTGGTTTACCTCGTCTAAAGTTGCTTCTTTTTTAATCGATAAGTTCATTATAGCTAAGGAACCATTTGGCGTTGGAACTCTCACAGCGTTTGCAGTCAACTTACCGTTAAGGCTCGGAATTACTTTGGTCACGGCTTTACCTGCTCCAGTGGAAGTTATTACCATATTGATAGCGGCAGACCTTCCTCTCCTTGGTTTTTTGTGATAATTATCCAATAGATTCTGATCATTGGTATAGGCATGAACCGTTTCAATGTGACCTTTTTCAACGCCATAATTATCTTCAATCACTTTTAGGATTGGCGAAATGGCATTAGTAGTGCAAGATGCAGCAGAAAAAATATCGTGTTCCTCTATTTTGAATTCTTTCTGATTGATTCCGTAAACAATATTTGGAATCTCTTTCCCTGGTGCAGTCAAAATTACTTTTGACACTCCTTTTGATTTTAGATGATTTGAAAGGGCCTCTTTATCAGTAAATACCCCTGTATTATCGAGAACCAAAGCATTGTTTATACCAAAGGTTGTATAATCAATTTCAGAAGGATGATTAGCTTGAATAATATGAATAACCTGACCATTTATGATCAAATTCTTGTTCATATAATCTTCAAAGATTGTGCCTGGGAACGGACCGTGAACTGAATCCATTCTTAGTAAAGAAGCTCTTTTCTTTATTTGATCTTCAGAGTTGTTTCTCACAACAATAGCTCTCAACCTTAACTGCTGTCCTTTACCAGCCTGCTTTATGAGTTCTCTTGCTGCTAACCTTCCAATTCTTCCAAAACCATAAAGGACTACATCTCTCGGTTCCAGAGATTGATTATCACTTGTTTTAAATCCTTGTAATTTAGAGTTCAAAAACTCCGTAATTGAGTCAAATTGATCTTTTTCAAGCGACCATTCGGAAGCAAGTTTTCCAATGTCAAGTTTTGATGGAGCAATATCAATGTTCATTATTTCTGCTGCCAGTGCTGCAGAATCTTCCACTGTTATTTTCTTGCCTGTTACTTCACTCGTTGATTTGTGGAGGCTTAGGATTTCCGAAACACTTTGATCTACCAAGGGATTTCTAAAAAGTACTAATTCAATTGATTTGTCATAAAGCAAATTACCTATGGAGGTGATTAAACTTATTGCTGATTTTTCTTTGTTTACCCAGTCATTTAATTCTGACTCGTAAAAGGCTTTGGAGGTGGTTTGGCTCATTGTTAAGAGTTTTAAATTTCTCCACAAATTTATCAAAAATTAAAGAATTAGCTTACAAGTAAAATTAAATTTTACCTAAAAAAAGAAAACACCTCAAAACGAGGTGTTTTCTATATTTTTCTATTTAAATGAATCACTGCTATCCTAAATAAGTTTTGAGTAGCTTACTTCTAGAGGTCTGTCTTAATCTCCTAATTGCCTTTTCTTTAATTTGCCTTACCCTTTCTCTCGTTAAATCGAATTTCGTTCCAATTTCCTCTAAGGTAAGTCCGTGTTTCATTCCAATTCCAAAGAATAAAATAATTACCTCTCTTTCTCTTTCTGACAAAGTTGATAAAGATCTTTTTATTTCTCTTTGTAAAGATTCTATCATCAAATCTGTATCTGCCGTTGGTGAATCAGAATTAATAAGTACATCCAACAAAGAATTGTCTTCACCTTCTTGAAAAGGCGCATCAACAGATACGTGTCTTCCACCTACTCTTAATGTATCGTTTACTTTTGTGTTGGTAACCTCCAACTCTTCTGCCAATTCATGTTCACTTGGAGCTCTTTCGTACTGTTGTTCTAGCCTCGAAAATGTTTTATTCAATTTATTTAATGACCCCACTTGATTCAATGGTAATCTTACAATTCTACTTTGTTCTGCCAAAGCTTGAAGGATGGATTGTCTTATCCACCAAACTGCGTAAGAAATAAACTTAAATCCTCTTGTTTCATCAAATCTTTGTGCTGCTTTTATTAATCCTAAATTCCCTTCATTAATTAAATCCGGAAGTGTAAGCCCTTGGTTTTGGTATTGTTTAGCAACAGAAATAACAAACCTTAAATTTGACTTAATTAATTTCTCTAGTGCTATTTGGTCACCTTCTTTGATTCTCTGAGCCAACAAAACCTCCTCTTCAGCGGTTATTAGGGTTTCTTTACTAATCTCTTGTAGGTATTTATCAAGCGATTGACTTTCCCTGTTCGTTATCGATTTGGTTATTTTTAGTTGTCTCATTAAATGGTTTTAGGTGAATATTAGGCGCAAAAGTATCTTCTTTTGGTACACCAGTCAACTCCTTTTACGTAGAGCCTTGCAGTTTGTTACATAGATAGCTGTTTTTTTTATTCAAAACAGGCAGTTTGTCTATAAATCATTGATAGTTAAAGCTTAAAAAATTAATTTAGAAGGAAAATATTTTAAAAGTTATTAAACTTAGTGGTGTTAAGATGAAATTATCTTGAAATAGATAAGTCACTTCCGAGAAATCGAACATCTTTTTCATCGGACTGATTCTCGTTTTAAGATACTCCCATTTTAAGGAAAGGACATAGAAAAATAAAAATCTAGGAAAAGTTTATTTAATATCTAATGTAATCAGTTGTTTGTCGCCAATAAAACCCTCCAATTTGTCTCCAATTTTAACTGGCCCTACTCCTGATGGTGTTCCTGTGTAAATAATATCTCCTATTTTGAGAGTAAAGAACTGAGAAACATAACTTACAATTCTATCAATAGAAAATATCATGTCCTGTGAGTTTCCCAGCTGAACTTGTTCTCCATTTTTGTTCAAACTAAAAGGGATATTTTGAATTGATTCAAATTCTGATTTATCGAGAAACTCTTTGCCAATCACAGCAGAACCATCAAATGCCTTGGCTTTTTCCCAAGGTAAACCTTTAGTTTTGCATTCTTGCTGTAAATCTCTGGCTGTAAAATCTATACCTAACCCTATTTTATCATAATAAGTGTTGGCAAATCGTTCTTCAATGTGTTTTCCAACCTTATTTATTTTCACCAAGAGCTCCACTTCAAAATGAAGATCATTCGTAAAGTCTGGAATATAAAAAGGCACTCGTTTTGGCAAAATTGCCGAATCAGGCTTCAAGAAAAAAAGTGGTTCTTTTGGTGCTTCATTCCCTAATTCTTTAGCATGTTCACTATAGTTTCTTCCTATGCAGATTATTTTCATGTGATTTTAGTAGATTATTAAAAGGTTAAAGTGATTAGTCATTATTGATGGTATTAATAAACTCTATAATTCGTACCATTATTTTTTTTGAAGTGTCTTTATTAATTTGAATTTAATCTATAATCTTGTATCTAACATCTAGAATCTAAAAACTACATATTTTCCTTTACCTCTTGCAGTACTTTTTTAGTGTATCTTGGAAAATCTCCATTCATCATCCAAGAATAATAACTTGGTTCTCTCCTCAATACATCTTCTATGGTTTTTCCTTTATGTTTTCCGAAGTTAAAACAAGGTTCTCCATCTGCGTTGTAAACAAAACGACCTGCATAATCAGCCATTTTGTTCCCCATTTCTGAGTATTCAGCTAAAAATTCAACATTGCCTTCAATGTCATCGTATCTGTCAATTTGGGCCAACAAAACATCCATTGTGGCTGTGGTGTCTGCCTCAGCACTGTGAGCATTTTCCAATTTCTTACCGCAGTAAAATTCCAGCGCAGCTTCAAGTGTTCTTTTCTCCTGCTTGTAGAAGATATTTTGCACATCAATTCTCTTTCTGTCCGACATATCCAGTTCAACCTCCACTCTCAACAACTCTTCCATTAACATAGGAATATCAAAGCGATTGGAGTTGTAACCTGCTAAATCAGCATCTCCAATAAAGGCAACTACTTCAGGAGCAATTTCTTTCCAAGTCTTTTCATTCAAAACATCAAAATCATAAATACCATGGACTTCGGAGGCTTCAATTGGAATTGGCATTTCAGGGTTTACCCTTTTTGTGAAGGTTTCTTTGCCTCCGTTTGGCATCAATTTCTGTATGGAAATTTCCACAATTCTATCTTTAGAGACATCTACTCCTGTAGATTCTAGGTCAAAAAATGCAATGGGTCTTGTTAAGTTTATATTCATGGTTTATTATTTTAAAAAAAAGCTCTTCGGTTTATTGAAGAGCTTAAAAATTTTTATTTCTTAAGTCAGCCTTCGATACTCTCCCAGCGGTCGAACTAAGGCTTCAGTTTATCTTTAATTCTCAGAGCCAACATAATTTCCAACTCCGTACTTTTAGCTTACGCTATATTTCTCTATTAGGATCAAAAGATTCTAGGTAATCTGCTACTTTACGAACAAACATACCTCCTAAGGCCCCATCTACAACCCTGTGGTCATAAGCGTGAGACAAGAACATCTTATGTCTAATTCCCATTGTATCTCCTTCTGGTGTTTCGATCACCGAAACCATCTTACGGATAGCTCCAACTGCCATAATCGCTACTTGAGGCTGGTTAATAATTGGGGTACCAAACACATTTCCAAACGTACCTACATTTGTCATTGTATAAGTTCCTCCTTGAATTTCATCCGGAGTTAATTTGTTTTGTCTTGCTCTATTTGCCAAATCATTTACGGCTTTTGTCAAACCTAAAAGATTAAGTCTATCCGCATTTTTAATCACAGGAACAATTAAGTTTCCTGAAGGAAGTGCAGCTGCCATTCCTATATTAATGTTTCCTCTTTGAATGATGTTTGTACCATCAATGGAAATATTAATTCCTGGAAAATCTTTGATTGCCTTGGCTATTGCTTCTATAAATATTGGAGTGAATGTTATTTTTTCTCCGTTATCTTTTAGGAATTGATTCTTTACTTTATTCCTCCAGTTTACGATGTTGGTTACATCTGCTTCAACGTAGGAAGTGACGTGAGGAGAAGTTGATTTTGACATCACCATGTGATCTGCAATCAATTTTCTCATTCTATCCATTTCCACAACAGTATCATTAGGCCCTACAGGAATGGAAGGTTTATGAACAGGCTTGTTAATTTGAGTAGTTGTAGTAATCACCTTATCTTTCGGAGCTGATATTTCTTCTTTTTTCTCAGGTGCAGCAACTGCTGAACCTCTATTTTCTATGTAAGCTAATATGTCTGACTTACTCACTCTCCCTTCTTTTCCACTGCCAGTGATTGTTTCCAACTCACTCATCGAAATACCTTCTTCCTTTGCAATATTTCTTACTAGTGGCGAATAAAACCTGCCGGAGTCTCCTGTCTTCGATAATTCAACTTGATCTGCAGCTGATTGTGCCAGTGGAGCAGCAACTTGCTCAACTACCTCTGGAGTTGGCTCACTAGTTTCTGTTTTAGCTGGAGTAGAATCGGTTGTATCACCACCTCCTTCTGTTGAGATAATAGCAATAACATCCCCCACTTGAGCAACATCGCCTTCATTAAATAATTTTTTTACCAAAACTCCATCAACAGGAGCTGGAACCTCTGAATCTACTTTATCTGTTGCTATTTCAATCAATGATTCTTCCGCCTCTATGGTCTCTCCAACCTCTTTTAACCATGTGATTACGGTAGCTTCAGCTACACTTTCTCCCATTTTTGGTAACAATACTTCTATTTCAGCCATACTATTTTGTAATGTATTTTTTTAGTGTTTTGAAGTACAAAAATAAGGATTATTTCCATAAAAATATGGGGTTTTTTCTTTTTATTCATCAACTAAAAAACAGAACTCCTAACCACAAAACCCTCAACCTTTGATTTATTCGTAAAATAGACTAATTTTATCAACCATGGAAAAATTCATTCTTTTTGGAGTTGTGCTATTGATTCTTTCTTTAATTCCTCTAGGAATTAAAAGATTACTAGGCATTAGAAAAACAAAGACTAGTTGGTTCTATTACCTAGTTAATAGCACTGCCATCCTTCTTTTTCTCGCATTGATTTTTGAATTTATTTTAAATCTCGATAACCAACATTTGATAGGATACAAAACTAGAAATGTCATTTTTATTGGTTTTACCTTCTCATTTATCATTCATTATTGGATGACAAACTACAGCATAAAGCTTTACAAAATATTTGTAGAACTATTATTGACTTCAGCTGTTTTTATTACCCTTGTAGTTAGCAGCATTAACTTATCCAATTACAATCAATTTCTGTTGTACCAAGACAACACCTATCGGATCGAAAAAAACTGGGAGTTGACAGGTATCAATTCTTCTCTACCAAAATTATACAGAAAAGAAGGTATAATAGAAAATCGCTATCAGCTGGAATATAACAAAGGTTTTCGTTACGATTATTTTCATGAACTTGAAAAAGAAGAAATAGAAGAATATCTTATCTCGGAGACAGACAGTGCAATTCGAGTAAAATTTTTATTTCAAGACGGATACAGCGTTAAGACAATAGCCAATAAATAGAAACTAGCTAAACTAGAAGAGCAAAAGGATTTTTTTTAGCCTTACTCTTCATCATTTTTTCAAAATATAAAAAAACTATTTTGAATCTTTAGAACTAGAAAAGCTCCTTTTAATCTGTCGAGCTTTATTTCTCAATACCTCATTATTTCTTTCTTGACTTGATTCTAAAAAAACGAGAAAAAAGTACAGACAATCTGAAAAACAAAAAAAGCCTTTCAGATAAATCTGAAAGGCTTTTTTATTGTCGGGGTGGCAGGATTCGAACCTGCGACCTCCACGTCCCAAACGTGGCGCGATAACCGGGCTACGCTACACCCCGAGGGTAGTATATTTCTTCTTAAACTAAGTGTAAAACTTCCCGATAAAGGTTTAAGAAATCATTGTGTTTTTTAGAACTTTTCAATCCGTTTCCGTATTGAGATTGCAAATATAGAACTTACTTTTTAATCTGCAATAAAAAACGTTTAATTATGTGTCAATATTTGCATATTTAGCATTCTGCTCTATAAACTCTCTTCTTGGAGGAACCTCATCACCCATTAACATTGAGAAAGTACGATCACTTTCTATCAAGCTTTCGATAGTAATTTGACGAAGAGTTCTAAATTCTGGATTCATAGTTGTGTCCCACAATTGCTCAGCATTCATCTCTCCCAGACCTTTGTATCGCTGAATTCCCACAGAGGATTCAGAACCTGCACCTTTCATTTCCGCTATCAACTGATCTCTTTGTTCGTCACTCCAAGCATACTCTTGCTTTTTCCCCTTTTTCACTAAATATAACGGAGGAGTTGCAATGTAAACGTATCCTTTCTCTATCAATTCACGCATATGGCGGAAGAAGAATGTAAGAATCAAAGTTTCGATATGAGATCCATCGACATCGGCATCACACATAATGATAATTTTGTGGTACCTCAATTTTTCAAGATTCAGAGCTTTACTGTCTTCTTCGGTTCCTACTCGAACTCCCAGAGCTGTGTATATATTTTTTATCTCTTCATTTTCAAAAATCTTATGTTGCATTGCTTTTTCAACATTAAGAATTTTCCCTCGAAGAGGCATAATTGCTTGAAAAAATCTATCTCTTCCTTGTTTTGCAGTACCTCCTGCTGAATCACCCTCAACCAAATATATCTCACACTCTTCTGGATCTTTCCCTGAACAATCCGATAATTTTCCTGGTAGTCCTCCTCCAGACATCACTGTCTTTCTTTGAACCATTTCTCTTGCTTTTCGCGCTGCATGACGAGCAGTAGCAGCCAAAATAACTTTTTGGATTATAGTTTTAGCATCATTCGGATGTTCTTCCAAGTAATCGGTAAGCATTTGGCTTACAGCTTGGCTAACTGGTGCATTTACTTCTCTGTTTCCGAGTTTTGTTTTGGTTTGCCCTTCAAATTGTGGTTCACCAACCTTTACCGAAACAATGGCCGTAAGACCTTCACGAAAATCATCACCACTAATTTCAAACTTAAGTTTATCCAATAAACCTGATTCTTCAGCATACTTTTTTAAAGTACTTGTCAATCCTCTTCTAAACCCCGAAAGGTGCGTTCCTCCTTCGTGGGTATTGATATTATTTACATAAGAAAATATATTCTCAGAATAAGAAGTATTGTACACCATAGCAACTTCCACAGGAACTCCATTCTTTTCTCCTTCCATGTGAATCACCTCTTCAATAATCGGTTCTCTGGTACTATCTAGAAATTGAACAAATTCCTTCAATCCTTCTTTCGATAAAAAAGTTTCTTTTAAGGTATTCCCTTTTTCATCCACTGTTCTTTTATCTTCAATTGAAAGGGTGAGTCCTTTATTCAGAAAAGAAAGTTCTCTCAATCTTTTGGAAAGCGTTTCGTAACTGTAAACTCTTTCAGAAAATATGGTATCATCTGGCGTGAAAGTTACAATTGTACCCCGCTTGTCTGATGTTCCAATTTCTTTTACTGGATATACTGGTTTTCCTTTTTCGTATTCTTGAACAAAAACTTTTCCCTCTCGGTACACTTCGGCTTTTAGAAAATTGGATAAAGCATTCACACAAGAAACACCAACTCCGTGAAGTCCACCAGAAACTTTGTATGTATCCTTGTCAAACTTACCTCCTGCTCCAATTTTAGTCATTACAACCTCCAGGGCGGAAACTCCTTCTTTTTTATGAATGCCGGTAGGAATACCCCTTCCGTTATCTTCTACTGAAATGGAATTGTCTTCATTGATAATGACATTTACCGTATCGCAATAACCTGCCATTGCTTCATCAATAGAGTTGTCCACTACTTCATACACCAAGTGGTGCAACCCTCTAATCCCTACATCTCCTATATACATTGAAGGCCTTAACCTTACGTGCTCCATACCTTCCAGAGCCTGAATATTATCCGCTGAATAATTTCCTTTATCTTCTTCGCTCATAATTTAGCTTAAAATTGTTGGTTTCATTAAAGAACAAATATAACTAAAATGAACACGATTAAAAAGAGAAAAAAGTGGACTTTTCAACAATAAAAGGACCTATATCAGGTAGTTTTGTTGATAAATTATGTAAACAGGTTAGAATTTAAAAATAACAAGTTACATCTATTTTTTAGATACTAACTCTAACAGAGTGATTTCTGGTTTTATCCCAACTCTACCCGGAAAACCAATATGACCAAATCCTCTATTGACATATAAATATTGATCGTTTTCTTTGTACAATCCCGCCCATCGCTTATACCTTAAAGAAACCGGACTCCATTTGAATCCTGGCAGCTCTATTCCCATTTGCATTCCGTGGGTATGTCCGCTCAAGGTTAGATCAATTTTTTGAGAATGAGGAATCACTTTGTCCTCCCAATGATGCGGATCGTGTGACATTAGTATGCTCACAGAGTCTGCTTGAATTTCCGAAATAGCCTTATCCAAATCTCCTTTTGGAGGAAATGGAGGCCGCCCCCAGTTCTCTACACCTATTAAATTGAGTACTTCTCCATTTTTCTCAATCTTTCGCGATTGATTCTCTAATAAATCAAATCCAATTGATTTATGATGGTTTCTAATTCGCTGTTCATTTTCCACCTGCTCTTCCTTTGAGCTCCAATTGTAATACAAGCCATAATCATGATTTCCCATTATGGAATACTTTCCATATTTGGCTGTTAGATCTTTAAAATAAGGAATGAATTTATCGAACTCTTCGGAAATGTTATTCACCAAATCACCGGTAAACAATAATAAGTCCGGTTTCAAACTTTGGATTTTATCCAAACCTAATTTTATTGCTTCCAAATCATCCAGGCTTCCAGCATGAAAATCAGAAATCTGAACAATTCTAAGTCCTTCAAATTCTTTTGGCAAATTATTTAATTCAATACTTTTTCTGAAAATCTTAAAATCATAACGAGTCTTAAACATCCCGTACAAAAATGCAGAAAATGGAATTGCAGCAATTCCTAAACCAATATTGGTAACTGCTTTTCTTCTGGAAGCATAGTCTACAGAACCAGATGAGTTAAAATAGTGAAACACGAACCTAATCAACCGAGTAACATCCTCAACAAATAGGATTGAAATAAATATCATTTTGGCTACACCAAACGCAACAAATAATCCCATAAAAACATTGATAGATTTTGTCGTTTGACTTAGTCCATGCCCCAAACTAGATGAAGTGTAATACAAAGAAAATGCCGTAAACACAGCTATAATAATTTGAATTGAAATAGCGACAACAAACTGATTGCTGGAATAAACAGATCTCAGAATAAAGAATATATAGACCTCTATTAAGAGAAGAAATGTGAGAATAGTGTTAATCATTGCTTTGAGACGAGGCTAAAACCAGCACCTTACTTTTTTGATGAAAATGAATTGATATGTCTTTCTGATTTCGAGGCATAGATATCCGAAATTGTAACAAGAATCCCTGTTTCTTCTACCCCACCAAAGTCTGGATTACGGGCTGTACCAAAAGTTTTCATACTGTCAGACAAGTTCATGTAAGAATTAATTAAAGGCGGAATTCTTTCTTGCCTTTCCTTTAGTTTTTCTCCCAAAATTTTATGTCCTTCTTTATATTTTTTACCACTCAGCGAAGAAATAAAATCATGATTATCATGTAAAACAGGTAAAGCCAAAATCGGATTAACTAGATTATCAGTGTCTGGAAAGTAGTGATTCATAAAAGTTAATAGTAGATCTCGAGCTACTTTATCATAATCGGTATACATTGTCACTTTACCAAAAAAATACTTCACCTCAGGATTAAGGACGATAAGAGCTCCTAAACCATCCCAAAGATTATCTAATGTGAATAGTCCCTTTCGGTTTGTAGCAGAGGGCTGATAAGCAGGTTGAACCCATGATCTACCCAACTCTATTGTGTGAGGTAAAAACTCCGAAACAAATTTCTCTGAAAACTCAAAGTAATGTTTTGTTGAGATGTCTATTTCGTTTAAATCACCTTTAAAATTGGAGCAGTTAATAAATCTGTAGCCTCCCAATATCTCTTCATCTTCTGGGCTCCAAACAATTAATTGATCGTAGTTATTGATGCAAGTATCCAATTCATCAATATCCGTCTCTAATCCTGTTCCACCTCCTGCACTGGCAAACGAAACCTCTCTCAATCTTCCTATTTCTTGCATCACATTGGGTGAGTTATGGTAATTTACTATGTAAATTTCATTATCCCCCTTGTTGGTATTTCTGATAAATTTATTGTCAGACAATTCCTTTTTAATTAGATCCCTTGAAACTGGTTTTATGATATAATCTAAGTTCATATTTTGAAGGTAATTGATTTTCCTATTTTTTCGGAAGATTATAAGTAATACTTTTTATTTCTTGTGCTATTTCTTTATCAGATTTTGAGCTGTCAAAATCCTTGATTGAAATAGGCTCCCCAAAATATATTGGCAACACTTTGTTTTCCTGCTTAAACAGTTCATCGGCCAAATAAAGCATTTCAATATTCATTTTTAATCCTATGGCCTGTCTAAGGTTAGAGATTCTGTAAAAAAAATCAGATAATTCACCATCAATAAAAACTGGAATCACTTTTTTCCCACTCTTCTTAGCTCTTGTAACAAATGTTTTTTTCCATTCAAGATCTTCGACCTTTCCTTTCTTTTTCCTAGAAACCAGCCCTGCAGGGAAGAGGAAGACTGCCTTGTCGGATTCAAATAAATCATTGACTTTCTTTAATGAGGCTTTCGCATTTACCCCATGTTTATCAACTCCTACAAAAAGACCTTTGAGATTTTCCAAATTCATTAGTAAATCGTTTACTACAAACATAATGTCTTTTCTGATGGGAACAACCTCCTTAACTATTGCCATGGCATCCATTCCTCCCAAGGGGTGGTTAGAAACAAAAACTACTCCTTCTTCTTTAGGTATGTTCTCCAAACCATGAGATTCTACCTTTATGTTAAACCGATTAATTATATCAATACAAAAATCTACTCCTAACACATTTTTATTCTCATCAAGAATCTGGTTAATTTCTTTTTGATGAACAATGCGCTTAAGGTAACTTAAAACAAAGTTTGGAATTCGTTTAAGCAGTTTAGGATTTTTGCTGCCAATTAATCGTTCAACATCGATAAACTTATTTTTCATACACTCAAAGATAAATATTTCTTTAGAATGATCGAATACTATCTATCACAACCCTTTTCAAGGGCCAATTGTATTTGTCAACCTTCACTTGAGATATTTTTGAAAGCACCTGAAAACCCGAGGTCATCTCACCAAAAACGGTATAATCACCATCTAAATGAGGTGCACCTTTTGATTCCGAATAAATCTTTTTTTGAATTGAAGAAAACTTTCTACCCTGACTTTCTTTCTGTTTGAAATAGTATCTGGGTATTTGTTGACCTTCCACAATATAGAAATTAATGGAACTCGATTTTTTACCCAAAGTTTGCTCTTCTGGTGAAACTGCCATTGCAATAGCGCCTCGTTTGTGAATGTTGCTTTTATTTATTTCGTTGGGAATCCTATACCTTCCTATTCTATCTAACTTATGATTTATTTCAGCGTCATCAGAATTCCCACCTTGAATCATAAAATTATCAATCACCCTGTAAAACAAGGTGTTGTCATAAAACTTTTGTTTAGCTAATAACACAAAGTTAGCACGATGTAAAGGCGTGTTCTTATACAGTTTCAACCTCATTTTGCCCAGATTCGTATAAATAATAACTCCGGATTCTTTATTTGTTTTACCAAATTCTGTCAGTTTCTGAACTGCATTTCTATTCGTAATGATTGTTTTAGCCAATTTCTCAATTTCTCTATCTACTGAATCCTCTTTTGTTTCAACTTGCTTATTTTTTTTGGGGGGAATCTTGCTTATTTGAGCATTTTGGTGGGGTGAATTAGAACAGGAACATGAAGCAACCAAAAAGAAGAAAGAAAAAAATTGAAAAATTAATCTTGACATGTCGAAAGGAAAATTTAGGGCACAAAAAATGGCAAGCTACTCATATCGCACCGCTACAACCACTTACCCTTGCTACGTTCCCGTCCTGGGGGATTCAGTAGGAGCTGGTCGTATGAGACTTGCCACTGCAAAGATACAACATGATTCTAATATTGCAAGAATATATTGCTTTGTTTTGTAATTAGTACACTTAACCAATGGACAGTAATCTGATGTTTTTATAAAACTGTTAATTATTTCTAAATTAATTATTATTTTTAACAGATTTTAAAGCAACCCACAATAGAAAATCCTCGTTTTAAGGCAAACAAGAAAACAATCTACGCAAATTATGAAATTCAAATTTCTTTCCCTTCTACTTTCACTTTTTGTAACTCTGAACGGTCTTTCCTCTCACTTTGCAGGAGGTAACATTTACTACGACTGCTTAGGGAACGGACAGTATACTTTATGGGCAGAATTAACTCTGGACTGCAGCGGGGCTACAAACCCTGCCTCGCTATCCATTACTGCCTCTAACACTTGTGGATTAGCTAACCCAAGCATCACATTGAACTTGGTAAATTCATTAACTCGAAGAGTTTCTCAGGTATGTTTCCCTGATACCTTACTCACAACTTGTGACATAAACAATTCGTCAATTCCTGGAAGAAGACGATACATCTATTCTGCTACAGTAACTATTCCTCCTTGCAATACTTGGACATTCGGTTGGTCTCAATGTTGTAGAAACAATAGTGTAACTAACATCTCCAATGCTGGTAACTTATACATGCAAACTACTATGAATAGCGCTACAGACAGTTGTAACAATGCAGTTAGGTACAGCGGAATTCAAAATCCTTATGTCTGTATAAATGAACCTGCTAGTTACAATTTTGGTGCTTTTGATCCAGATGGAGATAGTTTAGTTTATACACTTATCCCTGCAATGTCTGCTGCAGGTACAAACTTCACTTACAATGCTCCTTATTCAGGAACAAACCCAATTAATGGAATCACAATAGATTCTACTGGTACGATACAGTTTACACCAAATACCCTCGGATCTTTTGTTGTAGCAATTAGAGTGTCGGAATATGATACAGCCGGAAATCTCGTTGGTACAACCCTCAGAGATGTTCAAGTAGTTGTTATTAATTGTTTTGGAAATATAGCGCCTAATACAGCGCCAGTTTCATTTTACAACCTTGTAGGTCAAGGAGTGATAGCAAGCCCTAAAAAAATTGAAGTTTGTGAAGGTGATTCATTTTGTGTCAATTTTTCCATTGCAGATAGCAACGCTCTGGATACCCTGATGTTGTCTAGTTCAAACCTCTCGAGTGTATTACCTGGTGCAACCTTAACTTACTCTGGGATTAATCCAATCGTTGGTACTCTATGTTGGTCTGTTCCTTCTGCTAGCAATGCTGTAAACAACCTTAGTTTAAGCGTAAGGGATGACTATTGTCCTATTCCAGCAGTTTCCTCTTTTGGAATAACTATAGAGGTCATAAAAAGTACCTATGCATCTCCGGATGTTACAATTTGTTTGGGTGACAGTAGCGCACTTTCTGCACGAGGAGGTAATTCTTTTGTCTGGACAGCGATTTCTGGTCCACCCCTGGTTTTGGGTACAAACATTAATTGTGACACATGTGTCCCTGCTATTGTAAAACCTTTATCTACTACGATTTATGAGGTAACTAGTGATTTATCGGGTGGGTGTAAAAATAATGATACAGTAGAGGTTACAGTAGCTTCAAACTTTAATTACACATTAACCCAAACAGGAACTGCAAGTTGTAAGCTTGACCCAATCAGCTTTAATATTACACCATTAGTTCCTGACACATACACTTACCTCTGGACACCGGCAAGCATGCTAGACGCAAATAACATACCTAACCCAACCCTTAACCCTACCCAATCGGGATTGTTTAACTATGCCATTGCCACTACAAATTCCCAAGGATGTGTAAAGTACGATACAGTGAGTGTCTTGGTTTCGAATGGTGTAAAACCCGATATAGATGCGTTTACTGATAAGGACACTATAATTTGCACTGACATTGCTAATCTTGCTGCATGGGTAGATACTGCAGCATCAGTAAGTAATCTGAGAGATGATTTTGACAACGCTTTAAGTCCTTTTGCCTTTGTTAGTAATATTTCAGGAGGAGCCCTTGGTGCTGGTTGTGGAGCGAACTCATTACCTAATTCACTTAACTTTAATGGAGCTGGAAATAGAGAATTGCAAACATCCTCTATTCAAGTTGGCAATTGCTCGCAAATCACTTATTCAATAAGACTAGGGAATTCCGCTTCAGGTTTTGCATGTGAAAATGTTGAAAGTACCGACCCAATTAATTTTCAATATTCTATAAATAATGGAGCGACTTGGGTGAACCTAAGAACACATTCTTACTTAGGTTGGCTAGTATCAACAGGTTGGCAAACTTTTACTTCTCCAATGCCCGCAGGAGCTACCAATATCATATTTAGGTGGCACCAGCCTATTCATGGTGGAGTTGGTCAAGACAATTGGGCCCTGGATGATATTCAAATTGATTGTAGTTCTTTAAATAATTATGCATACAGCTGGACACCAACCACAGGACTTGGATCTCCCAATTCTCCCTTTACAACTGCAAAACCGGCTGTGTCTACTACCTATCAATTAGTAGTGACCGATACTACTGGAGGTTGTTCTGATACTGCATACGTGGATATAGAGTCTCTTACCGATTATCCAAATATCGATATTTCAATTGACACCAATAATGGTTGTAAGCCTGTGGTTGTTACTTTTACCAACAATACAGACCCATCTCGAATAGGTTCTATTGATTGGGATTTTGGAGACGGAACTTCAAGTACAGCACTCACTAACCCCATGATACATACTTATGCTAATCCAGGTACATATTCGGTTGAAGTAACTATTACTTCTCCCAATGGTTGTGTTTCTGATACTACATATACAAACCTAATTACCGTGTATGATATACCGGTAGCATTATTCGATGCAAATCCTCAACCTACAAATATCTCCAATCCAAATATTAACTTCTTTGACTTATCCAGTAGTTTTACAACCACGTGGGAATGGGATTTTGGAATAAACCTACCAGGATTTCCTACCAGTTCAAATCTTCAAAATCCATCAGTAAAATATCCTGATCTTAATAGTGGAGTGTATCCAGTAACACTGATAGCAGGAACCCCTTATGGCTGTAATGACACAGTTGTTATGAATGTAATTATTGATGGACTTTACACCTTGTACCTTCCAAACTCATTTACACCGAATGATGATGGTCTTAATGATGAATTTGGTCCAGAGGGAGAAAAAATAGCTCCTGACAACTACAAGTTCCTAATATTTAATAGATGGGGTGAGGTTGTTTATAGTACCGAAAGCCTGAATGATAAATGGAATGGAAAGCTAAACAACAACGGAGAATTATTACCCGAAGGAAATTATGTGTGGAGAATCTTAGCTACAGATGGGAATACGCAAGAGGAGAATGAATATTTTGGACATGTTTTATTGTTACGAAGAAACACCCCAGAATAATCTAGGTTAGATCAATAAATCACTTCCTTTTAGAGCAATTAGAAAGCAAGTCCAAAAGTTGGACTTGCTTTTTTTACAGCCATAAATTTGGCTTTTTGAAAGTAATACTCCTATATTTGAGAGTCAATTGAGAACTTGGAAAATTTAAAAGTACATATTAAAGTAAATGATGATCTTTACATAAAGGATCCTGAATCCACAAAGCTGGGTAAAAAAATCATTTCTCACAGTATTCTACTGATAGATGAATTAGGATTTGAATCGTTTACGTTTAAAAAATTAGCCAATAAAATCAGTTCAACCGAAAGTTCAATTTACCGGTATTTCGAAAGTAAATATTCATTGCTATTGTACCTGTACTGTTGGTATTGGAGCTGGGTTGAGTACAAATTAGTATTTGGAACAATCAATACGGGTTCGGCCTTGGTCCGTCTTAAAAAATCAATTGAAATTATTAGTTCCCCAATTGAAATCGACAATGACATTTCACACATTAATGAGGTTATCCTCAAGAAAATAATAATTTCCGAATCCATTAAGGTTACGCATACCAAAATTGTGGATGAAGAAAATGAAAAAGGTCATTTTAAAGTTTACAAAAGGATAATAAGAAGAATTGCGGAAATTATTCAAGAAATAAACCCCAAATACCCTTATCCTCACATGCTTGTTTTCTCTTTAATAGATGGTGTTATTGAGCAGTCATTCTTTTCCTCCCACTTATCTGGTGTGACTGAAATGAAAAACGAGCACGATCCTTGTCTCATAGATTTCTATACCGATTTGGTTCTAAAATCAATACAATAAAACAAAGCACTTATTCTGCTAACACTCCCAAATGATATTTTAGCTGAATATTAGCTTTTTGATTTGTTGCAACACTCTTTGCAAATTCAATTTGTGAATAAATATAGTTTTTTTCCCTCGTGTTGATCATAAAGATTGAACTTTCTCCAAGATCAAAGAGTCTTAACTCTGCATCCAACAACTTCTCATAATTCTGTTGATTGATATCGTACAATTTCGCCTGAGAAAAGCTTGTGTTTACTGTATTAAAAGATGTTCTCACTTTATATTTTACGGATTGATTTTTTTCAGCAAAACCTGCTTCCATATCTCTAATTTCTAACTTATCAATCTTTACCTGACCTCTCTCTTTTCTTATAAATACAGGAAAACTAACCTCTGCTCCCCACTTGTAATTGTTCACATTGTAAGTGTCAAATGTATTTTCAAATTGATTCTCTGCCAATGCATTGTATTTAAGGTTTACAGTTGGCTTCAGACTTTCCCTACTCAATCTCAAATCAATTCGTTTTGATTCTATTTTGAACAAATAATTAACTAGGTCTGGGTGACTTTGAATCAAAGAATCAGCCATAGAGAGCAGGTTGTCATCTGCTGTTGTCACAAGCTCATTCGATAAATTAGGTGGAATTACTTCCTCAGACAATTCTAAAGGAACAATCCCCTCTTGCCACAAAAACACTTGTAAAAGCTCAGTTTTATTTTGATAGTTAAGTGTTGCTTCTTGAAGAGATATTTCTCTACTTTGAACCACGATAAAGTATTCAAGTGTATCAATCATAGGTTTATTCCCCAATAAAGCCTCTCTTTTTATGCTCACAAATCTCGTTACGGCATTGGAATAAGCATTAGCATAAATTTCTTTTTCATGAAAGGATTTAAACCAATCCCAATACACCTTACTGGATTCGTATAGTAAATCATTCAAAATAATAGTTCGCTGAACCTGAGTACTATTTCTGTAGATTTTTGCTTTTTTCAGTTCCGCTCTTCTTTCATCTATAAAGAGTCCTTTTCCTAATGTAAGAGAAGCTCCAGCGTTCCACAATCCATCCAGAGGAACAGTATTATCTGGATTTAAATATACTCCTTCATTCATTTCATAACCCGCTTCAAAAGTCAAACCAAACCAGGTAGGTATTTTGAGTCCACCATTGTAAATGCCGTAATATTCTTTGCCATCAAATTGTTTGTTACTGGCATTTCCATAAAGCTTAGGATCAAAACCTCCCCGTGCTTTAGTTAAGTATGCCCTTCCCTTTTGCACAGTTAAATCTGCTTGTATGGCAACCGGATGATTACTTTTTACTATCCCCATAAACTCCTCAAACCCTAATTCTTTACTTATGTTCTGAGAAAAAAATGTAGCGGGGAGTATGAAAAACAACGCAATAATAAACCTTCTTTTTATGCTCATTTTTTCTTTTGGTTAAGGTTGGTTTGTTTCTTTTTTTTATAAAAATCTGGAGGGAACCCATTGATATTACGCCATAATTCATACCAGATTGGAACATCATTTAACAAAATCATATTGTTGGTACCTCCACCAAACATTAATGCATTAGGCCATGCAATATCCGTTGAGTCTGGCTTTACCAAAATTCTATATTTACCATTTTCGCCCAGGAACATATCCATGGCATAAACGTGTCCACTGTAGGTCCCATAACTTGCATTAGGCCATCCCGAAAAGACAACCGCAGGCCATCCATCAAATTGAATTTGAACTTTCTGTCCAATGTTCATTAAGGGCAAATCAATAGGATCAACAAACAGTTCTACTCCCAACTGATATTGAGTAGGCATTATTCGCACCAAAGGATCTCCCTCTTTTATCATTTCGCCTATCCCAGCATAAACCATACTCGAGATATACCCAGCCTGAGGGGCTTTTACAAAATATAGGTCGTTTCTTACAGAATAATTGGACAATTCATTCATTAACTTATTTACAGTACCTTCTGAATCGAACTGGGTGGATAAGGTAGAATATATATCTGAATTAATTTTTGCAATATCCGAATCAAATTTCACACGTATATTAGACAACTCCACTTGTGCATTGATAATTTCATTTTGACTTGCCAACCATTTGTTTTGTCCTTCAATACGATATGCGAAAGCCTTTTGTTCTTTCACCCTTTTGTTTTCTAAATCTGTCAATGATTTCAAACCGTCTTTATACAAACTGTCTGTTCGATTAAACTGACTAATTGCTGCAGCATAATTTGCGATTGCCGCCTGGTAATTGTTTGAATCATTTTGAGCCTTTAATTTGGCTTGCATTAATTTATTCTTTCCTTGTTGAATTTTTAATTTCCTTAATTCTTCAAGAGCTGTTTTTTGACTTTGCAGAGCCAACACCTTACTCTTATATGAATCTACAGAAGAAGACTTAAGATTCATTTGATTTTGAGTTCTTGACATAAGACTCGTATCAAAATACTTATCCTTAATTTCTGAGAGGAAAGCAATCGTATCTCCTTTTTTTACAAAATCACCTTCTTGAACGAACCATTTTTCAATTTTACCCGGAATAACTGAATTGATGGTTTGCGGTCTTTGTGAAGGTTTTAGAGTTGTTACGTTTCCATTGGTTCTTATGTTCTGTGTCCAAGGAAGAAACAATAAAACCACAGAAACCACGGAGATAATGTATAAAAATCTTATGAATGTCCTTTTAGAGCTTTTACCTTCTACATTTCTAATTGTTTTGAATTTATCTCCTTCAATTCGTTCTGTAACGTCTATGTTTGAAATATTTAGCATATCTAGTAATAATCGGTTATAAAGAATCTTTTACTGAGTTGTAACTCCCTATTTTTTCAATCTCTCCTTCTTTCAGAACAATAATCTTTTCCATTTTTGGGGCAAGAGCCTCATTGGAAGAGGCCAGAATAAGAGTCCAACACCTGTCTTTATGTGTCAAGAAGTTAATAATTCTATTTCGTTCGTCTGGTGAAATTGCACCAAACGCATCTTTAATCAACAACAGTTTTGGCCTGTCAGCAATTGCTCTGGCCAATAAAATCTTATCAATTATCCCCTTTGAAAACTTCTGTCCTCTCGAGTCGATTAACGTATCATATCCCTTAGGTAACCTTTTAATGAGATCCTCTAAGCCAATATTTTTAATCGCCCATTTGATATTTTCAAATGTCGCTTTTTCTCTTCCCATTTTTATGTTGTCATAAATGGTTCCATCAAATAGTAATTCCTCTCTCAAGCAATCACCAATCACATTTCGAAGAGTGCTTAATTTTAAATTACCTTGTGGTAAATCATTGTAAGCAATAAAACCTGAAGAAGGCGCATACAAAGCCGAAATCAAATACATCATGGTAGATTTTCCTGAATCATTATCACCATAAAGCAACACTTTTTCGTTTGGATTTATAATGACATTAATGTTATTCAAAACTGATATATTGTCTGAGGTATATCCAAAACTCACTTTGTTTAACTCTACTTTAAGACCATTATCCTCCAAATTATCAAGGATACAAATCCCATCGTTGTTTTCTAATTCTAAATCAGTTACTTGTCCTATTTTTTCCAAGGATGTGAGTACATCATAAATAGTCTCTAGACTTACAATAAGTTTCTCTACCGAACTGATTACCAGCAGTATAATTATTTCAGCCGCAACAAATTGCCCAATATTCATTTGCTGTTCCATAACAAGTAAACTACCAATGACAAGCAATCCAGATGCTACAATTGCCTTAAACACAACTAACAACGAATATTGTTTAACCAAAATCTTGAAATGACTTTCTCTGGCATTGATGTACTCCTCGGTTCTGGCATCAGTTACTTCCAGTGGTAATGAAGTTTTTCCTGCCAATTTAAAACTTACATTAGTACGAGCTAACTCTTGAAGCCAATGCGCCACATGATATTTATTTTTTGATTCCTTCAAACTAGTTTCCAGACCAACTTTTGCCGTGTACTGAAAAATTGCCCAAACCAATATCACCAAAATCAAACTGAAAATGATAAAGAAAGGATGATACAAAGACAGTAATATTAGTCCAAAAACAACTTGAATAGAGGCCGATGAAAAATCAATCAAAATTTTTGAAATCCCTTTCTGAACAGAAATAATATCAAAAAAGCGATTCATTAATTCTGGTGCATAATGTTTATACAAAGCTGCCATTTTAATGTTTGGAATTCTAAACGCAAACTCAAATGCAGCTCGAGCAAAAAGTTTTTGCTGTAAGATCTCCGTTATTTTTAATTGACTAATTTGAAGTAATCCTGAAAATATTATTCCTAAAATCACGAAAGTTACAAGAACGACCCATGCCGTACTTACCGCTCCGCCTTGAATCAAGTTTATGATCGCCTGAATACCAATTGGTAAAGAAAGATTTACCAATCCGTTGAAAATAGCATACAAATAAACATACCTAATTTCCTTCTTATCTTTTTTCAGTAATTTCCAAAACCTCTTGATTGGCGTGAGGTCGATCGCGGTTTTATTTTCCATTTAAAATTGAATTGAACCTAGTGTTTTTAATAACGTGAGTGCAAAATAATAGTATTACTATCAAAAATGCAAGTGTTTTATCTGAATTTTACGTTAAGATATGAATTTTTTTTCAATAACAGCGTCAAATTATGTCCGCAAATCATTCCAATTTCGATAGTTTATCGTAATATTGCAATTAATTAAGTTTGCGTAAACAAATTAAGACCTAACTTAATAAATTAACTCTTAACAAGCCTTTGATCTATGAAACTATCAGAACTCAAAAAAATCCTAATCAATCTTGATGATTTAACCTTTTTACTTCCCAATGGACAAGCTGTTCCTGCCCACTTTCATGTCACTGAAGTTGGTGAAATAACAAAGAAATTTATCGATTGTGGCGGGACGCTGAGAAATGAGCATAGTGTTGGTCTACAATTGTGGAGTTCTATTGATACAGAACATAGACTAAAATCTGATAAGCTACTTGAAATTATTCAGCTCAGTGAAGAAAAACTAAACATAGAAGATGGTGAAATTGAAGTGGAATATCAGGGTTCAACCATTGAAAAATATGGCTTAGAATTGAATAACGATAAGCTGCAGTTAACTTACACCAAAACTGCCTGTTTGGCTGAGGATAGTTGTGGAATTTCTTTGCCAAAGATTAAACTAAATACCATTGATTTAAATTCGACTCAACCGGCTGAAACTTGCACTCCTGGCTCCGGATGTTGTTAATTTAAATATTGAATAATTACTTACTTCTTAAGTCAAAATGAGACTTTTAAAAACAGATCACCAAAGCTCAATTTATCTACCAACTCATTTCACGATACCAAATGCCATCTCATTGAACATCTTTTGGAGTAAAAACTCAAATTAATAAGATAACGGACTCCTTCTCACCCTATAAATCGTATGCTTTTTTAGCCCTAATTAATTGGAAAAAAAATAGTTAAAAATAAATTAAATTTTCTTTTTTCTGGTAGCTAACTTATGTCCAGAGAATTTATGATGACCCTCCATACCTTTTAACTGAACAAGGCGATTATTGTCTTCACTTTCATTTTTATATTTCTCAACAAAAGAAATAAAAGTATGGTCTATGTAATGAGCATTTTCAAAATCAACCACAAGATTGTGTGTTTGATGTATGGAAATAATATGTTTTTTAAAACCAATAAGATTTGAGAAAATAGCAGCACCTTGAACTTTCATGATAGTTTGACCGTTCTGTTCTTCCAGGACAAATTTTGCTTTAAATAAATTTGAAAATTTCACACCATTTATAAGGTGAATTAAAAGCTTGACTATAATACCTGCCAAAATTCCAACTAACAGATCCATTGCAAGTGTGACAATTATGGTGACTAAATAAATAACCAATTGTTCCCTTCCTAGCTTATAAGTTTGAATAAACTGCCTAGGTGAAGCCAGCTTGTAACCAGCAAAAATAAGCATTGCAGCAAGGGCAGAATTAGGAATAAGTTCTATAATGGGAACAACGAACAACATGGCCAACAAAAGAAATAAACCATGGAAAAAGTTAGCAAGTTTGGACCTTGCACCATAAACAATATTAGCTGAACTTCTGACAACTTCGGATATCATTGGGAGCCCACCAAAAAGACCTGATAAAAAATTTCCTGTTCCCTGCCCTATCAAATCTCCATTGAAATTAGATTGACGCTTTATGGGATCTAAATTATCAATTGCCTTTACAGTCAGAAGTGATTCCAAAGAACTAACGAACAAAAACATGAGTACATACTTCCAAAAAGGAAAAGTTGAAATTTCTGAAAAATCAGCGTTGACTCTTATACTTCCCCAAAAATCACCTATGGTAACTAACGAATAACTGGGAGTGGTAGATTTAAAATTCCAAAAGATCGAAATGGGAATTGCAAAAATTAACACGAGCAGAGGTGCAGGAATCTTATTTAAAAATTTTAAATTAAAACTGGAAAATGCAAACATAATGACCAAACTGATAAAACCAACCATTGAGATATTCCAATTAGCTAATTGTAAATATTCAGGGATTGACAGCAAAAGTTCAACAGGTTTCATTCCTAAATAACCGTTGGGATCTATACCTAATAAAACTGGAATTTGTTTGGCCATGATAATTATTCCAATGGCTGCAAGCATTCCGTGAACAGCAGAATGAGGAAAAAAATAACTCAATGAACCCAGTTTTAATAGACCGATTCCAACTTGTAAGATTGACATAATTACCACAATTGCGCAAACTGATTGCCAACCTACTATTCCTCCGCCAAATTCCGTTACTGCCGCTGCAGAAATTGTAATAAGTCCTGCCGCTGGCCCTTTAATTGTAAGTTCTGAAACATTAAAAAAAACCGTGAATAACCCTCCAATCATTGCCGTAAAAACGCCCATTGCTGCCGGAAAACCACTTGCCTTTGCAATTCCTAGACTTAAAGGCAAAGCCAACAAAAACACTAGAAAACCTGCTAAAAAATCGGATCTAAAATTTTCTTTAAAATAATCTGTTAAGCTTAATTTGTTCAGTTTCTTCTGCATGATTTATATCGAAAATTGACTCAAATATAAGTGTAATTATACTTTTAGGTAATTTTAAATTTAAAGTGTCAAATTTTACTTGGTAATCCAATTCCAGAAATAACGATGTAATTTTGGTAAAACTACCCCCATAATTGGAACCAAAATAAGCGTAAAAACTAGGGTTTTTATAAGTTGATGAAAATCTGATAACAAAGGAAAAATAAGGACAAACATTACATTAACCATTGGATAAACAAACAGCCAAGAAATGAATATCATTTTCCAAACTTTAGGTTTCTTTTCATTCATACATTTTTATTATTTTGGCCATTACAAATTATCGGCAAAAAAAAAGAGATTGATAAAACTATCAATCTCTTTAAAAATAATGGGTGGAAGATGGGACTCGAACCCACGACACCCGGCACCACAAACCAGTGCTCTAACCAACTGAGCTACAACCACCATTTTTTCAGTTCGCAAATATAGAGAATTAAAACTCTATCATGCAAATTTTAGCACGAGATTTTTAAGTTAAATTTTAAGCTCTTTTTTTGTAAATTTGGCACGCTTGATGTTCATTAGTTTTGAGACTGTTAGCTCAAGTATCATTTTTTTTAATGCTTACCATGAACTTAAATCAAATCAGCGAAAAAACACTTAATCAATGAAAAAAATATTTTCAACTCTATTATTTCTGATTTTAGGATTAAATCTAATTTCCCAAAAAACTTACACCATTCAAGTAAAAATAAATGGATTGAAAGACTCATTGGCTTATTTGGGAACTTACACCGGTAAAAATTTGTATTTCTACGACACGGCTGTTGTAAACAAAGATGGCAGTTTCACTTTTGTTAATGAAGATATGCCACATGGAGTTTATGCCATTATTCCTTCCATGAATCCGCCAAAGTACTTCGATATTTTGGTAAACGAAACTGAAATAAATTTAGAATCAAATCTTGATAATTTAGCGGGTAATGTTTCTGTAAAAAAATCTGAAGAGAACAAACTATTTTTCAATTATGTGCAGTTTTTAGAAAAGCAAGCTAAGTTAAAAGAGCCCTTATTAGCAGAGAGAAAAGAGGCCTATGACTCCAACAGGACTAAAAGAGTTTCTGAATTGAATAAAAGAATTGTTGAGATTGACTCTGCCGTTATGAATTATCAAGTGGAGGCTTCTGAAAAACACAACAACACCTATTTTGGAAAACTGATAGGAATGTCCATTGAAGTAAAAATTCCTGAGCCTAATGAATCCGTTAAGGATACTAATAAATGGAAGTATGATTACTACATAGCTCATTTTTGGGATAACATCGATTTATCAGACGATAGATTGGGTAAATCTGCATTATTTTACAATAAAATGGAAACTTATTTCATGAAGGCAATCCCTCAAATACCAGATTCAATCAATAAAAGAATAGATGAATTTATGAATCAACTGACTCCCAATGGTTTTATGATGAAATCAGCCGTTGAGTTTTTGGCTTATGAACATGCAAAAACCAAGATTATGGGAATGGAATCTGTTTATGTTCATGTGGCCGACAATTATATTTTGAATGGACGAAGCGAATGGATTGAAAAAGATAAAATCGAAAAACTAAGACCAAAAGTCGATAAGCTAAGACCAACTCTTATTGGAGAAATTGCTCCAAACATAATCCTAACGGATACTTCGGAAAAGAAATGGGTAAATTTAGAAGAGGTAAATCACGATTACACCTTATTGATATTTTGGGCAGAAGACTGCGGTCATTGTAAAAAAGAAATTCCAAAATTTAAAAAGGTTTATGACAGTATAAAACAAGAAAAAGTCATTGACCTGGAGGTTTATGCTGTATGCACAAGCATCGAAAATGACGATTGGCGAAAATTCATTATTGAACATGAGCTAGATTGGATTAATGTTTCAGATTTTCAGGATATGAGAGAAAATTACAGAAAATATTTAATCGAGAAAAAAACAACCATTGAGAGTATAAATTACCGAAACATTTATGATGTGTATGTAACACCTGTTGCCTACCTATTGGATGAAAACAAAAAAATAATAGCAAAACAATTTGACTCTGACCAATTGACTCAAATATTGAAGGTCATGGAAATTAGTAAAAAATAAAACTGACTTAAAGTTGATATCTCATTCGGCTATTTTTTATCTTTGAGTTCCAAAGAAAAAACTATGTTAAATGAAATAAAAATTGGAATTCCATCGGAATTACCATCAAAGAAAGAATTTGATACCTCTATAAGTCATGCTCCAAAAAGAAAAGATATTTTGTCCAAAGAGGAGAAAGTATTGGCTCTAAAAAATGCATTAAGGTACTTTCCAAAGAACCTACACCCTACCCTAATAGAAGAGTTCCGTGAAGAACTAGAAACTTATGGCAGAATCTACATGTATCGCTACATGCCAGATTATAAAATCTATGCTAGACCGATAGAAGAATACCCAGCTAAATCCAAACAGGCTGCAGCTATCATGCTAATGATTCAGAACAACCTAGATCATGCAATTGCTCAACATCCTCATGAATTAATCACTTACGGAGGAAACGGAGGTGTTTTTCAGAACTGGGCTCAATACTTGCTTACCATGCAATATTTATCAGAAATGACTGATGAACAAACCTTAGTGATGTATTCAGGTCATCCGATGGGACTATTTCCTTCTCATAAAGATGCGCCTAGAGTTGTTGTTACCAACGGTATGATGATTCCTAACTACTCTAAACCAGACGACTGGGAAAAGTTTAATGCATTGGGTGTAACACAGTATGGTCAAATGACAGCAGGATCATACATGTATATCGGACCACAAGGAATTGTTCACGGAACTACCATTACAGTATTAAATGCAGGAAGAAAGATTTCTAAACAAGGAGAAGGATTAGCAGGAAAGTTATTTGTAACCTCTGGACTGGGAGGAATGAGTGGAGCTCAGCCAAAAGCAGGAAATATAGCGGGTTGCGTTACGGTATGTGCGGAAGTAAACGACTTTGCTTCCATAAAAAGACACGAACAAGGTTGGGTTGACGAATTGATTGATGATATCGATCATCTTGTAACGCGAGTGAGAAAAGCAAAAGAAAACAAAGAAGTGGTTTCTATCGCCTATCAAGGTAACATCGTGGATGTGTGGGAACGATTTGAACAAGAAGATATTTTTGTTGATTTAGGTTCAGACCAAACTTCACTGCACAACCCCTGGGCAGGAGGTTATTATCCGGTTGGATTAAATTACCAAGAGGCTAATGACATGATGGCCAACAATCCTAGTGAGTTCAAAACCTATGTTGAAAAATCATTGATCCGACAAACAAATGCCATTAACAATCATGCTGCGAAGGGAACATATTTTTTCGATTACGGAAACGCATTTTTATTGGAGGCATCAAGAGCCGGTGCAAATATAATGGCTGAAAATGGAATCAATTTTAAATATGCCTCCTATGTGCAAGATATTATGGGACCCATGTGTTTTGATTATGGTTTTGGTCCATTTAGATGGGTATGTGCGAGCGGAAAAGAATCTGATCTGGATAAAACTGATGAAATAGCTTGTGAGGTTTTGGAGGAGTTAGCAAAAGACTCTCCAAAAGAAATCAAACAACAAATGTTAGATAACATTCAATGGATTAAAGGGGCTAAAGAAAACAAGCTCGTTGTTGGGTCACAAGCAAGAATACTTTATGCCAATTCAGACGGCCGAATAAAAATAGCACAAGCATTTAATGAAGCCATTGAACGAGGTGAAATCGGAGAAGTTATTCTAGGAAGAGACCACCATGATGTTTCGGGAACCGATTCTCCCTACCGAGAAACTTCTAATATTTATGACGGTTCAAGTTTTACTGCAGACATGGCAATTCATAACGTAATTGGCGATTCTTTTAGAGGAGCTACTTGGGTATCTATCCACAACGGAGGTGGCGTTGGATGGGGTGAAGTAATGAACGGAGGATTTGGTATGTTGTTAGACGGTACAGTTGATTCTGAGAGAAGGTTGAAATCAATGCTATTTTGGGATGTAAACAATGGCATTGCCCGGAGAAGTTGGGCTCGAAACGAAGAAGCAATTTTTGCCATTAAAAAAGCCATGGATGAAAATCCTGAACTTAAGGTAACCCTTCCCAACTTTGTAGATGAAGAATTGCTTTAACCCCAGCTATAAAAAAATCAAAAGCCTAGATAATCGTTTTTATCTAGGCTTTTTTTTGTGAGACAGAATCAAGTATTGTTCGCAGTATGGAAATCACTTAAAGAAACACTACTCTTTCTAATGCATAGTTATTATCCAAAAAAAGCCTTAATCATTTCTGATTAAGGCCTTCAAGGTAGGTTAAAAACGCCTTTATTTAGTTATAACTAATCGTCTAGTAGTTTTAAAAAACTCGTTTGAAACAGAGACTGAATATATACCACTCTCTAGTTCGTTTACATCAAATTGTACTCTGTTATTTTCACTGTTTACTGTTTGTGTGTATATCGCTTTTCCTATTGCATCGTATAAAGCAATAGTAACAACTTCATTCTCATTTTGAGATAGAATCTCTACATTAACCAAACTAGATGCTGGGTTAGGATAGACAGAAACTTCCGTTTCATTGACTACATACTCAGTTAAATCAACAGAATTAATATCCGTACAAGAAGTAGTATCAACACATCCGTCTGTAGAAGTAATCTTACAAGCGTAACTTCCATTTCTTACCGGAGTGAAGTTTTGTGATGTGTTTCCAATAATGAATGAATAGTTATTGTCACAATCCAACCATTTATAAGATACTCCCGTTGCGTTGGCAGTCAAAGTAATTCCATTAACTGAAACAGAACCGGCAGTAACTGTATTAATCGTCAAGTCAGTTGTAATGACTAATTGACATCCAAAAGCGTTAGTTGTTGTATCCTTGTAGATAGCTGAAACGAAATATTTTGAACCAGTTTCCGGCACAGTATATGAATCACATGACGAAACTGTTCTTCTTATTGAGGTAGAGTTATGTATTATTAAAGTAATATTCAAAATACTATCACAACCTGATGCATTCATGATTGTATCTCTATAAACACCGGATAAATTCCAAATTTTTCCACTTGGAGAAGTGAAGGAGTTACATGAAGTTACTAAAAAGGACGTGTCATTTTGATATCCAATGGTTACAAAAAATTGAAGAGTACTATCACATCCTGTTGAAGCTTGAACGGTATCTCTATAAACACCTGAGGTATAAACATAACCTTTAGTAGGTAATAAAAAAGAATCACATGATTGAACGTGAACAGTTGGATTGTTGTAAGTTATCACATACAAATCAAGAATAGTAATCGAATCACATCCCGAAATTGATACCGTTGTATCTGCATAAACTCCTGTAGTTGTATAACCAATTGTACCCAAGATGGAACTAGCTCCTGAACAAATAGTATCCGATATTGTATCTCTCTTAATTTGATTAACAAAAACAGTAAGTGTTAGTATACTATCACAACCACCAATTGTTTGAAGTGTATCGTAATAAATACCGGCAGAAGTAATTATTGCCCCATTAAAACTAATAGAACCATTCTCACAAATAGTGTCTGTCATAATTGATCCGACAATAGCGGGATTAACGAATAATTCAAGTGAAGTTATGGAGTCACATCCTGAAGCATTTTGAACAGTATCTGTATAGGTCCCAGAAATACTCAAAACTTGTGACCCAAATGTCATCGTTGCACCAGAGCAAATTGTATCTGTAATGGTAGCTGTGGCAAACAAGTTTACTGATAATTCGATGACCGTAATTGAATCACATCCAGCTGAGTTTTGAACCGTGTCGGAATAGATTCCTGCCATAGTTAAGGATTGAGAACCAAAAGTTAACGATGCACCCATGCAAATTGTGTCCGTAATTGTATCTCTCAAAATATCTGTCACAAACAATTCCAAGACAACAATTGAATCACAACCAGCCGTATTTTGAACTGTATCTGAATAATTTCCTGACATAGTTAAAGTTTGTGTTCCAAAATTAATTGTGGCACCCATGCATATTGTATCAGTAATTGAATCTCTGTCAACTGCACTTACTGTTAAATCCAATACTCTTATGCTGTCGCACCCTGTAGAATTCATCATTGTATCAGAAAAAATCCCCGAAACTGAGTAAAAAGAAACACCATTTGTTGCGCTATCTCCTTCGCATATCACAAGAGAAGTCGTGTCACGATCTGGAGTACAAGGTTGGCAAATACTCGTGTGAAAGCCCATCATGGTGTCTACATCTTTGGCCATCGACACCCATTCACTTGGTGTATAAGTTGTATTACCTTGCTGTATACTAGAATTTCTTACCAAAGTGACATCTTTTGCAAAATTAGAAGAAGACCCTAAAGAACCGATAACATCGATTACATTTGAGTTTTTCTCAAGCTGTAGCACATCGTCTCCATTGAAAAAAGTAACTCCAGAAGTTATATCCGAATTCGAGGTAATTCCCGATAAAGAGGAACTTGAATTAGAAATTACATAAACTCCATAAGCAGGAATTGATCCAGTTAATGTTAATGTATTAGTTACCGATGTAGATCCATTTGCGTATAACTTAACTTCATAGCCTGATAAAGATATTGGAGAACTAGTAGGGTTATAAATTTCAATAGCCTTGTTATTTGAACCACCTTCCAAATATTCTGAGAAAAACAAATCGTTACATGGCAATGGACAATACTTAGTTGAAACAGTCAACTTAGAGATACTGTCACATAGTCCTAATCTGGATGTTGTGTCATAATATGTACCCGCTTGCGCGATGTAATTCCCATTGAACAGAAGGCTGTCATTCACACTGCAAATGGTATCAAAAACATCGTAAGTGATGTATGATTTTGTAGCTAAGTTTAGTACAAAAATTGTATCACAAGTCGCGTTCACTGTGTCTCTGTAAATTCCAGCAGTATTTCTAAATACTCCTCTAAAAGACACACTATCCAAGCTACAAATTGTATCCGTGATAGAATCTACATAAAAACCTGAGCAAGCTGAAGTATAATCCGTGATACCAAAATTATCTACAAATAGTCTCTCTTCACCAGAATTAACAATCCTTACAAATTGAGCGGAAGAATTATTTACAACCTTACTATAGTTTAAATAAGTAACACTAGATATGTTTTCAATTGAATCTATTTTAGTCCATGACGTTCCGTTTGAAGATATTTCAACATAAACCTTACTAATGGATGGACTACCGTCCCAATTGCCATACCAAAAGTCAATAGTTCCAATACCTCCTGTTTTTGAAGGACTTTGCAATTTAGAACCAGGATTATTTCGCAATCGAACTGTTCTACCTACACCAAGGTAAGTCCTTGAACTCTGATTTTCGGATAATCCATTAGTAACAGTCCAACCGTTATGCGTATAGTTTCCATAGCTAGTGTTAGTGAAACTATCGAAGTTTTCAAAAATTGGAACTGAGAATACATTAAAATTCGCTAGAATAAATAGAACGATTGCAAGGATGGTTTTTTTAAACATATTTTAAAAGAATTATTTTATGTGCCACAAAAGTATCATTTCAAATTTATTAATCCATGTTTTTAGAATTAATTATTTGTAAACAAAAAAGCCTCTTGTGTTCACAAGAGGCTTTTAAACATGTTGTTATCAATTTTTCTTAATGAATCACTGTTAACTTTTTAGAAATTGAAAAGTACTCATTAGAGATAGAAACTGTGTAAAGACCTTGAGGCATCACAGCCGTTTCAAATTCAATTGAATTGTTTTCAGCAGAAACCTCTGTTGAATATACCATTTTTCCGATCGCATCGAAAACCTTAACCGAAACATTTTCTTTTGCGTTTAATTCTGCAATGTCAATCGTTACCTTTTCAGTCGCAGGATTTGGATAGATGGATACATCCGAAGTATTAACTAGGTATTCATCCAAACTTACGCTCATCACACGAACACAACTAGTTGTATCCAAACATCCTGATGCAGTTTGTATTTCACACGCATACTCTCCGTTTCTTTCAGGTGTAAATGATTGATTCGATTCACCTAATATATATGAATAGTCATTCTCACAATCCATCCACTTGTAGGTTACACCTGTATTTGATACAGACAATGTAATTCCCGAAACAGTTACTGGTCCAGCAACAGCTCCGCTTGTTGTTAAAACAGTTGTAATAGTATGGCTACATCCATATGCATTCGTTGTTACATCAGTGTAAGTACCACTCACTGTATAAACACTTCCTGTTTCTGGCACTGTATAGCTTCCACAAGTGTTAATTGTTCTTGTTTCTGATGTATTTTGTTTTACCGTCAGGTTAATTAACAATAAACTATCACATCCTAATGAGGTAGGAATTGTATCATACCTTGTTCCAGATATTGTCCATATTTTTCCACTTGGTGAGGTATAACTTCCACAAGAAGTAACCGACATCGTTTTGGAAGCATTATAGTTAATAGTCAAAAGTGTAGTAATAATACTATCACAACCTAAAGTAGTTGGAATAGTGTCTGTAAAAGAACCTGTGTAATTCATAGTTCTTCCTCCAGGCAGTGTATAGGACTCACATGCTGTCACCACATTAGTGAAAGTTTTGCTATAGTTCACTGTCAGGTTAAACGTCATGACACTGTCACAACCTGATGCATTTGTTATGGTATCCATGTAAGTTCCTGATGTGGTCCAAACGATTCCGGAAGGGCTGGTATAAGAATCACAAACAGTTAGGGTTGTCGTATTCCTAGATGTATAACCAAAAGTCAGGTTAAATGTCATCACACTGTCTCAACCCGAAGCATTTACTAAAGTATCTAAATAAGTTCCTGTGGTATCCCAAACTTTTCCAGTAGGACTTACAAAACTATCACATACAAAATGAGTAAATGATTCATAACTAGTGTAACCAAGTGTCAAGTTTCTGATGAATATTTTATCACAAGCACCTGTGTTTAGAGTATCATAATACACTCCCGAAGTGGTAAGCGTTTTACCTCTAAATATGTTACTGTCGCACCCAACAACTGTATCTCTGTAATACTCTGTGTAGGTAATTGTCAAGTCAATTGTTGTAATACTGTCACACCCTGCAGCACTTGGTAAAGAATCAAGGTAAACTCCCGTTACTGTGTAAGATTTACCGCTTGCAGTAATAACCCCATCACAACTACTGAATACTAGAAGACCAGTTTTCAATTTATTAACCGTAACATCATATACATGAATGGCACTGTCATACTGGTGAGGAACAGAACCTTTCACTGTATCGTAATAAATATTGGAAACAGTGTGAGTTTTACCTCCTAGTGGCGTTGTGAATGAGTAACAAGCAGAAATCACTGTTGTATCATAAGCAATAGGAAATGCATCCGTTTGGATAGTTACTGGCCCTACAAAAGCACCTGTATCCCCAGCAGCACAGATACTTCTGTAATACACATCGTAGGACGTGTTGGAGATTAAACCTGAGATAGTAGCACTGTCATTCGATACACCCGTAATTAAAGTACCTGTACCAGGTGTAAATCCTGGAGCACCATATTCTAATTCCCAAGAAACATCCAACAAGCCTGGTGTCCATGTCACATCATGGCTAGTTGTGGTTGGATTATAACCTGAAATGGCACCTCCTGCAGGACAAGTTGGTATTTCATTTACAGAAAAATCATCAATCCCGAATCCCCAATATGCGGAACGTGAACTGATCTGGTGGAAAGCTACGTATATGTTTTGGTTTGCATAACCAGTCAAATTAACTGTGTGTTCAAGCCAAGAGGTATTTGTAGTTGTTATGGTTGTAAGAGTATCAGTAAAATCTGAAGCGCTTTTTCCTGTGGTGGAAACTAAAACCATATATATATTTGGATAAGATGAAGATTCAACTTTGTCCCAAAACTTAATTCTATATGAACCTGAGCCTAAAGATAAATTTGGTGTTATTAGATAATCGTCATTGTTTCCGCTTCCGTAAGCAGCATAAGGTGTGGAATGAGTAGGTGTAATGTAAGTGTTTCCTTGTCTCCAAGTTACACCTCCATCTATATTTAAAACGCTCCAACAATCCCAGACACCATTAGTAAGGGAACCGTCAAAATCCTCGGTATAAGGAAATAATGACACTGAAGGACATTCAGTTGTGAAACTACCCGCACTACTCCAAATACTTGTATCGCCTGGAGTACAAGATGCTCTTACATACCATTCGTAGGTTGTGCTTCCCATCAAACCTGTCAATGAAAATGGATTAGTTCCAGCCGTAACTTGTGTTCCTGTTCCTGGTGTAAAGCCCACAGGACCATAACTTACTTGCCAAGAACCTGGTGCATTTGTGTTGTTATCTGTCCATGATAAGTCAGCAGAAGAACCTGTTACGTTTGTTGCACTAATAGCACTAGGAGCAAAACAATTAGGAGTTGAAATTATTTTTATTTCATCTATACTCATATCCCCAGTATAACTAGAACCTTTTGTTCCGAGAAACCTAACTCTAATGATACCAGTATAACCTGATAGACTTACAGTTTGTTCCGTCCAAGAGTCAGAACTTGAAGTCTGTTGTTGACCACCAATCTTGAATTCTTCTGTCCAAACACCACCACTTGACACTTCAACTCTCAATGTATCCATGGAAGAACCATATAAATGAGTGTAAAAAGTAAGAATTGGGCTTGTCAAGGATGAAATATTAACATTTGGAGAAAGCACCTCTGCCACATCTCCTGTAGATCCATTTGAAGTCTCTAAATACAAATAGTTAGAACCTCCTTGTGCACCACTCGGTCCTGTAGAAGAAGATGGTGTTCCACCGTTCGCTTTAACATTCCACCTTGTTGCACTAGTGGTATTAGACGGGGAAGATGACCAACAATCTCCCATTAAAGATCTTGTATTTGGCGCAAATGACTCGAAACCTTCTATGAAAGGAGCCATAAAATCTGGACAATCCGTAGTGAAAGAACCTTTAGCACTCCATTTACTCGAGTCACCTATTGCACAAGCTGATTTTACGTACCAATCGTAAGTTGTACTTGACAATAAACCTGAAAGAGCAAGGGGATTAGTGGAAGTCATAATGTGAGTTCCAGAATCTGGATTAAATCCAGCCGTATCATAACTGACAATCCATGAAGACAATGTTGTTGAGTTTGTGTCATTCCATTTTAAATAAGCAGAAGTAGAAGTAACCGCTGAATCACTCAAAGTAATAGGCACGAAACAAGAAGTTAATGTGGTAAATCTTTCAGGACCTAGAACAACAGAAGAATCCAATAAGTTACAATAGTTTCTGATGTAGAAGTCGTATTCTGTTCCGGGAGTCAACCCTGCCAAGGAAATTGCATTTCCTCTTGTGGAGTCTGTAACGCCAGTACCAGGAGTAAATCCTCTTGGACCATATTCATAATCAAAATACCATTTTTTTGTAGGAGAATTCCAATTCACATTGGCACTATTAATCGTTATCCCAGAAAATGATAAATTATTAGGAGTAAAACACTCATCTGGTATTCTGAAGACATATACTTGACCAGTTGCAGGTGCTGAAGAAATTGAAGAAGTAAAGGAAGTACCTGCGGTTGGATTACTTGAAGAGTTACTCAGGGTTAAATAATTACTTCCCCCAAAAATTCCAATGGTAGCCGATGGACTATTTATTGAACCATTCTCGTCTTTGTACAAGAACTCAATCTTATTCGAGCTCTCATACAATTTTACTTGAAAAGAAATATCCTCAGACGAAGAAGAATAATTCCATTCAAACTTAGTCCATTCAATTGTAAACACCCTGAATGGCACAGCACCGGAAACCGTGTAACTCACGTCTGAGTTAGGCTGCCTACCATCCAAATCATCCCATAAAGGAGCCAAAGCTGGCTTTAAAGAATTTCTATTTGAACTAGAATTGAAACTGACAGATGAAGTTGCTGAAGAGTTAAAAGTCAAAAAACCGTTAGAACTTGCTTTAATGTGAGTGTAAGTTGTACCCTCAAAAACAAAATCAAAACCAATCGGCAAAGTGTCAGAAAGGACATCATCCGCTGACAATGAGGGGACAGATGTCCCACCAACTATTGGCGAATAAGTTCTTGTTTGGGTTATAAAATCGTATTGATTTGCTGTTTGAGCATTTACGAATCCCGAGAGACTAATGCCTAAAAACATCACAATTAATAAAAAGTAATTTTTCTTCATTTTTGTTTTTTTGGTTAACATATTTTTTTGTTCTATTCTCAACAGAACGATAACAGTTGGTTAAATTAAGAAAAAAAAATAATAATACAATAAAAATAGGACATTCAAACTTATTAACAATTCATATAAATTGTTAATAAGTATTGTTTTCAACTACCTGAAAACGAGACTCGGTATAAGACCAACTGAAAGTATGTTCTTGAGGTTTCCGTCCAATGAAAGAGGTACCACATTTCCTGATTGAACAAAATTCTTAGCATCTGTAGCACAAATAGTTTGCCCGCAAACACTTAAGCCATAAAAGTTTTCGGATTGCTTTTGATAGAACAAAGAAGGCGTGCGATCTAGACCACTTGAGGGGATGGAATAAATGGAATTATCTATCCAGTATAATCGTTCATTTTCGTGAGAAAAGGCAAGACGCGAAGGATTGCTCTGAGAAGGAAAGTTGTATTGAAACTGAACAGTTTTTGCATCAACATCATATTCTGTTAGCGATGGAACCTCGTTGCCAGTTGTTCCCGAACTCAATACCCAAAGCTCACCGTTGCCATCCAACTGCATACTATTGGCATTCACTCCCACCTTTAGGCTGTCGGTCTTCCTTACGGTAGAAGCATCAATAGTATACACCCAATTGGAATCTGAATTGGTGAGGTAATCCCCTCTATCTAACACCAGTAGATTTCCATCTTTGACTACAATATCTTCGGTCCAACCCTGTGTTGGGATTTGAGAAATTATTGAATTTGTCGTTAACTCAACCACATAAACCGCCTTTTGTTTTAAATCGGTAACGAAAGCCAAATTATTATAAAACTCCATGTACCGCGGACTATTAAATCCCGTGATTTCATTTTGAAAGACCAGGTTCGTATCGGTTACCACAATCTTTCCCGAGTTATTCACAACAAAATAGTACTTGTCTCTATGTCGTTTTACAGATTGGAGTACGTCTCCAATCCCTACTCCATTTATCAACCGGTATTGATTGTTGAATATTTCACCTGTTTCAGGATTCAGTTTTGATATGGAAGCATTACCAAAACCAAAATTACCTTCGTTGATTACAAAAAGAGAACCAATCCCTATTCCATCGGTATTTGTGTTTTGCGGTCCTATTTCTTTTTTACAAGAAAAAAACAAAAGAACTATACCTATATATATAAAGCTATTTTTCATTTAAAACAAGAATGAAATATCTAATGAATAATTTCGACCGGGAACAGGCCTATTTGCCACAACCTGAAATTGCTCGTTGTACAGGTTATTGATTTTCCCTTTTACAAGCAATGATTGCTTCTTAAAGGATATTTTATAACTCAAAGAAATGTTTGCAGGATAATAATGTGGCATGTAAGCAGAATTGCTTTCGTCTATAAAAACTCGTCCGTTGTAAATTTGATTATACTGAAAGCTCATCGCCTTGAATCCAAAACGAATAGAACCCGATGCTTTGTGATTTGGAATGTAAATTGGCGTTTTACTCTCTCCTGATGCCGGGGCTCTATTCAAAGAATTGGTGTAAGTGTAAAAAGCTTGCACTCGCAGACTCCATATTTTTTTTTGATACTGGTAGTTAACCTTAATTTCTGCTCCTGTGTTGGTTATTCTTTTTACATTTTGTGGCGACCATATTCCCGAATTGGTTGGCACCCATTGTATCCAGTTTTCTGTTTCGTTATAAAAGCCTGTGATGGATGTGTTCCATTCGGTGTGATTTTTCGCTCTTCTGAAACCAATTGAAAGCTCTGAATTCCAAGCTTTTTCTGGCAAAAGGAGTTCATTTCCTCCTGATGCCCAATATAAATCGTTGAGAGTTGGCAAACGAAATACGCTGGCAATATTTCCTCTAAATTCAACCTTTTTGTTAAAAGGTGAGTATGCAAAACCACCGCCAAACATGAGGGGAGAAAAAGAAGAGTCGATAAATTCTTGGCGAGCAAAAACCTCGTAATATAATTTGGGTAGTGTTTCTGAAATTTTGGTGTAAAACCCCAACTCATTTCTTAGTTTTTCTTCCGAAAAACCAGAAGACGTTGCTTGATAAAGGGAGTTACCCAAAGCGGTTTCTACCTCAAACGCTTTTAAAAATTTAAAACTCGTTCTCCATTGAGCTTGATAAGTATTGATAGTCGTTTTTGAAAATATATTGGAAACCGAGTCGGTAAAATCGAGCTTTTCTTGGAAAAAAGAGATACGAAAGTCACTTGTAAAATTTGCCTGAAATGATTTCCAACTCACAAAAGATTTAACCGATTGGTCCTCTTGGATTTCCCGATTGGAAACCACCCCCAAAACAGGCGGAATTTCCCTTTCACTATTAAAAAATAAAAGAGTTCCTTGCACTAAGTTTTTTTTGTTCACTTTTATTCCTAATTCATATTGTGCACCCAGCTGAACAATCTTATTGTTTTCCTGAAAAGCAATTGGACGATTTATTTCGCTGACATCGACAAACCCAAAATTATTTTCTCCCTTTCTATGATAGACTTTGAGCTGCTGAAACACTTTGTTATTTCCAAAAGACAACCCAACTCGGGAGGTAGAGTTTGAAAAACTTGCCAGCTCCAAACCTGCTACTCCTCGCACACCTTTTTTCCATTTTAACTTATTGGACAAGTCCACACTACCTCCTATTCCACCACTACCGTTTACCGAACTCCCGCCAGAAAAATTTATGCTTGCATCGGTAAAAAAAAAGGTTGGAATGAGGGATAAATCTGTCTGTCCTAAAGTGGGAGAGTTCATTTTAAACCCATTCCAAAAGACTTGAGTTTGAGAAGCTCCGTTACCCCTTATGGATAAGGTAGCTAGCTGACCATTGCCATAATTTTTGAGGTAAACCGGTGATTGCTCGAGAATCTCATCCAAAGTTTGGATAGAGTTAGAGTCAAATTCAAGATCAATGCGAGTAAAGGACTTGAGCTCACTCAGAACCTCAGTCACGTTAAATGTGGAAAGAGTATCAGACTTCTGAGAAATCCCCAAAGAAGATAGAAATAGAAACACAAGACTACAACTATTTTTTAACCAATTTCTTGACATAGGTTTGCGACTTAGTTGTAATTTTTATGACATAAACACCGGGTTTAAAATCAGAAACATTTATTTTGTTCTGGTATTCGTAGCGATACACTCTTCCAGAAAGGTCAATGAAATCAATCGATGAAATTTTGATGTTAGATTGAATACTTACCCAATCTTGCACAGGGTTTGGAAATATTGACACTTCCAATTTTTCCTCCTCGGGCAAAGAATTAATTCCATTTACATGAATCAATCCAATTGCGTCTAAATCAAATCCTGAAGAACCAAATGGAGTTGGCCAAGGGTCATTAATCACAACACCTCTCGAATCTTTTGAATTGAAAGGTTCGTTTATATTTCCAACTACATCTATAATTTTGATATGTGAAATGGCAAATTTGTTCAATAAACCCGTATCAGGGATTTCATCCAAGTTGAATGGTGTTCCATAGTTCACGTGGTATTTTCCCGCCAAATTATGAATTTCGGAGGCATTGAGGTTTCCAAATCCACCAATTTGAGTTTCTACCTGAGTTTCGGTAACTGCTGGAAATCGAAAAAAATCAATTCCATTGGAACTCACTTCTACGAAGGCTAACTCTAAAAATTGAGGAGAAAACCCGTTTTCAAACACGGCAAAGTCATTTCCAGGACCATTAAAAACAGGTTGAGAAAGAACAATTAATGCTTCTCCTCCATCACCTAAGCTAACTGTTGCGCCATCTGCCTTTCCCCAAGCATAGGAAGAATCTCCTACATTAGCTTTACCCAAAGCTGTATCCGTAATTTGTTGAAGCCCTCTTTTCACTCTACATTGATTTATCCAAGCCACGAAACTTGAACTGTCCTTGTGAATGGCAGTAGAACCTAATTGTCCTGCCTCTGGAGCAAAACTTCCTTGGCCCAAAGAATATTGAGCCAAGAAAACAAATCCTATTATGTGGAATAACTTATTCACTTATTGTTTGATTATTCTTTTGGTCACCACTCCATTCTCAGAAGAAATCCTCATTAAATAAACACCTTTGTTTTGGTTTGTTAAGTCAACATTAAACTGCCATGCCGACTGAATTGTTGTACTTTCAATGACTCTTCCTGTCAAGTCGATTAGTTGGTATGAAAAATCATTTAGTTCTCTATCCATTTTTATCTGAACCTCTCCATATGTTGGGTTTGGGAAAATTGAAATATCTCTTTGACTCAGTTCTTTTATGGAAGTAACAGCATCGTAAATCAAACTATCTAGACAAAAGTATCCAGGTGTATTCATACCAAAAGATCCATTATCTGATGACGATAGTTTAAAGCTTAAACTTAAATTTTCATTCAAAGGAGTTAAATCCAAGTAGGTCCATTTATTGATGATAAAATCTGTGGAGTCAGGTCCTCTAAAGTCAGCTAAATAAAACTCTAAGGAATCATTACTTCCATAAACAGTGAGCTTCAACCAATCTCTACCAAAAGTACCATCCAACACTCCATTTGCATCCGTACTGTCCCCAAATTTTTTAGCAAAAGAATCTCCGTTTTTCATGCTGTAATAAGCGTAAGTTGAATTATTTAAATAAACCCCTCGAAACAAAGAAATTCCCGAGGAAGGAGTAGTTAACGAAATAAGAGTGGCTAAATCATTACCTCTGGTATAACCAACTCCATAGTTTGTTGAATTATTTACACCATGACCAGCGATACAGCTGTATTGATTGGAATAACTTGCCGTTATAGTATCTCTCATAGAGGAATATGAAAACTCTTTCCACGAACCTCCCCATGCCGTATCATAATCATTTTCAAACCTTACCATTCCTGAATTAAACCCGCCTGCCAAATCGCTTCCATTCCAAAATGTATCCAAAGGAATTTGTAAATCCTCAAAATTGGAAGATTGTAAATTCTGTGAAATGGCAGAAAAATATAGCAATCCAGCAAAAAGTAATGTGTATATTTTTTTCAATTTCATGTATTTATTAGTTAGTTATTTTCTAAATAATAAATACCATTTTTGCGAGTAGCAGATGAAAATCCCCCCTTTTAAAAAAGGAACAGATTCACTTGTTTTTATCCCGAAAACAGTACTTATGTTGTGCTTGGCAGGTCTCCTGACTTACTTCATTACTTGCTTTCCTTCCCATCTAAAATAGACAGTGGTATATAAAACATGCTTTTCGAAGCTTACAGTTGCGGGAACAGCTTAGGCATCTCACCTAATTCCCTTTTAATTGAAAAAGAATAATTTCTTATTCAAACCAAATACGATGCAAATATAGAACAATATTAGAATTTATAGAGCTTTAATTTTAATGATAAATAAGTTCTAACATTTTTATCCTATTTTTGTTAAACACCCAATACTTCTATGAAACACTTCCTTTTCCTAGCTATTAGCTATTTTTTTCTTTTTAGTTGTAACACCAGTTCTCACGGTGTTTCGAACCCAGAGTCTTCACTGCCAGAAAAACCATCCTTCGAAGAAACATTCGGCTCCACTCCCATTCAAAATAAAATATATGCTTCTGACATTAAAACAATATGGGCAGCCAAAACAGGTTGGAAAATGAGTAATCCTGCCATAGATTTAGCTAGTGGCGAGTCTATTAATTTTTCATTTGACAAAATTGGTTCTGACTTGGGTGATTACTACTACACCATTATTCATTGCGATGCAGAATGGAAAAAATCTGATTTAATCCAATCGCAGTACATGAGTGGTTTTTTTCAAGACTTCATTCAAAACTTCAAATTTTCATTTAATACCTATGAAAATTTTGTGCATTATGAAATCTCAATCCCAAACAAAAACATGGGTATAAAACTGTCGGGGAATTATATTTTTAAAGTATTCAAGGACAACGACCCAGAGCAAATTGTATTCACAAAAAGATTTATGGTTTACGAGAACAGTGTACTTACTCGAGTAAAAGTAAATCGCCCCAGCAATGTTCAGGAAAGAAATTACAAACAAGAAGTAGATTTCGAAATTGATTTAAAAAACCTCATGGTGCCGGACATCAATAGAGATATAAAAGTATTGGTTCAACAGAACAATCGTTTTGATAATGCAATATTCGATTTAAAACCACTTTTTGTAAGAGGAAATGTTTTAATCTATGATTACAACAACGATGAAAACGTATTTGACGGTGGAAATGAATATCGTTTTTTAGACACAAGAAACATGAGGTTTCGCGGACAAAAAGTGCAACAAATTGTCTTACAAAACAGAGAAACCAATGTGTATCTTTTTCCTGAAGAAAAAAGAAGATTTGGCACCTACTTATTTTACGAAGACATTGATGGGAAGTTCTATGTCAGGAATCAATTTGGTGTCAATCAAGGAACAGAAGCCGATTACATTTACACCCATTTTGCACTGAACTACCCCAATGAAATTACAGAGGGTGATCTGTATGTATTTGGTGGCATGAGTGACAACGAATTTCGAGAAGAATTTAAAATGAAATACAATCCCTTGGCTAAACAATATGAAACAACAGTTTTGTTGAAACAGGGATATTACGATTACATGTACATGCTAAAACGACCTCATGACTCTAAAGGAGACATTACCTTTATTGAAGGAGATCATTTTGAAACCGAAAACATGTACACAATCACGACCTATTTTAGCGACCCAGTTTGTAATTGCGATAAAATAATAGGTCATCAAACCTACAAAAGTAACACAGCTCAATAATTCAATTATATGGAAATAAAAATAGTACCTCACTACAGTAAAGACTATTGGAAATGTGTGAGATTAAGAGATAAAATATTGAGAGAACCAATAAACCTCATGTTTTCTGAAGAAGAATTATACTTGGAACATGACCAAATTCATGTGGGTGTGTTTGAGGAAGAAGTTGTGGTCGGTTGTTTCTCTTTGGTTAAAGTTTCTGAACAGGAATTGAAAATGCGACAAGTCTGTGTGGACATCAGTAAACAGCAAACGGGAATTGGTAAGAAAATGATGACCTATTGCGAACAATGGGCCAAAGAAAATAATTACGAGGTTATAACCTGCCACGCCAGAGAATCTGCCATTTCGTACTACCAAAAATTTGGATATGCCAGGGAAGGAAAATTATTTCGCGAAGTAAGTTTGCCTCACAGCAAGATGAAAAAATCACTGGTATAGTGGTTTTGGTTAAATTTTTAACCAAGTCCTTTTACATTGGTGTATGAAATCTGTACCTTTGTGTGAATCAAAAAAAACAGAAAAAAAATATGGCAGAAACAATGAACTTAAACTTTTTAGCTGAATTAGGGCTGAAAGAAACCAACAATGGAACATCTACTGGATTAACTAATTTTTCGAATGGAGAAATTATTGAATCTTATTCGCCAGTGGACGGAAAATTGATTGGAAAAGTGAAAGCTACCACAAAAGAAGACTACGAAAAAGTAATGGTTGAAGCAACCAAGGCTTTTAAAGAATGGAGACATATGCCTGCACCAAAAAGAGGCGAAATAGTTCGTCAGTTTGGTGAAAAATTGAGAAAATATAAAGAACCTCTAGGAAAGTTAGTTTCTTATGAAATGGGGAAATCTTTGCAAGAAGGATACGGTGAAGTTCAGGAAATGATTGACATCTGTGATTTTGCAGTAGGTTTATCAAGACAATTAAACGGATCTACCTTGCATTCAGAAAGACCTTTACACAGAATGTATGATCAATACCATCCCTTAGGAGTTGTAGGAATTATTTCAGCGTTTAACTTCCCGGTAGCTGTATGGGCATGGAACACTGCTTTAGCATGGATTTGTGGAGATGTTTGTGTTTGGAAACCATCCGAAAAAGCACCTTTGTGTGGAGTAGCTTGCCAAAACATTATGGCAGAAGTTTTGAAAGAAAATGACCTACCCGAAGGAATCTGTGGCTTGATAAACGGAGATTACAAAGTGGGTGAAATGATGACCACTGACAAAAGAATCCCTCTTGTTTCGGCAACAGGAAGTACCAGAATGGGAAGAATAGTTGGAGCAACTGTTGCGGAAAGATTTGGAAAATCATTGCTTGAATTAGGAGGAAACAATGCCATCATTATCACACCAAGTGCAGATTTGGAAATGACTATCGTAGGAGCGTTGTTCGGAGCTGTGGGAACTGCAGGACAGCGATGTACTTCCACTAGAAGATTGATTATACATGAAGATGTATATGATACGGTGAAAGAAAAATTAGCTTCAGCATACGGACAAGTAAAAATCGGTAATCCATTAGACGAGAAAAACCACATGGGACCAGTTATCGATAAAGACTCTGTTAATACATACCTTGCAGCTATTGAAAAAGCTAAAGCCGAAGGAGGAAAGGTTGTTGTAGAAGGTGGTGTACTTGAAGGTGAAGGTTACGAAAGTGGATGCTACGTAAAACCTTGTATCATTGAAGCCAAAAATGAAATGGAAATTGTGCAGTCAGAAACATTTGCTCCAATTTTATACTTGCTGAAATATTCGGGAGATTTAGAAAATGCCATTGAACAACAAAATGGTGTTGCCCAAGGATTATCTTCGGCCATTATGACAAACAGCATGAGAGAAAGTGAAATGTTCTTGTCTTACCAAGGAAGTGATTGTGGAATTGCTAACGTAAACATAGGAACATCTGGAGCGGAAATTGGCGGTGCATTCGGTGGAGAAAAAGAAACTGGAGGTGGAAGAGAATCAGGATCTGATGCTTGGAAAATCTACATGAGAAGACAAACCAACACCATCAACTATTCAACTGAGCTACCTTTAGCTCAAGGAATTAAGTTTGAGTTCTAAAATCAATTTACCTTTTACTAAATCCCTTTCGAAGTTTCGAAAGGGATTTTTTTTTTGAAGTAAACGAAAGAAAATTAAGTTACTTAGTTTATGTTGTTTAACTTTGAATAATATATATTAAACAATAATGAAATTATTCAATCTACTCATTGTCACGTTGAGCCTTTTGGTGAGCTCTGCTTTTTCTCAAACGACAGGAGTCATAAAAGGTACCATTACAGATAAAAATACCCAAGCACTTATCCCATTTGCCAATATTTTGGTGGAAGGAACAGATTTTGGAACCTCCTCAGATTTTGATGGAAATTACAGACTTGAAATTCCGACAGGAACTTATAACTTAAAAGTGACCGTGGTAGGATACCAAACGGATCAAAAATTTAACATTGAATTGAATTCGGGGAATGCTCAAATTGTAAATTTTGAGTTAGTTGAAGGAACCGAGCTCAAAGAATTTGAAGTAACTTACGACAAAGAAAAGGAAGTAGCCACGACCGATATGGTGACACCTCTATCCGTTCAGCAATTGACCGTGCAAGAAATCCGTTCCAACCCAGGAGGAAATTTTGATGTCTCCAAAGTGGTTCAAACTCTACCAGGTGTTGGAGGTTCGGCTGGCGGTGGCGGAAGAAATGACATTACAATAAGAGGTGGCGCACCCAATGAAAATGTGTATTACTTGGATGGAATAGAAATTCCTGTAATCAATCATTTTCAGACACAAGGTTCTTCGGGTGGTGCACAAGGAATCCTAAATGTATCTTTCATAGAAGAACTAAAACTCACCTCTTCGGCTTTTGATGCACGATATGACAATGCTTTGGCTTCTACTTTTGTAATAAAGCAAAGAGATGGAAACAACGAAAAACTCTCCGGAAATGTACGAACTAGTTTAACGGAGAGTTCTTTCACTTTGGAAGGGCCCTTGAGCAAAGACAAGAAAACAGTTTTTTTGGCGTCTGCCAGAACTAGCTATTTGGATTTATTATTCACCTTAATAGACCTACCAATTCGTCCCAATTTCTCAGATTTTCAGTATAAAGTAACCCGTAAAATCGACAACAAAACAACCTTTACTGCTCTTGGAGTTGGAGCCATCGACCGATTTAGATTTGCCGAAACCAAAGACGAAACACCAGAAAACACTTACCTGAGAGGTTCCCTTCCGTTTATCAATCAGTGGAATTATACCACAGGATTTGCGTTCAAACGATTGGTAAAAGATGGTTACTATAACTTGACGTTGAGCCGAAACATGTTCGACAATCAATTGGATCAATTTGAGGATGCCCAAAACAACCAAGAAGAGTTTAGAAATTTGGGATTACAATCTCAGGAAATTGAAAACAAATTCCGATTTGACATGAATAAATTCCAAAACGGTTTTAAATACTCTTACGGAGTTATGGCGCAATATGTAAAATACAACACAAGCATTTACAACAGGCTATCTAGAGAAGTAAGAGATTCTCAAGGGAATATCTTGGTTCCTGAAGTAGCCCTAAATTTTGGAAGTGCCATTGATTTTTTCAAATATGGAGCTTTCGGAACGGTTTCAAGAAATTTTTTCAAAGATAAATTATTGATTTCAGCGGGACTAAGAACCGATATGAACTCCTTTACGAATAATGGAAACAATCCTTTGAATACACTATCTCCGAGAGTAAGTTTCTCTTATAAATTAACCAAAAAAGTAGATTTAACAGCCTCCGTTGGAAGCTATTATAAAACACCCACCTACACCTCACTAGGATTTCAAGGGACTGACGGCAGTTATGTAAACAAATCTATGGAATACATTCAATCCAATCATTATGTACTAGGCGCACAATACATTCCTAACAATGGGATGAGAATCACCCTTGAAGGATTTTACAAAACCTATAACAACTACCCTGTTTCTATTGCAAATGGTTCGTCCTTGGCGAACCAAGGGTCGCAATTTGGTTCCATCGGTAGCGAAGAAATTTCCAGTACAGGAACAGGTCAAACCTATGGTGCAGAATTATTTATTCAACAGAAGCTAGTCAAAAACATCTTTTATGTATTGAGTTACACTTACGTGAGAAGTTTGTACTCGGGATTGAATGGCAACCTAATTGCTTCAGCATGGGATAATCAACACCTAGTTTCTGGAACATTGGGATATAATTTCAAGAAAAACTGGAAAATCGGTGCCAAATACCGATTTGCTGGAGGAGTGCCTTACACACCGTTCAACGAAGTACTTTCACGACAAAACTTCCCGACTTTAGGTCAAGGGACATTAGATTTTAACAACCTCAATTCATTGCGTCTCGATAATTTTAGTCAGTTAGATTTGAGGGTGGATAAAATTGTTAACTTCAAAAAAATAAGTATTGATTTTTACATAGATATTCAGAACTTATTGCTCACAGAACAAGAAACTCCGCCTTACTATTCGTTCAAGCGAAATGAAGACAATACAGCATTTGAAACTACGGATGGCCAAGCTTTAAAAGAAGATGGAAGAAATGGAATACCTGTACTTATTGAAAACAGATCTGCCACAGTAACTCCAACCTTAGGAATTATTTTTGAATTTTAAGGTTACTGAAAATAGATTTAAAATCCCTTTCTAATTTTCGGAAGGGATTTTTTTGTTGTAAATTTTGGCATGAAAACAATTGGAATAGAAATCGATAAGAAAAAAATAATTGTAGTAGCCATTGATTCTGGCAAAGGTTTTACTCAATTAAAACCTGAAACGAAGTACTTTGAACTAAAGGACGACAGAGATGGCCAAGAACTGGTAAATTTCATGACCACTTTACACAACTATTTTGACGAAATTGAGGCAGAAAAAATAGGAATTGTAACACGCCAAACCAAAGGAAGATTCGCTGCTTCACCGTATTCGTTCAAGTTAGAAGGATTAATTCAGCTATATTCCAAAACATCAATAGAATTCGTTACTCCCCAGGCGCTTACCTCCTACTTCAAGAAGAATCAACTGCCTCTTTCTCCTGCTTTTTCCTACCAAGAAAAGGCGATGAAACTAGCTTGTTATTTGGGTAAATAACGTTTAAACTTTAATTTTAGTCGTTAAAAAAAGTCCATTAACATGAAATGAGCGCATTCAGATACATGTTCTGCCAACATAGACAAAAGAGCAACTAACTTCTACTGCCTTACTAGTTTCTTTACCAAAATTGACTCACTTTCAGAATACACGCGAATAAAATATATTCCTATCGCTAAGTTTTGCGTACTAATTGTAATTCTGTTTTCTCCTTTTTTGGCCTGATCCTCATAAAGCACCCTAACAACCTTCCCGTTCGCATCCGTTAAATCAACCGTAATAGGTTCCGTTTCATCCAAGGTAAAATGGAATTGCGATTCAAAATTTGAAGGATTTGGAAATAAGGTATTTTCAACGTAAGGTTGTGGCACGATGGTATCGTAGCAATCGCCAGGCAAAATTACTTCCGATACCCAGGTTTTGTTATCTTGTCCTTGTCCAAAATATCCCGACATCCAAACCTTACATTCTTCATTGTACTTCCTTTGAATCCCAAAGTAATCTCCCCATCGCATTAAAAAATCTCTGAATGTTCTCACGTTTGACTCTCCTTCTTTCACCATCTTTGTTTCTGAGAAATTATTTCCATCAAAATAAGTAGCTGAAAAACCAGCATTTGTATTAACCCCAGTATGATTAAATCCTATGATAGATTTATTTTCTCCTGGAATTAATCCACCATACACAATATTAGGATAACCGTAATCCATGTTTGAGTTGCCAATTGTTCTTGTTTTAATGGAAGGCGAACCTTGCAAATCAGAAATAACTCCATGGTAAACCACGCAATTTCCGGTATTGGTATCTAATCCATGATGAACATACTGGATTTGATTATTTTCTAAAATTCCACCTAAAACTCTTGAGTCATTGGTAGCAAAAAACCTTCCTTGTGATTGCCTGGCGTTAGGAGCCAAAAAATAGTTCTTATCCGCATGAATTAGTTTTACATCAATGTTTGCAGAACCGCTAGCAATTGTATTATCTATATGAATGAGATACACAGAATCGCTCATTGTGGCAAAATTCCTATTCGAAAGGAAGTATTGATCTTTGCTTTTTAAATCGTAACCACCACGCACAGGATGCATGTTTCGCAAGTTTATCCCTCCTTCTTGGATACCTGACCACAGGTCTAAAGTTAAACTGGTATCGCCATTATATCCCGAGTATTTATCTATTTGCCAAATCACTGTTTGTTTGAAAGAGGTTTGCCAACTTCCTCCTGGATTCAACAAGTTTATTGTAATAAATGCCTCGTCTTTCGTCATCGAAATAGCTGGATAATCGCTCCACGAAGTGTCGTTCAATGGGTTTCCGGGTAACGAGTAAACATTCCAGTTTCCCATGGGATCATTTGTTTCAGAAAAACACACCACAATAAAGCTGTTTGTTTCATTTCGTCCTGCCAAATAAATGAGCATAAATTTGTCATTTTCTGGGTCATAAATCATTTTCGGGTCAAAATTATCGAAGTTCATTCCTATTTGTGCCGAAAACTGATTGAGCGTAATCTCACCGAGAGTGGTATCATTTTCGGTATCTCTCACAAAAATGGCGGAGTTGTAAGCAGAAATGACAACACCCTCATTTGAAATTGCCATGGAGTTATCACTAGGATTTCCCGCAGAACCAATGTTAGATAAAAATGATTTTCCGACTGCCAAGGTATCGTTTGAGTTTATATCTCGAGATGAAGATCTTGAAGCTGACCGAGGATAAGTTCTTTCTAACTCTGCTTTCTTCCTAAGCAACATACTTTTTGTGGACTCTCCATCTGGTGAGGGCGCTTCCAAATTCTGAATCTTTACACTCACTTCTTCGGTCATGGCCTGCATGGCATTCACAGTTCCTCGCTTTTGAAGTTGAAAAGATGTAGTGGTTTGGGAATAAGAAAACAGCGACATGGCCGACACCGCAATGAGAAGATGTAGTTTTTTCATGGTCAAAAATTAAGCCTCAATTTACTCAAATTAGTGTGAAATCTCAATCTTTTCTCCCAAAAACTTAGGAGTTGTTTTCAACACATAGACATCAAGAACTGCTTTGCACTTTGCTAAATATTCCCTCAATCGCATACGAGGACTATACCACGGAGTTTTTGCGTTCATTGCAACTGCCTCAATTCCATTCTTTCGGGCAAGGAATATAGCTCTCTCATTATGAAACTCTTGGGAGATTACCGTTACCTTCGTCTGCCCAAAAACCTCCTTTACCCTGATCATTGAATCAAAAGTTCTGAAACCTGCATAATCCATCGTTATGTCCATAGAATCCACGCCCAAATCAATCAAATAATCTTTCATTTGCTGGGGTTCATTGTAGCCTTTCACGTGATTATCTCCACTCACAATGAGGTGCTCTAATTTTCCATTTCGATAAAGCTCATAGGCGGTTTCCATTCTGTATTGAAAGTATGGATTAACTCCTCCTTTGTATGCATATCTAGAAGTTCCAAGCACAAGCCCAACATCATTTTTGGGAATATCTGCCAAGGAAGAATAAAGATACGCTTCCGAAAAATCCTTGACACTTCGGTTACAAACGATAACTCCAAAAATGACGACTGTCATCGAAAATATGCCCAATTGAAACCACTTTCTTACAAAAAGAATGATTCTTTTAAGGATGCTCTTTTTATGTAATGAATATACTTTCATTCTTGTTGTTCCAATTTACGGTAATAAACGAGTAGCTCAACTAAAGATTCACCTGATTTTTCTCTATTCATAGCTTCCAATAGTGATGTTGCTTCTTGAACTACGGGTTGATTCGGGAATCCGTTGTCACGCATGTAATGAGTAAACTTGAGGACTGTAAATGCATTGAAGTAGGAATAAAATCGTTTTTCAAATTTAGCAAAACTAGAGGTGTTTTTTTTAATTTCATCTATCTTATTTTCAAAATCGATTGAGACTAAAAAAGTTGCCATGGCTTCGTTCTCAAATTCTTGTTTTTCCCCTTCATACAGACTATTAATTCTCTCTGGAATTACTGATAACAACTTAAAAATTGGCCACTGATAAGTCAGGTAAGTTTGCCTCTCGTTCTCGACAAAATCACCTACAGCCTTTCCTGTTCCAAACGGAACTCTATCAGAAATTCGGGGCGATGGGATGACACAAGTAGAATTGAGTTCAGTAAATCCTCCTAACTCAATTATTTTTTGAAGAAAATAGAAATCCTCGCCTGCCTTTCTCTTATTCATACCACCTTGTTTTTGATAGGCTGATGAACGAACAGCCATACTGGAACCTACTGTGTGAAAAGCAAATGGAAAACCAGCAAATTTTAGCGCCTGATTGTAATATCTCAGATGCAATTCGTATTGAATAATTCCGAGGTTGATTGCGCTGTCCGATTCGTCCATTGGATGAGCGTAACGGATGGAGCAACCAGAAGAATTGGGATGTTTTGAAAAATGAGATTCAATTGCTTTGAAGTAATTTTGTTCTACTTCACAATCTGAATCCAGGGCTACAATAATTCCATCTGTTTGAGACAGGTGAAACAAATTAACCGCTTCATCCATTCCAATTTTACGAGCCAACCCAACACCTGCATGCTTTTTGGGCAAACTTAGTTCTTCCAGAACCTCCAAAGGAAATGCAGGATGTTTCCTTTTCCAGTCATTCAGTTCAACCAATGTTTGTTGGTTTCTTTCCTGTATAGCTTTGGTTGTAATTTCTGATTGATTGACAACAAGAATTACCATGAAATTTGAATTTGGCTTGTCGCACCTGAGTAATGAATTCAGTGTTGAAATAGTGTTGGGCTCATTAAAACAAGGAATCACCACAATAATTCCAAGATTTTCATTGGGAAGTTTGGTTATTTTGGGAGATTGAAACCCGTATTTTTGAAGGTAAGAATTCACATTTCGAAAGTAAGAAAAATGAAAATTATAATCGTGACTAAGCTTCAAAAATAGTTCAAAAATAATTATCTTAGCATTTCAAATGAAACAAGAGAAATCAAGTGATTCTATCCAAAATATCTTTTATCAATTTTAAAAATTACGACCAAGCAGAGCTCGAGGTTTCTCCTTTTGTAAATTGCTTTTTAGGAAAAAACGGAATGGGTAAAACCAACTTATTGGATGGCATATATTACCTCTCAAATTGCAAGAGTTTTTTTAACTCGGTAGATACACAAAACATTAAAAACGAAGAAGACTTTTTTGTAATTCAGGGAGAGTTTGACTCAGAAAACACTTCGGAAAACATATACTGCGGGGTAAAAAGAGGGAAAAAGAAAGTATTTAAAAAAGGTAAGAAGGAATACGAAAAACTATCAGATCATATTGGTTTTATTAACACGGTTCTTATCTCGCCAATGGACACTAATTTGATATATGAAGGTAGCGAGACAAGAAGAAAATTTATTGATTTAATCATTTCTCAATACGACAAAATTTACCTTCAAAACTTAATCCAATATAACAAAGTGCTAACCCAAAGAAATGCCTATTTAAAAAGCATTCAGCAAGGAGCTAAATTTGATGAATTGTCTCTGCAAATATGGGATGAACAGCTTATTGTGTTAGGAGAAAAAATCCATTTACAAAGAGTGAGTTTCATAGAGGAGTTTCAAAAAGAATTCAATGCGATTTACAAAACTTTGTCTGGAGGAAACGAAGAGTGTAAGCTCAGTTATAAATCACAATTATTGGAAGATTCATTTAGCAATTTATTGAAATCTAGCGTGAGTAAAGAGCGTTACATTGGCTACACCACTAAGGGAATTCACAAAGATGATTTTGTTTTTGAAATTCAAGAAAAACCTTTGAAAAAATTTGGCTCTCAAGGACAACAAAAAACCTTTTTGATTGCATTAAAACTGGCTCAATTCAAACACATTGAATCGAAAACAGAATCGAAACCAATACTGCTATTGGATGATATTTATGACAAACTTGATGAAGAAAGAATTTCGCATCTGATGAATCAGATTTGTGAGGGAATATACGGTCAGGTATTTATTACTGACACCAACACCGAAAGATTACCTAGCTACTTCAAGGAAAAAAAATACGAATGTTTTTCTTTTGAGGTAGAACAAGGAGCATTAGTAAACGAAAATATTTAACAAAAAAGTAAACCCAGACCTTATGAAAACAAAAATAATAGCAGCTTCACTCCTATTTGCTTTGGCAAGTTGTGGCAACGAGACCACAAGTAAAACAGAAATGAGCGAAGTAACAGAACAAACTGAATCCACTCTGACCTCAAAAAACATTGATTTGATGTCGGACATGGAGTTGTATTTATTCAGTGAGGAATTAGAAAAAAATCTAATTGATGAAGAGAGTTTGGAATTGAGCCGAGGACTCTCAGTAAAACTGTTGGAAACGGCACAAAAACACATAGAGAAGTTTCCAGATAGCGAATACAGAAGAGAATTAATAAGAAAAGGATCACGAGCCGCCCAAGGATTAGGTCAAGATTTTGAGGCTGTTCGTTTGATAGAGGTTGCAATTTCTGAAAACAAAACAGATCCAACCATCATTGATGAAATGAACTTAAGAGCTTTTTTGTTTGATAAAATGGATAACAAAAAGAAAGCAGAAGAAGCTTACGAAGAGATCATTGCTAAGTTTCCTGATCACGAATCGGTAAAAATGCACAAAGAAAGACTCAAAACTCTTCATTTGACAGAAGAGGAACTCATCCAATTATTTGAAGAAAAAAATGCAAAATAAACTCCAAGCTTTTGAAAGGCTTTTGACCATCATGGAAGACCTCAGGGAAAAATGCCCTTGGGATAAAAAGCAAACCATACAAACCTTGCGTCATCTTACTATCGAAGAAACCTATGAATTGGCTGATGCCATCTTGGACGAAAACATGGAGGACATCAAGGAAGAAGTTGGAGATATAATGCTCCACATGGTGTTTTATTCCAAAATTGCTTCTGAAACCAATGACTTTGATATTGCGGATGCATTAAATGCCGTGTGTGATAAATTGGTAGAAAGGCACCCCCATATTTATGGAGATGTTGTGGCCGAAACGGAGGAAGAAGTGAAACAAAATTGGGAAAAAATAAAACTGAAGTCAGGTAAAAAATCTGTCTTGGAAGGAGTACCCCAATCTTTACCTGCCTTGGTAAAAGCTTCTCGAATTCAAGAAAAAGCCAGAGGAATAGGATTTGACTGGGACAACAAAGACCAAGTGTGGGAAAAAGTGCAAGAAGAAATTCAGGAGCTCAACACAGAAATAGAATCTGATTCAGACAAAATTGAAGACGAATTCGGAGATGTTTTGTTTTCATTAATCAATTACGCCAGATTTATTGGCGTGAATCCAGAAAGTGCTCTGGAAAAGACTAATAAAAAGTTCATCAAAAGATTTCAATACTTAGAAGTAGAATCCAAAAAAGATGGAAAAGAATTGTCAGAAATGAGCCTTGAGGAAATGGACCTATATTGGGAAAATGCCAAAAAACTATAACCAATGGCCAAAGCAAAAGCTGACATAGATTTGAATAGCTGGGTAGATGAATACTCCGACATGCTCTTTAACTTTGCTGCCAATCGAGTCAACGATAGGGATATAGCCAAAGACCTAGTTCAAGACACTTTTTTTTCTGCCTTAAAAGCATGGGAAAGATTTGAACAGAAAAGTACTGTAAAAACTTGGTTATTTTCTATCCTAAAAAGAAAAATAATAGATCACTGGAGACAACAACAAAGCAGAAAAACAAAACCAATATCTCAGTTTACCACCAATGATGAAGATAAGAACAATTGGATAGAAGCTACTACTCCCAATAGTGAAATTAATGAAACTGAGGCGCTTTTAGAGAATAAGGAATTACGCGGTGCATTGATGTCCTGCATAGATTTACTTCCAGAAAAATCCAAAGGAATTTTTATCGATAAATTTATAGATCACAAAGATTCTGAGGAGATTTGTAATGAGTACGGAGTTACCTCGTCCAACTTCTGGGTAATCATTCATCGAGCCAAAATTCAACTTAAAGGATGTTTAAATAAAAAATGGTTTAACCAATGATAGATTGTAAAAAAGCAGCGCATTTAATTGATCGAAACGATTTTGAAAAACTAACAACGACCGAAAAATTTAAACTTCGGATGCACAATGCAATGTGCGGAAAATGCCGAGGTTACAAAAAATTTTCGCACATTCTGAAAAGTTTATTTGGTGATCTTACAAAACACCAAGAATGCTTGACTTGTGATGAAAAAGAAGAGTTAAAAGAAAGACTTAGTTCCAATTAAAAGAGACTGAAACCAACAAGTCACCGGACAAATACGGATATCATGTTTATTTCAAACCTCTGGGAGATTTCTTTATTTTCATTTATTGAGCGTACATCCTATTCCAATTCTGAACCATCTTCCCGGCATAACCACTAAGTTTGTTTCTCTGTATTCCTGATTAAATACGTTTGCGATTTCTCCGTAGATTAATATGTTGCCGTTATCAAATGACAATTTAGTATCTACGATAGAATAATCATCCAAATTTACTCTGTCCGTGTACCGATAGTTAAAAGAGTGAGTTAAATTTTTATGATATTTCAAAGCTGCAAATGCAGTTAACTGATGGTTTAAGTTTTCCAAAGCGTACTTACTTAACAAGCCGTCCTTAACTCCTGTTTCTTGATTCAAATAAGTGTATCCTACTCCCATGGATTGTATGAACCTGATTGAAAGTGGTTGCCAATTTACATCCAAATCAACACCTCTTGTATTCAATTGTATAAGATTATTTGGCTGCCAAGGAGAGTTTTCATCTGCTCTGGTCCAATCAATAACATTGGAACCTTCTCTTACAAAATAACTCGACTGCACTTTCAAGAAACCTAACTTAGCTCTCATTCCTCCCTCGTAAGAAAATGCAATTTCAGGGTTTAAGTTCTCATTCCCAATGTTGGTTCTTCCTTGGTAGAATAAATCTGTGTAGGTAGGAACTCGATAAGTGTAACCCACATTAGCAAAAGCTGTAATCTTTTTATTAATTCTATAACTGGCATCGACTCCTGGCAAAAATACACCATCAAAATCTGAAAAGTAACTCGCCTGAACTCCTGGGGTAATAAACAGCCTTTGTCTCAAGAGCGAAAACTTATGTTCTAAGAATGCGGTTTGTACTTGTCTAATCCTATTGCCCAGGTTGTTACTTTGGATCCAAACCTGACTTAAATCAATTCCTAAAGCAGTTTCACCAAACTTATTCTTGTGTATCAAATTCAAATTTACGCCAGCGGTATTGTTGATGTGCATGTTTCTAAAAAAACTTGGGTTTTGTCTTAAAAACAAGTATTCATCCTGATTTCTTCTCCAATATGTTGTGGCATTCATCGAAAAATTCTTACTGAACTCCTTGTTATATTTTATGGAAACTACACTTGTTTGGGTTTCTTCGTATTGGTCTATAGCAGTTGGCGAGGAGTAGAATCCGTTAGCACCAAATTTTTTCTCAGTAAAACCTCCCATCAATGAAAGAGACTGTTTCAATTCATCCTTTCTTTTTAATTTTACCTCGCTCGTATAAAATACATTGGTAATTTCGTAATCCGTATTGTATTTGTATCCATCAGATGCATTTCGGTTAAGTGAAAAAAGGTGACTCGCCTTTTCTCCTTTAAACCCTCCAGAAACTGTAACATCATATAAATTAAAGTCTCCTGCAACTACCTTTTGTGACAAAAATGTTTCGTTAGGAACTTTTGTAATGATATTAATAACACCAGCTAAGGCATTCTGTCCGTAAACTCTTGCGCCTGCTCCTTTTATCACCTCTATTCTTTCGATTGATGCAACATCAACTGGAATATTAAGCGCGTGATGACCTGTTTGAGGATCGCTCATTCTTACACCATTCAGTAAAATTAAAACCTGGTCAAAAGTACTTCCTCTAATTCCTGCATCTGCCTGAACTCCATTTGCACCTCTTTGGCGAATATCAACTCCTGCCACCTGAACCAGTAATTCATTGATGCTTACAGCAGGCGTATTTTTAATTTTTTCTTTGCTAAGAACCACAACACTTTTTCCTTCTTCCATTTCGGTGAAAGAAATCCGGTCTGTTTCTAAGGTATATTCTTTCAATGTAAGAACAGGCATAGTTTCTACCTGATTGGTATCTTGAGAATTGGCAAATACTGAAGCAAATATGAATAGTATTGGTATTATTTTCATGACTCATTTTTTATTTGAGACCACAATAATAGAAACTTTTATACTTCTAATTGGTCAAGTAGAAACAAAAAAGCCACTTATTTTCATAAGTGGCTTCTTGCTTTTTATTAATCAGACTATTAGAATTATATGAACATTATTCTTCCTCTAGACTTTCATTTTTCCAATCGGATTTATCGTACAGGCTTCTTTTTACTCGATATAGTAAATAATACATAACAGGTACGAAAATCAGGGTAAGAAATGTGGCGAAGGTTAATCCATAAATAATAGTTTCACTCATAGGTCCAAAGAACATCGCGTTATCTCCACCAAAATAGATGTTGGCATCATACTTTGTCATCAAACCTATAAAATCAATGTTCAAGCCAATAGCCAATGGCAGTAAACCTAGCACTGTGGTAATTGCTGTAAGTAATACAGGTCTCAATCTGGTTTTTCCTCCTTCAATGATAGACTCAACCACCAAGCTGTTTGGCAACCATTCTTCTGAGCTTAATCCTAACTCTTCCTTTTTTCTGTCACGAATTAAATTGGTATAATCAATCAATACAATTGCATTGTTTACCACAACTCCTGCCAAAGAAATAATTCCAATCATAGTCATAATGATGATGAAATCATGCTGAGTTATTACTAATCCTAAAAATACTCCAATCAAACTTAAAACAACAGCCGTAAGAATAATGGTAGGTGTAGAATAAGAATTAAACTGCATCACAATTACCAAAAGAATCAAGAAAACTGCAAACCCCAAGGCACCAGAAAGGAAACTCATTTCTTCGGCTTGTTGTTCTTGTCCACCCGTAAAAGCATAGGAATACCCATCTGCCTTGAATTCTTTTCCCTCTGGAGATTTCATCCATTTTTCCAGGTCCTTTTTCAAAATATTCACAACTTCATTTCCATTCGCCTCAGACGTTACATCTGAATAGATCGTAACCACTTGGTTCAAATCCTTTCGAACTACCGAACCATAGGTTGAACGTTCTTTAGATTCCTTAATAACAGATCGAATTGGAATGTTCAATAATTGACCTTTGTTGTTTCTAAAGGCAATTTTTTGATCCAATATTTCATCAATGTTATTTCTTTTCTCTTTATTCAATCTCACATTTATGTCGTAGGTTTCATCGTCCTTTTTGTATGTAGAAATATCACTTCCAAATACAGCTGTTCTGATCGTAGAACCAATCTGTTGAGTTGATAACCCAAAACGAATGGCTTTGTTTCTATCTACCTCCAGCAAGAGTTCAGGTTTACCCGTTTCTACATCCAATCTCAACTTTTCAATTCCTTGTACATTCTCATTCGTTAATGTTTTCAGAATGGCCTGAGATTTTTCTATCGTTTCATCATAATTTCCTGGTCCCCAAACCTCAATGTTAATCGGTGGATCTTGTGGCGGTCCGTTCTGATTTTTTGTAATCACAATACTAACATCCGCAGTAAACTTACCTTTCAGCACCTCTCTCAGCTCTTCCATCACAGCCTGCGTGCTCAGCGCTCTTCCAGTAGAATCAAATCGGTCTTCAAAATCTGCAAACTGAACTGCAACTCTTGCCTTGTGCGGAGTACTTCCACCAGCCATTTGACCACTTGCTGGATCGGAGGTTCCCTCACCTACTTGAGCCAAAATAGAAGAAATAAATGGCTTTTTCTCGGTAATTTCTTCACCTTCTTCATTTTTAAAACTAACCTCATTGTAGTAGTTTTTATATTTCTTGTAAACCGTAGAATCAATGATAGCTTCTACTTCCTTGGTAATTTCATTGGTAACAGCTATGTCTGTTCCAATAGGAGTTTCTATGTAAATATTCACATACAAAGGCTCATTCTCTGGAAAGAACAAAACTTTAGGTGGAAATAATCCCATCAAAACAAAGGAGAAGATTAACAACCCAATAGTTCCAAACAAAACCTTTCTTGGTATTCTCATCGCTCTTTTTAAGAAGTTTTCGTAGAAATCCTCCAGTTTTGGTAGCGCATTTTCCTGGAATTTTTTAGTTCCTGGAGTAAAGAAAAATAAATTTAAGAAAGTCAGAACACCTCCAACTAGTAATAAATTACTCAATAATGTAGCTCCTGCCACTGCAAACAATAAACCTAAAGCAATTGCAATAACTGCAAAAATCATAAGTCTCTTTTTGTTTGGAACTTTAGTTTCTACACTCATCCAAACCGCAGCAAATACTGGATTTATTACTAAAGCTATGAATAAGGATGAACCCAGAACAATCATTAAGGTGAGAGGTAAGTACTTCATAAATTCACCTATAATTCCTGGCCACATGGCAAGAGGAACAAAAGCAGCAAGAGTAGTTGCCGTAGAGGCAATAATTGGAAGAGCGACCTCTCCTACTCCATACTTAGCCGCATTCACAGCACTGTATCCCTCATCCATAAGTCGATATACATTCTCAACCACCACAATTCCATTATCTACAAGCATACCAAGTGCGAGTACAAGCGAAAACAAAACCATTGTATTCAATGTAATTCCCATTGAGTCCAAAATCATGAATGACATAAACATGGACAATGGAATTGCAACTCCAACAAAAAGTGCGTTTTTCAATCCCAAAAAGAACATCAAAACCAATACAACGAGAATAATTCCGAAAATAATAGAGTTCTCTAGGTTACTCACCATTCCTCGTGTAGCAGAGGACTGATCGTTGGTAATACTCACATCTACCCCTTCAGGAATCCCTTTTCTTTCAGCCACAATTTTTTTGATTTTGTCTGCGGCTTCCAGTAAGTTTTCTCCACTTCTTTTCTTGATATCAAGCATCACCACCGGCTCCTGAAACTGACGCGCGTAAGATGATATATCTGCATCTCCAAAAGTTACATGGGCTATTTCGTGTAGGTAAATTTCATTTTCACCACCTTCACTTTTTACAATGATATTTTTTATCTCTTCCACATCCTCAAATTCTCCTTCTATTCTTACCGAACGGTTTTTACCACCTAGCAAAATTTCTCCTCCAGGCATGGTCACATTTTCCGATCTAATCGAATTTATCACATCGTTAAAAGAAACTTGCATGGCTTCAGCCTCATATTTCTTCAACTCAATTTTTATTTTCTTTTCTTGAATTCCACGTATATCTACCGCATTAATTTCAGACAAAGCTTCAATTTGGTCTTCCAATACTTCCCCGTATTTTTTCAAATCATCTGTGGTATAGTTTCCTGATAAATTGATATTCATCACAGGCATTTCAGAGAAATCAACTTCTCTTATTGTGGGCTCAAAATCCAAGGAAGGAAACTCTGGCTTTGCTCTTGCATCGGCAATTGCATCTTGCACCTTTCGTCTTCCTTCTTCAATGGAAACATTAAAGTTAAACTCAATCTTAATAGAAGAATAACCGTAAATTGAAGTCGAAGTTATCTCCTTTACATCTTTGATAGAATTGAATTCTTTTTCGAAAGGAGCTGTAATTTTATCCTCAATAAATTCCGGAGAACCACCAGGATAAGGTGTTCCAACGTAAATTTCTGGAATTACTAATTCGGGGAAACTTTCTTTTGGCATGGAAATATAAGCAGACAATCCTGCTATAAAAATCAATGCGGCAATCAAGAACACCGTTTTTCGGTTATTTACCGATAAGGTAGTCAATCCAAACTGTTTTAGCTTGCCCGACTTATTTTCATTTAATTCGTTCATAATAGTAGTTTGTTCTTTGATTACAATTCTGTTACTTTCTGTCCATCAGAAACAGCCGAAGCCCCTTTTGTGATAATCGTTTGTCCGGCTTTCACCTCCGATTTTTCACTAATCTGAGTTTTGTTTCCTTTTACATACAGCACATCTACACTTCTCATTTGTGCCATTCCATTTTCATACACATACACGTATTTATTTCCCTCACTATCTGTCAATACACTTTGTGATGGTACGATGATGGCATTTTGTGTGAAGTCTTTCTCCACGGTTACCTCAGCAATCAAGTTTGGTATAATGGATTTATCTTTGTTCCTGATTTCAATTTGAATTGGAAAGGTTCTGTTAGTAGGGTTTATGTACCTTCCTATACTTGATACCTTGGCCTCAATAACTTTGTTACCTAAAGAAGGAAAATTCATTGAAACTCTGTTTCCAACCTCAATGTCCATTAAATAAGCCTCAGATACTTCTGCTTTCACTTTTACTTTATCCAAGTTTACCAATCGAATCATAGGTGCCGCTGGCGAAGCCATTTCACCTAATTTTGTGTAAATCTCATCTACATAACCGCTAAAAGGAGCAATGACTCTTGATTTGGATGCTTGAGTTTTAAGCGTAGCTAATCTAGTTTTAAGAGATTCTACTTGATTTTTAGACTGAATATAATTTGCTTCGGCTCCAATTCCTTGTTTTTTCAAGTTTTCTTGTTTTTCCAAAAGGTATTCTGCAAGTTCTAGAGACTTTTCAATTTCTTTTATATTCTTATTCAAAATTTCAGAATCCAAAGTAGCCATGGTTTTTCCAGCATAAACATATTGTCCTTCTTTCACATTTATGGCTGTTACCATTCCCTGAGTTTCAGGCCCCAACATAATTGTTTTGTCAGCCTCTACACTTCCCTGAAATGTTACATCTTCTGATATCGAATTGCTCGATACCGTATCCAAAGAAACCAATGGATAATTATTTTCACGAGTACTATCCATTTCCAGAATTTTTGTTTCAACTAAAGTCAAACTATCTTCCAAAGAAGAGATTCTGGTTTCAAACTCTGATTTTTGCTTCAATAATTCACCCAATGGTGTATTCTTGTCTTCTGAATTACATCCAACGAGAAAAGAGCTGGCCAATAAGGTAATTGTGATATATGTGATTTTCATAATAGTTATTTTATAAATTTTGTTAGTTTCTTGTTATAATTTGTTTGTGATTTTATCCAATTCAATTTTCGCTGAAACTAAATTGTACATAGCTTGAATGTATTGAGTTTGTGCAGATAAATATTGCGTTTGAATTTGAGATAAGTCCAAAGAAGTAATCAATCCCTCTTTAAATTTTATTTGGTAATTGTTGTATATTTTTTTTGAAATAGCAACTGCTTCTTTACTCGTTTCATAAGTTTCAAAAGCATTGTCATAATTTATTTTTGCAGACTGAGTTTGGATAGATAATCCTTTTTCTAATTGTGCTAAACTATTTTCTGTTTGTTTCAATTCTATTTTTGCTTGAGAAACTTTTGCCATTCTGGATCCACTAGAAAAAATAGGTACAGATAAATTCAATCCCCAAATGGTCGTTGGAAACCATGGCTGACCAGACTCCAATAAATCAAAATCATTTCTGAGTGCGTTTTGTTGGTGAGTAAAAAAAGCATTCAATGAAGGTAAATATTGAGATTGCTCATACTTTACGTTCAATACATTCAATTCTCTCTGTTGGTTTAATAAAAGAAAATCTATATTCTGAGTAATTTCTGAGGTAACTTCACTTTGAGTCGCATCCAGACTAGAGATAACTGCATCAAAATCGGAAGTAAGAGAAATTGATTCGTTCACATCCATCCCCATTTGAAACTTCAGTAGGTTCTTCGAGTTATCCAGTTGTCTTTTTGCACTGTTCAATGAGTTCTTCGCTTGCAATACATTCAAAGAAAGCTGAGTCACATTGTCTTCCTCAATGAGTCCTTGCTCGAATAAACCTCTCGTTTGGTCATAAATGGACTGAGAAGTAGAGGCAATTTCTGTTAAGGTAGCAACTGTTTTATCTGCAACCAATACACCGTAATAGGCTTTGATTACATTTTCTTTTACATCCTGGATTGTTTTTGTTTTTTGAAACTCACTTACTTTTTTGAATTTTTTGGAAGTTTGAAGCCCAACAATGTAACTTCCATTAAAAATCAGTTGATTTGCGTTAATTGAACCCGTTGCATTATATTCAGTTCCAAATTGCAAGGACACCAATTCATCTGCAGGAGCCGCAGGATTAAAAGCATTGGCTGGCGCAACAGTAATAGGAATATCCAAAAAGTTTTGAAAATCTCCAGAAGCTGAAACTTGGGGCAAACCTATTGCTCTGGTTTCCTTTACTTTTTGATTTGCACTCTCTATACCTAAAATGGCATTCTTTACTGAGGCATTGTTTCTTGAGGCAAAATCAATAGCTTCTTGCAGCGTATAGGTTTGCTGCGCCACTGAACTGAATCCAGCTGTACAAACCAAAGCTATTATAATGAGTGTTTTTTTCATATTGTTAGTTTATTCTGTTTTATTTGTGTTAGATATTCATTCCCGTTTTCATTCACGATTCCTTGCAAATGATAATCAATCATTTCTGTGTAAACGTCTTCAACAGAAAATTTTCCAAGAGGAAAAATCTCCTGATTAAATATTAAGTCAATTTTTTCTGAGTACAATTTTGCGACAACCTCAGCATTAATAGTTTCCCGATAAAAGCCTTCTTCTATTCCTCTTTCGATATTTGCTTTGATGCAACCAAAAACGTCTATTCGTTTGTGTGTCACAAACAGGTTCCAAGCCTTTGGATGATATTTCTCTAAGTCATACATCAAAGATGGATTGACCGATTTTAATTTTTCTATCAATACATTTGAAAAAGCATAAGTTTCTTCAATGGCATTTTTTGAAGTTTCGGCTAACGATTCTAATATTTTCATTTCACCGTTAATGTCCATTTTCATCAGTGTAGAAACAATTTCATTTTTATCTTTGAAATACTTGTACAAAGTTTTTTTTGAAACACCCAATTCTTTAGCCATGTCATCCATGGTCACGCTCTTTATTCCATACTTCATGAAAAGCGCTAAAATTTGGTTGAGATATTTTATCTTTTGTTCTTTCACGGCACAAAAGTAGATTAAAAAAACTTAGATGGAAACTTTTTACACGAAAAAAGTTTCCATAGTTTTTTTAATCAAAAATCAACATGATAAAGTATTATTAAACAGCCTTTAAGCTTAAATCTAAATTCTTTACGGAATGAGTTAATGCTCCCACAGAAACGAAATCCACACCACATTCTGCGTAATTTCTAATTGTTTCTATCGTAATTCCTCCAGAAGCTTCTGTCTCAAATTTATCACCAATGAGTGCAACAGCTGTTCTTATATCCTCGTAAGAAAAATTATCCAACATAATCCTATCCACATTTCCTATTTCAAGAACTTGTTTTACCTCCTCAAGACTTCTTGTTTCTATTTCTATTCTGAGGTCTTTTCCTATTGATTTGAGGTAGTTATTTGTTTTGGTAATTGCTTTTTCAATTCCTCCAGCATAATCGATGTGATTATCTTTTAACATAATCATGTCATACAACCCAAAACGATGATTTGCTCCACCTCCAATTCTCACTGCCCACTTTTCTAAAAAACGAAGCAATGGAGTGGTTTTTCGGGTATCAAGTAACGTGGTTGGCAAATCAGAAATTAAAGAAGAAACTTCATGTGTTTTAGTTGCCACAGCACTCATTCTTTGCATGCAATTAAGAACCAACCTTTCGGCTTTTAAGATGGCATGAGTATTCCCAGAAACATAAAAAGCAATGTCCCCTACTGTCATTTTATCTCCATCCTTCATCAAAATCTCTAATTGGGCATTGTTATCGAAATAATGAAAAATTGACTGTGCCAATTCCACTCCGGCCAAAATACCTTCTTGTTTCACCAATAATTTTGCTTTTCCTGTTTCTTCTGCTGGAATACAAGCAAGGGAAGAATGATCGCCTTCTTTTATGTCTTCTTGTATGGCTAATGCAATAAAATCTTGTATTTCTTTCTCGGTTACTTTCATCAAAAATATTTTTACCAAATATACTGATTTTGTGGAGAGATAATTTTATCCCTCATTAAAAAAAGTTAACTTTGTTTCCCAGTTACTACATCCAAACAAACTACTTAAATGAACAATACAAAGTATATTTTTGTAACTGGTGGTGTTACTTCTTCCTTAGGAAAAGGAATTGTATCAGCCTCTCTTGCAAAATTATTAAAAGCCAGAGATTTACGAGTTACTATCCAGAAACTCGATCCTTACATTAACATTGATCCAGGTACACTTAATCCCTACGAACATGGTGAATGTTTTGTAACCAACGATGGTGCAGAAACCGATCTTGATTTAGGACACTACGAAAGGTTTTTGGACATTTCTACCTCTCAGGCAAACAACATTACAACCGGAAGGATATACCAGTCTGTTATTAATAAAGAAAGACAAGGTGTTTATTTAGGAAAAACTGTTCAGGTTATTCCTCATATTACTAATGAAATAAAAGACAGCATAAAACTGCTTGGTGAAAACAACGAATACGATGTTGTGATAACAGAAATTGGAGGAACAATTGGAGATATTGAATCATTGCCTTTTGTAGAGGCGGTTCGTCAGTTAAAATGGGAGTTGAAGCAAAACTGTTTAACAATTCATTTGACATTAGTACCTTATCTTGCCGCAGCCGGAGAGTTAAAAACTAAACCAACTCAGCATTCCGTTAAAAAACTTCAAGAATTGGGAGTTCAGCCAGATATCCTGGTATGTAGAACAGAACATAACTTAGAAAAAGACATCAGAGATAAAATTGCTCGTTTTTGTAATGTTTCAGAAGACTCTGTAATCCAGTCTATTGATGCAAAAAGTATCTACGCAGTTCCCCTATTGATGCAAGAGGAAGGTTTGGACAAAGTGGTGATTGATAAATTGAACATCGAAACCAAAGAATTGCCGGACCTAACTAAATGGAACAATTTTTTGGAAAAACAAAACAACCCAAAAGATGAAATTCATATCGGGTTAGTTGGTAAATATGTAGAACTGCAAGACTCCTATAAATCCATTGTGGAATCACTAGATATTGCCGGAGTTTCAAACTCATGTAACGTAAAACTCAAGTGGATTTCATCCGAAGAGGTATCGGCTAATAATGTTGAAAAGAAACTAAACGGAATTGACGGACTACTTGTGGCACCCGGTTTTGGAGAAAGAGGAGTTGAAGGAAAAATAGAAGCAATAAGATTTGCAAGAGAAAACAACCTGCCCTTTTTAGGAATATGCTTAGGAATGCAGTGTGCTGTTATCGAATACGCAAGAAATGTATTAGACCTCAAAAAAGCACATACAGTCGAGATTGATTCAGTGACACCTCACCCAGTGATTGATTTGATGGAAGACCAAAAAAACATCAGCGACATGGGTGGAACAATGAGACTTGGAGAATACGATTGTGAATTGAAAGAAGGGTCTAATGCTGAAAAGAGTTACGGAAAAACTGCAATCAAAGAAAGACATAGACATAGATACGAATTCAACAACAAGTACCTCGATTTTTTTGAAGAAAACGGAATGATTGCCACGGGTAAAAACCCAAACAATGATTTAGTAGAAATCGTAGAAATACCTACTCACAAGTGGTTTACAGGAGTGCAGTTTCACCCTGAATACAAAAGTTCTGTTGAAACTCCACACCCACTTTTCATTGGGTTTATCAATGCATGTAAAAATTAAAGCAAACTCATTAAAATAAAAAAGAGAGCAAAATGCTCTCTTTTTTTTTGACTTAATTTTTACTTCTTTCTCTTTTACGTTTCAAATAATCCTCTAGAACTTTTCCTTTTAGCTCATATCCATTTTTGTAAAATTGCTTTGAGGTAACCTCTTCGTTTCCATCGTAATTAATCGTGTAACCATTCTTCACTCCTTTCTTGAAATGAACCTCTGTTTTCTTCTTACCTGTTGAGTAAAAAGTAGTTCTTTTCCCTTCCAAAACTCCAGAAGAGTAATTCCCTTGAACCATGTATTTCCCGTTTCGATAATACTTTAAATATTCCCCTTCCTTTTCTCCCTTTACATACATTGCAACCTCCAACAAATTAGGTTGACCTTGGTCAATTTTTGGATTAAAAGCGTAAAAAGTTGTAGATTTTCCATGACGCTTCCCTTCCTTGTAATGCTCTTGCGATAGATAGTTGCCATGTTCATCCAAAAAGACCCAAACGCTGTCTTTTTTCTCATTGAGGTACTTTCCCATCGACATCAACTTACCATTCTTGTGATACATACTCACATAGGAATCCTTTCCATTATTGAGGTAGGTATTTTTAGCTCTAACTTTTCCATTTTCATAAAAAAAGATGAATTTACCTACAGGAATGTCATTTTTGAATTCTCCTTGATATTTCACATCTGTTGTTCCTTCATAAAATGCCACCCAACTCCCTTGCTTTCTTCCTTGCGCGTCCTTTTTATTTACTTCTTGAGCCATTACAGGATTTAACACCCACAAAACACTCAACAAAATTAAACCTACATTTCTCAGTTTGTTCATCATTTATTTCTTTTATCTTTTTTATTGAACTCAAAATATGCCCAGTTCAGTATGTTAAAACAGTTTTTTTATAATTCTTAATTTATGGGTGTATTTCTCCCACTCTTCTCTGTAAATTCCTTGGTGATCAATTTTATCAATTCGAACGTGACCAGCTGCATGGATTACTCTATGTTCCGATAGTAAAATACCAACATGGGTAATTTTACCTTCCTCATTATCGAAGTACACTAAATCTCCTGGTTCAGCCTCTTCCAAAAAATCTACTGTTTCTCCAATCAATGCCTGAGCAGAAGCATCGCGCGGAATTTGAATTCCATGCAATGCATAACACATTTGAGTCAAACCTGAGCAATCTATTCCAAAAGGAGAAGTTCCTCCCCACAAATATGGACTGTTAAGGTAGTCCATTGCTGTTTTCGAAATACCAGACTTTGTTAATTCACATAAATGATTGGTTTCACCTTTGAATTGAAAGGTTGAGTTTCCAAAAGAAGTAAGTCCATCATCAAAATTGGGTAATAAACAACCTTTGATAAGATTGGTAACCTCTTGATTTTCTTGATTTATTATTTGGGCAGTAATGTCATTGACTCGAATTTCCTTTTGGGCATATATTTGGTTAAACTCTTCTTCGGAGATGACACAAATATGCTTCGTATCAATCCAGCAAGAATAGGAATACTTTGCCATCTTTACGTAAGTCCAATTTTCTTTTACTTCCATGATGTAGGCTAAATCTCCAAAGACCAACTGCAGTTGTATCTCAGCTTGATCAGCTGGCTCTGCTCTTCCAGGAGAAAGAACGACTTGACATATTCCGAATTCCATATATAGTTTTACCTTTGATTTAGATATTATTCTAAACAAAAATAACATAAAATGATTAAAGCAATCCTATTTGATATGGATGGAGTTTTGATAGACTCAGAACCCCTATGGAAAAAAGCGATTAAGAAAGTAATGAAAGATTATGGTTTTGAGTTTTCTTATGAGATGTGTAACGAAACAAAAGGAATGCGTGTGGATGAAGTAACCCAGTATTGGAAACAAAAACTAAACGCAGGATTTGACTCCAAAACTGCTGCGGATGAAATAATAGAAGAAGTAATTTCTCTTATTATAAAAGAAGGTGTTGCCATGGAAGGTGTTCTGGAGACTATCCAAGAAGCAAAAAGCAAAAACATAAAGTTAGGTTTAGCTTCCTCCTCTTCCATGAAAATAATTGAAACCGTACTCGAAAAGCTAGGCATCAAACCTCATTTTGAAACAGTTCGCTCCGCTGAGCATGAGGAATTTGGTAAACCCCATCCTCAAGTTTTCATTTCGGCTGCTCAGTCATTGAGTGTTTTACCCGAACATTGTTTGGTGATTGAGGATTCACTAAATGGTGTAATTGCAGCAAAGGCCGCAAAAATGAAAGTAGTAGCTATTCCAGAAACTCAAGAATTTGACATGCCTCAGTTTTCAATTGCAGAAGAGGTATTAAAATCCATGAAAGAATTAACTTTAGATTAATCCTTGAATTATTTCTGAACCTCACGGATATGATTAAATTTGTACAAAACTAAACGCACTTATGAAAGTATTAGCCAATGATGGGATTTCTCAGTCCGGAGAAAATAAATTAATTGAATATGGATTTGAAGTAATCACGAATCATATTCCACAAGAAGAATTAGTTGATTACATAAACTCCCACAAAATTGCGGCATTGCTCGTAAGAAGTGCGACTAAGGTAAGAACGGATATCATTGATAATTGTCCAAGTCTTAAATTTATTGGAAGAGGTGGCGTAGGAATGGACAACATTGACGTGGAATACGCCAGAGATAAAGGGATTGTAGTGAACAATACTCCAGCTGCTTCCTCTCAATCTGTTGCCGAATTGGTAATGGCTCAAATGTTGAGCATCTCAAGGTTTACTCACTTGGCAAATAAAGAAATGCCTGTTTCAGGTAGCGATGAGTTCAAAGTTTTAAAGAAGAAATATGGCAAAGGAGTTGAACTAGCCGGAAAAACCCTAGGAATTATTGGATTTGGAAGAATTGGAAAAGCACTTTCTAGTTATGCTTTGGGATGTGGGATGAAGGTAATTGCGCATGATTTACATGAAATTCCTTCAACAATGCCAGTGCATTTTCATACTGGACAATCATTTGATGTAGAAATTCAATCAGGAACAATGGATGATATTTACATGAATTCCGATTATATTTCAATTCATATTCCTAAACAAAAAGATGGCTCAGCAGTAATTTCCTTCAATGAATTTGCAAAAATGAAAAAAGGAGTAAGAATTGTAAATGCGGCAAGAGGCGGAGTGATTGACGAAGATGCATTATTACAAGCTTTAGAATCCAATCAAATTGCTTATTGTGCTCTCGATGTGTTTGAAAACGAACCTAACCCGAGAAAAGAACTATTAACTCATTCTAACATTGCAACTACTCCACACATTGGAGCCGCTACTCTCGAAGCGCAGGACAGAATTGGTACAGAAATGGCCGATAAGGTTAAGGAAGCTTTGAGGGGATAACAGATTCTAATACACCTCTAAAAAAACATTCTGAATCATTCAGGATGTTTTTTTTTGTATTTTTAATTTCGGTACAACAGTATTTTCATTATACCTCATTTATGACAAAAATAAAACCGTTTAAAGGATTTTTCCCAAAAAGGAATTTAGGAGCTGAAATAAGCACAAGACCAATAAACACATATTCTGATGAAGAAATTCAGCAATTGATGACTGCCTATTCAGAATCATTTCTTCATATCATTCTGCATGATGAAAAGGAACGAAAAATGGAATTGAATGATAGATTTACAAAAACAAAAAAACTTTTTGAAAACTCCATCGAAAAAGGAATTTTTGAACAGTCTGTTTCTGATTCATTTTATGTTTACAGACAATCTGCAAAGGGAAACAGTTACTGCGGAATTATTGGTGGTGCATTTGCTGGAGACTATCAAAATGGAACAATCAAAAAACATGAATTAACGCTCAGTAAAAGAGAAAAACTTTTTACAAAATACCTTACTCTCACTGGTTTTAATGCTGAACCTGTTTTGTTGGTATATCCCAAAAAAGAGGCGTTATCCAAATTGATTGATAACACAACCCTCTCCACTCCTATTCATGATTTTATATCAGATGACGGTTTAAGACACGAGTTATGGGAAGTATCAGGCAAGAAAGAAAAGGAGTTAATCGAATCAAATTTTTCTCATATTCCCAATGTTTATATTGCAGATGGTCACCACAGATCGGCTTCTTCAAATAGACTATCCTTACAAAACAAAGAAAATGAATCTACTCAGTATATCATGTCCTTGTTGATGAGCGATGAAGAGGTCCATATCTATGATTTTAATCGAGTGATACAAAATAGCGAAAATTTGAGCTATGAAACTATCAAAGAAAAATTATCAAAGAATTTTATCCTTTTGGAAGAAAGTGAATCCCTCCTATCTCCAAAAAACAAACATGAGTTTACACTCTATCTCTTCAATACATGGATAAGGATAAAACTAAACAAAGAATTCAACTCAAATTCAGGAATAATTGAGCAATTGGATTCGCAGATCATTACAGATTCCATTTTAGACCCAATATTTAAGATAAAAGAACTTACAAAAGACAAAAGAGTTGATTTTGTTCCGGGCAATAAAGGGTTAAACTCACTTCAAGAGAAGGTTGACAACGGAAAATATGACATTGCGATTGCTATGTTTCCAATCAGTTTTGACGAACTGAAACTAATAGCTGACAACGATTTAATAATGCCGCCAAAATCAACCTACATCGAACCTAAATTGAGAAGCGGACTCACAATCTACAAATTTTAAGAATATGGAATTTTTATCACCCTACAGCTCAGCAGATTTGTTAACATTTTATTCTCCAAGAGAGGGCGAAATAAAATTAGGACAAACCATAGACTTGGGGTTAAATGGTCTGGATAGTGCAACAGGAGATTTTGTTCTCATTGGTATTCCAGAGGATATTGGGCCAAGAGCAAACTTGGGGAATAAAGGAGCTTACAATGCATGGGAAGCTTTTTTGTCTAAATTTTTATCCATGCAGAGTAACAACTTTTTGAAAGGGGATAACATTACTCTAGGTGGAAAAATAAAGTTAGAAGACTTACAACTAAAGGCACATAAAGCTTCTGTGGCTGAATTAAGATTACTGGTTGAGGAGCTTGATTTGAGAGTTCAATCGGTAATTAAGAAAATATTGGAGTTAGGTAAAACCCCGATAGTTATTGGTGGCGGACATAATAATTGTTTTCCCATTCTCAATTCTTTTGAGTCTGCTGTAGAAGTTCTAAACATTGATCCACATGCCGATATACGCCAATTAGAAGGTAGACACAGTGGAAATGGATTCAGCTTCGCTTTGGAAAACAATAAAATTTCAAATTATTTTGTTCTAGGACTCCATGAAGAGTATAATTCTCAATACATTCTAAACCAATTTGAAAATAATGAAAAGTTGGAGTTTGTGTCGTTTAATCAAATTTGTCAAGAATCATGGTGTGAATCCATGATTATGGATGCCATTTCAAGCCATCTGAAAGAAAACAAAATTGGACTAGAATTGGATTTAGATTCTATAAAAAATATGCCAGTAAGTGCCTATACTTCTGTTGGTTTTTCCGAAGAAGAAATAAGAAAATTACTCTTTGAGCTTTCAAACCGATTCAATTTCCATTATTTTCATATTTGTGAAGGTGCTCCGATCAATGAATTAGAAAAAAATATAGTTGGAAAAACAATAGCCTATTTTGTGAGCGATTTCATCAAATTAAACTGCCAAAACTAAATTATACACGATGTCCGAACCCAATCAAGAAAATCACGAATCTGCCAAACAAACTAAGGATGAGTTGAAAAACATTCCTTCGGCCCTTTGGAAATTTATGATTTCAATTTTTAGTTTTAGTAATGACTCCAGGGTAAATCCCATGGAAGTGATGGAAAACATTAAAAAAGAAATTGAATTTAAAGGATATAACGTTTGGGTTTTAATGTGCTCTATTGTGATTGCCTCCATAGGACTCAATGTAAACTCAATAGCCGTAGTTATTGGAGCCATGCTTATTTCTCCTCTCATGGGACCAATCAGAGGAATTGGCTTAAGTGTAGGAACCAATAATTTCAAATTATTGATCTATTCTCTTATTAATTTTGGTGTAGCCACTGTGGTTAGTATTTTGGTTTCGTTTTTATATTTCAAAATAATGCCATTTAAAGATGCTACCGCTGAAATATTGGCAAGAACAGAGCCGCTCATTTTGGATGTGCTTATTGCCTTTTTTGGAGGATTAGCTGGTATTATTGCTGCTTCTAGACATGATAACTCAACTGTGGTTCCTGGTGTAGCAATTGCAACAGCTTTAATGCCGCCATTGTGTGTAACAGGATATGGATTAGCTACAAATAATTGGGATTATGCGTTTGGCGCATTTTATTTATTCCTCCTCAACTCACTGTTCATTTGTTTAGCTACCATTGTGGTTGTTCGGTATTTAAAATTTCCACTTGCTACCTACGTCAACAAGAAGAAAGAAAGAAATATAAAAATTTATATTGCTATTATTTTAATCATTATTCTTGTACCCAGCGGAATGAAATTCATGGAAGTATTTAATAAGTCAGTATTTACCAACACGGCCGGATTGTTTGTGAAAGAACGTGTGAGCACAATTCCAAAAATAAAGATTTTGGATACTGATTTTGACTATGATGCACGAACTGTTTCGGTAGTTTTAGTGGGTAGTCATACTATTTCTGTTTCCCGAATTGAGGAATTGCAAGGCATACTAAATAGCGAAGATTATGGACTTGATAATACCAGCTTTGTAGTCATACAGAATGATGAAATTGAAAACAATACATTTACAATGGATGATTACAGGATGCTTGTGAAAGACTGGGAACAAAAGATAATTGACAGAGATAAAGAAATCATCAAGCTGAAAGAAGATTACAGCAAAAAAACAGATTTCAACTACGACTTGACTTCGATAAACAAAAAACTAAAATTAATTACAGAATTTAAACCTTTAGAAAGTTTTGCTGCCTCTAAAGCATATCGAGTAGATATGACAGGAAATCAAGATACCACTCTCATGATTGTAGTAAATTGGTCCGACTCTGCGCTGAACGAGAGCAGAAGTAATAAGCTGAAAAATTGGATTGAGATAAACTTTGAAACAAATAACTACGAAATCATAGAAAAAACGAAGTAATGGCTAAAAAGAAAAAGGAAAAATACATTGTTTATTCTACCAACCCTGGTTTTCAGGACGAAGACGAATATGAAGACGAAGAAACTTTATTGCCGAGCGAACAGAATTTGAGAGTCAGCATTGATCGAAAACAAAGAAAGGGAAAGGCAGTTACCTTGGTGACGGGTTTTGTAGGTAGTGACGAGGATTTGAAAGAGTTGGGAAAAGAAATTAAATCTAAATGTGGTGTTGGAGGAAGCGCAAAAAATGGAGAAATCATCATTCAAGGTGAGGTCAGAGAAAAAGTACTACAAATTCTTACCTCCAAAGGATATAAAGCCAAAAAAACTGGCGGAAACTGATTGAAATGAATGAGATTAAAAAACAAATCAATTCATTTTCGGTGGCAATCAATGGAATTGTAACTGCAACAAAACAAGAGTTTCATCTCAAACTCCATGGCGTTGCCCTTGTTCTTGTCACTGGTTTGGGTTTCTATAAAGAAATATCAAGAATAGAATGGATGATTCTAATCCTTTGCATGAGTTTAGTTGTTTCTTTAGAAATCATTAATTCTGCCATCGAAAGGCTCTGTGACAAAGTCACTACAAAACAAGATCCACTGATTAAATTAGCTAAGGATATGGCTGCCGGCTCGGTTTTAATTGTGTCGATTGCGTCATTTATTATTGGATGCCTTATTTTTATCCCTAAATTTATGCATTCATAATAACAATTACTCATGATTAAAGTAACTCAACTCACCAAGTCCTACGAATCTTTACCCGTTTTGAAAGGTGTAGATTTAGAAATAAAACAAGGTGAGATTGTTGCCATAACGGGTGCCTCTGGTGCTGGAAAGTCAACTTTACTTCATCTTATTGGTACGTTGGACACCCCAGAATCAGGAGAAATTATCTTTTTGGAAAAAGAGGTGCTAAAAATGAAAAAGAAAGAACTAGCCAAGTTCAGAAACAAAAACATTGGTTTTGTGTTTCAGTTTCACCACTTGCTTCCAGAATTTACTGCTCTAGAAAATGTTTGCATTCCAGGATATATCAGTGGTGCACCAAAAAAAGAGGTAGAAAAAAGAGCCCAAGAATTACTCGAATTGCTCGGATTGAAAGATAGGACACATCACAAACCTTCGCAACTATCTGGAGGAGAACAACAGCGTGTTTCAGTTGCACGAGCATTGATTAATAATCCTTCTGTTGTACTTGCCGATGAACCCAGCGGAAATCTTGACTCAAAAAACGCAGAGGAACTTCACAATTTGTTTTTTGAATTGAGGGATAAATTTAACCAAACCTTTGTCATTGTTACACACAATAATTTGTTATCAGAAATGAGTGATAGAAAACTGGTAATGAAAGATGGACTAATCTGTTAATTTTTTTTTGAATCATGACCATACTTTTCTTAGATAGCACCCACCCTATTCTTTACTCTCTTTTTGAAAAAAAAGGTTGGAAAATGGAATTGGATGAAACTTCTACGAAAGAAGAAATAGAAAAAAAACTACCAAACTACGATGGAATTATCGTAAGAAGTAGGATGACACTTGACAAAGAGTTTATTGAAAAAGGCAACAACTTAAAATTTATTGGAAGACCAGGTGCTGGCCTAGAAAATATTGATGTAACATTTGCTGAAAGTAAAGGAATCCAGGTTTTTAGATCACCAGAAGGGAACCGAGATTCTGTGGCAGAACACGGGATTGGGATGCTGCTCATGTTATTCAACAAATTGAATACTGCCAACTTGGAGGTAAAAAACGGCCAATGGAACAGAAAATCTAATTGGGGCGAAGAGTTGATGGGTAAAACAGTTGGAATTGTGGGCTACGGAGTAATGGGAAAAGCAATGGCACAAAGACTTTCTGGATTTGATGTTTCTTGCTTGGTTTACGATAAATACCTCATCAATTATGGAGATTCCTTTGGCACAGAATCCACATTAGACAATCTTTTGGCAAAATCAGATGTCATTTCACTTCATACGCCACTTACACCAGAAACTCTTAACATGGTGAACAAAAAGTTTATCGAGTCAGTTAAGAAACCATTCTATTTGTTGAATACAGCTAGAGGACAGTCTGTAGTTTTGAAAGATTTAGTAGATGGACTTGAATCTGGGAAAATACTTGGCGCTTGTTTGGATGTACTCGAGTACGAAAAAACGAGCTTTGAGTCTATGCTTGAAAACAAAAAGTTTGATGAATTCGACTATCTTTCCAAAGCTCAAAATGTAATTCTTTCTCCGCATGTGGCTGGATGGACTCAACAATCCAATGTAAAAATTGCACAATTTTTGGGAGATAGAATTTTGAGTCATTTTGATTAAACTACGATTCGTGAAGAATTAGGATTGGACTTTTTGAATGTTTCGCTAACTTCTTACTCATACTGGGATGAAACATTTTATCAAAAAACTTTCTTTCCCTCGTAACCACCGATAATAGCTGATTTTTACCAACGGCTTGGAGCACCGCATCTTCAATGTCATTGGATTGTATCAATTCAATCTCATATTTAAAAGAATCGAAAATAATTTTTAAACCTTCCTTTTTCTTGGCAATTCTGTCTGCCAAGCCCTCGTCATTTTCTTTGTAAACATTGAAGAATTTAACCTCTAAATTTAGTGAAGTTGCAAACAACTTAAGAAAATTCATAGAATCTACAGACTTAATGCTTTCTAGGCTACAAGCCATTAAAATGGATTCAATAGATCTAAAATTGGAGTTGTGCGGAACGGCTAGTATAGGTATTCTCACTTTATCAACAAGGTTAGATGTGGTACTTCCTAAAAAGATATCCTTCACACCTGAGGCACCTGTCGTGCCTAACACCACCATGTCATAATCGTTCTTTTCGGTATGACGAAGAATTGAATTCACAGGAACATTAAAATCAGTTTCTCCCGTGATTTTAATTTTGGGATACTCTTTACTTTTTTTATCAATCAATGCACTTAACTCCTCTTGAGTTTCATTTCTCATATCCTCTTGAATATTCACAACAATAGTTGCCGAACCAGAGGACGGTATATGATATGCACTGAGCAAAGTGATTTCTGCATTCATATTTTTCGCTATAAACAAAGCGTAATCAAGAGCATTTTCAGCGCATTCAGAAAAATCGGTTGGAACAAGAAGTTTTTGCATGTATAAAGAGTAAACTATAATTTTTTATAAATGTAAAGCCGTTCCCTGTATAGAAATGTGATGAATATCAGAAAATAAAACAAGTTTTATCAAAATAAGAGAGTTACTCTATTTTTTTAACAAGGCAATAGACTGAACTAAATTTGTTTTGGATAACAAAATTTCTTTAATTCTTAGTCCAGATTGTTTGTAGAACACAATTCCTAAATAAACACTTGACGCTATATAACTAACTGTTGTCAATATGGCTGCACCGACCAAACCATGGTTAATTACTACGTATTTTCCGGCAAAAACTATGGGCAAAAGTCCGAGGATTGCCCCAACAATTAAATACGAATACTTACCGGTACCGGACAAATAGTGAGAAAATGATTGAGACATAGCAACTGCCATCACACCTAATGAAAGACCATAAATAATGGGTTTTGTTCCCGAAATGTCTTTTCCAAATATTTCAAGAATCCATGAATTAGGAATGAGTATTAAAGAAAATATAGCAATTCCTGTAATCAATACTGAGAGATGAAGAAAGCTAACTGTAAGATCTGCTTTGGATTTTTTGTCCTTCTGGTTGGCTATTTTTCCGTACTGGATAATAGCCAAGGCTTTGGAGGGAATCCATAGGCTTTCTGATAATTGAACAGCAATAATAAAAACTCCTAAAGCTCCTACCATGGATTTTTCTATATAGAAATAAAGTAGCCTGTAGTTCATGAGTTGAATAATATTGGACAGTTGAATTTGCAATCCAAACTGAAAGGCAGAAACAAATACCCCCTTCAAATCATTGATTTCAAAAGATATAATTTGCTTTAGCATAACTACAAATGAAACGAGTAAAACTGAAGCATATGACAAAACTAAGGCGAGGACAAAATTTTGGAGAGTAACTCCAAGAACTAGAAAAAACAAAACCTGAGCTATTTTTTGTGTCAGCTTTAGTACATTATGTGTTTTAATATCTTCTTTTCCAATGAAGATTTGATTATGAATAGAAAAAACACATTCCAATGTGCCAATAAGAATCGTCCAAAAAATAAAATCTGCAGGAACCAATTTAAATAACCAAAGTAAAACTCCCATAACAAAGGCTGATAGGAAAGCCCAGCTGTATGAAACTAACAAAATAGAAAAAAGGGGTTTTCTGGGTGTTAGATAAACCAGGGCACTTCCTCCTACTAAATTATTAATCATAACAATGAAACTAACACCAAGAATTATTAACCCCATGGTTGCAACTCCAGTTTCACCTAAATAATTAGCCACTAATGCCACCAGCACAAAGTTAAGAATGCTAACTACCGCTAGGGTAAAAGTGGTATTTGAAATGGTTTTTATCAACTTAAAATCTCCTTATAAATAGTAAAATACCTTTCCCCTACTACTTCATTATCAAATTGATCCACAGCAGCGTTTCGAATCTCATTAGAATCAAATTCGTGAACTGAATCCAACATAAATTCAATTTCTTTTTTCAAGGTTGGCTCATCGCCCGCTTCCACGAGTCGTCCATTTGTGTCATTCACACACTCAGCAATTCCTCCCACATTTGAGGATACAAAAGGAAGTCCACAACACAAACTTTCGACCATAACAACAGGCAAATTTTCATAATTACTGAATAGCACAAAAAAGTCAGAAGTCTTATAAAACTCTGCAATTTGGGAAGGAGTTTTTGTTCCATGATAGGTTACATATCTATCTTGAAGACCAATTGATTTTTGTAAAAACTTGGCTTTTTCAATATCACCGTCCGATACTACTACCAGCTGAAAATCTTGCCTTACTTCAGCTATTTTTTTCAATACTCTAAAAATTCCTGAAATATTTTTGTGATCATCTAACAGCGTAGAAACATGCAAAATCTTTTTAATATCTCCCGCTGTTTTTTGTTTCAATGAGAACAAATGGGTGTCGGCAACGTTGGGTATCACAGCGAAATTTCCTTTCAACCCTTTCTCTTGCATAGAATCAGCTAGATGTTGAGAAACAGGGAGAACTTGGGCAGCGTTTGCCACAATTTCTTTCATCTTACTTTTTACCAGTAAATTCAGTTTCTTAAAATCATTTTTGTAAGGTAAAAAAAGAGTCCAATGTTCAGTCAAAACATAAGGAATTTGGTGTTTCTTCTTGAGATCCATGGCAATAATTCCTGCCGGAAATGTGACATTGCAATGAACCAAGTCAAATTCTGAGATGTTCTGATTCTCTTTTAAAAAAGAAATTCCTAACTCGTTGGCCTTTCTGTATCGCGATAGCTTTTTTGCAGAACTCAAAATGGGTATGGAAGAATCTACCTTTTGGTAATATACACACACCGTTTTTACTCCATTTATTTCTTCATATTCCAACTCAAATTCCTCTTCCAACTCTTCGCTCGAAGTAGCATATAACACCCATAAATTAACAAAAGGATTAATCGCTTCAGCATGTCGCTGAACAAAGTTTCCTAAAGTTTGGTGTTCCTTACTGGGATACCAACTCGAAATAAATAATACATTTGGTTTTTGCATTCGATTCAAAGAATTACTTTTGTGTAACGACCGAACGAAGATAGTATTTTATAGGTTGTTAGAAAACAAAAAACATTACTCTAACGCACTCACCATGTCAAGAAAATTAAGAATAGTATTTATGGGAACCCCAGATTTTGCCGTAGAATCTTTAAAATCACTGGTTGAAACAGGTAGTAAAATTGTAGGGGTAATTACAGCACCTGACAGGCCGGCAGGAAGAGGTCAAAAAATACAAGAGTCTGCAGTGAAAAAATATGCTGTGTCCCAAAACATAAAAGTCCTACAGCCAGAAAAACTAAAAAACCCTGAATTTCTTAAGGAGCTTAAGTCACTGGAAGCCAACTTACAGGTGGTTGTAGCTTTTAGAATGTTGCCAGAAGTAGTTTGGAATATGCCCAAATACGGAACCTTTAACCTACACGCCTCACTACTCCCTCAATATCGTGGTGCAGCACCCATAAATTGGGCGATCATGAATGGAGAAAAAGAAAGTGGAGTAACAACCTTTTTCATAGAAAAAGAAATTGATACCGGAAAAATATTATTCCAAGAACGGGTAAAAATTGAAAACGAAGACACTGCCGGAGACTTACACGACAAACTCATGAAAATCGGTGGGGATTTAGTCGTAAAGACCGTGAAAGCAATAGAGGATAATGATTATTCAGAAACTGCTCAGACTTCTCTTTTTGCAGATGAAAAAGAACTAAAATCAGCACACAAAATTTTCAAACAAGATTGTAAAATAGACTGGTCCTCATCTATGAAGGAGGTAAACAATTTCATAAGAGGTCTATCTCCTTATCCTTGTGCCTGGACTGAGTTCAAGAAAGGAGAAGAAAAATTGAATGCAAAAATTTATCAGGCGGAAATACTGGATACCACCCCATACGAATGCGCTGTTCTCTCCGACAACAAAACCTTTATCCATTTAACTACTCCTCATGGAAAATTATCGATTATAGAGTTTCAGCCTGCTGGAAAAAGAAAAATGAAAGTAACCGAATTTTTAAAAGGAAATAAACTGGAAGGTTATACCATATAGAGACGAGTGGTAATAGGATGAAACTTTCTTTGATTTCTATATTTTACAAACGGAATCAACCAAATAGAACACAAGTATTGAGTCAATTAACTAAAAAAGTTTATTGATTTCTAATAAACCTTACCTTTGTGTCAACCGAAATAAAAAAACGATGTCAGAAATATTTACACTTGGAAGTTTATTCACCCTATTTATGCTCATATTGTTGCAGGCCGTTTTGGGGTTTGACAACTTGCTGTATATCTCATTGGAATCCAAGAAAGCTGAGGAAAAAGACCAAAAGCGAGTGCGAAAAATCGGAATATTAATTGCGATTGTTTTAAGAATCGTTTTACTCTTTATTTTGGTTCAACTTATCGGGTATTTTCAATCGCCAATTTCTTTTTTAACAGGTAATATTGAAGGAATTGTAGATTACCATTTCACGGGGCACAGCATTATCGTGCTGTTTGGAGGTGGTTTTATTTTGTACACCGCAGTCAAGGAAATATGGCACATGTTGTCGGGTGTAACTCATCAAAACTCGGAGGTAAAAAAAGAAAGAAAAAAGAAAACCGCACAATCTGTCGTCATTTCTATTGTTATGATGAACTTAGTTTTCTCTTTTGATTCAATTTTAGCAGCAATTGGATTAACTTCGCACATCGAGAATTCAGCAGTTTCCTTTATCATCATGGCAATTGCTATAATTGGCAGTGGATTGTTAATGTTGATGTTGGCAGATAAAGTTTCGGAGTTTTTGAATAAAAATAGAATGTACGAGGTATTAGGGCTATTTATTCTCTTTATCGTAGGTATTATGCTCATAACAGAAGGAGGACACTTGGCTCATTTGAGCTTTTTTGGGAACCAAATTCATGCAATGAGTCAAACTACGTTCTACTTCGTAATTGCAGTGCTGGTCCTCGTGGATGTGGTGCAAGGAAGGTATCAGAAAAAAATTATGAAGGAGGCTAAAAAAATTACAGAAGAATGATCAATATTGGAGAACAAAACACACTTACCATTCTCAGGGAAACGGACAATGGATTTTATCTCATTGATAAAGAAGAGAATGAAGTGTTATTGCCAAATGCCTACATCAAAGAAGGTTGGGCTATTGGGGACGAGGTAACCGTGTTTGTATTTACCGATTCGGAAGACCGATTAACGGCCACCACTGTTATTCCAAAAATAAAACTAGATGATTTTGCATTACTCAAAGTAAATGAAGTAAACAATGTGGGTGCATTCCTCGATTGGGGATTACCCAAAGATCTTTTTGTTCCATTTAAAGAACAAAAGATAAAAATGAAGGAAGACAAATACTACGTTGTAACGATGTATTTGGATTATGAAAGTGAACGATTGGTTGCTTCAAGCAAGATTGATTCTTTCTTAGAGTTTGAGGATATTAACTTAAAAAAAGGGCAAGAAGTAGAGGTTATTGTGTACGAAAGAACACCTCTTGGTTACAATTGCATCATCAATAAATTATACAAAGGGCTGATTTACGAAAATGAAGTATTTAGGAACTTGAATATTGGAGAGTACACAACGGGATACATCAAAACTTTAAGAGAGGACAATAAAATTGATGTTTCGCTACAAAAAGTGGGATACATTGCCCAAGATGAAAATCAAGAGAAAATATTGAATATCCTAAAAGGAGATGCAGGATACATAGGATTGACAGACAAAAGCAAACCAGAAGATATTTATGAAGAGCTAAAGATGAGTAAAAAAGCTTTCAAAAAAGCAATTGGTGGTTTGTACAAACAAAAATTAGTTTGGTTGAAGAAAGACGGAATTTATTTAACGAAGGAAGGTAGAGATTAGTTAAGGAGATGATGAATCGTTCAAATCATAATCCGAATTGAATTGGATATGAATATCAATAATTAGTCTGAAGATAATTCGTAATTTCAGATTCATAATTGACTAAAATCTATGTGGGAAATTCAAAAAAGAGGTTTTAAAGGTTTTTTAGCCATTGAAAAATCGTTGTCTGATAATTCTATTGAAGCCTACTTGAGAGATATTGAGAAACTAACCCAATATCTGGAGTTAGAAAACAAATCGAATCTAACTCCATCAAAACTTACTTTGGGTGACCTTCAGCATTTTTTGGCTACTCTTGTTGAATTAGGACTTAGCGCCCGTTCACAAGCTAGGGTTATCTCAGGAATCAAAGCCTTTTACAGTTATTTATTGATAGAAAACTTAACAGATGTAAATCCTGCGGAGTTACTCGAAAGCCCCAAATTGGGCAGAAAGCTTCCTGACACCTTGAATATTGAAGAGGTTCAGAAATTAATAGATACGGTAGACCTAAGCACACCAAACGGTGAGAGAAATAAAGCCATTTTAGAAACCTTGTATGGTTGTGGTTTGCGTGTTTCTGAATTGGTAAACCTCAAAATTTCCAACATTTATTTTGAAGAAGACTTTATTAAAGTGGTTGGTAAAGGAGATAAAGAGAGATTGGTTCCGATTAGTGGTTCTGCGCTTAAACAAATCTCTATTTACCTCAATCAGGTTCGTAATCATACAAACATTGCAAAGGGATTTGAAGACTTTGTATTTCTAAACAGAAGTGGTAAGTCTCTCACCAGAGTGATGATATTCACAATTATAAAACAATTGACAGAAAAGGCAGGAATCAAAAAAACAATTAGCCCTCATACCTTTCGGCATTCCTTTGCTACCCATTTGGTGAATGCAGGAGCCGATTTAAGAGCTGTTCAAGATATGCTGGGACACGTTTCCATCACAACTACAGAAATTTACATGCATTTGGATACAAATTACCTTCATGAAGAAATAAGAAAATACCATCCAAGGAACTGATAAAGAACTATGTAACTTAAAAAAAATAACTCTACATAATGCTCAACCATTTATTTTATTGAAAATAAATGAGTTAAAAAGCGAATCCCGATTATATTTGAGTATCTTTGGGCTTAATAAATTATATACAAAACAATATGAGTAACGGAACAGTAAAATTTTTCAATGAAACTAAAGGATTTGGATTCATCACACCAGATGAAGGGAACAAAGATGTGTTTGTACACGCAAACGGTTTGATTGATGAAATTAGAGAAGGAGATAAAGTAAGCTACGAAGTAGAAGAATCTCCAAAAGGATTAAACGCAGTAAATGTAAAAGTTGACTAATCAACTTCATTCACATATTTAAGACTAAAAAAGCCTTGCAGATTTGCAAGGCTTTTTTCTTGTTCATTATTTTCATTTACATCATTAAACCATATGAAATGATCGAGTAAAAGCTATTTTTTTTATCTTATAGGAATGAAACTATCTATAAAAATATCTGTTATCCCCTTTTTTGTTTTGTTTTCCTATGTTTTGATTTCAGTAAAATATCAAAATGAAAGCTCTTTTTCAGAGATAGAACCCACAGAATTATGGGGGTTTTATGGCCATCAAAAAATAAATCGATTGGCGGTTTTTACATTACCTAAAGGTATGTTCCCCTTTTATAAGGAACACATCGAATTCATCACAGAGCATGCTGTGGATCCCGACAAACGGAGATATGCCATCGAAGTGGAAGCTCCACGGCACTACATCGATATTGACCACTATTACCACGATAGCCTCACTCCATTTCAATATGTTCCAAGAAGGTGGAAGGATGCGACCGAAAAATTTACAGATGATACTCTACAAGC
>CBFHZD010000006.1:0-98134 GCA_965660305.1 Flavobacteriales bacterium | reverse complement strand
TCGATTTCTTTTCACTTTTCAAAAACACAAAAAGACTGCCTAACCAAGCTGGCATAAGTGTTGCGGCAGTTGGAACAAGCAATAAAGGAAAATCAATGGCAAAGAATTTCATAAATTCTGTTGGGTCAAGCGACTGCCAATACATAGCGTGACTTAAACCTATATTGAGCATATTTCCTACAAAAGCACCAATAGCTATTATAGCGATGATGGAGATTGTGTTTTTCATTCTTTTATTTTTTGGGGATTGCTTGTTTATTCAATTGTTTAAATATGAAGTTGGGAGCTAGTCTGCTCATTAATTTCAGTTGTTTGGAAATTCCTGGCGTAATTTCTTCTTTACCTTTGATGAAATCTTTCCAAAAAATGTCTGCTAATTTTTCGGGTGGCATAGGTTTTAGGTTATCGTCCTCGGCAATATCTGCTCCGTGTGCCAATGGTGTATCAACAACTGGTGGAAGTAGTTCAACCACTTTTATACGGTGTGGCTTCAATTGCGGTCTAATTCCTTTCGTCCAAAAGTGCAAAGCCGATTTTGTTCCTGAATAAGTAGAGGCTTGTGCAAATGGCACATAAGCCAATCCCGAAGAAACATTTACGAGAACTGCATTCTTACTTTTTTTAAGTTGGGGTAAAAAGTAGTGCAACAGTCTAATAGGCGAATTAAAATTGATTTCAATTTCTTGCATTTGTTTTTGCAAATCATTGCTTTCGTTTCCAGCATCTATTAAATTCATTACACCTGCATTATTGATAAGAACATCAATGCCATCAAATTTTTCGTCAATATCATCTACAAGCATTCTTACTTCTGCGTCATCCGTTACGTCACTTTGTAAAATATGGATTTTTGGCAAGTCTTTTTGTACCGCTTGTAATTTGGAAAGATTACGACCTGTGATAATTACGGTATTGTCGTTTTCCATAAACTTTTTGGCAAGTGCCAATCCAATTCCTGAACTTCCGCCTGTTATTAATACCTTTTGATTATTGAATTTCATTTGATTATTGTATTTTTGCTATTAAATCAGTAGCAAAAGTAATCAAATTGTTTTATTACTACTAAATTAATAGTAAAAAATGAAAGAAAAATTTAGGTCGGGCTGTCCGCTTGCCTCAACTTTAGATATTGTAGGGGATAAATGGTCTTTGCTTATTGTAAGAGATATGTTGTTTCAAGGGAAGAAAACTTTTAAGGATTTTTCTATTTCTCCCGAAAAAATAGCACCCGGAATTTTGTCGTCAAGATTGAAATGGTTGGAAGAAAATGAGCTAATTACTAAACAGAAACTACCTGATAATCAAAAAGAAAACATCTATTTACTAACAGAAAAAGGTATTGAATTAGCTCCAATAATTACAGAAATTATATTGTGGAGCGATAAAAATTTAAGAAGTAAAAACGCAGAAATGTTTTCGATAGCTGAGGCAGGATTTAATCAAGATAAGGCAAAAGCTACTAAAGGAATTCAAGATAATTACAGAAAACTCATCAAAGAAACATTAAATTAATAGCACTCATTAGAACAACTTCTAACTAATTAACATTCCTTAGTTAACTCTAATTCTGACTGAAAGAATGAAGTTCCAAAAGGTTCAATTATCTTTAAATTATTAAACCAATTTTGAATGAAAAAGAACATAGCAATTGTGGCTGGTGGTTACTCTAGTGAACTGGAAGTATCGCTTAAAAGTGTAGAGACCGTTTTTCAGCATTTACCAGAAGAAAAATACCACAAATTTGTAGTCATCATTAATAGCCAAGGATGGAATGTAAGAGTAAACGAAGCTCTTTTTCCTATCAACAAAAATGATTTTTCATTTGAAATGGACGGGAAAACTCATTTTTTCGATTGTATTTACCTCACCATTCATGGAACTCCAGGAGAGGACGGAAAACTACAGGGGTATTTTGATATGTTAGGAATCCCATACAATTCTTGTAACAGCAAAACATCTGCTCTTACTTTCGACAAATGGCTGTGTAATCAAGTTTTGGCAAATAATGGCATTCATGTTTCCAAATCAGTTCTCATCAATGACCGGTCAGCCATGTTTAACACGAAGGAAATAGTAAAAGAATTAGGACTGCCCTGTTTTGTAAAACCGAATGATGGTGGAAGTAGTTTTGGAATTTCTAAGGTAAAAGAAGAAATGCAGCTGATTCCTGCAATCAATAGAGCTTTTGCGGAAGGAAATGAAGTAATGATTGAGGCAATGATGGAAGGAAAAGAAGTAACCTGCGCTTGTTACACGTCTGACAAAGAAATCATCGCTCTTCCTTTGATAGAAATTGTAAGCGAAAATGAATTTTTTGATTATGAAGCCAAATATGAAGGGAAGTCTCAAGAAATATGTCCTGCTAGAATTTCTGAGGAACAAAAAAATAAGGTTCAATCAATCACAAAAAAAATCTATTCTTTGTTAGGGTTGAAAGGAATCATTAGAGTTGATTTCATTTTGGTAGATGACCAACCCTTTGTAATAGAAGTTAATACAGCACCCGGGATGTCGGGTGCTAGTTTGGTTCCTCAAATGGTTGAAGAATACGAATTTGCAAACTTGAGCGAAGTACTTCACTCAGTGGTTCAAGAATCCATGAAACCCGAATAAATAAATCTGTATAATTTCATCCGTTTTTGAAAGTTCTCAGCTACTCTGTTTGCCATAAATATTGTACTTTAGATTTCTGTATCCAAACTTTGATATCCACATGAAAAATATTTTTTTACTTTTTGCCTTAATTGGCGGCTTATTTAGTTGTAAAACTGACTTTGAAATTAATGCCCCTTACGACAAGATTCCAATCGTTTATGGAGTGTTAGATCAAGGTGTGGATACACAATGGATAAAAATCAATAAAAGTTTTTTGGGAACCAACAACCTCGAATATCCAAGCGTAAATGACTCCAATTACTTTGATAATATTACCGTAAGAGTAGAAGAAATAAATGAATTTGGTTCAGTGGATAAGGTTTACTCTTTGCAAGAAAAAATTGTAGATGTGGCGCAAGGCTCTGGAATATTTTTTACTGGTGAACAAAAAGTGTACTATTTTGTAGATTCAAATTTAGACGAATCTAAGGAGTATAGAATCATTGGTGATGGAGATGGAAGAAAGTTTTCTGCCACTACCAACATGATTGAATCATTCGATTTTACTAATAACTTTAGAATAAAAACCCTGGCACCAGGAGGTATTTCTTTGTTTAATTCAGGAGTTTACAATGAGGTAAAGCCGGCATGGAGACAATCTCCAGATGCGGAATCCTATGGAATAGTAATGAGGTTTCACTACACAGAACATAGAAATGGAATCGTGATTGAGAAATATGTTGATTGGAGTTTAGGAGAAAAGAAGCCTACCACCGGAGGGGAATTGGAAGCTATTAGTAATTCTGAGTCGTTTTTTGGATTATTGGCAAACACACCAGAATTGAGGGATACAGTTGGTGTCACTAAAAGAGTGATTGGCACCGTTGATTTTAGAATTACTTCTGCTAATTTTATTTTAAAAACTTACATTGATGTAAATAGACCAAACAGCGGAATTGCCTTTGACAAACCTGATTACACCAACATTGAGGGCGGAAGAGGAGTTTGGGCTAGCCGATATACTTCAGAAATTACTGGAAGAAACTTGAGTGAAAAAACGGTTGAACACCTCTACAACGGAGCCTACACCGCAGACTTGAAATTTTGTTCAGACAATCCAGCTTGGAGCACCGACCCTTATTTTTGTCCTTGATTTAGGTCTTTCTTTTCTTTTTCTTAGCCGCTGGAAACAAAATGTTGTTCAATATCAATCGGTAACCCGGTGAATTTGGATGAAGATTCAAATCTGTAGGAGGATCTCCTACTCTATGCTGATAATCTTCGGGGTCATGTCCGCCATAAAACGTCCACTGACCTTGACCTAAAGTTCCATGAATATAACGCGCTGTTCCAAGTGCTTTTGATTCGCCCATTACCAATACATTAGATTTTACATACTGCTTATGAAAATCTGTGGTTTGCCCCATAAATCCTTTTATCACCGTGGTATGATTTTGACATAGCATGGTAGGAACAATGTCCCACTTTGCCGAAAACTCAAATAGAGTAAATATATCTTCCTTTTCTGGAATTCTTTGTCTTATTCGCACGTAAGTTCCATCAATATTAGAGAACTCATATTCCAGCGGGTTGGTTTTCAAAGTAAAATCTCTAAACGCTAAGGTTTGAGTATAATCTAATTTTGACTGAGCTTGTTTGTCGGCAGGATCTCCATCAAACATGGATTCGCAAATATCTGTTTCCTGAGCCGAAAGAGCTATGTCATATGAATCTGTTCCAGAACACATCGTAAACAAGAAGCCTCCTCCAGCTACAAATTCTTTGATTTTTAGTGCAACTCCGGCTTTCAATTTTGAAACTTTATTAAACCCAAGTCGTTGTGCCCTAGCCTCAGTTTCTTTTTGCTGGTTTTGATACCAAATGGCATTCCTGTAAGCTGCATAAAACTTCCCGTATTGCCCAGTAAAATCCTCGTGATGCAAATGCAGCCAATCGTATTGAGGTAAGACTGTGTTGATGATTGCGGAGTCATAAATTTTGTCATAAGGAATCTCGGCATATTCCAAAACCATGGTAACTGCATCGTCCCAAGGCATTTTTCCGCTTGGCGTATAAACTGCAATTTTTGGAAATTTCTCTAGTTTAATCACTTCTTGATTTATTTCTGGATTGGCAATAGATTTTTTGATGGACTGAGCCTGAACATCTGCAATTAACTCAAAAGAAACACCCCGAACTACACATTCTTTTTCTATATCCTTGTAATACTGAATCAAAAAACTTCCTCCTCTATAATTCAACAACCACTCAATTTCAATGTCGTTTTGCAATACCCAGTAGGCAATACCATAGGCTTTTAAGTGATTTTTTTGCTTCACTTCATCCATCGGGATTAGGAGATAAGAAGAAAAACCAACTTTAACTAAGAAGCTAAGAAAGAATAGAATAAATATTTTTTTCATAGTTAAAAATAAGAGAATAAACGAGAAAAAGATGGGAAATTAAAGAGAAAAATTAAAATGGCTCATCGTCATCATAATCACCTCCATCAAATGCATCTCCAGAATCGTCATCGTCCCAACCTTTTGATTTCACGGTCATGTTTCCACCTTCAAAATCATCGTTTGGTGCTATGGCTGTAAAACCAGGTTCATCAAAGGAATCTAAATTTTCGAATTTCGCAAACTGGCCAACAAATCTTAGTTTCACTGATTCAAGAGAACCATTTCTATGTTTGGCAATGATGAATTCTCCAATTCCTTCAAGGTTGTCACCCGTTTCTTCGTCTGTTGTTATTCCATAATACTCCGGTCGATAAATGAAAGACACAATATCAGCATCTTGCTCAATCGCTCCAGATTCCCTCAAATCCGAAAGCAATGGCTTTTTGTCTCCTCCCCGTGTTTCTACCGAACGACTCAGCTGAGAAAGAGCAATAATTGGAACATCCAATTCTTTTGCTACCGTTTTAATGGATCGAGAAATGAAACTAATTTCTTGTTCTCGATTTCCTTTTCCTTCTCCACCACCAGTCATCAATTGCAGGTAATCTATCACAATCAGTTGAATGTCATGCTGCGCTTTCAATCTTCTACATTTAGCCCTAAATTCAAATACAGACAGGGCTGGAGTGTCATCAATAAAGAAAGGTGCCTCTGATAATTTTCCAATTCTTGCATGTAATTGCTGAAACTCATGTGGCTCGAGGTTTCCTTTTCGCAATTTTTCCGCTGGAATTTCAGCCTCACCCGAAATCAAACGATTTACTAACTGAACAGAACTCATTTCTAATGAAAAGATAGCTACACCTTGGTTAAATTGTACCGCTGCATTTCGAGCCATAGATACAACAAAAGCCGTTTTACCCATACCGGGACGAGCTGCAATGACAATCATATCAGATTTTTGCCAACCAGAAGTAACTCTATCCAAAGCGGTAAAACCAGTGGGAACTCCACTTACGCCATCTTGATGATCTTGCGCATTCTCTATTTCTTCAATAGCATGCTGCATCACCTTGTCAATTTTCTCATAACTCTTACTCAAGTTCCCTTCTGCCACTTGGAACAAACTGCTTTCCGCTTTGTCCAGTAAATCAAATACGTCAGTAGTTTCGTCATAAGCCAACTTGATCGTTTCTGATGAAATACGAATCAATTCTCGTTGAATAAATTTCTGGGCAATGATTCGAGAATGGTGCTCAACATTTGCTGCAGAAGCAATTCTATTGGTCAATTGAGAAATGTAATATGCACCTCCCACATACTCCAACTCACCTCTATTTCTCAATTCTTGTGTTACCGTAAGGATATCAATGGGTTGGCTATTCCCAAATAAATGATGAACAACAGCATAAATTTTTTGATGCTGATCTTTATAAAAACTCTCTGGACTCAACACATCAATTACATCATTTACCGCGTTTTTTTCCAACATCAATGCTCCTAAAACAGCCTCTTCAAAGTCCACTGCCTGTGGCGGTATTCTTCCTGATTCTTGAAAAAATGGAGAGGCTTTCTTTTTTGTAGCCATTCGTGTTACTGGGTCGTTATCTGGTAAATTATTATTCATTAATGCTCAATGTATATAAGTGTTAATTCAGTAAAACCTATATGTTTCAGTGAATCAAATCAATTTTGGTTGAAACACAAATGTAACTCGAATTCTTCGGTTTTTTGTTCTGGTTAAAACAAAAAAGTTACTAAGTCCATTTATTAACAATTGTTAGCAACCATTTTATTTTTTTAATCCATTAAATATTATTTTTAGACAAGTCTAAAAATATTTTTATATTTGCAAAATGAGCTACACAAAAACAGAAGAAAATTACTTGAAAGCCATTTACGCTTTAGAAAGTAAATACAGCAAAGAGGTTTCTACTAATGAACTAGCTAATAAGCTGGACACAAAGGCTTCTTCGGTAACTGACATGGTGAAAAAGCTAGCTAAAAAAGAACTCATTACTTACGAAAAATACAAAGGTGTTTCTTTGAGTAAAAAGGGTAAAAGCATTGCCATTTCTATAATAAGAAATCACAGGATATGGGAAGTGTTTTTGGTAGAAAAACTGAATTACAAATGGGATGAGGTTCATGAAATTGCGGAGCAATTGGAGCACATCAAATCGGACGAACTGGTTGATAGATTGGATGATTTTTTGGAACATCCATCGTTTGATCCTCACGGAGATCCCATTCCCGACAGAAAAGGAAATATTCCGGTAAGAAAAGAGGCCGTCCTCTTAAGCGAATTGGCAAAAGGAGAATCAGGAATTGTGGTTGGTGTAAAAAATACCCACAATGATTTTTTGCAGTATTTAGAAGAGATGAATTTAACGCTAGGAAAAAAAATAAGGGTAGAAAAAGTGTTTGACTTTGACAAATCGAAAGTAATTCAAACACCGAAACAAACCGTAACGATTTCGAAAGAAGTTAGTTCGTTTTTGATCATTGAAAAAACAACAGATTAAACAATACAAATGGAAACAATTATACATTGGTTTGAAACAGTAGACCCCGTAATGGCAGCATTTGTCGCTACCACTTTCACTTGGCTTGTGACTGCTTCAGGAGCATCTTTGGTATTCTTTTTCAAGAGCCTAAACCGAGCTGTTTTGGATATCGCATTAGGTTTTACTGGTGGTGTGATGGTAGCAGCCAGTATTTGGAGTTTAATTATGCCAGCTTTGGAAATGAGTAATGGAGAAGGATTTCAAAAAGTAGGACCTACTGTTATTGGTTTTTTACTTGGAGCTCTCTTTATTTTTGCGCTGGACAAATTAATTCCTCACATACACTTGAATTACGAAAAAGTATCCGAAGCAGAAGGTCCAAAAACAAAAATGAATAAAACATTGCTACTTGTTTTGGCTATTACACTTCATAACATCCCAGAGGGATTGGCTGTTGGAGTTTTGTTTGGTGGAGCAGCAAGCGGAATGGAAGGTGCAACAATTGGAGGAGCTGTTGCTTTGGCTCTTGCCATGGCAATTCAAAATTTCCCTGAAGGATTTGCAGTTTCAATGCCTCTAAGAAGACAAGGAATGAGCAGAGGAAAAAGTTTTTGGTACGGACAATTGTCTGCCATTGTAGAACCTATTTTTGGCGTTTTGGGTGCTGTAGCTGTTCTTACCTTTACTCCACTCCTGCCCTATGCACTGGCATTTGCCGCTGGCGCAATGATTTTTGTGGTGGTGGAAGAAGTAATCCCCGAAACTCAGCGAGATAAATTTACAGACCACGCCACACTCGGTTTTATTGGAGGTTTTTTGGTGATGATGATTCTAGACGTGGTGCTGGAAGATGTATTCGCAAACATTTTAGGATAAACCATGAAGTTAAAAATATACGTATTCCTTTTTACATTAATCTTTTTTACTTTTTTCTCTTTTTCTCAAGGAAAAATAGAAGGAGTAGTTACGAACGAAGAAAATGCTCCAGCAGAATTTGTCTCTATTGGTATTCCTGAATTAGGAGTAACCTCGCTTACGAATAGCTCTGGAAAATATGAACTTTCACATATTCCGTTCGGAACGCACACCATTTTAGTGAATCATATTGGCTACAAAGACACTTCTTTTTCAGTAACGATTTCCAGCCAAATTCAAATTGCCTCTCGTTCTTTTGTTTTGACTCCAACGATAACGAAATTGGAAGATTTTGTGGTAACAGGAACTCGAACTCCCAAAAGAAAAACCGAATCAGCAATTATTGTCAATGTATTGACCAGCCAAACATTGGAAAATGTTCAAGCTTGCAACTTATCTGATGGATTAAAATTTCAGCCTGGATTGAGAGTGGAAACAGACTGTCAAACTTGCAATTACACACAACTACGAATGAACGGATTGGCTGGTGGATATTCACAAATTCTTATCAACGGACGGCCAATATTTAGCCCCATTACCAGTTTGTATGGATTGGAACAAATTCCTGTAAGTATGATTGAAAGAGTTGAAATCATTCGGGGAGGTGGTTCTTCTCTTTATGGTTCGAGTGCCATTGGAGGTACTGTGAATGTGATTACCAAACTTCCCACTAAAAACAGTTATGAGATAAACATGAACACTCAGTTAGTGAACAACCAAAGTTTTGACAATATCTTGAGTGGAAATGCTTCGCTTATCAATAAGGAAAAGAACGCTGGGATGACTCTTTTTATCAATCAAAGAAATAGAGAAATGTATGACCACAATGCAGATGATTACTCAGAATTACCAGAGCTGAACAATACTTCATTTGGGTTGAATTCTTTTTTTCTGATCGGAAAAAATCAAAAAATTGAACTCAGCTTGAGTAAACTGTACGAATATCGCTACGGAGGAGAAATGACAGATTCACCCACATTTTTGGCTCAACAAGCGGAAGAAAGAACTCACAACGTGTGGATGGGAAGTGCAGATTACCAAATTAATTTCAACAATAATAAATCATCCTTTATCAGTTACTTGGGTTGGCAGCAAACTAAGCGCGATCACTACACAGGAATTTTACCTGACGATGACAGCTCCATTTTGGTTCACAATTCCAACCCACCCTACGGAAACTCTTTTACCCAAACCCTGCAAGGAGGTTTTCAATTGAACCATAAAATGACCAAAACGTTAGGCGTGGAAAACACACTCACTTTTGGTACCGAATATTTAATCGATGATGTATTTGACGAAATTCCAGCTTACAACTATTTAGTAGATCAAGCCACCAGAAATTTAGGCTCATTTGTACAAAGTGATTGGAAAATAACTCCGCAACTAAATCTATTGACAGGACTAAGAATGGATCAGCACAATTTAGTAGAAAATTTAGTTTTTAGTCCGAGAGCATCCTTGTTGTATTCGCTCAAAAAGAAAACTCAATTCCGGTTTAGCTATGGTGCAGGATTCAGAGCTCCTCAAGCGTTTGATACCGATTTACACATTGCCTTTGCTGGTGGAGGAATCTCCCGAGTACAACTATCTCAGGACTTATCTCCCGAAAGATCGCACAGTTTTAGCGCATCGGCAAACTATGACAAAGTCTCTACAAAATACATTGCTGGCTTCACCCTAGAGGGATTCTATACCCTTCTCAACAACGCTTTTATTATAGATCCCATTGGTCAAGACGAATTCGGAGAAGTATTTGAGAAAAAAAACGGACAAAGTGCAACAGTTCAAGGAGCTACCTTGGAATTAAGAGCTAACTTAAATATGAAACTTCAAATTGAAACCGGAATTACTCTACAAACGAGTAGGTTCGAGAACGAAGTTTCCTACATTGATGGCGTAGAAGGAATCAAAGATTTTATTCGAACTCCCAGAACTTACGGATATGGAGTGGTAACCGTGATGCCTCAATCTCGGCTAAATGGAGTAATCAACTACCTGTACACAGGTACTATGAAAGTGCCTCATTTTGCAGGAGCTCCTAACCAATTGGTGGATGAAATAATCGATTCAAAAGCCTTTCATGAATTGAGCTTAAAACTGAACTACAGTCTCCCTTTAAAGCAGTTAAAAACGACTGTGACATTGTACGGTGGAGCCAGAAATATCTTTAACTCCTACCAATCGCAATTCGACAAAGGAAAAAACAGAGACAGTAACTTTGTTTACGGTCCTGCACAGCCTCGGACTATTTATTTGGGGATAAAACTAGGGAATTTATAACATCCATTGGCAGTAACCGATTTTGAGAAAAAATCTTGTTGTAACAACTTGTTTAAAACTTCCGAGGAGCTAAATAGGTAAACTTACCGTTGAGCCTTAATTTTACAACATAAACAATAATTCTATCCCAAAAACTATGAAATTTTTTATTGATACAGCAAACCTAAACGACATCAAAGAAGCGAACGATTTAGGAATACTTGACGGAGTAACGACTAATCCTTCCTTGATGGCCAAAGAAGGAATTGGTGGAACTGACAAAGTGATGAAACACTACGTTGACATTTGCAACATTGTGGACGGACCAGTGAGTGCAGAAGTTATTTCTACTGATTTTGATGGCATGGTAAAAGAAGGGCTTGCCTTAGCAGAATTGCATGAGAACATCGTGGTGAAAGTACCTATGATTCCTGAGGGAATAAAAGCAATAAAATATTTTACCGAGCAAGGAATCAAAACAAACTGTACTTTGATTTTTTCTCCAGGACAAGCATTACTTGCTGCCAAAGCTGGTGCAACGTACGTCTCGCCTTTCATCGGAAGATTGGATGACATCTCAACTGATGGATTGAATTTAATTGATGAAATCAGATTGATTTTTGACAACTACGGATATGCAACAGAAATACTTGCTGCCTCTGTTCGTCACCCAATGCACATTATCAATTGTGCAAAAATTGGCGCAGATGTAATGACCGGGCCATTGAGTGCTATTTTGGCTTTAGCCAAGCATCCATTGACCGATAGTGGCTTGGCTAAATTCTTGGCAGATCACGCAAAAGCAAACTCGTAACACCGATGGCAGCAGACTTCCTTTCCATCCATCCCGAAACGCCCGAATATCGAAAAATTGCCGAGGTTGTTTCTGTGTTGCAAAAAGGAGGAATCATCGCTTACCCTACCGATTCAGTATATAATTTTGGTTGCTCGCTTGACAGCAAGCGAGCAATTGAAAAATTAGCCAAACTGAAACAAATAAAACTCAAAAAAGCGAATTTTTCGTTGGTTTGTTCTGATCTTAAGTCGATTGATGAATACACCAATCCATTCAGCAGAAGTGTATTCAAAGCCTTGAACAAAAACCTTCCCGGTCCGTTTACTTTTATCCTGAATGCCAGCAACAGAATTCCAAAACTATTTGATTCCAATAAAAAAGAAATTGGAATACGAATTCCAGACAATGAAATCTGCCTGGAAATTGTAAAACAGTTGGGGGTTCCCTTGGTCACTTCTTCCATTCATCACGAAGACGAAATTGTAGAATACATCACCGACCCCGAACAAATATTCCAGAATTTTCAGCACCAACTAGACCTCATTGTGGATGGAGGAATTGGCAACAACCAACCTTCAACCGTTGTGGATTGCACCAACGATGATCTAGAAATCCTGCGACAAGGAATTGGTGAATTAAAGCTCTAGTCCTATTTTTTTTAGGTCGTTTGAACTTCCTTCTTTTGCCTCTTTGCACGCTCTCTATTTCATGATAGAAACCGTAACTCTGCGTTTTAAGCCACAAAAACCACCTTTTAAATAAAAACTGAGAACTGGTAATAAGTTGTATGGGATTAATTGTAAATTGTTTGTTGAATTGGTTTTCCTTAATATTTTCAAATCATTAATACAGCAATATGATTAAGGGTAACGATAGCCAACAGAGAAACTCAAAACTGACATTTTTTTTATTAAACTAGCTTCTATTAAAAGAGCAAAAAAGTCTAATTTAACAATATTGCATAAGAAAACGACCATGAATAAACGAACAAAAAAAATACTTTTGAGTGGGATAATTGGAGGGGTTGTATTCGCATTAACGATGGCTGTATTGGACTATATAAGTACAAGTAACTTTAATTCATTCAAATTCATTATGCATGCTCTTCTCTTTGGAATTTTCAAAAGCCTATACACGCATTACAAGTTAAACAAACAAGCCAATCAAAAAAATAAGCACAATTAAAACCTGCTATACCATTATGACAACAACTAAGATAAAGTCCTTACCTCCAATTATTATCGCTACCCTATGGATTAGCTTATCTGAATTTGTGCGAAATGAATTTATACTCAAACAATATTGGAAAGAGCATTACGAAAATATGGGGTTAATTTTCCCTTCGGAACCTATAAATGGAATGGTTTGGGGAATTTGGTCCTTGTGCTTCGCTATAAGCATTTATATCATTGCACAAAAGTTCACCCTCATTCAGACCACTTTTATTGCTTGGTTTACGGGGTTCGTTTTCATGTGGCTTGTAATAGGAAATATGGGTGTTCTGCCCTTTGAAATATTGCCTTTGGCCATTCCTCTTAGTCTATTGGAGGCGTTTCTGGCGGTTTATATTATCAAAAAAGTGAGATTTCCATTGAACCAGAATTAGAGTCCAGCGCCTAAGTTTTCACCCAAAAACTTGAGTACTAAAAAATGCCTTACCGTACAATCAACTAACCAAGTATAGTGTTAATTGGTTGTAAATAGAGCTCAGTAAATTTTTTAGCTCTTTTTTACAAACTGGGTCAAAATCACAATTCTTTGTCCGTTTACTTTTCCTTCGATGTGCTCTGGATTGTCATTTACCAAGTTGATATTTCGTACCGGAGTTCCTCTCTTAGCGGTAAACCCTGCTCCTTTTACGTCCAAATCCTTGATAAGAACCACCGAATCCCCTTGGCTCAAAAGTACCCCGTTGCTATCTCTGTGTTTCACAATCATTCCCTCTACTCCTTCTCCGCTGGCCTTTGCCCATTTCAATGTATCGTCCTCCAGATACATCATGTCCAGTAAATTTTGAGTCCAGCCTTTGTTCAGTCTAGTTAGCATCCGCCAAGAAACTACTTTCACCGCATCAATTTCGCTCCACATGCTGTCGTTAAGCAATCGCCAATGATTTTCATCCATTTTGTCGGGATCTTCCAACTGATCAAAACATATTTCGCACGCATGAATGGCTTTATTAGCCGTACGAATCTCTACGGGAGGAATGTCATAGACTTTCAATCCATTGGTGTTTCCACATAATTCACATTTCCCTTCGCTTCTGGTTGTTAATTCTTGTTCTAGGCTCATCTTTTTGTTTTTGGATGGCTAAAGATAGATTTATCTTCTCACTCCACCCTTTCTTAGTTTATGATTTATTTCATAATTGAATAAATAATGAAGATTAATTTGAAAAAAAATATTTTAATGATGGCTTTTTACATCATTAAACACATAAAAAGCACTTAATGATGTATTTTTCCAACATTATAGAAGCAAAAAGAAGATTAAACTGAATAAATTTGATGGAAAATTCCTACATTAGAGGTAATAAAAACACTTAATGATGGAAAAAACCAACATTCTAAACCAAATGAGTGATGAAGCAATCGTCCAATTTATTGGCAATTACATTCATCAAACTCGATTGAATCAAAACAAAACACAAGCTACTCTTGCTAAAGAAGCAGGAGTTAACCGATCTACCGTGAGCCAAATAGAAAACGGAGAAGCCATTTCTTTAGTTTCTCTTATTCAATTATTGCGTGGGTTAAATAGCCTAGAAGTATTACAAAAATTTGAAGTAAAAAAACAACTGAGCCCTGTGGAACTTGCTAAACTTGAGCATAAGAAAAGACAGCGCGCCCGCGGAAAAGGAACTAACTCTACTAAAACCGACTCAGAATGGTAAGTGTAACCACAGCCTTTGTAAAAATATGGGGCAAAACCGTGGGCGCTATATTTTGGGATCAAAACACAGGAATTGCCAGTTTTGAATACACAAAAAAAGGCAGAGAATTGGGGTGGGATTTATCTCCCATAAAAATGCCAATATCTGAGGGTGAAACGATTTTTTCTTTCCCAGAATTACGTCCAAGTAAAAATAGCGATTACGATACCTTTAAAGGTTTACCCGGATTACTAGCCGATTCCCTACCCGATAAATATGGAAATCAATTGCTGAACACTTGGCTTGCTCAGAACGGGCGACCACAAAACAGCTTGAATCCGGTGGAGCAACTCTGCTTTATTGGCACACGAGGAATGGGCGCTATTGAATTTGAACCTACCCAACTAAAACCTACTTCTCGCACATTTTCGGTGGAGATTGATAGCTTGGTAAAGGCAGCCAAAAAAATCCTGAACAAACGAGAGGCATTTACTTCCAATGTGAGTAAAAAGGAGCAAGAAGCGATTCAGGAATTGCTGAAAATTGGGACTTCGGCAGGTGGCGCAAGGCCCAAAGCTATTATCGCCTACAATGAAAAAACAGGAGAAGTTCGCTCTGGACAAACTAACTCTCCCAAGGGGTTTGAGCAATGGATGATAAAGCTAGACACGGTAAGCGATGTGCAATTTGGCGAAACCAATGGATTTGGAAGAGTGGAAATGGCGTATTACGACATGGCAAAGGATTGCGGAATAGAAATGATGCCTTGCAAACTGCTTGAAGAAAATGGCCGTGCTCATTTCATGACCAAACGATTTGACAGGGAAGGAAACAACATCAAACATCACATTCAAACGTTTTGTGGAATGGAGCATTTTGATTTTAATGAAGTGACTAGTTATAGCTACGAACAGCTCTTCCAAACTATGAGAAAATTAAAACTTCCCTTTTACGAAGCAGAACAACAATTTAAGCGAATGGCATTTAATATCATTGCCAAAAACTGTGACGACCACACCAAAAACTTTGCTTTTAGACTCAAAAAAGGAGAAAAATGGGAACTTGCTCCCGCTTACGATGTGTGTTATGCCTACCGGGAAGAAAGCAGCTGGGTGAACCAACACGCACTCAGCTTGAACGGAAAAAGAAAAGACTTTACCCGTGAGGATTTGTTGCGATTGGCTAAGTCCATTTCCATCAAAAAAGGGAACCAATACATAGATGAAATAAATGCTGTGGTAGCTAATTGGAAAACCTATGCCAATAAATGGAGAGTAGATTCTAAATTAGCAGCAATCATTGAGCGAAACCTAGAAATATTGAACTAATAATTCCCTTTTCCACTGAACTTCCAAACCACCAGTAAAGCTCCTAAAATTAAGAATCCAAACATAAATAATTGATTGTAACCAGCTGGTTCGCCTGATGTTTTTTCTTTCGTTTGTTGCTGCTCTGGCTGGAGGGAGTCTATAGAATTTGAATCCAACTGTTCCAGGTGAGTTGATTCTATTTCTGGAGCTAAAGTAGCTAAGGATAGGACATTGTTCCATAAAAACAAGACACTCAAAAATATTAAAAACTGTTTTTTCATCATACCTAAAATTAAGCGTTTTATTCAAAATCATTTAATGCACTTACCAAATCAGAAGCTTCTTTTTCAATAATTAACATATCCAATGCAGCTTTATCCATGTAGTCGTAGTCAATAAAATCATGCAATAAACCAGTGAGCTTGTCATAAAATCCATTGATATTGAAAAGAGCGCAAGCTTTGTGAATGTGGTTTACTTTATTCAAGGTAAACACTTCAATTATTTCATCCAAAGTTCCAACTCCTCCTGGTAATGCGATAAAAGCATCAGATAGCTCAACCATTTTTTGTTTTCGAATAAACATGTCTTCTGTTTCTATCATTTGGGTAACTCCCTGGTGAGTAATTTCTTCGGCCAACAAAATAATCGGCCTCACTCCTATTACTTCTCTACCGTGAGACAAAAACTCATCAGCTATCAATCCCATCAATCCGCTGCTTCCGCCACCATAAACTAAGTCATATCCTTGGTCAGCAAGTAGTTTCACCAATTCTTTTGTTTTCTCAACTATCTCAGCCGAATTTCCTGTTCTTGCACCACAAAAGATGCACACTTTTTTACTCATAATTATTCAGTTTACTAATTCGATTTTCAAATTTTTAGATTTTGACTGAAAGAATCTTGTCGCATGTCAAAAGTCAAAAAATCCTAAGTCGTCTTTAATCTATTTCCACCATCAATGGACAGTGGTCGCTATGGACTGCTTCTGATAAAATAACAGCTCTTTTCAACCGTTCTTCAAGGGATTTACTCACCATGTGATAATCAATGCGCCACCCCAGGTTCTTTCCTCTTGCACCAAATCTATATGTCCACCAAGTATATTGGTCAGGACCGTCATTGAAATAACGGAACGAATCAATGAATCCAGAATCCAAAAATTGAGTAACCCATTCTCGTTCTTCAGGCAAGAAACCTGACGAATTCTTATTACTCACCGGGTTATGAATATCAATCGCTTTATGACAAATATTGTAATCTCCCGAGATAATCAAATTGGGGATCTCCTTTCTTAGTTTGTCAATATAATCCTTAAAATCAGCCAAAAATTCCATTTTGTATCCTTGTCTTTCTGGATTACTTCCTGATGGAAAATAGGCGCTAATGACCGAAAATGTATCATAATCTGCTCGTATTACTCTTCCTTCAATATCATATTTGGGATTTCCCATTCCATACTCCACATGTTTGGGTTTTGTTTTGGTCAAAATGGCTACTCCACTATATCCTTTTTTTTCTGCTGAAAAAGAGAAAGTATGATACCCCATTTCTTTGAATAATTCAGTATCTATCTGCTCTTTCTGTGCTTTTGTTTCTTGGAGGCAAACAATATCTGGATCGACAGACTTTACCCATCCTGTCCAATCTTTTTTGAGAGCTGCTCGTATTCCGTTAACGTTATAGGAGATTATTTTTGTCATTTTATGTTGGTTTTTAGGATGCTTGGGTTAGTTGGTTGCTAGTTGCTGGTTTTTGGATTCTTTGTTTTATGATCGGGGTGGTTACTTCCAATTTTTTTCTAAATATTGAATGAATTTATTGATTTGTTTTCCGAGAGTTTCATATTTTTCTTTTAATTGAATTAATGGCTTTTCTTTCAAATGGATTTCATTTATATAACCAATCTAATCGTTAACTTCATCACAAGAACTTTGAGCATAAACTAAAAATTTAATAAAATCATTCTTGTATTTCTTTCTACCATAACCCTCTACAATATTGTGAGTTATGCTTTTACTAGCTCTTCTAATCTGACTGCCAGTTTCATACAATTCATATTTTGGAAGTTTTAAACTTTCCGAGTGGACCTCAATAGCTAATTTGTGAGCCTTCTGATAAATATCTAATTCCCTATAACTTTTCATATTCAATTATTTTTCAGAGCATAGATAAAACATTAGCTACTAAACCTACCACTGATAAAACGAGCTATCATAAAACCTGTAACTTGCAACTAGCCAACCAGTTTTACATCCACCCAATCCCCGCTGCTTCAGCAAAAGACCTGAAAGGCCAAGGAATTGACGCAATCATGATAATTAAGGCAATAAAAAAGTACCAAAAAGTCATTTTATGTCTTCGCGCTGACTCAGTAATTTTCTTTCCTTTTATTCTTCCAATAGTTATTAGCGCAATGGCAATTAACATCCCAATCAAATGTTCTACGGTGAAGAATCTCAATAATGCATTACTCATGGTGTTCTCATTAAACTGAACCCAACTACTCATAAAATAAAGCCCCAACCCAATCAATAATTGTATGTGAGTAAAAATAAAAGTCAATAAATTCAATTTATCGTCTTGTTTGGAATACATTTTATTTCCTTTCCATTTCATGAGAGATGAAATGATAACTATTAGTAGTAAAGCCAATAAAATATAACGATTGGCTGAGTGTAAATGTTTAAGTCCTGTTAACATAAAATTATCCATATTCTTTTTTATTAAATGTGTTGCAAATTAACAAATCTTTGGGTTAAAAAACGAGATTGCGAGATTAAATTAAGATATTTGCAACAAACAAAAATAATCGTATGCAACCAAGAACAGCTCAGAACTCTTTAGCCGTTTCTACACACATTGTGCTGCCGAACGACACCAATTTCCACAACAATTTGTTTGGAGGAATGCTGATGTCTTGGGTAGATATCATTGCCTCTGTAGCAGCCAGAAGACATTGCAACAAACAAGTTGTTACTGCCTCTATCAATAGTATTTCTTTTGATCAGCCTATTAAACTTGGGGACACAGTGACACTTGAAGCCAAAGTTTCGAGAGCTTTCACTTCCTCCATGGAAATCTACATTGATGTTTGGGTTCAGAACCTAAGAACTGGTGTAAAGCACAAAAGCAATGAGGCCATTTCTACTTTTGTGGCATTGGATGAAGAAGGAAAACCTTGCAAAGTTCCAGAACTTATTCCTGAAACGGACGAAGAAAAAGTGCGATTTGATGGCGCACTTCGAAGAAAGCAGCTGAGTTTGATTTTGGCAAAAAGAATGAAGCCAAAAGATGCAAATGAATTAAAAGCCTTATTTTTAGACCAAGATTAAATCCGAACTTATGAACGCAACTACTTGTTTTGCAATTTTTGATACCGTAATCAACACCTACCACAACACAGATGATGTGGATGCCCCAATGAACAATCCTCACGAGGGAATTGAGGGACTTCTCTTCCATAAATCATGGATAGATACGGTGCAATGGCACTTGGAAGATATCATTCGTGATCCCAACATTAATCCAGAGGAAGCTTTGATAATAAAAAGAAGAATCGATGCTTCTAACCAAGACCGAACTGATATGGTAGAAAAAATTGACGATTGGTTTTGGAGTTATTTTGGGGTAAAAAATGACCTAACTTGTGGAAAAATAAACACTGAATCTCCGGCTTGGGTGGTCGATAGATTATCTATTCTGGCTCTTAAGATATATCACATGCAGGAGCAAGTAGATAGAACCGACTCTGATGCTGACCACACACAGAAAGTGAAACAAAAGTTAGCCGTGTTATTGGAACAAAAAGAAGACTTATCTCTGGCATTCAACCAATTGATTGAGGACGTAATGGAAGGCAGAAAATACATGAAAGTGTATAGACAAATGAAAATGTACAACGATGAAAGCTTGAATCCTGTGTTGTATAAAAAATAAGGTTAATATTAATTATCCCCTTGAGGGGGTTATGGGAATGACCTTTTCACCTGTAAAGTCACCCACCTCAATCCTCCCTCAAGGGAGGAAAAAAACAAATGAGCAAACCAAAACACATACTCGTAATTCGTTTCTCTGCCATGGGAGATGTAGCCCTTACCATTCCTGCTTTGCTCTCTGTTGCTGAAGCTCATCCATATTTAACTTTCACTGTTATTACCCGGCCTTTTTTTGCCTCATTCTTTCCAGATCACCCAAGGATAAAGGCCGTGGGTATAGACTTGAACCAATACAAAGGATTTTTTGGATTGCGCAGACTAGCCAATCAATTGCACGAAGAACATCAGTTGGATGGTGTCGTTGACTTACATAACGTGTTGCGTTCTAAAATCATAACCTCTATTCTCAAATCTAAGGGAATTGAAAGAGTAACATTCAATAAAAGAAGAACCGACAAAAGAGCTATCCTTGCTGGAAAAAGTAACAAGCACTTACCTCATGTCATTGAGCAATACCTGAATACTTTCAGAAAAGCAGGGTACCAATCTGATTTGATTGATGGCCCATGGCTTTTACCTGTTGTAAAAAAAGAGTTGAACGAGTTTTTATCCATTCGAAACTTAGCCACCAAAGAGGAAAAATGGATTGGAATTGCTCCATTTGCAGCACATGAGCCCAAAATGTGGGGAATGAAAAATGTGGAAGAGCTCATCGAGAAACTCACTTCCAAAAACTTCAAAGTTTTTCTATTTGGTGGAGGAAAATCGGAAATTGAGAAACTGGATAAATTAGAGAATCCTGAAAAAGGAATCATTTCTGTTGCTGGAAAAATTTCATTTAATCAAGAATTAGCTTTGATGAAAAAGCTCGATACACTCGTTTGTATGGATTCTTCCAACATGCATTTTGGGTGTTTATTAGGAATAAAAGTTATTTCCATTTGGGGTGCTACTACTCCACTACTGGGATTTTATCCATACGGAAACGAAGAATATATTCTGCAAGTACCCGAAAAAGAAAGAGCTCGACTCACCTTAACTAGTTATGGAAACAAACGGGCCACCAATGGATACGATTGGCGAGAACACATTACACCAACACACATTTTAAAGTTCATCTCTTAATTCACTCTCTGCGAGAGAAAGTTATTTCTTATTTACAAGCTAAATCACAGGCTACAACTGCGATTCAAAATAGCCCATTCCCTAAATTACTTTTGGTATACTGGTTCCGAAAAGTTACTTTTAGACAAAACCTAACTGATGAAATATATTTTGCTGCTGACTGTTCTTTTTTCAGGTCAGGCCTACTCTCAATTACGCCAATTTCAGTATTCCATGAAACATTCTGAATGCCAGGGCGCAATCCCAGTAAAATTACAAAATGGAGTGTTAGCGAATGTCAGCCTAGATTTGGAGAGAGATCAATCTAATTGGCGCTCCAACAAAGATTTCTATCTACAAACCCAGTATTATTTGAATTCATTACTCAAAAGCGGGAAAGTTCTATTTGGAGATGAAATGAATGATTATGTGGATCGAGTTGCACATAATTTACTTACGAAAAGTGGAAACGATTCCTTGATTGATAAAATTGATATTTTCATTTTGAAATCGAACAAAGTAAATGCCATTGCTATGCAGGACGGCAGTATTTTTATAACTATTGGGTTATTGGCACAAGTAGAAAATGAAGCTCAGTTGGCATTTACAATAGCCCATGAAATCACTCACGTTATTTTAAGGCACAGTTTGGAATCGTACAACGAGGTGAAACAAGAGGTGAAAAACTATAAAAAATCCTCAGAAAACGTAAATGACGTAATTGAAAGATTGAGTGATTATTCAAAACACAAAGAATTACAAGCAGATAGTCTAGGTCACATAATTTTTACTCAAGCTGGATATGACAGCGAAGAGGCAATTAAAATGTTATACGTCTTGCTATACTCTCACCTGCCTTTTGATGAACTCCCCTTTTCACCCAAATTTTTTGACAGAGAACATTATACCCTCCCAAAAGATTATTTGTCTCGTGGCTCTATGGCCAATATTTCAGACAACAGCGATTTGGATGACACGTATTCTTCCCATCCCAATATTCAAAACCGTGTAGAGAGTATAGAAAATTTAGAGGTAAACTCCACTGGAATTAACCATTATTTGAGCGATTCCTTATTTACTTACATCAATACAAAAGCACGATTCGAAAACCAGTACTTAAATCTCATTTCCAAAAACTTTTTTAGAGTGATTTACGAATCTTACTTGTTAAAATTGGAATACCCAGACAACAGATACCTGGATGCCTGTATCGCCAAGGGACTTTATGGATTATCAAAGTTCAAGACTTATCCTGAAATTTCCGCAAGTAATTCATCAAAACATGAAATCGAGGGAAACACAGAGGCTTTGACCACGATGTATGATAAAATGAGCAGAGAAGAATTAGCAACACTGGCTATCAAAGCCATGTATGAACTGAAAGATCCTAATCTTGATTCCTATTTGTATGATTTAGTCTCGGATTTGGTTGAAACGATTGAGTTTGATTACTCTGATTTTATTGTACAAGACGAGGCCAGATTGAAAAAAAACATCGAAAAAGATAAAAGGGAGCCTGAAAACTTTGTGAAATTAACCGAGAAAGAATACAGCAAGCTCAGCAAGGTTGATAAAATTGTTTACAACAAAAAACTGGATAGAATTACCAAAAAGAAAGAGAGTAAGGAGGTGGGATTGAGAGAAAAAGAAACGTATTTTCTTACTGGCTTGTTTACCGAATTAACAGACACTTCCTTGATAAATATGTTTGAAAAATCAATCGAGGCAAAACAAAAAAACGAAGAGTTTCAGGAGTTTTATGACGGAATGAGTTACCGACAAAAATTGAGATACAACAAAAAAGAAATTAAAAGAAACCTAAGAGCTAGCAAAGTAAACGCTGATTCAATTGTATTGATAGAGCCCTTCTACTATTCCATTGACGACCGAAACACGACCAAATTCAAAATTGAAGAATCAATTAAGAAAAAGGAAAGAATGGCCAAGGAAACAACCAAAATCCTAGAGCAATATAACAAAACGGTTTTGAACTTGAGTTACAACAAAAAGGACACCCTTTCTACAGAAAAACTGAACCAAGAATACGCCATCAAAGAATGGATGAACGAAAAAGAAGAAAATAACGAATTCAATATCCTTCCATTTAGCAAACAAAAAGTAGATACCATATTCGAGCAAAATGGATATCAATATATTTTGGAAACCGGAGTCTTCACGGCTCGCATAAAAAGCAGTTGGGATGCCGTTTGGACCTCAATCCTTTTATACCCCACCATACCAATTGCTCTGACTTATGCCTTGACACCAAAATACATCACTTATAAATATGCTACGCTGTATGATACTAACGGAAACGAAGTATTGACCAACGTATCAGAAGTAGTAAGAAAAGGAAACGGAACATTAGACAGACTCTTTATCGAGGATTTTGTTAGAAAAATATCAGTAAAAAAATGAAAAAACTATTAATAATTGGAGCCCTTTGCGCCTTAGCTCCACTGGGATTTTCTCAAAGCCTTATCCATAACAAACTCACCTTAGAAGTTGGAACTTCTATGGATGGATTTGTTGGAGTAGAAAAAATTATGACAGCCTTGTTTGGCAGCAATTTTGGAAGAAATGAAACCTATTTCGAAAGAGAAAACAGCCAATTACTAGATTTAAGATTCTTTGCTCAGTACAGAGTCGCTAGAAAATTGAGCGTTGAAATTGGAACCGCGTCTAAGACCTATGAAAATAAATTAAACTACGCTGCCTACAACGACCTTACAGGAGACTATGATAGGTCACAGTTCACTTTTAGTTTAAACAAAAGATCCTACAACTTTGGGCTCAATCTATTTATAGGAAATTCACTTGCTCCTCTGGGGACTCACATTGGTTTATTTTACAGCATTAACAACTATGCGGCAACCGACCTAAAAGAACATTACGCTTTTCTGCAAAAGTCCAATTCGCCCGATTTTTCAGGGACCGAAACACCCAATTACGTGGTTCATCACTTAGGTTTGAAAATTGGTTCTGTGTCAGCTATTTCCAAAAAATTCCCCTTGTATTTCAAATACGGAGCGACATTAGCTATGCCTATCAATTCATTTATTAAGGATAACAATGTGTCGTTAAAAACGGATGAGTCCTATGCATTAGGTCTGACCAACCACAATGAGTCTGGTTTGTTCGATCAACTGAAAGAGAAAGAATACGTCAACTTATATTTTGGACTGGGTTTTATGTTTTAAGGATTTATTCTCATTCCACCGGTTTACCTGAGGTTTTCTCTTCGAGTTCTTCGAGTATCTTCACCGATTCGTCTACGTAATAGTAGAGATCGTTACCTGGTAAAGCTCCCCGCTTGGTGTGTCTTCGGTCTCTTGTTTTCCCTAGCCTTACCACCACCATATTGAGACCTGGAACCACTGCAATGTATTGTCCCAAATGGCCTATCAAGGAATAAAATGGAGTTTCGTGTTCGTAATCCAGCCACAACGAATATCCATAAATAGGCTGTTCTCTTGAAGAAAAAGCACTCACATTAGGTGTTTTCATTAAGGCAACAAAACCAGAATCTATGAGTTGTTTTCCGTTCCAATTTCCATTTTGAAGCATTAACTGGCCAAACTTAGCAAAATCTCGAGCGTTGGAATAAACACAACAATAGGCTTTTTCCATCCCATTAGGATTATCTAAAGCCCAGTATGCGGAAGTTCTCATCCCCATGGGTCTCCAAAATTTTTGAGACAAATAATCGGAAAGCGGTTGGTCAATAGCTCTGCGAATTACAATTCCTAAAAGCTGAGTTACACCGGATAAATAATTGAATTCCTTCCCCGATTCTTTAATAAATCCTCTTCCTAATATTTGCTTAGCAATGTCCCTTCCGTAATAAGCTTTGGCAGTAGGGTTCAGTGGAAAGTAATAATTCTCACTCCAGTCGTATCCCGCAGTCATGGCGGATAAATCGCCAACCGTGCAGAGCCTAGCCAAAGAATCGTTCATCAATTCGGGCAAAAAATCTGTGATGGGCTGGTTCAAGCTTTTTATAAAACCCTCCTCTATTGCTTTACCCAAAAGAAGAGTTACCATCGTTTTTGAAACAGAAAAAGAGTTTGTGAGACTCGTATCGGAGTATCCATTAAAATAAGTTTCGTTTAAAATTTCGCCCTCTTTTATAATTAAAAAACCGGCCGACTGATAAGCATTCAATTCATGCAACAAGGTATCGGTAAGTGGAATATCATTGTAGTGATTACTCAGCTTCCATTCCTGAATTTCGCCAGAGGGTATTTCTCTGGTATCAAAATCAAGTTTGTCGTCTATGTTGGCTGTTTTATTTCCTTTGAGGTAAGTGAGCTGAATCCCCCTAAAAATATATTGATTATCGGTGACATATATCAAAATCACAGACAAAACAAGGAGAATAAGAAAAAGAGCAGAGAGTAGTTTAAGTGTTTTAAGAATAATTTTCATGGTTGAAATTTCGGATTCACTCAAATATAACAAAAATAGCAATGACCAAGGAAAACTCTTACATCCAATCCATAAAACTCCAGCAACGAAAATATCCAATAAGGTGCAAGGACAATCACCCTGGATTTGGAGCAAGGAAACCTACCTCCTAAATGAATTTCTGCAACAAATAGAGGGTTATGAGAAAAAAGGAAATTTACACACTTCGAGCCGTATACAATCGCTCTAAAACATAAAAAAAACCGAACCCTACTGAGTGATAGAATTCGGTTTGAACATCATTTTTAACAATTTACTTCTTCAATACAGCCTCTAAAACTGAATCTTTGTCAAGTTTTTTGGTACAGAAAAACCAGTCTTTACAATCCAATTCCTCTTCATTTTCCATTCTATCCTTGGCGACTCCACAAGAACCTGCTGGAGAAACAATTACATCGTCTCCTGGTTCCCAATCTGCTGGAGTAGCAACATTGAATTCGTCTGATGTTTGAAGTGCGATTAATGTTCTGTAAATTTCTTTGAAATTTCTTCCAGTACTTAAAGGGTAATATAAAATAGTGCGAATTACTCCTTTAGGGTCAATAAAGAAGACAGCTCTTACAGCTTGAGTAGTGCTTTCTCCTGGCTGAATCATACCATATTTTTTAGCAACATTCATAGAAATGTCTTCAATCAAAGGAAAATTAACTTCAACATCTTTCATTCCTTTGTACTCTATTTTTTCCTTGATAGTTCGTAACCATGCAATATGACTATATAAACCATCAATTGACAGTCCTATTAATTCGCAATTTGCTTTTTTGAAATCCTCGTGCATGACAGCAAAGGTCATAAACTCAGAAGTACATACAGGCGTAAAATCTGCTGGATGACTAAATAGAATGGTCCATTGACCTTTATAGTCACTTGGAAAATTAATATCTCCTTGTGTTGTTTTTGCGGTAAACTCTGGTGCATTGTCGCCAATTCTTGGCATAAATACTTGTTGTTCTTGTGTTTCCATGATATATTATTTTTTATTGATTAATTTATACTTCAAATTTCTAACAAACCTTTATATTTACCAAGACAATAATATTAATACCTTGTATTTACAACATCAATAGATATGAATTTGCAACAATTGGAATATTTGGTCGCTTTAGATAATTTGAAAAACTTTAGCAAAGCAGCAGAGGCTTGTTTTATTACCCAGGCTACATTAAGCACAATGGTAAAAAGGCTTGAAAAAGAATTAAATCTTGTCATATTTGATAGAAAGAAAAATCCTATCGTTACAACAGAATGTGGCTTAGAGATTATAAATGAGGCTAAAAAAGCACTTTTCCACATCAATAGAATCAAAGAAATGCCTTCTGAGATTAAAGGAAAAATAGAAGGAGAGCTTGTCATTGGAGTGATTCCAACTATAGCAGGAAACTTACTTCATAGAATTTTACCGCATTACATTAAAAAATATCCAAAACTAAAAATCCGTGTCCAAGAACTGACAACTGAATTCATTGAAGACAAATTAAAAAAGGGACTTTTAGACGTTGGCATTGTTTCAACACCTTTGAAAAACGAAGAATTAGAAGAAGAAATACTTTATTATGAAAAACTAAAAGTGTACGGTAATATAAAAGAAAGTAAAGTACAATATTTAAGACCAAAAGATCTTGTTTCTGAAAACGTATGGCTCATGGAAGAAGGTAATTGCATTACCGACCAAATAAAAAACGTTTGTGCACTAAAGAACAAACCAAAAAATCCAAATCTAAATTTTCAACCCAATTCTTTTGATAGCCTTATAAACATGGTAGATAATCTACATGGCATTACGCTTGTTCCAGAGTTATATTATTTGGACTTGCCAACCGAAAAGAAAAAATTAGTACATGATTTTATTTCTCCATTTCCTGTAAGAGAAGTAAGTTTAATATTTCATCGACCCTATGCTAAATCAAGGCTTATTCAATCTCTAAAGAATGAAATTATTCAGGAAATTAAGCCTATATTAGAATCAAGTAAGTTAAAGAATAACGAAATGATAATTGCTAAAATATAAATACTACGGACAGCAATGTAGAGAAATAAGACAGGTTTAATAATTTATGCGAATGTTTGCAAAATAGGTCAATACCTAACGAAAATTTAAGTGGATATACTTCCAAATACAATTCTTACACTCAACTGTTCCGGTAATAAAAACATATGAAAGATATACAAGATATATTAAAATCGTCACCAAAAGCTAAGCATAGATTCTTTAATAAAGGAGAAATCATTCAAAGTGCTGGCGATTTAAAAACACATCCTATCTATATTAAAAAAGGTCTTTTAAAAAGCTACCTGATTGATAATAATGGTAAAGAACATATTTATATGTTTGCTCCAGAGAATTGGATTATTGGTGATTTGGAAGCGATACAATATCAACAACCCGCTCAATTATTTATAGATTGTATTGAAGATTCAGAAGTTATAATTTTTGAAAAAGATTGTATATTTCATGATGGATTGAACAAAAAACAGCTTGCTGAAAATGCAGAGTTTTTATACAGACGAGTTGGACGTTTGCAACGCAGAGTTTTAATGTTAATGGGAACTCCGGCAGCTGATAGGTATCAATACTTTTTAGAAACCTATCCCGATTTACCCAACCGTGTGCCACAAAAAATGATCGCGTCCTATTTGGGTATTATGCCGCAAACACTAAGCACCATTAGAAAAAAACTTGCCCGCCAACAATAAATTCATTTCTTCATCTACATGAATGCATAGAAACTGATAAGTACCGAATTTTGTAAAAATTTAAAATTTTAGACAAATGAAAAAAGTACAATTAATTATCAGAATTCTGTTCGGCTTAATGTTGGTCCTTTTCGGACTCAACAAATTTCTTCAATTTATGCCTATGCCTCCATTACCAGAAGAAGCTGGTGAGTTTATGGGAGCACTCGTAAAAAGTGGTTATCTTATGACAATTGTAGCTGTAGTAGAAGTAGTGGTAGGTATCCTATTACTCGTTAACAAATTCCAAGCGCTTGCACTCATAGTCATTTTCCCGATTTTACTCAATGCCTTCTTGTTCCATTTATTTTTAGATATTGCCGGAATTGGTGGAGCTTTTGTTGCGCTTGCCATGAATGTGTTTCTATTCTTTAACAACAAAGAATCATACACTGCCTTGTTTAAAAGCTAAAATTGAAAAGATGAATAAAGAATATTCAAATGGTGAAATCACTATAAAGTGGCAACCCAAAATTTGTCAACACGCAGGAATTTGTGTTAAAACATTACCCAAAGTGTATAACCCTAAAGCATCTCCATGGATAGCCATAGAAAATGCTTCAACAGAAGAACTTAAAAATCAAATTTCGATGTGCCCTTCTGGAGCATTGTCGTTTTATGAAAATCAAAAAGAATGAAAAAGTCATCAATTAAAGAAATAAAGCCCTTAATTCTCCCTTGGGAAACTAAAGATCCTTTTATTTTTTGTTCGTATCATTATGATGAATTTCCAGGCGGAAATGACAATATGGAACCAAATGTTTCTTTGGAAGGTCGCCCAATAGGGCAAGATTTTGCTTCTAAAGATGGCTGGAACATGTATCACGGAGCTAATGTTCCTGGCTTTCCTGCACATCCGCATTGTGGATTTGAAACAGTAAGTGTGGTTACAAAAGGAATGGTTGATCATTCCGATTCGCTTGGTGGAAAAGGTCGTTTTGGAAATGGAGACGTGCAATGGCTAACCTCTGGAAAAGGTGTGCTACATGCAGAAATGTTTCCGTTACTGAATGAAGAAAAAAATCCATTTGAAATTTTTCAACTTTGGTTAAATCTCCCAAAAAAAAGCAAAAAAGCAAACCCCTATTATAAAATGCTATGGAGTGAGGATATTCCAAAAATTAAATCGAAAGATGAAAATGGAAACCAAACAGAAGTTGACATAATCGCGGGTGAATTAAACGGTAAAAAAGCACTTTTACCCAACCCCGATTCTTGGGCTGCGGATGCCAAAAATGAAGTTCAAATTTGGACAATAAAATTAAACCCAAACGCGAAATTTTCAATAAAAGGAGTAAAAGACAACATTACTAGAACTCTCTATTATTATGATGGTAAGGATGAAATTGCCATTAACGAAACAAAAGTGAATGTTAAGCGATTAATTCATTTAGATTCCACAGCAGATGTTCACATTCAAAATTCATCAGAAACAGCATATTTATTTTTTCTACAAGGAAAACCAATAAATGAACCTCTGGTGCAACATGGCCCTTTTGTAGCAAATTCGGAAGAAGAAATACAAGAGGCAATAATAAATTATAGAGAGACACAATATGGTGGCTGGCCTTATGATACAAACGAACCTGTTCATGACAAAAACAGTGGTCGTTTTGCAAAATTTGTAGATGGTGAAATAGTAAAAAAATAATCAAAAAGAATAATTATGAGCAAACCAAAAATAGCAGATAGAAAACCTATCAAAGTAGAACTAAAAAAAGGCGAAGAACAATACTGGTGTGCCTGTGGATTGAGTAAAAACCAACCGTATTGCGATGGTTCGCATAGAACCACAGACATTACCCCAAAAAAGTTTGTTGCCGAAGAGTCTGGAGACGCCTATTTATGTATGTGTAAACATTCTAAAAACGCTCCATATTGTGACGGTACACACGCAAAACTTCCTGAGTCAGATAGTTCAGAAACGACAAAAGAACCAGTTAGTACCAGCGGTTCCACGAAAGAAGAACCTACCTTGGCATATATTAAAGAACTTGCTAGAAATGGCCTTTCTAAAACGGGACATCACGGAGAAATGGGCGCTATGGGCGTTCCGTTAACCGAGTTGCCTCAATGGAAAGACATCCAAATTCTTGCGGCACAAATGGCAACCAAACCTTTAATGGAAGACGTAGCTGTAGGTTCTGAATTAATCATCGGACCAAATGCTAAAAAACCATTGAAATTAGACATTCCCTTGTTTGTATCTGACATGAGTTTTGGTGCCTTGTCTGAAGAAGCAAAAATCTCTTTAGCAAAAGGCGCTGAACTTGCCGGTACTGGAATTTGTTCCGGTGAAGGCGGAATGCTAGACGAAGAGCAACAAGCAAATTCTAAATATTTTTATGAGTATGCTTCCGCTAAATTTGGTTTTGAATGGGAGAAACTAAAAAGAGTGCAAGCGTTTCATTTCAAAGGCGGACAAGGAGCAAAAACTGGTACTGGAGGTCATCTTTCAGGCAACAAGGTAATCGGAAAAATAGCCCAAGTACGTAATTTAGAAGAAGGAACGCCAGCCGTATCGCCACCTACTTTTGACGATTTACATACAGCAGAAGATTACAAACAATTTGCCGATAAAGTAAGAGAAGTTACAGGAGGAATTCCAATTGGATTTAAACTTTCTGCAAACCATATTGAAGAGGACATTCAATTTGCTTTAGATGCCAGTGCAGACTACATTATTTTAGATGGAAGAGGTGGCGGAACTGGAGCTGCACCTTTAATCTTTAGAAATAATATTTCTGTACCTACTATACTCGCTTTGGCTAGAGCTAGGCATTATTTAGATAAAGTAAACAGAAAAGATGTTACCTTAGTCATCACTGGTGGAATACGTGTTCCAGACGACTTTATAAAAGCAATGGCATTAGGAGCTGATGGTGTTGCGGTATCTAATTCCGCATTACAATCTATAGGTTGTGTAGCTGCCAGAATGTGTAATACCAATAATTGCCCTGCTGGAGTGGCTACACAAAAGCCAGAATTAAGGAAATTATTGAATGTAGATAAATCGGCAAAACAATTGTACAATTTCTTTTCTGCCTCTACAGATTTAATGAAGGTGATGGCAAGAGCTTGCGGACACGACCATTTGAATAAATTTAATCAAAACGACATTACCACCTGGAAAAAAGAAATGGCGGAATGGACCGGTATTAAATTTGGTGGAATGGAGTAAAACAATACACACATAAGGTATAAAAACAAAAGCGGTTTAGGAGCAATCTTAAACCGCTTTTAGTTTAAATTAATTCTCTTGTATTCCAAAATAGATTTGCTTTTTTCTCGCCTCTATCCATTTACATAACCCTCACCAACCGTTGATAAGGAATGATATTTGGTAGCAAACAAAAAGCAGGATTTGAACTAAAGCGCTGTCACTCATCAAAACCCTAAACTGGGGGAAACACTACTTCACCAGAAGGAATAAACTTTTGAATCTGTAGAAATTAAACTTTCCTGAAAAAAGATAACTCTTTTCTTTTTTCTCAAACTATAAATTTCGTTATTTTTACCACTATGAAACCAGATTTTACCAAGCTTACTTACCGTGAACCAAGCAATTCAAGTTCTGCTGATTCAAAAAGGAATGACACCCTTACACATTGGCAAACCAATGAAGGAATTGAACTGAAATCTCATTACACAAAACAAGATTCGGAAAAACTGAATCACCTTGATTTTGTAGCTGGAATTGCGCCAAATTTGCGAGGTCCCTACTCTACCATGTATGCAATTCGTCCTTGGACAATTAGGCAATATGCTGGATTTAGTACTGCCGAAGAATCTAATGCATTTTACAGAAGAAACCTTGCGGCCGGACAAAAAGGATTGTCTGTAGCTTTTGATTTGGCAACTCACAGAGGTTACGACAGTGACCACGAAAGAGTGGTTGGTGATGTAGGAAAAGCAGGAGTTGCGATTGATTCGGTGCTGGATATGAAAACCTTGTTTGATCAAATTCCATTGGATAAAATGTCGGTTTCTATGACGATGAATGGAGCGGTGATTCCAATCATGGCTTTTTATATTGTTGCTGCCGAAGAGCAAGGGGTGAAACCAGAACTACTATCAGGAACCATTCAAAATGATATTTTGAAAGAGTTTATGGTGAGAAATACGTACATCTATCCTCCGCTTCCGTCCATGAGAATCATCTCGGATATTTTTGAGTACACCTCAGAAAATATGCCGAAATTCAATTCGATTTCTATTTCGGGTTACCACATTCAGGAAGCAGGCGGAACGGCTGACATCGAATTAGCTTATACCCTAGCCGATGGGTTGGAGTATATCAGAACAGGACTAAAAGCTGGACTGGAAATTGATGAATTTGCTCCACGCTTATCCTTCTTTTGGGGAATTGGCATGAATCATTTTATGGAAATTGCCAAAATGAGAGCAGCCAGAATGTTATGGGCAAAATTGATTAAACAATTTAATCCAAAAAATCCAAAATCAATGGCATTGAGGACTCATTGCCAAACTTCAGGATGGAGTCTTACTGAACAAGATCCATACAACAATGTAGCTAGAACCTATGTGGAAGCCATGGCTGCAGCCTTTGGTGGAACACAATCTTTGCATACGAATGCACTGGATGAAGCCATTGCTTTACCAACAGATGCATCCGCACAAATTGCAAGAAATACTCAACTCGTTATTCAAGAAGAGACGGAAATAACAAAAGCAGTAGATCCTTGGGGTGGTTCGCATTACGTAGAAACTCTGACTAAAGAAATTGCAGACAAGGCCTGGAAATTGATTCAGGAAGTAGAAGAATTGGGAGGAATGGCAAAAGCCATTGAAACGGGAGTTCCCAAGATGAGAATAGAAGAATCTGCCGCACGAAAACAAGCAAAAATTGACAGCGGAAAAGATGTGATTGTTGGTGTAAATGCCTACCAAACGGATGAGGAAAGTGAACTTGAAATCCTGGATGTGGACAACACAAAAGTGAGGTTGGAACAGATAGAAAGATTGACTCAGCTGAAGAAAGAAAGAAATTCGGAAAAGGTGGCAAATTTGTTGAAAGAAATAACATCTGCAGCAAAAACGGGCGAAGGAAATTTATTAGAAATTGCCGTGAGAGCAGCGAGAGAAAGAGCTACCCTAGGGGAAATTTCTGACGCTATGGAAGAAGCCTTTGGACGATACAAAGCTACCATTCGAACTATATCGGGTGTTTATTCATCAGAATCTATGAAAGACAAAGACTTTACCTCTGCTCAAGAAAAAGCAGATGAATTTGCAAAACTGGAAGGAAGAAGACCCAGAATTATGATTGCCAAAATGGGACAAGATGGACACGACCGAGGAGCAAAAGTAATATCAACTTCCTTTGCTGATATTGGTTTTGACGTGGACATCGGTCCTTTGTTCCAAACACCGAAAGAAGCAGCCAAACAAGCCATTGAGAATGACGTTCATATCCTAGGTGTATCTTCCTTAGCGGCTGGACACAAAACTCTTGTGCCACAAGTAATTGCAGAGTTAAAAGAACTGGGCAGGGATGACATTATGGTAATTGCTGGTGGAGTTATTCCAAAACAAGATTATGACTTTTTGTTTGACGCTGGAGTTTCAGGTGTCTTTGGACCTGGCACCAAAATTGCCACAGCAGCTATCGATATTTTGGATAAATTGATTGCTCAAGTGTAAACTACTTTGGGCTCATTTGCATGAATGAGTAAAAAGTTAACTTAAGGATATTCAGCAATAAATAGGGAACGCCCAACGAAACTGTGCAATAAACTTGTGTGTTCTGTTATCTTTGCCTTCACAAATTATTTATTACCATGGCAGAGAGAAAAAAACAAGAATCCAGGTTACACCCAGAAAGCAGATTTCACGGGAGGTATGACTTGAAAAAACTACAAGAATCATGTCCTGAACTTAGTGAATTTGTTTTTGTCAATGATTTTGGTTCAGAAACAATTAATTTTCATGATCCCATGGCTGTTAAAGTGCTTAACAAAGCACTTCTTTCGTCCCATTATCACATAGAAAACTGGGACATTCCCGAAAACTACCTCTGCCCTCCTATTCCTGGAAGAGCCGATTACATTTATCACATAGCCGAATTACTGAGTGCCAATAATTACAGAAAAATACCTAAAATCAATTGTTTGGATATTGGAGTAGGTTCTAGCTGTATTTATCCAATCATTGGAAGTAAGGAATATAACTGGGATTTCATTGGGGCAGATGTGGATCCCAATGCTTTGGAATCGGCTCAGAAGATATTAAATTACAACCCTGAATTGAAGAAAAAAGTAGAACTTAGGTTTCAACCCAATTCAACTCATATTTTTGAAGGAATTATCCAACCAGATGACCGTGTAGATTTAACGATTTGCAATCCACCATTCCATGGTTCAGCACAAGAAGCAAGAAAGGTATCAAGAAAAAAAATAAGAAATTTAACCCATTATACCAATAAAGACAAAACACTTAATTTTGGTGGTCAGCCCAATGAATTATGGACCGATGGTGGGGAAGTTGCCTTTATCCAAAAGATGATAAGAGAGAGTAAAAAAGTTTCTGGGAAATGTTACTTTTTTTCTTCATTGGTTTCTAAAAAGGAACACATGGAAGCTCTTACCCAAACGCTGAAAGAGGAGAATGTTTTTTATCACAAAACTTTGGCCATGGGACAAGGAAATAAATGGAGTCGTGTATTAGTATGGACTTTCCTCAATCATGACGAACAGCTTAAATGGAAAAAAGCAAAATGGAATTTCGGTCCTCCTCAATAATTACCAAATTAGCTTGACCTTAGAATGATTTTTAACAGAACATGTAGTCCAAATAAATGAGCCAAAAACCAACATTACTTTCTTCCCCGTTACAAGGCTTTACCGATTTTCGTTTTAGAAATGCGTTTCATCATTTTTTTGGAGGAATTGACACCTTTTATTCCCCTTACATCCGTCTCAACGGAAAGCTAGTTATAAAAGGCGCATATGAACGAGATATTTTACCCGAAAACAATGATTCCCTGACCGTTATTCCTCAAGTTATGACAAGCGATGCCGAAGAATTTCTATTTGTAGTGAAATTCATACAGCAGTTTGGCTACAAAGAACTAAATTGGAATCTTGGATGCCCCTATCCCATGGTAACCAAACAAGGAATGGGATCTGGATTGGTAAAAAACACTGAACAAATTCGTCATATATTGAAAAGGGTTCACAATGAAACAGACATAGTGGTTTCTATGAAAATGAGAATGGGTTATGAAGATGCTTCAGAAATTTTGGATACTTTACCCATGTTGGATGAGTTTCCAATAAAGAACATTGCCATTCATGCCCGAATTGGAAAACAATTGTACAAGGGCGGTGTGGATTTAGAAGGTTTTCAAAAATGTGTTGATACCGCCAAACACAAATTGTATTACAATGGCGACATCACATCAGTGGAATCATTCAGGAAAATAAAAGAACGATTCCCAAGTATTGATCACTTTATGATTGGTAGAGGTTTAATTGCCGATCCTTTTCTGCCTCAAATGATTAAGAATAATGAAACAGAGTATCCAAAAAACAGATGGCAGATTTTCAAAGAGTTCCACGATAGGATTTACAAAGAATATGATGAATATTTGAGTGGCCCAACTCCAATAAAAATGAAAATGAGAGGGTTTTGGGAGTTTTTTGCTCTGTCATTTGATAATCCAAAAAAAACTTTCAAGAAAGTAAAGAAAGCCAATAATGCTGCGCAATATCATCAAGCTACACGAGAGATATTTCGCGAAGTTATACGAAAATAAGATTGTCCTTACCAAAACCATCCTGATTTCAGTCCTTTCGTAACAAAGAAGTTGAGTAGTTCCGGTTTCTGTAGTATCTTTATACTCTATAACCAAATCATAATTTGACAAAAGCTTGTTTTATGAAGCGAACAATTGTTTTATTGCTTGTTTTGTTCACTTTTTCTGAGGAAATAGTAGGGCAAGAGCTTGTAAAAACTCAAGACCTTGGGCTATGGATTGGTGCAGAAATAACCAAAGAGTTGAAGAAAAACTACACCTTTTCACTTTCTCAAGAGATACGATTTTATGAAAGTGTTTCGGAATTGGACAAATCTATCACCCAAATAGCTCTAGATTACAAAATAAATAAAAAGTTTAAGCTATCCGGAGGAATGCGATACGCCTTCAATTCCAAAGAGGACAAAACGATATCTCAAGACTTTCGATACCATGGCGACCTCGTTTACAAGATAAAGTTCAATAAAGATTTTAAATTAAAATATAGGTTAAGATTTCAAACTCGATACCCAAACCTATTTTTAAAATCACGCAAAGGAAGTGATTCAGATTTTAGACATCGAATCGCCTTGGACTATGAATTAAACAAAAAACACGAATTGGGATTCTCTGCAGAGGTATGGAGAGAATTTGAATTGTATGAAAAACCGCATTTTGGCAAGGTAAGACTTCTTCTTTCCGATGAAATTGATTGGTACAATCAAGAAATAACCCTTTTCGGAGGATTTGAAAAAGACATAGATGAAAGCACTCCATTAACCTATTATATCATAGGGTTGGCCTATAAATTTGAATTAAAATGAAAAGATTTATTTTATGGCTCACTGTCCTAGTCTCTGTTGTTGGTTGCACCAAGAGAGAAATTGTTTTTGATAATGATTTAAACGATAATTTTGAGACACCTCTACTCTTTCAAATAAATGGGATTGACTGTGCGTATGACGCACCAACAAAAACTTTGAGGTACAGTGCAGGCCAAACTGAATTATTAAATTTTGAACCAAAAATAAAATTCCAAAATCATTCTGAAGTCATATTTCGGGGATTAAATCTCAGAAACAATCAGCTCAATAACTTGGGAAGTTTAGAACCAAATAATAGATACCCGATAAACTTTATTACAGAGGTTGAAACAAATAGACTGTATTTAGAATTTGTAGAACTTCCTGTAATTCAGTTTTTAACTTTGGATGATGTTCATAATGAAGAAAAAATATTAGGGCGAATGACTGTTCAATATCCAGAACAAGCTTTTCCTCATCTGACGACCTACATAGGAATTGAGCACCGAGGAAAATCGAGTCTAGGATTGCCAAAAAAGTCTTATGGTATCAAACCATTAGTTTCGGCTAATTTAGAGGATGTCAAAAAAATATCCTTTTTTGGATTCCGTCCTAACGATAAATGGAGTTTTGATGCTTTGTACAACGACCACTCAAAACTAAGAAACAAAATGAGTTACGAAGTTTGGAAATCAATGAATCATAGCTCTATTGAATCCAATTATGTTGAAATTTTCTTAAATAATGAGTCAAAAGGATTGTATCGCCTGGGTGAAGTTTACACTGAAACAAAACTCAACTTAACCAATGAATCCGTTCTTTACAAAGGCATTGACAACAGCAACTATACCAAGTTTATTTCACACAACAGAAGATTGCCCAGAACCGCCATTTGGGCTGATTGGGAACAAGAATATCCAGATCCAAAAAGAAACATTCAATGGGAAGAATTTCATGAGCTTTCGCAGCTCATTGTAGAGGGAACCAACTCTGAATTCTCAGCAAAAATTGGACAAAAGTTAGATATAAACCAAGTCATCGATTACTACATATTTGTGCAACTCTGTTATGCCAAAGATAACTTAGGTAAAAACTGGTTTTTCATAAAAAAAGCGACACCAGTAAATTCGAAATCCTAGTTTGGGACCTAGATGCGACCTGGGGAAGAGATGAAAATGGATACAAGGAAAGACCCAGTTTGATTGCAGAGAACAACTTATTTAATCGTCTTATTTCTGTGAATCCCAATAATTTTAAATCAAAACTAAAACAACGGTGGAGCCAATTACGAAACAATGAATTGACGAGTTCCGAACTGTCTGCGAACCTCACAAGAAACATCAACCAACTCAAAGGTTTGAATATAATTGAGCTAGACAATTCGATTTGGAATAAAACCACAAATCTAGATACAGAAAAACTTTATATCAACAACTGGATTGCAGACAAAATAATCTACTTGGACACCTATTTTGATGCGCTTTAAAGGCACCTATTAGTCTCTTTCATATTCCTTTTTTTTCTGTTTCATTGCCTTCTTCATTTCCAATTGTTCAGGCGTATAAATTGCTTTTTTTTGAGCTTTAAATTTCTTTTCTGCCGCTTTTCTATCTTCTTTTGGTAAAGCTTTTAAATTTGCTGCCTTTTTAGCCTTTTTTAACTCTGATAGTTTCTTTACCTGATCAGCTGAGAGAGTTGCTTTAAAAGCAGTTTTCATTTCCTTAAGCTCTTGTTTCTCGACTTGTGTCAATGACTGCTTTTTCGATTTTGATTCTTGTGCCATCCCGCCAAAAGACCATAAAAAAATGGACAAGATTAATAGTAATGTTTTTTTCATTTGAATGCTATTTTTGATTGATACAAGATAAGACGAGTTTTTTTTAAATCATCCTTTTGTTTTGTTAAATTTCGGATAAATAAGAAGGATAAACTAAGTTTTATTTTCTCAGGTCTCTCTTTTATTCACTACTTTTGGGATGTTCAAAAACAATTCAAACCAATCCATGGAAAATAAGATAGAAAAACCATCGCCAGAAGCTAAAGCACTCTCATTATTTTTGATGGCCTATAAAACAAAGGACCCAATTTATAAGGAAAAATCAAAACGAATAAACCGCTTATTTGACTTGGTGAAAACGAATGAACTGACCAAAGAAGAGTACCTTGAATCTGTGGAAAATATGCTCGACTTGTATGGAGGATACAAAGCTGTGATTGAAAAAACGATTCAGTACTACGTGGATAAAACGGGAGAATGGAAATCAAAAGGTGAAGACCAATACGCTGAGGACGCCAAGGAAATAGCGAAATCCATGGGGCTTTAACCTAAAAAATACCGTCCTGAAGAAAAAAATGATACACCAGAGTTAATGATGGAAGCCGCAACACGATGAATTTATACTCACAAGTTGAATCATTTTGAAAAAGCTAGAACAACAATTAAGCTCACAAAAGACTAATATGAAAGAAGATAGAAAGTTGCATTGGGAAAATGTTTACAAAACAAAAACACCCAGCGAAGTCAGTTGGACCCAAGTAAAACCTCAAACCTCCCTGAAACTCATTGAGGATTGCAACCTACCTCTAACCTCTCCCATTATAGACATTGGTGGTGGCGACAGTCTACTCGTTGATCATTTATTGGAACTAGGATACACAGACATTACAGTTTTAGATATTTCAGGAAAAGCATTGGAGAGAACAAAAAAAAGGCTGGGAACAAAAGCAAAACTGGTGAAATGGATTGAGTCCGACATTACTGAATTTAAACCGCAACGCGCCTATTCTATTTGGCATGACAGAGCAACCTTTCACTTTTTAACAAGAAAAGAAGAGGTAAATCAATATAAAAAAATAGTATCTGAGAATGTCACTGGCCATTTACTACTAGGAACTTTCTCTACAAATGGACCACTGAAATGCAGCGGATTAGAAATTTCTCAATATAATTCTGAGAGTTTAAGAACTATGTTTAGTCCTAATTTCAAACTAATCAATTCATTTACAGAAGATCACACTACCCCATTTGAAACTCAGCAAAACTTCGTTTTTGGTAGTTTTCACAAACAATAAATAACATCAGCATGAAACACTACTCAACAGTATATCGGATTATTCATTGGGCAATAGCTTTCACTTTTTTATTTTTATTACTCACTATATTTTTGCGATTAACGTGGCTCAACAAATACAATGTTGCTGAAATTATTGAGCAATATTTAACCAACAAAGAGGTTACACTGTCGCAAGAGGAATTAATAAAACTAGCGAAGAAAATAAGACAGCCCATGTGGATTTGGCACAATTATGCTGGGTATGTTTTGGTTGGATTATTTAGTCTTCGTTTTTCTCTACCAATTTTTGGTGAAATGAAATTTCAAAATCCCTTGTCTAAAGGGCTTACGACAACCGAAAGGTTTAAAAAGTGGACTTACGTTGTGTTTTATATCTGTGTGGTAGTTTCATTAGTCACTGGCTTACTGATAGTTTGGGGACCGAATTCAATGAAAAAATTCATTGAAGAAATTCATGAACTGGGAACCTATTATCTGGTAGGATTTATTATTATTCACTTGACAGGAGTTCTGATTGCTGAATTTACCACAGACAAAGGAATAGTATCAAGAATAGTGAGTGGATCGAAAAAATAAATTAATGCTATGAATCTAATTTTATTACTTTGGCTTCTTAAACCAAAATGTTAGCTCATCAATTCGATTGATGATAAATCTAAAATAAACTAGAAATTAGTATAATGTTGGTAAGAGAATCTTAATTCAGCTCTCGGTTTGTAACCACTCGAAATCTCCAGAGCAAAAGGCCTGCCGATGCGCCTAAGCCAATTAACAACCCTATCCACAATCCTTGTGAACCATAACCTGCCAGCAGGCCAAGGTAATAACTGATGGGAAAAGCAATAACCCAGTAAGCAATGAAAGTGATAATGGTTGGTATCTTCACGTCTTGCATCCCTTTTAATGCTCCCAAAACAACGGCTTGCATACCATCAAATAATTGAAAAAATGCCGCAATAATTAATAGCTTGGCCGAGATAGAAATTACCTCTGTATTATCTAACTTGTTTTCAATGTCATTTGCATCCAAGTAAATAGAGGGCAAAAACTCATTGAACAGCATAAAAAACAGGGCAAATAACACATCCATCACCAAAATAAGTAAAAACAATGAACGAGCAATTCGTCTGAGTTCAGAAAAATCTTTTAATCCAAACTGGTTCCCTACCCTAATCGTTGCTACCACCGCAAGCCCCATGGCAAACATGAATGTCATTGAGGATAAATTCAGCGCAATTTGATTGGCTGCTTGGGGATTCTTTCCTAAGGTTCCACTCAGCCAAATGGCAGCAGTGAAAATTCCAAACTCAAAAAACATCTGCAGAGCAGATGGAAAACCAATTCTATTTAGGTTTCTGATGGTTGACTTTACAATTTTTTCGTTCCATAACTCATCAAAATAAACCAAGAATTTTTCTTTTTTTACGATAAAAAGGAACATAGCAAGGGCCATGATCACACGAGAGATTAAAGTTCCCCAAGCTGCTCCAACGATTCCCAACTCGGGAAAAATCCAAATTCCATAAATCAAAACATAATTGAATACCACATTTAAAACATTGGCTACAACAGTTGCCCACATCGAGTATTTGGTTTGAGACAAACCATCTGCAAATTGTTTTAAGGCCTGAAAAGCTGCCAATGGAATGAGAGAAAGGGCTACAACATTCAGGTAAGGAATCGCCAATTCCACAACCTCTTTGGTTTGTTTCATTTCATAAAGCAATGGTTTTGCAGCAAAAATGAGAAGTGTAAGAACAACTCCAAGTGAGGTAACGAGTATAATTCCATTCTTCAAAACACTTTTTCCCTCTTGGTAATTGTGAGTAGAGTCAGCAGCTGCTACAAGTGGGGTTATTCCTGTTGAAAAACCAAGAATAACAGACATAGCCATAAATAAAAAGCTATTCCCCAAACTCACTGCGGCCAGTGGTGCAGTTCCTAGTTTACCGACCATTATATTATCTACAAGACCTACAATCGTATGCCCCAACAGTCCTAAAATAACTGGCCAGGCCAACTGAAGGTTTCTTTTAAATTCGATGGTGTAAGTTGACAGCATAACTAAAATTATACCGCAAAGGTATTTTTTAATTGGAGAAAATATCTCAGTTTTAAACGATATGTATCGAAAAACTCAAAGCTTATTTCAAAACTTATTTTGGTTTATAGTATTTTCGATCCATATCACTGGCCTTTTCTAATTGAGTAACAATGCTCGATACAGCCGGACAAATCATTGAATTAGTAAGAGTTAAATCCAATATTTGATGCATATTCTTCCTGTCAGTATGAGGATATTCACTACAGGCTGCAGGTCTAAAATCATAAATCCCACAGGTATTATCATCCAAATCAAGAAAAGGACATGGCGCGGATTGCAGCACATAATCACCATCTCCATCAATTCGCAAATACGAATCGATAAAATCAGGTTCTTTCATTCTCAATTTTTTAGCAATTCTTTTGATGTCAATCTCTCGGAAAATAGGGCTCGTAGTTTTGCAACAATTCCCACATTGCAGGCAGTCAATTTCTTCAAATACTTCATCATGCTTTTCATGAAACATATCATCCAACTTCTTGGGCTTTTTATTTTTCAGTTTCGTGATAAATTTTTTGTTTTTATCACGGGTCTGTTTGGGCAAGTCAAGTAACTTTTGGTAAGATTCGTTCATGAATAAATTTAGAGTGATTTCCTTTTAATTGTTTGCAAATATAAGGGATAAGTATTTAAGCAAAAGCCTGAAGTAAAATCATTTTTTTCATACCTTTATATTTTATAATTAATCTAAGCCGATAGAGTGTTACTCTAAAGGAAAACAAGCAAACTAAGTGGAAGAAAATTCGACCAAAAAGTACGATGTGTGTATCATAGGTGGTGGACCTGCGGGATATGCCGCTGCCATGAGGGCAGTAGATTTCGACAAATCAGTGGTTTTGATTGAAAAAGACAAACTAGGAGGAGCGGGAATTTACAACGGAGCTCTTACCTCCAAAACCATGTGGGAGTTATCGAGAAAGGTAGATACGATAAACACAAACTTGTACACGGCCGGCAGAAGGCAAATCGATGTAACTTGGGATGATGTTCAAAAGACAATCAAAGATGCCATTTTTGAGCGAAAATTTCAGTATTCGTCTCACGTGAAGTTACTGGATACAAAACTTAAAGATAAATTCAGTTACGAAAAAGGAACCGCAACCATGATTTCTAACCATGAAGTGGAAATCAAAAGGAAAGACGATACAGAAACTACGATTTGGGCAGAGAATATTGTAATTGCTACTGGAAGTAGGCCACGAAAAATTCCTACTATTGATGTAGATGAAAAAATTGTAATGACCAGTGATGGAATTCATCACATGGAATCATTCCCAAAGAGTCTTGTAATTGTAGGTGCCGGAGTTATTGGCTGTGAATATGCAACTATGTTCTCCAGTTATAGCAAAACAAAAGTCTATTTGATTGACAAGGCTGATCATATTTTACCATTTGAAGATCGAGATATTTCTTCTTTAGTGGCCAATAACTTGAAGAAAAATGGAGTTACCATCCACAATAAAGCCAACCTCGAAAGATTAGAAAAAATAGATGGAGAAGTAGAGTATGAATTGGCTTACGAAGATGGAAGAAAAGAGGTGATTCGCGTAGAAAAAGCTTTACTATCAATTGGGAGAATACCAAATGTAGAGCACATCGGGATGGAAAATGCCGGAGTAAAAATGAGCGCCAGAGGAAGACACATTGGCGATGATGACACCCAAACAAACATTCCGAATATTTATGTGGCTGGAGATGTTTCGGGGAATATATCTTTGGTAAATGTAGGTGAATTGGAAGCAAGACACGCTATAGAAAGAATGTTCATGGAGAAACAACCTACTCCTATCTCCTACGACAACATCAGTAACATCATGTTCTTGGACCCAGAAGTGGCTGCCGTAGGAATGAACGAAAAACAATGTAGCGAAAAGAATATCCCAATCAAAGTAGTAAAGATTGACTATTCTTGTATCGCAAGAGCCATAGCAATGAGAAAAACCGAAGGTTTCTTTAAAATCATTGTAACCAATGACAAGGAGATGAAAATTTTGGGAATGAGAGCCATCGGGGAACATGCATCGAGCGCTATACAAGCCGTAGCACTTCTTATTAAAATGGACAAAGGAATAGAAGAATTAGCTGAACTCATTCACCCGCATCCTTCTATCATTGAAGGAATTCAAGAGTGCGTTCGAATGTTATTGAATAAATCTGTGTTTAAGTCTTCTATTTTCAAGGATAAACTAAAATGCTACAGTTGTGTAGATGATATTTGTACACCTTTACAAAGGTTGTAATTTTGGTATAAATTTTTCCTAAAGAATAGTAAAACTGCCATGAAAACTCCAAATCGATTCATATTTTTTTCAGTTTTCATCCTTTTTTTTTACGGATTATCTTCTTTTACTGAACAAAAAAAGACAAAACTCTATTTTGAATTGGGATTTACAATAAATCCTTCGGCCGGTAGTAATGTGGTAAATTTCATGGTCTTGGGCTTGGATTCAACCAGCAATAAAATTGTGAGCAAAAAACCTATCACTGAAGCACAGTTTGTAATGTACAGTAAAGGGATTCTTAAAAACGAAGCAAATCCAAACCGAATAGATTTCTTTAAGGAGGCAGGAGTGGATTGTGGAATTATACTGGACGACCCAAAAAGTTTAGGAGGAATTCTTATTGTGGATACTCTGTGGGAAGAAATGAAACCGATTTGTTTACCGGTATGGGACATATGGAAACTTCGCTATTCCATTCACCCCAAATACGGAAAAGGAGCCTCAGCTGTTCCAAAAGAAGATATAGGTTGGTCGGCAAATAGATGGAGACCTAGTCCCAAACAAACCCAATATTTATGCAAGAATTATGGAATAAATCACATTGCCGACTTCTTTCACGGACAATCGATGTATGAGTTATTCTACGACATGCAAAACCCAGATTGGATAAGAATGTTTAAGGAAATTAATTGATTTTCTGAAACACCATCTCCCCAGAGACAAACGTTTTTAGGACCTCAGCCGATTTAATTTCACTCTTCGGAATTTTCATAATGTCTCTATCCATCAGAACAAAATCTGCTGATTTACCTTCCTCCAAACTTCCGTTTTTCTCGTAAGTCTTGTTTGCCAAAGCCACCCAAAAAGTGATTCCCCTCAAAGCTTCTTCCCTACTCAAATTTTCGCTTTGTAGCACCCATGGCTTATTGGAGCGATACACCGCATTGTAAAAAGTATGAATCGGATTGTTTGTTGCCACTGGAAAATCTGTACCTAAAGCAATCATTTGGTTCTGATTCATTAGAGATGACAAGCGGTAAGAATTCTTGAGCTGATCCAGGGACAGATTCTTTTCTGCCATTTCCTTATCATCCAATAAGTGAGTGGGCTGCACAGAAGGAATAATGGCAAATGTTTTGAATAATCTAAGCTGTTCCTCGGTCACGGTTTGGGCATGTTCTATCCTCCAAGCTAGTCCATTTGTACCTTTCAGCACTTGTCCCATTATTTCCAAGGCAACATCAAGTGCAGAATCACCAATGCAGTGAACTGCCAATTGGGCTCCTTGGTCATAGGCAAGTTGTGCAATTTTTCTCAAACTATCTTGAGTCATCAATAGCTTTCCGTAATTGTTTGTTCCAGAGTAAGGTTGATAGAAACATGCCGATTGAGATCCAACACTTCCATCAAGAACAACTTTATACGTATGAGCGGTTAGCTTTCCAACTGTCATAGGGAGTTTTTTACTTGCCTCCTTTGAATAGTAGAGCATTGCGTTCATATTTATTTCCAGCGTACCAGATTCGTACATTTTAATCATAAGACTCACTTCCTCCGCGGTCAGTCCTGCATCGGAAACTGTGGTTACACCTTTAGAAAAGTAATTACTTTGAGCATACCTCAAGGCCGCTTTTTTTTGAGATTCTGAATACTGAATAGCATCTGTAAATAAGGGGATATCTTCCTCCGAAATAAGTCCATGACTAAGTTCAGTATGAGTATAACCTGCATTAATCATAGCATTGTGATTCACTAATAAACTATGTCCGTCTACTCGCCAAAGCATAACAGCATTGTCTTCAAGTTTTTTGTTGATCAATCCAAAAACATCTTCTTTTTTAAAATCCCATTTATTTTCATTCCATCCATATCCTACAATCCATTTTGATTTTGGATTCTTTGATCTAAAATCTTTTAGCGTGTTCTCCAACTCAGCCAAAGATGTTACTTCACTTAAATCCACTGCCAAGGAGTTTAGTCCGGCACCCAAAAAATGACAGTGAGCTTCCATAAAACCAGGATAAATGGGACGAGTTTCGGCATCCATCAATTCATCTGCTCTGTATTTGTTCATGATTTCATGTTCCTTCCCAATTGCAATAATTTTCCCATCTTTTATTGCCATAGCTTGAGCAACTTCAAACTCTTGATTTACCGTGTAAATTCTAGCATTATGTACAACTAAATCTGCTGTTTTGAATTTCACACAGGAGCTCAATATCGCGACTGAGCAAATAAGTATTAGAGTTTTCTTCATGGAGAATATATTGAAATCTAAAACTAATTAAATAATCAAAGAAAGGCTACTAAACCTTTAGAGAAATCGACCGAACCAATCGTTGAGAATACCCCAGAAGAATCACTCGAGGTTTACAAATAAAGTTCTGTATCTTTCTTAAGAACACAGTTTATTTAGCAGTTTCAGCTTGAAAGAAGAAGGTACAATTGCACCTTTTTATTGGAGCCTTGAGATTAAGAAGAGGTTATTTTTAAGAGAAGAAAATTCCTTTACCCCCCAGTTTTATTTGTTTCAAGGTTACTCCCTTATTTCAGGAAATAATTGTCTGAAATTCAGTAAATAAACCTGAATATCTCTTGTTCTTGTTAAAAGCACTTCTCTGTTTTCGCTATTGTTTGCCTCTTCTACCAATTCTCTCAAAGGATGACAATACTCCATAAGCACAGAGTGAGAGTCATGTTCCAAATCACCCATTTCATTCATTAGGTTTTCTATTCGAACTAAGAAAAAATCAAAGAGTTGCGGATCCAAAGCCAACATGTTATTGTCATTTTCAACTTGAAGTGTCGCCAACAATAAACTATCTATTTGGTTGTATGTATCGAGATTAAACCTAAACTGTTCCCTTTCCATATCAATCAGGTGAGGCATCATTCTTTCACTAAACTCCTCCGTTGGTTCTATATCAGAAAGTTTTGGGGAATGAGAAGAAGAATTGTTTGAGCAAGAAGTTAATGCTAAGAGAAAAATAAAAATAAGCGCAAAATGTTTCATCGGTTTCTTTTTTTATGAGAAAGGTCAAAAATAAAAATAAAAAGAACAAAAAGGTATTGAATAATCAGAAGAAAGTAATAAGGCCAATAGGTATTAAAATCATTATTGGGCGAATAATCGATTACATATTGACTGTAAGCAAAATAGCTCAAAAACACTAAAAGACTCCAAGCCACAAACGCTCGTGAATAGGCAAAAACAGAAAAAATCAATACATTAATAACATACCATGGATGAACAGTGGATGAAAGCAGGTAATAACTCGCTATACTAATTGCTGAGTACTTCATGAATAATGGAACATCCAATCTTGATTGTTTCAGCAAGGGTTTACTCTTCCATAAATAAGCTGATAGTGTCACTATTCCCACTAAAGTAGTAAGCGGCAGTATAATTCCAACCAAAGTCGACTTATATCCCAATAACCGGATACTAACTTCTTTAGCGAGATAATAAATACTGGCATTGAATTCAAAAGTTTGAAAGTACAAATTGATGCTTTCAGAAAAATGTTGAAATACCGGAATCGAAACATAAGGTGCTGAAAATAAACACACAGTAATAAAAACACCTAGGTAGAGTTTTAAACTTTTTTTTATACCGATAAAAGGAAGAAACAAAGGCAATATCAACAAGGGTATAATTTTAATTCCGATTGACAAACCTAATGAGAGCGAAGCAAGGAGAATCCTATTTTTCCATAAATAGAAGATTCCAGCAAACAAAAAAGTGAGCATTACCCCTTCAAAATGTAAATTTCCGGTGAGTTCAATGATAACGAGTGGATTCAAGGCATAAATTTGCGCCAGAGAGACAGGCATCATGAGTTTCCTCAGGAATTGTATCAAAATAATTATTAAACCAATATCAAATAAAAACAGGAAGAGTTTGAGAAAAAAAATAGTTCCTGAAAGACTTCCTTTAGATAAAAAGGTAGAAGCCTTAAAGAAAAACTGACTAATAGGAGGATAAACAGAGTAGTAGTTTTGAGAATTCATCAGAAAATAGGCTCTTTTTAACTCTATGTTCAATTCTTTTCCCCGTTCTCGGTTGAATTGATTTGGAGTCAACTCATAAGGGTTAGTACCTTTATTACTCATCATTCCATCCCAATAAAATCGGTAATAATCATCAGATAAATTAGGAGTGCCCACTAAAAATATAGCCCGAAATAATACAGCTATTACAAGGATTTCTTTGGGGCTAAAACTAGGTTTGGAAAGCCAATAAAAATAAGAAAAACCAAGTACAGCAATTCCTGAAATAAAAAACAAAAACTCGCTCCTATCAATAAAATGATACAGAATAACGTACCACACCATTGACAAACCAACTAACAAATATTTAATGAGGTAATTAGGTTTCATAACTCTAAAGTAAAACAAAATAAACACTTGTCTGTGTATAAAAACAGACTCAAAAATCGATAAAAGACCTGAACATGCCTACTTTTACAAGGATTAAAGAAATTACTAATTTGATAAACAACCAAGAAATAAAGGCTTTAATTAGTTTGTTAGATGACCCTGATGAATTTATATTCAACGAGGTAAGAAATAAATTAATGGAACTGGGAGGTGATACTATTCCTTTCTTAGAAGAATATTGGGAAAGCAATCCTATTAATCATCAATCGCAAGAAAGAATAGAAGATTTGATTCAGAAAATTCAATTTGATTCTACACTTAAAAAATTAGAAAGATGGATTGAACAGGAATCTCCAGACTTATTGAGAGGAGCTATTCTTGTCAATCAGTTTCAATATCCTGATATGGATCCAAAAATAGTATTGGACGCCTTAGAAAAAATCAAAAGAGATATTTGGTTAGAAATCAATCCGAATTTAACCAGTTTTGAAAAAATCAAAATAGTGAATAAAATTTTGTTTGAAAGCCATGGATTTAGTGGTAACAAAAAAAATTATCATTCACCTCACAGTTCATTTCTTAGCAATGTTATTGAAAACAAAAAAGGGAATCCGCTCTCTCTGTCAATCATTTATTTATTGGTAACACAAGATTTAGGTTTGCCAATTTATGGAGTAAACCTTCCTAGTCATTTTGTTCTCTGCTACTTGGATGAATTTATGACGAATGTTCACCTCAGCGAAATGGAATCGGAAGATGTGCTGATTTACATCAATCCATTCAACAAAGGAACAATGTTCGATAAAAAAGAAATTGACTCTTTTCTGTATCAGTTAAATCTGCCTCAAAAAGAAGAATTTTATTCTCCCTGTTCCAATAAAGATATTATCAAAAGGATGCTCAATAATTTAGTGTTTTCCTACGAAAAACTAGGATACACAGAAAAAGCTGACACCATGAAAAAGATTTTATCTCTTTTTGGTTAATCAAAAAATGACTCTGTAATCTCTTTCGGATTTTGTGCTTTCAATTCTTGGTTCTGAATGACCCATGACTGAGTGCAATAGGAATTGCAAAATGAAACATCATGAGTAGAAACCAGTATCGTTTTGTTGTTATCATTGGCCAAAGAAAACAATAATTTGTGAATCATTCTTTTGTTCTTAACATCCAAAAAAGCGGTAGGTTCATCCAATAACAATACTGGAGTTTCTTGAGCCAGAGCCCTTGCTATCATTACTTTTTGAAACTGTCCATCGCTTAAGCTATTGATTTGGCAGGATGCTATTTCTTGTAAATCCAATGCGTTCAACTGATTTTGGATCACAGCCTTATCTTGTTTTGTTAACTTCCCAAAAATATTGGTATGCGATGCTCTTCCTTGAGCAACCATATCCTCCACGGTAAATCCATAAATCGAAATTCTTTCAGTAAACACAATACTAATGTCCTGGTGAATTTTTGTTGAAGAATTTCCCACTGTTATCTCTCCACCAAGACTAGGAATTTCACCCAAAATAGTTTTGAAAAGAGATGTTTTTCCACTTCCATTTAGCCCCATAACGGCAATTAAATCTCCTGCTTTAGCTTCTACTGCGATAGATTTTACAATCGGATTTTCTTGATTATAGCCAATAGTTAAGTTGGATAAATGCAATGCAGTTGATTTTGCCATGTTACACCATTTTATTTTTAAAAACAATCCAAACCACGATAGGCGCACCAATAAAACTGGTAACAGCGTTTAATGGTAAATTCCCATCAAAACCTGGTAATCTCGCAATAATATCACAGAACAAGCCCAAAATAGATCCCAAGAGTAAAGTAAAAGGAATCACCCATTTGTGAGAAGATTTATGAATGAAATTTCTGGCAAGATGTGGTACTGCAATTCCCAAAAAAGCAATTGGACCACAAAGAGCAGTAATAACTCCAACCAGAATTCCGGAAAACAGGATAGAAATCCATCTAATTTTGATAATATTAAGTCCCATTGACCTGGCATACTTTTCTCCCATCAGCAATGTATCCAAAGGTTTTTGCAAGAAAAAAACTAGAATAATAACTAGAATAATTGGCAGATAATAAATAAACAAGGTATCCATTTCCACTTCCTTATTAAAGCTCCCAAGACCCCAGTAAACAAAAGATTGTAAATTCGTTTTGTCACCATAAAATGAAAAAATATTTACGACAGAAGAAACAAAATACCCCACCATCAATCCCACGATTAATAAAGTGTTGCTCCTTTTTACAAACCGAGAAACACCCAAAATTATTCCTGTTACCAACATGGCTCCTAAAACCGCCAAAATGGATAAAGAAAACTTCTCATTCAACCAAGTTAACTCGAGAGACTGAAGCGCAAAGACACCGAAAGCAACACCTAAAGTACTTCCTGAAGAAATCCCTAATACTGAAGGCCCAGCAAGTGGATTTCTAAAAATAGTCTGCATCAACAATCCAGCAATAGCAATTCCTGAGCCACAAACAATAGCTGTAATGGTTCTAGGAACTCTTAATTTAAAGATGAGTTCATTGGAGGAATCGATTGGAACTATGACCGACCCTAGCATTATTCCCAAAAATGATAAAATTCCTAGGCCGAATAGTAAGACAATAAATTTCTTGGAAAGGGTCATGTGTAAAAGTAAAAATATTATTTCTTTTTTTTCTTTTTTTTACCAACCTTACCCTCACACTTTACACAAGTCTTTGGGCACTTTTTGCAATAGTCCTTTTTTTCTCTTTGTATTTTTTACAGCATTTCTTTTTGCAGCATTCTTTCTTTCCCATTGGTCAAAATCTAACTTTTAACTCTTGGTCCAAGCTCTATCACTTCCAAGTTTGTCGGTTTTTTATTGATGATTTCAAATCTGAGTAATGTTCTTACTTTATGAAAACCATGGACTCCTGCTGCTCCTGGGTTCATGTATAAAAATCCAAATCGTTTGTCGTAACCCACTTTTAGAATATGTGAATGACCACACACAAAAATATCGGGAGGGTTTCGCTTTAAGTCCTCGCGTATATGAGGAGTATAAACATATTGTTTTCCTCCAATGTGAGTCATCATAACAACCAAGCCCTTGCAGGTAAACCTTATTGTTTCCCTAAATTCTGATCTTGCCTCTGCCCCATCAATGTTACCAAAAACGCATTTCAGTCTTTTGAACTCTTTCAGCCTATCCGTTACCTGTAAATCTCCAATATCTCCCGCATGCCATATTTCGTCACATTCTTTGAAATACTCAAAGACTTGATCGTCTAAATAGCCATGCGTATCTGATATAACACCTATTTTCATTTTATTTTCTAACTGGTTTTGTAACTGAAAAGCCAATTCCAAAACCTACATGGAAACTACCATAATTCCCGAAATAATCACTCGATGTGTAACCAGAAAATTCTGATTTACAAACATCCTCTGGATTAAATCCATGAGAAGAAATTCTGTAGCCCGTTGTAAAATAAAAAGAAAATATTTCATCCGTTAACAGGAAAACATTGAGGTTTGGATTCAAAAACAATCCCTTTTTCTCATGAGGTGAATTATTGGAAGTACAAAACGCAGATGAAGAACTTATCGTTTCTTGGCCTATTTGTAAATTGGCCTCAAACAGCAGGTTTTCGTACAACGAATAGACATAACTCACCTCACCAAAAAATCCCTGTAACTCAATTTTTGCTTCTAGGAGGTTGTTCGGACTTGAATTAAGTTGCTGTTCCGAGAGTTTAAAATAGGTATAGTCGTAACCTGCTCCAACATAAAAATTCTTGGCAAAAGAATAATTCACACTCCCAGCTAACTGAACCACGCCTTGAGCATTTTCCTTAAAAAACGGATTAGAAGTGGAAAAAGGAACTCTAAAACTTGATTTGAAAATTACCTTTGTGAGCGGTTGAATTTGTCCAAGTCTTTCCTCTTGCGAAAAAGAAAATGGACTGGACAACATAAATCCCATCAAAACAAAAAAAGCTCTATGATTTTTTTTACTTTTCAATAGTTATTCTTTTTGTAATTTTTTGATTAGAAGTTGTCATTTCCAAAAAGTATGAACCCCTTTTTATCGTCTCTATTTTCAAGACAAACGCATGAGATCCTTTGTTTTTGTGTTCATTGAACAACTCATTCACCTCAAGGAAATTATTATCACACAACACCAACCGGGTATTGCTATCTGTTCCTATTTTATAATGTATTTTAGTATCTTCTCTCACCGGGTTTTCAAAATCTTTTATTTCTGAATAACTGGCGTTTAATTTACTTTTGTCATTGAATAACCACTTTACCCATGCATACAACACAGAGGCTATCCAAAACACTAAAGGTGCAGCAATTAACACCAAAAGAACGATAAAAAAATATCCTATTGAATCATTTCCCATAACTTATATTCTAAATCTCAAGAAACCAAATGCCGCGGAAATCATCGGATTTTCTTGATTTTGTATATCCATTAAACTTTGTATGTCTCTTGTAGAAACTCCCATTTCATATAAACCACCAAAAACACTAAATACAACTCCCACCGGCATCCTGAGCACTTTTTTATTCTGCATTACTATTCCTGTTGAAACAGTAATTGGTCCTAATTTTAGATCTCCACCAAACGAAAACACCGAAGAGACTAAGTTTCCGGGATTGTCATTCAAAGGAGTAACTACTTCTGCTCCTATCTCCAATATTTTTCTGAACTGATAACTTACCCCTAACCTAAAACTTGAAGGTAGATTCACTTTTCGAGAAAAATTTCCTGCCCGGATGTCCACCAAATTATTCAGAATGCTATCAAACGTGGCTCCACCCGAATTGGATTGTAACGATCCAGAATCCGCATAAAATCCATTTACCTTAAAGGTACTTAAAACAGAATCAGGTTGCACGCTAAATGTGTTTTCTGACCAAGTTATACTTCCAATGTCATTTACCGCCATTCCAATTTTTATTCTTTTAAATGCTTTCACATTCAGACCAAAATCGTAGCCAAACCCGCTCCCAGCTGCCTTAGGTAATTTGTATTGAATATTCCCAGACGAGAATAAGCCTAAATTCGCAGAGCTACCCGTTAGCGATGGTGAGTAGGATACAAAACCATTGAAATCATTGTTTGAAGCTTCAACATCTAACAAAGCCATACCTTGCATATACTTAACTCCAACTCCTGCATAAAGTCCAAACTTTTTGTTCTTTATTATCTTGGTTCCAAATCCAAAATTAAATTCTCTTATCCAGGACACCTTTATTTTTGTTCCCTGCATTAACTCTGGAATTGTTTTTGGGTTTCCGGCAATCCCTGCTACCAAATCAACAGAATTGTCATTTCGCAGTGAGTCGTAGGTTATAGGAGAATTCAATGTTTTTTGAACAGCTCCACCTTGATTATAAACCAGCGTATCGAAATAAGGGGAGGCAAACCCAAAAGAGGCTATATCTCCCAAATCTTTGGAAGTCTGCACATTCATGGAGTATCTTTCGTTTACTGAAAATGCAAACCCTGCAATTTTTGTCGTTATGGCTATTCCGAATAATCGCACATCTGCGTTCAGCTTAACTCCTTCTTGCAAGTCTGACGAAAACTCTTGAAAATCAGAAAAATCTGCGTCACTGTTAAAGCCAAAATCAAAGGGGACCAACCTAGAGTCGCTTACAATTGGACTATTTATAATGGGTGAACTTAAAGAAAACCCCGTTTCCAGAAAGCCCAAGGCAATTCTTTTTCCTCTAAACTCTTTGGTCCAAGCTAAGTTTGCTGGGTTTATCCCCAAAGACTGATAGTCCGTAACAAAAGTTGTAGAAACACCACGACCTGTGGATGTAAATACACTTCCTTCTGTTTGAGCAAATCCCAGACCGCAGCTCAAAAAAACCAAAACAGAAAGAATGATTCGTTTCATACAGCTATCATTTCATTAGAACCTAATTTCCAAATTTCTCAATTACTTGCTGAGTCACTCCAGTTGCAGAAAACCCTCCATCATGGAACAAGTTTTGCATGGTTACGTACCTTGTATAATCAGAAAACATAGAAATGCAATACTCTGCGCATGCTTCAGCTGTAGCGTTACCAAGCGGACTCATTTGCTCAGAATAGTTAATAAATTCATCAAAACCTTTCACTCCACTTCCAGCAGTGGTTACTGTTGGAGATTGAGAAATTGTATTAACCCTTACTTTTTTGGCTACACCATAGTGGTATCCAAACCCTCTCGCTATAGACTCTAATAAAGATTTAGCATCAGCCATATCTCCGTAATCAGGGAAGATTCTTTGAGCAGCTATGTAGGTTAAAGCCAACACAGAGCCCCATTCGTTCAGCGCATCATGCTTTTTGCACAATTGCAAAGTTTTGTGAAATGAAATCGCAGATACATCGAGTGTTTTATTGTAAAAGTCATGACTCAAATCTGTGTAATGCTTTCCCTTTCTTACGTTTGGTGACATCCCTATAGAATGTAAAACAAAATCAATTTTCCCTCCTAAAATCTCTTGTGACTTTATGATTAAGTTCTCCAAATCTTCGTTGGATGTGGCGTCAGCAGGAATAATTTGAGAGTTTGTTTTTTCGGCCAAATTATTTATTTCGCCCATTCTCATTGCAATTGGGGCATTTGTCAAAACAAATTCAGCACCTTCAGCATGAGCTAATTCAGCAACTTTCCACGCTATTGATTGTGAGTTTAATGCTCCAAAAATAATCCCTCTTTTTCCTTTTAAAATATTATTAGCCATTTCAATTGTTTTTATTATTAAAGAAACAAAGATAAAACAATGTGGCTACTTTGAACCCAAGAACCCAAGAATAATGTAACAACCTATTGTTAATCTCTTTCTTTACTTAAAGTTCAGATAGAAAGGAAAAATAACACAGCACATTAAATTTCCGATGCTTTCCCTATATTTGCATCAAAGAATATCCCAGAATGATTGAAGGAAAAAAAATTGTAGTGGTAATGCCAGCATACAATGCTGAGAACACACTAGAAAAAACATACGGAGAAATACCTTTTGAAATAGTTGATGATGTGGTTCTTGTTGATGATAAATCAAGCGATAATACCAGTGAGCTTGCCGCAAAAATCGGTATCAAACATGTGATTATTCACGAACAAAATAAAGGGTACGGAGGAAACCAAAAATCTTGCTACAACAAAGCTCTTGAATTGGGAGCAGACATTGTAATTATGCTTCACCCCGATTATCAATACACTCCAAAACTCATTCATTCTATTTCTTATCTTATCGCCAATGAAGTTTACCCTGTTGTACTTGGTTCAAGAATTTTAGGAAACGGAGCCCTAAAAGGAGGAATGCCTCTTTACAAATACATCGCCAACAGGTTCTTGACATTGACTCAAAACATCTTGGTGGGTCAAAAGTTATCGGAATATCACACGGGTTACAGAGCTTTTTCAAAAGAAGTTTTGGAATCAATTAAATACAACGACAATTCAGATGATTTTGTATTTGATAACCAAATGTTGTCGCAAATCATTTACAAAGACTTTGAAATTGCGGAAATCACTTGTCCAACAAAGTATTTTGATGAAGCCTCTTCCATAAACTTTAAGCGCAGTATGACATATGGTTTTGGAGTTTTAGGCACCTCTTTCAAACACTTTTTTACAAGAATTGGCGTGTATAAATGGAAATTATTAAAATAATCCTTGATAGAATTAATTAAAAAAAACTTCTCGTTCATTAGCATTTACCTTGTATTTGCTCTTGGTGTTGTTTTTTTAATCTTGACAAAGGGAAAGCTAGACGCACAATTGTATGCCAATCAATTTTATTCCTCTTTTTTTGATCACACTTTCTTTTGGTCAACCAAAATTGTAGAATGGTTCGCTATTGTTGTCATCATAGGGGTTTTATTATTCAAAGGGGCCAAATTCGCTATTAATGGAATTCTAATTTATAGCCTCACTGCGCTGATTACTTTTTTACTAAAGAGACTTTTATTTTTTGATGAACCAAGACCGTTTTCTGTCCTCAATGAACTGAGGTTACTTCCTTCCGAATTTGGATTGAATCAACTAACGAGCCATTCATTTCCTTCCGGGCACACCACTGCTGCTTTTACCCTATTTTGTTATTTAACTCTTATTTCTTCTAATAAAAAACTAGGGTATCTTTTTGGAATAATTGCGGTGTTTATTGCTTATTCCCGGGTGTATCTTTCGCAGCACTTTTTCGAAGATATCTTGGCAGGAGCCTCCATAGGAATGGCAGCTACTTTTGTGTTTTATTTTATTTTTGAAAAAATAACTTTCGGTAAATGGGCCCTGAAGCCACTTATAACAGTTAAGAAATGAACCTGACACAGAAGCACGTATTATTTTTAATAGCTCTGGGAGCTTTATTCTTTTTTCCTTTCTTAGGAAATGTGCACTTGTTTGATTGGGATGAAATCAATTTTGCGGAATCTGCGCGAGAAATGATAGAGACCAATGATTATTTTAGAGTGCAAATTAATTATGAGCCCTTTTGGGAAAAACCTCCATTTTTCTTTTGGCTTCAAGTAATTTCAATGAAACTTTTCGGCATCAATGAGTTTGCCGCCAGATTCCCAAACGCTCTTTTAGGAATAATATCTTTGGTAACCCTCTATTTCATTGGAAAAAAACTCATTTCTGAACAATTTGGTTTAATCTGGAGCTTGATCTATTTCGCCTCATTCCTTCCCCATATGTATTTCAAAAGTGGAATCATTGATCCATTTTTCAACTTCTTTATCTTTCTTTCAATTTTCTTTTTAATCCTCACGATTGAGAAACCAACAAGCAGAAAAACCAACGCCCTCATTGCAGGAATATTCATTGGGTTGGCAATTATTACAAAAGGCCCTGTGGCTCTTCTCTTACTTGTATTAACTTTTGTCATTTACCTCATAATTAAAAAAGGGAAAGCGAAAATAAAACCCGCTGCGGTACTCATTTTCTTTTTGAGCTCGTTGAGTGTCACCTTTTTATGGTTTGGATACGAAACAATTACCAATAGTCCTTGGTTCATCCTAGAGTTCGTTCAATACCAAATCGAATTATTAACAGAACCTGTAGCTGGTCACCAACAACCTTTTTATTATCATTTTGTTGTAGTTCTTTTAGGCTGTTTCCCTATGTCTATACTGGCAATACCCATGATGTATAAGAAAAACTCGAACATCCCATATAATTTCCTGCTTTGGATGAAGATTTTGTTCTGGGTTGTCATGATTTTGTTTACAATTGTTGAAACCAAAATTGTGCATTACTCCTCCATGAGTTATTTGCCTCTATCATTTCTTTCTGCCACGTACTTATACTTTTCTTTAAATCTAAAAGAAAACCAAAAAGATTATAAAATAATAAAAATCAGCTACATAACGATAGGATTAATTTTCGGAATTTTATTAACTCTTGTTCCCATTGTGTTCAAAAACCACACATGGATTACTCCTTTTATTCAGGATGAATTTGCCGTAGCCTCTTTTCAAAACCCGATTAATTGGGGAGGTTGGGAATTTATTTTTGGCTTGGTATTTCTGGTCGGCTTATTCTGGTCTCTCGCCTATTTACACAAAGAGAAATTAAACAAATTCTTAACAGTTCTTGTTCTCTCCACAGGAATTACCCTTTTGGGGTACTCAATTTTTATTGTACCAAAAATAGAGGAGTTTTCACAAGGCCCTGCCATAGAGTTTTATGAATCCATGCAAGGCAAAGATGTGTATGTAACAACTCTAGGATTTAAAAGTTACGGACATTATTTTTACACCCTATTTCCTCCAAGGTCCAAAAATGATGAAATTGAAGCCTTAAAAAACGATTACAAAAAATCACTCACCACACCCCATTCATACGATGCGAATGAAGTAAATTCATTGACTAATGACTGGCTGTTGAAAGGAAAAATTGACAAAGACGTTTACATAGTAACTAAAATAAACAAACGTAAAGAAATGGAACGTTACATTGGTATAAACTTTATGTATAACAAAGGTGGGTTTGATTTTTATGTTAGGAGACGAAACTAAACGAAGCTATCATGAAACATGTAATTTTCATCTTACTCCTATCAGGAAGCATATTTGCGCAAGGTCCTGTTGATGGCTTTATGAAGAAAAAGAAAGAGTTTTCTATTGGAGTTTCCTTTTCAAATGAAAAAGCTTCTCAATTATATGCTGGACACAATTTGGGTGGAGGTTCAAGAACCACAAGAGCCTTCAGCTTTTTTGGTATATATGGTTTAACAAACAAGCTTAATATTCAATTAGGCATTCCTTATTTAAACATTAACAAAGGCATTGAGCAAGGACTGCAAGACGGAAGCATTTACTTAAAATACAGTTTTTTAACTCAACAAAATAAGTTGGGTAATTTAAAAGCAATGGTGGCTACTGGGTTTATGCAACCTCTATCTATGTACCAAGTAAATGGAGCAAATGCAATGGGTCAGATGGCTATTGCAGGTGACGGAAGACTCATTGTGCAACAAAATTTCAACACCAATTTCTTCGCTTCCTTTCAAGCGGGATATCTGTTCAAATCCAATCCAACACCAAATGCTGTTTCCTCTTCCCTTAAGATTGGATATGCTGGAAAAATTTATTTGGATGCATTCTACGAAATTATTCATGCAATTGGTGGAACGGACTACCGCGGAATTGGAGAACTAAAAGTAACCAGCTCAAGAGGAGGTTTTCAAGGTTTAGGATTTAGTTTCCATAAAATTGGAGGAACAATTTACTCTAAAATTCATAATCACATAGGTGTTTTTGGAGGAGCTTCCTACATCATAAATGGCAGAAATGCTTTTAAAAACACAGGTTTCAACTTAGGAATAGTCTTTCAATAAATGATTGTCGGATATTTTCATTAAGTTTAAACTAACTAAAAATTCATACCTCACCATGAAATTAAATCTATTTGTATTTTTTATGATGTTTGTCCTTTTTAGCTCCTGCAATGAGCAGATAAACATCTCTTCTAATGTACAGGAAGAAATAGACTCAAATTCAATCAGAACAGAAACAATTGATAAAACCAAATCGAAGGAAACTAAGGATGATACTGAGCTGAAAGTAATGAAAAATAATTCAGATACCATTAAAGAAACAATCGAGAAAATAGAGACTGAAAAACTATTAGAAACGGAGCAAAAAGAACAAGAGGAATTGAAGGTTAAACCAGTCATCAATGATCAGCAGTCAATAAAATCAGTAAAACCAGAACCCAAAGAAATTTCAATAGAAAAAATCGTGACCGTAAACAATGAGGAGAATAAAGCACTGGCAAGCCCACATCATATTTGGGATGAATTAACCCGAAATTATATTAACTCAGAAGGAAAGGTGAATTACGGAGGTTTTTTATTCGATAACAGTAAATTGGAACATTACCTCGATACGTTAAAAAAACTGCACAGCGACCTTCCTAATTGGAGTAAAAATAAACAATTAGCCTATTGGATTAATTTGTACAATGCGGTTACCGTTAAATTAATTGTGGACCATTACCCTGTATCATCAATCACAGAATTAAAAGGTGGAAAACCATGGGACACTCCACTCATCGAGTTAAGCGGAAACACCTACACCTTGAATGTGATTGAAAACGAAATTATTAGACCTAAATTTAAAGAGCCGCGTATTCATTTTGCTTTGAATTGTGCTGCAAAATCATGCCCAAAAATCATGAACAAGGCATGGACAGAAGACAATCTGAAAAAATCCCTAACCACCCAAATAAGGTCTTTCTTAACCGATAAAAAACAAAATACTTTAGGCAAAGAAGAGATTATTATTTCTAAAATTTTTGATTGGTATAAAGCAGATTTTGGCACCACCAATGAAAAAATCATTCAATTCATTAATGCTTATTCTGAGATCGAAGTGAACGAATCTGCTTCAGTAATTTTCAACGAATATGATTGGACCTTAAACTCAAAATAAGATGACAAACCACATTGTAATCATTGGAAATGGAATTGCAGGAATCACCACAGCTCGACACGTAAGAAAAAATAACTCTGAGGTCAAAATAACGGTAATCTCTGCAGAAACAGATTATTTTTTTTCCAGAACTGCTTTGATGTATATCTACATGGGACACATGAGGTTTAAGGACACGAAGCCCTATGAAGATTGGTTCTGGAGTAAAAACCGCATTGACCTTGTAAAAGGTTATGTCATGGATGTAGATTTTGATCAACAAACTCTTAACCTAGGAAAAAGTACCGTGAGTTATGACAAGCTGGTGATTGCGACTGGTTCTGTTCCTAATAAATTTGGTTGGAAAGGACAAGATTTACCTGGAGTTCAGGGATTGTATAGCAAACAAGACTTGGACATACTGGAAGAAAATACCGCTGACAATAAGGTAAAAAAAGCTGTAATAGTAGGTGGCGGACTCATTGGAGTAGAATTAGCAGAAATGCTACATTCAAGGGGAATTGAAGTTACTTTTTTGGTGAGAGAAAATAGGTTTTGGGGTGGAGTTTTACCTCTTGAAGAAGGTACTATGATTGCCAAACACATGAAGGAAGATCATCACATAAATGTAAGACTTAAAGAGGAGCTTGACGAAGTAATCGAGGGCAAAAACGGTAAAGTTTCGGGGATAATTACAAAAAAAGGAGAACGAATAGATTGTGAGCTAGTAGGATTAACGGCCGGAGTCCGACCAAATATTGATTTTTTGAAAACCACCTCGCTCAACCTTGGAAGGGGAATAATAGTAAATAAATACCTAGAAACCAACATACCCAATGTATACGCAGCAGGAGATTGTGCCGAAGTACAAGAGACAGTAACAGGCAGAAAACCCATTGAAGCAGTCTGGTATGTAGGAAGAATGATGGGTGAAACATTAGGACAAACTCTTACGGGAAATAAAATTGCCTATGAACCTGGAAATTGGTTTAATTCTGCTAAATTTTTTGATGTAGAATACCAAACTTATGGCCTTGTATCTGCAAATGAACAAGAAGGCGAAACTACTTTTTATTGGAAACATCCCTCCAAGCATATTTCATTTAGAGCTGTTTACAATAGTCAAACAAAAGCCTTGTTGGGAATAAATAACTTTGGAATTCGGTTGAGACATAAAATTTGTGACTCCTGGATAACATCCAAAACTCCTATTGAACAGGTATTAGTTGAACTGAAGAACGCCAATTTCGATCCCGAGTTTTTCAAACAATATGAAAAGGATATCATTGCTAAATTCAATTCAGAAAATGGCACTACTCTTAAACCAAAAAAAAGAAATCTGCTGGCTATATTTGGACGAAATTAATGCCTGATGAATTTAAAAGTTTGTGTTCCCATTTCCTCATCAAAAACCTGAGCAATATACATTCCAGGTTTAGAATTTGTCAAGTTCACAGTTGTATTATCGCTTGCCAATTTTCCCTCTGCCACAATTTCACCCAAAGCATTTATAACACGATAACGCGCTACACTGGCTATGTTTTTATCCAAAATAACCAACTCACTGAAAGAGCTTTTGAATAAAAATTCATAGTTATTTTCCTGACTCAATTCAGAAACAGAAAGACTGCTCGAGCGAGGGTGCTTGTCAAAAAACTGCCAAATTACTTCACTTGCATTAAAATCTTGATTTGTAACACCAATTGGAATTGGTGCTCCAGGCCAGGTGTGTGCACCGCCAAAAACTTTATAATGAATCACTTCTGTGTTGTTCGTTCCACCTCCATAGGTATATCTTTTGGCATTACAATTATCCGTTACTGATATATTTGGAATTGAATCAATCACCGGAACCGACACGGTATTGTTATGAGTTTTCCAATAGTCTATAACGTAAGAAATGTCATGAGAAGAAGCATCTCCCAAATATTTTACCGTAGAATCTGCTGTTCCATGTATCTGCAACACAGATATTGGCTTTGTGTTGTTGGGCGAAATAGGAAATAAACGTGTCATGGAACCTGTGACCGAGGCCACTGAGGCAAATAAATCATCGAACTCGGCAGCGAGAGCCAAACTCATATAACCACCATTACTCATCCCAGTGGAATGAATCCTATTGGGATCGACAGAATAATTACTAGAAATTGTATCTATTAAATCAGAAATAAAATCAAAGTCATTTACGGATTGACCAAAATAAGCATTCCAAAAGGTAGAGCCAAAAACTGAGCTGGTAGTTCCCTGTGGATGAACAATTATAAAGTTGGCTGTATCCGCTATGCTACGGAAATCTCCGTAAAGCATTTGCTGCAAACTATTACTCCCCAATCCGTGAAAATTAAATACCAACGGAACTGGCACCGAGGCCGAATAACTCGCTGGAATATAAATTTTATAGGACCGAACTATACCACCCGATTGAATTGTTTTGTCCAAGGTTGATTGACTTGTAGCTGTAAAAGCTAAAAAAATACCGGATAAAAGGAGTAGTTTTTTCATACAATGATGTTTTATTTCTGATTAAATATACGTGAATAATTTTAATGACAAGGACACTGCTGGTTTATCAATAATATCTCTAAGTGAAAATTAAATCGATAGAAAACCCGTACTTTTGAAAAAAAATCCAAACAATGTCAAGCTTTCACGATTTCAAAATATCTAAATATCTTCTTAATGCGCTGGAGGATTTAAATATTACAACACCTACTCCTATTCAAGAAGAGTCTTATTCTGTGATAAAATCTGGAAGAAATGTTATTGGTATAGCCCAAACTGGAACTGGAAAAACATTGGCGTTCTCCCTGCCATTTTTGGACGGATTAAAATACTCTGAACAAAAAAATCCCAGGGTACTTATTTTAGTTCCAACGAGAGAACTCGTGCTGCAAGTTGTTGACAACATAAAAGACTACTCCAAATACATGACAACACGTGTGGTTGGTGTGTATGGAGGAACTAACATCAACACACAAAAACTGGCAGTTGGAGCTGGTGTAGATGTACTGGTTGCAACGCCAGGAAGGTTATATGACCTAGTGATGCACCGAGCATTGAGCCTCAAATCTATTCAGAAACTTGTGATTGATGAGGTAGATGTTATGCTTGATTTAGGTTTTAGATTTCAATTGACCAATATCTTTGAGTTATTACCAGAAAAGCGACAAAACACTATGTTTTCTGCTACCATGACAGATGAAATCAAGGAATTGATAGAAGCTTTTTTTATAGCACCAATCACAATTTCAATTGCTGTATCAGGAACTCCCCTTGAGAACATCAAGCAGGTTTGTTACCCGGTTCAGAATTTTTATACCAAAGCAAATTTGCTGATGCATCTGCTCAAGGACAAAGATCAATTCAAAAAAGTATTAATTTTTGTTTCTAGCAAAACCAACGCTGACAGGCTTTTCAATGCAATTGAAGACAAATTTGGTAGAGAATTGGGGGTGGTTCACTCCAATAAATCCCAGAACTATCGTATAAAATCTATCAAACGATTTGATGAAGGTACAAACCGAATTCTTATCAGCACAGATGTTATGGCTCGTGGATTAGATTTGGATGAAGTATCGCATGTGATTAATATGGATACTCCTAACTATCCCGAAAACTACATGCACCGAATAGGAAGGACAGGAAGAGCCGAGAAAAAGGGAAACTCTATCCTTCTTTACACCGAAAAAGAAACTGCAGATAAAGAAAAAATAGAAAAATTGATGGGAACAACCATTGAGAAGAAAAAATTCCCTGAATCAGTTTCTATATCCAATGACCTTACTCCTGATGAACGTCCAAAAGCGAAAGAACTGAACATACACGCCAAAAAAGACGACACAAAAGGAGCTAGTTTTCATGAAAAAAGTGAAAAGAATCAAAAATACAACCAGGGAAATCCTAGAAAACGAAGACTAGACAAAAAGTATAAAAAGCCAAAGACAAGAGGAGATCAGAATAAAATTAGAAGGAAACCAAAGAAGGGTGATGGGAGGTAGATGAATGGTGAGTTAGTTACTGGTTGCTGGTTTAGATTCTCGTTTTTAAAATTTATATTTTTCCACACTTTTTTAGAAAATAATACTTTTTAAAATCAAAAAAAATGCCGTCATTCCGCACTTGATGCGGAATCTGTTTGTTAATATTTGTGAAGCTAAAAAACAGACCCTGAATCAAGTTCAGGGTGACCGAGTCTTTTTTGATTGAATGAATAGCTTATTTTTAAAAAATAAATTATTAATATGCCTAAACACAGCCATTTCATCCTTCACAAGCCCTACGGCTATTTATCGCAGTTTGTAAGAACCGAAACAGTGCGCAAAAACAAAAAGCTACTGGGAGAACTAGGTGATTTTCCTGAGGGTACAATGGCAATTGGCAGACTTGACGAACACTCTGAGGGATTAATTTTCTTGACTACAGACGGAAAAGTAAGCCACGAAGTACGCAGCAAAAAAGTAGAAAAAGAATATTATGTACAAGTGGATGGCGAAATAACCGCAGAAGCGATAAAAAAGCTTCAAAACGGAGTGGAAATAACCGTTAAAAAGGAAAAATACTTAACCCGTCCTGGGAAAGCTTTTAAAATTGAACCTAAACCACTGTTTGAAGAACGAGCCAAAAAAATAAGAGACGAAAGACATGGCCCCACATCTTGGGTTTCTATTACGATAACCGAGGGAAAATTCCGTCAAGTACGCAAAATGACAGCAGCTGTTGGATTTCCTACACTACGATTAGTTAGAGTGCGGATCGGGGAAGTAAAACTAGAAGGATTGAAAAGCGGAGAATGGAGCGAAGTGGAGAAATTTACAGCAATTCAGTCCAAAACTCAGGATAACTCTTAACTACCACCTCTGGATCTTCTATCTCAATGCTTTTCATCACCGCAACTAAAGGCGCAAAAGCCATTGCCATTCGGTGGTCTTTGTAAGTAGAAATAGTAGCAGAACTAGGTAAGTCTCCTTCTTTTCTAATCTCAAAACTATCTTTATCAATCATCGTGAGGGAATAATTGAGTTTAGCAATTTCAGTTTTTAAAGCTTGTATTCGGTTTGTTTCTTTATAAACGAGGTGAGAAATCCCTGAAAATTTTCCGTTGATTCCCAACCCTACACAAGTCACAACAAAAGTCTGAACCATATCAGGAATGGAAGAAAAATCACACTCAAAACAATCAATTTTTGGGTCCGAAACTTTCACAATTTCAACTCCTTTTGATCCTTCTAAAGTTAATAGACCGAACTGATTGAATAAATTTAATATTTCTCTATCTCCTTGAATACTATTAATTTTAACATAATTTAATTGAAGCTTTGAATGAATATCCGAAAGTGCTATTAATTCATACCAATACGATGCAGAAGACCAATCTGCTTCAACTTCCATTTTATTGTAATGTTTCATTTTAGAAGGAGAAACAGAAAATGTATTTTCATGTCGACTTACCTCCACTCCCACTTGTTTCAATAGCGAAACTGTCATTTCAGTATAAGATTGAGATTTAGGATTGCCCAAGAGCTCTATTTCCAATCCATTTGCAAGAAAAGGCGCAACTAACAACAAAGCAGAAACATACTGGCTACTTTTCTCGGAATTTATCTTTACTTTTTTGCCTTTTAGTTCTTTTCCAATAATCTTGAGAGGTGGAAATCCTTCTTGTTCCAAATAGTCAATTTCAGCGCCTAAACTCCTAAGAGGATCTACCAGTTCTCTGATTGGCCTGTTTTTCATGGCTTCGGAACCTGTCAATATCACTTCATGTCTCCCAATTGCACAAACAGCAGTAAGAAAACGAAAACAAGTTCCAGCATTTTTTACATTCAATTCACCCTTTAGCTCGCTTTTAGCCAAAATAGATTGCATTATTTGAGAATCATCAGCCTCAGAAATTCCTGCTAATTCGAAAGAATCACCCATCAAATGTTTCAATACCAACAAACGATTACAAATACTTTTAGAAGTAGGTAAGTTCACAGAGTGTTTTAATGAAAATTCATTTTGTTTTAGCCGTTTACTCATTTAATTTCTCTTTTTTTTCAAAATCCTTACACGCGTCTTACTGAACCTGATTTAGTGTCCATATTCATGGAGATAATACCTTAAGCCTAGGTTTGATTCAAGCTAAGACAAACGCATTAAAAGAGCTCTTTAAGACATCAGTAACCACAACTCAAGTTACTCGCAATAAATCCATTAATACTTATAGACTAAAGTAAAACTCTAATGATTCTTTCACTTTGTTTTCGTCTATAAAATGATCGACACTTGAAGATCCAATTCCTGTTAACAAAGTAAAATTCATTTTCCCATTCTCATTCTTTTTATCAGCTTTCATTTCATTCAAAAGAGGCTCCAGCATTTTTTCTTCCAAGGGTATCTTTTTGAAAAATAAAAACACCATTTCTATCGCTTCTTTTAATTCTTTTTCATTGATTAATTTTTCGGCAAACGACAAATAACTTTCGCAAATCATTCCTGCCGCAATGGCTTCACCGTGAAGCACCTCTCCCATAAAGTAGGACTCAACTGCATGACCTACGGTGTGTCCAAAATTTAACTTTTTTCTGTCTCCAGATTCTTTAAAATCAGTTAAAACGAATTCTTCCTTTAATTGAATAGAAGTAGAAATCAGTGTATCTAGGTTGGAGACAATACTATCCTTGGCTTTTAACAACGAAAAAAGCTCTTTATCGGCAATCAAACCATATTTTACTACTTCTCCTAGCCCAGATAACAATTCGCGCTGCGAAAGTGTCTTTAAGAAATGAGAGTCGGTAAAAATAAATAAAGGATGTGCAAAGGTTCCTACCTGGTTTTTGGAAAACTCTAAATTTACACCAGTTTTCCCTCCAATGGCTGCATCTACCTGACCTAGAAGAGTGGTTGGGACGTGAATAAAATCTATTCCTCTCTTAAAAGTTGAAGCTACAAACCCACCCAAATCAGTAATTACTCCACCGCCCAAATTTATAAGCAATGATTTCCTGTCTGCCCCTGTTTCATTCAGTGAACTCCATAATGATTCCGCTAATTCTATCGTTTTAGTTTCCTCACCAGGATCTAAAACTAATACATTTGCATCTTTCAGTATCTCTGAAGCCCCCAAAAGAATCGGTAAACAATCTCTCTTTGTGTTTTCATCTACCAGTATGTAATAGTTCGTCCACTTCCTTTGATAGTTTTTTAGTACTGAATCAAATTCCGAAATGGAACTCTGGTAACAAGTCGGCAGCGACATAATTGTTTAGTTTAAGCTAACTCCAGCTCCTTAGCCTGAACAAGCTGTTCGTGAATAGCATCCCATAACCCGATACGGTGGGATAAAGATTTTTTTGCTACTTCCATTGCTTCACTCCATTTTTCTGGATTGTTTTCACACAATTCATCCATCATTTCTAAAGAAAGTGGACCGTGCTCATCTCCATCCAATTCGATGTGTCGCTCAAAATAGTAGCTCAATTTAGTATATTTTTCGTTATTTGGATCAGATTGTTTCAATAATTCTATAAACATATCGGGAATGATATCTTCCCTACCAAAAGTAAAAGAGGAGGCTACCAAATGAGGTTTACTGGTAGATATTACTTCAAAACTATGCAACACAAAGGCTTTTACTCCGGGATGAATGTCAACTGCATTTAACGCGTCAGAGACACTTTCACCCTCTTTTATTTTCTCCATAAAAAGCACAATTTGAGAAGTACTTGCTCCAATTTGATCCATAGAATCAATGTACATTTCAAAATGGCTTTTGGGCTCTCCCAATTCATTCACATCGCTCTCTTCTCCGTGAACTATTTCATTGATAAATCTAGCCAATTTTCCGTTTGACCTTGGAACCCAAGGAACTGTTACTGTTGTCAATTCAGTTTGAATTGATTTCAATAAAGACATAAAATCCCAAACCGCAAAAACGTGGTTCTGCATAAATACCTTCACGTCTTCTATACTTTCAAGAGCCAAGTATAACTTATGATTTCTAAGTTCGCTTCTAAGAGCTCCCAGTTCATTTTCTACCAATTTCTCTAATTCCATTTTGAGTGTTTTTTTCTAAAACGAAAGTACATCATTCATTGTATAAATTCCACCTTTATGTTGGACTATCCATTCTGCTGCCAAAACAGCTCCACCTGCAAACCCTTTGCGATTGTGAGCTGTGTGTTTTATTTCAATTTCATCAGTAGTGGATTTGTAGTAAACAGAATGTGTTCCTGGGACATCATCTTGCCTGATAGAAACCACACTCAATTCTTTTTCATCCTCAGAAAGATGGTTTACCCAACTTTCTTTTTGGAAGTTATGGTTTAGTATTTGTTCCGCAATTGATATTCCTGTTCCGCTAGGCGCATCCAACTTTTGTTTATGATGAATTTCTTCCACTTTTATCTCGTAATCCGGATGATTGTTCATCAGCTTAGCTAATTGTTCATTCAATTTAAAAAACAGATTTACGCCTACACTAAAGTTAGTAGCATGAATCAAGGATTGACTTTGAGACTTACACAAAGTTTTAATCTCCTCAAACTCATGATACCAACCTGTAGTTCCTACAACGATTGGGACTTGTGCTTCAAAACATTTTTTTATATTGGAAGCAGCAAATTCTGGTTTACTAAACTCAATAGCTACATCCACATTGGATAATTCAGAAGAATCGAAATCCGAATTGGAAGAAGAAACCTTTAATACAATGGTATGCCCTTTGCTTAATGCAACTCTTTCAATCTCCTTCCCCATTTTACCGTACCCTAACAATGCTATTCTCATTTTAACTGATTTAATTAAGACTTCAATTTAAATTTTCCCTCCACAAAGTTAAGAGTCTCAGAGATAATTCATCAAAATCTAATGGATATTCCTATTTTTACAGAACCAAAAAATAACCACATGACTATCTACTCCAAATTTACATACTTCTTTCTATTTTTCTTTCTTGTTACAAGTTGTAATTCCGTAAAGAAATACAATGAGACCATCAATGCCAAACACTCGGTGAATGAGTTGCACAATGACATTGATTATACGTTTAAAAAAATTGAAAAACTACATCCCAACTTATATTGGTTCATTTCGAAAGAAGAACTGAGTAGAAAAATTGACAGTGTCAAAAATACGATTACCTCTCCCCTTACCAGTAAGGAATTTTATTACGTTTTATCTCCTTTAGTATCAGAAATACGACAGGGTCATAATGCAGTTGGCTATCCCTTGGATAGGTTTGAAAAAGAAGAGTTTGAGGAGCGATTCGAACACACAAAAAATGATTTCACTAAATTGGAGTTTGAGAGAGTTGAAGACAAGATAATCATCTCGGATGTGTTTGATTCCACCAAGACATTACAGTTTGCTGAATTATTAAAAATTGACTCCTTTGAGGTAGATGAACTGATACAAAAACATAATTTCTTGAGATCGAGCGATGGTTTTAACACCACATTTTACGAAAGAAGAGAAGGTCTATTTCTCCCGTCATACTACCGAATTGAAAATCCCACTTTGGATTCTGTCACCCTTACCTTAAGACAAAATAACTTGATTTTTGACACTACATTTTACCGCGTAACAGATTCAAGTTCGTTGGAGAAGAAAAAAGATAAGAAAATCAAAGAAAAAAAAATTGAAAAAGATACGGTAGATACAAAAAAAGAAGATAATAAACCCAATCATATCAGAGGGTACAACAAGAAAACAAAACGATACACGAGGGATTATAAATTCATGAAAGATTCCGCTGTAGGGTATTTAAAAATACGAGGATTTACCACAGGACCTTATACCGATTTGTACGATGAATTTTTTGAATTTGTAGATTCAGCCAACTCTGAAACTGTAATTTTAGATTTAAGAAATAACTTGGGTGGAAGGCTCAATGAAATTCATTATTTAATGGAGTACTTGGCTCTTGATGAATTCATTACCATAGAACCGATGGAGTCGAATACTTCAACTCCACGAACTAATTCCATTTGGAGCTCCAACAATAAGCCAGTTTTGATTGTACTAAAATCAATTGTGACTCCGTTTTTGTATGTGTATGAAAAATCCACGTCCAAAAAGAAAAATGGAATATATTATCACAAGATGAAATCCAGTAAACTGACTGAACCAAAAGAAAATTCTTTCAAAGGAAAGTTGTACGTGCTTGTGAATGGAAACTCCTTCTCTGCTTCCTCTATAATTTCAAGCAACTTGCAAGGTTCAGGAAGAGCTACTATTGTTGGTGAGGAAACAGGAGGTACATTTAACGGAACGGTTGCGGGCGTTTTCAAACCGATAAAACTTCCCAACTCAAAACTTAGAGTTCAGTTTGGATTAGGAATGATAAAAGCTCCTTACACGGAGACACCTGATGGCAAAGGAGTGATTCCTGATGTTACTATTTTACCGACACTTGAGCACAGGAAAAATAAGATTGACACCGAACTAGAATGGGTATTGAGGGAAATAGAAAAAAACAAAAAAGTGGTTGATACAACTCCTGAAAAGGAGACAGAATTGAAACAAGAGCCAAGCGAGCATAAACAAACCGAAGTTCCAGCTATTCAAAATTCCGACAAGGAAGAAAAGAAATAAAACTTACTTGAACGAGATAGTTAAACTCAGTCCTGAATAAGTTTGCTTATATGACGTGAAATCAAAAGAAGGACGCACTGCCATAGATAAGTTTTGATCAACATTAAAACTGAACAAATGTGCATCCACATTTGCATCTATGAGATTGAACGTGTAAGCCAAGAGGCTAAAAATAATCATGTTATCTCGCCACCTTCGGTGATAATCCGAGAACTCCAACAACTGAGTGTTATTAAAGTTATTGAAGTCTGTATTTTGAAATAAACCAGCGTTGTTCTCTCGAAAAACAAGCTCATCTCTCATGGATTTAAACTCTCCTTGATTAATTATAGCGGCAGTTACACAGCCTCCAATAGCTGCATAAACCAGAGGGATTTTCCAATATTTTTTGTTGTAAGCCTGACCTAACCCAGGCAATATCGCTGAGTAAATCGTTGCTTTTTTAGGTGAATGAATAGAATCTTGAAATATCCCAATTCTTTGTTGCGCCTGCACTGAATTGGAAAAACCAGTCAAAAGCAGGAACACAAAAAGAGATAGGGCTAAAATTCTTATCATGATTTTAGTTTAACAAATCCAAAATCTTTCGCAAATGATCGTGATCTACAAAAGGAATTGTAATCTTTCCATTTCCTTTGTTTGTTTTTGTAATCCCAATTTTAGAGTTGTATTGCTTAGAAATTTCTTCTTTCATTTTTTGCTCTTCGTAAGAAAGTGCATACCTCGAAGTTTTGGGTTTTGAATCTTTCGGCTGATTTAAGTTTTGAACCAATTCTTCAGTTTTTCTTACCGACAACTTTTCATCTACTACTTTTCTGTAGAACTTCACAAGTACGGAGTGGTCTTCAACTCCCAAAAGTGCCCGGGCGTGCCCCATGGTTATCTCCTTACTCGAAAGTGCCAATTGTATGACATCTGGCAATTTTAATAACCTCAGGTAATTGGTAACTGTTGATCTATTTTTACTGACTTTCTCACCCAATTCTTCTTGAGTTAAATCACATTCCTCAAGCAATCTCTGGAAGCTAATCGCCACCTCAATTGGGTTTAAATCTTGTCTTTGTATGTTCTCCACAATTGCCATTTCAAGCATAGCTTGGTCATTCGCAATTCTTATGTATGCAGGAACTTCGGTGAGCCCTACAATTTGTGAAGCTCTAAATCTTCTTTCTCCTGAAATTAATTGGTATTTCCCGTACCCAATTTTTCTCACAGTAATGGGTTGGATGAGCCCATGTTCTTTTATAGAGTTGGAAAGGTCAACTAAAGCTTCTTTTTCAAATTCCGTTCTGGGTTGAAAAGGGTTTGCTTCAATATCTTTCACCGGTATAGTTGAGACACTTCCAGCAGATGCATTCGTTACCGATTCTTTCGAGGTGGTAATGTCTGTTTCGTTATTCTCTAACAAGGCTCCCAAGCCTCTTCCAAGTCCACTTTTTTTCTTTGCCATTAGTTTATAATCTTATCTTCTGCTTTTATTTTTGTGAGATCATTATTTTGTAATACCTCTTTAGCCAGGTTCAAGTAATTGATTGCTCCTTTGCTGGTTGCATCCATCATAATTACAGATTCTCCATAACTTGGAGCTTCTCCCAACTTGGTATTTCTGTGAATAATGGTATCAAATACCATTTGTTGGAAATGAGTTTTTACCTCATCCACTACTTGGTTGGATAAATTGAGTCGTGTATCATACATAGTCAATAAAATACCTTCTATTTCCAATTCTTGATTCAATTTATTTTGAACAATCTTAATGGTGTTCAATAATTTACCAAGACCTTCCAAGGCAAAATACTCACATTGTACCGGAATAATAACAGAGTCAGAGGCTACCAGAGAATTAATAGTTATCAAACCTAGAGATGGTGAACAATCAATAACAATAAAATCGTATGCATCTCTCACCTTGTCCAAATTTGCCTTGAGCATATATTCTCTGTTTGGCAAGTTTATCATTTCTATCTCTGCACCTACCAAATCAATGTTTGATGGTAAAATATCTACAAAAGGTGTTTCAGTTGACAAGATAATGTCAGCAATTTCCACTTCATTGATAAAGCAATCATAAATACTTGCTTTTACATTTTTGGGGTCATGTCCCAAACCGGAAGTTGAATTAGCCTGTGGATCTGAATCCACAATCAATACTTTTTTCTCTAAAACTCCTAAACTTGCTGCCAGATTAATAGCGGTTGTAGTCTTCCCTACTCCACCTTTTTGGTTAGCTATTGCAATTATTTTTGCCATATTTTATATTAATTCTTTTTCTTCTCCAATGTTAAACACTTCAAATCTAAACTCTTCGAAACCAATTTTAGCTTCTTCCATATCTACCTTTATAGGATCAAATGTATCGTAATGCATCGGAACAACTGTATCTGCATTGACTAAATAAGCAGCTTCAATTGCGTCATTTACTCCCATAGTAAAAATATCGCCAATCGGTAAAAAGGCAAAATCAACGAAGCCAAATTCTTCTTGTATCAATTCCATTTCCCGATGAAGCCCAGTATCTCCAGCAAAATAAACTACTTTCTCAACTTCATCTTCTTCAAACACAAATACAAAACCAGCGGCCAATCCTCCATAACTTCCATCGGGCATAGAACTTGAGTGCAAAGCACTTACCATTTTAATGGCACATCCTTTTAATTGCAAAGCTCCACCGATATTCATCCCTATAGAATCCTGAATTCCCTTCCTTTGAAACCAATTTGCCACCTCAAAATTTGCAATTAAGGTCGCTTTGGTATTTTTATGAATAGCCTCAGTGTCTGCCACATGATCTTCATGACCGTGAGTAAGCAAAATGTAATCCGCCTGAATTTTATCCAAATCTACTGACTTTGCCAACTCATTTGGAGAAATAAATGGATCGATGAGAAACTTTGTAGCTCCTATTTCTAATCCAAAACACCCGTGACCGTAATACGTTGCTTTCATTTGTTCTTGTTTCTTATAAAGATAATTAATTCCTTGTTTTTGCTTCAATCGTTTTATCAACAATGAACGTCCAAAACGATCTAATTATTGAAATTAATTCACTTTTATTAGTTCAAAATCTTTGTAAGCCAAAATGAACACAGACTGATTTTCAAAGCCACTGTTCATCTCATTTTTTTTGAGTTGATAACTTGACTGCAACAGCGGAACTTTTATTTGATCATAATGAGACGAATAGTTCTTTCCGAAATATTTTAAACCTACGGCATGAAAAAATGCTGCATCAAACCCCATAAAGGAAGAAACACTTGGCTCTGAACCAAATTCACTTCTGTATCTTTTTATGAATTTTATCACTTTTTCGTCTTTGTAATCAAGGAACGATGAGGATGTCACGTGCAGGTTATATTTCATTTTAAGAGCTGTCTCAATTTGGTCATACTCTAGGAAGTTATCTAAAGCGTAAACCTCAACTTCATAGTCTTTCATCCTACTTTTTGACAAAATAATATTGAGTTGTGTAAAAAAACTTGTTGCCATGGCTTTATCCAAAATAGGCAATACAATGACATTCTTCCTTCCCTTCACCAATTTAATATCAAATCCTTTCATGGAAGAAAACGAGACAAGATTGAAAGAACTAGCACCTGCTCGGTAGTTATTGGATTTTCCAACCAAAGCTTTTCCAAAATTCTCTGAAAACAAATTAGCCAAATACTTTTCTTTCGCTGTTTTTCCTGAAACACAAATTACATTCTCTGAATTTCTATTATTGGCTAAAAATTGGGCCAGGTAGTTTGTTTGAGCGGGTTTTGAAGTCTTTAGTTCCGTAATGAATGGATTGTTAATCAAAAACTGATTGTGTTGATTTACAGGGCATACCAATTGAATTTGATTCGCTTTCGAGAAATCAGACACTTTTTTATAAGGAGCTTCGTAAAATGGTCCAACAATTAAGTCAGAAGACTTTACGGAGTTGGTTCTTAATTGCTTTCCGACTATTGCAGTATCATTCCTTGTGTCAAACACTTGTAAGTCAAATGAAACTCCGGAAGTAGAAACAGAATCAAGCGCCAACTTCACTCCTTGGTAAAAATGAGTACTCATTTCTGTGTATGAATCAATTTTCTTTTCTTTATTCGATTCAACAGGAATTTGTGCGTTCTTGTCGAGCATCAATGGTAAAAATAAAGAGACAGAATAGGATTCTTTATTTACCATTTCATTCAATTTTTCCTTTAAGGGATTTATTTTATGAATAGAATCTAATTTTACTTCTTCAGACAAAGATTGTTTGCTTAGCGTTAATTTTATGTCATTCACATAATTTTCAGGGAGTGCGATGTTCAATTTATCCCCTTCTTTTAAACTCTCAACTCCAGGATTTGCCTTTTTTATTGCCTCCACAGTGGTGTTATACTTTTTAGAAATCCCATAAAAAGTTTCTCCTTTCTCCACGGTGTACTGAATGAGTTTAGATTCTAGTTTTGGTTCAACCTCTGTTTTGGGCTGCTTTTTTTCAACTTGTTTTACCTCCGAGGATAAGGTAATCTTATCTCCAATAGCTATATTCTCAGACAATCCAGGGTTTAGTTCTTTTAATTGCTGTATCGATATTCCGTATTTTTTTGTGATACCGTACAAAGTTTCTCCCTTTTTAACCACATGGATAGATTTTCCCTTGGTTACATCATTTGTAACCTTGGTCGCAACCCCATTTTGCGGTTTAAGCTGTAAAACGGAACCTAACTGCAAATTCTTTACGGTTTCTGGGTTCAACTTTGATAGTTCTTCTATCGTCAATCCATAAAACTTAGAAATCCCATACAAAGTTTCTCCTTTTTGTACGGTATGAATTGTTCTGTCTTTCACAGGTATAGGAATTTTCAATTTTTGCCCCTCTTTCAAGAACATCAACAAACCTGAGTTTGCATCTCTCAAATCTTTTTTGGTTGTATTGTATTTTTGGGTAATTCCATAAAGTGTTTCACCTTGTTTTACTAAGTGCACAAAGAACTCCTTCCCATCAATAACTTCTCTTTTTTGCGAAAAAAAAGAAAGTGACACACTGACGAAAATTACGGTTAAAAAGTATTTCATAATTGTTAGATAGTTTTAGTTTAGTTTTATTCCCATTCGATAGTTGCCGGTGGTTTGGAACTAATGTCATAGGTAACTCGGTTTATTCCTTTTACTTTGTTGATGATATCATTGGACACTTTTGCTAAAAAATCATAAGGCAAATGACACCAGTCTGCCGTCATTCCATCCGTTGAGCTAACCGCTCTCAAGGCTACGGCATTTTCATATGTTCTCTCATCTCCCATCACTCCCACTGACTGAACAGGAAGCAAAATGACACCTGCCTGCCAAACATCATTGTACAATCCATTGTTTTTCAAACCTTGAATAAAGATATGATCCACTTCTTGCAGTATTCTTACCTTTTCGGCAGTAATATCTCCAAGAATTCTTATGGCCAATCCTGGTCCAGGAAAAGGGTGTCTTCCTAATAACTCATCATTCAAACCAATAGACTTCCCAACCCTTCTCACTTCATCTTTGAATAAAGCCCTCAAAGGTTCAACAACTTTTAGCTTCATGTAATCTGGCAATCCTCCCACGTTATGGTGCGATTTTATGGTTTGAGAAGGCCCTCCGGTAGAAATTGATTCTATCACATCAGGGTAAATTGTTCCCTGTGCCAACCAACTTGCTCCTTCCACCTTTTTTGATTCTTCATCAAACACATCTACAAACACTTTGCCAATTGCTTTTCTTTTTTCTTCTGGATCTGTTAATCCTTCTAGAGCTGAATAAAACAATTCGGAAGCATTCACACCTTTAACATTCAATCCAAGGTGCTCATAATTCTTTAGTACTTCAGTAAACTCATTTTTTCTAAGCAATCCATTATCTACAAAAATACAGTGTAGATTTTTTCCAATTGCTTTGTGCAACAACATAGCTGCCACCGTGGAGTCTACACCACCAGACAATCCTAAAATCACTTTTTCATCTCCAATCTTTTCTTGTAACTCTTGCACTGTTGATTCAACAAAAGCATTGGGAGTCCAGTTTTGTTCTGATCCACAAATATCAACTACAAAGTTTTTTAGCAAAATAGCTCCTTCGGTAGAATGATAAACCTCTGGATGGAACTGAATCCCATAAGTGTTTTCGTTTACAACTTGGTAACCTGCCACTGCCACATCCCCTGTACTGGTAATGATTTCGAAATCCGATGGCAATTCTTTGATGGTATCTCCATGCGACATCCAAACTTGCGACCCCATGGTCATACCTTTTACCAACTCATTTTCTTGGTTGATAAAACTCAAGTTTGCTCTTCCATATTCCCTTGTTTCTGAAGGAGTGACTAACCCTCCGTTACTATGAGCCAAAAATTGAGCACCGTAGCACACACCCAACAATGGAAGCTTTCCTTTTATTTTCGATAAATCAGGATTTGGTGCCTCTTCACTTCGCACTGAATAGGGGCTTCCTGATAAAATTACACCGATCACATTTTCTCCTATTTCTGGGATATTGGTGTAAGGATGAATTTCACAGTACACGTTCAATTCTCTTAATCTTCTCGCAATTAGCTGGGTGTATTGCGAACCAAAATCTAAAATTAGTATCATTTCTTCCATGATACAAAGATAAGTCTTGAATAGAAATCTGGCATTTCCAGAACCGAGAGTTGTTAACTATTTGGTGGGGATAAAGTAGAACTTTTGCACAATTTCAAAAAACACACTAACGGAGTACTTTTTGATACTTTTGAATGTTACTTGGATCTAACCTTCTAACAATATTAAAAACAGTTTGTTTACTGAGATTAGAAGCCTCGGAGTACACATTGATAATCTCGTTTACTTTAGCAACAAAAAACAATCTCATATTCACAGTGCCTGGTTTGTTTGCATGCACTTGCTCGAGGTATGATAGCGACTGAGTTATATTTTCTACTCCCTTCTTTTGATCATCAAATGCCATATCCAATCCAAGCCGGTGATATTCATACGAACATTTTCTCATTCCTTTAAATTGAACGTTCAAAATGTTCTCAATCACCCAGTACCTGTTGTTCACGTTTTCACTTGATGTCCATCCGGATTGCCCTGAAGATTGAGCAAGGTTACATATTTCCTGTGCTTTCAATAAATATTTTGTACCTCCTTCTAATGCATAAGTATCATAATCCATCCCAATTACATAATAAGCATAAAATGCCAAGACCGAGGACAAGTTATTGGTGTAAGCTCCTTGAGTAAATAAAATTGGGGCATTTAACTGAAAAGAAAAATTAAAATCTCCGTCCAGTGTATTTACCACAGTAGAAGTGTAATTTGTGTTAAACACTGGTCTTCTTGATGAAACCTGAATCTTTGCAGTAAAGCTATTTCCTGTTTTTTCGTTGACAGTAATTAATAAACTTGTTTCAATTTTCTCATGTTCCTTAAATACCTCGTCAGTCCATTTCGTGTTGTTCATGAAATTAAAAACAGAGGTTTTCAACTGCTCCAAAACCTGCGTGTTTTCAGGGTCATTTTTTAAAGTAGGAGCTAAAATCTCTACTTCGCAACGCAGTTCCTGGCCAAAACCAGAAAGAGTTGAAAAGAAAACAAGAAAGAAAATAAGAATATTTTTCATAAAGCAATTAGTGGTTCTGAGACAGATAGCTCAAAATATCGAGAGCTACTGCTGATTTAGACTTTAACTCAAATTTAGTCACATTATTGTTTTTGTCAATAATACTAATTTTATTGGTATCACCAGCAAATCCAGCTCCATTATCGTTAAGACTGTTTAATATTATAAAATCTAAATTCTTTCGCTTAATTTTCCCTTTCGCATTCTCAAGTTCATTATTTGTCTCTAAGGCAAAACCAACTAGAATTTGATTCGTTTTCTTTTGTCCCAAATGAGCCAAAATATCTTCTGTTCTCTTGAGCGGGATGGACAAATCTCCTTCTTTCTTCTTTATTTTAGAGTCAGAATAATCCAGGGGAGTGTAATCAGCAATAGCCGCTGCCATGATTACTATATCGTGGTTATCAAATTCATTATTGACTGCCGCAAACATATCGTGAGCAGAAATAATATCGATTCTTTGAATAGAGAGATTGGGAGTTGCTAATGAAACCGGACCTGATATTAAGGTTACTTCTGCCCCCAGTTCACTCGCTTTGGCAGCCAAAGCGAATCCCATTTTACCAGACGATCTATTCCCTAGGTATCGAACTGGATCTAGTGCCTCATGGGTTGGTCCAGCTGTTATCAAAATTTTTCTACCAAAAAGAGGTTGTTTAGATTGTAAATCTCGCTCAATGAATGCTATAATTTCTTCGGGTTCTGCCAACCTTCCTTCTCCCTCCAATCCCGATGCTAACTCGCCACTTCCGGGGTAGATGATTACGTTTCCAAAGTCTTCAAGTTTTTTTATATTCTCCTTGGTAGACGGATGTTTGTACATATCCAAATCCATAGCTGGCGCAATGTAAACAGGACATTTGGCAGACAAGTAAACTGCCATCATAAAATTATCGGATTCTCCACTAGCCATTTTACTCAATGAGTTTGCAGTAGCCGGAGCGACCAACATCAAATCAGCCCAAAGACCTAAATCAACATGATTATTCCATGTTCCTGATTCTTTACTTGAGGTAAACTCAGAATAAACGGGATTCTTGGATAATGTGGATAGTGTGAGTGGAGTAATAAAATCGTGAGATGAAGCTGTCATTACAACTTTAACCTCAGCACCCGATTTAATCAGCTGTCGAACGATAAGTGCAGACTTATAAGCAGCAATACTTCCCGTAACTGCTACCAACACTTTCTTACCTTTCAACATGGAGTTTGTTTTATGCTTCTTCCTCTTTTTTCTCGATTTTTTGAACTTTTTCATTCAAAAACTCCTCAAGAGCAATAGCCACTGGTTTCGGTAATTTTTCATAGAACTTAGAAATTTCTATTTGCTCTCTGTTTTCAAAAATTTCCTCCAGATTATCACTTGGCAAAGCAAAAGCTTCCAATTTCTGTGACAATTCATCTTTCAATTCAACAGTAATCTGATCTGCTCTTTTGCTAATTACATTTAGCGCCTCATAGATATTACCAGAAATAGCTTCCATCGAAGAAGTGTTTCTTGTAACTGTATCTTTCTCTGCTGTTGTTTGTTTGTAGTTCATGTGTATTACTTTTGACTATTTTTTTATTTCCTTTTGAGCACTAGAGTAAAAGCTTTCAAGCTCTTTCAATTTCTTACTGCTAGGGAAATTATCCACAAATTTAGTATAAGATTTTATAGTTTCCTCAAATCTCTCCACTTTTTTTTCTTGAACACTATTTGCGGCTAACTTATAATTTGACTTCACAATCAGGTATAACACCTCTTCTCTCAAATCAGTATCGGGAAAATCGGAAAGCATGTTTGTAAAAGAAACTTTAGCTGCTTCATAATCTTCCATATGGTAATAAAGCTTCGAACTTTTAAATGCCTTTTGCTCTAGTTTACCTCTCAAGTTATCTATGATTTGATTGCATGTATCTTTTCTTTCAGTCTTTGGATATCTGTTCATAAACGACTGAAGCTCATTAATGGCCGTCATGGTATTTGATTGATCCAGAGATGATTTTGGCGAAGATGCAACCTTACACATTGCACTCATAAACGAGGCTTCTTCGGCATGTTCACTTTGCGGATAGGTAGTCTGGAAATTCCTGAAATAATATCCTGCGAGGGCATATTCTTGTAGGTTATAATGACTGTAACATAAATAATAATAGCCCTTCTCCCCTTTTTCACTTAACTTGGAATAAATCGAAATCACCTCTTCAAAAAGAGGAATTGCTTTCAAAAATTTCCCCTTTTGGTAAAGTTTTTCAGCCATTTCATATTTTTTGTCGTAGTCGTCTCCTTTCAGCACTTTCTCGTACTGAGAACATGAAAAAAGAATGAAGCTAGCGAAAAAATAAAGGAAAATTTGTGTTGTGAATTTCATAAAATCATGGAGTTATCCGTACGTGTGCAAATATAGCATCTATTTAGGGATATTGAATTTGTTTTAACTTTTTTTAACCCTACTTCTCGAAAGAGAGAAAATTCTTGCAACATTAGGCGCTACCTACTTTTTACTTTTCAAAGCTCTGTTATTCAAATAACGAGTTCCAAATCCTAAAATTAAACCTGCAATAATCCAAAAAGGTACGCGAATCCATAATTTTTCAACGTCAATGTCTTCATCCTGCGAAATGGGCTCCAAAAAAACTGTGAACAAAATCATCATTACAGACCAAAACAATCCATAAATCAGTGCTCCCTTTTTAGTCATTTGCTTTTCCTTCATTTTTTATGATTTCTGTTAGTTCTTACATAAACTAAAACCGCTACCAACATTCCAATTGCAATCCACAAAGGAATTTTATAGTACAAAACAGCTAAGTCAATTTCTTTTCCTTCCAAAAATGGCTTTAAAAACTGAAAAACAACAATCATAAAAACGCTCCAAAGGAGTCAGCTTGCCACGGCCTTTTTAATAGTGATGTTTTTCATTGGAGACATTTTCTTCATTCATTTCGGTGAACAACTTATTTGGCCAGAATACGATTTATCTTTAACTAATATAGTAATTTTGATTTTAAACCAATTTATGGCACTCATATTAAGCATAGAAACCGCAACAAAAGTTTGTTCAATCGCTCTTGGCAAAGAAGGGGAACTGATAGATTATATAGATATTTTGGAAGATGAATATTCCCATTCGGAAAAACTAAACTTATCAATTCTTTCTCTACTCAAAAAAAACAACCTTTCCTTTGATTCCTTGGAGGCAATAGCTATTAGTTCTGGTCCAGGCTCCTACACTGGATTGCGAATTGGAAGTTCTTCGGCAAAGGGATTTTGTTACGGTAAAAACCTTCCTCTTATTTCAGTGAACACATTGGAAGCAATGTGCCGTTTGGCGCCTATTGACAAAGGAGTAAAAATTCCATTGATAGATGCGAGAAGAATGGAGGTTTTTGGTTCTGTTTTTTCGGAAAACAATCATCGTTTACAAGAAGATTTCAATGAAGTAATTACCGAAGAATCATTTACAAAAATTGAAGGTGAAAAATACCTGTTTGGAAATGGAGCTAATAAGCTTAAGGAAGTTTTGAGAGAAAATTCTTCGGTTCATTTCATTGAGGATATATTTTGTTCAGCAAGAGGGATGATTGAAATTGCTGAATCAAAATTCAATAAAAAAGACTTTGAGGATGTCGCTTATTTTGAACCCAACTATGGCAAAGAGTTTTACACCGTTCCACCCAAAAATTCCTAACTCTTTTTTTCTAAACAGTGTCTAAAAAAATTTGTTGTAATTTCTTAAATACCATCTACACACATGATAGATTTTAAAAAATATAATTTACCAAACGGTCTGAGAGTTCTCATTCACACAGATACCTCAACTCCTATTGTTACCATCAATACAGTATTTGATGTGGGAGCGAAGGACGAAGACGAATCAAAAACTGGATTTGCCCATTTATTCGAACACTTGATGTTTGGTGGCTCCATAAACATTCCAGAATTTGACGGTCCCCTACAAAACGTGGGAGGACAGAACAATGCTTTTACAAGCAACGACATAACAAACTATTACATCACATTGCCCAAACAAAATATAGAGACTGGATTGTGGCTGGAGTCCGATAGGATGTTGAGTCTAGCATTTACACCTGAAAGTTTGGAGGTACAAAGAAGTGTGGTCATTGAAGAATTCAAGCAACGATATCTGAATCAGCCTTACGGAGATGTATGGTTACTCTTGAGGCCTCTTGCTTACACTACTCATCCCTACAAATGGGCCACCATTGGAAAAGAATTAAGCCATATAGAAGAGGCTAAAATGGAGGATGTAAAAGCTTTTTTCTATAAGCACTACACACCACAGAACGCAATTATTTCTATTGCTGGTGATGTAAATCCAGAAGAGGTCATACAACTTGTTGAGAAGTGGTATGGAGATATACCTGCCGGAGAAAAGTACATCAGAGAGCTTCCTCAAGAACCCAAACAAACCAAACCGAGATTTCTGGAAGTGAAACGTAATGTGCCTCAAAATGCACTTTACAAGGCATGGCACATTTGCGACAGAATGCATCCAGATTACTATGCCTATGATTTGTTATCGGATGTTTTGAGCAGAGGTAACTCCTCGAGACTTTATCAAGAATTGGTAAAAAAGCAAGATTTGTTTACCGAAATTGGGGCTTACCAAATGGGAAGTATGGAAAATGGTCTTTTTATTGTTTCTGGAAAGGTAAAAGAAGGAATAGAAATGGATAAAGCCAACCAAGCCATCGAACAATGTTTAGCTGATTTAGCCGAAGAATTGGTGAGCGAAGATGAATTAATTAAAGTGAAAAACAAAGTAGAATCTACTGATACATTTGGCCACATTAATGGATTAAATAAAGCAATGAGAATCGGTTATTTTGAGCTATTGGGCGATGCCAATTTAGCGAATGAAGAAATGAAACACTACGAAAATGTGACAGCAAAAGATCTTCAACGAATTACAAAAGAATCGCTTATTGCCACTAATTGCTCCACTTTATATTACCTCTCAGAAAAAAAAGACTAACATGGAAGTATTAAACAGAAAAAAAGCACCGGATTTTAAAGAAATAGCTGACATCGGCTTTCAACTTCCTAAAGAAAAAAAATTATCAAACGGAATTCCAATTTTTGAGTACAATTTGGGATCTCAGGAGTTGGTAAAAGTAGAATTTGTTTTTGAGGCTGGCACAAAATATCAACAAAAACCGTTGGTTGCAAGTTTCGCAAATGCTATGTTAAAAGAAGGAACAACTACAAGGAATTCACTTCAAATTGCCAATGCGATTGATTATTATGGCGCATTTTTAGAGACAGAAGTAAATGCAGATTTTGGAACTGTTAGTTTATATACACTGAACAAACACTTGGCAAAAGTACTGCCTATTTTAAAAGATGTAGTATGTAACTCTATCTTTCCAGCCACGGAATTCAATCAAAAGCTGAGTATCAAAAAACAAAAATTCATTATCAATCAAGAGAAAGTTGAAACTCTTGCTTCTGTAGATTTTTCTCAACTCATGTACAAGGGAACTCGCTACGCACAGGATACAAAACTCTCCTCTTTTGAGGATATTTCAGTGGAAGATTGCATTGAGTTTTATAACAGACAATACAATTTGAATAACGCTTCTATTTTTGTGGCAGGAAAAATAGAAGCCCAACTCTACAATCAACTAGAAAGTTTATTTGGCACTGAATTTCTGGAACCAAAAGTAGAAGATTTTAATATTGGTGAAATTAACTACTTACCCTCTATACAGAATATCGAAAAAAAAGACGCAATCCAAACTTCCTTTCGAATAGGAAAACCAACCCTTGGAATAAATCACCCTGATTACAATAAAGCAAAGGTTTTGAATACGTTGTTTGGTGGTTATTTTGGTTCTAGGTTAATGACCAACATCAGAGAAGACAAAGGTTACACCTATGGCATTGGTTCTGCACTGATGAACAGGCTGGACGCCTCTACTTTAATTATTTACACTGAAGTGGGATCCGATGTTGCCCAAATGGCATTGAACGAAATCAGGAAGGAAATAAAGTTGCTGCAAGAAGAACCTGTGTCGGAAGAAGAATTGAATAAAGTAAAAAACTACATGCTGGGCTCATTGCTGCAAAATACGGATGGGGCTTTTGATATGTTGGAGCGATTTAAGACTATTCATTTCCACAACTTACCGCATAATTATTATGCACAATTTATGAAGGAAATAAACGCTACAACCTCGGAGGATATTCTTAAATTAGCACAAACTTTCTTCCATGACCTCACTGTTGTTGCTGCCGGTAGCGTAAAAGTGAACTAATTATGTTTAAAAAAACAATTCTTCTTTTCTTTTTTTCTTCTTTTTTGTTTGGTTACGCTCAAAAGGGAGTCACTACATTTGGATTACAATACAAGCCACTTATCCCAGTAAATGTATTTAATGTAGAAGATTTAATTTTGCAAGAAGAAGGATACAAAGTTGAAGTATCATCCCTTCTCGGGCATAATTTTGGCGCAATTATTAGATGGGGAATTACAAATACTTTGGCTTTCGAAACGGGGCTGACCTATTCTAGAAGAAACTATAACTTAACAGCCAGCCTAGACGACACACTCAATGACAACTCTGATTTTGGATTAGTAACCTATGAAATCCCAATTCAAGGATTGTTTTATGTGAGGTTGAGCAAAAGCTGGTACATGAACGCAGCAACTGGATTTTCCATGAACTTTAGGGCGAGCGATGTAGGCAATTTTACCGAGAAAGGTGTTTTTTCTCACACCACTGCTGTAAAAGGACTAAACTTAGCCTACATTGCAAACTTAGGATTCGAATACCGTTCAAAAAAAAGTGGAACTTTTTATGTGGGAGCATCCCTATCCACTCCCTTGCGCTCGTTGGGTGCCATAGCAATCCGAAGTGAGGATTTATCCAACAATCGCTTAATTGAAGGAACTATTAGCGGAAATTATCTGTCAGTAGATATGCGATATTTCTTCAATGAAAATAATAAAACAAAATAACCACAGAAATGAAACTCGTATTCGCTACTAACAACCCCAACAAAATAAAAGAAGTAAAGGCTAAACTACCTCAATACCAAATTGTATCATTAAAAGAACTTGGAGTTACTGAAGACATTCCTGAAACTGGCAACACTTTGGAGGAAAACGCCCTGATAAAAGCGAGGTATTTGTATCAAAAATATAACTTAGACTGCTTTGCTGATGACACAGGTTTGGAAATTGAAACACTCAATAACGAACCAGGAGTGTATTCTGCTCGGTATGCAGGAGAAGCAAAGTCTGCCGAGGCAAATATGACGAAAGTATTAAATAAGCTAAACAAACAACAGAACAGAAAAGCCAGATTTAGAACGGCTATTGCTCTTATTCAAGACGGAAAAGAAACAGTTGTAGAAGGAATTGTAGAGGGAGAAATCCTCAAAGAGAAAATTGGCGATGGAGGGTTTGGCTACGACCCAATTTTTAGAGCTGAAGGATTTGATATTTCCTTTGCCCAAATGGATATGGAAACCAAAAATCGAATTAGTCACAGAGGTTTGGCCGTAGATAAGTTGGTGGAAGTTTTGAAAAGATAGAGCAGAGAGAATAAATCTTGATTTTTTTTTCGTTCAGAAAAAAAGAAGAAAAAAAGTAATTTAGTGTTATGAAATCATTCAGTAAAATAACCCCAGAACACAAAAACCATTTCATTCAGCTATTAGGCGAAGAAAATGTGTTTTTTAGTTCAGTAAAACTCAATGAATTTGGGCATGATGAAACAGAAGATTTAGTTTTTCCGCCAGAACTTGCACTCACTCCTAGGAGTACGAAACAGGTTTCTGATATTATGAAATATTGTTATTCAGAAAACCTACCCGTCACCCCAATTGGCTCACAAACTGGTTTAAGTGGAGGTGCGCTAAGCATATTCGGTGGAATAGGATTGAGCATGAAAAAGATGAATTCTGTGATAAGTTTGGACGAAAAAAACCTTCAGATTACAGTTGAACCAGGACTCATAACAGAAGAATTACAAAACATTGTTGCCGAAAAAGGTTTGTTTTACGCCCCAGACCCTTCGAGTAAAGGAAGCTGCAGCATTGGCGGAAATTTAGCGGAAAACGCTGGAGGCCCCAGAGCGGTAAAATACGGGGTAACGAAGGATTGGGTTCTCAACTTAGAAGTTGTACTGCCCAATGGAGAAATCATTTGGACAGGTGCAAACACTTTAAAAAACTCCACTGGATACAACCTCACCCAGCTTATGGTAGGAAGCGAGGGAACTCTAGGTATTATCACACAAGCAGTTCTTAAACTTATACCTGCAGTACCTCATAACGTTTCGATGCTCGCACAATTTGATAGCGCAGTAAAAGCCTGCGAAGCTGTTTCTGCCATATTTAGAGCAGGAATTACACCTTCTGCGATGGAATTCATGGAAAGAGATGCATTGGATTGGATTATGAAATATGATGAATCAACAGCCATAAATATTCAAGACACTACACAAGCGCATTTATTAATTGAAATTGATGGTACTGACATGGATGCCATTTATCAAGAATGCGAAAAGGTAGCCGAAGTACTTGAACAATTTGAGTCTGGAGAGATTTTATTAGCTGATAATCAAGCACAAAAAGATGAAATTTGGAGAATGAGAAGAAGAATTGGCGAAGCTGTAAAATCTAACTCTATTTACAAAGAAGAAGACACGGTTGTTCCCAGATATAAACTTCCAGCACTGCTAAGTGGGGTGAAAAAGATTGGAAACGCTTACGGTTTCAAATCAGTATGTTACGGACATGCTGGCGATGGAAATTTGCATATCAATATTATAAAAGGGGAACTTACCGACCAACAATGGAACGATGAATTACCTCTGGCAATCAGGGAAATATTTGAGCTAACCGTTTCCTTGGGAGGGACTCTTTCTGGTGAACATGGCATTGGATATGTACAAAAAAACTACATGGACATCGCTTTCAACAGGGTGGAATTAGGATTATTGAAAAGTATAAAAAACGTGTTTGACCCTTCTGGAATTATGAATCCTGGTAAACTATTTGCTACCAATTAGAGTAAAAAAACTCCCAGCTCACGCTGAGAGTTAATTCATCTAGTATATTTTGAGAGACTAGATTATTTAGTAAGCAGATTCATTACTAAATTATTTTTTGAGTGAAAAAAAATATTGCTCGGTGTTTATTTTTAATACACTTCTAATTTACATTGAATTTTTATTTTTGCCCCATATTTTCTCTCTTTAACGATTTGTTAACTCCTTCTCCGTTTCGAAAATTGTACAGAAAAATCATTAAAGAATCAGTACTTTTGTAAACGAAAGCAAGATTTTCTATCGCTGCGAATTTATTTCGGAGAGGAAAGTCCGGGCATCGCAGAGCAACATACTTCCTAACGGGAAGGATTTCTTTAGTCATACTTTTAGTTTGTCTGCTGAGATACAGCAAGTGCCGCAGAAAATAACCGCCCCGAGCTTGTCGAAGGGTAAGGGTGAAAACGTGAGGTAAGAGCTCACGAGATGCATTGGCAACAATGGATTTGGGTAAACCTTATGTGATGAAAAACCAAATAAACCAGAGCTTGAGAGCTGCTCGCTCGAATCTGGAGGGTAGGTTGTTAGAGACTGCGAGTGATCGTAGTTCTGGATAAATGATAGATATTTCTGAGATTTTTTTTTCAGAATAAACAGAACCCGGCTTACAAATCTTGCTTTTTTTAATGAAACTCAAAATTCATACTTCCGCATAAGCGGAAGTATTGAGTTTTATTTGTAAAATTAATCTAGGCAATTTCACTCTGCTTTATTGCTTACAATGTGAATTCCAATACTGCAATCCAAACATTTTTTGTGGATACAATAATTATTGTGACATTGAATAATTCCTTGCGAGTCTGCTGAATTTTCAATGGATATTTTTCCTTCAAAAACACGAGTAATTCTGTTGTTCTCAGCGGGTAACTCTTCCAATAAACCAATAGCCCTTTCGATGTACAACTCTTCTGCTTTGTATTTCCCAAAGCAATACAAAAAAGGTACAATGGTATTAATAATAATAGAATTTACTAAAGAGTTGCCGATTGATTTCTTGGTCGATTTACTTTCTTTTTTAAACGTGTAGTGAGTGTACCAAAAACCATTATGAATTGATACACCCAAGAGTTCTCTCAAATCATGGTAGCTTGGTTTTGATATAACTAAATGATCAAAAAGCTGATGAGAATTGCAGAGTATTCGGGAAAGCTGAGCTAATCTTACGGTTGGAAAATTCGATGGCCTTAATTTAGAAAACTTCCAAAAAGTTTTATTTAAAGGGATTAGATTGTGCTTCAATTTCTGAAATTCATACTCCTTTTTTAATTGATTATAATAGTCATTCTCCGCAACATCTTCCTGTAAAAACCCGGCTTGACCAAACAAAATACTTTCAATTGCGAGTAGGTTGTCTCCAAGTTTGGAAAATAAATGCACCGAAGTATTTTTAACCAATTCTTCCATGGGATGACTATTTATTTTCATCCCCATTGACTTAGCTAAGAATTGAAAAAACACCTGTTCCCAATTATACTGAGTTTTCTCTAATTCGAGCCGTATCAATTCAGATTTAGAGGCCAACCTTTCAACCAGCATTTGTTCTTTGTTGGATGAAATAATAATTTCAGGAACTTCAGCCAATAAATTGCTACACGGTATCTCTGTCAAAATAAACGCTTTGTAGGTTTCAAACTTAGAATAGTCCAATTTATCCTTTAATTCTAATACGGGGATTACACTTCCTTTTGTTGTAGTCACTCTCTTATCATGGTTGTAAACCACATGTAACACCACCGAATCGTAAGCCTCATCATTTTGATGATTATGATGAAACCAGTCACTCGAATTGATGTGAATTTCTATATTTCCTGCCCAAATCGTAGAACCAATTTTTACTTTTCCTTGAGAAAAATCGGGGCCCGAGTCATGGTTGTGAAACCCAAAGTTGATAATCTCGAGTGGTTCACCATCGGTTGTTGCTAAATTCAATTGAGACAACAGTTTGTATTTCCAAATGTAATGTAGATAGTCTTCGGTCATTTCTAAATTTAACGAAAAAACCACAGACTATTCATTCATTATTATTTAATTGAGCCTTTAGGCAACAAAAAAGAACATTGAATTCTGTTCTAAATTCTCTACTTGAACATGAGATACAACTTAATAAATTCGTTCAACTGTTTTAATTCCTTCAATATTCTCCATTTTCCTCATTAGATTTTCTAGGTGAATCGTATCATGAACCAGTGCTTTGAGCTCACCTTTGAAGAAGCCATCATCCGAGTCAATATTAAGCGATTTGATATTTATATTTAAACTACTCGTAACCAGACTAGTGAGTGAATGCAAAATCCCCATTCCATCTATTCCTGTAAACTCTACTCCTACCGAAAATTCTTTGTCCGTTTGGCTTTTCCATTTTGCTTTTAGCACTCTGTAGGCATAATTAGACATAAGCTGAACTGCGTTGGGGCAATTTGTTCGATGTATTTTTATCCCTTCATTGATGGTTAAAAAACCAAATACTTCATCCCCTGGAATTGGCGAACAACACCGAGCTATGGTGTAATCTACTTGTTTTAAACTATCATCACCTAATATGATTGACTCACTCGATTTACCGCCAAAACTTGTGATAATCTCGCGTACTTCGGTTATTTTTTTATCCTTCTCTTTTCCTTTTTTCTTCTCAAATTTGAGATTCCCTCCTTTTACAACAATATCCTTGATTTTGGACAAATCAATTTTTCCCTTGGCAATCTGAAAATTCAGGTCCAATTGAGTTTTGAACTCATACATTTTTAATAATTCACTTATGTTTTTATCTGTATAGTTCACTTTCAGTGCAGAAAACTTTCTTTTTAAAGTTTCCTTTCCCATTTCGGCAATTTGCTTCTGCTCCTCTTTCAAGGATTGCTTTATATTGGTCCTTGCCTTGGAGGTCACAACAAAATCGAGCCAGGCCTCTTTGGGAACTTGTTTGTTAGAAGTAATAATTTCAACTTGGTCGCCACTGGATAAAGCATGGCTTAAAGGAACTAGCTTTAAATTTACCTTTGCTCCGATACATTTTTTACCAATATCTCCATGAATCTCAAATGCAAAGTCTAAGGCAGTCGCATTCTTTGGAAGGGTTCTTAAATCTCCATTTGGTGTAAACACATAAATTTCTTCGGCATAAAGGTTTAGCTTAAAATCATCAATAAAATCCAACGTGTCGGTTTCCTTATTCTCCACCAAGTCTCTTATCTTATTGATCCAGGAATCAAATTTATTCTCTATATTTTTTTTGCTGTCTTTGTATTTCCAGTGAGCCGCCATTCCTTTTTCAGCAATTTCATCCATTCTTTGAGTTCTCACTTGAACCTCCACCCATTTTCCAGTAGGGCTCATAACGGTAGTGTGTAAGGACTCATAACCATTACTTCTTGGATTAGTAATCCAATCTCTCAATCGGTCCGGATTTGGACGATAAAAATCAGTGATTATTGAGTAAACGCGCCAACAATCAGTTTTTTCATCCTCAGGCTTACTGTGAAGGATAATTCTTACGGCAAACAGATCATAAATCTCCTCAAATGTTACTTTCTTTTTTTTGATTTTGTTGTAAATGGAATAAACTGACTTTGGCCTTCCTTTGATGGTGTATTCCAATCCTGTTTTGTCCAATTCTTTTTTTAATGGAGAAATAAACTGCGAAATAAATCGAGCCCTAATTTCTTGGGATTTCCTCAATTTAATGGAGATTTCATTATAGGTTTCTGGTTCTTTATATTTCAGAGCTAAATCTTCTAGCTCTGTTTTTACGGCATTCAGTCCCAACCTGTGAGCTAACGGAGCGTAAAGGAACAAGGTCTCTGATGCAATTTTGAGTTGCTTGTCTTTTCTCATTGAGCCCAAAGTTCTCATGTTGTGCAACCTATCCGCAAGCTTTATGAATATTACCCTCACATCATCGGGTAAAGTTAAAATCATCTTTCTAAAATTCTCCGCTTGATCTGAGGTTGTTAAATCAAAAGCACCCGAAATCTTAGTTAATCCATCAATGATTTTTTTCTCTCTTCTCCCAAAAATCGTTTCAATATCCTCGAGAGTTACATCGGTATCTTCTACCGTATCGTGCAATAAGGCGCAAGCAATAGAGGTTGCACCAAGTCCAATTTCTTCGGTACAAATTCGAGCAACAGCAATTGGATGAGTGATGTATGGCTCACCCGATTTTCTCCTCATACTCTTGTGAGCATCAGCGGCATAATTAAATGCTTTTCTAATGTAAGCTGTATCCTCAGGAGTTGTTCTAAACTTTTTTGAGGCTCTCAACAAACCTCTGTATGCCCTTAATATTATCTTTTTATCGCTTTCTGAATAGTCTTTCATGGGTGATTTTTAATTCTAAGATGAATATAGGAAAGTTATTAAAAAAATTGCCCCATTCCTCGTATATTTGTGTCAAATAAACCCACAATTATAGCATGTACAAACTTATAATAAGGCCCATACTGTTTAGATTTGATCCAGAAAAAATCCATCACTTTGTCTTTAAATCAATAAAAAATATTTTCAAAATTCCAGGAGCAAAATTTATCGCCTCTAACATTCATACTTTAGAGGATTCTAAACTCGAAAAGAAGCTGTTTGGTCTTACGTTTAAAAACCCTGTGGGACTTGCTGCTGGCTTTGACAAAGATGCCAAGTTATATAATGAATTGGCAGCCTTTGGGTTCGGATTTATTGAAATTGGAACGCTCACACCTCTTCCGCAAGAGGGTAATCCTAAAAAAAGAATGTTCCGAGTTTCCGAAGATTCGGGATTGATAAACAGAATGGGATTCAATAATGGTGGGGTAAAAGAAGCAGTAGAAAGATTAAAAAAGAACAACTCAGGAATAATAATTGGTGGAAACATTGGCAAAAATAAAGTAACACCCAATGAAGAGGCCGTGAAAGATTATGAAATCTGCTTCAACGAATTACATCCTTTCGTGGATTATTTTGTGGTGAATGTTAGCTCTCCAAACACCCCTAATTTAAGAGCTCTCCAAGACAAAAAGCCATTAACTGAAATCCTATTAAAACTGAAAGAACTAAATACTCATAAAGAGATACAGCGTCCAATCTTATTAAAAATAGCTCCAGATTTAACAGATTCCCAATTGGATGATATCATTGACATTGTCGCAGAAACAAAAATTGACGGAATCATTGCAACTAACACAACCATATCCAGGGACAATTTAATCACATCCACAGAAAAAATAACTAAAATTGGAAATGGTGGGCTTAGTGGAAAACCAGTAAGTGAGAGAAGTACTGAAGTAATTCGCTACCTCAGTACAAAAAGTAAGAAGGCATTTCCTATTGTAGGAGTTGGTGGCATACATACAGCAGAAGATGCTATCGAAAAAATAGAAGCCGGAGCTGATTTAATTCAAGTATATACCGGTTTTGTTTATGAGGGTCCAAGTATGGTAAAAAAAATTAATAAGGCCCTGCTTAAAAAACAGTAAATAAATGTATCTCTTATTGAGATAAATGCCATAATGTAAGTGTTCAAATAAGTTTAACTCCTGCTCATGCGGGATTATCCCAAAATAAAGTATCCGATGAAAGAAGACAAACAAATAAAATTGATTGAATGCCCGCGAGACGCTATGCAAGGTATGCATGATTTTGTGCCAACTCAACTTAAGGCTGACTACATCAATCACTTGTTAAAGGTTGGGTTTGACACCATAGATTTTGGAAGTTTTGTCTCTCCAAAGGCAATTCCGCAATTGAAAGATACAGCCGAAGTATTAGGGCTATTGGATTTAGAAAAAACTAATTCCAAATTACTCGCTATAGTAGCCAATGAAAGAGGTGCAAAAGATGCTGTGAATTTTGAAGAAATTGATTTTTTAGGCTTTCCATTTTCGGTTTCAGAAACTTTCCAGCAACGAAACACCAACTCGAGCATTGAGCAGTCCTTATCTCGAGTCGAAGAAATTCAAAATTTAGCAGTAAAAAACAATAAAGAATTAGTGGTGTACTTATCCATGGCATTTGGCAACCCATACGGAGAGGAATGGCACCAGGATATTGTGGCAAAATGGGCAGAAAGATTACACACTCAACTGGACATTCATATTTTGGCCTTATCTGACACTATTGGTGTTTCAAACAAAGAAAACATCACCTCACTCTTCTCCTCGCTTATACCCGAGTTTAGAAATGTTGAATTTGGAGCACATTTACACACAACGCCTGACACGTGGCAAGAAAAAATTGAGGCAAGCTTGGCGAGTGGTTGTCGGAGATTTGATGGTGCTATAAAAGGATTTGGAGGTTGTCCTATGGCAACAGACGAACTAACAGGGAATATGCCCACCGAAAAAATGATTCATTATTTTGAAGAAAACCAATGGAACACTAATTTGAATTCAGGGATTTTCCTAGATTCGCTAAAGAAATCAAAGGAGATTTTTGAATCCTACCATTAAAAGGAAAAAAAACATAAAAAACTGCTGAGATAGTTTGATAAAATAAAAAAAAGCCCTTTCTTTGCAGTCTCAAAAAAAATACAGAAGATGTCAAAAGTTTGTCAATTAACAGGAAAAAAAGTGCAGTCGGGTAATAACGTATCTTTCTCTTTGAGAAGAACAAGAAGAAAATTTTACCCTAATTTAGTAACTAAGAAATTTCACTTACCAAGTGAAGACAGAACTATTACATTAAAAGTTTCTACGAGAGCTTTGAGAACGATTGATAAAAAAGGAATCGAGGCAATGATCAAAGAATCAAAAGCTAAAGGATTGTACACAGGGAACTAGTTTCCTACACATATTTAAAAAAAGTCTCGGAGATTATTCTTCGGGACTTTTTTTGTGCCCAAAAATTGGATTGGACGAGAACTGTGCTACTCATCTTATTTTTTTTTATTTTTATTCCGAATTGAAATATTCCTGTACTATCAGTGCAAGAAAAATAAAACATCTAATATGGATTCAAGTACATTGATAAAAAATGTGACACTAGTAAATGAAGGGACATCTAAAATTACAGATGTTTTAATTACCCGAAATAAAATTGAAAAAATTGGAACCAATCTGCCAGAAGAAAATTCAAGTGTGATTGACGGTACAGGGAAATACCTCTTTCCGGGAATAATTGATGGGCAAGTTCACTTCAGAGATCCTGGGCTTACTCATAAAGGTGACTTATACACTGAAAGTAAGGCTGCTGTAGCGGGAGGCGTGACCTCTTTTATAGATATGCCAAACACAATCCCGAACATATTAAGTGTAGAAAGCTTGAATGAAAAATATGATATCGCAGCAAACAAATCCTTGGCGAATTACTCTTTTTTTTTAGGAGTAAACGGAGACAACATTGACGAAGTGGCACAATTGAATACCAAGCAGTTTATTGGTGTTTCAGATGATGGCTTGTACTTTACAAAAAAGGGGAACCTACTTGCAGACAACCCAGAAACTATGGAGAAATTATTTTCTAGCTGCAAACAAATTATCGCCATACATTCAGAAAAAGAAGTCATTGTAGAAGCGAATGAAAATAAATTCAGAGAGCAATATGGAGAAGATGTTCCAGTTGAATTTCACCCTACAATAAGAAGTAGCGAAGCATGCTATGAAGCCACCAAAAGAGCTATAAAACTTGCGAACAAGCACAATGCTCGACTCCACATCTTACACCTCACCACAGATGCCGAAACGGAGCTATTTGGAAATAAACTTCCTCTTGATGAAAAGAAAATAACTACCGAAGTTTCTGTACACCACTTGTGGTTCTCTGACGAGGATTACAAAGAAAAAGGGACGCTCATTAAATGGAACCCTGCTATTAAATCAAAGAAAGATAAAGAAGGATTGATGAAAGCCTTGCTGGATGATCGTATTGATTTGATCACAACCGACCATGCACCCCACACTCTAGAGGAAAAACAACAAACCTATTTCAAATCCATGTCAGGAGCACCAATGGTTCAGCATTCGCTAAATTGTATGATTGAATTTTATAAGCAAGGCATCATTTCTTTGGAGAAGATAGTTGAAAAAATGTGCCACAATCCAGCCATTCTCTACAAAATGACAAATCGAGGATTCGTGAGGGAAGGCTATTATGCCGACCTTACTCTTGTTGATCTTGATACTTCTTGGAAAGTTTCGAAGGATAATATTTTGTATAAATGTGGTTGGTCGCCACTGGAAGGAACAACATTTCATTCAACCGTGACGCATACCTTTGTAAATGGAAACTTAATTTTTGAAAATGGAGTTTTTCATGAAAATGAAAAAGGAATGGCTATTGAATTTTCAACTGATTAATAATGTTTGAAGGAAGAAGGCTAGTTATTGCCACAATGCACCAAAAAGAAAAAGCGATAGCTCCTATTCTCGAAAAGGAATTGGGAGTCTCTTGTTTTGTTCCCGGTAATTTCAACACCGATGAATTGGGAACTTTTTCAGGAGAAACTCCCAGAGTTTTAAGCCAACTCGAAACGGTGAGAAAAAAATGCCTGTTAGCCATGGAAATAACCCAGTGTGACCTGGGTGTGGCTAGTGAAGGGTCTTTCGGTCCTCACCCTACTCTTTTTTTTGTTCCCGCAAATGATGAACTTTTGATATTGATAGATAAAAAAAATGACTTCGAAATAATAGCAAGAAAACTGAGTACAGAAACAAATTTTAGCGGTGAAGAGATTAATTCTGAAGAAGAATTATTGAAATTTGCAAAACAAAGTCAATTTCCATCACATGGAATACTCCTCAAAACAAATAAAGAAGACAACACCACTATAATCAAAGATTTTAGAAACTGGGAAGAGCTAAAATCAGCTTATCAGAACATAAATAGGGATGGAAATGCCTTTGTAGAAACAGACATGAGAGCTATGAACAATCCTACAAGAATGTCTGTAATTGAAGAGGCCACCGCGGAATTAGTACAGAAAATTACTTCGCTTTGTCCTTCTTGTGATTATCCTGGATATGCTGTGAGTGATTCAAAACCTGGATTGCCTTGCGAAAACTGTTCATTGCCAACGAATTCAACCCTTAGTCATATTTATAAATGTAAGCGGTGTAATCACCAAACAGAAAAATTTCATCCAAACGGAAAAACACAAGAGGAAGCAATGTTCTGCAACTTTTGTAATCCTTAACCATGTCAATAGCTATCCCATTATTTTTTCGTAATTTTCTGTCATGAATACTTACAAAGCTATCTTTTTACTGTTTGTTTTTGGATTTTCAATTCGTTTTAATCTAGTTGCTCAGGAGAATGAATCAGTTCAAATTTCTCCCTCTATTCAAACAAAAGATGTTGGGATTTTTGATACAGATTTGCTTCCCCCGAGTTTTCACAGTGAAAGGAGAAAGAAACTACGAGATTTAATGCCAGACAGTTCGGTGGCTATATTTTTCTCCTCACCCATTAGAAATAGATCCAATGACGTAGATTACGAGTATCATCAGGATCCAAATTTTTATTATTTAACAGGGCTTCGCGAACCCCATGCAGTTGTGCTCATTTATAAGCACCCAGTTTTAATTAATAATGAATTAACGAATGAAATCCTATTTGTACAGCCTCGAGATCCCAAGCAAGAATTATGGGTTGGGAAGCGACTTGGAGTTAAAGGTGTAGAAAAAATATTGGAATTTGGAACTGTTTTACCCAACAGTGATTTTTTCTCCACAGATTTCAAAATCAATGAATTAGAAACCATATTGCTTTCTCCTGACAAGGGAGATACTCGTAATACACAATCTCACTCTGATTTGTTTGATTTAAAAAAACACATTTTGACCCAAACTGTGAAACAAAACGAAAGTACCACATTGGCTCATTACATGGCCCAATTGCGAGAAATAAAAACAGATGAAGAATTGATATTGATGAAAAAAGCCATTGATATTACTTGTAAAGCGCAACATGAACTCATGAAAAATTTAACCCCAGAAATGGCGGAATACCAAACTGAGGCTTTGGTTGAATTTCATTTTAAGAATGAAGGTGCAGAACATGCAGGCTTTCCTTCTATACATGGTAGTGGCGGTAACTCCTGCATTCTTCATTATGTGAGTAACAGAAGAATGTTTGAAGAAAATGACTTACTGGTAAGCGATGTAGGTGCCGAATATCACGGATATACAGCCGATGTAACGCGCACTCTTCCGGTAAATGGAAAATACTCCAAAGAACAAGCGGTTATTTACAACTTAGTTGTGAAAGCCCAATCCATTGGAATTGACTCCTGTTTGGCGGGAAATAGCTTTTGGATTGCAGGCCAAGTTGCCAATAAAATCATTGCAGAAGGTATGTTAGAACTAGGTATTATTAAAAGTCCCACAGAAGTAAGAAAATATTTTCCACATGGTACCTCTCATTATTTAGGGTTAGATGTTCACGATGTGGGAACTTATGGAAAACTAACCCCTGGGCAAATTATAACCGTAGAACCTGGAATATACATTCCAAAAAACTCCGCCTGTGACCCAAAGTGGTGGAATATTGGGGTGCGAATAGAAGATGATATATTAATTACCTCAGAAAAACCAATAAACCTTTCCGATTGTGTTCCAAGAACGATTCCCGAAATAGAGGAAATAATGAATGAAAAATAGTTTTAAAACACAAGTGACACTTGAGTTATGAATCAATATCGAGAATCCAAAGAACTGGAATTAAAATATGAAAAAATTAGCCTAATATGTTTGAATCTTAATTTATAGTTTCTATATTTGCACTCTTGAAATTAAAGGACAATGGCAAAGACAAAAGGAAATAGAATACAAGTA